>NZ_JRXE01000023.1:28656-86045 GCF_001267535.1 Winslowiella iniecta | reverse complement strand
AATCCGATCTGGCGCGCCAGCCAGGTTCCCCAAAACACCGAACTGAGGGCAATCACGCACAATGCTCCGCCCCACAGCATTACCCAGGGTGAAATCACGTTATTATAAGAGGCCAGATTAGCCACGGAAAACCAGTGCATGCGTAAGGCACGTATTTCATTCGGTGCCACGGTATGCAGGCTTTTATTGAGGATATCGGTCAGCAGCGGATAAGCAGGCAACACCGCGAAGCGTTCTGGCTGAAGGGCGTTTTCCAGTGGCTGAACGGCGATCCGGCTGCCGTAGCGGCTGGACTGCAAATAGTTAGCGCTACCGATACTGGCAAAGGTCGCGTCGACCGCCCCGGCCAGCATCATATCCACCGCTTCAGGTACCGATGCAACCTCAACAATCGACAGGTTGGGGTAAAGTTGCATCGCCGCCAGCAGCGCATGACCACTCTGGATAGCAACCCGCTTGTGAGCCAGTTGCTCCGGGCTAAAAGGCGCACTGCGCTCATTGCGGGTAATCATCACCCACTCCACGATGCCGTAAGGGTCACTGTACGACAGCCAGCCGCGCCGTGCGGGCGAATCCATCAGCGACGGCGTCATCTGCGCTTTCCCCTCCCGCAGTGCCTTCTCCACACCCGCCGGTTCAAATGCCGGGATAAAGTTTAAATTCAGGCCGCTTTTTTCCGCCACCAGCTGCAAAATATCGACATCCAGACCGGTAATTTCATCGTTTTTGTCGAGAAAAGAGTACGGCGGAATATCAATATCTATCGCCACGTTAATCACCGGATGCTGCTTAATCCAGTCGATTTCCTGCGGGGTGAAAATCGAGACATCATTGTTAGCCGACTGCGACAGGCCCGAAACCCAGCGCTGATAAATCTCATTTTTAATCGAATGCGGAATATTGGTCAGGATGTCATTGATCGTTTCCACCACGCCGTCGCCCTCGCGGCCGACAAAGCCATACAGCAGCTCATCAAGTGCGGGATCGCGCCGCCAGACTACGCCAGCGACCGGTCGCAGGGCGCTAAACAAGGTAATCTGGCTCTGGCCATCAAGATAGGCATCGGCCTGATCATTCACCACCGCCTGAATGGCCAGTTGTGAATTACGCGCCACTTCAAGGTGGGGATAGAGGGTTCGCAGATGCTCAATGACCGACGGGCTGATATCGGGAGCGGCAAGAATATGCAGGCTGGAAAGTGGCGAAGTCTGATGGTTTTTACGCACCATCAGCATCAGTGGCTGCACCAGTAGTGGATCGGTTTCGTTATCGCGATTGGCCGATTGCAAAAAATCAGACTGTGCCAGCAGCTGAATTTCCCCGCGCTGCAACGCCTGATAAGCCAGCTCCCAGCTACTGTACAGTCTGGCCTGCACCGGCCGTTTCAGCACCATTTGCAACAGTTGCAGATAATCGGGGTAAACGCCTTCCAGCTTGCCGTCCCAGCGTGGCATCTGCAACGGCGCCGATGAGCAGCAATACAGGCCAACATTCAGCACCGGAAAGTGTGCCAGCGCGCCGGAACGCGTTTCGGCCAGCGGCAAAAAGTCCTGCGTCATATTGGAGTAGAGTTCTGTCGGCCGCCCTTCTGCCTGCTCTGCTACACTGGCTGAGGTCGAAAACAGTGGCTGCTCCGCCAGCGCCAGCGCAGGCAACAGCAGCAATAACCCTAACCATCCGATGCAGCAGAGGTGACGACACATGATTATTGTCCCAGACCACACTGACTGAGATACAGATAGAGCGCGGCATCATTGTCTAGTCCGAGCTTTCTCATGGCACTGAGCTTCTGCGCACTGATGGTTTGCTTGGTGCGATAAAGCCGTGCGGCAATCTCATTAACGCTAAGCCCCTGACCAATCAGCCGTATGACCTCCATCTCTTTTACCGATAGCGCTTTTTCCACCTGAGTCAGCGGATCGCTGCGAAACGCGTCGCTCAGCCATGGCTGGTCGTCACTCGACGAGCTGCTCAGGCCATCTGCCAGCTCATGCGACAGACTGCTCTTATTCAGAATGGCTTTTATCCGGTATCCTGCCAGCAGTTCAAGGATCCGCTGGTCGCTTAACATGGTGATCACCACCACGGTAAGATCGGGGTAAAGCTGACGGATCCTGCCGATCATCCGCACACCATCGGCCTGATCATTGCCCGGCATATTCAGATCGGTAATCAGCATATCAGCCGGGCAGGTTTCCAGCCGCTCAAACAAGCTGCTGACATCATGTGCCTCTGCCACAATCAGGTATTCGGCAGGCAGCGTGGCTAACACACCGCGCAACCCCAGCAAAAACACCGGATGGTCATCGGCAATAATCACTCGCGTGCTCATTCGCCCCCCTCAGACCGCAACAAAGTCTGTTGCGGAAAAATCACCCCTTCAAACCAGCATACCTGCCCTTCCTGACAGGCAACCAGCGCCATACTGCTCTGATGAAACTCGCCATGTCGGTCTGCCAGCCGTATCGGTAACACCTGCGGGGTGGCAGATGCGCTGTTTTTCAGTTGTTCCACCGCCAGCCGGTCGTCCGGATGTATCCAGCCAATAAACTGCTGCCAGTAAACTGGCGCATGGCTGACGCCCTGCCAGCGGCTTTGATAAAGCCAGCGCAGACCATCGTTGCTCTCCAGCTCGAAACGGTGGTACAAACCGTGCTGTAGCACGGTATCCATTAATTGTTCCCGCCAGCGATGTCGTGCCAGTAGCGCAGATTTCTGATTCACCAGGCTGGCACAGAGTAGCGCGGGTAAACTTAACGCAGCGCTATACCAGGCGGCAATCAGCACATCCTCCTGCTGGCTGGGCAAGATATGATGAAATGGCCCGTGCCCAAACAGCGTTGCGCCGACGGCCACTGTCGAGCACAGCGATAAAAAACCACTCAGCAGCAGTAAGTCACCGCGCAAGGCTAATAACACCGGTAACGTCAGCGAGAACATCAATGCCAGATCCTGCCAGCGCAGCGCGTCGGTCAATGCACTAAGCGGCAGGAAAAACAGTGCCAGCATCATCAGTGACATCGCCAGCACCATCAGGTAGCCGCTAATATCCCATTTCGTCCTGTTCACCCTCGTCACCAGATAAAAAACAAAAAAGGTTACCGGTAGGGAGCTGATGGCATAGCCAGCGATATGGAGAACGGAAATCGACGGGTCAATGGGATAATCCAACAAAAGCAGCGCCCAGATGGTGACAAAGCGCTCAATAATTCCACTGGCAGCACACAATAGTGCCAGCGCAATAATGTCACGCCTCCGCACCGGGCGCGCCATTACGCCATAAAAGAATTGCCAGATCAGCGCGGTCACGGTGATCAGTAAAGTATCAAAAAAGCTGAAAATTAATGACACATTGACCGGGCGGCCATAGAGCTGGCTGGCGACCAGATGCAGTAAGGCAGAACTCAGTAGCCAGATTGGCCAGAAACGCAGAGGCAACGTACAAAGTACGCCGAGCAACAGTCCGGCCGGAAACCACACTAAAGCAGATAAACTCCAGACGTCCCTGACTTGCAGGCTCATCATGGCTAACAAGAAGTCGCAGCCGATAAATGCCAGCCAGCCGATCAGCATCATTTTTATTTTCATAAGCTTCCGACTCAACTTTGTATCGGGCCTGTCTGAAGAATAATCTGTTTTGGCGTAATAAGCTCACTTGAAATAAACAAATTGCGCGAGAAAATACGGATGGGATGGCAACCCGATTGAGAATGGCTCGGTGAGATCGGCGGCGCGAATGCATTATACCCGTAGAGGCGGCGTTTCCGCCGCCCGTACCGGAGGTTAGCACCCTGCATGTCATCAGGACGGGAGCCGAAAACGGCTCCCTTAGAGAATAATCACAATTACGCCCCCAGCACCCCGCCATCTTTACGCGTCACCATAATCACCGAAGAACGCGGGCGCGGGCTGTTATTCGGGAAAGTAGAATCCCCCTCTTCCCCTGGGTGCTGGACGTTAACAAACATCGTTTTGTAATCCGGGGTAAAAGCGATGCCGGTCAGCTCACAAGACTTCGGCCCGACCATAAAGCGACGAATCTCACCGGTTGCCGGATCGCCCACCAGCATCTGATTGTTACCCTGCCCCTGGTAATCCCCTTCATTACTGTATTTACCGTCGGTCAGGATCCACAGACGTCCGTCGCGGTCAAAACCGAGTCCGTCCGGGCTGTTAAAGGTATTCTCTGCCGTGACGTTTGGCGTACCGCGATTGACTCCCTGTGGATGAGCAATCGGATTGCCGCACAGCACAAACATATCCCAGTTAAATTTCAGCGCCGTGGCATCGCCGTTCTCATCCCAGCGAATGATTTGACCATAAATATTTTTTGGTCGCGGGTTAGCCGGATTCACTGGCATCCCTTCATCGCCACGCTTGCTGTTGTTGGTGAGGGTGCAATAAGCCCGGCCGTCATGAGGGTTAACCGCAATCCATTCAGGACGATCCATGCGGGTGGCGTTAACCCGATCTGCCGCGCCGCGTGCGTTAATCAGTACATCGGCCTGGCTGTGAAAACCATTCTCTGCCGTCAGACCATTTTTACCGTGGGTCAGCTCCAGCCAACGACCACTGCCTTTCAGCGGCGTACCTTTTGCCTCGCCGTTAAATTCGGCAACATACAGCACACCTTTATCCAGCAGATGAGTATTGGCTGCCGGATTAGCGCTGTCGACCACGCCGTCCGAGACGAATTTATAGATATATTCACCGCGCTCGTCGTCACCCATATACACTACCAGGTGACCATTTTTCGCTACCGTGACGGCAGCATTTTCATGCTTAAAGCGCCCCAGCGCAGTACGTTTGATCGGAGTGGAAGTGGGATCCAGTGGATCGATCTCAACGATCCAGCCATGGCGATTAAATTCGTTGGGATTCTTCGCCATATCAAAACGCGCATCGAAGTCTGCCCAGTTACGCTCTGCTTCGTTCGGATTGAGCGTGTAACGCTTTTGCGCAGGGGTAACCTGATAGTCACGGTTGCTGGTGCCGAAGTAAGTATCAAAGTTCTCTTCGCAGGTCAGATAGGTTCCCCACGGGGTTTTACCGTTGGCACAGTTACCAAAAGTACCGAGCACTTTCGTGCCACTGGGGTCAGCGGGGGTTTGCAGCGCTTTGTCACCGGCTGCCGGACCGGTGAAAATCATCGCGGTATTGGCCGTAATGCGGCGGTTATAGCGCGACGGACGCACCACCTGCCAGCGGTTATCTGCGCCACGCTGAATTTCGACAATTGAGATACCGTGCGCCGCTTGCGATTTGCGCACATCTTCCTCACTGGTCGCCTTGCTGCCACCGTGAGCGAATAAATATTGTTCATTAACGTATTCGTTATTAATTGCCAGCACGCCACGATGTTCATCTACCGGGAAGAAGCTCATGCCGTCATTATTATCGCCAAACTGTTTTTCCTGATCGCTGGCGCTATTTTTTCCGTGCGGGTCAAATGCCGGAGCACCGTTTACCAGCGGATCCCCCCAGGAAATCAATACATCCGCCTGATAACCGTCGGCAGTAACAATCTTGTCGGCGGTTGAAGCTGCGATGCCTTTAAAGCCCAGTAAACGACTGCCAGCCGGTTCTCCTGTAGCAAGCGCATCGGCTGGCAAACTCCAGAGGCCACCGGCTAAGAAGCCAGTCAGTCCGACGGCACCGGTGCCCGCCAGCAATTTACGGCGCGCAGGATCCTTTAAACGGTCGACATTTAACTCTTTGATTTTATCGCTCATAAACGTCACTTCCTGTTATTTTTCCCAGAGATAAACGCATGTTAAAGCGCGAATATGTCAGAAATGTTTCAGCAGTAACGGAAAAAGACAGATTCTTTCTGAGCGGTCAGCCAACCACGTGGCGGTGATGTTAGCCATTTCGCATTTCAGCTATAAAGTCATTAATAGTTATAATAAGCATTTCGCCTGTTATTCGTTATTCTCGATTCGCGACATGGCCTGTCCACTATAGGCCATTGCGGCAGTCAGGCACTGTATCGCGTTATTATAAGCCGCACTTTCAGACGTCAGCGCCAGAGAGTTTTTATCTTCGGCATGCGTGATATCATGAATAGTAAATATATGACTTCCTTCAACGCTGAGTCCTGAATTAGTCGAAATACTACACACCACGCGAAAAATTATTGCGACATTACTATTATCGCGCATAATTTCATTCCATTGATAATGCACTGACTTAATTATCGATTCACAAATATTTTTCATCCTTACCACTTCCATTGCCATACTGAATTTAGTACATTTTAACTACAATGCAGCGTTCTGAGACAATGAATCCTGGTTAAACACATTTTAACCACATGGTGAAAGGGATAATCCATGTGTATCAATCAAACTTTGGTGAATTAATTAAAAATAACTGTATTTCTATTTAAGTTTTAGCCAGAGCGGTTTTAGCCTCAAACGCCACTGAAATGATGTGAATTTATGTCCACAATAATGATAAAAAGCAGTCCCCTCCATTATGGACTACCGGATTACCTTTAAAATTTTATGTATCAACATAAGGATTTGATTTGATATGCCACGCACAGATTTGAATTTGCTAATAGTTCTCGATGCTTTGCTGGAGGAGTGTAGCGTCAGTAAAGCGGCAAAGAAATTAAATGTCACACCTCCTGCTATTAGTAAGTCACTGAATAAATTGAGAGAGGCTTTTCAGGATCAAATCCTGGTTCGTTCTGGCTCCTTATTGATACTTACTCCCTTAGCCGTCGAATTAAAACCACAAATTCATAATCTGATCAAAAATATTGATGCCGTGCTCAATCATAACCTCTCGTTTGATGCCGGAAGCGCATCCTTGATGTTCAATATCGTCTCGAACGATTTACTTATCTCACTATTGAATTCTGGGTTTCTCGACGAGATGCAGGATAAAGAACCCAATGTGGTGCTTGATTTCTCGTACGACCACGGCGCCGCCGATTTTTTACGTAAAGATAATATTGACCTGTACATCGGCGAGTCACGCAAGCTTAGCCCGGAGATTAAAATTCGCACGATACACCGGGATAAGTGCATCATTGTTGCCAATAAGAATCACGAGATCCTCCGGCTGAATAAAACCCTTGAAAACATAGCCAGCTTTGGTTTTATCAGCACGCGTAGTAAACTGAATGATGATGTTGACAGTTTATTCACGCTACAAGGTTTTCAGCGTAAAATCGTCGGCATTAATCCCAGTTACTTTTCTACTATCGAAACGGTGATGCGTACCAGCTCACTGGCCGTGGTGCCGTTCTTTTTTCTCAATGCACTTGAGAGTTTTAACGTTGATGTTATTGCGTTCGAACCACAAATAACACTCCCCGAAGTGAATATCATTCAGGCCTGGCACCCGCGCCATGATAACTCACCGCCGCATAAGTGGTTACGTGATAATACCAAGGATTTTCTGCGAAAAAAGGTCAGTGCGGGAGTCTAGCGAGAATGACTATAACCGTTTACCTCTGTCTGGACGACAAGATTAACCAGCTCATAACTGAGCTGGTTAATAATTAATTATTATTTCCTTTGCAAACTGGAGAAGAAATCCATTGCCCCCTGTGGAAAACTCATTTGTGGCGCCGCCGGGTCAGCTTGCTTCTCATCATTACTGCCTTCCGTTGCTGGCTGCGCACTCGGCTGTTGCATATCCGCTTTCTGCTGAAATTCCTGCATAATGCCACTCATATTAGCCGTGGCTTTTTGATTGATGTCGCTCATCATCGACATCATTTTTTCCATTTCCGCACTGCCATTTAAATTCATACCCGTAACGCCCGACATGAAATTTTGCGACAGAGAACTTTGTGTCGACTGCGCCATGCTGTTTAAATCAGTCAGCATTGCCAGTAATTTATTAGGATCTAACATAGGGACTCCATTATATGCATTAACCAGGGCAAGAGAACTGGCTCAACGCCCGGGACCAGAGAGGGAAATCATTCATTGTCGAACGCAATTCCATTTTGAAAAATCCGCTGATCGATGCAATGCCCATGGTCAGCTCACGGCGGTCGCTATCTATCTGCAATGGATTACTTTTGTCATACAGCTGGAACAGCGCCCATGGCCCATTAAAGCTGACTGATTCAATTTTGCCGTTCATATCCTTGAAAGAGAGACGAACATAAGCACCACCATTTTTTCCCGGCCACTGCACGGCGACCGGCTGAATACTGCCGTGGCTATAGCGAATCACCTCTCCATCAATATCCAGCACCGCTTCCATAATATTCGGTGACAACGAGAGCGGACGCAGATACAGCGAGAAAGAGACCTTATCGCCACCGTTAAAGAAGGTATCGCTAATCATCATTGCGTTTTCAAATGCTTTCAGAGTACTGGCACTTAGCAGCCCGCGACTTCCTTCACGAATGCGTAATTTACCGGCGGTGTTATCCACATAAGGCGCCAGATGCTGTTCAAAATAGCGTTTCATTGAACCGGCAGGGCCGAACATCCGGGCAAAATCACCAATTCCGACTTCATCCCTGGCTCGGCGATTGAAGGGATAGCGTCCGGACAATACGTTTTTGCACACATCCGTAGCAAAAGTTGCGGCGCTGTTATTTAAGTTATTGCGGCTCTGCTGCAAACTTTGATCGTTACCGACTTCCAGCAGATCCGTCATAATGCTGCGCACCGGTTCCGGTTGCTGAGCTGCGGCAATACGTAACCGGCTAATCGCCGAGTTCTGCGGCATCACTTCCCCGGCACGCAGCGACACGGCCAGTGAGGAGAGCTGGTTGTACAACTCTTCGAAACCACGCGCTAAAGGGTCGTTGCTGCTGCCGGCCTGCATCAGCTGTGTGCCCAGACGCCGCACCACTTCAAAACGTTGCTCCAGCGACTTTTCGGGGGTGATACGAAAACGCGAGCGTTCACCGGAAATCTCACCAACGATATCGCGCCGGGCATTTTCCAGCTCCATTCGGCGCTTACTGACCCAACCGGAAACATCATTGCTGTCGGAATTACTCAATCCGGTTTGTCGGGTGACAAAACGCAGTAAATTAGCCAGCGGTGATGAGGGATCGCTAAATTGCCGTGCCAGCAAAGCAGCATCATCAAGATTACTGACCGGGCGGACATGAATATCCTTCAGGAATGACTCCCAGCTGTCGGCGTATTCCAGCAGATAGAGTTTACGCACTTCATCACTGAGCTTTTGCCCAAAATCCAGGGTTCTGGCCTGATCGGCTTTGCCATCACTGTCGCGTAATACCCACGCCTCTTCCTGAATCATTGAGGTCACGGCACTGTTAAGCTGAGGCTTAAACACATCGTGGTAGCTGGCCAGGGAATAAAATGCCGGCACGGCCATATCGGTGACGGTTGCCTGACCTTTGCGCCGTAGCATCAGCGAAACATTGGCTCCGGCCGCACTCGCCAGCGAGATGTTTTCAATATTGGACGGAACCTTGCTTTTCAAATTCTGTAACACACGGGCATGGATTGGAATGGCCATCGCCTTGACGCGCGCCATACGGATCAACTCAGCATTCAGTTTGGTTACCGGCGCTTCGGCTTGCAGGCTCTCTTTAAAAATAGTGCGTAAATGCAGGCCGAATAGCCGCTTATCGGCATCCGAATACCCCTGAGGAGCAAAACGACTCCAGCGGGCTAAAAACCAGTTTTCAAGTTCCGTCGCTGAGCGGTGTTCCGGTTTACCCATCATCAGATAGATTTTCAGTGTGTTATAAACATCAGCATCACTGGATAAAATGTCTTTTTCCATCTCTTCGGAGACATACCGCTCCAGCGCTGGCCAGAAAAATTTAAACAGGTGACGGTGATAAGTCTGTTCAGCCTGCTGGTTGATCAACCGGTGCTCGAAATAAGGATTGATCATCATGGAAGCACTGTTTGATAGCTGTGCATTCATATAACCGAGCTGTTCGTAGGCGGAAATCAGATCGTCACTGATGCGATTGGTGGCCGGAATTTCGCGCACCATCCTCTTGGTCTCATCGAAGCTGGCACTCACCCAGGCAATATATTCCTCCTCCCATAAATAACGGGTCGCCAGCATATTGACGGCAAACGCCAGCAGCAGCAGCACCAGCGCATAGCGCAGGGTGCGACCGATACGATCGCGCAACGGTAACGCCCGGGAATTGAGTGCGCCACGTTCAAGAATGGCATTGTCCAGCATCGGGGAATAGAGATGGCCGACAGGGCGCGGCTCCAGCTCAATCAGTGGCGCATCGGCCACTTGCGTACTTCCCAGCCAAATCTGACGCACCTGCGCCGAGTAGCCAACCGGTGATTGCGGAACGATTTGCTCAAGGAGATTAAACAATGGCTTACGCAGATTACCGAGTGACTCAGTAAAGAACAGCAGTTGCTGGCGTAGTTCACTGCTGTGCGTGGAGTGCAGAATCTCCTGCACATAGCGGCTGACCCGCGCCAGCAAATAGCTGTACTCCGCATCACTTTGCGGAAAATCCACCTTGCCAGCGCTGTCCGACACAATGGTAAAACCAATCCCCTGAGCGAGAATCTCTTCGCCGATCACCGATAAAAATGCGCTGCCACCGGGTAATAAATCGAGGTTATTGATCGCCAGATATACGGCGATATCGTTACGAAAACAGGACGCCACTTCCAGCATACGGGCGCGCAGCGTGTCCGCCAGCGATTTGCGTTCGGTTAAGGAGGCATGTAACAACCCGCTGGCGTCGAGACACAGCACCATACCGTCGATGCCCGGATGCTGGCGGTAACGACGAATCAGCGAGAATAGCCGCCCCTGCGCTTTACTGGCTTCATCACTCAGACCATGTAACTGAGTCCACTCCCCGGCGGTATCGATGTATACCGCGTTATCCGTTAGCCACAGATTACAATCGCGGGTTGGACCAATATCCGCAGTCTGGGTGAAGCCATATTGCTCAGATAATAAAAAGCGTTTGCCGCTCTCGTTAACCAGTGAGGTTTTACCACAACCAGAGGGTCCCATAATTAAAAACCAGGGCTTTTCATTCAGATAATCATTTCTCATCCGGTAACGTAAACGTCGCCATAGCGTTTTTTGTTCCGCAATGCCGATATATTTCAGCGTGCGGGTGGCATCAAAAAAACGCGCAGACACTCTGTCATGCTGACGGACTTTTTTGTTACTGATTTTCGGTGCGCGAAACTGCCGAAATAAATATCCCAGGGCTGAAGCTACCACCGGCCACAGCGCCCAAATTAATATCAGCGCAATGATAATGCCGCGCACCAGCACCGACATCATCGGATAAAAATTGCCTATCGCAATCAGCGGCCCTACCCACCAGACCAGCAGGCTTAAAACGATGGCGACAACTACCACCAGTGTTCTACGAATCATAATATCATTCCACTTAACGGGCAGACGTTGCTGTCGACTTTTTATTGTTTAATAAACCAGGAGTCTGCTCACTGAGATGACTTTCTGTCATTTTATTTTTAATTTCGCTGCGTTCTCCAACCTTCCAAAGAATATCAACACGCCGGTTTTTACGGCGGCCTTCATCCGTACTGTTATCCGCAAGTGGCTCGGTATCTCCTTTACCCACGGCGACAATATTTCTCTGATATTTACTGTTCACCAGCGTGCCTTCTTTCAGCTTCTCCGCCACCATACTGGCGCGCTCCTGTGAGAGCCGCATATTCGGATCGCCGGAGGCGTTATTGCGGAACGGCTGCGCGTCGGTGTGGCCGATCACTTCCAGATCGCCCGGCCAGCCGGCCAGTGCTTCTCCCAGACGCTCAATATTGCGTTTTTTGACAAATTCAGGTGACAGCACTGATTTACCGGTACGAAATGCGCCATCGGAGGTAAACAGTAATAACCAGCCGCGTGGGTCTTCGCGCACCTCAAGCCAGCCTTCATTTAAAATGGCCGGCAGCGGTTGCGGCAAGGTTTCCATAATATTAATTTTACGCGGCACCGGCGGTTCCCATACCATAATGGCATTGCGGATCTCGCGTGATTTATCATGCAGCAAAAACGATCCCCCCCCATAAACCATCAGACAGACTAATAATCCGTAGCTCAGTACTTTCAGCGGAGTGAATAATGTCAACGAGCCAGTAACGGCATTGGTCTTGACCCGGCTTAGCGACTGAGTAAATCCTTTTTCATATAGCGTGGTATTAAGGCGAATAAACAGATCCGCTAATAATACGTCCCCTCTTTCGAGTACGTGATATTTTCCCTTAAAGCCCATGGATAAGATCAGATGATATAATCCGAGGATATTACGAAACTGATGCGGGTTTTGCAGGTAATAATCAAGGTCATCGAAACACTTTTCACCGCCCCAGGAGTCGCGATGAAGTTCAATCAGCAGGTTCATCGCCGTTAAACCATATTCCCGCAGTTCAGCGAACATGCCGTCCAGATAAGTACAAAGCAGGTAAGACATGCGGCGAACGTCTTCCGGCAGCATCTGCTGTTTAAGCAGAACCTGGCTAAAATGCTGTAGCTCTCTTAACATCTGAGCACGAATCGACAGATTATCAATGCTTTGCTGTGCACGGATGCGCTCCATCATCAGCAGCGCAGGCATCGCGGCGGCGACACAAGGGTTTGCCCAGTTACCGGCAAGGCTGCCCGGCCGCGTCAGTGCAGCTGGCTTCACCGCCTTACGCGCCGGTGTCGAAACGTAACTCTCGCCGCCAGTCGCCACCGCCCCCGGATGAAACAGCGGCGTTTCTTCTGCCTTACTGGCAAACCCTTCCGCCCGACTGTCGTCCGCGCCATTACGTGCTGTGGCGACAAAGGCTGCCATTCCCCCCACCGAAGCCTGAACCACCGGCGAGCTCAGTATGCCATTTATTTGTTGCAGCCCATTGCGTGAGGAGGACATGGCATCGCGAATCTTTTGTTCGAACTCATTCATCGCCCTCTCCCCGGCCTCAGTCCCCACACATCAAAGCGCAGGGCCGGAAAATCCCCCACCACGCTGAAAGCAATTGCCGCACCGGCCATCATCTCTTTATACAGCTGGTCAGCAGGATCAACCTCAAAGTAGACACTGTCGGGATAGTAAGGAATATGACGCGGTGGCGCGCCCAGTGCCGCAATCCGCACCCCTGGCAGCTGTAAATCGATCAACTTAACGATTTTCTCAACCGGCCCCAGCTTAATCTGCGCCGGGAAGTCACGGCGCAGCACTTCTGCCGGTATATCGGCACTGACGGCAAAGATCAATCTGTCCAGCCGCAGCTGTCCGTCGTTCTGACAGAGATACAGATTATCGCCGCTACTTTTAAATGGCATGGCTACCGCCGGAGATTCAATCACCAGAGACAGCGCGCGACGCAGCGCCGCGAAGAGCTGAAAATAGCCAATATCCGGACGTTCGTGGTTGTAGTGCAGATCGTTACGCTCGCGAATGGCCTCACTGCCCGGAATAATGCACAGACGCCCCAGTAACCCCAGCAACAGCTGATACAGCTCTTCAGGATGTACGCGCGGACGGCGCAATAAATGCGTCAGCACCAGGTGGTACTCGCCGAGCAGCTGAACCAGCATCAGCTCCAGCACTTCTGACATCCCGCCACCGGCGTAGTGGGCATCGGGTAGCCGTACCGTATTCAGGCGTAGCGAGATCAGCCCCTGCAACTCGGAAACGGCACTGTTAAGCCAGCCGGTGGCGCGAAAATCCAGCATCGGTGGCAGCACTTTGCTGTTTAACACCAGACTACCCTCGGCGGTTCGTTCGCCTATCATCGCCAGCGGCAGCATCGATTCATTGGCACTGAGGTTGTCACGCAGGCTCAGACGCAGCTGCAACTGACCCAGTTGCAGCATGGCATTACGTGGATTTCCTTCAGCCTGTTGCAGTAAATTACGATCCTGAATCTCAGTATCAATGGCACGGTAGCGGCTGCCACCGTTACCACGCGTCAAATCAATCCACGGATTGCCGGGCATATCGGATAACACCGACAGACAGATTATTTTATTTTGATAACTGTCATTCATTTCCAGCGGTAATGGCAAAGGGTCCTGCGCCGGCATATCAAAAACCGTGCCGTCAGGAAAAATGCCTTTCGCACGTTTAATTGCCAGCTTTCCTTGCTCGAATAGCCCCTCGTCGATCTCCAGCTCACAGATACCCCAGGTATAAGCGCCAAAACTCCGCGCCTGAGCATAAATTAAGTTCTCTAAATAACGCTCTTGCTGCTGGAAATGCTGTGGTTCCATTAGCATTCCTTCAACCCAAGCAACACGCTGTGTGGGCAACATATCAACATTCCATATTTATACCCTTGATATTTCATGTTGCAGGCACATTAGCTCCGCCCTGAAATGCAGGATATTTATTTTATAAAAAAGTTAGCGAGGTGTTTTCAGCAACCACGTCAATTTTAAAATCCCCGTCCGGGGGAATATGTCTTTCGATAAGCGAATACTTACCGATACCTCTCTGAAATTCAGCCCCCACAATCACCCAGCGGCTGCCGCTATCGTAATCCTGATTGATCGTTTTGTAGGTTTTGGTCTGCCCCGGCGCCAGAATATATTGTTCGAAATTCACCACGTCTGCCGAAGCACTGAGTCCTTCACAAATTCTTCCTTCATACAGCTGCTGGGGTAACCATCCCGCCCTGCGCGTTTCTATAATACAGATTCTGACCGGTTGTGGATTATCCGCCGCGTCAGGGTTCACCTGCTGAGCGACAGTCAGTTTCACTTCGACAGTCCACGGCTCCTGCTCGGTTGCGCGACCAGAAAAATAACTGCAGCCAGTATTCATCATTAACGACAACAAAATAAGACTAAACTTCTTCATATTAACGATTAACATGAACGGTATATTGTCCAGGCGTGGACTGAATACAGGCGGTGTTGCCGGAATTAGTGATACCCGCGCAGCCCAGATAGGTTGCACCATTTCCTTTTATAATCAATACGCTGGAAGACATCATATGCGATCCTTTACCAGAGTGAGTGGCGGAACAAATACCCACCCCCGCCCCCTTAGTCGCACTGTGACAAAACTGCGTTGATAATGTCTGAACATATCCACCACAAATTAGTACATTGGGCACGTTAACCGCGCCACTGCTATTAGGTAAGGTATTTTCAGCCACGACAATAATTAATCCTAAACTCAACACATCACTTCCTGATGTACTGAGCCCTCCCGCATTGGTATTGACTGACGGCATTTTCTCACCCCATATGAATCTGACTACCCTCAACCTTAACCACGGCAGAACCGTTGATCGCTGTCATACGCCCGTTGACTGTCAGCATTTCTTCGGCGTGGTAAGTGATATTTTCGGCTTCAACATTTTCATTAAATTTAATCTTACGGTGAGCATCATCCGCTTGCAGAAACCAACGCTTCGTCATTTGATTCATACATTCAGCAACCCAGCGCGAGGTTCTGGAAAACAGCGAAATGCTTTCAGCTTTCAGCGCGATTTTTTTGCCGCCGTTTAAAATCAGCTCAGGCGCAATAATATGTAAGGTATGCTCCCCGCTGTTTAATTCCAGCTCGCCGCTTTGCCGTCGCCATAAGATATCGGTGATAAATAATCTTTTTTGATCAAGGGTCGCTCTGACACGATCGCCTTCCAGCGGTTTCAATAAACAGCTGGTCGCGACATGCAATTCATAGTTCGGCCAGGCCGCCAGATACAGTTTGCCCTGGTTATCGGTTTTAATTTCAGCCACCACCTGCGTGCCGGAGGGAAGTGTACAAAAGGCCAGTGAATCATCTCTGAACGGCAACGGATGGTTTCTTGCTGGCGCACCTGCGGGTAACATTCTAGACATTGCGGCTCCCTCCCGGTAAGACATGCGATGATAACGGCGAATCTGACGGAATTCCTGGTTGGTAATACTGATACCAGGCATCAACGGTGATCAGCACCGGCTCTTCTTTTACCGCAGTTTGTTCGGCTGGCGCACGCGTTGCCCCATGCAAACGAATCCCCACAGTGTCGGCGGCCTCATGTAATGGCGTGGTCGACACCTCCGCCGCACGCAAATCGGCCTGTGAAAGATCGCCGCCCGCCAGACGACAGTGATGCAGGCTACAGCCAACCATGTTTGCTTTCGCCATGACTACCCGCTCAAGGTTACAGCGAACTAACTGCGCATCATCCGCCTGGCATGCCGTCATATCGGCTCCAGCCAGCTGGCAATCACTTAACCGGGAACCGCTAAAAACACCATGGGTCAGATGGCTGTCACTGAAATCGCAATTATTCAGGCGCGAACAGTAAAAACTACTGCCGGTTAACCTCAGTCCGCTCAGTCCGGCGCGATTTAACTCACACTGGTTCCAGATATAATGCCTACCGCTGATGTCCTGCCAGAGCATATCTTCAATCTCACACTGGCTCATCGACATGCGCTGAATTTCAACCCCCTGCCACTGCCCCTGCTCAATACGGCTGGCATACCAGCTCGCGTCATTAAATTTTCCGCCGGTGACAGAGAAATCACTGGCAGGTAAAGAGATCGCCGCCCAGTGAGCAAGCTGAACATCGCTGATTTTCATCTGCGCGATCTGCGTTTTCTCCAGCACCATGCCGTCAATTAAACATCGTTGCCAGTGAGAGGCGCGTAATCCTCCCTGCTGAAAACGCAACTGCCTGGCCAGACAATCCTGCATAACAAACTGATTAATTTCGCAATTAATAAAGGAAAGTTCTTCAATATTAGAGGCGATAACCCGAACGTTGTCCATTACACAACGCTCAAAAACTAGTTTCCTGAAATTACATGCCTCAATGGTTGCATTTGAGAAATCACATTCGATATAACGGCAATCAGCCTTATCGCTGGCCTGAATTCGGCGATGCCGGTAATCCTTTTTTTCTACCTGGCGCGGTGCCGCCGGGATATCGAACTCACTCATATCAAAAGGAACTTTATTGACCATTCTGCTTAATACACTTTGCTGCTTATTCTCAGACACGGATTATCCCTTCTCTTTCACACCCTGATAAAGCGGATACCAGGTAATATCATCCAGCAAACATTCTGAAAAAGGCTCTTCCCGATCGCGAATAATCATCGACAGATTGGCGGCCACCAGGTTACAGCGATGAAATACCGTGTGTCTGATATTGGCATGATAAAGCACCGCCTGTTGCAGGCTGCACCGATCCCACACCGCATGCTGCATGGTGGTGTCTTTCAGACGAACGCCGGACATATCACACAAACTAAACCGCGCATTGGCCAGCTGCGCCTGCTCAAAATCGCTTTCTCTCACCACGCAGCGGGTAAACTCACTGCCTTCCAACATTACGCCGCGCAGCCCCACCTGATTCAGCACCGAGTGTTCGAACTTCGCCTCCGCCAGCCAGCAATCCTGCTGTACAGTGGTGCTGCCAATTTGGCACTGATTAAAAGAGAGCCCGCGGCAGTCGCTGTTAAGAATCGAGCCGTTATCCAGTTTACTGTTGGCGAAATATGCCTGACGCAGCTGGCAGCGATTAAAAATCGATGCGGTGATCTTCCCGTCCTGCTGCCTGATCAGTGAAAGGTCAGAGTCCGCGAAAGAGCAGTTATCCCAGCGGCTGTCTCTCAGTGCCGCGCCTTCCAGACTGACTTTGTCAAACTGGCAGGTTTTCCATTGACTGCCATGACTTACTAAACCGGTAGTGCACAGTCGGCTAAAACTTGTCTGTTCAAACTGCACATGGTTAAACTGCCCCTGCGAGAAATGCCCTTCGCTAAACCGACATTTATTCAGCATGAGCTGGTTAAATGTCACCGCTGAAAAGGTGCAATTCTCAAACTGACAATATTCAAAAATGCACTTATCCAGCACCATCTCAGAGAATGAACAGTCGACAAACTGACACTGTTGGAAGCGCATATTGGCCGGGTTTAATTGCTCTACCGACTGGCAGGTAAAAATCTCGCCCTCGACCCAGTGGTTGCCGTTACCGGACATTAGCTGGTTCAGGCTCTTCTGGTTTACCTGAGGAAACACCTCCCACTGGATTTTTTCCAGCACCGGTTCCTGTTTTGCCGCCATTCGCTGCTGATGCTGATTCAGCTTCTGACGTAAATCGAGGAAATAAGCCTGATAATCCTGACGCGGCCCGGCCCGATAACGCAGTGAATTGGGATTATGCTGTCGCGCATTGATCACATTCATTCCCATTCCCGTCGGCATCAGATCGGGATCATAGAGAAATTCAAAATCACTACCGTCCTTCGCCAGCCGCCTGTCTAGCACGCCACGAAAGTGCTTATCGTCGCGCGGCGCGTCGACAGCATCTAAGCCAATCACCATAGTCGCTATCGGTTCCTGTAATAAATAATCCAGTGGAATGGCAGCGGTAAATATCAGCAGCCCGAGATCACTGTCCGGCAGCAGCCACAATGTTTTGCGTGCCATCGCTAAGGGGATTAAGCGGTTCTCCGCCGATTTAAGGCTGTAAAATACCCGCGCGCGTACTCGGGGAAATTGCCCCTGAATCTGTGCGCCGCCAGCGCGAAAACCATGAAGCTCAAATGGCACATCATCCGGCCATTCCGCCTGACGAGAACGTTGCTGCGGCGCCGCCAGCTGAAAATATTGCAGATCAAGTCGCTGCGGATAGCCCGGAAAAAGGGTCTTCAGATAGTTTTCGCCAGCCATCTCTCCCGCCACGCGATCGAGGTAACCTTTACGCTGATGGAAATGTTGCGGTAGCGGAACCGGTGCCGCCAGCGGCGAATTAACCTGTGGCAAACCGTCAGCGCCAGTCGTCATTAAGCGCGGGGAAAGACCGTCCTGAAATCCCCGACCTGTCGGGTTTTCCGCACACCCTTCACCGCCATAACTGTACTGATGATCCAGCGCCATGTGCGTAAAAGGCTCGACCTGAATGGCCGCCAGCTTCGCTTCCCCCTGCAAACGCCATTGCCGCTGCAATTCGCCGACCCTCACGCTGACATCCAGTGATGTCACCGGTTCTCCCGTGCCTGCATGTCCCGCCAGTAAATACTCAGCAAAAGGTTTCGGCTCGGCTAAATCCATGATCCGATTAGCCAGCGGTGCTTTTTCCCAACCCGCCCAGATTTCCGCCTCATTGGCAAAATGCTGTGGTTTTGATAAATAGACTCCCGCCACCACACTGACACCCAGATAACTCTGCTGAGCAAGCTGGTATCGTCCATTAAGAAAAATAAGTTGTTGAGGTTTTACAATCCGCATTTTTATTCCTTAATTGATCAACAACAACCCAACCGTTCGGTTTTCATAATCGGTGCTGTTAACCACAGTGCCATTATTCTCAATGCGCGACTTGCTGGTGCTGACAAGATTGCCGCACTCATCGACCCTGGCTTCGGTAACATTAATCTCCGAGGCGTTAAAGTTAAGTGCATTACCGGCGCGTACGGTATTGATGCCACAGAGCTCGGTACTGACACCAACGATTCTGTTCGCGACCCCGATCAATGTATTTCTGTTCACCACGGCAGAATTATCCATCCCGATAAATTTATTATTAAATGCGACAAAACTATTTTTATTACCCGCTAACTCATTTTCCATTACCACCGCTTTATTGCGTACACCCAGCATCAGGTTATCGATGCCGGTGGCAGAAATTTTCAGACCGGTGAAGTTATTTTCTACCCCGGCAAAGCGGGTGCCGACAGTGGTAAATGAGGTATCTAAAGCGGTAAACGAGGTTTTAGCACCGGTAAATAAAACGTCCACCATTGTCACGCCCGCATGAAAACCTTTGGCTTCCGCTTGCACTCCGGTCATATGAACCCCCAAACCGGTAACGCTAAAATTAATATTGGTGTAATAAATATGGGTGTTATACAGGTTGCCATGAATGACCTGGACCCATTCCCAGCGGTTGCGATCGATTAAGTTATACTGATCCTGCTCAACCGACGTTTGCATATCACGTTCAGCATGAATAAGAACTTTCTCACCACCCCGGTTGTCCACCAGCGTAATCTGACTGGCATTTTGTGGCAGGCCATGCTGTAACGAACGCGAGACAATACCGGTGTGGCCAATTTGTTGCGGCAAATTATAGGGCGGCGGATTTTCGCCATTATAAACAATGCCAGTCACCATTGGCCGGTCAAGATTGCCGTCAACATAAGTGATTAAGACTTCCTGCCCTACGCGCGGCATCGCCACCACGCCCCAACCTTTGCCTGCCCATGCCTGCACCACGCGTACCCAACAAGAGCTGTCCGCTTCCGTACTCTTATAGCGATCCCAGTGAAAATGCACGCGAATACGTGCATGCTGGTCGGTATAGACCTCTGAGTTTGGCGTACCCACCACCGTGGCACTTTGTAAGCCGGAGACGCGCGGTGGACGGGTTTTCAGTAATGGACGCCAGGCGACATCATCATTAAGTGTGGTCAGAGTGCAGGAGATCTCACCGCTGGCAAGAGCGCGATTACTGCTGTCCGAAGAGCCTTGCAGATAGCGATAATGTACTCCCAGCAATTTATAACTGCGATTACGCGCGCTATCGGGATGCCCGCTCAGACTAAATGCATAGCCCGCAATCAAGCCCATAGAACTGCTTTTACCGCGCAATAACTGACGATCGCTTTGCATCATCTCCAGCCGCAAACGGGCGATATGTTCGCCGCGCCGGGCATCCTGGTAGCCCGCCGCATAGTCGTACCATTCCAGCTGAACGTTATCCAGCCCACCGCCAGGCTCATCGACCGCCGCCTGCAAATTATTACCCGGATGCAAATAATCATAATCGCGTAACACGATTTCATTAGGCCGAACTTTGCGCGTGCGTTTAAGCTCCTGAATACCTTCCTGAACCGCGCGAATATTGTGAATAATGGGATGATAAGCGACGTCAGCATAACCATCAGGCATGATTTGAAATGTCTGTCGGTCCGTAATCACCATCACATGCTTATTCTGCTCGTGGCGGAAGTAGTACCAGATCCCTTCCTCCTCAAGCAGTCGACTGACAAAGGTAAAATCCGTCTCGCCAAATTGCGCGCAATATTCGCGCTGAGGATAGTCGCCATCAAGCTCAAGACTGAATTCGGCAATCTGACTGTAGCGAGAGAAAATATCCGTTACCACGTCAGGGGCACTTTTCTCCTGAAAAATACGACTATTGCGGTTCTGCATTAAAAACCACAGCCAGGTACTGAGCTCCAGCTTATAAATATGCTTTTCACCATTTTCACCATCATCATAGCCTGCGGTAACATAGGCATAATAATGACGGTGGCGGAAGATATCGAAATCTCTTGTTGATGATGCAGCAACACTTGCTGATGCAGCAAAAGGTAACACTTCACTGATATAGCGTATTTTAATCCGCACCACCTGCCCTAACAGCGAATCGAGATCGACATCAGGTGATAGCGACTCAAAGGTCAGAACATATTCCTGATTATGCGAAACATCCTCTTTAGTGGTAAAGCTGACTGGAAAGGCCTGAACATCTGCCAGATAATCATTCTCAATTTCCAGAGCAAAAACCCGACTTCTCTCTGATAACGGAAGAGACATAAAAAACTCCCTTTTTTAATTAAATATTTTCCCGCTTCTGGCAATATCATTACCCTGCGGATGGCAGATACATTCAGGCCGGTTACTGCAATGGAAATAGCGGTTACTCAAAAGCCATGCTGAGCTCATCATCCTGAACAATAAGATGGATATGATTGGTTTCTTCGTCGTTCTTCTTGCGGCGCAGAATTTCATTGCCGATTGCCGGCAATATTGTCTGACGTAACAGGTCGTCTACCGCCCTTCCGCTATTAGGATGCGCCACGACTCTATTCGCCAGCCACTGTTCAACCTCTGACTCAAAGGCAAAATCAGCGTTAATTTCACTTTTCAGCCGGCGCTGTAAATTACTGAGATTTTTACGCGCAATCTCTACCAGCGCCTGCTGGCCGAGCGGTAAATAGGGAATAATATTGATACGAGCCAGCAGCGCAGGGGCAAACTTCCGCTGCAGTGCGTCATACACCCGTGGCCGCAGCTGCGCCAACGGCATCGCTGGCTCAAGCAATATCGCCTGCTCAATTTCTTCGGCGCCCTGATTACAGGTGATAAGAATAAAACAGTGGCGGAAGCTAATCAGCCGTCCTTCACCATCTTCCATCGTTCCTTTATCAAACACCTGGTAGAAGATGTCATGAATATCAGGATGCGCCTTATCAAACTCATCAAGCAGGATCACCGAATAAGGTTTGCGGCGTACCGCCTCAGTCAGTTTGCCGCCTTTGCCATAGCCGACATAACCCGGTGGCGCGCCCCGTAGCGTTGATACCGCATGCGACTCCTGAAACTCACTCATATTGAAAGTAATCAGATTATGCGCACCGGCATACATCGCTTCCGCCAGCGCGATGGCCGTTTCGGTTTTGCCGGTACCGGTAGGGCCGGCCAGCAGAAACACCCCCAGCGGGCGTTCTGGCTGGTGAATACCCGCACGGCTGATCCGCACCGCCTGCGCGATTTCTGCCATCGCCACTTTCTGACCAAACACCCGTGCACCTAACAGTTTTTCCAGTTGCAGCGCATTATCGAGATCATCCTGAATCATGCGTCCGCCCGGAATTCCGGTCCAGTCCGACAACACTTCAGCCACCACCTGCTCATCGACCCACGGATACACCAGCGGATCCTGATTCTGCACCCCTTCCAGTTGCTCCAGCAGCTGGCGAATCTGCTCAGGTTGCTTCGGTTCTGTTGCCTGTAGCTCAGTGACCAGCTGCTGCTCACGCTCGCGGCGCACTGACAGACGATCCAGCTCAGCTTCCACACTCTCAACATTCAGCTGTAATCCCTTCAGCCGCTCATGCACATTGCCACCCAGCGGAATTTCAGCGTTCAGCGCACCGATTTCCGTATTCTGCACATTCATTGTGGCATTAAGCTTTTCCATGCGCTGCGGAGTGGCATGATGGCTTAATGACACCCTGGCACAGGCGGTATCTAACAGACTGATGGCTTTATCAGGCAACTGGCGTGAAGGGAGATTGCGCAGCGACAAACGGACTGCCGCCTGAATTGCCGCGTCGCGAATAATCACACCGTGGTGACGGGAAAAGGCCGGGGCAATCGCCCGCAACATACTGATGGCATCCTGCTCCTCCGGCTCGCCCACCAGCACCCGCTGAAAACGACGCGTTAAAGCCGCGTCCGGCTCGATAAACTGCTTGTATTCCGACCAGGTAGTGGCGGCAATCATTCGCAGCGCTCCACGCGCCAGCATCGGCTTCAGTAAATTGACGGCGTCGCCGGTACCGGCCTGCCCACCGGCCCCCACCAGCGTATGGGCTTCATCGCAGAATAAAATAATTGGCGAACTGGATTGGGTGATTGCATCAATTAATGATTTAAGCCGCGACTCAAATTCACCGCGCACCCCGGATCCCGCCTGCATACGCCCGAGATCCAGCGACAGTAAACGCGCCCCTTTCATTGACGGCGGCACATCACCGGCAGCAATTTTACAGGCCAGCGCTTCCACTACCGCGGTTTTACCTACGCCAGCCTCACCCACCAGAATCGGGTTGTTCTGACGACGGCGCAGTAAAATATCAATCACCTGACGTAGCTCGCTGTCACGTGCCACCACCGGATCAATCTCACCATCCTGCGCATTGCGGGTTAAATCGCTACACCATTTCGTCAGAATCTCGCTGCTCTGTTCACTGCCGTGCTGGACCAACGTATCCTGCGAAAAGGTCAGTTCTGCCTGCTCGCACGATGCTTGCACGATCGCGCTAAACTCCGTCATCACCTGCGGTGTCGGGATTTTTTCAAACTCGCTACTCAGGCGATATAACCAGCGCTGTAAGTCCTTATCCTGCAATATTCCCAGCAGAATATGTGCGGTGCGCACCGCCGCCGCGCTGTCGTCACCAATCTGGCTCATTAATAAGCCCCGCTCTACTGCCTGTTCCAGCCGGGCGGATAAATCCTGCACTGAACTGGTGCGGGTTGGCATGTGATAAATAATTTTATCCAGCTGCTCATTGAGTTTATTTATATTAATGTCGTAATGAGCCAGCAACAACGGAATATCGCCTTCGCGGCTTTCCATCACTATTTTTAACCAGTGCTCTAATTCGACATACTCATGGCGAAAGGTACGGCAAAGCCTGGTGGCTTTTGCCACAGACTGATAAGCATAATGTCCCAGTCGGGAAAAAAGTCTCTCACGTTGATACACCACAATCCCCTGTTGCTAATATAAATTCTTCCTGAAATGACCATGGGTCGCTTTAAGCCACCCATCCTTACTCAATCGAGCTTTTCCCAACAAACCCGATAATTCAGGTGTGGTTTCAATAATTAAATCGATCTCAAACAATAATTGATGCTCGACATAATCCTGACTGATAGCGATGAGTGCATTCAGCTTCTCACTGCCGCGCTGGAACGCCATATATTCGGGTGAGGCTAATGGGCCAATCACCAGTTTTACTTTGTGCTGAATATCATAAAAACGCTTTCCCACTCGCGTTTTGCCAAGGTAGCCCAGACGCTGATGCACCTCGCCCCGGGTATCATCAATCCAGCTGGCATGGCGGGGTGTCAGTGATACCGGCACCGCAAAATAGTGCTTAAGGATTTGACACAGTGTTTTCAGCCCCCGGCGTCCTGGCAGATAAGCCGCATTAAAACGACTTCTCACCCGTTGCACATGCGGGTCTTCATCAAGGGTTTCGCTTAATCCGCTGAGCTGTTTCAGGTGCTGCAAAAATGCATTCAGCTGCGGCTTCTCATGCCCCACAGCCACATGTAATTGCGCCCAGGCACGATAATGAAACAGCGCAAGGCGCTGGCTAAGAATATTAATAAACTCCTCGAATGCGCCACTGCGCTGTACCAGTAACTCTTGTCGGGCATGTTCGGTAATATGAATCGGCAACGGCCCGTAAGGAGCAAATAAGCCGAAATGGCGACAGGTGATGACTAATTTTGCCGGTGCATTTTTCTGCTGCGTGTGGCTGATATCCACCACCTCACGTGAAGCAAAAGACATATCCGCAGGCTGTATAATTCGCAAATCAAGATAAGCCTGCTGATTCACATCACCTAAACGCACCGGCATGGCGCTATCACGCTCAATACGCCGCAGTACTTCAAAAAAATTCTGGCGCTCAGACAGCCCACTAAATGGCACGACACTGTCAGATCTCGTGCCCTCTGCTGCGAATTTCGCAGTCAGGGGGCTGTGATAATGAATCTCACTGGGATAAAGCGGATCGATTCTATACATCATCGCCCAGCGGCCCCCATTGGGCAGTTGGCTCGCCATTAATATCCAGTGCCATACGCAACGTCTGATTAAGCTGACAATATTCAGACAGGGCATAATGAATAATCCGCCCAAACAAAAACGCGCCCTGATCGGCATGATGGTCGCCGCGCAGATTTAAGCGTGCCGTCACGCCAAGGTTCCACGCAATCGGCCCTGCGCCACAGTAGTGTTCGAAACAGTGTGAAAACTCAACATCGCTCAGGCTGGCGATGCGTTTACTGTGGCTGACATCGCCCGGCCAGCTAAACAGCGTCAGCCAGTTGCGTAATAGCGCGGCGGAATTGGCCACCTGTGGTCGGGCATAGCGCAGCGGGTTAACTGACACCATCTGCACGGCCTGCCACACCAGGCTGATATCCGGTACCGGTCGCGGTATTGAAGGTGGCCGCAGTAAACTAATCTGTTTCACTGGCAGCGCCAGTTCCGCATGAAAAACCGGGTTCTGTAACTGTTCCGGAAAAAGATGCCGATCGCAGATCAGTGCATTTACCGATAACGTCTTAACCTCATCCAGCAACACCCCTGAGCTTCCTGACGACAGCGTGATAAACAGTTCATTGTGGCCGAAAGCGGACTTTTTATATTTTTTGTCATAGGCTATCGCTTTACGGCGCACGGCATATCCCGCCTGCGGTTGATACTGGTCGAAACAAACTTCTTCCGGCAGCATCGAAAATTGTAGGCTGCCGCCATCCTTCAGCGTCCCCTGTACCTGACTAAGGTGATGAATTTCGTACATAGCAGGATTTAAACGATCCACGATCAACTGATGCTCAGTACGGTGCGGGTCGAAAACTACCGGGTCACAACGGCGTGAATAGAGATTGATAATCGGTGTGGCAAACAGGCTGAAATCCTGAGCGCTAATACGATCGACTAACGTATGCGGCAGCAGATCGAGCGCAAAGATCAGCTCAAACTCATGCAGATTTCCGCACTGCGCGAGGAAAGCATTCAGTTGATGCAATTCAACGCTGTAAAAACGCGAAGGTGCAGCAAAATACTCGCGTAATAACCGACTACCGGGTAACTCACCGATACTGCCAGGCAGTAATGACTCGTGGCCACTTACGCCGCCCGGCTGCAGGCTGGTCGGGCTAAGACGCTGCACCACTGGCAATACGCTATTTTTAGCCCACAGCACCACATGCTGGCAGTGATTCAGCAGCGTGCTGAGTAACTGGTTAGCCCGCACCGCATCGCCGCTAAATGACAAATGCAACGGGTCAAAAGAGACTTCTGATAAGGGCTTTATCCCGTGCGTGGTCAGTTTCAGGCGGATACAAGCCGGTATCCCCTGCAATAAACTGGCGACCGCATCCGGTAATTGCGCCGACAGGGTAGCCGAGCATTCAGCATGGGAAATCGTCACCGGTTGCAGGTTAACCGTGCGTCCGGTGGTGAAAACCGCCGGTTTGTTATTCAGTGTCGTATCATTGAGTTTCAGTACGCTACCTCTGGGCAAGACTGCGCAACTTTGCCACTGCGGTGACGTTAAATCAGGTGACAGATCAACGGTGGCAATCGCCGGAACCGGCGTATACCAGAGCGGTGCCAGACGGGAAAGCATCTGTAGCGCAAACTCAGGATATTCATTATCAATGCGTTCATGCACCCGGCTACTGAGGAATGCCGTTCCTTCCAGTAAACGTTCAATAAAAGGATCCTGAATGCTGTCGGCATGCATACCTAAATGCCGGGCAATCTGCGGGTGTCGCTCGGCAAACTGCATACCGGATTCACGCAAAAAGCGCAGCTCCTCATTATAACGGTCCAGAAAACGCTCACTCAGCATTATTCAATCCTTCATTATTTAAATACACGTACCGCACCACATGAATAATCCAGAGCAATGCGCAAATTGACTCTTTCTTCTCCCTCTGCAAACAGACAGACCCCATAGATATCGAACAGGATGGCTAATACATAACACTGCTCGCCATCAATTAATGGCACAACTCTAATACTTCTGGAGTCCAGTCGTGGTTCGAATGTCGAGATAATCCGCTGAATATGTTTCGCCAGCAGTACCGGATCGATATCAATCGGAATTCTTTTACTCAGTGAAGGCAAACCAAAATTAATCACCGAAGATTCAGCCTCAGATCCTGCTAACAATTTTAAATCCGCGCCTCGTGAGGCATCATTTAATAAACACTCTATATCACGTAATAATATCTCTCGCCAGTTCTCACCTTTTCGTTTATCACTGCGCAAACTTAGCTTATCGAAAATAGCAGGTAGTGACGCTTTCACTATTACGCTCCCGGATAGCTGACCAGCCAGCGATACGGCAGCTGGTCAGCGTATTACCATTAAATACGGGTGTTGGCTTTCAGATCATAACCGGCTTTGATCACTGGACCCATGGTGCCGTCTGCGTTCTGTTCGCGATATTCGATTTCAATTTGCGCGAAGTTCAGGCTCAGCATTTCGGTTGGCAGCACCATATCATTGCCTGCCGCTGCACCGATACCCAGCGGCATATTGCCCACGATACGGTAAGAAGAAACCAGACACTGCTTAAAGGTGATGGTCATAAAGTCTTGCTGTCCGTTACCGGCTTTACGGCAGACAAGCTGAGCTTGCTTAATATGTTCCCCGGTTGCACAGAGCTGGAACAATTTCGGAGAGGCTTTATTGCTCGCCATACGAAATTCAAAGTCGCTCATATTCACTTTACCGGCACCACCGCCACTGCCATGTGCCAGACGACCTGAGTTTTCCTGCGCCCACTGCCAGGCTTGCAGTTGAATCCACCCCTTATATTTCTTGTCCTGTGATTCACCGTCCACACCCTCTATTTTTAGAAAGTAGTCCACTAACCCAGTCATATTGTCATCGAACTTACTTGCAGCCATCTACTTCTCCTTAAGATATTAACAACTAATTTAACTGATGATTAAAACGCACACTCAAATAAAAAAGTACAACCTGAAAAATATCGATTAATTAATATAAAACACATCACACTTGCAGTGGTATTACCGTGACACAGGAAAAATGACTAGCCAGTTTAAATTAATTGTAGATTCGGGCATCCGTTCTGGCTGAAGGTAATTTCGAGACCAGGCGTAATGAAACCGTCATGCCTTCTAACTGATAGTGCGGGCGCAGATAAAAATGTGCGCGGTAATAACCGGGATCCTCTGGCACCTCCTCAACATTCACTTCTGCGGCAGAAAGCGGGCGCATTGCCTTGGTGGCTTCAGTAGAAATTGACGGGTCCCCATCAACGTAATTCATTAACCAGTCATTAAGCCAGCTCTGCATATCCGCACGTGAACGAAAAGAACCGATTTTGTCGCGCACAATACATTTCAGATAATGAGCGAAGCGACAGGTGGCAAAAATATAAGGCAGACGCGCCGATAATTTGGCGTTAGCGCTGGCATCAGCATCCTCATAGGTTGCCGCCTGATGCAAAGTGCCGGAGCCAATAAAGGCAGCAAAATCGGTATTCTTGCGGTAGACCAGCGGCAAGAAACCGGCTTCTGAAAGCTCATGCTCACGGCGATCCGAAATAGCCACTTCGGTTGGGCAAATCAGCTCATAGCTGCCTTCATCCGAAGGGAATGCATAAGCCGGCAGTTCTTCGACGCCACCGCCGGACTCAATACCGCGAATACGCGAGCACCAGCCATATTGATGGAAAGCCCGGTTAATATTAACGCCCATGGCATAAGCGGAGTTTGCCCAGGCGAAGTCATCCACCATTTCCGGTCGCACCGTCTCTTCAAAAGCAAACTCTTCCACGGGATTAGTCATCGCACCATAAGGCAGACGTGATAAAAACCGCGGCATGGTCAGTACCAGATAACGTGAATCATTGCTGGCACGCAGACTGCGCCAGGCGGCATATTCCGGTGTGGAGAAAATTTTGCCGATATCGCGTGGATTCGCCAGTTCGTTCCAGTTACTCATCTGCATTAATGACGGCGAAGCGGATGAGACAAACGGACAGTGTGACGCCGCAGCAATTTTCGCCATTTCGGTAAGTAAGGAGACACTCTGTTGACTGTGATCAAACTCAAAATCACCGATCAGGCAGCCAAAAGGTTCGCCACCAAACTGGCCATATTCATACTCATAAATCTGTTTGAATATCGGACTTTGATCCCATGCCGCACCACGGTAGCGCCGCAAATTACGTGCCAGTTCATCTTTGCTGATATTCAGGACGCGAATTTTAAGATGCTCATTCGATTCAGTATTGGTGACCAGATAATCCAGCCCACGCCAGGATGATTCCAGCTTCTGAAATTCAGCGTGATGCAGGATCTCATTCACCTGACGACTAATCTTGTCATCAATTTCCGCGATCAGAGTCTCAACGGTAAGCACCACATCACGGCTAACCGTCATCTTATTACTGCTGGCATAATCCATCAGCGTGCCTACGGCACGGCGTACTGCATCACTGGCTTCATCGGTACGGGGACGGAAAGAACGCTTTAAGATCTGATCCAGTTCATTCTCATCATGTTCAGCGTCCAGCTCAACGGCAGTTTTATTCGCCGGGGCGTACATATTTTCCATCATGCTTGTTCCTCCGGTTTCCCTTCAGATCGCACGTTATTAGTAGCGTCGTTAACTGGGTTTTTATTTTGCTGCGCAACGCGATGTAAAAAATCCGGATCTTCGAGCAAGTTTTTAATCACCTCTTCAGCACTCGCCTTGCCATCCATATAGGTAATCAGCTCAGCTAAACGAGTACGGGTTTCCAGTAAGCGCGTCAGTTCGGGAACGTTTTTCGCAATCGCACCAGGGGAGAAATCATCCATTGATTCAAATTCAAGCTCTACATTCAACAAGTTATCGTTATCATCATCGAGAGTGCTATTCACATTTAACGCCAGCCGAGGCTTAATGGCGCGCATGCGCGAATCAAAGTTATCCTGATCGAAAGTTAAAAATTTTCGGTCAGCAATCGGTGCCAAAGGCTCTGACCGGTGGCCGGATAAATCAGCCATCACGCCAGTAACAAACGGTAGCTCGACCTTTTTCTGCGAACCATAAATTTCCACATCGTATTCAATCTGCACGCGAGGAGCATTATTTCTACCAATAAACTTTTGCGAACTTGTATCTCTTGCCATTATCCACTCCCTGATAGCCTGATACCCTTATTTGCCAATAAACTGTTTAAGTGAGCTCATGGCATCTGGCATTAATTCTTCAACAATATTTTCAAATTCCATACCGATCATTTTCTGCGAGCGCTTAATAAAGATGGGTGCCGGATGACTCGGCTCGTAAGTTTTAAAATAATCAATAATTCTGTCCAGCATCAAAATAGCTTCCTGCCGCGTTCTGATTTTTCCATCCATGCGGACGTTAGCAGAAGTGGCTTGCGCAGGGTCTGCGAGCAAGTCCTCGCCGGACATTTCATCAGAAAACGGTGTTTCAGCATCACTATTTAGTCCGGATAACTGCGCCGCCAGTTTGCCGATTACTGCACGAAGATTTCTGCACTCCAGTAAATAGCCATCACTGTTCTGATTAGCGTACTGCTCAATTCGCTCCAGCGCCTCACCAACAAACGCCAGCTGCTGCGACAATACCGGTGTGTTCTGTGCCTGATAACCACTGTCCGCGCTATCCAGCATCACAATAAGCTCGGCGAATGTGACCGTCGACTCAGCGCTTTGCAGCGCATTTTCATAAACCGCTTCAAACGTTAAGCCAATCTCGGAGGCCAGTCTGGCCTTTTTTAATTCAGACAAACAGGACGGGGTGGATAACCAACCTAATGCCGCAGCATGTCCGCTTCCAACAGGTTCATCCACCAGAAGAGGATATACCGTCTCTTTAGCGGCCAGCAGGTCATCAATTAACTTAATACCCTGCCAGAGTGCTGCCACCCCCAGAGTGTGAAACCCGGCGCGCATAAACCAGATAATAACGCGCAGGTCATGACAGACCATTAATAAGCGTTCGCTTTTTTCTCTGATATCGAGCCAGTTGATTTGCTCACCTGCCTGCTGATTATTCAGCGGGTCGATTGAGTTATCATGTTCAGCGAGAATAAATAATATCTCATTATACAGAGGGTCAAACTCGACACCCTCAAGTTCACTAAAGACGATTTCATTCATTATCATTAACCCTGGTGATAAGTTTTATTTCATATTGTCTTCAGACTGATATATTCATGACATCGCTAATCGACAGTACTATTATCACTGCTGTCACGTCCTCCATCCATTGAACACTGGCTAACTATACTTTAACCCAAAGAAATTTAATCAGGAAAAACATCAGCGCAATCCGAAAATGCTACATTGAGTAATTTACTGATAGCTTAAGATAAAGTTCGCGCTGGCAGCGTAGTTACCCGTCACCAGCTCTGTCGCGGGTTGGGCTTCCAGATAAGCGCCAAAATTCAGGGTGTTTTCACCGTCGTTCAGGGGAATACCTTGCGCCGGATTATTGATAATGATAGCGCTACCGTCCTGGTTCAATAATCTGATAGCGGCACCGTCTGCGTCACCAGTAATATCCAGCCGACCGGGTAACTTACTGTCCTCATTGCCGCTAAAGGTCACCCGTACCGACTGAACGGTAGAGGTGTTGCAGTTAGTCAGCCGTATACTGAAATTCTTCGTCTGGCTTTTGCCATTTTGCAGTAAATCCTGCTTGCTGATGCGGCCCATATCGACATCAATATCTGCTGAGTCAGGGGCGACGACACAAGGCTGAGATACCACTCTACCCGTGAAATTGATCTCCCCACCGTCCATAATAATCTCTGCCTGCACACCGGCGGCATACAGCATGACCAGCGCCGTCAGGCTGAAAATTCTGCTCTGCATTGCTCTGGCTCCTTAATCAAAGCTGGCGATAACGGTTGCACTGGCATTAAATTCCCCTTCGCTTATACTTGCCCCCGGCTTTGCGAACGGTGCCGCGCTCAGCTGCCAACGGCCACTATTTTGATTACTCTGCACCAGGTAAGTGATATTTGGCCTGACAATCCCTTCCCTGCTGGTCAATTTGATGCCTAAGTCCGGCTTATCGGTTTTAAAGTAGTCGGCAGAGAAATCACTGACGTCAGCCCTTACCGTCAGCTTGATATTTTTAGAACCGTTATCAAAGTCGCCACCGCTACAGACAAAGTCGATCGCCAGATCCTGCATATAACGGCTACCATCCAGCCCCTCACTGCCAATATCACCAAAATCAACCTGGATTGGGTTTCCGCCATTAAAAATACATTTTTCCGGCACACCAATAATTGCCGTCTTAATCCTCACATTAAACATCGGTTCATTACCATAACGGCCATTACCCCCCCCCATGCGGCCAAACATGTTGAAGGTTTCCTGATCGTCAATCACCGCACCATTGGTAATTCTTTTTCTTAATTTAAAAGTCACCTTTCCCTTTGAGGCTGACTCAAAGTCTCTCTGAATTTCCTGCGGCGATTGCTCACAGAAAAAATCCGTCTGGAGATTATCGACATCAGTGAAAGGTATGGTATAAAAATTTTGATTATACCCTGCCACCACCACTTCGACTTTTACATCAAAATATTCATTGAGTTTTAAAAATCCGCTGTTAATTTCTGAAGGGGGTAAGATTGATGTCGTCTGGAAGAAAACAGAGTTCGCCCCAGGAATTATCGCTTGATCGCAATACACCTGCCCCTTATATCTGGCGGTAACATTCCAGGAACGAGTGACTTCCGCCCCCGGATTATTATCAACGATATCGCTGTCGGTTAATTCAATATCTCTGGTTTGAGTACCATTTACCAGCCGTACCTCTCCCTGTTCAAATGCTACTGCGGAAGTCGATAGCGTGCCGAAAAGCATCGCCGTGACCAACCAGCTATTAAGTTGTTTTACTTTCACCGCTGCCGCCCTCAAAAATAGTAGACATTAATGTTCACCACCGCATCGATATAATCGGCCTGAACATATTTCCGCGTTGATTCGAGGCTGGCGCTAAAGGTCAGCGTATTATCACCTGGCTGGAGAAAAAACGAATTTATTCGCTGATTAAGTGGAACCGGTCGTGCCATTGCATCCCACAGGCGCAGCCCCATTCCCAGAGCACCATTAAGTTTCAGCAGTTCAACGTTTTCATCATTTGGCACTCCGGCAAAAGAAAAAGCCACCAATTGCTCACCGGTGGTATAAGCCAAAGAATTTGCCGGATATTTCAGCGATTCTGCACCTTGCTGCCAGCCACTCGCGCCCATCAGACAATCTTTAAAATTCAGGCTGAACCTGACCTCCGGGCCGCGATCCCCTTGATGACGAAACTGGCTGGCAGCGGTATTACCCAGCTCTATCCATTGCTCCTGCGACTCGACAGATAACGAACAAGGCGTACTGAGCAACCCACCGACAAAATGCACTTTTCCCGTCTGAGAAAATTCATTACGTGGCTGAGCAACCTCTTTTGGCTGGTACGATGCCTGCACGGCAACAGGCAGCAAACCAAGTAATAGGGGTAACCCTTTCCGGATACTATTTGTCATAGTAAATTTAACGCGCATGATATTACCTCCTGGGTTAGTTATTATTTGCTATCGGCACGACAAATTTGGCTGCTGTCACAAACAAATTTAACCTCAGGATGTCCACCATAATCATTAATATAACTCACCACAAAACTGTTCAGGCCGGTGGTCGGGAGGGTAAGGTTCTCACTGGATTTCGGCGCAATCATTACTGGATTGAACCCCTTAATCTCAACACCGCTATCTTTTTTAAACTTATTGCTCATATTGCTAAGCGTCACATAGTACGGCGTTGGATTTTCAATACTGAATCCCTGATCGGTCTTTTTAAAGATAATCTTATCCTGCCAGACAGCCCCCCTTTCTGCGCGTATTGCTGCTGGCCGCCAGAACAATTTTATCTGCGTCTGCATTGCGATTTGCATGACATTAGCCTGTTCAGGTCGCGGCGGAATTTCGCGTAAATTAAAATAGAATAAACTTTCGCGATCCTCGGGTAGCGCACTGACGCCAGCAGACTGCGCAATACGTACCAGACTGCGCTCACCCATATTGATACGTTGCAATGGCGGTAACACCACCAGTGGAGAAGTGACTTTCTTATGGTTACTGTCTTCAATCCATGACTGAGCTAAAAATGGCAGTTTTTTATTATCATTACTGATATTCATACTGATCGATTTTTCCTCAGCATCAAAAATCGCTCGCGTCCGATCAAGCGTGAGCGCTGCCTGAGCCATGCCCGCACTAAAAATAGCAAAAAGCATTATGGTTAATTTAAATAAAGCATGCATGATTAGTCATCCATTGAAAATTATTCACACGGCAACAGAAGCTGCGATAAACTTTTATAATTAGCAGGTACGCGAATTTGGCATTTTTTGCTGCCACCCCATGCAACATCCAGGGTTTCTTCCTGCTTCACGCCACTCAAATAAACACTGCCATCATCATTGACTACCGATATTTCCCGCCCCTGCTTACTCATCACTATTGCGCCAAATGGGGGAGCTACGCCGTCTACGGTGCGTAATACAGCAAACATTTTTTCCCCTCTGACCACATCAAAGTTACGGTATCCGATCGCGCCCTCTGTCAGTGTTCCCTGCACCACCGCGCGCATCGCCTCAACATCATCATCCAGTTTATTCACATCAATACGGGTGGTGGTGTCATAATAACTATTCACATTACTCACCACGGCCACGCCGAAATGATTGGTCTTTGCCCGGCCATTATTTATCGGTACGCCACTGATATCTCCGGTACTTACCATGATACGGCTGGCACCGTTCATTGAATTACGATGAATGGCTGCGCCATGTTCCGTTGCCGTCATACCACTACGCAGCGTTCCACTCAACGAGGTATAGCTATCTTGCTGGTAAGAAGAGTTAACATTTAACGTGCTGTAAGGAGACTCGTGGGTATAAGACCCTCCACCGACGGCCTTTCCTCGCTGATTGACACCGGCAGTAACTTGCCAGCTATTATCAGGATCGGAATAGTCGCTCCAGGATGCCGTTTGTGTCGTATCACGATTAGCAATATTCAGGTTATATCCGGCACGGCGACGCCCTTGCAACGGTACGGAAATAGTTAATGCGCCGCCATATTCATCGGCGTTATGCTGTTTCGATTTATAGGCGGACATGGATACTGAAACATTCTTTATATTGCCAACATCAATCAATTTACTCAGTGATAAATCCAGACGCTCTCTGACAGTACTGTTCCAGTACTGCTGATGGCTATAGCTAAGATAAGTTGTCAATGCTTTACCTGGATCATCTGCCCAAAAAGTCTTATTTGCTGTTACCGTATAACTCTGTTTTTCCCGCCGTGAATAATCCTCATTATTTTGAAAACGCGCGGCCAAATATTGCGACATATCCATATATTTTCGTTGGGAGAAACGATAGCCAGCGAAACTAATCTGACTGTTCCAGGCGTCAAAACGCTTAGCGTAGTTAATTTTTAATGAGGTTCCCATCTCACTGCTACGACCTGGCAACCTGACCCAGGATTCGGTTGCATCCAGCGACATGGCGCCTAAGGCGTACAAATCCACCCCGATACCGGCGTTAAGAGCATTGTAATTACCGGCCAGTAACGAACCGCCATACAGCGACCATGAATTCGTCATTCCCCAGGAAAAATCGCCCATCGCCATTCCCGGCCCAGGAATACGGTGGTCCCGGTTTGAGAGCAAACCAACGGCGGTGTTATAGCGTACATGGCCAGGGCGGGTCAGATAAGGCAGCGAGGCAGTATTGACCTGGAAAGTGCTGACTTTACCATTCTCTTCTTCAACCCTGACATCCAGCCGTCCACGTACAGAGCTGCTGAGATCCTGAATAACAAACGGGCCTGCAGATACCGTGGTTTCATACAGCACCCGACCTTCCTGCAAAATGGTCACTTTCGCGTTACTGGCAGCAACCCCCCGGACTTCAGGCGCATAGCCTTGCAAGTTTGGCGGCAGCATACGTTCATCACTGCGCAAATTCACTCCGGTATAGCGGAAACTACTGAACACACTGGAATCCAGATAGAGTTCACCGGCCGCCAGGCGGGCAGCTTGCTCGGGCAAAGTGCGAAACGCATAGATCTGATTCCAGGCAAATTCGCTTTTATTCTGCAACCTGTTGCGAGCCGTATAAGCCTGATAATCCGCACGCAGTCGCCAGCTGCCAGCATTGGCACCCAATGTGCCGTAGCTGCTGAAACTGTTGTAAGAACTATGGGATTCACCTCGCCCATAGCGTTTGCCAATTTGCCCACTGACGCTGTAATCGGCCAGCAGACCGGGAATGCCGTGATCCCATTGCTCAGGGGGAACCCAGTCAGGGTCAGAATATTTCATCGATGCTTGCGGAATATTAATCTGTAGTGCGCCCTGACCAATCTTGTTGGAGACTTGCGCTCCCTCAATACGACTGATATCGGCACACTTTTTATTATTCCATAGCGTGACTTTTTCGCTGGCTTCTTTTTTCAACGCCATCCGATTGATCAAATCCGGCGGCAAGCACAGACGCGAGGGATTACCTGAGAGCGGATCGGCAAGATAGCTGATCATTTGCTGATTGATCGTTGCCTTATTAATTTTTACGTCCAGCAAATACTCGCCAGGCAGCACATACCCATCATTTGAGAAATGGCTTAAATCGATTGCGTTACGATCATTGATATCTAATACCGCCGTATTAAAATCAACATTAGCTTCCGCCGGATCGCTTCTACAAAACGGTAATGCCACACAGACCGCAAGTATTTTCTTTCTCGAACTCAAGGATGCCATCGCTAATATCCATCAATTTCTGGCCAAATATCTCCAGGCAAATAATATTGAGTAATGAAAACATTACTCAATATGTATTCCTGATGAAAAATCTTTTAGTTATACTGCAGCGCAAAGTTCGCTACACTGGTAAAGTCGCCAGCTTTTAGTTCCGCATCTGTGCCGCTGCCCTTTAAAGCAGCCTGAAGGCTGATGATAGTGGTGGGCGTCAGTGAAACCTCGCTGGATAAACCCGTGTTTAAATCAATCTGCGAGCCGTTGTCATTCATTAACTTAATCCCTGCGCCTTCAGCTGTACCATCCTGTAATCCCAGCAGTTTAGGATCTTTACTGTCGGCAATGCCCGTGAATTTCACTTTCACTTTTTGCGTCATATTCTGGCAATCGTTCAGCTTAATCTCAAAGCGAACGGGGGCGGCGGTACCCTGGCTTTTCAGCGCTGCGGTGGTCACTTGCCCCATCGGCACATTGAGATCTTTTGAATCAGGATCAACACTGCATGGCGCTTCAATCAACGAGCCGCTAAATGTTACCGTGCCACCACCCTGATCAGCAGCCTGCGCCGCCCCCATAGAAAACAGCCCCATCGCCAACAGCAATGCTGAAGTCTTTTTGAATTGCATTTTGATATTCCCCATATCATCAATATTTAAATTACCCTGCGCTGAAAAATATCCAGATCACAGGAACAGCCTCAGTCTATTTTTGTTAATCAGGGAAGACCATTTCCATTTTAGCAATGTGTTATTAACAACCTTAAATTAAACAGCGGTAATTATATTATTAACCCTGAGCTAAGAAGGCATTGACAGCAAATAATCCACACCAGCAGATTGACAGTAAATACTTTTTATTGGTAAAAGTTTGCTGATATTACTCATTACTTCTGCTACCTGCGCACATTGAAAATAGCGCTGCCGTTATTTTATTTACATAAAGAGCATTCAAATGATTTATTACTGCAAGTATTTTTTTGCCGCCAACGCTGTCGGTATAAAAAGCCCATTATTATGGATATTATCGACGGTTTTCTTACTGGTATTATCGGGCAATAGTGCGGCCAGAGATTACTCGTGGGTGCCAGGAGATGAACGTCGTTCAATGAGTAATTTTGATGAGACACGTTTTTTACCCGCGCCCAAGTCAGAAGAGAGTGCGCCAAAAGACGCGCTTTCGCCCGTATCAAATAAGGCGGAGAAAAAGATAACCCGACAACCTGACAATGTCGCCATGGCTGAAAAAAACCGGCAGATAGCGCAACTCAGGAAAAAGATCGGTCAGATCAATACCCAATCCGCAAGTGAGATTAAACAGTTGCAGCTTGAAGTCACACGGCTCAACGCTGCTCTGGAAAGCTATCAGGGAAAGGAGAAGACGTTAAGTTCCGGGATGTTCCCCGCCTCTGTCTGGCCTGCATCACAGCTTATCAGCGGCAATGGCATGTTCTTTACCGCGCTGTCGCTTATTTCTCCGCTGTCAGGCGCGATTTTCGGCGCGACGTTACTTGGTCAGAGCCATCGTCCTGCTACACCTCCGGCGATCATCCTTACCGACGATCTGAAAGCCGATTACGCCGCCGGGGTGCTGATTGGCCGCAACATTATGCAGATGAAACAGCGCAACAACGCATTGAATATCCAGACCAATAATCAGACAGTGTTGGCAGGCATCCAGGATTTCCTCGGGCGTCGTAGCCAACTATCTGAACAAGAGGTGAATCAGCTACTCTTTACTATCGGTTCAACCTTACAAGAGGCGACCGACGCTTTCTCCTCCCGCCACCAGCAGGCCGGCACGGCTTTTGTTGAAAAGTTTATCAAGCGTCCGGGTACCCATCGTGCGCCTGCCGGTTTCTATTATAAAATCGAGCAGAAAAGCCGTGGGGAAATTGCCGCGACAGACAAAATTGATATTCGGGTCAGGGAAAGTTTGATAGACGGTACCGTGGTCAGCGACAGTGGCACGGTTGTCTCACAACGGCTAAGCGAATACCCGCCGCTGTTTCAGGATGCGATATATCTGGCAGGTAAAAAGGGGGTGATCACTCTGGTGGTGCCGCCTGAGCTGGCTTACGGTGAAGAAGGCAATCCGCCCGTCATTCCGCCCGGCGCGACCCTGGTTTACTCGCTTGAAGTGGTCGACGTGGCGTCGTGATATTCAGGTCTGAATAGCGCTGCGCAGGCTTTAAGGCATTACGCAGCGACTAACCAGCAATTAACGGCGTTCGAGGATTTCGAAACAGTAGCTGTGCGAATTATTGGCATCAGCATCGTGGAACTCACTAAAACTGGATTCCCACTCATCAGGCTCGTAATCCGGGAAGTGAGTATCGCCTTCAACTTCGGCATCAATATGGGTCAGATAGAGGCGATCGGCGCGGCTCAGCAGCTGTTCGTAAATACGCCCACCACCAATCACCATGATCTCTTCCACCGCACCGGCAGCCTGAATAGCTTCATCAATCGATGCCACCCAGGTCACACCTTCTGCATGACCAGGCTGGCTGCTGATCACGATATTCTGGCGATTCGGCAACGGGCGACCGATCGATTCCCAGGTCAGGCGGCCCATAATAACCGGCTTATTCAGGGTATTACGTTTGAACCAGGCTAAATCCGCAGGCAGATTCCACGGCATCGCATTTTCCATTCCAATAACGCGATCGGCTGCCAAAGCCGCGATAAGGCTAATCATCATATGAAACTCAACAGGATTAAATTGGCGCCATCATACGTAAAGGCGAAAGTTTCGTCGATAGCGAGATGGCGGGATTTGCGTAAAGGTTATAAAGGTTTTTACCCCCTGCGCCTTCCGTCACGGTGCTGACACGAGGCGCAGCGCATTGGGTATCACACGTGCTAAACTTGCGCTTTCCACTTTGACTCAGATTATTACCATGTTAGAAACCAGCTTGTTTGTTGCCACCCTCGCCACGCTGGGGATGCTCTCTCCCGGCCCGGATTTTTTTCTGATTATTAAAAATGCCGCACGTTATACCCGTGGAACCGCGCTGGTGACCTCGCTTGGGGTGATTTTTGGCGTGGCTACCCATATGACCTATTGCGTCGCGGGTCTGGCAGTGGTGATTACCACGACACCCTGGCTGTTTATGCTGCTGAAATATGCCGGTGCTGGTTATCTGATCTATATCGGCGTGCAGGCGCTGCTGGCGCGCGGTAACAGTAAAATGGATCTGAGCAATGTTCAGCGCGAGCAAACGTCGCTGAAGAAAGCCTTCTTACAGGGCTATCTCTGCAACCTGCTTAACCCAAAAGCCACGCTGTTTTTCCTCTCAGTGTTTACTCAGGTACTGAGCATCGACTCCGGCTTTGGTGAAAAGATGTGGTATGCCGGCATCATTCTGAGTCTGTCGGTCATCTGGTGGCCAATGCTGGTATTTCTGATTCAGAGCGCACCGGTTCGTCGCGGACTGACAAAAGCGCAGAAGCTGATTGATAAGCTGTTGGGAGGGGTGTTGATTGGCTTAGGGATTAAAGTGGCGCTGTCCTGAGTATCAGCACATTGAAAAAAATCCCCGCAGCGCGGGGATTTTTAATTTGAGGCGAATTAACCTTTAATTTGCGCGTGCATCTCCTGCACGGAAATCACTTGCTCGGTCGGGTCAGCATTCAGCGCCATCGCGGTGGCAAAGCCGCCGTTCAGCGTAGTGTCATAGTGCACTTTATACTGCAGCGCGCTGCGGCGAATCAGCTTCGAATCCTCAATCGCCTGACGACCAGCGGTGGTGTTTACGATATAGGCATATTCACCATTCTTCAGTCGATCCTGAATGTGTGGGCGGCCTTCGTGCACCTTATTGACCAGACGTGGATTGATGCCCGCTTCACCCAGAACCACTGCGGTGCCGTGCGTCGCATCCAGTTCGAAACCAAACTTCTGCAGTTTCGCCGCCAGGTCAACGATACGTTTCTTATCGCCTTCACGCACCGACAGCAGCGCGCGACCGGATTTCTTCATATTGGACTGCGCGCCCAACATCGCTTTGGCAAAAGCTTCCGCGAAGGTACGCCCCACACCCATCACTTCACCGGTGGAGCGCATTTCCGGACCAAGAATCGGGTCAACGCCCTGGAACTTGTTAAACGGCAGCACCACTTCTTTTACGGAGTAGTACGGTGGAATCACCTCTTCCGTCACGCCCTGCGCGGCCAGTGATTTCCCGGCCATCACGCGCGCCGCCACTTTTGCTAACGGCACACCGGTGGCTTTCGAAACGAAAGGCACGGTACGCGCGGCACGTGGGTTGACTTCAATCAGGTAAACTTCGTTATCTTTCACCGCGAACTGGACGTTCATCAGGCCGCGCACGCAGAGTTCAAACGCCAGTTTTTCGACTTGCTGACGCATCACATTCTGAATTTCAGCACTCAGCGTGTAAGCCGGCAATGAACATGCAGAGTCACCGGAGTGCACGCCTGCCTGCTCGATATGCTCCATAATGCCGCCAATCAGCACGCGCTCGCCGTCACAAATCGCGTCAACATCGACTTCAACCGCATCATCAAGGAAGCGATCCAGCAGCACCGGCGCATCGTTGGAAACCGAAACCGCGTTCTGGAAGTAGCGTTTCAGGTCGATTTCATCGTAAACGATTTCCATCGCCCGGCCACCCAGTACATAAGACGGGCGCACCACCAGCGGGTAACCAATCTGTACCGCTTTCTCCACCGCCTGCTCCAGCGCGGTGACGGTGGCGTTAGCTGGCTGCTTCAGACCAAGACGATCCACTGCCTGCTGGAAACGCTCACGGTCTTCTGCACGGTCAATCGCATCCGGGCTGGTACCGATAACCGGTACCCCGGCGGCTTCCAGCGCACGGGCCAGTTTCAGTGGCGTCTGACCACCGTACTGCACAATCACCCCTTTCGGCTTCTCGATGCGGACGATTTCCAGCACATCTTCCAGCGTTACCGGCTCAAAGTAGAGACGGTCAGAAGTGTCATAGTCGGTAGAAACGGTTTCCGGGTTACAGTTGACCATAATGGTCTCGTAACCGTCTTCGCGCAGCGCCAGCGAGGCATGCACACAGCAGTAATCGAATTCGATACCCTGACCGATACGGTTTGGACCACCGCCCAGTACCATGATTTTATCGCGGTCCTGGTTTGGATTAGCTTCGCACTCTTCCTCGTAGGTTGAGTACATATACGCGGTATCGGTGGAGAATTCAGCCGCACAGGTATCCACACGCTTATAAACCGGGTGCAGATTGTACTGCTCACGCAGCTTGCGTATTTCTGATTCGGACACGCCAGCAAGGTCGGACAGACGCGCATCGGCAAAGCCTTTGCGCTTCAGGCTGCGCAGGAAATCTTTGGTCAGGCCATTCACGCCTTCGTGCGCAACCTGCTCTTCCAGGCGCACCAGCTCTTCGATTTGCACCAGGAACCAGCGATCAATATTGGTCAGGTTAAATACGCCATCGACCGACATACCGGCGCGGAAAGCATCAGCCACATACCAGATACGGTCGGCACCGGCGTCTTTCAGCTCGCGACGAATGCGGGTCAGTGCTTCCGGATCGTCAAGGCTGACTTTCGGGTCAAAGCCGTTTGCGCCCACTTCCAGGCCACGCAGCGCTTTTTGCATTGATTCCTGGAGTGTGCGGCCAATCGCCATCACTTCACCGACTGACTTCATCTGCGTAGTCAGACGGTCATTGGCACCGGCGAATTTCTCAAAGTTAAAGCGCGGGATCTTGGTGACAACATAGTCGATAGAAGGCTCGAACGATGCCGGGGTCAGGCCGCCGGTGATATCGTTCATCAGTTCATCCAGCGTATAACCGACCGCCAGCTTGGCCGCCACTTTAGCAATCGGGAAGCCGGTGGCTTTCGATGCCAGTGCGGAAGAGCGGGAAACACGCGGGTTCATTTCGATAATGATCAGACGGCCATTCTTCGGGTTAACCGAGAACTGCACGTTCGAACCACCGGTTTCCACGCCAATCTCACGCAGTACCGCCATCGAGGCGTTACGCATGATTTGATACTCTTTATCGGTCAGCGTCTGTGCTGGCGCAACGGTAATTGAGTCACCGGTATGGATACCCATCGGGTCAAAGTTTTCGATCGAGCAGACGATGATGCAGTTGTCGTTTTTATCACGCACCACTTCCATCTCATACTCTTTCCAGCCAATCAGCGACTCATCAATCAGCAGCTCATTGGTTGGCGACAGGTCGAGGCCGCGCTCACAAATCTCTTCAAACTCTTCACGGTTGTAAGCGATACCGCCGCCGGTGCCGCCCATGGTGAAGGAAGGACGGATGATGCACGGGAAACCAAGTTCATCCGCCACAGCCAGCGCTTCTTCCATCGTGTGCGCGATACCGGAACGAGCGGTTTCCAGACCGATTTTCTTCATCGCTTTATCAAAGCGCTGACGGTCTTCTGCTTTATCAATCGCATCAGCAGTGGCACCAATCATGGTGACGCCAAACTCTGCCAGCACGCCCTGACGTTCCAGTTCCAGCGCGCAGTTCAGCGCCGTCTGGCCCCCCATGGTCGGCAGTACCGCATCCGGGCGCTCTTTTTCGATGATTTTGCGCACCACTTCCCAGTGAATCGGCTCGATATAGGTCGCATCGGCCATTTCCGGATCGGTCATAATGGTCGCCGGGTTGGAGTTCACCAGAATGACGCGGTAACCCTCCTCGCGCAGCGCTTTACAGGCTTGCGCGCCAGAGTAGTCGAATTCACAAGCCTGGCCGATGACGATCGGGCCAGCACCAAGAATCAGGATACTTTTTATGTCGCTACGTTTTGGCATTTTCTCGCTCCTGATTATTTTGCGGTTGAACGGTAAGCTTCAATCAGTTCGATAAAGTGATCGAACAGCGGCGCGGCATCATGTGGGCCTGGGCTGGCTTCAGGGTGCCCCTGGAAGCTGAAAGCCGCTTTATCCGTGCGATGAATGCCTTGCACAGTATGGTCAAACAGTGATTTGTGCGTCACGCGCAGATTGGCCGGTAAGTTATTTTCATCGACCGCAAAGCCATGGTTCTGAGCAGTAATCATTACGCAGTCGTTATCCAGATCTTTCACCGGATGGTTGCCGCCGTGGTGGCCGAGCTTCATTTTTACCGTCTTCGCGCCGCTGGCCAGTGCCAGCAACTGGTGGCCGAGACAGATGCCAAATACCGGAATATCGGTTTCGAGGAAAGACTGAATCGCGGAGATGGCGTAGTCACAAGGCTCCGGGTCACCCGGTCCGTTCGACAGGAAGATGCCATCCGGATTGAGTTTCAGCACTTCGTCAGCTGGCGTCTGCGCCGGTACTACCGTCAGGCGGCAGCCGCGATCGACCAGCATACGCAGGATATTGCGCTTGGCACCGTAGTCGTAAGCCACTACATGGAACGGCATCTCGTCAGCTTTACTCTGCGCGGGCAGTCCGTCTTGCAGCGTCCAGCTGCCTTGCAGCCAGCTGTAAGACTCCTGAGTGGTCACTTCTTTCGCCAGGTCCATGCCCTTCAGGCCAGGAAACGCTTGCGCTTTCTGCAAGGCCAGCTCGGCATCCGGCGCGTCACCCGCGATGATGCAGCCATTCTGAGCACCTTTCTCGCGCAGCAACCGGGTCAGCTTACGGGTATCAATATCGGCGATGGCCACAATGTTGTGACGCTTCAGGTACTCAGACAGCCCTTCTTCATTACGATAGTTGCTGGCGATCAGCGGCAGGTCACGAATAACAAGGCCTTGCGCATGTACCTGAGAGGATTCTTCGTCAGCTGCATTGGTGCCGACATTGCCGATATGGGGATAAGTAAGGGTGACGATCTGGCGAGAATAGGAAGGATCTGTGAGGATTTCTTGATAACCGGTCATTGAAGTGTTGAAAACAACTTCACCCACTGCCGATCCTACTGCCCCAATGGCCCGACCGTGGAATTGGGTTCCGTCTTCCAGAACCAATAGCGCTGACTTAATCAAAACGTCCTCCAGGGAATAAACAGTCACAATATCTGCATATTAATTCATAATCATAGCCTGAATCAATGCAAAAACCGCCTGAGATATCGATTTTTGGCAAATTGCGCGCATTCTAATGATCGCCCTGCCGATTGTCTACCCTCAAGACCTTTTTTTCATAGCTTTTTAGCCAACTGGCAGGAAAATCAGAAGATTCACGCTGAAATCAGCACTCAACCCACGGATAAAACCGATTGCCTGATGAAATGATTTTAAAATGGAGTCATTTATTGAGAGAAACCAGACCAAATGGTCAAAATTAACGTCAGAGAGGGGTAAAAAATGATGATAACTGAAAGATACACGACTTATTCAATGAAATAACTACGAGGCGTCTGTTTTCACAAAATAAAAAGGGCAATAAAATTATTGCCCATACAATCATAAACTTATGATTAAAATAACCACATCACGATGGTCGCAACACTTACAGATCCTCTAAACCCAGCACGTCACGCATGTCATAAAGACCGTTTTTTTGCGCACTAATCCACTGTGCCGCACGAACTGCGCCATTTGCGAAGGTCATACGACTAGAAGCCTTATGGGTAATCTCTACACGCTCGCCGACATCTGCAAACATCGCAGTATGCTCACCGACGATATCTCCGGCTCTGACAGTGGCAAAACCGATGGTTTTTGCTTCGCGCTCACCGGTATAACCTTCACGCGCGTACACCGCGTGCTCTTTTAAATCCCAGTCCATTGCATCGGCAATCGCTTCGCCCATCGCCAGTGCAGTACCCGATGGCGCATCCACTTTATGGCGATGATGCGCCTCAACGATTTCAATATCGGCGTAATCCCCCATCACTTTGGCCGCTTTTTCCAGCAGCTTCAGCACCAGGTTAACGCCGACGCTAAAGTTAGCGGCGAACACAATACCAATCTCTTCAGCAGCTTGTTTAATCGCCGCTTTACCCGCATCGTCAAAACCGGTGGTGCCGATCACCATCGCTTTGTGGTGCTGACGGCAGAACGCCAGATATTCCAGCGTGCCTTCCGGGCGGGTGAAATCGATCAGAATATCGAAATCATTGACCACCGCTTCGGGATTGTCGCTCACCTTCACGCCGATAGCGCCAATGCCGGCTAATTCACCCGCATCGCTTCCAATCAGCGAAGAGCCCTTGCGCTGAAGCGCTGCACCTAAACGCACGCCTTCGGCCTGCTGAGTAGCCTGAATCAGCTGACGACCCATGCGCCCGGCGACACCGACGATGGCAATACGGATTTCTGAATGACTCATAATGATTAATTCCTGACAACGACCTGTACCGGCAAACTCGCGGGTACTAAGGCTAAAGAGGTTAACGAGGTGGCTACAAATGCGCCACAATAATCACAGCATAATTAGAATTTTACGCCAGCGGGAAGGGATTATCAGTAAAACAAATAGCATGGCGTTATTCTGGCCACTTCTTATTTACCGGAGGAGATTAATCAAACTCTGGCGTTTCCGAGGTGGCAATTTCGACTGGCACCGGTTAAAGATGGTTCTTTTTTATACAAAGGACTCTCTGCAATGGCACTGAAAGGGACATTCACCGTTAACGATGCCGATTTCTCTCCGCTTATGATATTTGGCGTAGGCACTTTTATGGCTTACTCAGGTAACAGGGTCTATCGCAACCGCGCCGCTTGCGCGAGCATACAGAACAGCGGGCCTATACCCGAAGGACGATATCATATCGTTGATCGTCCGACAGGTGGCGTAAAAGGGGTTCTTCGCAATATCATCCGGGATTCATATTCCTGGACCACACCGACTCCCGTCATTAAGGCTGAATGGCTTGCCCTTTACAGCGATGATCATAGCATCAATGATTAAACTTGGATTAACGGCGTGGAGCGTGGTAATTTCCGGCTTCATCCCCCCGGCCCTTATGGTATTTCGCTGGGCTGTATCACTCTGGAACATCGCTCTGACTTTATAACCATCCGTCAGTCATTGCTGGCGGCACAACAGATCCGGTTAACCAATGGATTAATGTCTTATGGGATTATTGAGGTAATCGCAAATGGAAAGGCGATCTGTCCCGACGGGGATTAAGTTTCTGATTAGCATTATTATTTTTGCTTCGGCTTTTTTACTGATACGGCCTGCAACGCCCCTTTCTGATAAACAATTTTACTTCTGGCAAAAGGCGGCTCTTTTCTTCGGAGACAATGATATCGAAGGCTTTATTGGTCAGACTTTGTTAATTACTGATATCGTGGTAACTATCATTGTCTACCTGATAGTCATCAGATGCGTTGAAAGGCGGACATAACAAGATGGGGCAACACACTTAATGCTAATCGTTTCAGGCAGATGATTGTTGTAGGGGAGCCGTTCTCGCCGCCCCTACATGTAAAATCAGTCGACCTGCTTAACCTCAACACGCAGCTCTTTTGGCACTTCAAACACAATATTCTCTTCGCGACCACTCAGTTCGATGGCCGGTTCGCCACCCAGTTCGCGCAGGCGCTGAATCACCTCCTGCACCAGAATATCGGGCGCTGAAGCCCCTGCAGTCACGCCGACGCATTTGATATTGCTCAGCCAGCTTTCCTGAATATCTTCCGCAGAGTCAATCAGGCGCGCCAGCTTACCGGCACGCTGCGCCAGTTCAGCCAGACGATTAGAGTTGGAGGAGTTCTTCGACCCGACAACCAGCACCACATCGGCATCCTGCGCTAAGCTACGCACCGCTTCCTGACGGTTAGTGGTGGCATAGCAGATATCATCTTTGCGCGGGCCGATGATTTTCGGGAAGCGCTGGCGTAAGGCATCAATCACGTCGGAGGTGTCATCAACCGACAGCGTGGTCTGCGTCATAAAGCACAGGTTGTCTTCATTCTTCACCTGCAACTTACCGACATCGGCCGGCGACTCCACCAGGTACATGCCCCCTTGCGGGTTGCTGTACTGACCCATGGTGCCTTCCACTTCCGGATGGCCTGCGTGACCAATCAGAATGGCTTCAGTGCCTTTACGGCTGGCTCGCGCCACTTCCATATGCACTTTCGTCACCAGCGGACAAGTGGCGTCAAACAGCATGGTCAGATCGCGCGCACGCGCTTCGGCCCTTACCGCCTGAGAGACACCGTGGGCAGAGAAGATCAGAATTGAACCATCCGGAACTTCCGAAATCTCTTCAATAAAGATCGCGCCACGCTCGCGCAGACTGTTGACCACATAGCGGTTATGCACCACTTCATGACGCACGTAGATTGGCGCGCCATACATCTCCAGCGCGCGCTCAACGATACTGATTGCGCGATCAACACCCGCGCAGAAACCGCGCGGGTTAGCCAACAGGATTTGCATGAGTCCCCTCCAGTACCGGATCGATCTCCAGCACCTCGATATCAAACTGAATGGTTTGCCCTGCCAGCGGATGGTTGAAATCCACGGTGATCGAATCACCGGAGATTTCACGGATCACGCCAGGCATTTCGCTACCACCCATGCCGGTAAACAGCATAATAGCACCGATTTCCGGCTCGCCCGCCTGGACAAAATCACGGCGGGAGAAATACTGAATCATATCCGGGCTGGCGGCACCAAAGGCCGACTCCGGTGGCAAGCTGAAGTTATGCTTATCACCGGTTTTCAGACCCAGCAGCGCCTGCTCCAGACCTTCTGACAGGCTACCATCCCCCAGTCGAAACAGGGCAGGCTTGCCATTGGCACGCGTCGACTCCGCCGTTGAGCCATCTTCCAGCTTCAACGTAAAGTGCACCAGCACCGCGCTATCACGCTGTACAGAATCAGTCATGCCTTACCCTTTCTCTTTAGCCTGTTTTCCGGACGGGGTGATAAACCCTTCCAGAACGATCAATGCTGCGCCAATACAGATAGCGCAGTCGGCGATATTGAAGGTGGCAAAGTGCCAGTCGCCAATATAGAAGTCGATAAAATCGACCACAAAGCCGTGATAAGCGCGATCAAACAGGTTACCAATCGCGCCGCCAACAATCAGCGCGTAGGCAATATTATTAAGCTTCTGGCTGGCGGCGGTGCGGTACATCATCACCAGCAACGCGACAACAATCGCGATCGCAATACCGGCAAAGAACCAACGTTGCCAGCCACCTTTATCGGCGAGGAAGCTAAATGCCGCGCCGTAGTTATGTGCGTAGAAGAGATTAAAATATGGCATGACTGGCACCGACTGGTGCAGCATCAGATTATCCATAATCCATTGCTTGCTACCAAAGTCGACAGCAATCACTACCAGCACCAGCCACAGCCAGCGCAATCCGGTCGATAAAAGTGGCTTACGCATCAGGCAAACTTACGCTCTTCACCGTTTCCGGCTACGTTAGTGACACAGCGACCGCAAACTTCTGCGTGCTCCGCGTTCTGACCGACGTCAGTGGTGTAATGCCAGCAGCGTGGGCATTTCTCGCCTTCCGCTTTGTGCAAGGCAATTTTCAGGCCCTTCAGCACGTCGCTCTGCTGCGCTTCATCGGTTGCCAGCGCGTAATCAGCCACCTGTGCACCCGAGGTCAGCAGCACAAAACGCAGCTCTTCGCCAAGGCTGTTCAGTTTCTCAGCAAGCTGAGCATCGGCATACAGCGTGACAGTGGCTTCCAGCGATCCGCCCAGGCGCTTATCGGCACGAGCCTGCTCGATTACGCGGTTAACTTCACCACGGACTTTCAGCAGCTCAGCCCAGTAAGCGTCGTTCATCGGCTCATCTTCAGCCAGACCAAACAGCCCGTCGAACCACTCTTCGGTAAACACGTACTGAGTACGTTTACCCGGCAGATAGCCCCAGATCTCATCGGCAGTAAACGACATGATCGGTGCCATCCAGCGCACCAGCGCCTCAACGATAAAGTACAGCGCGGTCTGGCAGCTACGACGTGCCAGACCATCCGCTTTCGCGGTGTACTGACGGTCTTTAATGATGTCCAGATAGAACGATCCCATCTCCACCGAGCAGAACTGCATCAGACGCTGTACCACTTCATGGAAGTCGTAGTTAGCGTAAGAGGCAATGATATCGTCCTGTGCCGCCAGTGCACGACCGACAGCCCAGCGATCCAGCACCACCATCTCTTCCGGTTTCACCATATCGGTTTCCGGGTTAAAGCCATTCAGGTTAGCCAGCAGGAAGCGCGCGGTGTTACGAATACGACGATAAGAATCAGCGGAGCGCTTCAGGATTTCGTCAGACACCGCCATCTCACCGGTGTAATCGGTTGATGCCACCCACAGACGCAGGATGTCGCCACCCAGTTTATTCATTACGTCCTGCGGGCTGACGGTGTTACCGATAGATTTCGACATCTTGCGGCCCTGACCATCAACGGTAAAGCCGTGGGTCAGTACCTGACGATAAGGCGCCTTCCCTTTCATCGCGGTCGAAATCATTAATGAAGACATAAACCAGCCGCGATGCTGATCGGAACCTTCCAGATACATATCCGCGCTGTGGCCGCCGAACTCAGGACGCACATCCACCACCGAAGAGTGGGTTGAACCGGAGTCAAACCACACGTCCAGCGTATCCGGCACTTTCACGTAGTCGTTGGCTTCTTCGCCCATCAGATCTTTTGCGTCAAGATCCCACCAGGCCTGAATGCCGTCAACTTCCACGCGTTTGGCCACGTCTTCCATCAGCTCCAGCGTGCGCGGATGCAGTTGCTCCGTCTCTTTATGGACGAACAGCGCCATCGGCACACCCCAGGTACGCTGACGTGAAATACACCAGTCCGGGCGGTTAGCGACCATCGATTCGATACGCGCCTGGCCCCAGTCCGGGATCCACTGCACGCCTTTGATCTCTTTCAGCGACTGCGCACGCAGACCTTTCTGATCCATGCTGACAAACCACTGTGGGGTCGCACGGAAAATGATCGGCGTTTTATGACGCCAGCAGTGTGGGTAGCTGTGGAACAGTTTTTCCAGATGCAGCAACGCACCCTTCTCACGCATCAGCTCAACGATGATATCGTTAGCTTTAAATACATTCACACCATCCAGCGTTGGATAAGTGCCGGTGACATAGCAGCCGTCCGGGCCAACCGGGTTAGCGGTTTCCAGACCATATTTCTGACCGATTACATAGTCATCCGGGCCGTGGCCTGGCGCGGTATGTACCGCACCGGTACCGGCATCAAGGGTCACGTGCTCGCCCAGTACAACCGGCACATCAAAGCTGAGGAAAGGATGCTGGAAACGCATCAGTTCCAGTTCGGCACCGGTGGTGTTGCCCAGCACGGTCCACTCGCTGACGCCAGCGCGCTTCATCACGCTCTCAACCAGATCTTTGGCGAGGATCAGCGCTTTGCCGTCGATCTGTACCAGCTGGTATTCGAATTCCGGGTGCAGCGAGATAGCGCGGTTAGCCGGCATGGTCCACGGGGTGGTGGTCCAGATCACCAGCGCAATCGGGCCGGTGACGCTGGTCGCGCCAAATTTCGCTTTTACTGCTTCAGTATCGACGGCGTTAAACATCACATCGATAGAAGGCGAGGTTTTGTCGTAGTACTCGACTTCCGCTTCTGCCAGCGCAGAACGGCAATCCAGACACCAGTGCACCGGTTTGGCACCTTTATGCAGGTGGCCATTGCCGATGATTTTACCCAGCGCACGGATAATATTGGCTTCGGTCTGGAAGTTCATTGTCAGATAAGGACGGTCCCAGTCGCCCAGCACGCCAAGGCGGATAAAGTCTTTTTTCTGACCTTCAACCTGCTCAGCCGCATATTCACGACAAGCCGCACGAAACTCAGCCGCACTCACCTTCTCGCCCGGTTTACCGATCATCTGCTCGACTTTATGTTCGATTGGCAGACCGTGGCAGTCCCAGCCCGGTACATACGGCGAATCAAAGCCCGCCATGCCTTTCGACTTAACGATAATGTCTTTCAGAATCTTGTTTACTGAGTGACCAATATGAATACTGCCGTTCGCGTAAGGAGGGCCGTCGTGCAGAATAAAGGTTTTTTTCCCTTTTTTGGCTTCGCGGATGATGCCGTACAGATTGTCATCATACCAACGTTGCAGCATTCCCGGTTCGCGTTTAGCCAGATCGCCACGCATCGGGAACCCCGTTTCCGGCAAATTCAGGGTAGATTTATAGTCACTCATCAGATTCTCGGTTCCGTTTGTCGGTTCAGTTTCAGTTCTTAAACCGGTGTTTGTAGCCCAAAAAAGTTTCGGGCAGTCACCACATCTTTAGCAATTTGCTCTTTTAACGCATCGAGCGAAGCGAATCGCTGCTCGTTACGGATTTTTTGACAGAGCACCACATCTATATGGCGTCCGTACAGGTTCATTGCAACGTCCAGCAGATGAACTTCTAACTGTTGACGTAACCCGGCAACGGTCGGGCGGGTACCTATATTGGCGACACCGGGCAGCGGTTGCTCAGTAAGCCCATGAACTTCCACGGCATACACCCCTTTCACCGGCGAAACTGAGCGGCGCAGAGGAATGTTTGCGGTGGGAAAACCGATGGTGCGGCCCAGCGCATCGCCATGTACCACACGGCCAGAAATGCTGAAAGGATGCCCCAGCAGCGATTGTGCCAGCGCCAGATTATCTTCCGCCAGCGCCTGGCGCACTGCGGTGCTGCTGATACGCTTCCCGCTGTCGCAAAAGGTCTGGGTACTGATGACGTCAAAACCATATTCGACGCCCGCTTTCTGTAATAACAGGAAATCCCCCTGGCGACCAGCGCCAAAGCGGAAATCATCGCCAACGGCGAGGAACTGCACGCCAAGTTTGTTAACCAGCAAATCGGCCACAAAACTTTGGGCGGTCAGCGCGGCAAAGCGGCGGTCAAAGCGGACACAGAGTACCGCATCCACCCCGGCTTCAGCCAGGTAACGGAGTTTTTCACGCAGGCGCGTCAGACGCGCTGGCGCTTTGTCAGCCGCAAACAGTTCCAGCGGCTGAGGCTCAAACAGCATCACCATCACCGGTAAACCGCGCTGACGCCCTTCTTCGCACAGTCGTGCCAGCAGAGCCTGATGACCGCGATGCACGCCATCAAAGTTGCCAATGGTCAGCACGCAGCCGCGATGCTGCTCTCTGAGATTATGTATGCCGCGGATAAACTTCATGGCTGACTCAAATTTGTGGAAATCGGCGGATTATACCTTGTACAGCGGTTAAGGTTAACCCGCGATTGTCTCCTTTAGGGGATTCTGATGCTGTTTTCAGTGAGATGGCAGCCACTTAGTCAGATAACAGACAATTTTATCGGGAAAGGCTGTATTCGGCATGACGATGCTGGTAGAATCCTGCGCCATCACAACGTAATCAAGTGCCGTCAGATTAACGGCGCTTATTTGCACAAATCCATTGACAAACGAAGGCTAAAAAGGCATATTCCTCGGCCTTTGAATTGTCCTCAATAGAAAATATTTGGGAGTTGGACCTTGGCTAATATCAAATCAGCTAAGAAACGCGCCGTAACGTCTGAAAAGCGTCGTAAGCACAACGCTAGCAATCGTTCTATGATGCGTACTTTTATCAAGAAAGTATACGCGGCTATCGCTACTGGCGATAAAGAAGCTGCACTGAAAGCATTTAACGAAATGCAACCAATTGTGGACCGTCAGGCAAGCAAAGGCCTGATCCACAAAAACAAAGCTGCACGTCATAAGTCAAACCTGACTGCACAGATCAACAAACTGGCTTAATGCTAATTTGTTAATCGGCTTTGAAGAGAACCGGCCTAACCGCCGGTTTTTTTACGTCTGTCATTTAGCCGTTTGCCGCACCCCGATCGCGATAAATCACTTCAGCCGGGAAACAACGAGGTAAAATCCTTATTGCAGATACGCTGCACCGCAGGATGCTGAATCATCCGTTCGGCGAAGATCACGTGATACTCCTCCATCACATTATCAATGCGCCCGATTTCAACAATCTCATCATCGTTATAGATATCCTGTCCATACAGTGACGGCGCGACAAAAATGGCATTGTTCGATGCGCCAAACGCCTTCATTAACGCCGCATCATCAAACTCGCCAAGAATCTCGACCTGTAATCCCTGTGAATGAAACCAGTTAAGCAACTTGCGCCCAAGCATCGAACGACGTCCTGGGATCAGTAAACGTCGCTGCTCAAGGCAGGCCGGAAAGCTTTTATCCGGCAGCGGACGGGTACACCAGAAACTGATACCGCACTCACCGAGCTTCACCGAGAACAGCCCTTCTTGCTGGGTAGAATCGATGGAACAGTCCGACAGAATCATATCCAGCTTATGCTGGCTCAGCTGTTCCAGCAGCATCTCATGCGTCGACTCATAGCAGCGCAGATGAATCTTCTCATCGTCACGCACCGCGGTCTCCAGCACCTGACTGACCAGACGCTTGGATAACGCATCCGCTACCCCGACATCAAACAGCAGGTTCGACTCCTTTCGGTAGTTAACGATATCCAGCATCTCCTGACTCAGGGTAAACATGCGGTCGGCATAGCGGAAAACCAGTTGCCCCAGCTCTGAGGGCACCAGCCCGCGCCCCTGACGCTTAAACAGTTTGCCCTGTAAACGGTCTTCCAACGCTTTAATCTGTCCGGTAATGGTTTGAGGCGTCAGAAACAGGGCTTCGGCGGCCCCGACTATCGACCCTTCCTTGCACACCTGCCAGAAGTAATAGAGATGGTTGTAATTGATATGAGACATGCGCACGGGGATGTTCCTTTCCTGCAGCCAGATAGATTCCAGCTTAGCGTATAACCGGCGTAAAAAAACACGGCAAACCTGCAATTACAGATTTGCCGTTGTGCTTATTTCAGCTTGATACGCAGCAGCAGATAGCCGACAACCGCAGAGGCTATCGAGCCAATCAGAATGCCCAGCTTAGCGAGGGTAATCAGCGCCGGGTCGATATCGCCATAAGCCAGTGAGGCAATAAAGATCGACATGGTGAAACCAATGCCGCACAACACGCCGACCGCGACAACATTCGACATCGTGGTGCCCGGTGGTAATTTCGCCAGCCCCAGCCTGACTGCCAGCCAGCAAAACAGGGTGATTCCCAGCGGTTTACCGATCAGCAGGCCAACCATAATCCCCAGCGGCAACAGCGAGAACATATCGCCAGCCGATACACCGTCCAGCACCACGCCAGCATTGGCAAAGGCGAACAGCGGCAGAATCAGCCAGCTCACCCACGGATGCAGGCCATGCTCAAGCTGTTCGGCCGGAGAGTGCCCGTCCTTCTTCGCCAGCGGAATAAAGAAGCCAACAATTACGCCCGCCAGAGTGGCATGCACGCCGGATTTCAGTACCGCAGTCCACAGCACCATACCGACCAGCAGATAGACCGCCGTACTGCGCACATTCGTGATATTCAGCAGAGCCAGCACCGCAATTGCCGCTGCGGCAACTGTCAGCGCCGTCATTGACAGCTCACTGGTATAGAACAGCGCAATAATAATAATCGCCCCGAGATCGTCGATGATCGCCAGCGCCATCAGGAAGATTTTCAACGCTGGCGGCACACGACTTCCCAGCAACGCCAGAATACCGAGTGCAAAGGCGATATCGGTGGCGGTAGGAATTGCCCAGCCGCTGCGCGTCACCTCATCGCTGCCGTTAAACAGCAAAAACAGCAATCCCGGCACGACCATACCGCCCACGGCGGCGATCAGCGGAAATATTGCCTGCTCACGGCTGGCTAAGGCGCCGACCATCAGCTCACGCTTTACCTCCAGACCGATCATCAGGAAGAACAGCGCCATCAGCGCATCATTGATCCACAACAGCAAATCTTTGCTGATATCAAGCGCACCAAAACGTAACTCTACCGGCGTGGCCAGCAGTGAAAGATAGCCCTGTTGCGTCGCCGCCGTATTTGCCAGCACCATCGCCAGCGCTGCCGCGAGGATCAGCACCACCCCACTGGTGGCCTCGTTTTTAACCAGTCGTTTGATCTGAAGAAACATATTTTCAATCCCTGTTTGTTGCCTGTTTCAGTATAGGGTCAGAAGCATACGCCGTTTAAATCATCGAAAATAACAGTTTATTCAGCAGGATAAGCTCGGAAAAAACGAATTATTGGCATTTCAAGGAAAATTAAGCAGTTAACGGATTGGGTGTGAAGGCGGGATAAAAAAGACTCAGGAACGCAAAAAAAGCCGCATCAGCGGCTTTAGTTTGATGCTCTTGCTTACAGTGAGCAGTAAACGCGAGCTTCACGCGGGGTATAAATCCCCAGGGTAACAAAGCCCAGCAGGCCATTGACGAAAGTCTGTTGCGTTTCAACACGCACCACTTTGTCCTGAGTGCCACAAATCGCCGCAGCATCCAACGTTTTTTTCTGACCAATACCAGAAACAAAGAAGTGATGGGTAGTCACTTGTTTCGGTGCTGAAGTCTGATTCTGTTTCATCACGAAGGTTTGCTGTGCACAGCCAGTTAACAGCAGTGCGAATACGGCGGTCGCCAGAAGCTTTTTCATAAATGTCCTTATTAAGTATCAGAAAAACTGAAGGCGCATGAAATAACAAAATGGCATCGGTTGCAACAACAGGAAATAAACAGGCTGGAAAAGCTGACAAAATTCTGACAAAAGTCGGATCGACAGCATGACTGCGGGCAGGAAAAGGCGTGTAACCGTGTGATTGTGAAGATAAATTGCTCCCTGCGGTCGCAGGGAGCCATGATGATTAACGCGTCAGATCGTCAAAAAACTTTTTCACACCGTCGAAGAAACTCTTCGAGCGTGGGCTGTTTTTCTCGCCGGTCGGGCCGCCAAAACTCTCTTCCAGCTCGCGCAACAGCGATTTCTGTTTCTCATTCAGGCTGACCGGGGTCTCCACCACCACACGGCACAGCAGGTCGCCCTGGCTGCCACCGCGCACTGATTTCACACCTTTACCGCGCATACGGAACAGTTTGCCGGTTTGGGTTTCAGCAGGCACTTTCAGATTAACGCGGCCGTCCAGCGTCGGCACTTCAATTTCGCCACCCAGTGCTGCCATGGCAAAATTAATCGGGACTTCGCAGTACAGGTTGTTATCTTCACGTTCGAAGATCGGGTGTTTTTTCACCTGAACCTGAACATACAGATCGCCAGCTGGTGCGCCGTGCTCGCCAGCTTCACCTTCGCCGGTCAGACGGATGCGGTCACCGGTATCAACACCAGCCGGGATTTTCACCGACAAGGTTTTCGATTTCTCGACGCGACCGTGACCGTGGCAGGCGTTACAAGGATCTTTGATGACTGAGCCACGACCGTGACAGGTCGGACATGCCTGCTGTACGGTAAAGAAGCCCTGACGCATCTGCACCTGACCTGCACCATGACAGGTTGGGCAGCTTTGCGGCTTGGTGCCCGATTTCGCGCCGCTGCCATGGCAAACATCACACTCTTCCAGTGTTGGAATGCGGATCTCTTTGGTCACGCCGCGTACCGCT
>NZ_JRXE01000023.1:0-28584 GCF_001267535.1 Winslowiella iniecta | reverse complement strand
ACCGCCGCCGCCCATACCACCTTGTTCAAAGGCTGCATGACCGTACTGGTCGTAAGCCGCACGCTTCTGATCGTCGGTCAGAATTTCGTAGGCTTCCTTCACTTCTTTGAATTTCGTCTCGGCTTCTTTGTCGCCCTGGTTGCGGTCAGGGTGGAATTTCATCGCCAGGCGTTTGTAGGCCTTTTTGATTTCACGCTCTTCCGCCGATTTCGGAACGCCTAAAACCTCGTAATAGTCTCTTTTCGCCATTGTTAGTTGTCCTGCCCTTAACATGCGTGCACGGGCGTGGAGAGAACTCCTACGCCCGTGCGGGTTACCTCTACCCTGCAAATGCTCCTGGACGGGAGCACTGCATATTTTCGGCACGGGCAGCGAGAACGCCGCCCCTGGGAAACACCCGAGGGGAGCCGTTAACGGCTCCCTTGCCGCTCAGGGCGATTATTTTTTGTCGTCTTTGACTTCTTCGAATTCAGCGTCGACAACGTCGTCATCTTTCTTCGCAGAAGCGTCGCCAGCATCAGCCGCGCCAGCTTGTTGCTGCTGGGCAAATTCCATCAGCTTACTGGAAACTTCCATCAGAGCCTGCATTTTCGCTTCGATTTCAGCTTTATCTTCGCCTTTCAGCGCAGTGTTCAGCTCGGTCAGAGCAGCTTCAATCGGGGCTTTGTCGTCTGCTGGCAGTTTGTCGCCGGCTTCGTCCAGCTGCTTACGCGTGCTGTGCGACAGATGATCGGCCTGGTTACGCACCTGCACCAGCTCTTCGAATTTACGGTCAGACTCGGCATTTGCTTCCGCGTCACGAACCATTTTTTCGATTTCATCATCGTTCAAACCAGAAGAAGCCTTAATGGTGATCTTCTGCTCGCGACCGCTGTTTTTGTCTTTCGCTGATACGTGCAGGATACCGTCCGCATCGATGTCGAAAGTCACTTCGATCTGAGGCATACCGCGTGGCGCGCCCTGGATACCGTCGAGGTTAAACTGACCCAGTGACTTGTTATCCGCCGCACGTTTACGCTCACCCTGCACCACATGAATGGTTACCGCAGACTGGTTATCTTCAGCAGTCGAGAACACCTGGCTGTGCTTGGTTGGGATGGTGGTGTTCTTGCTGATCAGCGAAGTCATCACGCCACCCATGGTTTCGATACCCAGTGACAGTGGAGTCACGTCCAGCAGCAGAACGTCTTTCACGTCGCCAGCCAGTACGCCGCCCTGAACCGCAGCACCCACGGCAACTGCTTCATCCGGGTTCACGTCTTTACGTGGTTCTTTACCGAAGAATTCAGCTACTTTCGCCTGCACCATTGGCATACGTGTCTGACCACCGACGAGGATAACGTCGTTGATGTCAGAAACAGACAGGCCAGCATCCTGCAGAGCGACTTTCAGCGGCTCAATAGAACGCGCAACCAGATCTTCAACCAGTGATTCCAGTTTCGCACGGGTCACTTTGATGTTCAGGTGCTTAGGACCGGTCGCATCAGCAGTGATGTACGGCAGGTTCACGTCGGTCTGCTGGGCAGAAGAGAGCTCAATTTTGGCTTTCTCTGCGGCTTCTTTCAGACGCTGCATTGCCAGTGGATCGTTGTGCAGATCGATACCCTGATCTTTCTTAAACTCAGCCACTAAGTAGTTGATCATACGGCTGTCGAAGTCTTCACCACCGAGGTGGGTGTCACCATTGGTCGCCAGTACTTCGAAGGTTTTTTCGCCGTCAACTTCATCGATTTCAATGATGGAGATATCGAAAGTACCGCCGCCGAGGTCGTATACCGCGATAGTGCGGTTGCCGACTTCTTTATCCAGACCGTAAGCCAGAGCGGCTGCGGTTGGTTCGTTGATAATACGTTTTACGTCCAGACCAGCAATACGGCCAGCATCTTTGGTAGCCTGACGCTGCGCATCGTTAAAGTACGCCGGTACAGTGATAACCGCTTCAGTTACTGGCTCACCCAGATAATCTTCAGCCGTTTTCTTCATTTTTTTCAGCACTTCAGCAGAAACCTGCGGTGGTGCCATTTTCTGGCCTTTCACGTCAAGCCATGCATCACCGTTGTCTGCAGCGGTGATTTTGTATGGCATGATTTTCAGGTCACGCTGCACTTCTTCATCCTGGAAGCGACGGCCAATCAGGCGCTTAATCGCGAACAGAGTGTTCTGCGGGTTAGTCACAGCCTGACGTTTAGCCGGCTGACCTACCAGAATCTCGCCATCTTGCGTGTAAGCAATGATTGAAGGCGTGGTGCGATCGCCTTCCGCATTTTCCAGCACGCGTGCTTTGGTGCCATCCATAATTGCGATACAAGAGTTGGTTGTACCCAGGTCAATACCAATAATCTTACCCATCTAAACGTCTCCCACTTAAATTCGTCAATTCGTCATCAATCTGCTTGTGAACCAGTTATGCGGGCGAATTACTCTGTTTCAAGCGCCAGCACAGGCTTTTTTTCTGGTCCAACAATATTGGATGACAACTAGATGGGGCCGCTTCGCACAGCATCAAGGGTTAAAACTAAAAAAATTTCACTTTTAGCTTAAAAACAACACAGGCCCGCATCTGCGGGCCTGTCGGGAATACCAATAGCAGCATTTAGCGGGCGCTGACGGTGCCGAGCACCGATTGCTGACGGCGCTCACCGGCCAGCCACAGCCCTAACAGCAAGCCGATTACCGCCAGCGTCAGCACATACCAGGCCGGAGCCATCGGCGTCAGCTTCATCATCAGGGTGACGGAAATCGGCGTCAGGCCACCAAAAATGGCATACGAGAGGTTGTAGGAAAAAGAGATGCCGGTGAAACGCACTTCCGCCGGGAAAGCCCGCACCATGACAAAAGGCACCACGCCAACCACGCCCACGCTGAGGCCGGTAATCGCATAGGCGATAAACAGGTACTCTGGCGTTGTCGCCACGCTATGGAAAAAGCCCCAGCTGCATATCGCCAGCAGCAGACTCCCAATCGCCAGAGTTTTCCCCGCGCCAAAGCGGTCGACCAGCAATCCGGCCAGCATACAGCCGACGATCAGCATTACCGTGGCCAGGCTGTTGGCCTGTAACGCGGTGGCGGCAGCAATGCCGTGCTGCTTTTGCAGCAGTGTGGGTGCCATCAGAATCACCACCACAATGCAGGCGGACAGCAGCCAGGTCAGCAGCATCGAGACCACCACGCTGCGCTTATGATCCGCCAGCACGGTTTTCAGCGGCAGCGCCTCGGAAAGTTTTTTCCGCGCCTGCATCTCACGAAATACCGGCGTTTCCTGCAACCAGCGGCGCAAATACATCGCCAGCAGGCCAAAAATCCCGCCGAGGAAGAACGGAATACGCCAGCCGGTTTCGGCGATGGCCTGTGGCGTCATGCTGGTATTGATCAGCGTGGCAACCAGCGACCCCAGCAGAATGCCAAAGGTCAATCCGGCGGTCAGTGTGCCGCAGGCAAAGCCGATACGTTTTTCCGGCACATGCTCAGCCACAAATACCCAGGCACCCGGCACTTCACCGCCAATCGCCGCTCCCTGCAACATGCGCATCAGCAGCAACAGAATCGGCGCGGCAATCCCGATACTCTGGTAAGTGGGCAGCATGCCGATCGCCAGCGTCGGTAGCGCCATCAGCAGAATACTCAGGCTGAACATCTTCTTACGGCCAATTTTGTCACCGAAGTGCGCCATCACGATACCGCCCAGCGGGCGCACCAGATAACCGGCGGCGAAAATACCAAAGGTTTGCAGCTGACGCAGCCATTCAGGAATATCAGCCGGGAAGAACAGTTCGCCGATGACCGCCGCAAAGAACACGAAGATAATAAAGTCGTAGAACTCCAGCGCACCGCCCAGTGCCGCCAGAGAGAGGGTTTTGTAATCCTGCCGGTTCAAGCGGCGTGCAATATGTTGATCCATGGTTTTTCTTGCATTTCCAGAGGCAGTAGAGAAAAAGGTATAGCCAGAGATGTAAAGCTAATCTGACTATACCGTCAATTTCTCGCTACACCCAGCCATGCTGGATCTTATGCCTGAAAAATTCTTTTTTCAGTTGTTTGTGTCACGTCTGGCGCTTTTAGGGCGAAAAGCTGCTACCACACTGCTATGCGTCTCAATATAGGGCCCGTCGAGCAGCTGGATGCAATAGGGCACGCTGGCGAAAATGCCGTGAACGCGGGTATTGCCCTGCTCATCCTTCAGTCCTTCCAGCGTCTCTTTAATCGCTTTCGGCTGGCCTGGCAGATTGAGGATCAGTGACTGCTTGCGGATGACTCCCACCTGGCGCGACAGAATCGCTGTCGGCACAAAGTTCAGGCTGATCTGGCGCATCTGTTCGCCAAAGCCAGGCATCTCGCGATCGGCGACCGCCAGCGTGGCATCCGGCGTCACATCGCGCCGCGCCGGGCCGGTACCGCCGGTCGTCAGCACCAGATGGCAGAACCTTTCGTCCACCAGCTCGCAAATTGTCTCTTCAATCATCGACTGCTCGTCGGGCACCAGACGTTTTTCCAGCTCAAAGGGCGTATCCAGTGCCTGAGTCAGCCACTCTTCCAGAGCCGGCAGGCCCAAATCCTGATAAATGCCGTTCGATGCGCGGTCAGAAACCGAGATCAAGCCTATGCGTAATGTATTCATGGTGTTTTCGCTGCGTAGTCGCGGCCTGCATAACAGAAGGCGCGGTTTAAAAGAAGTGTTACTGAGCAGGATAATACATTGAAGCGGGGATCGGATACAAAACAGAAACCGTGACCAGCGTTCTGGTCACGGTAATTGCCATTACAGCAGGTCGGCAATCATCTTCTCAAGCTTGCCCTGGTCGATGGCAAAGTTGCGAATGCCTTGCGCCAGTTTGTCAACCGCCATCGGGTCCTGGTTGTGCTGCCACAGGAACTCAGGCTCCGTCATTTTCGCCGGACGCGCTTTCACTTCGCCGGTAAAAGACAGTTTACGCTCAACGGTGCCTTCGCTTTCCGCCAGCTCTTTCAGCAGGTTCGGGGAGATGGTCAGGCGGTCGCAACCGGCCAGTTCCAGAATCTCACCGGCGTTACGGAAGCTTGCACCCATCACCACCGTCTCGTAACCGTGCTGCTTGTAGTACTCATAGATTTCAGACACAGAAACCACGCCTGGATCTTCCGCTGGCGCGTACTCTTTCTTGTCGGTGTTGGCTTTGTACCAGTCGAGGATACGGCCAACAAACGGAGAAATCAGGAACACGCCCGCTTCGGCACACGCACGCGCCTGCGCGAAGGAGAACAGCAGCGTCAGGTTACAGTTGATGCCTTCTTTTTCCAGCTGCTCTGCGGCACGGATACCCTGCCAGGTTGACGCCAGTTTAATCAGGATACGGTCGTTGCTGATACCTGCATCGTTGTACAGTTTGATCAGGCTACGCGCTTTAGCAATGCTGGCTTCGGTGTCGTAAGAGAGACGAGCATCCACTTCGGTAGAGATACGGCCAGGGATCAGCTTCAGGATTTCCAGACCGATATTCACCGCCAGTTTGTCAGAGGTGAACTGGATCTGCTCTTCTTTATCGCTGCTCTGCTCACGTGCCCAGGCGATCGCTTCATCGATCAGCTTACGGTATTCAGGAATTTGCGCGGCGTTCAGAATCAGAGAAGGGTTGGTCGTGGCATCCTGCGGCTGATACAGCTTCATCGCTGCGATATCGCCGGTGTCAGCAACCACGGTAGTCAGCTGACGTAAGGAAGTAAGTTTGTCCGTCATAGTTGTCATTCTCATCAAGTTAGACTGTCAGGGTGTGAAAAAGTCTGTGGTCGATAATATCACTTGTCATTCGCCGTGCAAGGTAAGGTTACCGGTAAAAACATCGTCAGCACGAATAGCAATGATTTGCCTAACCTAATGGCTTTTTTGCTACAGTTGGCACATCGGAATCACGAAAAACCAGATGATATCCTTATAAATCAGGGTCAGGAATTGAATATATGTTGATGGTTATCTCTCCGGCTAAAACGCTGGATTTTGACAGTCCGCTGGCAACGAAACAGTTCAGCCAACCCGCACTGCTGGATAAATCACAGCAGTTGATTGACGTGGCACGCCAGCTTTCACCGGCGCAAATTGGGTCGTTGATGCATATCAGCGATAAGCTGGCCGAACTGAATGCCCAGCGCTTTAATGACTGGCAGCCGCCCTTCTCGCTCGACAATGCGCGTCAGGCGATTCTGGCGTTTAAAGGTGATGTGTATACCGGCTTGCAAGCGGAAGAGTTCAGCCACAAAGATTTCGATTTCGCCCAGCAGCATCTGCGCATGCTTTCCGGCCTGTATGGCCTGCTGCGCCCGCTCGACTTAATGCAGGCGTATCGCCTGGAGATGGGGATTAAGCTGGAAAACCCGGCGGGAGCCAATCTCTACAATTTCTGGGGCGACACCCTGACCGAAGCGCTGAATGAAGCGCTGGCTGAACAGGGCGATGATGTGCTGATTAATCTCGCCTCCGATGAGTACTTTAAGGCGGTGAAGCCGAAAAAACTCACTGGCCGGATTATTAAGCCGATATTCCTCGACGAGAAAAACGGCAAGTTTAAAGTGATCAGCTTCTACGCTAAAAAAGCCCGTGGCCTGATGAGTCGCTATATTATTCAGCAGCGCCTGACCAAACCGGCCCAGCTGAAGAAGTTTGACCTTGAGGGTTACTTCTTTGATGCTGAATCAAGCTCAGATAATGAGCTGGTCTTTAAGCGCCACGAACAGCAGTAAACCCTGAGAACGCAGGGGGCAATATTTGTCGCCTGCACCCCGATACTGTGCAGGATCACAGATTTCACCCTTCGGCTGGCAGTCAAAAATCCCCTTGCCTACTATTATCGCCACGCTCCCCTGCCCGGAATGACGTCGCCATGCTCAAGCTCTGCATTGACGAGTATTTTAGCTCCAGCAGTAATCTGTTCTCACTCTATGTCAGCGATCCGGAATGCAACGACTGTGAACATTGCCACGAGTTTGATGAACTGGTGATGGTGGAAAGCGGCCACGGTATCCATGTGATTAATGGCAAACCGAGCTATATCCAGCAAGGTGACGTGTTTTATGTGCGCCGCGACCAGTACCATTTTTACGACCGGTTAGGCACGCTAAAGCTGACCAATCTGTTAATCAACTCGCAACAGCCCTTTCGCTATCTGAATAACCTCGATCAGCTGATGGGCGATCTTAACGGCGTATCGCAACAGCAACCCGGCTGGCTGATGCCGGAACAGCGCATTGCCTGTAAATCGCTGATTAGCCAACTGACCCGTACTGGCGCGGCGCAGCCGGAACTCAGCGATGCGGCGCAAGAAGTCAAATTTTTTAATCTGATTCTGTCGATCAATAAATCTCTGCACACCACCAGCCGTAGCCATACAAAATACAAAGCGTATCGCCTGATCGCCTGGTTACAGTCGAACTGTTTTGAACAGATTGACTGGGACGAACTGAGTCACCGCTTTCTGCTGACCAAACGCACGCTCTATCGCCAGATTAAAGAGACCACCGGCATGACGCCGGAGCAATTTATCCGACAGCTACGTCTGGAGTCCGCACGGATGCTATTGCGCACAGGCGAAGAGAATATCACCGGCATTGCGTTTAAATGTGGCTTCTCCAGCAGCAATCATTTCTCTGCCTGCTACAAAAGCGTGTTTGGTTATCCGCCTTCGCAGGAACGTCGACAGAATTAAACCACTCCGCCTCCGTTTGCCGCATTATGTGAACTGCTCCTTAACAACCTTTCTCTGATTGCCACCTGCTGCGCGCGTTTGGCTAACCGGCGGTGGTCAGGCTGCGCCCGGATATCTCACTCTGGACAGACCAAAAAACGAATAACTCTGACCTTAATCCGAGGTAGCTATGGCAGCAAAACCCCATATCAGTTTAGGGATGTGGTGGCGTGCGGGCATTGCAGGAATGGTTTCGTATCTTGATGCCGCCGCCATCGTCACCACCAGTATCGCGTTAATTATGTATCTCAAAGCCTGGGGACAAACCGATATTATCGGGCCGCTCTCCGGCCTGCTGACCCTGATGATTGCTATTGGCGCGGTCGTCGGCGGGCGACTCGGCGACCGCTTTGGTCGCAAGAAGATTTTTATCTGCACCATGCTGATTTATATCCTCGGCGCGGGCATGCTGGTGTTTGCCAGCGGCATGCCGTCGGTGTATATCGGCATCATTATTTTAGGTTTTGCCGTCGGTGCTGATTTGCCGGTTTCCCTGGCGATGATTGCCGAAGAAGCGCCGGAAGGGGCAAAAGCCAAGCTGTTACAGTTCAGCCATATGCTGTGGATTCTCGGCATTGTCACTACCGCCGCGCTGGGCACGCAGTTTGGTCATCTCGGACTGACCGGTGGCCGCTATCTTTATGCGCATATTTTTATCGTCAGCATTCTGGTGTTGCTGGCGCGGCTGACGCTGAATGAGTCACAGGAGTGGTTAAAAGCCAAAGAATCTGAGAAACAACAGGCGGCGTTATCGGCCAGCCATATTATTCATTCCGGTGCCTGGAAAAACTTATTTAAAGCTCCCTGGCTGTTTGCCATGGTCTCCACCGGCTTATTCTATTCACTGGCAAATATTTCGGCGAATACCAACGGCCAGTTTTCTACCTATATCTATACCGAAGTAATCGGCATTTCGGTCAGCATGGCTTCGGGCTTTAACCTGCTGAACACCTGTATTTCCTTTACCTTTGTCCTGCTCTTTATGCAGGTACTGGATGGCAAAAACCGGTTTAAATGGTTTGTCTTTGCCGCGCTATTACAGGTAGCCGGGCCATTGGTAATGGTTATCTTTGATGTGCAGCTCTACACCCTGTTAACCATGCTGATTGTCTGCTCGATAGGCGGCGCGATCGCCGGTGAACCGATGTATAAAATCTGGTCACAGGAACTGTTCCCCACCCTGCTGCGCAGTTCCGCGCAGGGCATCACCATTGCCTTCACCCGCGTGATCGCCGCAGTGGTGGCCATCTTTACTCCGGCGATATTGAGCAGTGGCCCGCGCAACCTTTATATCTTCATCTTCAGCGTGATGTCGCTGGCCATGCTTATCGGTATTTTCTGGATATTTAAAATCCCAAAAGCCAGCGAAATTAAACCGGATGAAGCCGCGCAGCCCGAAGGTGCTTTTGTTAAATCATTAATAAAAAGTGAGTAGAACATGTCAGGATTAAACTTAACCGACGTGCAGCCTTATGACGTCCATTTTGACTATCATGCCGCTCAGCCCGTGCTGGGTATTGGCAGCAGCCAGCCGCGTCTGTCATGGAAACTACCCGAACTGGAGGCCGGCTATCAACAGCACGCCTGCGAACTGGATATCACCATTATCCATGCTGACCAGTCGCGCTATCACGACACCTTCGTAGTCAGCGGCGCGGAACAGATCTGCGTTGACTGGCCAGCTCAGGCGCTGCGCTCTCGCGATCGGGTGGCGGTGAAAGTGCGGGTCAGCGATGGCCAACACTGGTCAGCATGGAGTGACAGCGCACTGGCCGAAGTGGGTCTGTTGCAGCCAGATGACTGGACGGCCAAAGTGATCCACAGCGGCATCCGGCAGGATCGCTATAAAGAAGAGTGCGTTTATCAGCTGCGTAAGGCGTTCAGTGTCAGCCAGCCGGTGGAACGCGCCACGTTATACGTCACCGCGCTCGGCCTGGCAGAAATCGAAATCAACGGCAAAAAAGTCGGCGATGATGCGCTGCTGCCGGGCTGGACGTCCTACCCGCACCGGTTACGCTATTTCACTTATGATGTCACCGAACTGTTAGACGGTGAACATCTGGCGATCGGGATCTGGCTGGCAGATGGCTGGTACGCCGGACGCTTTGGCTTTCATGGCGGCAATGCGCGGCTATACGGCGATAAATCCGGCTTGCTGCTGCAACTGGAAATCCTGCATGCCGACGGTTCTCAAAGCCGCGTTATCAGTGACGACAGCTGGCGATGCGCTCTCGCGCCGATTACCGCTTCCAGCCTCTACAATGGAGAAAGTTTTGACGCGACACGCCATGACACTCGTTGGTCGCAGCCGGGCTTTGACTCGCGCTTAGGGCAGCCGGTTGAGGTGGCGGACTACTTTAATTATCAGCGCCTGATTGCGCCGGAAGGCCCGCCGGTGCGCGCACAGCAGACTCTCCAGCCGGTTGAAATTATCCACCAGCCAGACGGGCATTACCTGCTCGACTTCGGGCAGAACTTCTCCGGGCGTCTGCAAATTAACGTCAAAGGAAAGCGCGGGCAGCGCATCACCTTGCGACATGCTGAAGTGTTACAGGAGGGCAAGATCTACCGCCGTCCACTGCGCGGTGCCGCCAGTGAAGACAGCTATATTATCGGCGCAGATAACGTCAGCGAAAGCTGGCAACCGCGCTTTACCCTGCACGGATTCCGCTATGTTGAGGTGGAAGGCTGGCCCGCTGATACGCTTAATAAAGCGGATATTGTGGCGCAGGTTTACTACTCGGATATGAAACAGACTGGCCATTTTAGCTGCTCGCACGCCGGAATTAACCAGTTGCACAGCAATGTACTGTGGTCGATGCGCTCGAATTTTGTCGATATCCCGACCGACTGCCCGCAGCGTGATGAACGCCTCGGCTGGACCGGTGATATTCAGGTGTTTACGCCAACGGCGTCCTTTCTCTATGACGTGCGCGGGTTCTTATCCAGCTGGTTAAAGGATCTGGCTATCGAACAGCAGCAGTTTGGCAATGTGCCGTGGTATGTGCCGTGGATTCCGGGTAACGCCTGGCAGGTCGATCAAACGGGCAGCGTCTGGGGGGATGTGGCGACCATTACGCCGTGGGTGCTGTATGAGAGATATCAGGATATCGGCATTATCCGCCAACAATATAACAGTGCCAAAATGTGGTGTGACCGGCTAATCCAGAACTTTGCCGCTGACGAATATATTGTGCGCCAGGACCTGCAACTTGGCGACTGGCTCGATCCGTTGGCCCCCCCGGATAATCCGATTAAAGCCATGACCGATACCAGCCTGATTGCTACCGCTTACGCGTTTAAATCGTTCAGTATTATGTCGCGTATGGCTGAGAGGCTGGATAAACCGGATGAGGCGAAGTACTACGCCACCATGGCATCGCACACGCAGCAGGACTTTCTGCAAAGCTGGTTTGACGAAACCGGCATCTGCGTGAATGAAACTCAGTGCGCCTATAGCATCGCGCTGGTATTTGGTCTGTTAAATGATGAGGGCAAGAAAAAAGTGGCGGGTGAGCGGCTGGCGAAGCTGATTCGCCAGCACGGCGGGAAAATCGGAACTGGCTTTGCCGGCACACCCATTGTGCTGGATGCACTGACCCTGACCGGCCATCTCGCAGAGGCGTATCAGATGCTAGAGTGTCAGGATTGCCCGTCATGGCTGTATCAGGTTGATATGGGCGCGACGACGATATGGGAGCGCTGGGACAGCATGTTACCTGACGGCTCGGTTAACCCCGGCGAGATGACCTCCTTTAACCACTATGCCCTTGGCTCAGTGGCCGACTGGTTACATCGCGTGGTGGGAGGCATTGAAAATATTGGCAGCGGCTATAACCGTATTCGCTTCCAGCCGCAGCCGGGCGGACAGTTAAGCTGGGCGAAATCGGCGTTTGACTCCCCGTACGGATTGATTAAATCGCACTGGTCAATCGCCGACGGTAAATTCACCCTCGACGTCAGCGTTCCAACCGGCTCGACGGCAATAGTGAAAATGCCTGACGGCAAACAATATGAAGTCGCCAACGGGCAGTATCGTTACCAGTGTGATTATCAGTAGTTCTTACCCCCGCCAAACTGCCCCCAGATTAAGCTTTTGGGGGCAGTGTATTACCGCTACCTGGCATCATTTTCTTTAATTCATCTGCCCCTTCTGCCGCAAATGCCGCACCAGCACGCGCCCTTCGGGGATAAACTCGGTGCCAAAACGCACCAGCCCGATCTGCTTTAGCTCCGCTTCCAGCGTATAGCGCAGGTGGCCTGGCGTGCGCTGGGTCATCAGGGTCAGTTCTACATCTTTCAGGCGCGGCTCGTATTTCAGCAGCGTATGTTTTAGCACCGCCATCAGACGATGCGCGGTGGCGGGCAGCCCTTGCAGGATTTCACTCATATCCGGCAGGCCATAGTCCGGCAGATGCGCCAGCGAACCGGCGCGACTGTTCAGAATGCGCTGCATATTATCCAGTACCGACATAATCACCTGCTCACGCTCATTAACCTGATCCAGATCCAGCTCACCGGCAAAGTTAAATGACAGCATCTCAAACAGCGAAGGATTCATAGTTAATCCTTAAGCGGTTTCAGTACCAGGTCGCCGTTGCCAAGGGCGATAACCCTGGCGTCATCCGCATCCAGATCGTTACGCTCCAGCACCAGACGCCAGCTGTTTTGCTGTAAGTTCGGCGAGCGGAACAGCCCGACCACCGCAACATATTTCGCCTGCGGATCCATCGGCATATCCAGCGAGGCGCTGCCGCCCGGCATCACCGTTACGTCACGCTGCGCCAGCATATCGGCGCTCAGCACCGTGTCGGCTTGAGTCAGCAAGGTCTGATAGTCCGCCTGGTCAAAGGCTTTACGATCTTTCAGCTGATACACGCGCAGCAGGGTCGCCAGCGGCACGTTACCCTCGTCGCTGTTCACCGCGCTGCGGGTGGTGAAATCCAGATGCAGGGTTTTGATGGTTTTATAGAAGATCGATTTGGTCACCGCCACCGTGCCATCAGAGACGCTCTGCGTCAGTCCGCAGCCACTCAGCAGTGCCGCACAAACCAGAGGGAATGCTGCTTGTTTAAAATTGATAACCGCCATCAATGGCCTCACGTTGAACAGGATTAGGTTTAAGCCCCTGATAACCATCCAGATTGATGGTGATATTATCAGGAAGTGTTGCAGGTTTACGGCTCGGTTTAAAACCAAGAATGCCGCTGCGCCCCAGCTGAATCTGCTGCCGTCGCAGCTGCGCCGCCGGCAGCACCGAATTCGGCAGCGTCAGTTGCAGCCGCGCGCTACAGCGCCAGCCGAGATAGACCCGCAGCAACACCAGCAGGTCGCTGTGCAGTTGCCCGCCGGGCAGCCAGGCTTGCGCTTCATCGGCGTCGGCGGTGTACAGTTTCAGCAGCAGCTGACTGTTGGCATCCAGCCCGGATTTTCCCAGTACCTGACGCTGCGACAGGCTGGCACGCTGCGTCTTGCTGAATCCCACCGGCCGGTGCAGTGCGATACGCTGCGGATAGTGCGCAATCACCCGCGCCCGGGTGTTCGGTGCCAGCAGCGTAACCAGCGCCTGCACGCCTTCGGCGGTGCGCGTCGGCAGGCGCATGGTGCTGAGCAGCGCCAGAAAGCGCGACATTGGTGTGGCAATCTGCTTCGCCGAGCCGGGAATGCCGAGGCCAATCAGCCCCAGCAGACATTGCGACGTGGCATCGCGCCCGCCGGTTTCAAAGCTGGCGGGATAAGAGTATTTACGCCAGATGCGATAAAACTGAGTGAAAACGCGATGATTAAAGATATCGAGAAAGCCCTCAATCGCTTCATGCCCTTCGCGCCGCTGCGCAATATCATCGAGATAGCTGGTCGGCAGCGGCGAATCGACGCCGTATAAACCGAGGAAGGTGGTGCGCACCGTTGGCGGTTGCTGCTCGCGCCATTCAACATTTTTCAGTTCGCTGACCGGAAACCCCATGCCGGGATGGGGACGAAAACGCACCGGGTCGTCAGCGGGCGATGAGGTTGAACCCAGCGGCACCGCGCTGTCGGTGACATTTTCCAGCAGCTGGCAGAAACGGTAGAAATTGGTTTTTGGTAGTGCAGGCGCTAAACGCGCAATCAGCCGGGAATGCGCTGACTGTGATTCTCTTTCCATCGCAGGCATTTCCCTCCGGGTTGCAGGATCAGCGTTAACTGATTGAATAAATGGATATCGGCATACAGTGCAAAGAACTGATTCAGCATCTCGCCGAACAGGCAGATATCCCCTTCGCCGCTAAAGCCATCGCTGTTTAACGTCACTTCAATATCGACACCGCGCAGTAAAAAGCCCTGCTCAAAGCGCTGAATCAGATGATGTTTCACATCCACAATCGACTCCAGCCGACGACGGTTCATTTCGCTGTCGGTCCAGTCATACAGCGCCAGCGTGCCGCGCAGCACTTCGGCGTTATCCATCATGCTAAGGAAGTTCGAGCCAAGATGGCTCAGCACCCGCCAGTGAAAACGGTCTTCGGCCGGGGGATAGCACGGCATGGTTGGCGCACAAAGGTTCTGCACCTTAAGCGGCACCTGAGTGGTTTGCAGCGCCGAGTCCAGCAGCGTGCTGCGCAGTGTTTTGCGCGGTAACTGTCCGTTAGTGCCGGTAATACGCAATGACAGCGTTTCGCCAGGCTGCTGCTTTTCACTTTCAAAAGCATCGCCACCCAGAATCAACCAGGTATCGTGCAGGCCGGACGGACCGCGCCGCACCCGCGTATGGTAATAGCGCTCCGGCGCGGTGTGGCGCAGCATGCCGCCGCGATGACGGAAGCTGGTAAAAGGCACATATTCCTGCTCGTGTGCCCGCTTTGACGAGCGCACATTATCCACCGAATAGATTTCGGTATGGCCGTCCTGCACCCGCAACGGACGCAGCAGATACTCATTTTCCAGCCCGGAAATACTGAGCGGATCGGCATCCAGCTCAAACAGGTTAATCACCGGCACACAGTGCAGTTTGATATTGTCGCGGGAGAACGGCAGATCGTACGGCCAGTGCTCATCCAGCACGATATCCAGTTCAAACCACGGCAGCGCCGCCGGGAAAGCGATATTTTCCAGCCCGTTCAGCGCCACAAACATAAACTTTTCACGGAAGGTGAAGTATTCCAGCAGCAGCTGATAGCCGCTGAACGCGGTATCGATTTTCGGCCACAGACTGTCATCCGGCGCGAAGCCCAGCGGAGAGAAATAACTGTCGAGCCGACGCCGATCCACTCCGCGCTGACCCGGATAGCGCAGATAAATCGCCTGAGTATGACGCGTCAGCGCCAGATGCAGCGCCGAACTGACCGGGCTGTCGGCATTGAGATACAGCGGCAGACGGCGTAAATCCACCTCGCGCCAGTCGGCCAGCGCGCTACAGTCAAAACGCAGGCGGATCATCGAGCGGCCATCGGCTTCGGTCTGCAACGACGCCTCACTGAGCGCCAGCGGATTCAGCGTCATCGGGCGGGTAGTACGATAGCGGCAGCGGGTGGCTTTGCTGCCGACCGGTTGCGACAGCACTTCAAACCCGGCATCCACTTTATCGCTGACCTTCATTGCGCGATGATTTGGCGACAGCTCAACAATCGACAGCGACGGAATGGTGCGCAGATAGTGCGGCCACAACAGGCTGACCAGCCCTTCGGTCAGTTCCGGCAGGTCGTCATCGAGCTTTTCGCGCAGCCGCCCCATCATAAATGCAAAGCCTTCAAACAAGCGCTCAACGTACGGGTCGCGATCGCCGACTTTATCCAGATTCAGCATCGCAGCGCGATCGGGATGCGCCTGAGCAAACTCTTTCGCGGCGTCTTTCAGATAGCGCATTTCGGCTTCGTAATAGCGCAGGGTTAAATCATCCATTCGGACCTCAGAATCAATTTATAACAGCCACATCAGCCCGACATTACTGGCACAACACCGCTGCCTGCGCCGGGTCAATCGCCACCAGCCCGGCAAGCAGCGCATCAATTTGCTGCGCCAGCGCGACTTTATCGCCCTCGCTGCGCTGCAACTTAAGGCGCAGTAATTTCAGTAAACGCGCTTTTACTTCAAACATTAACGCCGGTTCCCACTGCGCCAGCTGCAATGGCGCGGCGCTGTGGTCCAGCTCACTCAGCAGATGCTGCGCCATCTCATTTTTGCCGCACTGCTCGGCGACGCGCGCCATCAGCAGGCGTTGCAACCAGCGGTCGCGCATCGAAGTCATCTCCGGCAGACTGGCTATCCAGCGCAATGCGGCATCCAGCCCTTCGCTGTCGGCTTTGGTCAGCGCCTCACCTTCCAGCGCGTAAATATCGTAGTTTTCACCCGGCGTGACCGCCTGTGTATCCGGCTGCCAGCGCTGCTGATTGCCCTGCACATGCTGCTCGATCCACTGACGCGTGGTGTCATCGGCGAACGGCGTGCCGTCGTTAAAATATTGCAGCTCCAGCTCCGGCAGCCGTTCGAGAAACATTCCGAGGTCGCGCTTCGCAATCTCGCTCCACTGCTCATACGGATGGCCCGATTTCGTCAGCGCCTGGCAGGCGTACCACTGCAAATCGAGCCAGAAATGGTTTACCCCTTCGATAAACATCCGCTCGACCTGCTCCAGCAGCTCCATCCAGCTCTGTTGCAGATGCAGTCGCTTTAGCTGAGCGCGCAGTTCGGCACGCGGCGGCATCAGCCGGGTACGCCCCGCGCTGTCCTGTGGCGGCAACTGGTGCACCGTATCCCAGCGCACGCTGCGCATCAGTCGCGAACTGGCCAGCCAGCCCTGCGGCTGGTCACGCAGATAACGCGACAGCTCGCGCGCCTGATCGAGCAAGTCACGCCCGGACTGAATCCGTTGCACCGCCGCAGGCGCGCTCTGTACCGCCGGTGCAGGCGCACTTTGCTCGCCCGAAACCACCGCAGAGGCGGCGGCGGGCGCTTCACCGCCCGCCAGCGTCAGACGCTTTTCCAGCAGCTTGACCAGCCCGCTTAAATCCGGGCGGCTGGCGTCATCCCAATCGGCAAACTGGCCGTCGAGCAGCGCCAGTGCGGCAATAATATTCTCGATATCCTGACGACTGGCTTCGGGATACAACGACAGGCTGTCCTGAATTTTGCTGCCTGCCAGCCACTCCAGCGCCGCTTTACGGCTTTTCGCCCGCGTCGGCAGTAGCTGTTGACCAAAGCGCTCCACCAGCCCGGCCAGCAGCGTCAGCCCCGCAGCCAGACCGCTTTCGCCCTCCTGATGCAGCCGCGCCCAGCTGTAGTAGGTCGCCACGCGCACATCTTTGCACTGTTCAGTTAACAGCTTCTGCGCCAGCTGTGCGATTAACGCGGTATCAACGCCGGAAAGCTTATTGACCTCTTCCCGCATCCGCTGAAAGTCATCGTCATACGCCGGATCGTCACCCACCGGTTGTTGCTCACTGATGGGGTGTAACCAGGCTTGCCATTGCTCCAGCTGCTGTTGCGCCTGCTGGCTGGCATCGCGCTGCGTAAAGCAGCGCTGAATTAATTTTTGCAGCATAAGGATTTCGCTTGTTACGCGGTTGATTAGAGGAAAATCTGTTGGGGCAGGCGGAAGCCTTTTAATTCCAGCAGCGCCAGCGGGCCGGAACCGGCTTCGGTGCGCAGGATATAGTTCAGCGGCAGACCATCCTGCGCTTTCCAGCTAATCTGATAACGGCTGCTGTCGAGCTGTTTCACATCCGCCCGCTCCAGCAGGCGAATCAGCCCCCAGCTGCCCTGATAATCCGCATACTGTCGGCTACCGGCAGTGACGCTCGACCAGTTAAGTAGCACGCCCGGTTTATACACATTGCCCGGCCAGCTGACGGCGCTCCAGCTCTCCATCTGGTTGAAATATTTGATGTCCTGCCCGTCGATAGTGATATCGGTCTGCACCACATTGCGCGATGGCCGCGCCATCAGTTCGAAATGCATCCCGGCATCGCCGCTGGCAAACAGAATATCCGACAGCGCACTTAACTGATTAACCGCGCGCAGAAACGCCGGGTTGATCTGCATTCCCTGAGTGTTCATCACGTCCGGCACCCACTGGTTACCCTCTTTATGCAGCACGCCGTTCAGGCGCGACTTGATAAAGGCGTCGATGCGACCGCTGTCGCTGCGCAGATATTTCGCCAGCAGCGGCAGTGAAGCATCACTTTGCGTGGTATTAAACGGATAACGTCCGGCGAATGACTTATTCCACTCATCGACAATCGCGTGCTGCCATTGGCTGTTCAGGCTTTCCGAGGTCGGCGACAGCACCTGCTGCCACGCCTGCTCCAGCGGCTGGACAAACAGCGCTTCACCTAAACCATTCCAGTCCTGACCGAGGCTGGCCGACATCAGGCTGCCGTAATCACGGGTATCCGCCAGATCGACGGATTTACCCTGGAAAATGGTCTGCGCCAGCGACTGCGCCATCGCCTGCGGATCGGCAGAATGGGTGATCTGTTGCAGCTTCAGGCGCACGCGATTCACCCGCGTCATAAAGGTTTGCAGACTAAGATTATTACTGCCCTGACCACCGGCATCGCCTTTAGCCAGCGCCAGCAGCGGCGTAAAGGTATCCGCCATTGGCGCAGGCATCACCACGCGGGTTTTCACTTCGCTGGCGGCGGGGGCGCTGAATACATCCTGCGCGCTGTTCAGTTGCTCAGTCACCGTATACTGACCGGTCTCAGCCTGATAAACCACGGTATCCATCAGCGCCACCAACGGTGACTGGCGTGCATCGGTCATCAGCGTCATCTGGTCAATGGCATCAGACAGGCTGTCGCTGCTGTTCCAGCGGATACTGTTAAGGAAGTTCTGCCAGACATTGGCGAAGTCAGTAAAATAGTGGCTGGTCAGCCGTGCCTGCAAAGTATCCGGCGACAGATTTTTCTCCGCTGAGTCCGGATTATCGGTCAGTACCCAGTCCACCGCCTCACGACGCTGAGCCACCCGTTTCGCAATCGCCGGTTTCACCTGCTGCTCCCACGCCTGACGGGTGAAAATCCCCGGCACGACTTCGCGGCTGGAAAACAACGAACCGGCATCGGTATCGCCGACCATCTGATTTAGCGTCAGCTCAGTAAAGGCTGGAGCCAGCTGGTGCAGCATCTGTTGATACAGACGATCTTCCACGCTGCGTGACGCGGTAGTGCGCAACAATGCGCGACGTGCGGCGCTAACCTGATTGCTGTCCGGCGTAATACGCCACTCAGGATGCTGCGGCAGATTTTGTGCATAGAAACCATACAGCGCAGGCGCGCTGCTCTGCCACATCCCCTCACTGACGCCTTCACGCTGCGGCCAGTTTTTTACCAGCCCGGCGGAGAGAAATGCCGCATCGCTTTTTTGCGGATGCGCCATCATCAGCAAGGTTTTCAGACGGTCATAATCCGCCTTCCGCGCCGCCGCAGGCATCTGCGCCAGCTGCTGCTGCAAGTGGCTGGCGGTCTGATCGCGCATCAGCGTATTATTGCTTCTGGCGTACCACGGCCAGAGAGCCGCCAGCCGATCGCCGCTCTGATCCAGACCAAAACGCTGATACCAGGGCGCACCATGGCGATGTTGATATTGCAGACGTGCAATTTCCTGCTGCAATGCCAGCTGACGGGCAATTCGCGTATCCAGCGGCTGCTTGCTGTCGCCTGCCGCCTGCGCCAGCTCACTGCTGGTTTTTAGCTGCGCACGATTGCTGGTAAATGACAGCAGACTGCCGAACGCCCACAGCGCCGCCAGCCCCATCACACTCCACTGCACGCACTTCTCCCATGGCACTCCAGGACGGTGCGCATGCTGATGTTGGATATCATCAAGCACACTTTTCCAGCTGGCGTCGGCCAGCCAGCTATGCTGCGCCACCGCCGGATTGTTGCCCGCAGGCAGACTAAACATCACACCGGCCAGATGCAGCGCCTGTGGACCGGCGATCAACGGTTGCAGGCTCTGTTTCAGCCGTGCAATACCGCCGGTTGCCAGCTCCTGAGCCAGTCGCAGCAGAAAATCATGGCGCGGATGAGCGATCAGCTGCTGCATACCCTGCTCACTCAGCCGCGGCGTCAGGGCGCATAACCCTTTTTCCAGTCCATCCGGCGAAGCATTGGCCGCCAGCAGACAACCCACCGGCTGGCTGACGCGTTCGCTTTGCTGCCACTCGCTGCGATGCAGTTCCCACAGATAGACCGGCACCTGCCAGCCGAGCGCCTGATAGCGCTGATGCAACTGACGAACCACCGCATCCACCTGCGCCGCCTGACGGCTCTGCTGCTCGTCAGCCACCCACAGCATCGCATCCACCGGACGACGACGGCGCAGCTTACGCAGCGCCTGCATTCTCTCCGCATCCGGCGCAGCAGTGGCGCTGCCGCCCCACACCAGCAGCGTGCCTTCGCCTTCCAGCCACTGCTGGCTGGCTAACCCCGGCACTAACTGTTCAACGCGCGGCGTGTCGCCCAGCACCAGCAGAATACGCACGCTGGATTTCCAGCGGCGGCCATAGCGGTAGCGGAGATGGGTGGTGAGGGTGTCGAGGAAATTATCCTGATGTTGTTCCAGTCGGGCTTCGTCTTGCGGATATAGCGTATTTTTACCGGCCTTGCTTTTTGCACGCGCAAGATGGAAAACGGAAGTGGCAGCAGGAATAAGAAGAACAATCAGTAAAACGATAACCGAGAGCAGCCAGACGATAACTTTTCTGACATTGCTATCAATTCCCAACTGCCCACCGTATTGCCAGATAAGCCAGCCCAACGCGGCTGAGATGATTGCAAACAAGGCGAAAATGCCGCCCCTGTTCCATTTTGTATTAACCATGCGTTATGACTCCAGTGATTGCACGGCGTGAATAAACCAGCCGCTGTGATGCTTCGCCAGCATCAAACATTCGCTTTTCATTACTAATGCCGTATCTGACGCCAGTCCTGCAGCTAACCATGCAGCACAGGGGCCGGGTAACCCGACAAAACGTTCAATATCGCGGATATGTTCCACTTTTAGCTCCCCTCCTTCCGCCAGGCTTTGCTGCAACATGGTTACGGTCAGCGGCATCGCTTGCTTATCAGCGCAGTAACAAGCAGTGGCACTTTTGGCGGTGGGTTGTGTGGTAATCAGGGTGCGGTAATCTTCGGCAAAGTGCTCTTCAACAGATAACATTGGCCGGTAAATTTTATTACTGGCTGGCAGTTGATGTTTTTCCGCCACATCATCTGCCGTCATAACAAAAACGCCTGATGCATCAGAAAACTTATTGTCTTCACTATGCTGAACAATCAAATAGATCTTCACACACTCCTGAGGGGTTTTAAGCCAGCGCTCAAGTTCGGTGTAGTAATCAACTTCAGTGGTGTGCATTGTTGGCTGCGGTAAAACATCAGACAGGCTTTGCTGCCACCAAATTTCTGCCTCCAGCAACAACTCTTTCTGCTGTTGTTGCTCAAGATTGCTGACCAGCAACAACTCAATGGATATCTGTCGGGGTAACGCCGCTAAAGCATTTTTTACTGAACCTAACAATGTCTGCACCGTGCTTTTGGCATCAGAATCGAGGTAATCAATTTTCTTCACCAGGCCGGCACTGGTTTCAATACGCTCTTCGGCTTTCGCAATCGTATTTGCAGTAATATTGCCGGGTAAAAATACATAGGATTTTACTAACGCGATATAACGCGCCGCCCAGACTTGCCAGGCTGCCTCAATCTGCTGACTCTCTTGCTGCCACGCATGCCAGCTATTATTTTTATGCGAGTAAATCAAATAGCGCATAAAAAGCATTAACATCAACACAGCAATTACGGCAGCCGTAACAGCGGCAACCTGAGAGATAGTAATCAAGCCTGGTCGTAATAAAGAGATTAAATTAAATGCAGAAACCGCAAGCATCAGCACTGCGGCTATTGCCGCAAAACATTTTGCTATTCCGGGCGGTTCAGGTTTAGCTACCATTTCAATAACAGGTTTATTCCAGCGCATATCAACCTACTGCCACTTCCGGCACGCTGGATATCAGCTGACAACCACACTCGCAGCGGCAACCCTGTACCGCAATCGGTTTGCCATCAGACATCCAGTCTGCAGCACCTTCAACAATTTTATTAACCCCATGGCCCGTTTGCGGACAGCTAACCTGGTCACCGATCAGCGCTACTTTTTTCCCATTGACGACCATCGTAGAGGATGCGGAAATTACCTGACCGCCGTGGCTGGTTTTATCGCCTAACAGGATAAATCCTTTTGACATAAGCACTCCTCAATCGTTTTTACCGAGGTAATAAGAAAGTTATTTTTTAGTCGTGTTTGTATTTGAAGATTAGTTAATTACGCAGCGGAAATTATAATTAGGTGGGAAACCATGACCTTCCTCACCAGGATAAGATTTCTCATGTTGCCGAAAAACAGATTGATTGGTCATAACTCCGCCTCCACTCTGATAACCGCGGACAACTTTTTCCGTGCCATTTTCTGGCCCCTGTGGATTATTTTTTTGAGATTGCCGATAGTATTTTTCACTATACCAATCCTTAACCCAGTCAACGCCGTTTCCTGCCATATCGTACAAGCCGGATTTATTAGGCGGAAATTTTCCAACGGGTATATTATAAACTGACTCATCTGTCATCTGATAGCGTTGCTCTCCAGATGGAATATCTTTACCATATTCAAAATTTCCGCTTCCGGTTGCATAAACAACAAGTTCCCCACCACTGCGGGCAGAATATTCCCATTGCGCTTCGGTTGGCAAAGAAATATTTTTCCCTGCAGACTTTCCAAGCCATAAGCAAAACTCATTTGCCTGATCCCAGGTAACTGATACAGGCATATCAGGAGCGCGTAATTTAGGGTTTGACTTTAGAACCTTAGGTAGCTCGAGTTTATCTTTACCTGTTACTTCGGTATAAACATCATAGTCTTTGTAAGTGACTTTATATTTACCGATACTAAAATCACTCAGCGTAACGTCATGCAATGGTTTATTATCATTCTCACCTGTCAGTGGCAGCTTTTCTCCAATAAGACGCCCGAAGTCGCCCATTTGGAAAGTTCCGCCTTTAATGACCACCATATTATTAAGTGAACGGTTAACTAATTTATCTATTTCGTCTTTATCTTTCGTCGAAAAAATATCTGAATAGTCGCAAGAGGAAATAAAAACAGGGACTGCTAACCATAAAAATCGTTTCATGTAATTGCTATATTATCGCTTCAGTGGTTAATGACACAACGGGCATTGTAATAAGGTATCAATACGCCACTTTTACCAACATCAGGCTTTCTTGACTGGCGAAATACCGTCTGATTGGCAAAGGCCCCACCTCCATTTTGAAAGCCCCTGACTACCTTTTTTTCACCCTTTACTGGCCCCTGAGGATTTTTTTTAGTGGATTTAGCGTAGTAATCTGGAGCATACCAGTCGATCATCCAGTCTACTCCGTTGCCAGCCATATCGTAGAGCCTCAACGGCGTTGGCGGAAATTTACCTACCGGATAGTTCATTGATCGCATACCAGACATTTCAACCCCTTGCTCCACCGAAGCAAGATTACGTCCGCGCTCGAATTTACCATTATCAGTGGCATAAATTACAAACTTGCCACCATCGCGCGCCGCATATTCCCACTGGGCTTCGGTTGGCAAATCCATTTCTTTATTAGCAGATTTCCCCAACCACTGACAGTAGTCTCTGGCTTGCTGCCAGTTAAGTGCCGCTGGCATATCAGCAGTCTGAACCTTATCTTTATGATCTTTATATCCGTAAGGAACCTCTGGTTTATCCAGATGCTTTATCTTTGCGTAAATATCATAGTCACGCCAGGTCACTTTGTACTTGCTTATGCTAAAATCGCTCAATGTAACGTCATGGAGGACTTTATTATCGGGCTCAGTTGTTAACGGTAATTCATCCCCAACTAGCGGGCCAAAATCTCCCATTCTAAAGTTACCACCTTTTACACTCACCATATTTTCTATAGAGCGGTTAACTAACTCTTGCTGAGATTTCTGTTTTCTAATATCTAGCCCACTATTATTATCACAAGAGGAAGTTATTAATGATATAAGAGTAATTAAGACAGGTAATTTCATTTAAAACACCCACAAATAAAAACATTTAGAAAAAATCATAAAGAACATATACAGAAAAGTCACTTCCAAAAATTCCAATTAAAAAATTAGTTAATAACACATCTAAACTTATATATAGGAGATATTCTTATATATTTTTTCTTAATATCGGGAGAAAGGTGCTGTCTGAATACAGTGTAGTTAGTTAACTCTGCCCCTCAGCTTAAAAACCCGCGAACTACTTTTTCCTGATCTTTATTTTGACCTTGTGGGTTTTTGGCGAGTAATTTTCTAATAATCAAGACAATACCAATCCTCGACCCAATCAACGCCATTCCCTGCCATATCATATAATCCAAGAGGTGCAGGTGGAAACTCTCGAACTGGATAGTTGAAAGCAGGTATGCCTGTCTTTTTGAATTTTGATCCAGAAGTGGAGAGTTAATTCCAGGGTTATAATTCCAACTTTGGTTGCATAAAAATTTAGTTTCCCGCCATCTCTTGCAGCATATTCCCATTGTGCTTCCGTGGGCAAATAAACTTTCCTTCAAGATTGCTTACCAATCCACCTGCAAAGAATTTTTAGCCTGCTCCTATGTAACTGATACTGGCATACTATCATTACGAAGCTCTGGATAGTCGTCATAGTAATCAGGTAATTTAACCTCTGGAAAATCTGCCAATTTTGTGTATTTATCGAACTCTTTATACCTGCTATATATTAACTGATACTGAAGTCAATCAGCGTAACGTCATGCAAAGGTTCATCACCACTCTCACCTGTCAGTGGCAGATTTTCTCATGTAAGACGCCCGAAGTCGCCCACCTGGAAAGTTCAGACTTTTAAAACCACAATATTATCAAGGTAGCGACTTATCAGTTCATCCTGCATTCTTTGATAATCAGCACTAAGTTTACCACTATCATCACATGCGGATACCATCAAGCTTAATAGAACAAGAGTCCTATTTGTTAAAATTTAAAAAAGTTTAATTATAGAATATTTGTAGAAAATTAAATGACCAATTGAAGGTAAATACTCTCCCACCTGCAATATTTTAATTAATTACTTATTAACCACGCATCGGAAATTATATTTGGGTGGAAACCCACGGCCTTCCTCTCCAGGATAGGGTTTCGCATGTTGCCGATATACAGACTGATTAGTCATAACTCCGCCTCCACTCTGATAACCACGGACAACTTTTTCCGTGCCATTTTCTGGCCCCTGCGGATTATTTTTTGGCGATTGACGATAGTATTTTTCATTATACCAGTCTTTAACCCAGTCAACACCATTTCCTGCCATATCATATAATCCAGATTTGACAGGCGGGAACTTTCCAACGGGAATATTAAATAGCGGTTCATCTGTCATTTGAGAACGTTGCTTGCTGGAAGGAATATCCTTGCCGTATTCAAACCCTCCACTTCCTGTCGCATAAATAATAAACGCCCCGCCACTTCTGGCAGAATATTCCCATTGCGCTTCGGTTGGCAAAGAAATATTTTTTCCTGCAGACCTTCCAAGCCATAAGCAAAACTCATTTGCCTGATCCCAGGTGACTGATACAGGCATGTCAGGAGCCCGCAGCTTAGGATTTGATTCTAAAGCTTTAGGTAGCTCAAGTTTATCTTTACCTGTTACTTCGGTATAAATATCATAGTCTTTGTAAGTGACTTTATATTTACCGATGCTAAAATCACTCAGCGTAACGTCATGTAATGGTTCATCATCATTCTCACCTGTAAGTGGAAGTTTTTCTCCTATAAGACGCCCGAAGTCGCCCATCTGGAAAGTTCCGCTTTTCATATCTACCATCTGAGAAAGTTGATTTTCAATTAGTTTTTTTTTAAGTTCTTTATTTTTATCCGAACCTGAACCATCGCATGATGATAATAAAAATGGCAAAGCAACATAAAAATATTTAATCATAATCAACCTATGCTATTCTATTATTTTCATCTTCTTGCTCATTAATTATAGCAAGGTATTCATCCATTAAGCTTGAAGGGATTTCTCTCAATTCATCATCAGGTGACACTTCGTGTCCATCTGGTAAGTCATTATATAATTTAGCTAATTTCTTGCCATATTGTGTTGATAGCTCACCCAATTGATAAACCTCTCCCTCTGACAAGAACTCTATAACTTTCTTTTCATTACCTTTCCAGTCACTCTTAATTGTATCATCAGCAGGCCTTGCTGAAATATGCTGCATTACATTACGATAATCTGATTTAGACTGTACCCACCTAAGTGAATTGAATATTGCTTGCTTCCTTAATTTCACTGGGCCAAACTTAAGAACATTAATACGCTGACTCAATTTATCGGACAATACATTATAGTTTTGGTTTCTTGGGTCAACATAATCCCATCCACTGTTATCCATTAGCATGTAAATAACAGCCCCCTTAGACTCAGGAGGTGTATACTTCAGTACTTCTGGACTTTGATTTATCTTAACCATTAACCTGACTCTCTTATTCTCTTCACATAGAGAGTCATAGAGCTGGAAATATGCACTTTCCGCATCTGAAACTATAACTTTTCCGAGATCAACACCTTTACTAATCGCAATCAAAGGAATGGTACAAAATGTCTTATAGGCATCTACAGCCATTACTGAAAGAGCTTTCTGATAATCAATATTCCTCAGTAAATAGATAAAAAACTCAAAAAAATCATATATGGTGTTGGTACTGACCTCAAATCCTATTGACCCTTTCGCTCCCACCCCCCAGCACAAACCCGCTTTGCAATAAATTCGGAATCTTCCTGAAACAAAGGTAACGTAGAATGTTCCACCGCCACCTGCTCCCGCCTGAAATTTAAATTCAGGTTTTATCTCAGCGAAAGAACGGAAATCTTTATCATCGTCACTTTTCCCTTCATTCAGTTCAGAAAGCTCCGGTGGCTTCCACTGTAGCGCACCCGCAATATTGCCACCGACTTCAACTCCGGCAAACGCTGCAAGTTCTCCTCCCGCCTTCGCATCAGGGATTTCAACAGAAATATCAGATGAACTCACACCAGGCAGCTGATTTAATTTTAATTTAGCCCTGGAGCCTCGGATGCCATAGGATTCGCCCATATCCTTGCCTGTGTCAAGTGATATTCCGGCTTCAACTGCAAGGCTCGCACCAATGCTGCCCGATGCTTCAATTGTTAATTTTAATTTAATAAAGCCAACAGATCCCAATGTTCCATTAGGTGTCACTTCGCATTTATTTTTCGCACAGAAAGCTTTGTCGGCAGCAACCTCAGCACGCAATGGAAACTTAATCTCCCGCCCCACTTTATCAGGGAAATGGAATGCAGCCTCTGCTTTAGCTTCACCCAGCACAAAACTGGCATTTGCTTTAAGCTTTAGATCACCGTTTTGCAACATAGGGTTAAGCTCACTTTCCAACCCTACACCACTGGTAAACCTCATTAGCTGTGCCTGGGCGCTGAGATCCACATTCTTATTTTTATTAAAAGAATCAGATAATGAATCAGAACTCTCTTTGATTGCCTCATTCATTTTTTTTGCCCAACTACTCAGAATGACATTTGTTTCCAGCTTATCAAATTCATCTTTTAAAAACTCCGTCTTTATTTTTCTTTCAACTTCAGAGTATTTTTCTTTAAGTTTGGCCGTGTCAATCACACTACGTTCACGGGTTTTCGGCTGACGATTCCCATTCTCATCGGTGACATAAGTCGTATATTGTTGTTTTTTGAAAAAGCTGTCTTCCGTACCCTTATTATCACTACCACTAAGTTTATAGGTTCTCCAGTGATTTCTTATACGGTTAGAACGAACATAGGTCTTCTTAAAACCAACAGCCCCTTTCTTTGACATCGGAATCAATTCCATGATGCCAATACCACTATCCTTACTGCCTTCACTTAGTAATTCGGCATCACTGACTTCAGGCGTCAACTCTGCTAATGCATTACGTAGTTCTTCTGTTGTTTGATTAACTTTGTCATAAGCCTGTTTCATCAGGCTCTCGGCTTTAGCTTTGTTAACTTTAACAATGTCAATACACTGATCTGTTGCTTTCTCAAGCTCAGCCTTTGCGGCCAACTGAGCATCGATCAGGCGACTTAACAGGTCTTGTTCCTGTACAAAATCATTATGATCGCCACCCGGCACCAGCAAAAAGGTTGCGCTACCAGGATGAAAATAAAGCTCGCTACCTGCGCTGACTTTAGCTGGAATTCCCTTAGATACAGCTTCAGTATTACCTTGCTGTTTTTCATTATTAGACATTCTTGTTATCCTCTGAATTTAGCGAACTATCAGATAAATTCGATCTGCATGCTATCTGGTTTAGCCGTATACACTTCAGCTGTTTTACCTTCAGCATCCGTATATCCTTCGAAGGTCTTCCCTTCACTGGTTGTAATCCGATAGCGTTTGTTTGGCAGAATCTGACCACTATTTTCATCAGTGGCAATAAAGTACTCGCTAAACCCAACCGGCAATTCAGGTGGCGTAACGTTAATATTTGCGGAGCCCATCTTCTGCACGTTTTGGCTTTTAAGCAGAATATTCCCCGGACATCCCAACTCAATATTACCGTCTTTCAGACGGATATATCCGCCGCCGCAGGTAAGTAATAACTCTTCGTACGCACTTACCGTGACTTTATTATTAACGCTGGTAATCGAAACATCTTCCTTCGCCAGCAGGTTCATCGCATCGCCCTGCGCCTGGATATCCACCTTGCCCTTTCCGGCAAACAGTTTCATACCCGATTTCCGTGCGAACAGGCTCACCGACTCTCCGGCAGAAGCCGTAAACGATTTCCCGCTGCTGATGTCGGTGTTCTGCCC
>NZ_JRXE01000022.1:60949-86342 GCF_001267535.1 Winslowiella iniecta | reverse complement strand
CCGGCGGTTCAGAGCTTCCTGAACCTCTCAACACCGTGGCCTGTAAGCCGTTGTTCCGTGTCGATGGAGGCGCATTATAGGGAGTTTCCGACGGGTGACAAGTATTTATTAGAAAAAACTTTCCGACCGGGTTAATTTTCGACAAAGCGCGTTTTTTTACTGCAATTTGCCGGGTAAATGAGCAAATTCCTGAGCAAAACGACCCACTTGCGCCCAGTCGGTATATTCCACTTCTTTACTCGTATCGGTTTCACCGCCCGTCATCCGCATAATAAGCTGAATCATCGTCCGGTCGAACCAGCGATAACGCGGATAACGCAGTGCGCCAGCAAATACGGCGCAGCAATCTGGCTGCCACGGAGACTGCAACAGAAACTTGCGGGTGTAGGCATTAGTCTGTGGCGTACGCTTCTCAGCTTTACGCGCAGTCAGATTGACCGAGAAGAAGCCGCTGACACGTTGTTGTAATTCCGGCAAATGGCGTTTAACGAATTTCGCTACCGCCGGATGGAAATGACCATAGCGGATCGATGCACCAATCAGCACGCGATCGTACTGCGACCAGTTAATCTCTTCGACACGCAGAATGTTGAAAATGTCGTACTCCATCTCCTCTTTTATACTGTTAGCTATATAAGAGGCGATTTCACGCGTCTGGCCATCACGGCTGGAAAAAAGAATTAGCGCTTTCATAGGTTTTACTCGTTGTTATTATTCACGCCAGAAGGTCGGGGTAAACAGCACCAGCAGCGTGAATACTTCAAGACGCCCAAACAGCATCGTTACAATCAAAATCCATTTCGCCACGTCATTCATCGACGTGAAGTTATCGGCCACCACACCAAGCCCGGGGCCAAGGTTATTAAGCGTAGCCGCTACCGCCGCAAATGCGGAGAAATCGTCAACGCCGGTGGCAATGATTGCCAGCATACTGAGGATAAACACCAGCGCATATGCCGAGAAGAATCCCCATACCGCTTCGAGAATACGTTCGGGCAAGGCGCGGTTTCCCAGTTTAATGGTGTAAACCGCATTAGGATGCACCAGCCTTTTCAGTTCGCGCGACCCTTGCTTAAACAGCAGCAGAATACGAATCACCTTCAAACCACCACCGGTTGACCCGGCGCAACCACCAATAAAAGCAGAACACAGCAACAGCACCGGTAAAAACAGTGGCCAGCGCGCAATGCTGTCGGTGGTAAAGCCGGCGGTGGTCGCCATCGATACCACCTGGAAGAACGCCTGATTTAATGTCTGCATACCGGTCTGATAGACATCGTGGAACCACAGCACCAGAGTACAGACCACCACCAAGGTCAGCTGCACGCCGATAAACATGCGGAATTCAGGATCTCGCCAGTAGACACGCAGGTTACGCCCACTGAGTAAAGAGAAGTGCAGGCCGTAGTTACATCCCGAGATCAGCAGGAAAATGGCAATAATGGTGTTGATAGTGGGACTGTTAAAATAGCCAATGCTGGCATCATGGGTTGAAAAGCCACCAATAGCGATAGTCGAGAAGCTGTGTCCAATGGCATCAAACAGCGGCATACCGGCAACCCACAATGCCACTGCGCAGGCCACGGTTAACAGCACATAAATCAGCCACAGGGTTTTTGCCGTTTCGGCAATACGCGGGCGCATTTTATTGTCTTTCAGTGGCCCAGGCATTTCGGCACGATAAAGCTGCATACCACCGACGCCGAGAATTGGCAGAATCGCGACCGCCAGCACAATGATCCCCATACCACCGAGCCATTGCAGCATTTGCCGGTAGAACAGAATCGCTTTCGGTAGCGAGTCCAGTCCCACCAGCGTGGTGGCACCGGTGGTCGTCAGGCCGGAAAAGGATTCAAAAAACGCATCAGTCACACTGAGATTCGGCTGCTCGGAGAAAATAAACGGCATCGCCCCGACGCTTCCCAGCACCGTCCAGAACAGCACCACGATTAAAAAGCCTTCGCGCGGCTTTAATTCACTCTTCTGTTTGCGGTTAGGCCACCACAGCAGCGCCCCGATAACCAGAGCCATAAAGAAGGTTTGACTGAATGCGCGACCGGCACCATCCCGATAGATCAATGCGACCAGACCAGGGACGATCATGGTTCCGGAGAACAGGATGACCAACAAACCGACGATGCGGGTAATGGCGCGAATATGCATTCAGCCGTTTCCTTAACCTGACAAATAGAGAGAAATTATTGTTTTATCGGGAGGAGCTGCAGTGCGCCCCGACTAAAGTCTGACAGATTCTGCGTAAATCCGGCAATTTGCGCATAAGGCAGCGCCAGACTGATTGAAACCACATCAAGAAACTCACTGTCCACCAGCTTGCCCTCGAAGCGCTTAATCATTCTTTCGATATCAGCCAGCTGCGCATAGTCGCAGCTTAGTCTGAACGACCGCATCGGTACTTTTTGCTGGCGAGCCAGCTGTTTCAAGCCTTGCTGGACGCCACCGCCATACGCTTTGACCAGCCCGCCGGTGCCCAGCTGAATACCGCCGTAGTAACGCACCACTACCGCGGTAATTTCACCAATATCACTTCCCATCAGCTGCGCCAGCATCGGTTTACCCGCCGTACCGGAGGGTTCACCATCATCAGAGAAGCCCAGTTGTTGCGAATCATCCGGCGAACCAGCAACCCAGGCCCAACAGTGGTGCCGGGCCGCAGGGTGTTCGCTTTTGATCTGCTGAACAAAAGCCCGCGCCGCTTCGACGCCATCGGTATGGGCCAACAGCGTAATAAAACGGCTCTTCTTAATGATTTCCTCACTGATGCTCAGCGACTCAGCGGGAATGTCATACGCATTCATCAGGCAAGATTCAGATCGCGCGTCATGTTTTCAACACGATTATCGTAAATCACCACATTATCTTCGATACGAATGCCGCCATAAGGTTTCAGGCTATCGATACGTTCCCAGTCAAAATACTGGCTGAACTTGCCTTCACGCCACGGTGCCAGCAAGGAATCGATAAAGTAGAGACCCGGTTCGATGGTCAGTACCATGCGCGGTTCCAGCACCCGCGTACAACGCAGATAAGGATACTGCTGTGGCGCGGCCAGATGAGTACCACGGTCATCCTGCATAAATCCGGCGACATCATGCACCTGCAATCCCAGCGGGTGGCCTAAACCATGCGGCAGGAACGGGCCGGTCAGATTCTCTTTCACCATCGCCTCTTCGCTCAGCCCCTTCACCAGCTGGTGCTTCAGCAGCAGTCGGGCAATACGCTGATGCATCTGCTCATGGTATTCGGTATAGCGCACGCCCGCTTTCAGCGTGTCGATCAGCGCCAGTTCTTCGCTGTTCAGATCGTTAACCAGCTCGGCAAACAAACTGTCGCTCTGCGCGGCATAGGTACGCGTCAGGTCAGCGGCATAACCGTTATATTCCGCACCAGCATCAAGCAGGAAGCTACGCAACTGCTCAGGTGGCTGCTGTTGCAACTGGGTATAGTGCAGTACTGCGGCATGTTCATTCAGCGCCACGATATTGCCATAAGGAACATCGGTGTCACGATGGCCGGTCGCGGACAGATAGGCGACGTTGATATCAAACTCGCTCATGCCGGAAAGAAAAGCTTCTTTCGCCGCGCGATGGCCAAGAACCGCCACCTTCTGTGCCTGGCGCATACAAGCCAGTTCATAATCGGTTTTGTAAGAACGATGATAATGCAGGTAATCCAGCACCCCTTGCGGGTTAACGCGATCAGCCGCAATATCCAGCTGAGTCGCACGCTGTGGCACCGGGCCAATATAGGCCACATTCTGACGCGCGGCGGGCAGCAGCTGGGCGATCTCATCCGCATTTTTCAGCTGAATGATCTCGATTTCATCGGTCCAGAAGCTTTGCGGCAGCGGCTCGACGTTATGCCAGTAATCAACCGGCGACCAGAACCACAGCTTCGGCTTATTCACGCCATCAACCCATAACCAGCAGTTCGGCACCTGCGTGACCGGCACCCAGGCTTTGAATTGCGGATTAACCTTGAAAGGGTAACTGTGATCGTCGAGGAAAACCGTCAGTAGCTCTCCGGAATGGATCAACATAGCATCCAGTTTAAAACGCGCTAACACCTGCTGCGCGCGCTGTTGCAGCACAGAAATATGATCTTTATACAGCGTAACCAGTGAGTTCATTAACTTCTCTCCGTCGCACTAAAAAGTGCCCGCATCTTATCACAGCCATGCAGACGATGCCGTTATGCCGCAGCTGTGATCTCGTTAGCAAATAAGCAAACTTCTATTTGCAAATAGTTAACATCAAACCCACACTCACGATCATCTGGTATGACCAGATCCCTTTATCGCTGTTTCAGGAGACTGACATGCTCTACCAAGGCGAAACCCTTTCTCTGCGCTGGCTCGATGATGGCATTGCCGAGCTGGTATTTGATGCACCTGGTTCGGTCAATAAGCTGGATACTAAAACTGTCGCCAGCCTGGGCGAAGCGATTAGCGTGCTGGAACAACAACCTGACCTGAAAGGTCTGCTGTTAAGCTCAGCCAAACCGGCGTTTATTGTCGGTGCCGATATTACCGAATTTTTATCACTGTTTGCCGCTCCGGCGGAGAAGCTTGAGCAGTGGCTGAAATTTGCCAACGCTATTTTTAATCGTCTGGAAGATCTGCCGGTACCCACCCTTGCGGCCATCAGCGGTTATGCGTTGGGCGGCGGTTGCGAATGCGTACTGGCAACCGATCTGCGCATCGCCACGCCGGATACGCGCATCGGTCTGCCGGAAACCCGGCTGGGCATCATGCCAGGCTTCGGCGGCTCGGTGCGATTGCCGCGCCTGCTGGGTGCAGACAGCGCGCTGGAAATTATTGCCGCCGGCAAAGATGTTGATGCCAGCCGGGCATTAGCTATCGGGCTGGTCGATGCTGTCGTGGCCACAGAAAAGCTGCGCGATGGCGCGATTGCCATGCTGAAAGCAGCCATCGCCGAGCCACAGAGCTGGCGTGCACGCCGTCAGCCGAAACTGGAACCCCTGAAGCTCAGCGCCATTGAAGCCGCAATGAGTTTCACCATCGCCAAAGGGATGGTTATCCAGACCGCAGGCAAACACTATCCGGCACCAATGAGTGCAGTAAAAACGATTGAAGCCGCCGCAGGCCTGGCACGCGATGCCGCCCTGACGCTGGAAACCAAAGCCTTCGTTCCTTTAGCCCGTTCAAATGAAGCGCGTGCGCTGGTTGGGATTTTCCTCAATGACCAGTATCTGAAAGGCAAAGCGAAAAAACTGACGCGCGATATTGCCACGCCACAACAGGCAGCCGTACTCGGCGCGGGCATTATGGGTGGCGGCATTGCTTATCAGTCGGCATCAAAAGGCGTACCAGTGGTGATGAAAGATATTAATCAGAAATCGCTGAACCTCGGCATAAATGAAGCCGCGAAATTGCTGAACAAACAGCTGGAACGGGGGAAAATCGACGGGATAAAACTCGCCGGTGTGATTGCCACTATTCAGCCGACTCTCGACTACAGCGGTTTTGAGCGCGTTGATGTGGTGGTGGAAGCGGTCGTTGAGAATCCGAAAGTGAAAGCCGCTGTTCTGGCTGAAACGGAAAGTAAGGTACGCGATGACACCATCCTCGCTTCCAACACTTCCACCATTCCCATCAGCTACCTGGCGAAATCACTGCAACGCCCGGAAAACTTTTGCGGTATGCACTTCTTTAACCCGGTGCATCGTATGCCGCTGGTTGAAGTGATTCGCGGTGAAAAAACCTCTGAGGCCACACTGGCGAAAGTCGTCGCATGGGCCAGTAAAATGGGCAAAACGCCGATTGTGGTGAACGACTGTCCCGGCTTCTTCGTTAACCGCGTGCTGTTCCCCTACTTTGCCGCTTTCAGCCTGATGTTGCGTGACGGTGCTGACTTCAACCAGATCGATAAAGTGATGGAGAAAAAGTTTGGCTGGCCGATGGGTCCGGCATGGTTGCTGGATGTCGTGGGTATCGACACCGCCCACCACGCCCAGAGCGTGATGGCCGACGGTTTCCCTGAGCGCATGAAGAAAGATTATCGCGATGCCATCGACGTGATGTTTGATGCCAACCGTTACGGCCAGAAAAATCAGCTGGGATTTTATCGCTGGCAGACAGACAGCAAAGGGAAAGCGAAGAAAGTCGCCGATGCCGATGTCGCCACCTTACTGCAAAACGTCAGCCAGCCGAAGCGCGAGTTTAGCGATGACGAGATTATCGCGCGCATGATGATTCCGATGATTAACGAAGTGGTACGTTGTCTGGAAGAGGGCATTATTGCCAGCCCGGCGGAAGCCGATATGGCGCTGGTGTATGGTCTCGGTTTCCCTCCGTTCCACGGCGGCGTATTCCGTTATCTCGATACGCAAGGTAATGCGCAATTTGTTGAACAGGCGCGGCAGTATGCCAGCCTCGGTGCGCTGTATCAGTTACCGGCGGGTCTGGAAGCCAAAGCGCAGCGCAATGAGTGCTGGTATCCGCCAGCTGAACCGATGGCCGATGCCGACCTGAAAACCGCGTGAGGAATAACTAATGGAAAACGTTGTCATTGTTGATGCAATCCGCACGCCGATGGGCCGTTCAAAAGGGGGAGCTTTTCGCCACGTGCGCGCTGAAGACCTTTCCGCCCATCTGATGCGTGCGCTGTTAAGCCGCAATCCGGCGCTGGAAGCGGCTTCACTCGACGATATTTATTGGGGCTGTGTGCAGCAGACGCTTGAGCAGGGTTTTAATATCGCGCGTAACGCGGCGCTGCTGGCTGAGATCCCACATAATGTTCCGGCCACTACCGTCAATCGTCTGTGCGGTTCATCGATGCAGGCACTGCACGATGCGGCGCGCGCGATAATGGTCGGCGATGCGCAGGCCACCATCATTGGCGGCGTCGAACATATGGGCCATGTGCCGATGAACCACGGCGTGGATTTTCATCCCGGCCTGAGCCGCACCGTCGCGAAAGCCGCGGGCATGATGGGCCTTACCGCCGAGATGCTGGCGCGAATGCACCAGATAAGCCGTGAAATGCAGGATCAATTTGCCGCGCGCTCTCATCAGCGTGCTTGGGCTGCCACGCAGGCCGGTCATTTCCGCAATGAAATTGTCGCCACTTCCGGTCATGACGCCGACGGCGTACTGAAACGCTATGACTTTGATGAAGTCATTCGCCCGGAAACTAACGTGGCCGGTCTGGCTGCGCTGCGCCCGGCTTTTGATCCGGCCAATGGCACCGTCACCGCCGGTAGCTCGTCAGCGCTCTCCGATGGTGCCGCCGCGATGCTGATAATGAGCGAATCCCGCGCCAGAGAACTCAGCCTGACGCCACGCGCGCGCATTAAATCCATGGCAGTGGTCGGCTGCGATCCTTCGATTATGGGTTATGGCCCGGTTCCGGCATCGAAACTGGCACTGAAACGCGCAGGGTTAAGCGTCAGTGATATCGATCTGTTCGAACTGAATGAAGCCTTTGCCGCACAGACACTGCCGTGCATTAAGGATCTCGGTCTGCTGGATAAGATGGATGAGAAGGTGAATCTGAACGGTGGCGCGATTGCGCTCGGTCACCCACTCGGCTGTTCCGGCGCGCGTATCAGCACCACTCTGCTTAATCTGATGGAACGGCGTGATGCGCAATTTGGTTTGGCGACCATGTGCATTGGCCTCGGCCAGGGCATCGCGACGGTATTCGAACGCATCTGATACGTTGATACTTGTGGTATTTGTTACTTTTCCCGCCTGTCAGGGGCGGGTTTTTTCATTTTTGTCGGGCAAACCATCGGTTTGCCCGTCTGGCTTAAATAAACGCGAAGGCGTCGCCATACATATGCGCTTCCAGCGCACCACGCTCGGCGCAGAAACGATCGCGGGCAATTTTCGCCATTTCAAACCGACCAGCAATATAAATATCGTGCTCACTCAGGGTACCGTAATCCTGCATTACCGCAGTTAAGACCGTACCGTTGCGCCCTTCCCAACCCTCTTCGGGCTGCTCGACTACCGGAATCACCTTCAGGTTAGGATGCTTAACCGCCAGGGCGTTTAACTCATCCAGATCGTACAGGTGCTTCAGCTCGCGCCCACCCCAGTAAATGGCGATATCGCGTTGCGGCTGCTGCGCCAGCGCGGTCAGCAGAATTGATCGGGCGTAAGAGAAACCGGTGCCACCGGCAATCAGGATCAGCGGGCGTTCGCCCTCTTCACGCAGCCAGGCATCACCATGCGGAATATCAACGGTGATTTCACGCTGTTGCTGAATGCGCTCCATTACCGCCATCGCATACAGGTTCAGCTCGGAAGCACCGATATGCAGCTCAATAATCTCTTTTTCCATTGGCGTGGAAGCCAGGGAGAATGGGCGCTTGTCACGCTCATCCATCACCACCATCAGATACTGGCCAGCACGAAAACTGAAATCAGCTTCCGGCACCAGACGGACTCGGTACACGGTATCGGTAATAGCCTCAACCGAGGTCACTTTACAGCTTAATGTTGTCATGCGTTCCCTCTGTCGGGTCGTCATTATCATGAGTTCGTCACGGCGAATTAACGCTGTGGCGACTGATTAAAAATGGCTAACTCATCCCAAATAGCATCAATACGTGCGGTAACCGCCGCATCTTTTACGATCGGCCGACCCCATTCACGCTGCGTTTCGCCAGGCCATTTATTGGTGGCGTCTAAACCCATTTTTGAACCCAGGCCGGAAACCGGCGAAGCAAAGTCGAGATAATCAATTGGCGTATTCTCAACCAGCACGGTATCGCGCGCCGGGTCCATACGCGTGGTGATCGCCCAAATCACATCATTCCAGTCGCGCGCATTTACATCATCATCACAAACAATAACAAATTTGGTGTACATAAACTGCCGCAGGAATGACCAGACGCCCATCATTACGCGCTTGGCGTGTCCGGCATACTGCTTTTTCATCGTCACTACTGCCAGGCGATATGAGCAACCTTCTGGTGGCAGGTAGAAATCGACTATTTCGGGAAACTGCTTTTGCAGAATCGGCACAAACACTTCGTTTAACGCCACCCCCAACACCGCAGGTTCATCCGGTGGGCGACCCGTATAGGTTGAATGATAGATGGCATTACGACGTTGCGTAATGTGCGTTACGGTGAAAACCGGGAAGTTATCGATTTCATTGTAGTAACCGGTGTGGTCGCCATACGGGCCTTCCGGTGCCATTTCACCCGCCTCGATATAGCCTTCAAGCACAATTTCTGCGCTGGCAGGGACTTCGAGATCGTTAGAGATACACTTAACCACTTCGGTTTTGGTGCCACGCAGCAGGCCGGCAAAAGCATATTCAGACAGCGAGTCAGGAACCGGGGTTACCGCGCCTAAAATCGTGGCTGGATCGGCACCCAGCGCCACCGATACCGGGAAACGCTCGCCAGGATGCGCCTTGCACCACTCCTGAAAATCAAGCGCGCCGCCACGATGGGACAGCCAGCGCATAATCACTTTATTTTTGCCAATCACCTGCTGGCGATAAATACCGAGGTTTTGTCGCTCTTTCTCCGGGCCGCGCGTGACGGTCAGTCCCCAGGTAATCAGCGGAGCGGCATCTTCCGGCCAGCACTTCATCACCGGGATACGCGATAAATCGACATCATCGCCCTGCCAGATCTCTTCCTGACATGGTGCATTGCGCAGCCGTTTGGTCGGCATATTCAGCACTTGTTTAAACTGCGGCATTTTATCGAACAGATCGCGGAAGCCTTTCGGTGGCTCCGGCTCTTTCAAAAATGCCAGTAACTTACCGACTTCGCGCAATGCCGTGACATCTTCCTGGCCCATCCCCATCGCCACGCGCTTTGGCGTGCCAAACAGGTTACAAAGCACTGGCATATCATAGCCTTTGGGATTCTCGAACAGCAGCGCCGGGCCGCCAGCACGCAGAGTGCGATCGGCGATCTCAGTCATTTCCAGTTCGGGATCGATCTCAAGACTGATTCGTTTTAATTCCCCGCGCTTTTCCAGCAGAGAAATGAAGTCGCGTAAGTCGTGGTATTTCATGCCTTTCCATCAATACGGCCGGTGAGTCGGCCATTATAAGGCTGAATCATCGGGCATGCTTGTTTTTGTTCCTGTTACGCTGAGCAACAGATCAACTGACGGCTATCTTTTAGCGCCCCCGAGTCTGATACAGATGAAGCGGGCACGTCAATTTCCATTTGTGCGCATTGTGATAAGCGAGCCGGTAAATCGTAGCGGATTTAACCCGGCAGATTAGGATATTTCGTAGATGATGTAACATAACGAATCCAGTCATTACGCTTGATGCTGCTACAACTCTCACCGCAGTTTTGCTATTCTTAGCCCCCGGTTATGAGAAAGTGAACTTATGGAATCCTGGTATTTACTGTACTGCAAACGTGGCCAACTACTGCGCGCTAAGGAGCATCTTGAGCGTCAGTCAGTGCATTGCCTTAGCCCAATGATCGCGATGGAAAAGATCGTGCGCGGTAAACGTACCGCCGTCAGTGAGCCACTGTTTCCCAATTATCTGTTTATCGAGTTTGATCCTGAAGCGATTCACACCACGACCATCAGCGCGACCCGTGGCGTCAGCCACTTCGTTCGTTTTGGTGTCCTGCCCGCAACGGTGCCGCAGGATGTGATTAGCGTGCTGCAGACAGAAACGCCGGAACATATGGTCGATCCGGAGACGCCACAACCGGGCGATGAAGTGCTGATTATTGACGGGACGTTTGAAGGGCTGAAAGCGATTTTCACCGAACCGGATGGTGAAGCACGCTCAATGTTACTGCTGAATTTGCTGAACAAACAAATTGTTCGCAGCATAGACAATAAACAGTTTAATAAGCTTTAAAAACGCGGAAGCCACCCGATCGCTGCGCGATAAATGTAGGGGAGCCGTTTTCAGCTCCCGAGCTAATGATATGCAGGTTTTCTACCCCGGCACAGGCGGCGAGAACGCCGCCCCTGGAGTAAAACCGCTCTCTAACGCTGCATCTGCTCATCGTGCAACCACTGGGCAACACGTTTTGAGAAGTAAGTCAGAATGCCGTTCGCACCAGCACGTTTGAAGCACAACAGTGATTCCATCACCGCCGGTTTCTCCGCCAGCCAGCCATTCTGAATTGCCGCCATATGCATCGCATACTCACCGGAAACCTGATAAGCAAAGGTCGGCACGCCAAAGCTGTCTTTCACGCGACGGATCACATCCAGATACGGCATACCCGGCTTCACCATCACCATATCCGCGCCTTCCTGCAGATCCTGAGCAATTTCTTGCAGCGCTTCATCGCTGTTAGCCGGATCCATCTGATAGGTCAGCTTGTTGCCGCCTTTCAGATTACCGGATGAACCGATGGCGTCGCGGAACGGGCCGTAATAGCAGGAAGCATATTTCGCCGAGTACGCCATGATTTGCGTATTCACCAGGCCGTCCAGCTCCAGCTTGTCGCGAATCGCGCCAATACGACCATCCATCATATCGCTCGGTGCCAGAATCTCAGCACCGGCTTCGGCGTGAGAATAAGCCTGGCGTACCAGAATCTCTTTGCTGATGTCGTTAATCACATAACCATGCTGGTCGATAATACCGTCCTGACCATGGGTAGTGTACGGGTCAAGCGCCACATCAGTCAGCAGGCCAAGCTCAGGCACCGCGGCTTTCAGTGCACGCACAGCACGCTGCACCAGACCGTCCGGATTGTAAGCTTCTTCCGCATGCAGGGATTTCTTATCGGCTTCAATCACCGGAAACAGTGACAGTACCGGAATGCCCAGTTTGGCAATAATTTCCGCTTCTTTTACCAGTACATCGATGGTCATGCGGAAGACGCCCGGCATCGAAGGCACTTCCTGCTGTTTGTTATGGCCTTCCATCACAAACACCGGGTAGATCAGATCATTGACCGTCAGTTGGTTTTCGGCAACCAGACGACGGCTGAAATCATGACGACGGACGCGACGCAGACGGCGGCCTGGGAAGGCACCAGGGAAAGCAAAACTCATTAGATAAATCTCCTATAAAAGACAGCACAGGCTGCCTTTGGTGGGATCTGTTCTAAGTGATATTGAACAGGTTCCGCGAATTTTTAGTGGTTTGCTGCGCTAACCATTCAGCATCTTCACCGCGCCAGGCGGCAACCTGCTGAACGATATGCGGCAGAAAACAGGGTTCATTGCGGCGGGATGGCGGCCGTGGTCTCATATCCCGGGGCAACAGATAAGGTGCATCGGTTTCCAGCAGCAATCGGTCTGCCGGAATCAGTGGCAACAGCTCACGCAGTTGCAGGCCGCGACGTTCATCGCAGACCCAACCGGTGATACCCACGGATAAACCCAATGCCAGGCACTCTTCAAGTTCAGAGCGGGTGCCGGTAAAGCAGTGCACCACCGCACCGGGCAGCTTAGCGAGCCACGGTTTTAAGATATCGACAAAGCGCGTATGGGCATCGCGACAGTGCAGAAACACCGGCATCGCCAGCTCCGCAGCTAAAGCGAGCTGCGCATCAAACGCATACTCCTGCTGATCGTGGGCAGAAAAGTTACGGTTAAAATCGAGTCCGCATTCGCCAATCGCCACCACCTGCTCACTTTCCGTCAGGCGGCGTAAGGTCGCAGCAGTTTCGCCGGACCACTCGCTGGCATGGTGGGGATGAACGCCGGCGGTAGACCAGCAGTAATTCGCATGCTGCTGCGCCAGGCTCTGCGCCTGCTGACTTTCCAGCGCATTGGTGCCGGTAATCAGGATGCCGGTTACGCCCGCTTCACGCGCACGTTTTACCACCTTCTCGCGGTCTTTGGAGAACTGCGTACTGGTCAGGTTTACACCGATATCAAACATATTTCTTTCCAAACAGTAACCGCCCTTACGGGCGGTTTGCTATGACTTTAAATTCCTCGCGGCATGGCCGGAATCACCTGGTTCTCCTGATAATCAGGATTCAGATTCGGATTCCTGTTCCTTATCATTATCCTGACGTCCTTTTCCTACATAGAACCGACCAAAGAATACGCCGACTTCAAACAGGCAGTACATCGGAATAGCGAGCAAAGTTTGCGAAAGAACGTCCGGCGGCGTCAGTAACATACCGACCACAAATGCGCCAACCAGCACATAAGGGCGTTTTGCCTTCAGATCTTCCGGGGTCGTCACGCCTGTCCAGCACAACAGCACGATGGCAATAGGCACTTCAAATGAGACGCCAAACGCCATAAACAGCGCCATGACGAAATCAAGGTAGTTATTAATGTCAGTGGCGATCAGCACGCCTTCCGGCGCGGTTTTGGCAAAAAAGCCAAACGCCAGCGGGAAGACAATAAAATAGGCGAAGGCCATACCGATATAAAACAGTGCTGAGCTGGAAAACAGTAACGGCATCACCAGTCTGCGCTCGTGGCGGTAAAGCGCCGGAGCAACAAATGCCCAGACCTGATGCAGAATCACCGGTATTGCAATAAATACCGACACAATCATCGTCAGTTTGATCGGGGTAAAGAACGGTGATGCAACGTCAGTGGCGATCATACTGGCACCGACAGGCAACTGTTTGATTAGCGGTGCGGAAACGATCTGGTAGATATCGTTGGCGAAATAAATAAGCGCCAGGAAGATCACGATCACTGCAATTATGCAGTTCAGCAGGCGCTTACGCAGCTCTATCAGATGACTGATCAGCGGTTGGGTATCTTCAACTGCCATGTTTAACGTTCATCGCTTGTGTGAGTGGTTGAGGCTGGAGTGCGCACTGTTGCCGCAGGCTCAGTCTTGACGACCGGGGCCGGTTTGTTCGCCGTTTCTGGCTGAGCTTCCGGACTGACCGCGGCAGGAGCCTGTGCGGGAGCGGTGGCTTGCCCATCCGCTTCAGCAGGTGTCACGCCGTCATGAGACGCCTTCGGATCTTTCACCAAAGGGTTGTGGATAGTATTGGCTTCGTCATCCGCTTTTTCGTTGTCGCCGAGATAAGTCCGCTTCATCGACTCCGCTGTTTTTTTCAGCTCTTCCATCGACTCTTTCAGCTCAGGTGACAGTGAATCTTTGCTGGCCTGCTCGACTTTTCTCAGACTGTCCTGCAGTTCCTGCAACTTCAACTCTTGCGCCAGTTCGTTTTGCACACTGGATGCCAGCGAACGCAGCGCACGAATCCAGCCGACCACGGTTCTGACCGCAACCGGTAGTCGTTGCGGGCCAAGCACGACCAGCCCGATAACGAACACCAATACCAGTTCACTAAAACCTATGTCGAACACGGCTTACACCTTGTCTTTGTCGTTCTTAACTTCTTCGCTTTTCGCGTCAGTGTGCTGTTTGTCTGCCAGAGTTTTGGCAGTGAAATCGGCATCCTGAGAGTCTTTCTCTTTTTGTTCATCATCGCTCATGGCTTTCTTAAAGCCTTTGATGGATGAACCCAGATCGGAACCAAGCGTGCGTAACTTATTAGTACCAAACAGAAGTACGACAATCACGGCAATAATTAACAACTGCCAAATACTGATACCGCCCATGTTATTTGCCTCTGAATTAAAGTAATAAAATGCTGGTGCGGGCAGTATATAACAACTCCCCGCAGGGTCGCGACGTAGACGCTTAGCTTAACGCGTCTTTTTACCGTTTATGACAATCAGTTTGTTTTACGCCAGCCAATCAGCCATGACACCAGTCCACCGGCCATCATCACTGCCGGCAACAGATCCCATTCAGGATGGGTGAGCAATATTGCCGTGCCGCTGACCAGTAGCGTCGCGCCAATGCCAAACAGGAAACGTGACTGATGCTGGCGAGTGCGCTGAACATTCATGTCGGTAACCAGTCTATCGACACTATGTTGCAAACGTTTATGTTGACGCAGGCTGTCGTAAAAAAGTTCCGGCAGCTCAGGGAGTTTTTCTGCCCAGAACGGCGCTTTTTCTTTCAGCGCACGCACAATCGCCGGAATCCCCACCTGGTCTTTAATCCAGTCTTCAAGGAATGGCTTGGCAGTTTTCCACAGGTCAAGTTGCGGATAGAGCTGACGCCCGACGCCTTCGACATACAGCAACGTTTTCTGTAGCAGTACCAGCTGCGGCTGCACTTCCATATTGAAACGTCGGGCGGTGTTAAACAGGTTCAGCAACACATGACCAAAGGAGATTTCAGCCAGCGGCTTCTCAAAAATCGGCTCACAGACGGTGCGGATGGCGAACTCAAAGTCTTCGACATTGGTATCCAGCGGTACCCAGCCGGAATCAACATGCAACTCAGCCACCTTACGGTAGTCGCGGTTAAAGAAAGCAATAAAGTTTTCAGCCAGATAACGCTTATCTTCTTTGTTCAGTGAACCGACAATGCCACAGTCGATACCAATATATTGCGGATCTTCCGGATGCTCGTAGCTGACAAAAATATTGCCGGGATGCATATCGGCGTGGAAGAAACTGTCGCGGAACACTTGGGTGAAGAACACCTGAACACCACGCTCTGCCAGCAGCTTCATATTGACGCCATGTTGCTCCAGCGCCACCACATCTGAAATCGGAATGCCGTAAATGCGCTCCATCACCAGCATCGACTCGCTGCAATAATCGGAATAGACTTCAGGCACATACAGCATTTTGCTGCTATCGAAATTGCGGCGCAGCTGAATAGCGTTCGCCGCTTCACGCAGCAAATTCAGCTCATCAATCAAGGTTTTTTCATAGTCAGCGACCACTTCTACCGGGCGCAGACGACGGCCATCCGGTAACAGACGCGGAACCCAGTGCGCCAGACGATAAATCAGCTTCATATCGGCTTTGATCACCGGCAGGATATCCGGGCGAATCACCTTGATCACCACCTGCTTGCCATTCTCTTTCAGCGTGGCGGTATGCACCTGCGCGATAGACGCCGATGCCAGCGGTTTAATCTCGAAATCGTCAAACCAGGTCTCAATCGTGGTGCCTAACGACAGCTCAATCTGACGACGCGCCAGCTCACCATCAAACGGGGCAACCCGGTCCTGCAACATCGCCAGCTGATCGGCAATTTGTGGCGGAAACAGATCGCGTCGCGTGGACATCATCTGACCGAACTTAATCCACACCGGCCCCAGTTGCTCCAGCGCCATGCGCAGACGCGCGCCCAGCGGCTGATCCTGATGCGAATAGGGGATCCAGAACACGCAGCGACGCCATAACCGAATCGGCAGAGTCATGCGCGTGCGGGGGATCAGTTCATCAAGGCCATAACTCAGGAACACCTTGATGATGTAATACAGCCGGCGAATTTCTCCCAGCGTCATTTCGCCTCCAGCGAATCTAACCGGGCGCTCAATGCGTCCAGTGAACGGTTTACGGCATCAACTTCTTCGGCAAACCAGGCCAACTCTAAAGCGCCCGGAGCCACACGCCACTCTTCGGTTAACACCTGTGCCGCATAGCTTTGTTTGCGCTGCACATCACTGCGCAGGAAATTGAAACCACGGCGGGCAAACTGGCTGATACCCTGCGCAGCGATATCACCAATCCACGGCGCAAGATACTCTGCCGGGTCCAGCTCAGCCATATCGATAAGCGCGGAGAATTGCTGCACCACTTGCAGATCGCCATCCACTTCCAGCTCGCCGCTGCGGATTAGCGCGGTAAGCTGCTGGCGATCGCGGAGTTTACGCAGCACAGCAATGCGGGTTTTAACGGTGCAATCGGTCGCATCCTGCCAGTCGCCCAGCACATCGACCTGTTGCTCACTGAACACCAGCGTCAACGGTTGTGACAGCTCTTGCAGATCGATGGCGAGGGTCTTGCCATTCAAACGTTGACGCGCCGCTTTCAGGCCACGATCGCGGTACAGAATTTGGTTAAGCGCGGTCTCCAGACCTGCGGTTAACAGCGGCGTTAAAGTCATTCGCTTTCCCGATTAGAACTTGAATCCACGGTGCAGCGCGACAATGCCACCCGTCAGGTTATGGTAAGTGGTGTTTTCAAAGCCCACATCCATCATCATCGCTTTCAGCGTCTCCTGATCGGGATGCATGCGGATGGACTCCGCCAGATAGCGGTAGCTCTCGGCATCCTGCGCCACCAGTTCACCAATGCGCGGCAGAATATGGAAAGAGTATGCGTCGTAAGCTTTATTCAATGGATCCAGCAGCGGTTTGGAGAACTCCAGCACCAGCAGACGACCACCCGGCTTCAGCACGCGGAACATCGAGGCCAGCGCCTTCTCTTTCTCGGTAACGTTACGCAGACCAAAAGAGATGGTAATGCAGTCAAAATAGTTATCCGGGAACGGCAGCGCTTCGGCATTGGCCTGCACATAGCTGACATTGCCGACCACACCGCTGTTACGCAGCTTTTCGCGGCCCATCTTCAGCATTGAGCTGTTGATATCCGCCAGCACGACCTGACCAGTTTCACCCACCAGACGGGAGAATTTCGCCGTCAGATCACCGGTGCCACCCGCCAGGTCTAATACGCGTTGCCCACGGCGCACGCCGCTGCAATCAATGGTAAAACGCTTCCAGATGCGATGGATGCCAAAAGACATCAGATCGTTCATCAGGTCATACTTCGCCGCTACGGAATGGAATACATCTGCAACCATGTCAGCTTTTTCGGTTTTCGCGACCGTGCGAAAACCGAAATGTGTGGTTTCCTGTGATTCATCTGCCATTTGTTTTGCCTGCTCCACAATCAAATATCCCCGAAGTGTACCAGAGTAAGGGTAGCCAGGCACGTTACCCCGGCGTTTATTCATTGATACGGCGCAGCATCTCACTCATCGGTGGCGCGGAGGATTCCTGCTGCTGATCGTCCGTTTCATCGGCGTCATTTTCCGCTGATTCCGGTAAAGCCTGCTCTGCCAGCCGTGGGTTTATTGGCCGTTTGACCTCAACCCCTAACTGGCGAAAACTTTCACTTTGGGCGATCAGGTTACCGCGCCCTTCAGACAGCTTTTTCATCGCCGAACGATAGCTGTCCTGTGCCTTATCAAGATTCTGCCCGATGCTGGTCATATCATCGACAAACAGCCGCATTTTGTCATACAGCCTGGCGGCACGGTCGGCGATACGCTGCGCATTGCGGCTCTGATGTTCATATCGCCACAGATTGTTGATGGTACGCAGTGCCACCAGCAGCGTGGTCGGGCTGACCAGCATAATATTTTGCTTCAGCGCCTCGCTAATCAGCTCCGGCTGTCGATCAATGGCCAGCAGGAAAGCGGGTTCAATCGGGATAAACATCAACACATAATCCAGCGAGCGTAAACCGGGCAATTGTTGATAATCTTTTCGGCTTAACAAACGCAGGTGCGCCCGAATCGCGGCGATATGCTCGCCAATCGCCTGCTCACGCGTCACGTCATCTTCACCATTAAAGTAACGTTCATAGGCCACCAGCGTCATTTTGGCATCAATCACCACATCTTTACCCTGCGGTAGCCGCACGATAACGTCAGGCTGCATCCGACTGTTCTGATCGACCTGCACATTGACCTGGGTCTGGTATTCATAACCTTCGCGCAGCCCGGACGCTTCCAGCACGCGGCTCAGCACTACTTCGCCCCAGTTACCCTGGGTTTTATTATCGCCTTTCAGCGCTTTAGTCAGATTGATCGCTTCCTGCGCCATTTGCGCGTTCAGCTGTTGCAGATTGCGAATTTCGTGGGAAAGCGTATGGCGTTCACGCGCCTCCTGACCAAAACTTTCCTGCACCTGACGGCGAAAACCATCAAGCTGCTCGCGCAACGGCGCAATCAGCCCGTTAAGGCTCTGACGGTTTTGCTCATCGACCCGGCGACCGCTGTTTTCAAAGATGCGATTCGCCAGATTTTCAAACTGGGCGGTCAGCCGCTGTTCACTGTTGGTCAGCAGGCGCTGTTTCTCTTCGGCCGCCATGCGCGTCTCTTCCAGACGGATGGTGACTTCGCGCAGTTCCGCTTCCTGTGCACTGTTGATTTCCAGCTGGTTACGCAGCTCGCGACTCAGTTGCTCGCTTTCGCTGCGCCAGTGGTCAAAATGATGCAGTTTTTCCTGCGCGGCGGCCAGCGCACCATGCAGCTGACGCAGCTCCTTTTCAAGGCGTTGCTGTTCCTGCTGCTGCGCCTGTAATTGCTGTTGCAGGCGTTGCTGTTCATGCTCTGCCTGTTGTAACGACTGCGCTAATAACCGGCGCTCGGTTTCCTGACTGCCCTGCTGCTGACCGTAACGAAAATGGGCAATAATCCAGCCTACCAGCAAACCTGCCAGTCCAAGGCACACGCCAAAAAGATATTGATTGTCCACTGCTCCTCCTGCACACCGCGTCGAACAGTGAAAAGGTAGAGGCGCACTGTATGAATGTCCAGATAAAAAGCGCGGGGAGTAACCGGCGGGATACAAGCGGACAATACGGGCGGCGGGAATGCCGCCCGTATTTGGGAAGATCAACTACAGCAGACGACGCGCCGCTTCAACGACGATTTTCACCGCATCGCTTTCAGTTTGCTTCATGGTCACCGCGTCCGGGATCTCTTTCTGCGTGCGGTTAACAATCACGCCAGCCACCATACCGGCACGCAGGCCCTGGCTGGCGCACATGGTCAGCAGAGTCGCAGATTCCATCTCGTAGTTCAGCACGCCCATCTGCTGCCACTCTTCCATCGAGCCCTGGTAGCGACTGACAACGCGGCCGGAGAAGGTGTCATAACGCTCCTGACCCGGATAGAAGGTGTCGGACGACGCGGTGATACCGATATGGGTGGTCGCCCCCGCCGCTTTGGCCGCCTCAACCAGCGCAGTGGTACAGGTGAAATCCGCTACCGCCGGGAACTCCATTGGCGCGAAGTGCAGGCTGGCACCGTCAAGACGCACCGAACCGGTGGTGACCAGCACATCACCGACATTAATCTCTGGCTGAATCGCCCCGGTCGTGCCAACGCGCAGGAAAGTGCGCACGCCCAGTTGCGCCAGCTCTTCAACGGCGATAGAAGTTGACGGGCCACCGATACCGGTTGAACAGACCACAACCGGCTTGCCATCCAGCTCAGCGCGATAGCTGGTGAATTCACGGTGGGATGCCAGGTGGACAGGGTTTTCCATCAGTGCCGCAATTTTTTTCACCCGCTCAGGATCGCCAGGCACAATCGCCAGCGTCGCGCCTTGCAGGTCGGCTTTAGTGATACCAAGGTGAAAAACGTCAGACTGGGCCATAACAGACTCCTGAATTGAAAAAAGTTGGAAATGCTAATGCGCTACTGTAATTCAATAGCTGGCAAAAATATGTGATTTCACTCACCGATGAATATGAAAATTACATTCAAATACATTAACACCGTGATATTAGTCACATAAATTCACTTTGTGTCGGTAATTTGCCACATCCGGGCCTGCGCTTATCCCCCGCTGAGTGTTAAAGAGGAGAGTAAATAGCCGCCGTGTAATCCTGGCTATAGTTATCTGATTGCGCTAATGCTTGCATGGAGAGGACGATGAAAACTGAAGATAACATGGCTCAAAAGCCAGGCAATAGTGGCTTCGCTCCTGCGGTTTCGCCTGCCGCATCGACCACCATTATTACCGACAGTACCGACATTGTATCTGGTGAAACCTCAATACCGACGCAGGGCGAAAATATGCCCGCCTTCCACGCCAGGCCGAAAAATGTCACTGCCGCCCTGCCGGTGATTATGGTGGTGCAGGAAATTTTTGGCGTGCACGAACATATTCGCGATATCTGCCGCCGGCTGGCGACTGAAGGTTATCTGGCTATCGCGCCAGAACTCTATTTCCGTCAGGGCGACCCTGCCGAGTACGACGATATCCCGACCTTATTTAATGAGCTGGTGAGTAAAGTCCCGGATGCGCAGGTGCTGGCTGACCTCGATCACGTTGCCAATTGGGCGTCACGTAACGGCGGCGATATGCGCAATACCGCTATCACCGGTTTTTGCTGGGGTGGCCGCATCAGCTGGCTGTATGCCGCGCACAATCCACAGCTGAAAGCTGCCGTGGCCTGGTATGGCAAGCTGGTCGGTGACAAGTCGATGAAACAGCCGAAACATCCGGTTGATATCGCGATCGACCTGAATGCACCCGTGCTGGGTTTGTACGGCGGCAAAGATGACAGTATTCCGCAGGAAAGTATCGAAGTGATGCGTCAGGCACTGCGCGCCGCCAATGCCGATGCCGAGATCATCGTGTATCCCGATGCCGGACACGCCTTTAATGCCGATTACCGCGCCAGTTATCATCAGGAGTCAGCGCAGGATGGCTGGCAACGGATGCTCGCCTGGTTTAAGCGTTATGGCGTCGCGCCTGCCGCTTGAGCATAAAAAAAGGGGCGCAAAGCGCCCCAACCAGTACCACACAACGACACAGTAAATTTAGACGTTCGCGTTACGCAGGTTCTGCGCCGCTTTTACCATATTGGCCAGCGCCTGGCGCGTTTCAGTCCAGCCGCGCGTTTTCAGGCCGCAGTCCGGGTTAACCCACAGACGCCCAACCGGGATACGCTTCGCGGCTTTCAGCAGCAGGGCTTCCATCCACTCAACGCTGGGTACGTTCGGTGAGTGAATATCATAAACGCCCGGACCGATTTCGTTCGGATACTCAAACTCTTCAAACGACTCCAGCAGCTCCATATCTGAACGCGAGGTTTCAATGGTAATCACGTCAGCATCCAGCGCCGCGATGGAATCCATGATGTCATTGAACTCGCAATAACACATATGGGTGTGAATCTGGGTGTCGTCCTGCGCCACGGCGGCATTCAGGCGGAAAGCATCCACTGCCCACTCCAGATAGGCGGCCCAGTCAGACTGACGCAGTGGCAGACCTTCACGCAGAGCTGGCTCATCAATCTGGATAATACCGATACCGGCTTTTTCCAGGTCTTCCACTTCATCGCGTAGCGCCAGAGCAATCTGCTTAGCAATGGTTTCACGTGACACATCTTCACGCGGGAATGACCAGCAAAGAATGGTTACCGGACCGGTCAACATGCCTTTTACTGGCTTGTCGGTCAGCGACTGAGCATATTTCGCCCACTCAACAGTGATCGTTTCCGGACGGCTAACGTCACCAATAATCACCGGAGGTTTTACGCAGCGTGAACCGTAGCTTTGTACCCAGCCATTTTGCGTAAACACGAAGCCATCAAGGTGTTCACCGAAGTATTCCACCATGTCATTACGCTCGGCTTCACCGTGTACCAGCACATCAAGCCCCAGACGTTCCTGCTCAACAATCGCCTGTTTAATATGTTCAGCGATGCCGGTGCGATAGTTGTTACTATCCAGACGACCCTGTTTGAAATCCAGGCGCAGGCCGCGAATTTCGGTAGTCTGCGGGAATGAACCGATAGTGGTGGTCGGCCATGCCGGCAGATTAAAGCGATTACGCTGTGCCGCAGCACGCGCCTGATAGCGGCTGTCGCGCTGGCTGTCTTTAGCGGTAATCGCGGCTAAACGGTGACCCACAGCATCATTGTGCACGCGGGTGGAGTGACGACGAGCGCGAATCGGTGCGCTCCAGGCTTCCAGTGACGCGGCATCGTTGTTATTCAGGGCGTGCGTCAGCAGGGACAGCTCGCCACACTTCTGCAAAGCGAAGGAGAACCAGCTTTTCACTTCTTCATCGAGACGCGTTTCAACACTCAGATCGATTGGGCTGTGCAGCAGTGAACAGGAAGAGCCAATCCACAGCTGTTTACGCTGACTCACCAGCGGCTGTAAACGTTCAAACCAGCTGCTCAGATCGGCACGCCAGACGTTACGCCCGTTAATCACACCGAGAGACAGCAGCCAGTCGGCAGGCAGTTTACTGTTCAGTGCCGCCACATCATCTTTACCGTGAACCAGGTCGACATGCAGACCGTTAACCGGCAGCTGGCGAATGGTTTTCAGGTTCTGGCTGATGCTGTCGAAATAGGTGGTCAGCAGCAGTTTGGTCTGGCCCTGCAGCACATCGTAAGCCGGTTTGAAGGCGTTCAGCCACTCGTCAGGCAGTTCGAGAACCAGCGCCGGTTCATCGATCTGTACCCATTCGATATCACGTTTTGCCAGCTCAGCCAGTACCTGCTGATACACCGGCAGAATGTCTTTCAGCAGGCTCAGGCGGTCAAACTGTTCGCCTTTCACTTTACCCAGCCACAGATAAGTCACCGGGCCAAGCAGCACAGGTTTGACTTTATGTCCCCGCGCCAGCGCTTCGTCGACTTCTTCCAGCAGCTGAGTCCAGGTCAGTTTAAACTGCTGACCTTTAACAAACTCAGGCACCATATAGTGATAGTTGGTGTTAAACCATTTGGTCATTTCTGCTGCCGCAGCCGGTTCGCCGCCTGGCGCACGTCCACGGCCGAGGCGGAACAGAGTGTCGAGATCGACAGAACCGTCTTTATTCTGATGGCGAGCTGGTACGTTACCCAGCAGCAGACTGGTGGTCAGCACGTGATCGTACCAGGCGAAATCGCCAACCGGCAGCAGGTCAACGCCGGCATCTTTCTGTTGCTGCCAGTGACGAGCACGCAGCTCGCGACCCACAGCCAGTAATTCTTGCTGGTTGCTGTTACCTGCCCAGTAGCTTTCTTGCGCTTTTTTCAGTTCGCGACGCAGACCGACGCGTGGAAATCCGAGTGTATGGTTCAGAATGGTCATATCTTTGTCCTGTAAAGTTATCTCAAACTGGGCAAGTTAGATTTGCCAGGTCATTTAGCCGTCCAGATGTTTACACCGCTATAATGTGCAGGTACTGTATGAACCACAAGCGCAAATTGTTCATTATCGATGTGAAGGACTCTCATGATCGAACTCAAACACCTGCGGACGCTGCAGGCCTTAAGGAATACTGGCTCACTGGCCGCCGCCGCCGCACAGTTGCATCAAACGCAGTCGGCGTTATCACACCAGTTCAGCGATCTGGAGCAACGCCTCGGCTTCCGTCTGTTTGTGCGGAAAAGCCAGCCGCTGCGTTTTACTCCGCAGGGTGAGATTCTGTTGCAGCTGGCGGAACAGGTGCTGCCGCAGATTCAGCAAGCCTTACAGGCGTGCCATGAGCCGCATCAGACCACGCTGCGTATCGCCATTGAGTGCCATAGCTGCATTCAGTGGCTGACCCCGGCACTGGACAATTTCCGTCAGAGCTGGCCGCAAGTGGTGGTGGACTTTAAATCAGGCGTGACCTTTGATCCGCAACCGGCGCTGCAACAGGGTGAGCTGGATGTGGTGCTGACCTCAGATATCTTGCCGCGCAGTGGCCTGAACTATTCACCGATGTTTGATTTTGAAGTCAGGCTGGTACTGGCTCCCGACCATCCGCTGGCGCAAGTTGAGTCAATTTCACCTGAAGACCTCGCCAGTGAAGTGCTGATGATCTATCCGGTACAGCGCCATCGCCTCGATATCTGGCGTCATTTTTTGCAACCGGCGGGCGTCAGTCCGGCACTGAAAAGCGTCGACAATACCTTGCTGCTGATTCAGATGGTTGCGGCACGCATGGGAATTGCCGCGCTGCCGCACTGGGTGGTGGAGAGCTTTGAACATCAGGGGCTGATTGTCACCAAAACCCTGGGGGACGGCCTGTGGAGCCGCCTGTATGCCGCCGTGCGCGACGGTGAGCAGCGCCAGCCGGTGGTCGAGGCGTTTATCCGCTCCGCACGCCAGCACGCCTGCAATCATCTGCCATTTGTCCGCGATGCATCGCGCCCCGGCACACCGTTACCGCTGACTGTCAGCCACCTCTGAGGGCGTTCACCCAAAAAAACCGTATTACGCGTCAGAGGCGGCGTTCTCGCCGCCCGTCGGATGCAACTTCAGGGGCGAAGTGTATAATGCGGCGCAATGCATTCCTTAACCTGAAGAGATTTCAATATGACCAATAACGATGTGTTACGCAGCGTGCGCTACATGCTGGAAATGAGTGACGCGAAAATGGTCAGTACGCTGGCACTGTCGGAGAGCGAAGTCTCTCTCGAAGAGATGCAGGCGTTCCTGAAAAAGGAAGATGAAGAGGGCTTTCGTCCGGTGCCGGACGTGCTGATGGGCTATTTCCTGAACGGTCTGATTTTTTCCCTGCGCGGCAAAAGCGAAGAAGCACCGGTGCCATCCATCGAGCGTAAGATGACGAACAATATCATCCTGAAAAAGCTGCGTGTGGCGTTTAACCTGAAAACCACCGATATCACTGAAATCCTGCAACTGGCAGACTTTGCCGTTTCTCAGGCGGAGATCGGTGCTATCTTCCGTAAGCCTGGGCATAAAAACTATCGCGAATGTGGCGATCAGATTTTAAGAAACTTTTTAAAAGGACTGACCAAAAAAATCCGTCCTGCTAATTCTGCCGCTAAAGCCTGATAGCCAGCAGAGTGTGCCGGAGCGGTTCCCCGCTCCGGTTCGCCTTATCCCTTCACGCTTTTACCCACTATCCAGCGTTTATGTACCCACAGTGACGCGCAGATCACCGTCGCGCCAATCAG
>NZ_JRXE01000022.1:37005-60935 GCF_001267535.1 Winslowiella iniecta | reverse complement strand
AAAGTAGCCCAGCCCTGACGCCGCGATACCCAGCCACACCAGAATGCCCCACTGTAGCGAGGTCGATGGCAGTTTATTCGGATTGCCCCACAGGAACCACGCGACAATCGCCACGCTGACCGCACCAATATAGAACCACGAGAACGCGGTATGCTGCGGCATGGGCCGCGTCTCTTGCAGGCGTTTGTAGCCGACCATTCCAATGGCAAAACAGAGATTAGCCAGTTGTACCAGCAGTAAGCCAAACCAGAAATGGTCGCTGACTTTGTCATAGCGAATAATTGCGGCACCCGCCACCGCCAGCAATGCGCTCAGCGCATAGCCCGGCCGCACGCCACGCCCGCTGATCAAATCGTAGATCAACGTGACATACAGCGGCGTCATCACGGTAAACAGCAGGAATTCGGAGACGCTGAGATAGAGATAGGCCTGGAAGCTGATCAGATACATGATGCCGAGCTGCAACATGCCGACCGCCATATACAGTAGCAGCGTCGACAACTTATAGCCGCGCCAGCGCAAAAACGGCAGGAATACAACCGCCGCCAGTACCAGGCGCATCAGCACCGAAAACCAGCTATCAACCTGCCCCGCGAGATACTCGCCGATCAGACTGAAAGAAAAGGCCCAGAGAATGGTGGTGATAATCAGTAATGCCACAGTAATCACTCATCAGAAAAAAGTAGGCGTTATTGTAACGAATTGCCGTTACAACGAATCAAGTTTCTGGTTGACGAGTGATGAAATAAACCACAGCAAAATGTTGCAACAGGAAAGCAAACGCTCACCAAACGAAAGCCATAAGTATGATGTGGATATAACCCGCTGCGCAAATTTCCGACAAAAAAGTGGCGTTAAATTGGCTATTTTGTGACGCAACAAGCCGCGACTGTAATAAAACTGTAACATTTGTGTACTTACTCACAGTCATTAATCAAACCAGCTATTATCCTGTGCGCGAAATGGAACATTTCCATCTGCGTATCCGCGCAGCGCTTCCGTTAACAACCACTAAAAATGCGCCATCGGAGCTTTTATGTTAAGTATCTTTAAACCTGCGCCACACCAGTCTCGCGTCGCAGACGATCGTGTCGACCCTCTGTACCGCCGCCTGCGCTGGCAGATTTTCTTCGGCATCTTCTTCGGTTATGCCGCTTACTATCTGGTGCGAAAAAACTTCGCGCTGGCCATGCCTTACCTGGTCGAACAGGGCTTCTCACGCGGTGATTTAGGTTTTGCCCTGTCCGGTATTTCCATCGCTTACGGCTTCTCGAAATTTATTATGGGTTCGGTCTCGGACCGTTCTAACCCACGCGTATTCCTGCCTGCCGGTCTGATTCTGGCCGCCTGCGTGATGCTGATTATGGGGTTTGTGCCCTGGGCGACCTCCAGCATTATGATTATGTTTGTGCTGCTGTTTATCTGTGGCTGGTTCCAGGGAATGGGCTGGCCGCCATGCGGTCGCACCATGGTGCACTGGTGGTCGCAGAAAGAGCGCGGCGGCATCGTTTCAGTATGGAACTGCGCGCATAACGTCGGCGGCGGCATTCCTCCCCTGCTGTTCCTGCTGGGTATGGCGTGGTTTAACGACTGGAAAGCGGCACTCTACATGCCCGCGTTTGGCGCCATCGTGATTGCGATTATCGCCTTTGCGCTGATGCGCGACACGCCGCAATCCTGCGGATTACCGCCAATTGAAGAGTATAAAAACGACTATCCACCGGATTATACCGATAAGCATGAAGAAGAGCTGACCGCTAAACAGATCTTTATGCAGTACATTTTGCCGAACAAACTGCTGTGGTACATCGCGCTGGCGAACGTGTTTGTTTACCTGCTGCGCTACGGCATTCTCGACTGGTCACCGACCTATCTGAAAGAGGTGAAACACTTCTCGCTGGATAAATCGTCCTGGGCCTACTTCCTGTATGAATATGCCGGTATTCCGGGCACGCTGCTGTGCGGCTGGATGTCGGATAAAGTGTTTAAAGGCAACCGTGGCGCGACCGGGGTGTTCTTTATGACGCTGGTGACTATCGCCACCATCATTTACTGGATGAACCCGGCCGGAAATCCCGGTGTGGATATGGCCTGTATGATTGTTATCGGCTTCCTGATCTACGGTCCGGTGATGTTAATTGGTCTGCATGCGCTGGAACTGGCACCGAAAAAAGCCGCTGGCACCGCCGCAGGCTTTACCGGGCTGTTCGGTTATCTCGGCGGCTCGGTCGCGGCCAGCGCCATCGTCGGTTATACCGTTGACTACTTCGGCTGGAACGGCGGCTTTATTATTATGGTTGGCGGCTGCGTGCTGGCGGTGATTCTGCTGTTACTGACCATGTTAAGTGAGAACAAACATAAGCAGCAGATGAACCAGGCTAACTAACAGCGAGGTAATGATGAAGCTGAAACCTTTACTGGCAACACTTATTCTGGTCAGTTCGTTTTCATCACTGGCGGAAACTCACGGCAAAATAGTCATTGCCCACCGCGGCGCCAGTGGCTATCTGCCAGAGCACACGTTACCGGCGAAAGCCATGGCCTATGCTCAGGGCGCAGATTTTCTTGAGCAGGATGTGGTGATGACCAAAGACGATCAGCTGGTGGTGTTGCATGACCATTATCTTGATCGCGTGACCGATGTTGCGAAACGCTTTCCCGATCGGGCGCGTAAAGATGGTCGCTACTATGCGATCGATTTTACCCTCGCGGAAATCAAAAGCCTGAAATTCACTGAAGGCTTCGAAATCGTTGACGGTAAGAAGGAGCAAAGCTATCCGGGCCGCTTCCCGATGGATAAATCCGATTTCCGCGTCCATACCTTTGCCGAGGAGATTGAGTTCGTGCAAGGGCTGAACCACTCGACCGGTAAAAATATCGGCATTTACCCGGAGATCAAAGCGCCCTGGTTCCATCGTCAGGAAGGCAAAGATATCTCCGTTAAAGTGCTGGAAGTGTTGAAGCAGTATGGTTACACCAGCAAAAGCGACAACGTCTGGCTACAGTGCTTCGATTTTAATGAAATCAAACGCATTAAAACCGAGCTGGAACCGAAAATGGGCATGGATCTGAAACTGGTTCAGCTGATTACCGAAACCAAGTGGAAAGAGACGCAGGAGCTGAAAGACGGGAAGTGGATTAACTACAGCTATGACTGGATGTTTAAGCCTGGGGCGATGAAGCAGCTGGCGCAGTATGTTGATGGCATCGGGCCGGATTACTCTATGCTGATTGCCGCCGATTCAAAGCCGGGCGAGATCAGGCTGACCAACATGGCGCAGGACGCGCACCAGAACAAGCTACAGATTCACCCGTATACGGTGCGTGCCGACAAGCTGCCGGATTACGCCAGCGATGTGAATCAGGTGTATGACGCGCTGTATAACCAGGCTGGGGTGGAAGGATTGTTTACCGACTTCCCGGATAAAGCCGTGCACTTTTTACAGCAGCAGTAACCCGAAGAAATCTGGCCAGGCTTGTCCTGGCCATTTATCGCTTAATCCAGCAGCAGCTTACGCAGATAGTGCGGCACCGCGTCATCGGCATTGCTGCCAATCACTTCCAGTTCCGGCAGCAGGTCTTTCAGACGCTGATGCGCATTACTCATAATGCAGCCCTTGCCCGCCATCGACAGCATCTCTTTATCATTCAGACCGTCACCAAACGAGATGCACTCCTTCAGCGAGTAACCGAGCGTTTTCGACACGGCTTCCAGCGCATGCCCTTTCGACACGCCACCGGCCATCACTTCCAGGCAGGTCGGGAACGAGAAACTGACATTCACCCGGTCGCCCCAGCGCGCCAGAATGGCTTGCTCGAGCGGCAGCAGTTTATCGGCGTCATCACAGGTGAAAAACACCTTGCTGATGCCATCGGTCTCCAGCAGGCCAGGTTCAAACAGGCGATAATTAAAGATTGACTCACGGAAGAAACGCTGCTCTTCCGGGCGATGACGATTGATAAACCACTCATCGTCACGGTAAACGTTGGTCAGAATATCCGGTTCATGGTATTTGATGGCGAACAGATCGTTGGCGATGTCCGCATCAAGGTTATGGCTGAACACCAGCTCTCCGGCGCTGTTATGCACCCGCGCGCCGTTAGAAGTGATCATATAGGCGTCGATTTCGAGATTATCGCGCATCTGGGATACGTCAATATGATGACGGCCAGTCGCAAACACGAAATGCACGCCGCGCTCGGTGAGTAACTTCAGTGTCTCTTTGGTGTAAGGCGTCAGTCTGTGATCGGGCGACAACAGAGTGCCGTCAAGATCGGATGCGACAACGTGATACATAATTCTTTCAAACCTCTGGTTAAATTAGGAAATCAGGCGCGCCTGACGTTAAATCTGAGTAATGTGGCTAACTGTGCCGCGCGAAAAACTCCACGATGGCATCTAAGGCTTCAGCGCGCATATCGTCTCGTTCAAATAAGATCTCATGACGCGCGCCAGCAATAACGCGAGGTTTTCCCCCCTCGCAAGGATGACCCGCTGCGGTCATGGCTTTACAGAACAGATCCTGCGAACGGTTATCGACAATTTTTTCGGCTCCGGCCTGTAGCAACAGCAGCGGCGTGGTGATCTCAGCAGCCTTGCTTAAAATATTCTGCCCGGCCAGAACGCCTTCCCGCACCCAGTGATAGGTTGGGCCACCGACGCGCAAACCCGGATCGTCAGCATAAAACCGCAGATTACGCCGATAGCGCTCGCGGCTGTGGGTCAGCTCGTTAATGCCAAACGGACGCGCGCGCCATTTGCCGGTTCCCAGCGCATAACCATCACGCAGCGCCGGGCGTTTTTCCGTCCAGTCAAGGATCCGGCTGGCCATCCACGCAGGCATCGGTAAATAGATGCCGAACATCGGCGAGGATAATACTGCGGCATCAAACGCCTGCGGCTGTCGCGCCAGCAGCAGTGTCAGCACCGCGCCGCCCATCGAGTGTGCCAGTGCAAAGCGATGACGGTAGTCACTGTTGGCAATTTCCCGCAGCCAGAGTGCTTCGAGATCGTCCACGTAGTGACTAAACTCCACCACATGTCCGCGATGTGAATCCTGTAGCAGACGCCCGGATCGTCCCTGGCCGCGGTGATCGATAATGATCACATCATAACCGCAGTGAAAAAGATCGTAAGCCAGTTCAGGGTATTTAACGTAGCTTTCGATGCGCCCCGGCACCAGCAGGATCACTTTATCGTGCTGTGGCGACGTGAAACGGACGTAGCGAATCGGTAAGTTATCAACGCCCTCAAACTCGCGCTCTTCCCGGCGGTGCCAGAAATCGAGCAGCGGTCCGGTGGCGAAAGCTGCAAAGGCCTTCTCACGCGTCGGCCAGTCATTTTGATGCTTCGTCATCGGCATGAATTCCGCAAAAAATCATCGACACTATGGCAAGCTTCACCAGCCATAGCAGATCATTCCACAATGCCGTATTGTGTCATAATTCTGCGCATCCAGGGAGTTTTACCCATGACCATCGAATGGTGGCTGACTTATCTTTTGACCACCAGCATCCTCAGCCTGTCGCCAGGATCGGGCGCCATTAATACTATGAGTACCGGTATCAGCCACGGCTATCGCGGTGCGGTGGCGTCTATCGCCGGTCTGCAAGTCGGTCTGTCGGTGCATATTATGCTGGTCGGCATTGGGCTGGGCGCACTATTTTCTCAGTCGTTACTGGCATTCGAAATTCTGAAATGGGCCGGTGCCGCTTACCTGATCTGGCTCGGTATCCAGCAGTGGCGTTCCGCCGGGGCGATAGATTTAAATGCGGTATCAAAAGCGATGCCGCGCCGACGCCTGTTCAAACGCGCGGTGCTGGTGAATCTGACCAACCCCAAAAGCATCGTGTTTCTTGCGGCGCTGTTCCCACAATTTATTATCCCCCATCAGCCGCAGGCGATGCAGTACCTGGTACTGGGTATCACCACCGTGGTGGTCGATATTATTGTGATGATTGGCTATGCGACATTAGCGACACGAATTGCTGGCTGGATTAAGGGGCCGCATCAAATGAAATTGCTGAACCGCATCTTTGGTGGGCTGTTTATGGCGGTCGGGGCGTTACTGGCGTCTGCTCGTAAGATTGCCTAGTTCGATGGCGGGAAGTGCCAGGTTAGCATACGGGCGGCGTTTTCGCCGCCCGTGGCCTGACGCTCGGTTAGCGCGAGATAATCAAATGAATACCAAATCCGGCAAACAACACCCCTGCCGTACCATCAATCCACTTCGCCAGCCGCTGATAGCCACGACGCATTGCCGGTAACGCAAAAATACAGGCCACCAGGCTGAACCAGCACAGCGTCTCAATTATAATCAGCATAAACAAACCCCAGCGTTCACCCGCACCGACGTCATCTCCGACAAACAGTGAGAATACGCTGCCAAAGTAGATAACCGCTTTCGGGTTGGAAAGATTGGTCAGAAAGCCTTTCAGGAAGCTACGGCCTTTTTGCGGCAGCGCCACTTTGACTTCACTCTGCACCGGTTGTTTATGTTGATTACGCGCCGAGCAGAGTAGCTGCCAGCCCATCCACAGCAAGTAAAGCCCGCCGCCAACCATAATCACCTGATGCAGCCACGCCATTTTTTGCAGGATCAGATGTAATCCCATCAGCGCGACACCCGCCCAGACCACAATGCCGAGAGTAATCCCCAGTACGCCGAGCATCGCCTCTTTGCGTGAGCGACTGGCCGCGGTTTGCGAGACAAAAAAGAAGTCCGGTCCCGGACTCATTAAGGCGATTAAATGCACCAGCGCCACGGTGAGGAATAGCATTAACATAATGTTTTACCTGTCTGATAAGCGTTATCGGCGTCGCGAGAGAGATTATTCATCATCGCCGTCGACGTGTTCTCTGATCATTACCATAAACGGCTTACCAAACCGCTCCAGCTTGCGCTGCCCGATACCGTTAACGCTGAGCATTTCGGAGGCGGTAAGCGGCATCTGCTCCGCCATTTCGATCAGTGTGGCGTCGTTGAATACCACGTATGGCGGGATATTTTCCTCGTCGGCAATCGCCTTACGCAGCTTGCGCAGTTTGGCAAACAGCTTGCGATCGTAATTGCCGCCATAAAATTTCTGGCTGCTGTTTTTACTTTTGATGGCAACCAGGCGCGGCACGGCCAGCATCAGCGGTTCTTCGCCGCGCAGAATCGGCCGCGCTGCTTCAGTCAGCTGTAGCGCGGAATGCATGGCGATATTTTGCGTGACCAGGCCGAGGTGGATTAACTGGCGCAGCACGCTGACCCAGTGTTCGGTGCTCTGCTCACGGCCAATGCCATATACCGGCAATTTATCGTGTTGGAACTCGCGAATACGCTGGTTATTGGAGCCGCGCAGCACTTCGACGATATAGCCCATACCAAACCGCTGGCCGACACGATAGATGCTCGACAGCGCTTTTTGCGCTTCAACCAAACCATCATAACGGCGCGGCGGATCGAGACAGATATCGCAGTTACCGCAAGCTTGCTGGCGTCCTTCACCAAAATAGTTCAGCAGCACCAGACGACGACAGGTTTGTGCCTCGGCAAACGCCCCCATCGCATTCAGTTTGTGGCGTTCAATATCCTTTAGCTGGCCTGGCGCTTTCTCTTCCAGACAGCGGCGCAGCCATGCCATATCGGCCGGATCGTAAAACAGCAGCGCTTCCGCCGGCAATCCGTCGCGCCCGGCACGTCCGGTTTCCTGATAGTAAGATTCGATATTGCGCGGGATATCAAAATGCACCACAAAGCGCACGTTCGGCTTGTTGATACCCATACCAAACGCCACGGTGGCGACAACAATTTGCAGGTCATCGCGCTGGAACGCTTCCTGTACCTGCGCGCGATGCACATTGTCCATACCGGCGTGATAAGCCCCCACGCTCATCCCACGGCTTTGCAGGCGCGCGGCGGTATCTTCAACTTTTGCCCGGCTGTTGCAGTAAATAATGCCGCACTTGCCGCGCTGATCCTGCACATAGCGCATCAGCTGGTCGGTCGGCTTAAACTTCTCCACCAGCGTGTAGCGAATATTCGGTCGGTCAAAGCTACTGATTTGAATCAGCGGATCGTTAAGCTGTAACAGGCGCGCAATATCATTGCGGGTGGTTTCATCCGCGGTGGCGGTCAGCGCCATCACCGGCAGCGTCGGGAACCGCTGACGCAGCTGGCCCAGCGCGCCATATTCCGGACGGAAATCGTGGCCCCACTGGGAGATACAGTGCGCTTCGTCCACCGCCAGCATTGCCGGATTCCAGTGGGTCAGACTATCGAGGAAGTTGTCCATCATCAGACGTTCCGGCGCGATATACAGCAGGCGGATACGACCGGTACGACAACCGGCCATCACTTCCTGCTGCTCTTCACGATTTTGCGTCGAATTCAGGCAGGCCGCTGCCACGCCGTTAGCCAGCAGTTGATCGACCTGATCTTTCATCAATGAGATCAGCGGCGAAACCACCAGAGTCAGCCCCTCGCGCACCAGCGCAGGGATCTGATAGCAAAGCGATTTACCGCCGCCAGTGGGCATGACCACCAGACAGTCACGCCCGCTTAGCGACGCCTGAATGATGGTTTGCTGGCCTGGACGAAATTGCTGATAGCCGAAGGTATCCTGTAATACCTTCGCCGCCAGCGTTTCATCGTGCTCGTTGATTACCGCAGCCGTTGACACATCTTCCCCGTTTATCTCGTATGACATGATTTATGGTGTGTGGCGGGTCAGTTTTCACTGACCCGTCGCATCAGAACAGGTCGTTCAGCGTCACACCGACACCGACGCGCGTCTGACGGTGGTTGTAGTCGATTAGCGACTCACCGTAGCCGCTGAACACCTGAGTGTAGAAGCGCACATGCTGGCTGACTGGATAGCTCCAGCCGAGCTCCGCGCCGCCGTAGCCGCTGTTCCAGTTATAGTTGCCCTGCACGCTGAATATGCTGTCGCCCATCATATAGCCCAGCTTCAGGCGGTAATAACCCATGTACTTGGTGATATCCGGGTTATCGTCATTGCTGGTGCTTTCCGGCAGACGGTACCACGGCTTCACTTCCGCCATAAAGTTACCGTTTTGCGCCATCAGACGCGCATAGACGCGGTTCCAGCTGCGTGAGGTCGGATCGGAGCGACCATTAGACTGGTGGTTCAGACCCAGTTCAACGTCGCGTAACGTCCAGCCGGCAAAGCGGTAATCGGTCGCCCAGCCGAGAAAAATTTGCGGCTCATAGTTAGTCTCGCGGAAGGGTGATGATGCACCGCGATTGGAAAGCTGCCACCATGAACGCTGGGTGTAAGAAGCCGCCAGTACCGAGTTATCCCCGAGGATGCCACTCCACAGCGGGAAGGCCAGGCTCAGCTGGAATTTTACTTCGTCTTTCTTCGCTTTATCGGCCCAGTCATAGGACTGAATGGCTTCTTTATTCAAATCGCTGGTTGCGGTATAGAGTAAATAGTTATTCTCATAAGGATACAGCACGAACGGGTTATCATGTTTCTCCAGCAGGTTAGCAATGATGCTGCCACGAACGGCTGGGGTATCATGAACCTCTTTAATGGTCGCTTCCTGCGCCAGTGCCAGTGCAGGCAGTAATGTGACTGCTGCCAGCAATCCTCGAAGCATACGCATAGTGATCTCCAATAAAGCAAGCGCTGCAAATAGACGTGTAAAAAGCACGCCATTCTACACAGAAAAACCGCCCAACATTAGCGCTGATTTCTGAAACTGGAAAGCACGCCGACAGAAGCATAAGATACACAAATTATTAACATTCATGTCTCCATAACCGCATTCGGGAAAGCACAACATGTCGGGTACTTTGTTGACTCAGGACGCAGCACGCCGTCTGATTGGTGAAATTTTTGTCTATGATATGCCGTTTAATCGCGCACTCGGCCTTGAGCTGGAGCGTCTGGAGCCGGACTACGCCGAGCTCAGTTTTAATAACCAGCAGATGCTGGTCGGCAATGCCGCGCAAAAGATTCTGCACGGTGGGGTGATCGCGTCGGTGCTGGACGTCGCCGCCGGGCTGGTGTGCGTTAACAGTACGCTGACGCGTCATGAGAGCATCAATGAAGAGGAGCTGCGTCAGCGGCTGTCGCGGATGGGCACCATTGACCTGCGCGTCGACTACCTGCGTCCCGGACGCGGTGAGCGCTTTACCGCCAGCAGCAGCCTGCTGCGCGGCGGCAATAAAGTGGCGGTGGCGCGGGTTGAGCTGCATAACGATGCCGGCGTGTATATTGCCAGTGCCACAGCAACCTATCTAATCGGGTAATGAAATGTCGCGGTCGCGCGATCCGTTTCGAGAGTTCCCGCAGAACCTGCTTAACAACAAAGGAAAAATGCCGTTAATGGATGTTCAACAAACCCGCCAGGGTGTGCTTTACGCACTGGGTGCCTATCTGATCTGGGGCATCGCCCCGGCTTACTTCAAACTGATCCAGCAAGTGGCACCGGGCGAGATTATGACCCACCGGGTGATCTGGTCCGCCCTGTTTATGATTGTGTTGATCAGCCTCAGTCGCAACTGGCAGCAAGTCAGAAAAAACCTCTACAATCGCAAGAAAGTGCTGATGCTGGCAGCTTCCGCCATGCTGATCGGCGGCAACTGGCTGCTGTTTATCTGGGCGGTAAACAACCATCATCTGCTGGAAGCCAGCCTCGGCTACTTTATCAATCCGCTGTTAAATGTGATTGTTGGCATGCTGTTTCTCGGTGAGCGTTTTCGCCGTATGCAGTGGCTGGCGGTTGGCTTAGCCGCCTGCGGCGTACTGGTGCAGCTGTGGAAGTTTGGTTCGCTGCCGATTATTGCGCTCGGGCTGGCCATCAGCTTTTCATTTTATGGCCTGCTGCGTAAGAAGATCGCGGTGGACGCGCAAAGCGGGATGCTGATTGAAACGCTGTGGCTGTTTCCGCTGGCGGCCATCTATCTGTTTGGCATCGCCGACAGCAGTACCAGCCATTTAGCGGACAATTCGCTGTCGCTCAATCTGCTGCTGATTGCCGCCGGAATCGTGACCACCATCCCGCTGATGCTGTTTACCGCCGCCGCCACTCGCCTGCGTCTGTCGACCGTCGGCTTTTTCCAGTACCTCGGCCCGACGCTGATGTTCCTGCTGGCGGTAATATTCTATGGCGAGCAGCTCACTGACGATAAAGTGGTGACCTTTGGCTTTATCTGGGCTGCACTGGCGCTGTTTATCCTCGATGCGGTGTATACCCTGCGCGGTTCACGTATGCGCGTAGCGTGAGATAAAACGCGCCATCGCCGGGCCGGTCAGCAGAATGGTGAACAGGCGTAATGTCTGCATCGCCATCACAAAGGCAATATCGACCCGGCTGCCCGCCGCAATAATCGCCACGGTATCCAGCCCGCCAGGGCTGGTAGCCAGATAAGCGGTCAGCAGATCGACATGCAGTAAACGCGTCAGCATCCACGCCATCCCCCCACAGAGTAACATCAGGCCAATAATCGACAGCACCATTTGCGGCAGAGTGCGCAGCGCCAGCATAAAGATCGCTTTGGTGAAACGCAGGCCGACGCTCCAGCCAATCAGCGCATAAGCCAGCGCCAGCAGCCACTCCGGGACCTGCAATGTCATGGTGCCGCTGGCATGCAGAGTGGCACCAAACAGCGCCGGTAATAACAGCGCGCCGGAAGGGATACGGAATCGCTGTCCAAGCCAGGCGCCTCCCAGCGCCACGGCAAGGGTGCCGACAAAACGCAGGTCCAGCGCCGGAAACCACTCCAGCGACGCGGCACTGTGTGCACTGTCGCCCAGTCCGATACGCGCCACCACCGCTGCGGCCGTCGCGACAAACAGCACCCGCAGGTACTGCATAAATGCCACCAGCCGCACATCGGCACCATAATCTCCCGCCATCGCTACCATCGCCGACGCGCCTCCCGGCGACGATCCCCAGGCACCGGTCGCGCCCGGTAAACTACTGAAACGCACCAGCAGAAAGCCGGATAAACCGCTGGCGGCAAGCGTCAGCAGCAGGACGACGATCACCACCGGCCAGTCATCAATCAGCGGTTGCAGAATCGACGGGGATAAACTTTGTGCAATCATGCAGCCCAGTATTGCCTGCGCCAGGATAAACAGCCGTTTATCGATACGCAGCGTCGCGCCGGACAGCCCCATCAGCACGCCGATAATCATCGGCCCCAGTAACAGTGCGGCAGGGACATGGAAGTATTGCAGCGCAAAACCCAGTAGCAGCGAGGCGCTGAGCAGAGTAAGCCATTGCAGCCAAAGTGACAGCCGTTCCATATTGAGAAAACTTGCGTTGGGAAAAGAAGGGGTTATACGTTACGCGGATGTGAAAGGATCTGCCAGTATCAATCTCCTCACGCCCATCCCTGGCGGAGGTTTTAACTGTTAAACCAGCGGGTTTACAGCCAGTTTTTACGCTTAAAGTAGGCGTAAGGTGCCAGACCGGCCAGAATCATCAGGCCAATTGCGGCGGGATAACCAAAGCTCCATTTCAGCTCCGGCATAAATTCAAAGTTCATACCGTAGCTGGATGCCACCAGCGTTGGCGGCAGGAAGACCACCGATACCACTGAGAAGATTTTGATAATGCGGTTCTGCTCGATATTGATAAAGCCCATCGCCGCCTGCATCAGGAAGTTAACCTTCTGGAACAACGACTCGTTATGCGGTAACAGCGACTCGATATCGCGCAGGATTTCCCGCGCCTGCTCCAGCTGGGTGCCAGGCAAACGCGCTTTACGCACGAGGAAATTCAGCGCACGCTGGGTATCCATCAGGCACAAACGCACTTTCCAGCCGATATCTTCCAGTTCCGCCAGCGTCGACAACGCGCGGTCAAACTCATCGCCCTGCTGCCCTTCCATAATCACCCGGCTGAGTTTTTCCAGATCGCTGTAGACGTTTTCGATCTCATCTGCCAGCTGTTCGATTTTAGTTTCAAACAGATCCAGCAACAGCTCAAAGGCATTACCATCGACCAGCGTCTGGTTACGCGCGCGCATACGGTAGAGACGGAACGCCGGCAGCTCACGCTCACGCAGCGTGTAAAGGCGTCCTTCACGAATGGTGAAAGCCACGGTGGAGTTACCGGCATGATCTTCGGCATCTTCATAGAAGAAGAAGGAGTGAATATGCAGGCCATCTTCGTCTTCAAAAAAACGCGCCGAGGCTTCGATATCTTCCAGCTCCGGGCGGGTGGCGAGGCTCTGACCTAGTTCACACTGAACACGATCGCGTTCATCTTCTTCTGGCTCGATCAGGTCGACCCAGACTGACGACGTCAGCTGGTCAGTGGTATCTTCAAGCTCCAGACGAGATAAACGGCTGTTATCCAGTTTAAATGCGCTCAGCATAGCTGTACTCCCAATTGCAGTAACAAATGGGACATAGCGCCAGAACACGCGAAACGAGAACGTTTCAGTCCGTGATCAAAGCTGACTCAGGCGACGGGAAAAAAAGAGGTCGCTGACAACCACAAAGGCTACCAGCATTTAAGAGGATAGCCTTAGGCGTTGCACCTGATAAACAGGTTATTGAGCCAGTATCGACTGGGTGTGTCCAAGGCGAATGTCCTCTTAGGGTAATCGTGGGCGCATGTTACGCTGAGTCGAAAAAGGCGTCAAGCGGCCCACTTTACCGGCAGGATATCAGAGGGTTTCCAGGCGGGCATATGCTGCCACCAGCCATTTGATACCCTGCCCCTGGAAGGCGACCTGCAACCGACTGTGCTCGCCGCTGCCTTCCAGATTGATAATGGTGCCTTCACCAAACTTGGCGTGACGCACCCGCTGCCCGAGGGCAAATCCGCTGTCATTTTGCGTCACCGGCGTGCCAAGACGCTGATGATTAACCGGCCGACTGACACTGGCACGCAGACGGACTTCATCCACGCACTCGACCGGCAGTTCGCCGATAAAGCGCGAAGGACGGTGGTAGACTTCTTTACCATACAACCGACGGGTTTCAGCATAGGTCAACGTCAGCTTTTGCATCGCCCGCGTAACGCCGACATAGGCCAGACGACGCTCCTCTTCCAGCCTGCCACCTTCATCCAGTGACATCTGGCTCGGGAACATCCCCTCTTCCATTCCAACGATAAATACCTGGCTGAACTCAAGGCCTTTCGCCGCATGCATCGTCATCAGCTGCACCGCATCCTGCCATTTATCCGCCTGGCCTTCACCGGCTTCCAGCGCGGCATGGGAGAGAAACGCCTGCAACGGCATCAAATCTTCGTCTTCATCCTGGTAGCTGTACTGCCGCGTGGCGTTGACCAGCTCCTCTAAGTTTTCGATACGCGCCTGGCCTTTCTCGCCTTTTTCCTGCTCATACATGATCCACAGGCCAGAGTCTTTAATCACCCGGTCCGTCTGCACATGCAGCGGCATTTCAGCGGTTTCCTGCGCCAGTGAATCCACCAGCTCACAGAAACGTTGCAGTGCCGACGCGGCACGGCCGGCCAGCGCTTTTTCCTGCAATAATACGCGCGTCGCCTGCCACAGCGTCAGCTGACGCTCGCGTGAGGTCTGGCGCACCACATCCAGCGTGCGATCGCCAATTCCTCGCGTCGGGGTATTGATTACGCGCTCAAAGGCGGCATCGTCGTTGCGGTTGGCAATCAGGCGCAGATAAGCCAGCGCATCTTTAATTTCCTGACGTTCGAAGAAGCGCATGCCGCCATAAATGCGGTACGGCATGCTGGTTTGCAGCAGCGCCTCTTCCAGTACGCGTGACTGGGCATTACTGCGATAGAGAATCGCGCAGTCATTGAGCGCGCCGCCATTCTCCTGCCACACCTTGATGCGATTGACCACAAAACGCGCTTCATCCAGCTCGTTAAAGGCACAGTAAAGGGAAATTGGCTCGCCATCGCTGCCGTCAGTCCACAGCTGTTTGCCGAGACGACCGCTGTTATTGGCGATCAGGGCGTTAGCCGCTTTCAGAATATTGTTGGTCGAGCGATAGTTCTGCTCAAGACGCACAGTTTCCGCGCCATTAAAGTCGTTCAGGAAGCGCTGGATATTTTCCACCTGCGCGCCACGCCAGCCGTAAATCGACTGATCGTCATCACCAACGATAATCACCCGGCCGGTGTCACCCGCCAGCATGCGAATCCAGGCGTACTGGATATTGTTGGTATCCTGGAACTCATCGACGAGAATATTGGTAAAGCGTTCGCGATAGTGATTAAGGATATGCGGCTTGTTCAGCCATAGCTCATGGGCGCGCAGCAGCAGTTCGGCAAAGTCGACCAGCCCGGCGCGATCGCAGGCCTCCTGATACGCCTGATACACCCGCAGCCAGGTCTGTTCAATCGGATTACCGTAGCTTTCAATATGCTTGGGCCGCAGGCCTTCATCTTTTTTACCGTTGATGTACCACATTGCCTGACGCGCCGGCCACTGCTTCTCATCAAGGTTCATCGCTTTGATCAGGCGTTTTAACAGACGCAGCTGATCTTCACTGTCGAGGATCTGAAAATCCTGTGGCAGATTGGCATCGAGATGATGCGCACGCAGCAGGCGATGAGCGAGGCCATGGAAAGTGCCGATCCACATCCCGCCCTGGCTGGTGCCGATCAGCTGTTCGATACGGTGGCGCATCTCTGCCGCCGCCTTGTTGGTAAAGGTGACCGCCATAATCGAGTAAGGCGAGCAGTTTTCTACCGTCAGCAGCCAGGCAATGCGGTGCACCAGTACGCGCGTTTTGCCGCTACCCGCGCCCGCCAGCACCAGCAAATTGCTGCGTGGCGCCGCGACGGCTTCGCGTTGTTTGTCATTCAAACTGTTTAGCAGGTCAGAAACGTCCATAAGCACCATTCAGGCAGGGAAAACGCCGCAGCGTTTCACTGGATATATTAACAGGTATTATATCAGCGCGGTCAGCGATGCCAACTGCGAAATTTCGAGATGCGGCAGCAAGCGGCTGTCGGCGATTTTCATCAGGTTGCCCTGCCGCAGGTTAATCCAGCAGGCTTGCATGCCGCAGCGCACAGCACCGGCGACATCCGTGGTCAGATCGTCACCCACATGCAGAATATTTTCCAGCGGGATAGCCAGTTTTTCTGCCGCCAGATGATACATATCGTGATACGGCTTGGCACGGCCATGCGGCCCGGCACGCAGAATAAATTTAAAATAGCCATCAAGACCGAACAGATGCGGCTCGGCATTACCATTAGTGACCGCGACCAGCGGAAAACGTTCGGCCAGCGCCGCCAGCGTCAGATGCGTCTCTTCCGGTACGTCAATCTGGCTGCGCCAGTGGGCAAAATTCGTCATCACTTCACGTGAGCCTTTATCGGCTTCTGCCGTGGTCAGCCCGACATTCAGCATCGCCCGCTCAACCGCACGACGTCGCCATTCCGACACATCGTGATAAATTTCCGGCTCTTGCTGGCGCAGTTCATCGCGCAGCGTCTGGTAAGCCTGCTGAGTGAAATTATTCAGACCGGGATGGTAAGCCTGTAAGAAAGCGTGCGACTCCTGCTGGGTACGGCGAATCACTTCGTAGTTGTCGTACAGCGTGTCGTCGAGATCGAAGGTAATGGCTTTAATCGGTCGCAGCGTGCGATAAAAATGCATCAGGATTTTCCTCGTTTGGCACGGGGATGTGCAGCATCGTAAACCGATGCAAGATGTTGAAAGTCGAGATGGGTATAGATTTGCGTGGTCGACAGGTTAGCATGTCCCAGCAGCTCCTGCACCGCACGCAGGTCGCCACTCGACTCCAGCATATGGGTGGCAAAGGAGTGACGCAGCTTATGCGGATGAATATGGCTGTTTACGCCCTGCTTTACACCCCATTCAGCAAAGCGTTTCTGCACATTACGCGCCGAAATCCGCTTGCCCTGGTTGGATAAAAACAGCGCGTCGTCGTCAGGCGCAAACAGTTCGCGCAGCGCCAGCCAGTGTTCAATCCAGCTGACCGCCGTGCCGCCTATCGGTAAGCGGCGCTCTTTACTGCCTTTTCCCACCACCCAGACTTCACCGGAGGCCAGATCGAGATGACGGCAGTCGATACCCACTAATTCAGACAGACGTAAACCGGCACCATACATAATTTCCAGCATTGCGCGGTCACGCACCGCCAGCGGATCGTTAAGATCGATCTCCAGCAGCTGATTCACTTCGTCAACGTCAATATTTTTGGGCAGATGGCGCGGCGTACGCGGCGTGGCAATCCCTTTGGCCGGATTAGCCTTCAGCTGCCCCTGGCTGACCAGCCAGTCGAGAAAACTGCGCAGCGCCGACAGGCGTAACGCCAGGCTGGCCGGTTGCAGACCGGCGCGGCGGCTGCGAGCCGCCAGTGAGCGTACATGGGCAGCATCCAGTTTTGCCCAGTCAGCGATCTTCATCTCATCCGCCAGCGCCACCAGCACCGTAAGCTGATGCGCATAGCTTTTTTGCGTCAGCGGGCTAAGTTGCCGCTCGACTTTCAGGTAACGCAGAAAGCCCTCTACGGCGGACTGTAGAGGCGACGCGTTGTTCATGCGCGCTCAACCCAGCGCGATAACAGTTCCGGCAGCATCAGCGCCAGATGCTGCAACAGCAAGGTGCCCATGCCGGAATGATAATGCTGGCTGTCACGACTGCTGAAAATCAGCACCCCGAGATCGCCGCGCTCGCCCATCAACGACATTGCCACGGAACCAATGGCTTTTGCCTGCGGCAACAGCAGCAGTAACTCCGGGCCGTTCAGGCTGCCGAGATAGTGTTGCTCTTTACCCAGGCGCTGAATACGTACCGGCTCAAACGCCTGCGGCGGCAGCGCCAGCTGGGTAAAGTCAGAAGGCGCACCAATCCGCCATTTGTCACTGAACAGACGCACATTGGCGCCGGCCAGCCCCAGCTCACGCGCCCAGCGATGCAGGCGGTTCAGCATATCGTGCAGGCTCGGAGCGCTCGCCAGATGGCCCTGTAAGGCTAACAGGCGATCGAACAGTTGATGGTTGGCGGTGGCCTGCTCCATCAGCAAGGTAATCTCTTCTTCCAGCCGGGCGATATGGTTGCGCTGACGTGCCAGATGCCACTCGACCAGCGAGACAGTGCCGCGCACCGGATGGGGGATCACCATCTGCTCAACCTGGCGCGAATTGCGAATAAAGAAATCCGGATTTTGCAGCAGGTAATCACTTACCGCCTGATCGTCCAGCATCACATCGCTGGCGGTCTGCTCCCCGACATTTTTCATAAATGAATAAATCCGTCGTAAACGTGAGTGGCCGGTCCGGTCATAAACAGTGGCTGACCCGGTCCTTTCCAGGCGATATGTAAACTGCCGCCCGGCAGATCAACACGGACTTTTTCCGCGAGTAATCCTTGCTGAATGCCAACTGCCACCGCAGCACAGGCTCCGCTGCCGCAGGCCTGCGTCTCACCTGCACCGCGCTCATAGACGCGCAGCCGGATATGCTCACGGCTGACCACTTCCATAAACCCGACGTTAACCCGCTCCGGGAAGCGCTCATGGCTTTCCAGCACCGGGCCGAGGGTTTCCACCGCGGCGGTTTTCACACTGTCGATCTGAATCACACAGTGCGGATTGCCCATCGACACCACGCCGCACATCACCGTCTGTTCGGCGGCGCGCATCAGATAGATGCTTTCGGCTTTATTGGCGCGGAACGGCACCTGCTGCGGCTCGAAATTCGGCTCGCCCATATTGACCCGCACCAGCTCGTCACTGTTGACGCTCAGCACCATCCGTCCGGTTTGCGTGCTGACGTTGATGTCGCTTTTGTTGGTTAACCCTTTCAGGCGCACAAAGCGCGCAAAGCAGCGCGCGCCGTTGCCACACTGGGCAACTTCGCTGCCGTCAGCATTGAAAATGCGGTAATGAAAATCCAGATCGGGATCGTACGGCGGTTCAACGATCAACAACTGATCGAAGCCGATCCCCAGATGACGATCCGCCAGACGGCGAATCAGCTCTGGTGAGAAATAGACATTTTGCGTGACGGCATCAACGACCATAAAGTCATTGCCAAGACCGTGCATTTTGGAGAACTGCATTTTCTGCTCCGCCGGATGCGCCATAGGTTATTGAGTCAGTTACATACTCGGCTGAGTAGTGGTGGAATTCTGATCGCTACCATCCGGCAGAGTCACTGCTGAGTTTTGCGTGCTCTGCTGCGTGGATTGCTGTTCCTGCTTCGGCTGTTCCTTCGGCGGGAAGTAAAGCGGGCCTTTCAGGCCACAGCCAACCAGGCTCGCTAACGCCAGCGCCATCGCCAGCTGGCATATCGTTTTGTTCATTATCATTCTGCTCATGATTGATGCTTACTGGTTGCTTATCATCGCAGGTGAACTCTGAAAAGCAATAGGAATTGGCGATTCGATGCAGCTGTCGTTGTCGCAATTTCGCCAGAAGATTGACAGAGTCTGGCCTGCGCTATGATTCAGTCAAATGATAAAGCTAAGGAAGGGGCGATCGGCGACAACCGATCAATGCATCTGCATCCGCTCGACGTAATCGGTATGGTCATTGTCCGAGACCGTGGCGCACAGCTGCGTCAGCGTCTGGCTACGAAATGGTATCACCTGCAGGCGCTCATCGGCTTTGACAATCTGATAGAACTGCGGCAGGTTGAAGTTGATAAAGCTTGAGCCGTAGGTAAAACGATCGTGTGACGAGGAGTAGAAGCGGCTGACATCGCGCACCAGCTCCTCTTTACTGCCTTCACAGTGGTGATAAATCTCAATGCGGTTACTTTCATCGAGAATGTAAATATTAAAACCGTGGTCGTCGTGGGTATCTTCAAAGAAGAACTGAATGATGCCTTCACTGGCATAGCCATTCACTACCGCCGGCAGACGCGTCTGATCGGTTTCGACTTTAATCGACAAGCCATGCAGTTTGTTGTTAGAAATCGCACCATAAAACTCAACGGCATTTTCCAGCTTCTGCACCGAGACACCGAGACGCTCGAAGAACAGTCCCCAGGTTTGTCCGGCAACGCGCAGCGCTTTAAAACGCCCCGGTTCCTGACGGGTACTGGAGAGGCGCAGTTCAATGCATTCCGAAACCAGCTGCTGCACACGGGTGCGGATCAAACCACGCAGATGCTGGCTGTAACAGAACACCTCAACGGCATCCGGCGGTGCTGCGTCCTGATGCATTTTACCGAGAATGGTTTTCAGCGCTTCGATCATCGCCTGCTCGCCATTAAAGTGCAGGGTACGCACTTCATTCCACGAGTTGCGATACAGCAAATCGATACTGCCGACTAAACACTGCTGCTGCTGACCAAAACTGAACACATCCAGCTTACGGAAATCGAAGTGCACCACCTGATTGCGGAAGGCCGCCGTCGGGTCATATTCCAGATTGACGATAATCGCCAGATGACGAATTTCGCACGGACTGTAGAGCGCTTTTGGCGTCGGTGACGGCAAACGCAGCGGGAAGTGATGCGACACATCGGCCACCAGCTCCTGCAAACGCGCCAGATCGCAAATCTCATTGCCTTTAATATGCAGGCGAGTTTTCGCCGTCAGCAACCCATTAAACCACGCCCAGGCCACCAGCTTATTCAGGTAGCGGTTATATTCCAGCGGTTGATGGCTGATAATCGATCCCATATCCGGCGACTGGTTATACAGGTACCAGCCAGCGCGATTGGCACGGCCATTGGGAACATGAATAAAGGTCAGGTGCGGCTCGGAGAGATCCGGCGAAATCTGCGGGTTGACCAGCGTCACCTTACCCGGCAACGCTTCAAAGGCGGCATACAGCTTACGGGTCAGCACGCCGATATCCTGCGGGCTGGCGCTGACACTTAAGTTGTTACGGCGGGCGAAACGAATCAGGTTGCGATAGCTCTGCATCATCGCATCCAGCAGTTCGTTATGGGCTTCCCGCACACGCTCGATTTTCCAGTCGGCACGGCTGTCGAGCATCGCGAGACGCGCGTTGTCCCAGCCCCACTCTTTCACCAGTTGGCTGAGAATTTCACGACGCCAGCCCGCTTTACCGCACTCTTCTGACAGCTTTTCACACACTTTCAGATAGAAGCAGCGGCGCACCAGATCGAGGCGCGCATGGTCATCAATGCTGGTGAGATAGTGAGTGACGCGTTCCAGCATCATGCAGTAAGGGTCGAGACCAAACGAGACAATTTCGCCGTCGTGCAGGCGCTGCTTGATATCCATCGCCAGCAGTTTGGTATCCGGGTATTCCCAGGAGTACGCTTCCAGCAGCAGGGTTTTCAGCACCGCTTTATACGGTGAATCGATACTTTTGTACAGCTGCCACAGGCTGGCACCAAAATACTCTTCCGCCGACAGCGTGCCGAGGCCGCCGAGATCCAGCCATTCGTTTGGCGTCAGCACGCCCTGCGAATAAAGCGACATCACATAGTCATCGTAATGCTCTTCTTCTTCGCCCGGCACCATATTCCACAGAATACGCTTACCGGCCATGCGCACCGCAGTACGATAGAATTCGTCCAGCAATAAGATGTGCTGAGTCGAACCGCAATCCTCGCCGCCAAGGCTGCCACTTTCGTTATGGCGAAAGCGATTTTCATCAATCAGGAAGAAGCTGACTTCAACGCCCATCGACGCGCACCACTTTTGCAGCAGCGTGCATTTTTTTTGCAGGCGCAGGCGCTCTTCATTATCCAGCCACGACTGGTGACACACCCAGATATCCAGGTCGGAAGTGAAGTTCTGCCCGACAGATGAGGTGCTGCCCATCGAGTAAACACCGGTAATCGGCCGTTCGCCTTTAACCGGCAAGGCGGCAGCGTTACCAGATTTACCTTCTAAATCATTGAGATAGCTTAACTGAGTTTCATCAGGCGTGAAAAAGCTGATGCCATGTGGAACGTTACCCTCAAGGTAACCCGGCATCAACGGGTGATGATAATGTAATAAGGATGGCAGCAGACTGTACACCTGCTGGAAAGCAGGTCCCATAGCAGCCAGTGCGCGATCGACGCGCAGCTGATTGATGGCATCCAGTCTCTGTTTCAGTGTCTCAATGTAGAGGTACAAGACGTCTCGCCTGATTGTCCCAGTGTTTAAAACAAACCCTGTTTCCGACATCCGCCGCTTGATTTAGAAATAGTGGGGCGAATAATTGCTGGAAACGTGATCAATCTAACACCTGGCAGATTGACCGTAAAGAAAGTTGCGCTACACAACAGTTTAGCACGTTTTACACTCAATCAACCTTTCTCATCGTTGCACATCCCTGCCCGGCGCATAAAAGCCGTTGAAACTGACAGCATTCCCGTATCAATGATAGGATAATCAATGAACGATCAAAACGGTAACAAGCATGTTAGACAAAATTTTAAGAATTGCCACCAGGCAAAGTCCGCTCGCTTTATGGCAGGCACATTATGTTCAGCAGCGTCTGATGGCTTGCCATCCGGGGCTTAACGTCGAACTGGTACCCATGGTAACCCGCGGCGATGTGATACTGGATACGCCACTGGCGAAGGTCGGCGGCAAAGGGTTATTCGTCAAAGAACTTGAACTGGCGATGCTGGAAGGCCGTGCCGATATTGCGGTGCACTCGATGAAAGATGTGCCGGTCGACTTCCCGGAAGGGCTGGGGCTGGTCACCATTTGTGAGCGCGACGATCCGCTTGATGCCTTTGTCTCAAATCATTATGACTCGGTTGACGCGCTGCCTCAGGGCGCGATTGTCGGCACCTCCAGCCTGCGTCGTCAGTGTCAGCTTAGCGCGCGTCGCCCGGATCTGGTGATTCGATCCCTGCGCGGCAACGTCGGTACTCGCTTGTCCAAACTGGATGCGGGCGACTATGACGCGATTATTCTCGCGGTTGCCGGACTGAAGCGCCTGGCCTTAACCGACCGTATTCGCCACGCCATGCCTGCGGAAGAGTCATTGCCGGCCGTTGGCCAGGGTGCGGTGGGGATTGAGTGTCGTCTTGACGATCAGCAGACCATCACCCTGCTGGCGGCACTGAATGATGACGATACGTCGGTACGCGTCAGAGCAGAACGCGCCATGAATACCCGACTGGAAGGGGGCTGTCAGGTTCCCATCGGCAGCTATGCGGTACTGGAAGGCGACGATCTGTGGCTGCGTGGACTGGTCGGTTCGCCGGATGGCAAACAGATGATTCGCGGTGAACGTCGCGGCCCACGTGCAGATGCCGAAAAAATGGGGATCTCGCTGGCGGAAGAGCTGCTGGATAACGGCGCACGCGAAATTTTAGCTGACGTTTATCAGGGGAATTCGCCGGTATGACGATTCTGGTAACCCGTCCATCGCCTGCCGCTGAAGAGCTGGTCGGCCGCCTGCGCGCGCTGGGACAGGTTGCCTGGAGCCTGCCGCTGATTGAATTTACTCCTGGCCGCGATCTCGATCGCCTGCCGCAGTTGCTGAGTCAACTGGCAGCCGGTGACCTGCTGTTTATTTTATCGCAACACGCGATTCATTATGCTCAGCCAATAATCCGTCAGCACGATTTAACATGGCCCGCCAGCCTGAACTATTATGCTATAGGTCGCACCACCGCACTGTTGATGCATACCGCCAGCGGCTTGCCGGTAGAGTATCCCCACCAGCGCGAAACCAGCGAAGTGCTGATTCAGTTACCGGCTTTAATGCAGGTGGCTGGCAAGCGGGCATTAATTTTACGCGGCAATGGCGGTCGCGAGCTGTTAGCTGAAACGCTGACGGAACGCGGCGCAGACGTGACATTCTGCGAATGCTACCAGCGCTGTGCCAAAGTTTACGACGGCCTGAGTGAAGGCCGCCGCTGGCGCGATCGTGGTGTGGGTACGCTGGTAGTAACCAGTGGCGAAATGCTGCAACAACTCTATTCACTGTTCCCCGATATTGATCATCAGGAATGGTTATTACGCTGTCGACTGGTGGTCGTCAGTGAACGTTTGGCTACCCTGGCCAGGGAGTTTGGCTGGCAGGAGATTACGGTAGCCGATGGGGCCGATAACGAC
>NZ_JRXE01000022.1:0-36981 GCF_001267535.1 Winslowiella iniecta | reverse complement strand
TACAATAAACTTTAATATGGGATGTGCCACAATGACGGAACAAAAAGACTCCTCCGCCATGGTTGAAGAGACCACCCCAGCGGTAGAAACAACCACGTCACCGGAAGAAAAACCGCCACGCAAGTCAAAGAACAGCGGCGCGGTGTTGGGTGCCGTGGCGATTGTTATCGCGCTGGCGCTGGGCACCGGGCTGTATATTAATGCCAGACACCAGGCTCAGGCCCAGACTGACGCCAGTCAGGCACTGGCCGATCGGCTGGCCGCACTGCAGCAGCAAGCGGATAATGATAAGCAGCAGCTAAGTGAGCAACTTAAGACGCAAACCAGCGCGTTGCAGACCGCGCGCGATCGCCAGGCCGCCAGCGAAAAACAGCTGGATGAGCTGAAAGAAAAAGTCACCACCATTTCCGGCAACGATGCGCGTACCTGGCTGCTGGCGCAGGCGGACTACCTGGTAAAACTGGCGGGCCGCAAACTGTGGAGCGATCAGGATGTCACCACCGCCGCTGCGCTGCTGAAAAGCGCCGATGTCAGCCTGGCCGATATGAACGATCCCAGCCTGATTGAAGTGCGTCGCGCACTGACGCAGGATATCAGCAACCTGTCGTCGGTCAGTCAGGTCGATTACGACGGCATTATTCTGAAGCTGAATCAGCTGTCGAACGGCGTTGATAATTTACGTCTGGCTGATAACGATAACGACGACTCGCCAATGGATGCCGATGGCGGCGAGCTCTCCTCTTCGCTGCGTGAGTGGCGTCAGAACCTGGTAAAAAGCTGGCACAAATTTATGGATGATTTTATTACCGTCCGTCGTCGTGATAATACCGCCGAACCGCTGCTGGCACCGAATCAGGAAGTCTATCTGCGTGAGAATATTCGCTCGCGCCTGCTGATTGCCGCCCAGGCGGTACCGCGCCATCAGAATGAGATCTATAAACAGTCGATTGATACCGTCTCAACCTGGGTCCGCGCCTGGTATGACACCAATGACGCCAGTACCAAAGCCTTCCTGGCGCAGCTGGATGAATTAAGCCAGCAGACGGTGGCGATGGATGTGCCGGATACGCTGGAGAGCCAGCCGATGCTGGATAAACTGATGCAGACGCGGGTACGCAATCTGCTGGCGCAGCCGTCAGGCGATCAGCAGCAGCAGCAGCAGCAGCAGCAGCAGCAGCAGCAGCAGCAGCAGGGAGAATAAGCATGCTTAAAGTCCTTTTGCTTTTTCTTTTGCTGATTGCCGGCGTGGTAATTGGCCCGATGATCGCAGGTCATCAGGGATACGTACTGATTCAGACCGATAACTGGAATATCGAAACCAGTGTCACCGGTCTGGTGATCATTTTGATCCTCGCGCTGCTGGTGATCCTGGCCGTGGAGTGGCTGTTACGCCGTATTTTCCGCACCGGTGCCAAAACGCGTGGCTGGTTCTTAGGGCGCAAACGCAGCCGGGCGCGTAAACAGACGCAGGCCGCGCTGGTAAAGCTGGCGGAAGGCGACTACAAGCAAGTTGAAAAACTGCTGTCGCGCAATGCCGACCATGCTGAGCAGCCGGTGGTGAACTATCTGCTAGCGGCGGAAGCGGCACAGCAACGCGGTGATGAAATGCGGGCCAATCAGCATCTGGAGCGCGCATCGGAACTGGCCGGAAGCGATCAGCTGCCGGTAGAAATCACCCGCGTGCGCATTCAGCTGGCACGGCATGAAGATCATGCGGCACGTCATGGCATCGATCGTCTGCTGGAAGTGGCTCCGCGCCATCCGGAAGTGTTGCGCCTGGCGGAACAAGCTTATATTCGTACCGGCGCATGGGGCTCGCTGCTGGATATTCTTCATCCGATGGAGAAAGCCCAGGTCAGCGATGAAGCACACCGTAGCGCGCTGCAACAGCAGGCGTGGTTAGGCCTGATGAATCAGGCGATGGCCGAGCAAGGCAGCGAAGGTCTGAAGCGCTGGTGGCAGGATCAGAGTCGCAAAACCCGCCATGAAAAGGCATTGCAGGTGGCAATGGCGGATCATCTGATTGAATGTGACGATCATGACACAGCGCAGAGCATCGTGCTGGATGGACTGAAACGCCAGTATGACGAACGTCTGGTGCTGCTGATGCCGCGCCTGAAAACCGGCAATCCGGAGCAGCTGGAAAAAGCGCTGCGCCAGCAGATTAAGCAACACGGTGCCACTCCCCTGCTGCACAGCACGCTGGGACAGCTGTTGATGAAACACGGTGAATGGCAACAGGCCAGCGAAGCGTTTCGTGAAGCACTGAAACAGCGTCCTGACGCCTTTGATTACGCGTGGCTGGCTGACAGCCTTGATCGCCAGCATAAGCCGGAAGAAGCGGCAGAGATGCGACGTGACGGGTTACTGCTGACGTTGAAGAATAATCCTTAAGCGGATTAACGGGCGGCGAGTATACCGCCCTGACAACCCATTAAGGGGCGACGTTTACGTCGCCCCTTTTTTCATTCAGGCAAAAAAAAACACCTGCCAAAATGGCAGGTGTAAATATCAGATCGGTAAGACAACCGATTGGTACCAGACTCAACGTAATGTCCTGTGAATCCAATAAGGTGAATCACGATATTGGCTGGCTGGACAACTGGCACCGTAAAATGGCTCTGCGTCATTCCCAGGTTTATGAAGCATTCGCAAACATAAGAGGTGGAATGAGCATCTACATAATCAGTATTGCATATTCCATGCCAGAATTGCACTTATCATGGCAATGACTTATTAACTGATTAATTCTTATCGCATTAATGATTAACAGGTCGGCGAAAACCACTGTGACGACTGTCGTTAAATGGCTACAGCCCGCCGGAATGACGTCGCTATATGACGACAACGACAGTTTAAAATTAAAAAACAATTTATAAACAATGAGTTAAATGTCTCTTAATTGAGACAATGAAGGGATTTTTTTACCCGATGGCTAATAATTTTCTAAACACCAGGCAATATGCGTCGTCCGGACGCCAGACGCAAAAAACCCCGCTAAAAAGCGGGGTTTCGAAATATGGTCGGCGAGAGAGGATTCGAACCTCCGACCCACTGGTCCCAAACCAGTTGCGCTACCAAGCTGCGCTACTCGCCGATATGTACTGCTCACAACTCATGGATTTTGTTTGGTGCGAAGAGAGGGACTTGAACCCTCACGTCCGTTAAGACACTAACACCTGAAGCTAGCGCGTCTACCAATTCCGCCACCTTCGCATACCGTAACAAAATCTGGGGTGGCTAATGGGACTCGAACCCACGACAACTGGAATCACAATCCAGGGCTCTACCAACTGAGCTATAGCCACCACATCTTACTGCCTGTACTACTTACTACCGGAAACGCGATAAATATTACCACCGCAGCTCTTGCGCACAAAGTAAATGGCGCGCCCGACAGGATTCGAACCTGAGACCTCTGCCTCCGGAGGGCAGCGCTCTATCCAGCTGAGCTACGGGCGCGTAGCGCCGTTGCGGATGTGCATACTACGGATGTGAGCCGATCCTGTCCAGTGCTTTTTTCACAAAAAAAACGCGTTTGCTTACGCTTTGTGCATTCCGTCGAAACAACAGGCGTTTTTCGCCTTTTTTGCTGGTTAATTAAGCACGCTTCTGCAAGGCGAACAGGAAATTACAGCTGACCACGATAATGATAGTTGAGATATTTCAGCAGTCTGAGCTGGCGACGTAGCCGGCTCGGCTGCAAAATCAGGCGATACAGCCACTCTAAGCCCATATTTTGCCAGACCAGCGGCGCACGCTTTACATGACCGGTAAACACGTCGTAGGTACCGCCTACTCCCATATACAGCGCATCCGGCCAGAAAGCTTTGCAATCACGCATCAGCACTTCCTGTTTTGGCGAGCCCATAGCGACGGTAACAATTTTTGCGCCACTGGCGCGAATGCGGTGAAACAACGCCTCACGATCGGACGGCGCAAAGTAGCCATCCTGGCTGCCGACAATATTGACGTTCCACTGGCGGCGTAACTTCTCTTCCGTTTGCGCCAGAATCTCCGGTTTACCGCCAATCAGGAACACCGGCGTCGCTTCACGCCCGGCGCGTTCCATCAACGCTTCCCATAAGTTCGCGCCGGGAACCCGCGTGACATCAGCCTGTGGGTACTTTTTGCGGATAGAACGAACAATGCTGATGCCATCGGCGTATTTATACTCCGCGTCATCAATCAGCTTGTGCATCTCGCTATCGCTTTCCGCCGTCAGCACCTTTTCTGCATTGATGGCGACCAGCGTGCCGGTCTTCAGCCGATTATCGCCATAGAGAAAATCGAGGCATTGCGCCATATCGCGAAAACCATACAACGACAAACCGCGAATTTGATACTGCGGCGCAGCAGAGGTCACTTCCATTACCTTTCCCTTACTTCATTCCGGCAAATGCACCGGGAGAGAATTTATTGTTGTATTGCCGGATGAACTGCCGCACGCCGGAAGCGCTGACGAATCAATCCCGCACGATCAAATAACCAATAAAGGAGTTTAGCCATTACCACGCAGGCACCAAAAATGATGCAGAAAAACACCACGCGCGAGGCGAAGGCATCGACGCCTTCGCGGGCCAGCACAATCATGTTAAACACCGCGCCAAAGCAGAAGCTTTGCAGGATAGCGGCCTTATAGCGGTTGCTTTCCGCTTTACCCAGTTCGTACAACCAGTCGAACCATTTGATAATCATGCCGACCGCGACCGCACCGAGCGGGATAAATGCTGCGCCGCCCATCACCACCAGCGAGCCAAGCAGCGTCGGTGAGATCGCCAGCCCTGAATGGTTGTTCAGCACTTCCCAGGTAAAGTAGTTGCCGCTGTTGAGCACAATGCCCGGACGCTCTGGCCATAGCCAGCTGGGAATAAACACGTAGAAGTCGCGCACAATCGGTGCCAGCCCCTGGAAATCAATCTTGTCGTAGTTTTGCAGTAACAGACCAAGGTTTTCCCACGGCGAAAAGGTATCGCGCGTCAGATAGAGGAAGGTATAAAACGCTTCGGCACCGCTGACATCAAGGTTATAGCGCCGTAACGCCAGCCAGAACATGCCGACGATTCCCATCATACCGGCGACCGCCAGCATCCACAGCGTAATCCAGCCACGAATAATGCCGATAAACAGGAACAGGGCAAAGGCGATAATGATATTGGCGCGCGTACCGCCAACAATCACATAAGTCAGCAGGCCAAATGCCACGGTACTGACGAGGAAAAACAACCAGGCGCGCGAGTCCTGACGCAGGAAGTACACCACCAGCATCGCCGGGATAAAGAAGTAGAAAAAGCGCTTCAGCGCGACACCCGAGACATCGCTGGAGAAGATCTGGCTGTAAGTATGCAGCCGGAACAGCAGGAAACCGTTATGCATAAAGAACACCGCAACGGTGCCCAGCGCCACCAGCGCCAGCATCAGCCAGGTGAGATGGGTTTCAACACGGTTCATGCTGAATACCGGTCGCCGGGGTGACCGGTCTGCCGCGCGCAAACGGGTTTTGTAGCTGACGTAATAGATACCATAGAAACAGCTGGCCGCCAGCATTGCCTGCAACAGGTATTCCGCTGGCACCACATTGACGTCAAACTGAAATACCAGAATGCAGGTCAGCGGGAAACCAAAGTAGAACGTCAGTAAAAACAGCAGCGAGAAGAAGACGTTAAAGTTGAAACGCACGCGGCGAAATTCACGAAATGTCAGCGTGAGAATAAATCCGACCGACAGCAGATACACCACCAGCAAGCCACTAAATTGCATCAGGCTCATGCCATCTCTCCTTCAGCCAGCGTTAACGCCTGTTGCCAGCCCGCAATAAATGCCGGATCGAAAAAGGCGATGCCGGGCTTGTCCAGCAAGCTTAACTGGCGACGCGCCTCATTCACGCTTCTCTTATCCAGATCATCGCCGCTAAACAACACCGGCACCTGCTGCTCGGCCAAATCCTGCCAGAACGGGTTTTCACGGCTCAGCACAAAGGGCACGTTGGCCTGGATCAGTAAACATAAGGTGCCGATACCCTGCTGACGGCGGAAAATAAAGTAACCGAGATCGCAGCGGGCAATCAGCTGCAAATAGTCATTAAATTCCAGTTTATCGGTTAACAGCTGCAAGCTATCCGCGCTGAACAACGCTTCTGCCGCCTGCCGCACGCGGTCAATATAGGGCTGATTATTCGCCGGATAGCCCAGCGGAATCACCACTTTTATCTTGTCGCCAAACTGCTGGTTCAGCGCCTGCAACGCTTCGATATGGCGATTACTCGCGTCACCCGAGTTGCCCACCAGCACGGTAAATGGCCGCTCAGCCTGATCGTGCTGCGGAACCTGATTCTGCATCCGCGTCGGGAAGTAGAGCAGTGATGACGGCGTGTCGGGGTGGCGCTGATGATAATGGTTAATATCGCCGCGAGTGGCAAACAGATGGCCGACCTTACCCTGCGCCCGGCGGCGCAGCAGATAAAACAGCCGGAACTTCAGGCTGGATGACTCTTCATACAGATCTGCGCCCCAGGCATGCCAGTACACCTGCGACGACTTAATTTTTCCGCGCAATATCGCCAGCCACAGCTGAGGATTGAACTGACCGTGCAGGAAAAAGCGTGTCTGTCGCTGCTGCGCCCGTTGGATAACCGCCTGAGCCAGCATTTTTTTGCTGGCAAACAGCTCGATATTCAGCGCGCTAAACGCAGAGAATGCACTGCCATCGCTGGCTACCACCATAAAATGGCGGGCGTCGGCAGCCGGCTGTCTGACGCTTAGCACATCATTAAAAAAGCGCAGTACCGTAAGGTTGTGATGGGGAATATCCGATCCCAGTACGTGAATCAGTGTAGTCATACTCGTCGACGATAAATGATGAAAGCGCTGCAACACAGCGCAAAATAAACCACATAGGTTGCCAGATAGGCTTGTGCCGCCCCGGTTGCGCCATGTAGCGGAATCAATAAACGTGAAAATGCCGTGAGTAAAATAAACTGGCTGATTTCAGTTAAAATGTAGAAACGTAATGACGCCTTAGCGATGACCAGATAACCGAAGACGTAAGAGGCGACTTTCAGCACATCACCCGGCAACTGCCAGGCAAACAGGTCGCGCATACCGCTAAACTGGCTGGAAAACAGCAGCCAGATGGCGAAGTCGCGCAACAGCCAGACGCAGAAACTGACCGCCGCCACCGCCGGAATCACAAAGCGCAGCGCACGCAGGATCTCTGCGGAGATTTCCGCTTTCGTCTTCAGCCGCGACAGGGTTGGCAACAGCCAGACGCTGAACGTGGCGGTGATAAATTGCAGATAAGCGTCGGAAATACTGGTGACACCCTGCCATAAACCCACCTCTTCCCAGCTGTAATGCGCCGCCAGCAGGTTACGCATCATCACCCAGGCCACCGGCAAGGTCACCGACGTGATTAACGCCATCAGGGTAAATTTACCGAGATTGCGCGCCAGTTCACTGTGCCACTGTGGCAACAAATAGCGCATCGGCAGATGGTCGCGTTTTGCCAGCAGCAGCGCCGCAGGCACCACCACCAGCGCCGGAACCAGCGCCAGCCCGACCAACGCGCCGCTGTAGCCGCCAACTCGGTAACAGGCGTAATAGGCGACGACACCAATCAGGCTGCCAATTATCAGCGCCAGCGCGTTACCCATCGCATCGCGAAAGCCTTTCATGATCGCCAGCGACAGGTTGGCCCAGGCAATGCCCATTTGCAGGAACGCCACGATGCGCACCACCTGCTGATAATCCGCATGGCCAAACAGCCCGATACTGATCGGCTTCGCTGCCAGCAGGAAAACCACCGCCAGCAGCGTCGAGAAGCCCAGCACCATGGTTGATGCAGTACCGGTCGCCGCCCGCAGTTGCTCAGGCTGCTGTTGATACTCTGCAACGTATTTGGTAATACCGTTAAAAATGCCGGCACCTGCCAGCACGCCCAGCACAGTAATCAGTTGGCGGAAATTACCCGCCTGCCCGACACCGCTCGGCCCGTATGACACGGCCAGCAGCTTGACCACCAGCAATCCGGCAGCGATTTTTACCAGTGTCGACGCCGCGGTCCACACTGAGGCTTTAGCCAGTGACATATCAGGAAAAGAAGCTCAGTAGCGAATTGATAACCGTATGCTGGTTATTGTCCGATAAATTGTAAAACAGCGGCAGACGCAGCAGGCGCTCACTTTCCGGAGTAGTGAAACGGTCATCGCCCGCAAAACGGCCAAAACGCTTGCCCGCCGGTGACGAATGCAGCGGAATATAGTGGAACACCGCGAGGATTTCCGCTTCCTTCAGCCAGTCAATTAACGCCTGACGCTCTTGCTGGTCGCGCAGCTTGATGTAAAACATATGCGCATTCTGCTGACAGTCGGCCGGGACGGAAGGCAGCGTAATACGACCACTGTCGGCCAGCGGTTGCAGCGCATCGTAGTAGTGCTGCCACAGGCTGAGGCGCTGATGATTAATCTTCGTCGCCGCTTCCAGTTGCGCCCATAACCAGGCGGCCTGGAGGTCCGACATCAGATAACTCGAACCGATATCGCGCCAGGTATATTTATCCACCTGCCCGCGGAAGAACTGGCTGCGGTTGGTGCCTTTTTCGCGAATAATTTCCGCACGCTCAACCAGCGATGCATCATTAATCAGCGTGGCACCGCCTTCCCCGCCCGCGGTGTAGTTTTTGGTTTCATGGAAGCTGAAGCAGCCAATATGGCCGATACTGCCGAGCGCCTTACCTTTGTAAGTCGACATCACGCCCTGCGCGGCATCCTCAATCACAAACAGCTTATACTGTTGTGCCAGCGCCATAATCGCGTCCATTTCACAGGCAACCCCGGCGTAATGCACCGGCACGATGGCGCGAGTTTTCTCAGTGATCGCCGCTTCAATCAATGTCTCATCGATATTCATGGTGTCTGGCCGCACATCGACAAATACGATGGTGGCACCGCGCAGCACAAAGGCGTTCGCCGTTGAAACAAAGGTGTAGCTCGGCATAATCACTTCATCGCCGGGCTGAATATCAATCAGTATCGCGGCCATCTCCAGCGAAGCGGTACAGGATGGCGTCAGCAGCACTTTTTTGCTGCCGAAATGTTGCTCCATCCACTGCTGACAACGACGTGTAAAGCCGCCATCACCGCACAGCTTGCCGCTGGCCATGGCTGACTGCATATATTCGATTTCGGTTCCGACTATCGGTGGCGCATTAAATGGAATCATTGGGTTACCTGTATAGCCAGTAAGCGGTGCTGTCGAGACTGGCACCGCTTGCAAGATAGAGCCGCAGTGCGGCGAGATTGCTCAGTTGAGTTGCCACGCGTAAACGCGTCAGTCGACGCGCCTGGCACCAGTCCGCTGCGGCCTGAACCAGCCGCTTGCCGACCCCTTTGCCACGCGCTTGTGGCAAGGTTGCCAGCAGGCCGATACGCGCTTCACCGTCGCTTAATTCACGTAGTGACACAAAACCTTCCATTGCCCCTGCTTCATCCATTGCCAGCAGGCACTGATGATCGAAGCTGCCGCGTACCGCATTTTCAATCCACTGCGCATAAAAGCGCCCACTGTCACCCGGCTGATACCAGGGCGCGCGGAAACGGCTTTGTGCAAAGGCTTCGCTGGCCACCGCGCGCAGCTGTGCAATATGCTCAGTACGTGCAATACGAATGCCAGATTGCCGCTGCGTGCCGCTGATGGTCAGTGATAAATCGGCTTCGCCTTCCACTAACTGAAAGCCAAGCGCGCTCAGGGCATCAATTTCGGCCGTCTGCTGGCTGTGGAGTTTGGCCTGTACCACATCAAAGGCCGTCAGTTGTTCAGAACTGAGTGGCTGCGGCACGCTAAAGTCCAGCAGCCCACTGTTAAGTGCGAAAAAGCTGTTTTCCCACTCAAGGGGTTTAATACTGGCGAGGACGGGCATGCAGCAGATCCAACAGGTATTTACCATAGCCGGTTTTCACCAGCGCTTCGGCGGCACGACGCACGCCCTCATCATCCAGCCAGCCGTTGCGCCAGCCAATCTCTTCCAGACAGGCAATTTTAAAGCCCTGACGTTTTTCCACCGTCTGCACAAAGGTGCTGGCTTCAATCAGGCTGTCGTGGGTGCCGGTATCCAGCCAGGCAAAACCGCGTCCCAGCAGCTCAACCGTCAGCTCACCGCGCTCAAGGTACATCTGATTGATCGAAGTAATTTCCAGTTCGCCGCGCGCGGAAGGTTTGACCTGTTTGGCAAACTCCACCACCTGATTGTCATAGAAATAGAGTCCGGTCACTGCCCAGTTGGATTTCGGCTGTTGCGGCTTCTCTTCCAGCGACAACGCACGGAAATTCTCGTCAAATTCGACGACGCCAAAACGCTCCGGATCCATCACCTGATAACCAAATACCGTCGCGCCCTGGGTGCGCGCTGCAACATTGCGCAGTTTCGGACTAAATCCCTGTCCAAAATAGATATTATCGCCCAGCACCAGACAGCAAGCGTCGTCACCGATAAACTCTTCACCAATAATAAAGGCCTGTGCCAGACCGTCAGGATTCGGCTGTTCGGCATAGTGCAGATGAATACCAAACTCGTCGCCGTTACCCAGCAGATTCTGATACTGCGCCTTATCCTGCGGCGTGGTGATAATCATGATGTCGCGAATACCCGCCAGCATCAGTACTGACAGCGGGTAATAAATCATCGGCTTATCGTAAACCGGCAACAGTTGCTTCGAAATACCCCGGGTGATGGGATGCAGACGCGTGCCAGAACCGCCTGCCAGAATGATACCTTTCATCGCCTGCTCCTTCTCTGTTGCGTTTACCGGGACAAGCCAAGACGTTCGAGCTTGTAGCTGCCATTCAGAATGTTTTGCCACCAGCTTTCATTGGCTAAAAACCAGCTGACGGTTTTGCGCATGCCGCTTTCGAATGTCTCCTGTGGCCGCCAGCCGAGCTCGCGATCGATTTTGCTGGCATCAATCGCATAGCGTAAATCATGGCCCGGACGGTCGGTAACAAAGGTGATCAAATCACGGTAATGACTGATGCCCGCCGGTTTTTCCGGTGCCAGCTCTTCCAGCAGCGCGCACAGTGTTTCAACCACTTCAATATTACGGCGTTCATTATGCCCACCGATATTGTAGGTCTCGCCAACGCGGCCCTGCGTCATCACCCGATACAGTGCGCGCGCATGGTCTTCCACGTACAGCCAGTCACGAATTTGTCCACCGTTGCCATATACCGGCAGCGGTTTACCGGCCAGCGCGTTGATGATCATCAGCGGAATCAGTTTTTCCGGAAAGTGATACGGGCCGTAATTATTTGAGCAGTTGGTGATGACCACCGGCAAACCGTAAGTACGCAACCAGGCGCGAACCAGATGATCGCTGCTGGCTTTACTGGCCGAATAGGGGCTGCTCGGCGCATAAGGAGTGCTTTCGGTAAACAGCGCGTCGCCATCGTGCAGGTCGCCAAACACTTCATCGGTTGAGATATGGTGGAAGATAAACGCGGCTTTCTTTGCATCGTCCAGTGCCGACCAGTAGTGACGTGCCGCTTCTAACAGCTGATAAGTGCCGACGATATTGGTTTCAATAAAGGCGACCGGGCCATCAATCGAGCGATCAACATGGCTTTCTGCGGCAAGATGCATAATGGCATCAGGCTGATACTGGGCGATAACCCGGTCCAGCGCCGCACGGTCACAAATATCAACCTGCTCAAAGGCCAAGCGCGGGTCATCCGCAACCGGTGCCAGCGAGGCCAGATTTCCGGCATAGCTCAGTTTGTCGACGATAACCACGCAATCTTCGGTTTCCGTGAGGATATGCCTTACCACGGCTGAACCAATAAATCCGGCACCGCCGGTGACAAGAATGCGTTTCAACGCCAGACTCCTTTAGTATCAACAATCCACGGCTGGTTAATTTGCGCGCCATCAATCGCTTTAAATTGTTGATGATCCACCAGCATCACCAGCACGTCGGCATGCTGTAAGGCGGTCTCCATTGAGACCAGCGTTGCTTCGTTTGCCAGTTTTTCCGGAATGCTCTTCACATTCGGCTCCACCACCCAGGTTTCACCGGCATTCCAGTCAGCGACCAGATGGGCGACCGACATCGCCGGGCTTTCGCGCAGATCGTCAATATTCGGTTTAAATGCCAGACCAAAACAGGCCACTTTCAGCTCACTGGCACGCTTGTCGCTGTGTGCCAGGCAATCTGCCACCGTGCGCTTGACCTGATCCAGCACCCAGTGTGGTTTACCGTCGTTCACTTCGCGGGCGGTGCGAATCAGTCGCGCCTGCGTCGGATTTTGTGCCACGATAAACCACGGATCCACCGCGATGCAGTGACCACCAACGCCCGGCCCCGGCTGCAAAATATTCACGCGCGGGTGGCGATTCGCCAGTGCAATCAGTTCCCAGACGTTAATCCCCTGATCGGCACAAATCAGGGAAAGCTCATTGGCAAACGCAATGTTAACGTCGCGGAAACTGTTTTCCGTCAGCTTACACATCTCTGCGGTGCGCGCATTGGTGATCACGCACTCCCCTTCAAGGAAAATGTTATACAGTTCGCTGGCACGCGCCGAGCAGACCGGTGACATGCCGCCGATGACCCGATCATTTTTGATCAGTTCGACCATCACCTGACCCGGCAATACGCGCTCCGGGCAGTAGGCAATATTGATATCGGCCTGCTCGCCAGCCTGCTGCGGGAAGGTTAAATCGGGGCGGGCTTCCGCCAGCCATTCCGCCATTTGCTCGGTAGCGCCGACCGGCGAGGTGGATTCGAGAATCACCAAATCGCCCTTTTTCAGTACTTCCGCCAGCGACAGCGCCGCCGCCTGCACGTAACACATATCCGGCTGATGATCGCCTTTAAACGGTGTTGGCACCGCAATCAAAAAGGCGTCGGCCGCCGTCGGTTTAAGCGCGGCCTGCAACCAGCCGCCTTCCACCGCGCTTTTCACTACGCGGTCAAGATCGGGTTCGACAATATGAATTTCGCCGCGATTAATGGTATCCACTGCACGCTGATTAATATCAATGCCAATTACTTTTTTCTGGTGTGAGGCAAAAGCGGCGGCGGTTGGCAGGCCAATATAGCCCAGACCAATAACTGAAATAATATTAAAACTCATAGGGTTACTCGATTATTTTTCAGAGCCTGTACGATGCGCTCGCAGGCATGACCATCACCATAAGGATTATGCGCGCGACTCATCGCGTGGTATTCATCTTCGTCGGTCAGCAGGCGGTTGACTTCGGACACAATCCGCTCAACATCGGTGCCCACCAGACGAACCGTACCGGCATCAACCGCTTCAGGTCGCTCGGTGGTGTCACGCATCACCAACACCGGTTTGCCCAGCGATGGCGCTTCTTCCTGAATGCCGCCGGAGTCAGTAAGAATCAGCCATGAGCGCTGCATCAGCCAGACGAATGGCAAATACTCTTGCGGCTCGATCAACGCGATATTATCGATATCTTTCAGGATACGATTGACCGGCTCGCTGACGTTGGGATTGAGATGAACCGGATAGACAATTTGCGCTTCCGGATGCAGGCGGGCGATTTCCGCCAGCGCGTGGCAGATTCGCTCAAAACCTTCGCCAAAGCTTTCGCGACGATGGCCGGTGACCAGAATCATTTTCTTATCCGCCTGTAAAAACGGATAGCGGCTGGCAAGATTCTCGCATGACGCGTCATCTTTCAGCACCTGATCCCGAACCCAGAACAGTGCGTCAATCACCGTATTACCGGTGACAAAAACGCGTTCAGCGGGCAGGTTTTCGCGCAGCAAATTCTGCCGTGAATTTTCGGTCGGCGTAAAATGTAAACTGGCTAAATGGCCGGTGAGTTTGCGGTTGCCCTCTTCTGGCCAGGGAGACCAGAGATCGCCAGTACGCAGTCCGGCTTCAACGTGACCCACCGGAATTCGATGATAGAAAGCAGCAAGGCTGGCGGCCATCGTGGTGGTGGTATCGCCATGCACCAGGATTACATCTGGTTTAAAATCAGCAAAAACCGCTTTTAAACCTTCCAGAATATGACAGGTAATTTCGGTCAGTCCCTGCTCAGGACGCATAATATTCAGGTCGTAATCCGGCGTCAGCGAAAACAATCGCAGCACCTGGTCCAGCATCTCACGATGCTGGGCGGTGACACAGAGACGCGAGTCAATTTGCGGATCCTGAGATAAGGCATGGACCAGCGGCGCCATTTTAATGGCTTCCGGACGCGTGCCGAAAACAGTCAATACTTTCACTGTAGCTCTCTTAATTCGTCTGCCGTAAGTACGGAATCAGGTAAGCGCGCGATTAAGCGCGTGGTCGACGTACCAGCGCAACGCCTGCGCCAATTAGCGCACCCACTGCACCCCACATAATCATTAAGAACAGGCGACGCGGACTGTCGCGCTTAACAGGCTCTTCCGGCGTCCGCAGATAGCGATAAGTCTGGAACTTGGCATCCAGCGTCGGCCCGACATCCAGTGTCGACAGCATCGCTCTGTTTTGATCGTAATCCAGATCGTAGCTCGGGCCGCTGGCCTCAAGGTTTTCTAAACGCGCCTGCAACATCGGGCGTCCCAGCAGGAACAGTTCGGAATCGGGTAATTGCTCAGAAGGGGTGTCAGTTTTGGTCTGATTAATCCCTTGCTGCTGAGCAATTTTCAGCCCCTGCTGCACCGCATTAATCTGGCGATCGTAAATCGCCTTCGCAACCGCTTCCTGACGTTTAACCTGCGCTTTTAGCTGAATCGTGCGCGCTGCCCAGGCACCGGTCAGCTCTTCATTAAGATGACGCGCAGAACGCTGGCTGGCAAAGGCGACATACTGACGCAGCAGGTTGTTGGCATCTGCCGCCGTTTCAGCCACCAGTCTGACAGTATCATTGATATTTTTTGTCGCATCGGCGGCAGTAAACTGGATGTTATTGACCATTTCATCCAGCAGGGCGGCATCATTTTTGCTGTTGCCACTTTTACGGTGCTGGTAGTAATCGGTCTGCAGCCAGAAGTCGCGGCGCGTGTCATAAGCTGACAGCTGCATCGCAAACTCCTGGTAGGCGTCTTCCATCACCGTGGGTTGCGGCGCAACCGCCATGGAACTGGTACGCGCATCGAGGTTACGCAGAAACTGTTGCTGGGAGTAGTAACCACCGAGCATATTGACCGTCGGGCGGTCAGTAATCGCCGTGGTGCTCCACTCCTGCTTCACCAACAGTGAATAAATAAAGGCGACAGCGATAAACAGTAACGCCAGACCGATAATCCATGGTTTGCCTCGCCATAGCGTGCAGCAAAGACCGCGAATATCTAACTCATTATCCACAGTGGCCGATCGTGACAAAGCTTCAGGTTCTGTTTTCATGGCGTCCTTTACCTGTTTTATTCAGGAAATGTTTTTATTGGCACTCGAGTTGCGCATTCTGCGCTTCATACGTTTAATAAATCGCGCCACTCGCCAGGCACGTTTTATGCAGTAGCCATACAAAGCAAATGCAAGCAAGAACAATGCCAACATCACCCATTCAGGAATAAATTTTAGATATTCGCCCATCACTCCAATTCCCGCCAACAGCGCGGCTGCCAGCGTGATCAGCACAAAAGCCTGACGAGAGGTAAAACCTGCTCGCATGATCAAGTGATGGATGTGCTGACGATCGGCAGAGAACGGGCTCATCCCCTTACGCAACCGGCGGTACATAATGGCAATCATGTCCATCAGCGGAATCGCAATCAGCCACAGTGCAGTTACCGGCGTAATCGGATGCGTTTCACCCTGCGTGGTTTCCAGTAAAATCCAGATAATTGTGAAACCAATCAGCGTACTGCCCGCGTCTCCCATAAACACTTTATAGCGTCTTCCAAAGGTGCCGAGATTCAGCAGGATATAAGGCACAATGGCCGCGATCATGGCAAAGCACCACATCGCCAGACTGAGCTGACCGTCAATAAACAGGATGATGCCGATGGCGGCAAAGGTCACGCACGACAGCCCGCCCAGCAGACCGTCAATGCCGTCCACCATATTGAAGGCGTTAATTGCCGCCCACACTGCAAACAGCGTCAGTACATAACCAAATGGCCCGACGACCAGCTCCCAGGATCCAAAAATATGGCCGAGACTGAGCAGGTAAAGATTACCGTAATACATCATCACAATCGCAATCAGCGCCTGAACCGAGGCACGCAGCTTCACGCTAATATCATAGCGATCGTCCAGTGCACCGATCAGCACCAGCACGCCAGCACAGCTGAGATAGAGCCAGGCATGCGGAACATAGTAATTGGTGATCAAAAAGGTAAAGCAAATCCCTGCATAGACTGAGATACCACCGACAAGTGGGATCACGCCCTGATGGCGTTTACGGTAGTTTGGCTTGTCCACCAGTCCAATTTTTTTAGCTACTTTTCGCGCAAAAAACAGAAATACCAGTGAAAACAGAAAGATTGAAGCAAGCTCAGTACTCATCGTGAGTAAATTCACATTAACAGCTCTCAGCAAAGAATCTCAGGTCAACATGCAATATATATGCAAAAGTCATACCCGATTCTGAAATCCTGCAATGGCGAAGGGCAAATACTTTAACGCTATCCTTGCCATCATTTTATATGCGGGCTCGGGGCCCGTTTGAACAGTTAACCGCGATTTCCGTAAACATTCCATCAGTGAAAACTGAAAGAAAGCGCCACGGAGAAGGGCTAATTTTAATCCAGATTAAGATCACATCTACTACGGTGCTACCCGAGCAATCCCTCGGGCACCACATATCGTATAGCCCATAAACGAAAAACGCCACGTCTGAGCGTGGCGATTTATGGGATTTTTCTGTTTTTTAGGAGCGCTTCATCATATCGAAGAATTCGTCGTTGGTTTTGGTCATCGCCAACTTATTGATGAGGAACTCCATCGCATCGATCTCACCCATCGGGTGAATAATCTTGCGCAGGATCCACATTTTCTGCAGCTCTTCCTGGGAAGTCAGCAGCTCTTCTTTACGGGTACCGGAGCGGTTGTAGTCGATTGCCGGGAAGACGCGTTTTTCAGCAATTTTACGGGCGAGATGCAGCTCCATGTTACCGGTGCCTTTAAACTCTTCGTAAATTACTTCATCCATCTTCGAACCGGTATCGACCAGCGCGGTCGCGATGATGGTCAGGCTTCCGCCCTCTTCCACGTTACGCGCAGCACCGAAGAAACGCTTCGGACGATGCAGGGCGTTAGCATCCACACCACCGGTTAACACTTTACCGGAAGCCGGTACTACGGTGTTATAAGCACGTGCCAGACGAGTAATGGAGTCAAGCAGGATGATGACATCTTTCTTGTGCTCAACCAGACGCTTGGCTTTCTCGATAACCATCTCGGCAACTTGCACGTGCCGTGATGCCGGCTCATCAAAGGTAGAAGCAATCACTTCACCCTTAACCAGACGCTGCATTTCGGTCACTTCTTCCGGACGTTCGTCGATCAGCAATACCATCAGCACACAATCAGGATGATTGTAGGCAATGCTCTGCGCAATGTTCTGCAGCAGCATGGTTTTACCCGCTTTTGGCGGTGCGACGATCAAACCACGCTGACCACGACCGATTGGCGAAGCCAGGTCGAGTACACGTGCGGTTAAATCTTCGGTAGAACCATTACCACGCTCCATACGCAGACGCGAGTTAGCGTGCAGCGGCGTTAGGTTCTCAAACAGAATTTTGCTACGCGCGTTTTCGGGTTTGTCGTAGTTAACCTCATTAACCTTCAGCAGTGCAAAATAACGCTCGCCCTCTTTTGGCGGACGAATCTTGCCTGAAATGGTATCACCAGTGCGGAGGTTAAAACGGCGGATTTGGCTGGGAGAAACGTAGATATCATCGGGACCGGCGAGGTAGGAGCTGTCTCCAGAACGGAGGAAACCAAATCCGTCCTGCAATATCTCCAACACGCCATCGCCGAAGATATCTTCGCCACTTTTTGCATGCTGCTTAAGGATGGCGAAAATAATGTCCTGTTTGCGCATGCGGGCCAGGTTTTCCAGCCCCATATTTTCGCCGAGAGTTATCAGATCAGAAACCGGCGTATTTTTTAATTCGGTAAGATTCATAATGGTGGGTTCTTAAACTCGGGGTAAATCTCGAAATGATTGTCGTGAAAGGTATGGCAATATCGTCCATGCCTGTTTTATGGCACTGTTTCCGTTGTCCGCTCGGCGATCATTTGCAGGAAAATGCTGATCTGAAAACGAGGAGACGGTTGGAACGCGATGCCGGAAATTATTGATGCTAACCGTCAGATTGCTGAATGCCTGGTTATTTCAGTGCGAAATACAGTGCTCAACAAGGGAAAATCTAAGATTCAAACTACCAGGTAAGTAAGTTTGCAATGCAGTAAAAGTAACTTAGCACGCTTAAAGCCGGGCGTCTAGCGGTCTGCATAAAATTAAGAAGACCGCCAGAGCCGACCAGGGTTTAGCCCAGATTTGAGTCCAGGAACTCTTTCAGCTGGCCTTTAGACAGTGCGCCAACTTTCGTTGCTGCCACTTCACCGTTTTTGAATAACAACAGTGTCGGGATACCGCGAATACCGTACTTAGGCGCAGTGCCTGGGTTTTCGTCGATATTCAGCTTGGCGATGGTCAGCTTACCTTCGTACTCGTCAGCGACTTCATCCAGAATCGGTGCAATCATTTTGCATGGGCCACACCACTCTGCCCAGAAATCAACCAGCGTTAAACCTTCGGCTTTCAGGACGTCGGTTTCGAAGCTGTCATCGGTCAGGTGAACAATTTTATCGCTGCTCATGTCTTACTCCACAAGATTATGCCTGGCTGGTTGGCGTAAAATCTGCCAACTTAGGTTGACTTTATTTCACCGGATACGCTTTCGTAAAGCAATAGTAAGCTGATATTCTACCACACTATGAGCAAAACACACTTAACCGAACAGAAGTTTTCCGACTTCGCCCTGCACCCTCAGGTCATTGAAGCTCTTGAAAGTAAAGGGTTTCATAACTGCACGCCTATCCAGGCGCTCGCATTACCTTTCACGCTCGAAGGGCGTGATGTAGCAGGTCAGGCGCAAACCGGTACCGGCAAAACGATGGCGTTTCTGACGTCAACGTTCCATCATCTTCTTTCTCACCCGGCTGCAGAAGGTCGCCAGGTGAATCAACCGCGCGCGCTAATCATGGCTCCGACGCGTGAACTGGCCGTGCAAATCCATGCCGACGCCGAACCTCTGACCAAGTCTACCGGCCTGAAATTAGGTCTGGCTTACGGCGGTGATGGTTACGATAAACAGCTTAAAGTGCTGGAAAGCGGCGTGGACGTGCTGATTGGTACCACCGGTCGTCTGATCGATTATGCCAAACAGAACCATATCAACCTCGGCGCCATTCAGGTCGTGGTACTCGATGAAGCCGATCGCATGTTCGATCTTGGCTTTATTAAAGACATCCGTTGGTTATTCCGCCGTATGCCGGCCACCAACCAGCGCCTTAATATGCTGTTCTCCGCCACCCTCTCCTGGCGCGTTCGTGAGCTCGCTTTCGAACATATGAATAACGCCGAGTATATTGAAGTCGAGCCAGAGCAAAAAACCGGCCACCGCATTCAGGAAGAGCTGTTCTACCCTTCTAACGAAGAAAAGATGCGTTTGTTACAGACGCTGCTGGAAGAAGAGTGGCCAGATCGTGCCATCGTGTTTGCCAACACCAAGCACCGCTGTGAAGACGTCTGGGGCCACCTGGCTGCCGACGGACATCGCGTCGGTTTGCTGACCGGTGATGTGGCGCAGAAAAAACGCCTGCGTATCCTTGAGGATTTCACTAAAGGTGACGTGGATATCCTGGTAGCGACCGATGTTGCTGCGCGTGGTTTACATATTCCTGCCGTGACTCACGTGTTCAACTACGACTTACCTGACGATCGCGAAGACTATGTGCACCGTATCGGCCGTACCGGTCGTGCTGGCGCCAGTGGTCACTCGATTAGCCTCGCCTGTGAAGAGTACGCACTCAACCTGCCGGCAATCGAAGAGTATATCGGCCACAACATTCCGGTCAGCAAATACAACAGCGATGCGCTGATGACCGATCTACCGCCGCCGAAGCGCTTAACGCGTAATCGTTCAGGCAATGGCCCGCGTCGTGGTGGTAATAATAATAACCGCCGTGGTAGTGCGCCGCGTAACAATAACCGTAAACGTTCGAGTTAAGCCAGCCATGCTAAGCGCCTCATCACTCTATGCTGCGATAGATCTCGGGTCTAACAGTTTTCATATGTTGGTGGTGCGCGAGGTGGCGGGTAATATCCAGACCGTTGCGCGTATAAAGCGTAAAGTGCGTCTCGCGGCGGGTCTTGACCCGGAAAATCATCTGTCTGATGAAGCGATGGCGCGCGGCTGGCAGTGTCTGAAACTGTTTTCCGAGCAGTTACAGGACATTCCCCCGGAGCAGATTCGCGTAGTGGCGACCGCCACGCTGCGACTGGCAGCCAATGCGGATGCTTTTTTGCAAACCGCGGGGGACATTCTGGGTTGCCCGATTAACGTGATCACCGGCGAAGAAGAGGCCCGCCTGATTTATCAGGGTGTTGCTCATACGACCGGTGGTTCCGATCGTCGTTTAGTGGTGGATATTGGCGGTGGCAGTACTGAACTGGTCACTGGCAATGGCTCACAGGCTACCTCGTTGTTCAGTCTGCCAATGGGTTGTGTCACCTGGCTGGAGCGCTACTTCGCCGATCGCCATCTGGGCAAGGCGAATTTTGAGCAGGCCGAACAGGCGGCTCGCGCCATGATTCAGCCGATTGCCGACACCCTGCGAACTCACGGCTGGCAGGTGTGCGTAGGGGCTTCCGGCACCGTTCAGGCGTTGCAGGAAATAATGGTGGCGCAGGGAATGGATGAACGCATCACCCTGAGTAAACTTCAGCAGCTAAAACAGCGCGCCATTCAGTGTGGCAAGCTGGAAGAGCTGGAAATTGAAGGACTTACGCTGGAACGTGCGCTGGTATTTCCGAGTGGCTTATCGATTTTGATCGCCATTTTTCAGGAGCTGAATATTGAAAGCATGTTGCTGGCGGGCGGCGCACTGCGCGAAGGCCTGGTGTATGGCATGCTGCATCTGCCCATTGACCGCGATATTCGCAGCCGTACGCTGCAAAATATTCAGCGCCGTTTTACCATTGATGCCGAACAGGCAGAACGCGTGCGCCAGCTGGCGGAAAGTTTTTCCCGCCAGGTGAGCCAGCAGTGGAAGCTGGATGAACGATGTCGGGAACTGCTGGAAAGCGCCACTCTGATCCACGAAATTGGCCTCAGCGTCGATTTTAAACAAGCACCCCAGCATGCCGCTTATTTAGTTCGTCATCTTGACCTGCCTGGCTTCACTCCCGCTCAGAAAAAACTGCTGGCAACGTTGCTACAAAATCAGGGAAACAGCATCGATCTGGCACTATTGAGCCAACAAAATGCCGTGCCGCCACGTATGGCAGAGCGCCTGTGCCGACTGCTGCGTTTAGCGATTATTTTCGCCAGCCGCCGTCGTGACGACACCCTGCCGGCGGTGCGATTGCAGGCTGATGATGATACTTTGCATCTGACCTTACCGGCTGGCTGGCTGGAGGCGCATCCGTTACGCGCTGAATTGCTCGAACAGGAAAGTCACTGGCAGAGTTATGTTCACTGGCCGCTGACGATTTCCTGAGACTAGCCGCCTTTCGCCTTATCTAACATCGCACGCAAATTGGCGACCCGACTCTGGCCGGTTTGCATACGTTCCTGCGCGCTGACCACTTTACGTTCGCTTTCCCATTTCAGATCGTCCTGCGGCAATTCCAGCAGAAAACGACTCGGTTCTGGCCGCACCATTTCGCCATACTGGCGGCGCTCACGGCACAGGGTAAAGGTCAGCTCTTTCTGGGCGCGGGTGATACCCACGTAGGCCAGACGGCGCTCTTCCTCGACATTGTTTTCATCGATACTGCTCTGATGCGGCAGCAGCCCCTCTTCCATGCCGACCAGATAAACGTATGGGAACTCAAGGCCTTTGGAAGCGTGCAGCGTCATCAACTGAACCTGATCCAGCTCTTCGTCACTTTCCCCGCGCTCCATCATGTCGCGTAGCGTAAAGCGCGTCACCACCTGAGTTAAACTCATTGGCTCGTCGATATCACTGCCTTCCAGCATTTCTGACATCCACTGGAACAGGGTATTGACGTTTTTCATCCGCATTTCAGCGGCTTTTGGACTGGCCGAGGTTTCAAATAACCAGCTTTCGTAGTCGATACCGCGAATCAAATCCCGCACTGCCACAATCGGCTCACGCTCTGCCAGTCGGGCAATTTCCTGCAACCAGCTGGTGAAACGCTGCAATGATTCAAGACCGCGACCGGTAAGTGTCTGACTGAGCCCCATATCAAAGCTGGCGGTAAACAGGCTTTTATTGCGCTGCATCGCCCACTCACCCAGTTTTTGCAAAGTCGCCGGACCAATTTCACGCCGTGGCGTATTCACAATGCGCAGAAAAGCGCTGTCGTCATCAGCGTTGGTGAGAATGCGCAGATAGGCCAGCAGATCCTTAATTTCCGGACGCGAGAAGAATGAGGTGCCACCCGAAATGCGATAGGGAATACGGTTCTGCATCAGCATTTTTTCAAATACCCGCGACTGATGATTCCCGCGATAAAGAATGGCGTAATCTTTGTACTGGGTTTTATTGATAAAGTGATGGGCGATCAGCTCGCCAGTCACCCGCTCGGCCTCATGCTCTTCATGGTTGGCGGTCACCACTTTCAGCTCCGCACCATAGCCCAGCTCGGAAAACAGCCGTTTTTCAAATACGTGCGGATTATTGGCGATCAGGATATTCGCCGCTTTCAGGATGCGCTCGGAGGAACGATAGTTCTGCTCCAGCTTAATCACCTGCAACGCAGGAAAATCCTCTTTTAGCAGCACCAGGTTTTGTGGCCGCGCACCGCGCCACGAGTAGATCGACTGGTCGTCATCACCCACTACGGTAAAACGCGCACGCGATCCGACCAGCAGTTTGACCAGCTCATACTGACTGGTGTTGGTATCCTGATATTCATCCACCAGCAGATAGCGAATACGCTGTTGCCAGCGCTCGCGCACCTCTTCATTACGTTGCAGTAGCAAGGTCGGCAGCAGAATCAGATCGTCAAAATCCAGCACGTTGCAGGACTTTAAGTGACGATCGTACAGCGCATAGCAGTGGGCAAAAATTTTATCGCGCTCACCGCTGACCTGCGCCGCCGCACGAGGAGGATCGATCAGATCGTTTTTCCAGTTGGAGATGGTCGAGATCAGCTGTTGCAGCAGATTTTTATCATTTTCCAGCCACTCTTCCGTCAGATCTTTTAACAGCGCCAGCTGATCCTGATCGTCAAACAGCGAGAAGTTGGATTTCATTCCCAGCGCCGCATACTCGCGTTTAATAATTTCCAGCCCCAGCGTGTGGAAAGTGGAGATCATCAGCCCGCGCGCCTCTTTGCGACCGAGGGTTTGCGCCACGCGCTCTTTCATTTCACGCGAGGCTTTATTGGTAAAAGTCACCGCCGCAATATGGCGCGCCTGGTAACCGCATTCGCGGATCAGATGGGCAATCTTATTGGTTATCACGCGCGTCTTGCCAGAACCCGCTCCCGCCAGCACCAGACAAGGTCCGGTGACAAATTCTACCGCTTGTTGTTGGCCAGGATTCAGACGCATAGGGGAAGTCACTCAATGAAATTGCGGAGGGAAGAAATAATAGCGTGGTAGTATAGCGAGCGGAAACCCCAAGACTCAAGGTACGATAATGGCAAAAACTGCGGCAGCATTGCATATCCTTGTTAAGGAAGAGAAACAGGCTCTGGATATTCTGGAGCAACTGAAAAATGGCGGCGACTTCGAGAAGCTGGCGAAGAAGCACTCCACCTGCCCGTCAGGCAAAAAAGGCGGTCATTTAGGTGAGTTTAAGCAAGGAGCAATGGTTCCTGCTTTTGATAAAGTGGTGTTCTCCTGCCCGCTGCTGGAACCTTATGGTCCACTGCACACGCAGTTTGGCTACCACATCATCAAAGTGTTGTACCGCAATTAAAAAAGGCGCCCGAAGGCGCCTCGCAGGGGCGGTGTTTTCGCCGCCCTGAATTAGCCTGCTACCGCGATACGTTTCATATCGGTCATGTAGCCACGCAGTTTGCGGCCAACAGACTCGATTGGATGGTTACGAATCGCTTCGTTAACATCACGCAGCTGCGCATTATCAACGGTAGTAGTGGCAACGGATTTACCCAGATCGCCCGCCTGCAGCGTGGTCATAAACTCTTTCAGCAGTGGCACTGCCGCATACGAGAACAGATAGTTACCATATTCCGCAGTATCAGAGATAACCACGTTCATTTCATACAGACGCTTACGTGCGATAGTGTTCGCGATCAGCGGCAGTTCATGCAGTGATTCGTAGTAGGCAGACTCTTCAATGATGCCGGCATCAACCATGGTTTCGAACGCCAGCTCAACGCCCGCTTTCACCATCGCAATCATCAGCACGCCGTGATCGAAGTATTCCTGCTCAGCAATCTTGCCTTCGAACTGTGGTGCGGTTTCAAATGCCGTTTTACCGGTCTCTTCACGCCAGCCCAGCAGATTTTTATCGTCGTTCGCCCAGTCAGCCATCATACCGGATGAGAATTCGCCGGAAATAATGTCATCCATATGTTTCTGGAACAGCGGAGCCATAATCTCTTTCAGCTGCTCAGACAGTGCGAAAGCACGCAGTTTAGCCGGGTTAGACAGGCGATCCATCATCAGGGTAATACCGCCCTGCTTCAGTGCTTCGGTCACCGTTTCCCAGCCGAACTGAATCAGTTTTTCGGCATAAGCCGGGTCAGTCCCTTCCGCTACCAACTTGTCGAAGCACAGCAGTGAACCGGCCTGTAACATGCCACACAGAATAGTCTGCTCGCCCATCAGGTCAGATTTCACTTCAGCAACGAAAGAAGACTCCAGAACACCGGCGCGATGGCCACCTGTTGCCGCCGCCCAGGCTTTAGCAATCGCCATACCTTCGCCTTTCGGATCGTTTTCCGGGTGAACCGCGATCAGCGTCGGTACGCCGAAACCACGTTTGTACTCTTCACGCACTTCGGTACCCGGACATTTTGGCGCAACCATCACAACGGTGATGTCTTTACGAACCTGCTCGCCCACTTCAACGATGTTAAAACCGTGGGAGTAGCCCAGCGCAGCGCCATCTTTCATCAGTGGCTGAACCGCCTGAACGACAGCCGAGTGCTGCTTGTCCGGCGTCAGGTTAACCACCAGATCGGCCTGCGGGATCAGATCTTCGTAAGTGCCAACTTTAAAACCGTTTTCGGTCGCTTTACGCCATGAAGCACGTTTTTCTGCAATCGCTTCAGCGCGCAGAGCGTAAGCCACATCCAGACCAGAGTCGCGCATGTTCAGACCCTGGTTCAGGCCCTGAGCACCACAACCAACGATGACGACTTTTTTACCTTTCAGGTAGCTTGCTTCATCAGCAAATTCATCACGCGCCATAAAGCGACATTTACCTAATTGCGCTAACTGGTTGCGCAGGTTCAAAGTATTGAAATAGTTAGCCATGGGTACTCCGTATGAGGTTGTGTTTATCATTTATTCTGATGGTGTGGCGCTTATTTGCCTCACCGTTAATTGTCCCCATCATATGACAGGAAATGCATTGCTTAAATTGATATATTAACAACGTGACATTGCAAGAACTGCAACGCAAAAACGAGGCCCGCATCGCATGGATTTACGTGACCTGAAACTCTTCCTGCATCTGGCGGAAAGCCGCCATTTTGGCCGCTCGGCGCGCGCCATGCATGTCAGCCCTTCGACTCTGTCACGCCAGATTCAGCGTCTGGAAGAGGATCTTGGGCAGGCACTGTTTTTACGTGATAATCGCACCGTCACGCTGACCGATGCCGGTGAGCGTCTGCGCCAGTTCGCGCAGCATACTTTGTTGCAGTATCAGCAGCTGCGCCATGCTATCGGTCAGAACGGCCCTTCACTCAGTGGCGAAATGCGGCTGTTTTGCTCGGTCACTGCCGCCTACAGCCATTTGCCACCGATTCTCGACCGCTTCCGCGCCGAACATCCGCTGGTTGAAATTAAGCTGACGACCGGCGATGCCGCCGACGCGGTGGAGAAAGTCCAGTCGAACGAAGCTGACCTGGCGATTGCCGGACGACCGGAAACCTTACCGGCGAGTATCGACTTCACGCCGCTCGGCTATATTCCGCTGGTGTTGATTGCCCCGGCGCTGTCGTGTCCGGTGCGCAGTCAGGCGACTCACGAGGAGCCGGACTGGTCGCAGATTCCGTTTATCCTTCCTGAACAGGGGCCGGCACGTCGGCGCATCGACCTGTGGTTCCGCCGCCATCGCATCGCCAATCCGCTGATTTACGCCACGGTATCGGGGCATGAGGCGATTGTGTCGATGGTCGCGCTGGGTTGCGGTATTGCGCTGCTGCCGGATGTGGTGCTGGAGAACAGCCCTGAGCCGGTGCGTAATCGGGTGCTGGTGCTGGAGAATGTCGAGTCGGTTGCGCCGTTCGAGCTGGGCGTTTGCGTACAAAAAAAGCGGCTCAATGAGCCGCTTATCGATGCGTTCTGGAATCTGCTGTAGGTAAGCGGATTATTTCCCGGCGAGGAAAAAGCTGAACGCCGGATTACGCGTCTCATCGTGGCAGTCATAGCCCAAGGCGGTGAGATGCTGTTCAAATTCCGGTTCGTTTTCACCGAGTTCAAAACCGGCCAGTACCCGACCATAATCAGTGCCGTGGCTACGGTAATGGAACAGCGAAATATTCCAGTGGGTGCCAAGCGTCTGCAGAAAACGCAGCAATGCGCCCGGTGACTCCGGGAATTCAAAGCTGAACAGCCTTTCACGCAGCGGTTTTGACGGGCGTCCGCCGACCATATAGCGCACATGCAGCTTCGCCATTTCATCGTCGGATAGATCCACCACCTTGTAGCCGCCTTCGCTAAGTTGAGCAATGATTTCACCCCGCTCTTCAATGCCACGGGTTAAGCGCACGCCAACAAAAATGCAGGCGTTATCGGCGTCAGCATAGCGATAGTTAAACTCAGTGACCGCCCGGCCACCTAACAGCTGGCAAAACTTCAGGAAGCTGCCTTGCTGCTCAGGGATGGTGACCGCCAGTAGCGCTTCTCGCTGTTCTCCCAGCTCGCAGCGCTCTGAAACGTAGCGCAGCCCGTGGAAGTTGACGTTGGCACCCGACAGTACATGCGCCAGCCGTTCACCTTTGATGTCGTGCTGCTGGATATACTTCTTCATCCCCGCCAGCGCCAGCGCCCCGGAAGGCTCCGCCACCGCACGCACATCCTCGAACAGGTCTTTCATCGCCGCGCAAATCGCGTCGCTGTCGACGGTAATGATATCGTCGAGGTACTCCTGGCACAGGCGGAAGGTTTCATTGCCGATGCGTTTGACCGCCACGCCTTCAGCAAACAACCCGACACGCGGCAGGTCGACCGGCTCACCGGCTTCCAGTGCGGCCTTCAGGCAGGCTGAGTCTTCGGCTTCCACCGCAATCACTTTGATTTGCGGCATCAGCTGTTTAATCAGCACCGCCACGCCGGCTGCCAGGCCACCGCCGCCTACCGGGACAAAAACCCGATCAAGGTGCGCATCCTGCTGCAACAGTTCCATCGCCAGCGTGCCCTGGCCAGCAATCACCGCCGGGTGATCGAACGGAGGCACAAAGGTGTAACCCTGCGCTTCCGACAGTTCAATCGCTTTGGCTTTCGCTTCGTCGAAGTTCGCGCCAAACAGGAAAGCCTCACCGCCAAACGCCCGCACCGCATCGACCTTGATATCCGCCGTTGTCACCGGCATCACGATCAGCGATTTAATCCCCAGCCTGGTGGCCGACAGCGCCACGCCCTGGGCATGGTTGCCCGCTGAAGCCGTCACCACGCCACGCGCTTTCTGCTCTTCCGTCAGACTGGCAATCATCGCGTAAGCGCCGCGCAGCTTGAAGCTGTGAACCGGCTGACGATCTTCGCGTTTTACCAGAATGGTGTTACCCAGACGCAAAGAAATTTTTTCCATTTTTTGCAGCGGTGTCACCTGCGCCACTTCGTAGACCGGCGCGCGCAACACCGCACGCAGATATTCGGCTCCGCAAGGTGCATCGGGTAGCGGTTGAGACTCTGCCATTTTTAGCCTCCCAGCTTGCTCTTATCGCGGATCGCACCCTTGTCGGCACTGGTGGCCAGCAATGCATAAGCACGCAGTGCAAGAGAGACCTGGCGTACACGGCCGTGCGGCGTATAGGCTTCAGCACCACGTGCCTCTTCCTCTTCACGACGCGCATGCAGTTCGTTATCCGGCACATCCAGCTTAATGCCGCGGTTCGGGATATCGATATCGATAATGTCACCGTCTTTCACCAGCGCGATAACACCGCCCGCAGCCGCTTCCGGTGAAGCGTGACCGATAGAGAGACCGGAAGTCCCGCCGGAGAAACGGCCGTCGGTGATCAGCGCACAGCTTTTGCCGAGGCCCATCGATTTCAGATAAGTGGTCGGATAGAGCATTTCCTGCATGCCCGGCCCGCCTTTTGGCCCTTCGTAGCGGATGACCACCACGTCGCCCGCCACCACTTTGCCACCGAGAATCGCTTCAACCGCGTCATCCTGTGACTCATACACTTTTGCCGGGCCGCGGAAGACATGGCTCTCTTTCTCGACGCCAGCCGTTTTCACGATGCAGCCGTCCTGCGCGATATTGCCGTACAGCACCGCTAAGCCGCCATCCTGACTGAAAGCAAATTCACGCGAACGGATACAGCCTTCCTGACGATCGTCATCCAGCGTGTCCCAGCGGCAATCCTGTGAGAACGCCTGGGTGGTACGAATGCCCGCCGGACCGGCACGAAACATCTTCTTCACCGCTTCGTCTTTGGTCAGCATGATGTCGTACTGTTCCAGCGTCTGTTTCAGGTTCAGACCCAGTACGTTACGCACGTCGTTATTCATCAGTCCGGCGCGATCCAGCTCACCGAGAATACCGAGTACGCCACCCGCACGGTGCACATCTTCCATATGGTATTTCGGCGTGCTTGGTGCCACTTTACACAGATGCGGCACCAGGCGAGACAGGCGGTCGATATCACTCATATCGAACTCAATCTCACCTTCCTGCGCCGCCGCCAGCAGGTGCAGTACGGTATTGGTGGAACCGCCCATGGCGATATCCAGCGTCATCGCATTCTCAAACGCCGCTTTACTGGCGATGCTACGTGGCAAAGCGCTTTCATCGTCCTGCTCATAGTAACGTTTTGCCAGATCAACAATACGTTTACCGGCATTGAGGAACAGCTGTTTACGGTCGGCATGGGTCGCCAGCAGTGAACCGTTACCCGGCTGCGACAGACCCAGCGCTTCAGTCAGACAGTTCATTGAATTAGCAGTAAACATGCCGGAGCAGGAGCCGCAGGTTGGACAGGCGGAACGCTCAATCTGGTCGCTGTCAGCATCGCTGACATTCGGGTTTGCGCCCTGAATCATCGCGTCGACCAGGTCGAGCTTGATGATTTTGTCGGACAGCTTGGTTTTACCGGCTTCCATCGGACCGCCGGAAACAAAGATCACCGGGATGTTCAGGCGCAGCGAGGCCATCAACATTCCCGGGGTGATTTTGTCGCAGTTGGAGATACACACCATCGCATCGGCGCAGTGGGCATTCACCATATATTCCACGGAGTCAGCAATCAGCTCGCGAGACGGCAGTGAATACAGCATGCCACCATGACCCATGGCGATTCCGTCATCGACTGCGATGGTGTTGAACTCTTTTGCCACACCGCCAGACGCTTCAATCTGCTCAGCGACCAGTTTGCCAAGATCGCGCAGATGCACGTGTCCTGGAACGAATTGGGTGAATGAGTTAACAACCGCGATGATTGGCTTACCGAAATCATCATCAGTCATTCCGGTAGCGCGCCACAGGGCACGGGCACCCGCCATATTACGGCCATGGGTGGTGGTGGCGGAACGGTACTTAGGCATGCTCTATTTACTCCAGTCTGAATAAGTTGCGAGCGGACAATGGCCCGCTCGCCAAATCGTTATACTTATGGGTTTACCTGATCCAGCCAGCCCCATTTGTCTTCCGTTTCACCGGTAAACAGGCCGAAGAATGCTTGTTGAATACGCCTGGTCACCGGGCCACGTTTGCCCTCGCCGACCTGGATACCGTCAACGCTGCGCACCGGGGTGATTTCCGCAGCGGTACCGGACATAAAGATTTCGTCTGCCAGGTACAGGGATTCACGTGACAGCACCTGCTCACGCACTTCGATACCCATATCTTTGGCTAATTTAATGATGGCATCACGGGTAATGCCTGGCAGGGCAGAAGAGGTAAATGGCGGGGTGAACAGGATGCCATCTTTCACTTCAAACAGGTTTTCGCCTGCGCCTTCAGAGATGTAGCCCTGGGTATCCAGCGCGATACCTTCCTGATAACCGTGACGACGCGCTTCGCTGCCAACCAGCAGAGAGGAGAGGTAGTTACCACCGGCTTTCGCTGCGGTTGGCAGGGTGTTAGGTGCCACGCGGTTCCAGGAGGAAACCATGGCATCGATGCCCTGCTCCAGCGCTTCGGCACCGAGGTAAGCACCCCATGGGAAAGCAGCGATAATCACATCAGTGCTATAACCGTCTGGCGGGTTAACGCCCAGACCGACATCACCAACAAATACCAGCGGACGAATATAAGCACTTTTCAGGTTGTTTTTGCGCAGCACTTCGCGGCACGCTTCCATCAGCTCGTCGACGCTCTGACTGACCGGGAAACGATAAATTTTGGCAGAGTCATGCAGGCGCTGCATATGTTCACGATGGCGGAAAACTACCGGGCCTTTGTGCGAGTCGTAGCAACGGACGCCTTCGAATACGGAGGTGCCGTAGTGCAGCGCGTGGGACATAACGCTGACCTTAGCGTCTTCCCATTTAACCATCTCGCCATTGAACCAGATAAAGTCTGCTTTCTTCGTCGTCATTCTTATTTCCTTTCGCGACTACGCGCGGATTTGTTGTGTTGTCTGTTGTTGAACCTGAACGCAGGCAACGTCCATTAATTTACTCAGCTGTACTGACAGTAAATCGACGGAGCGTTGGCTGGCAACGGTCATTTCAATATTAATATTGCTCACATTGCTCGACGAGGCCATGTTCATTGAACAAATCTGGAATCCACGATGGCGAACAACGCGTAAAATGCGCTCCAATATTTCAGGTCGGAAACGTGCTTCGATAGACAATTGATGCTGATTCATGAGGTTTTCTCCATCATATTTGCGTTGCTGGCACCAGGCGGTACCAGTGGCCAGACGTTTTCATGCTCATCGATTGAAACATGCAGCATGTAAGGCCCTTCACTGTTCAGCAGAGCGTCTAATGCGGCGTCGACCTGGTCTTTTCGGGTGATGCGCTGGCCGGGAATATCAAATGCGCGGGCCAGCATCAGGAAGTCGGGATTATCAGAGAGGTTGGTCTCACTGTAGCGTTCAGAGAAGAACAGTTGCTGCCACTGGCGAACCATACCCAGCCGTTGGTTATCCAGCAGAACGATTTTCACCGGCAGCTGTTTACGCTTGATGGTGCCCAGCTCCTGCACATTCATCATAAATGAGCCGTCGCCGGATACGCAGATCACCGTGTCATTCGGCCGCGCAACCTGTGCGCCTACCGCGGCGGGCAGGCCAAAGCCCATCGTGCCCAACCCGCTGGAAGTAATGAAATTCTCCGGCGCGCTAAAACTCATATGTTGAGCGCTCCACATCTGGTGCTGACCGACATCGGTGGTCACTACCGCGCTGTCTGGTTTGCGAGCCGACAGCTGATGTAAAAACAGCGGCGCGTAGATCGCTTCGCCCGGGTGATCGTAACGCCAGCTGTGCTCGGCCTTCAGCGCCATCACATGTTCGCGCCAGGCCGTGATATCAATCGGTTGATACATCTCTGGCAGCAGCTGATTGAAATCACCCTGTAATGCAACATGCGCACGACGCAGCTTGTTCAGCTCGGCCGGGTCGATATCCATATGAATCACACTGGCGTGTGGGGCGAAGGTATCCAGCTTACCGGTGACGCGGTCGTCAAAACGTGCACCCACCGCAATCAGCAAGTCACACTGCTGAACCGCGAAATTGGCAGCCTTGGTGCCGTGCATTCCGAGCATACCCAGATAGCAGGCATCGTTCGCGTCCGGTGCACCCAGCCCCTTCAGCGTGGCAACAGTCGGGATTCCCGTCTCTTTTGCAAAGGCACGCAGCGCCGGAACCGCCTGCGCCATACCCACGCCGCCGCCAACATACAGCACCGGTTTTTTTGCCTGAGCCAGCATTGCACGCGCCTGCTGTAACTCATTAACCGGATGCGCCAGCGCTTCTTCTACCGGCAGCAGATGCGGCGTTAATTCACCATTCGCCAGCTGAATATCTTTAGGAATATCGACCAGCACCGGGCCAGGGCGGCCAGACTGGGCGATGGCAAAGGCTTCTGCCATTACCGAAGGCAGATCGTCGAGCGACTCAACCAGAAAACTATGTTTGGTGCACGCCAGCGACAGACCTAATACATCGATCTCCTGAAACGCATCGGTGCCGATAAAGGCCGACGATACCTGCCCGGTGATAGCCACCACCGGCACAGAGTCCATCATCGCATCTGCCAGGCCGGTAATCAGATTAGTCGCGCCCGGACCGGAAGTGGCGATACACACGCCCACTTTGCCGGTAGAGCGCGCATAGCCGATTGCTGCCATTGCGGCACCTTGCTCGTGACGACACAGTAGGTGCTCGACGCCGCCATCATAGAGTGCATCGTACACCGGCATGATTGCGCCACCCGGATAGCCGAATACTGTTTCTACACCTTGCGCACGCAACGCCTGAACCACCCACTGAGCACCATTCATAGTTATTCCCCCGCCTCTCGCTGGGAACAACAGCATTTTATGCTACTGTTCATTCTTTATTCCTCTCTCATTCGCTGACATTACGTCTGGTCGAAAAAAAACCCCCGGACCTTTCGGTGCGGGGGTTTTTTGTGAATTCAGACTTGATTTCTAAGCCTTTCTTTCTCCAAGCGAAGCCCCGCAAGGTGTGATAATAATCACCACCACGCTAATCACGACTAGGCTAATCACTCGTAGAAGGGCTTTCATTTCGGTTTCGGTTTTTCGCTTGTTCGAAGTAATGCCTACAGAGTTATCACAGTTAGCCAGCTTATGACAACTTTTTTCGGCGAGAAATTTTGAGACGGGTTAAACAGAACGACGTTAAGCGATTGTTATCGCGCGAATAAGCCGGATACTGAAAAAAGTTCATTACGCACCTGTCGTGATGAATCTTTCCGCCAGTTCTGCGATATATCGTCAGAAATTACTCATCCTTCTGCAACCGTCGACGATTATTTTCGGCATGCCACGCATCATTCTGCTTTGCCCATCGTCACTCAGTGATTCTCAGGACACTCTGGCGGGTAACAAGGAGTGATTATGACGATAGCGATTGTCTCAACGCGCGCGGCGCTGGGAGTAGAAGCTCCGCTGGTTACAGTCGAAGTGCACTTAAGCAATGGGCTGCCAGCATTGTCGCTGGTTGGATTACCCGAAACGACGGTGAAAGAGGCGCGTGACCGTGTCAGAAGTGCGATCATCAATAGCGGATTCACCTTCCCGGCCAAACGGATTACCGTAAACCTTGCACCGGCCGATTTGCCGAAAGAGGGAGGCAGGTACGACCTGCCGATCGCTATCGCTATTCTTGCCGCCTCAGAGCAAGTCCCTGGGGATAAATTGCCTGCCTGTGAGTTCCTGGGGGAGCTGGCACTTAGCGGCGCGCTACGGGCCGTACAGGGCGCTATACCTGCGGCAATTGCGGCACGGCACTGTGGCCGTCAGTTGATTCTGTCGCATGATAATCAGCAGGAAGTTGGTTTAATTCAGCAGGGTGAAAGCCTCATCGCCAGCAACCTGCTGGAGGTCTGTGCTTTTTTACATGGTCAGGCCATCCTGACTGCGGCCGTTGCCAGTGCGCCGGCTGAAACCGGTAATCCGCTCGATCTCAATGAAATTATCGGTCAGCAGCAGGCCAAACGCGCGTTAGAAATTACCGCCGCCGGTGGGCATAATCTGCTGCTTATTGGCCCGCCCGGCACGGGAAAAACCATGCTGGCGACCCGACTGGTGGGTCTGATGCCGCCATTAAGCGACAGCGAAGCACTGGAGTGCGCGGCGATTGCCAGCCTGGTCGATAGTGGCACAATGCATAAACAATGGCGTCAGCGACCGTTCCGTGCGCCTCATCACAGCTCTTCGATGTATGCGCTGGTCGGCGGCGGTTCGCTGCCGCGCCCGGGTGAGATTTCTCTCGCCCATAATGGCGTGCTGTTCCTTGATGAACTGCCGGAATTTGAGCGACGCGCGCTGGACGCATTACGAGAACCTATTGAGTCGGGAGAAATTTCGATCTCACGTGCGCGCGCAAAAGTCACTTATCCGGCACGTTTTCAGCTGGTTGCAGCAATGAATCCCAGCCCTTCAGGCCATTACCAGGGCATTCATAGTCGCAGCTCGCCACAGCAAACGTTACGCTATCTGAGTCGCTTGTCAGGACCGTTTCTCGACCGATTTGATCTGTCACTGGAAGTGCCATTATTGCCTTCGGGAATGTTAAGCAGCCGCGAGCGGTGTAGTGAATCAACAGAGACGGTCAGACAGCGGGTGCTAGCGGTCAGGGAACGGCAGTTGGGTCGCGCCGGGAAGTGTAATGCCATGCTCAGTAACAGTGAGATTCAGCAGTGGTGTGTGATATCGCAGCAGGACGCTGAATGGCTGGAATCAGTGCTCAATAAACTGGGGCTTTCAGTCAGGGCATGGCAACGCATTGTGAAGGTTGCGCGCACCATTGCTGACCTGGCGGGTGAAGAAGCGATACAACGTACACATCTGCATGAAGCGTTGAGCTATCGCGCTATCGATCGCCTGCTGATTCATCTGCATAAAAGTCTGGAATGAAAAATGGGGCTGAAAGCCCCATTTAATTTAATCGTCGCTGTCAGAATAGTCTTCAACGCCTTCCATCTGCGGCTTACCGCCTGAAAGGGTATGAAAACGTTTCGGACGCTTAATACGTGTCATATACTTTGACCAGACGCGTTCCGCTTCTGTTTGCGGTTCACGTACGCCACGACACACTTCGATAAACAGACGCTCTTCTTCCGTTACCGGTTCACGCTTTGCCAGATCCAGCTCATTGAACGCATAACCGTGACGTTCAAGAAGTTGCGCTTCCTTGATGGTGAAATCACCGTGACGAGAGAATCCGCGTGGATAATGTTTGTTATCAAAAAAACGATTAGTTGTTGCGAAGCTTTCCGCCATTTTACACGCTCCTGACTCTTTATATGGCCGTGCTATTTATGGCGCGGAGTATTAGATAGGCTTGACAGAGTGTAAAACAAAACATTTAAATCATTACGACAAATGATTTTTGGGAGATATCTGTGGATACGGAATTACTTAAAACCTTTCTTGAGGTGAGCAGAACTCGCCACTTTGGGCGTGCGGCTGAAGCACTTTATCTCACGCAGTCTGCGGTCAGTTTTCGTATCAGACAGTTGGAAAATCAGTTAGGTGTGAATCTTTTTACTCGCCATCGCAATAATATTCGTCTGACGGCTGCCGGAGAGCGTTTACTGCCCTACGCCGAGAGTCTGATGAGTACCTGGATGATGGCCAAGAAGGAGGTTTCGCACACTCAGCAGCATCATGAGCTGTCTATCGGTGCCAGTGCATCGTTGTGGGAAGCTTATCTGACACCGTGGCTACAATCGCTGTATGAGAATCAGCAGAACCTGCACCTTGAAGCGCGGGTCGCTCAGCGACATCTGCTGGTTAAGCAATTGCATGAGCGTCAACTCGACCTGCTGATCACCACTGAAGCGCCGAAAATGGATGAGCTGACCAGCCAGCAAATTGGTCATATTTCACTGACGCTGTTCCGCTCACGCCAGAGTGAAAAACGTGAAAAGTATGACTATATAAAACTGGAATGGGGTGCGGATTTTCATCAGCATCAAAGCTACCTGGCAGGGGCTGATGATGTGCCGGTTCTCACTACCACATCTGCGCATTTAACCCGACAATTGCTGCATACTACCGGAGCTTGTGCGTTTTTACCCGACGTTTGGCACAGTCTTTATCCTGACCTGTTGGTGATTCCGGACACGCCTGTTGCGGTACGTCCATTGTATGCGGTTTGGTTACAGAACAGCGATCAACAGTCACATATCCGTCAGCTGTTAAAATTTCCGGTTATTAAATAACTTATTGGTTTAAAAAGAGAACAGAGATCATCAGGGTCAGCCATTACTGACTCTTTTGGTTGCTGTTTTTGGGCGTGAAAGGAAGAAAATGGAGAGTCTGAGAGGTAAATTTTAGACAAAAAAAATCCTTTGCCGGAGCAAAGGATTGTTTTTATGGCAGGGGCGGAGAGACTCGAACTCCCAACACCCGGTTTTGGAGACCGGTGCTCTACCAATTGAACTACGCCCCTAAAAGGGTGGCGGAACGGACGGGGCTCGAACCCGCGACCCCCTGCGTGACAGGCAGGTATTCTAACCAACTGAACTACCGCTCCACCGATTCTGTACTGATTCCAGACCTTCAGTCTGACTTCAGGTGTTTCTCTCACTTCCGCGTCACGGGAAATGGTACTAATTTGATGCCTGGCAGTTCCCTACTCTCGCATGGGGAGGCCCCACACTACCATCGGCGCTACGGCGTTTCACTTCTGAGTTCGGCATGGGGTCAGGTGGGACCACCGCGCTACAGCCGCCAGGCAAATTCTTTGTGCATGAAACGAATCTTTTGCGCTGCTGCTGCGTTGGCCGCATTCGCGTAACTCAGTCACATA
>NZ_JRXE01000021.1:74661-98840 GCF_001267535.1 Winslowiella iniecta | reverse complement strand
ACGATGTCATGCATGGTCTCACCAGCACTCTCCACCAGCACCGATCCGGTATCGACCCGGCTGACGGAGTCTTCAATCAGGGCTTTGATTTCTTTGGCTGCCTGGGCGCTGCGCTGTGCCAGACTGCGCACCTCACCAGCGACCACCGCAAAACCACGCCCCTGTTCACCGGCACGCGCCGCTTCCACCGCCGCGTTCAGCGCCAGAATATTGGTCTGGAAAGCAATGCCATCGATCACACTGATAATGTCGGCGATTTTCTTCGAACTGCCGGCAATATCACTCATGGTTTTCACCACCCCATCGACCACTTTGCCGCCCTTTTGCGCGGTTTCTGAGGCGCTGAGCGCCAGCTGCGAGGCCTGACGGGCATTCTCAGCGTTCTGTTTCACCGTCGCCGTCAGCTGCTCCATACTGGCTGCGGTCTGTTCCAGCGAAGCGGCCTGCTCTTCGGTACGCGCCGACAGATCGTTGTTTCCGGCAGAGATTTCGCTGGCACCGGTGAAGATCGCATCGGATCCGTCACGCACGTCGCCCACGGTTTTAACCAGCTCCTGCTGCATATGTTGCAGACTGGAAGCCAGCTGGCTCATCTCGTTACGCCCTTCAACCTCAATCGTTTGCGTCAAATCGCCGCTGGCGATATGGCGGATATGACTAATGGTGGTATTTAGCGGACGCAGCAGGATGTGATGCATACCGCTCCACACCACCAGCATCACCGTCAGCAGCACCAGTAAGACAATCACCAGCACCCACATCGCCTGGTTATAAGCGCGATCGTTTTGCGCCGATCCTTCAGCAAACAGCGAGGCGGTATTATTCAGCCAGCTGTTGTAAGCCGCTTCAAAACCGTTCTGGTAGCCCTGCGTCGGCTGATCGAAGAACGCTTTGATATTGCCTTCGCCCATCAGCTTAATCAGATCGGTCAGCGCGCCGTGCAGAATGGTGTAGTTCTCGGCAACAGCCTTGACGTGGCTGAGGGTTTTAACATCTTCCGGCAATTCAGCCTGATACTCGCCATACTGCTGCTCGGCGAGCGCCAGCTGGGTTTTTGCCAGCTTGAGTAAATCCGCCACGGTGTCACCACTGCCCATTTGATTGGTATCGAGCATGTAGCGCAGACCTGCGCGGTTGAGGGTATTGCGGGTGTGAACCAGGGCAATCCATGACGCGGTCAGATTTGTCTGCTCGCGACGCAGTTGCTCGGTGATAGTGAAATTCGCTTTATCGCTCTTTAAGGCCTGAAAAAACAGACCGCCGGAGAGTAATTGCAGTGAGCCAAACACGACCAGAATTACAATAAGACTGGTCACAACTTTCATACGCTTAAACATACAGTCCCTTATTACATTTGCCATCTGTTGATGTTATCGGCAGTCAATAAGGAACCTTTACAGCTGGGGCGACCGAACGTCGCCCCGGATAAAATTAAAACGTTTCCCAGTTGGCATCGGCGGCCGCTGGGGTGCGGTGTTGCCGGGTTGCCATTACTGGCGCAGTGAATGTCGGCGGGGTCATCGGCGTGTTAAGACGTTTCCCGGCGCGCACTTTAAATACTGCGACCGCCTGGCTTAAGCGGCTGGCTTGCTGCTCCAGCGCCACCGCCGCCGAGGCCGACTCTTCCACCAGTGCGGCATTCTGCTGCGTAACACGGTCCATCTCGGTCACCGCTTCACCCACCTGATCAATACCGCGGCTCTGCTCGTCGGAGGCTGAGGCAATTTCGCCCATAATATCCGTCACCCGCGTTACCGCGCCGACGATATCACTCATGGTGGTACCCGCGCTTTCCACCAGCAGTGAACCGGCATCAACCCGGCTGACGGAGTCTTCGATCAGCGTTTTGATCTCTTTTGCCGCCTGCGCGCTGCGCTGGGCAAGATTACGCACTTCACCGGCGACCACGGCAAAACCCCGTCCCTGCTCACCGGCGCGCGCCGCTTCTACCGCCGCGTTCAGTGCCAGAATATTAGTCTGGAAGGCAATACCGTCGATCACGCTGATAATATCGGCGATTTTGCGTGAACTACCGGCGATATCACTCATGGTTTTCACCACGCCATCTACTACCGAGCCGCCTTTCTGCGCGGTTTCCGAGGCGTTCAGCGCCAGCTGAGAGGCCTGACGGGCATTCTCAGCATTCTGCTTCACCGTGGCCATCAGCTGTTCCATGCTGGCGGCAGTTTCTTCCAGGGATGCCGCCTGCTGTTCGGTGCGGGCAGAGAGATCGTTATTACCGGCCGAGATTTCGCTGGCACCGGTAAAGATAGCGTCCGAACCGTCACGCACATCACTGACGGTGCGCACCAGCTCCTGCTGCATATGGTGCAGGCTGGCCGCCAGCTGGCTCATTTCATTGCGCCCTGCCACTTCGATTTGACTGGTCAGATCGCCTGCCGCAATCAGTTTGATATGGCTGACAACCTGCTGTAATGGCTGTAACAGAATCCGTTGCAGGCCAAACCAGCACAGCACAATGACCGCCAGCACCACCAACATAATGCCGCCCAGCACCCACAGCATGCGCTGATAATCGCGCTGATTATCCGCCACGCCCAGCGCCGTCAGCGCCGCCTGCGCATCGCGCCACTGGCTGTAAACCCCCTGCATCTCACTCTGTTTTTGCTCAATATTCAGCTTATACATCGCTTCCAGCTGATTAGCCGACATCATCTCCAGCATCTGCGCCAGGGAATCGCGGTAGTTCTCGAAGTTATGCTCCAGCTGCTGAGTCAACTTGTTGTCCAGCCCCGGCGTGTCCGGCGTGGCTTTATACTGCGCATAAAACTGGTCGCTGGTCGCCAGCTGTCTGGTCCCCTGTTGATACAGACCGGTCAGTGACGCCTTATTAATCTCATTGGCGGTATCACCCTGCATCCGCAGCATGCCGCGGTTAAGGGTAATTCGCGTCTGGTTGAGCACAATCCATGCATCAGTAAAAGTGGCGACATTCACACTGGAGTTTTGTGAAACCGCGAAGTTGTTTTTATCATTATTTAATGCGCTGAAGAACAGTCCACCTGCCACTAATTGCAGGGCACCAAATATCACCAGCACCAGAATTAAACTGGTAACGACTTTAATACGCTTAAACATATTTACCCTTGATGAAAAAAAATAAAAAAACGCGATGGACTTATCGGTATAAACAGGAGGAGTTTTATAGGTCAGGATAGTTATTTTTCAGATAAGAAAAAGTGCCATAAAAAAATAACCGCAGGCCACAACGCACCTGCCTGCGGTTACCTAAACCGTTATGCGCTACGCAGATTATCCATCAGCGCCATCTCTTCACTGCTGAGCAGTTTTTCAATGTCGACGAGGATCAGCATACGATCGCCCAGCGCGCCAAGTCCGGTAAGATATTCGGTCGACATGGTCACTGCAAACTCCGGTGCCGGACGGATCTGCTCATGCGTCAGTGACAACACATCAGACACGCCATCAACCACAATGCCCACCACGCGATGCTCCAGATTTAGCACGATCACCACGGTATTATCGTTATACTCGACACCCGGCTGAGCAAATTTAATCCGCAGATCGATAATCGGTACAATAACGCCACGCAAATTCGTGACGCCTTTAATAAAGGCTGGAGTATTGGCGATACGCGTGACCTGATCGTAACCCCGAATCTCCTGCACCTTCAGAATATCGATGCCGTACTCTTCATCACCCAGCGTAAATACCAGGAACTCCTGGCCTACCGTTTCGCCAGCCAGTTTGGTGACGTTTGCCATTCCAGTCATAGGTCTACCTTTAATCAATTACAATTAAGCTGCGGCCCCGGCCACACGCTTTTCGCGGTTTAACGATTGCAGTGCTGAGACATCAACAATCAGCGCCACACTGCCATCGCCGAGGATGGTGGCGGCGGAAATACCCGGCACTTTGCGGTAGTTGCTCTCAAGGTTTTTCACCACCACCTGGTGCTGGCCAATCAGCTGATCGACCAGCAGCGCATAGCGTTTTCCGGCGCTTTGCAGAATGACCACGATGCCCTGCGTCGCTTCCGTCTTCGCGCCTTGCACATCAAAGACATTCCACAGCTCGACCAGCGGCAGATATTCGCCACGCACTTCCAGCACCCGTTCGCCACCGGCCAGCGGATGCAAATCTGCCGCCAGCGGTTGCAATGACTCCATTACCGCGTTCAGCGGCAGAATAAACACCTCTTCTGCCACCCGCACCGACATGCCGTCAAGGATCGCCAGCGTCAGCGGCAGCAGAATGCGGATGGTGGTGCCTTTCCCCTGCTTCGAACTGATTTCAACGTGACCGCCCATCTCCTGGATATTACGTTTCACCACGTCCATGCCGACGCCGCGTCCGGAAACATCGGTCACCTGTTCAGCGGTCGAGAAGCCCGGCGCAAAAATCAGCATGCCCACTTCTTCATCGCTCATCGATTCGCTGACCGGCAGCCCCGAGGACAACGCTTTCGCCAGAATGCGCTCACGATTAAGACCCGCGCCATCATCGCTGACTTCGATACAGATATTGCCGCCCTGATGTTCAGCGGACAGCGTCAGGTTGCCGCTGGCATGTTTACCCGCCAGCAGGCGTTTTTCCGGCGATTCAATGCCGTGGTCGAGACTGTTACGCACCAGGTGAGTTAACGGATCGATAATCCGCTCGATCAGGCTCTTATCCAGCTCGGTCGAGCTGCCGAGCAGCGTCAGTTCCACCTCTTTACCCAGTTTGCTGGCCAGATCGCGCACCAGACGCGGGAAGCGACTGAACACATACTCCATCGGCATCATACGAATCGACATCACCGACTCTTGCAGGTCACGCGCATTGCGCTCCAGCTGTCCCATGCTGTTCAGCAGGTCGCCGTGGTTAACCGGATCCAGCTCGCCGGATCGCTGCGCCAGCATTGACTGGGTGATCACCAGTTCGCCCACCAGGTTAATCAGCTGATCGACCTTTTCTACCGCCACGCGAATACTGCTCGACTCGCTGCTGCGCGCAGGCGCGGCTTTTTTCGCTTCACGCTTGATCGCCGGGGTGATATCGCTGACGGTCGCCAGGGATTCCGCAGGTAACTCGCTGATCGCCACATCCTCCGCTGGCGCTGGCGCGTCAAGGAAACGAATTTGTGACTCTTCAATCACAAAACAGAGCACCGCCACGATGTCATCTTTCTCGACCGATGAAACCAGCGTCGCCTCCAGCGAGGTTTCCCCTCTCTTCACCTCACTGACGGTGCCAAGATTCCCCAGCTCCTCCAGCATCAGTGAAACTTCACTCGGTTTAAGATCGACCAGCGCCAGGCGCATGCCCGCGGCGGCCACCGCTGCCGGTTGCGGTTCAGCAACCAACGTCAGGGGTTTTGCCGGTTCAATAACTTCGCCTTTGGCTTCCAGCGCCAGTTGACGCAACGCCTGACAGATATATTCAAAACTTTCAGCGTTAGGTTCCTGGGTGGCTTTATAGGCATCTAACTGTTCCTGCATAATATCTTTGGTTTCCAAAAACAGGTTGATGATATCGGTGCTGAGCTGCATTTCACCGCGGCGCGCACCGTCCAGAATGTTCTCCAGAATATGCGTGGTTTCCTGTAATACAGAAAAACCAAACGTACCCGCTCCGCCTTTAATCGAATGGGCCGCACGGAAGATGGCATTTAGCTGTTCCGAATCTGGCTCCTGTGGGTCTAACCCCAGCAGGTGTTGTTCCATGTCGGCCAGCAATTCGTCAGCCTCATCGAAAAACGTCTGGTAAAAATCGCTAATATCCATGCTCACGGTATCACCTCGGCTGTGAGTCGCGATTAGGCTGCGGCGGAATTTCCGCCACCGTCGGTAATGTCGTTACCGGTTGTGGCGCAGTCTTCAGCGTCGCCTGTATAGGTTGATGGTCGGGGGTTAATGCCGCATCCGACGGCTGCGCCGGCACGGTAATCTGTTTAATGCTTGCGGCATCGTTGATCTGCACCGCATCACTTTCCGCGTTCTCTTTTTCGATCTGCGCCTCAGTATCATGATTCAATACCAGCAAACTGATACGACGGTTTACGGCATCGTCGCCGCCGCGATTTTTCAGCTTCATGGTGTCGGCCATCCCCACCACGCGCAGCATTTTGCTGCTCGCCAGCCCGCCAGTGACCAGTTCACGACGCGAGGCATTGGCGCGATCGGCCGAGAGCTCCCAGTTGCTGTAACCCCGATCGCCACCGGCATACTGAAAATCATCGGTATGCCCGGCAAGACTGATGCGGTTGGGAATATCGTTAAGAATCGGGGCAATCGCCCGCAGAATATCGCGCATATACGGCTCTACCTGCGCACTGCCGGTTTTAAACATCGGCCGATTCTGGCTGTCGATAATCTGAATCCGCAGCCCTTCCTGCACCATATTGATGATCAGATGCGGACGCAGCGCTTTCAGCCGGGGATCGGCTTCAATCAGCTGATCAAGTTTTTCACGCAGACGATTAAGGCGGATTTCATCCAGCTTGCGTTTCTGCGCATCCATATCGACCACTTTTTTCACTTCGCCCTGCTGCTGTGAGGGATCATCGCCACCGCCAGGGATCGGACTTTCGCTGTCACTGCTGCGCGGCCCGTTACTGAGCGCGACCTTCAACGGGGTACGAAAATATTCGGCAATCTGAACCAGCTCTTTCGGATTGGCGATGGAAATCAGCCACATCACCAGAAAGAAGGCCATCATGGCGGTCATAAAATCGGCGTAAGCGATTTTCCATGAGCCATGCGAGCCCTCATGTTTTTTCACTTTGCGCCGCTTTACCAACACAATGGGGTGGCTGCTGTTCTTCATGCGTCCTGATCCGAAGTCTGTTTCGCCGGTGACTTGGCATTACGCACATGCTCTTCCAGTTCGCTGAAGGAGGGACGCTCGGTGGAATAGAGCGTTTTACGGCCAAACTCCACCGCAATTTGTGGCGCATAACCATTCAGGCTGGAGAGCAGCGTCACCTTAATGCACTGCATCATTTTGGTCGTTTCCGCGCACTTCTGGCGCAGCACCGAGGCCAGCGGCGAAATAAAACCGTAAGCCAGTAAAATACCGAGGAAAGTCCCGACCATTGCATGGGCGATCAATGCGCCCAGCTCGGCTGCCGGACGATCCGCCGAGGCCAACGCATGCACCACGCCCATCACAGCGGCCACAATGCCAAAAGCCGGCAACGAGTCGCCAACCGCCGCCAGGCTTTGTGCCGGTACGTCACATTCGTGCTCGTAGGTTTCGATCTCTTCGTCCATCAACGCTTCGATTTCAAATGCGTTCATATTCCCGCTCACCATTAACCGCAGATAGTCCGTGATAAAATCCACCAGACGGTTATCGGCAAGAATGCGCGGGTAATTAGCAAAGATTTCGCTTTCGCGCGGATTTTCAATATCCCTTTCCAGCGACAGCATGCCCTGCTGACGTGATTTCGCCATTAACCGATACAGCAGCGCCATCAGGTCCATATAGACCGCTTTATTATATTTGGAGCCACGCATTAACAGCGGCAAGGCTTTCAGGGTCGCTTTGATTGACTTACCGTTATTGCCGACAATAAATGCGCCAATCCCAGCGCCACCAATAATCAGCAATTCAGAAGGCTGATAGAGTGCGCCAAGATGACCACCGACCATCATGTAGCCCCCCAGCACCGAACCAATCACCAGCAAATAACCTAAAATAACCAGCACAATAAATCCTTACGTCCGCAACGTGTTGGTGGAAGTTAAGCCAGAGAGCCGAAGTGTTATTCGGTAAACGCAGAGCAAAAAAAAGCAGCGGTTAAAAAACCGCTGCTGGATGTCATTCCACGTTTCGAACAATCTTAAACGGCGCGTTTAACCTGTTCATCCAGCAGTTGTGGAGTGTTATCGGCAGGCTGTGCAGAAAGTTTACGTCTTTTTACCGCGCGTGATGGCGGCTGACAGAGGCTACAGACGAAGCTGCCAGCCGGCTGGTGTGCATGAGTAATAAAACTACCGTTACAGGATTTGCAGCTGGAGAGTTCCAGCATGCCACTCTCGACAAAGCGCACCAGCGTCCATGCGCGCGTCAGCGCCAACAGCGTCCATGCGCGCGTCAGCGCCAACAGCGGCGTCTCATCCGACTGCGGACACTGCTCAAGATACAGGCGATAGGCTTTTATCACCGCATCAACCCCCTGACAGAGGCCGCTTTTCAGCAGAAACTGCCAGGCGTTACAGAACATTGAGGCATGAATATTCTGTTCCCAGGTCATAAACCAGTCGGTTGAGAATGGCAACATGCCTTTGGGCGGTGGGCTGCCGCGTAGCTCTTTATACAACTTTATTAAACGGCCACGACTGAGCTGCGTCTCGCTCTCTAACATCTGTAAACGCGCACCGAGAGTAATTAATTCCATTGCCAGTTGAATATCACGAGCTTCCTGGACAATACTTTTTTCACTCATTATCTATCCCGCTCTCTTCTTAGGCAGATCTTCAGTCCTGGCTGAAGTGTCGCGTAATAAACGGCTGGACAGCAGAATACCGGTATGGATTTGCTGTAAATCATCCACGCGAGATTCCTGAGTGAGACGGCTGATGGTCTGGTGATCATTAAAGCGGAACTGACAAACCAACTGATTCGTCTCAGCCAGTTTAACCATTTCCGGTAAGGTTAATTGCGCCAGAGAATCAGCCATCGCTTCATCGATACCTAAGCGGAACATGGCAGAGGCTTTATCCTGGTTAATTAAACGCTGTGCAAGCAATAAATATGACAAATTAATGTCGTAAATATGTTTGAGTAATTCTGATGTACCCATTTTTCCATCCTGACTGACACTACTTTTAACGTTCACGGGATAAATTCCGCTACCCTGGTTGCTGGTTGGTAAATCTAAAGATGGCAAAAACACGTGGCAGCAGCCAAACATATGCTGAATGATTACGCATCGTGCCGAGTACTGATTAAGTAAGTCGTCGTCACTCCCGCTCCGCAGAGGCTTGAGTTATCAGAAATGCTCCGAGACGTCCGCTTACATATTTAAGAATATTCCGAAAGCAGCGCAACTCTATCCCGTTGGATTTCCACATACAACGAGCGAGCCCCTTAATTTTAGATAAAGTGTGATCCACGTCACACTTTTAAGCCAAATTCTTGCCATTAACCCATCAGCGAAGCTGTTGAATAGATTAATAAAAGAACAATTACGCCATTTTTTGTTAAAGAATGGTTTAGTAACGTGACCCCATGCTGAAAAAGCTCACTTATTATCCCAGGCACGTTACAGCTGCGTTACAAAGACAATTTAACAGCATTAACCATTGAAAATAGCACCAAAGAAAGCATTAAACACTAGTTTAATTTAGTTATAGTCCCTGAAAAATTAGTCACTTAGATAAACTTTATCAAAGGCTACGCGCAAATGAACTGCATGGTTGGTTACGTTTAGAGCGGCTTTACGCAACGTTTTGTTAACAGAGGCGGGTTTATGTTCGGGCCGAGAAAAGAGATGTAACGGGGGGTTACATAAGAAATGTGAATGTTTGATCGCTAATATCAGCTTGCTGTACGGGTTATCGGCAGCGATTTTATTTTCTTTACTAAAAATGCAGATTTTATTGGTTATTTTTAAATGCGCTGGATTATTGGGCGGTTTTTATCTGGAAGTAACCGGATGGGTATTAGCAATCTTTATTAATAAGGGCGGCGAGAACGCCGCCCTTATCTGTCACGTTATCAGGCTAAACGCGGAAAGGTCGCGACTTTATTTGCCATCTCATGATCATCAGTGCGTGGCGCAATCGCCTGCAAATCTTTCAGGTAAGTTTCGCGCCAGTGAGAAATATCATTTTCCCGCAAAACCGCCATCATATCGTTGTAGCGCGAAATGCGCTCGGTACGCGGCATGGTCAGGGCTTTGTCCAGCGCCGCGGCCACTTCATCACGATCGTAAGGGTTAACGATCAGCGCTGAGGTCAGCTCATTGGCCGCACCGGCGAAGCGCGATAACACCAGTACGCCAGGGTCGTCCGGATCCTGCGCCGCAATATACTCTTTCGCCACCAGATTCATGCCGTCACGCAGCGGTGTCACCAGGCCGACATCGGTCAGGCGGAAGATTTTCATCAGCAGGCGGCGATCAAAATGCTGGTTCAGATAGTAGAGCGGCGTCCAGCCCAGCGTGCCGTACTTACCATTAATCCGCCCGGCTTCAGTTTCCAGCTGGTGACGAATATCCTGATAGGCCTGCACATCTCCACGCGAAGTGGGCGCAATCTGCGAGTATCGAATATTGCCGCGATGCTCGGGGAAGTTTTCCAGCAGCGCTTCATAGGCCAGAAAACGCTCCGGCAATCCTTTTGAGTAATCGAGGCGCTCACAGGCGATAATATTTTTCGCATCACCCAATTCGCGCTTCATTGCAGCCATTTTCGGCGGCAACGGGCCTTCTGCCATCTCTTTAATACTCTCGGGTTCAATGCCGATTGGATAAACCTCAGTGGCAAAGTCATTACCAAATGCACGATGTCGCTTCTCACCCTGGTTTTGTACCTGGGTTAGCAGTGACAGACTTTCGAGAAACGCGGTACGGTCACTTTCGGTCTGGAAACCGAGCAGATCGTAATCACACATCATCTGCAACAGCTCTTCATGAGGCGGCAAGGCGTTGAAAATTTCCGGCGTCGGGAAAGGAATATGCAGGAAAAATCCGATGCGATTATTCATCCCCAGTTTACGGCAGGCTGCGGCAAACGGCAGCAGATGGTAATCATGGATCCACAGGATATCGTCCTCTTCCACCAGCGGCTGCAAACGTTTCGCCAGCAGCTCATTGACGCGACAATAGCCTTCCCAGGCTTCACGCTGGAACTGCACCAAATCCAGCCGGTAGTGAAACGCCGGCCAGACGACGGTATTGGAAAACTGGCAATAATACTGGTCATAGTCGTTCTGACTCAGACCAAATGAGGCATAGGTAATGCCGTCCTGTTTAACAATATCCAGTTGCTCTTCTTCTTCTTCACCGATGGCACTGATCTCACCATTCCAGCCAAACCACAACCCACCGGTTGTTTTAAGCGCATCCAGAATGCCGACCGCCAGGCCACCGGCACTATTTGAACCATCGGGTACAGCGATACGGTTAGATACGACCACTAAGCGACTCATAACCTTGACTCCTTACCGAGGTTGTCTTGATCTAATTGTAATTTCATCTGTTCAAGCCAGCTGTAAACTTCATCGACATCTTTCAGCCGAAAGCGCGCATCACTTGAACCTTCACCGACCTTAACTGACAAGCCGTTCATGGCATTGACCACACGAAAACCGGCTTCATCTGTCAGATCGTCACCAATAAATAGCGGAATTCGCCCGGCAAAAGGCGCTTCCTGCATAAAGGCACGAATCGCTGCGCCTTTATCGATTCCCTTCGGTTTTAATTCGACCACGCATTTCCCTGGCTGTAGCGCCAGCATTGGGAAGCGTTTCACCATTGATTCTGCCAGTTGCAAAATTTGTGGCTGGTAGTGTTCTGCCTGACGATAATGCAGGGCAAAAGCCATACCTTTAGTTTCGAGCTGCGTCCCTGGCCAGTTGTTGATATTGCTGCTCAGGGTTTCATGCAGTTGTTTCACCACCTCATCCGGCAAACTGATACGATGCAGTTCACCGGTGGCATCGCGGCGCTCAGCGCCGTGCACGCCCGCCAGCGGCGCGTGGAACGGTGCTGCCAGTCCATCCAGTTGCTCAACGGGCCGGCCGGAAATCAGCGCCACTGCACCGTGGCTCAGGGCGGATAAAGATTGCAGCGTGCGGCGAACGCTGGCGGGAATAGACACCTCGTCGGGGCGAGGTTTAATTGCCGCTAAAGTGCCATCAACATCGAAGAAAAACGCGTAGAGGCCGCCACTTAATGAAGGAAAACCTTCAGATTCTCTGGTCACACTCTTCTCCCGGTCTGCATTGGATTGCACAGCTTAAATTGGTGGTGGTTCATCCGAAATAATGACGACTGAAATAACCCGCTCAGGGAAATGGGCTGCACTGCCGTGGGCGGATGAAGTAGTTGCTGTCGGTGCAGAATTAAATCATTAGACGGCAAAAGGGAGCGGGAACGACATGACAACTGGCGATAAAAAATTGAATGCCTGCTTACTATCATGGAACTGCGCTGCTTTTCTCCTGTACCTGAACTGCGGTTTTTGCCTGCCTGATTCATTCTCTCTGACCAAATTGCGGATGACATCACAATTCAGTATAGACGCTGTTTAAGCTTCTGCCAGATCGATGATAATTTAAGAGCAATCCGAAACATTTATGGCAAAAAAAACCTTCCCTCTTCGATACTCTTTCCATTCCACCGTATACCGTAATACTCGAATATTATTCTGACTTCCCGCCGCCACAGATAACTTAATAAGCCATCCAATAAAGTTGAATTATATTTTAATAATTCTGGTAATGACTTTGCTGGCGCTTTTGCCGGATTAATAAAAAAAAAGAAAGAAAAAGCATTTGGTTTTTACGCATATATTATTCCTGGTCGGTTTTCAGTGGCGTTTCCGCTACGCTGTGCATGACCGGGCGTAACAATGGGCTGAAAGATCCGCGATTTGGGCTGAATATCCTGATTTCAGCGTCATTAACCAGGAACTTTGCTGGCCGGAAAATTGGCTGGGCATTTGCCTGGCGCACATTAATTGCCGCCGAACGGGTGTTTGGTGCATGAAGCACTCAGGTCGTGCTCGGCCGGTCTATTTTCCAGAATCGTAATGAGCTGTATACCGATCGGGTGTTTGCCAGCATTGAGAAAATCACGGTTAAGCGCTGGGGGATGCAGCGTTGAGATTGGATAATACCGGTACGCCGCTCTGACCCATTCAACCCCAGGGTTTGCACCCTTTATACCCTTCGCGCAGGAGCCGAGAACGGCTCCCGTGGAATATTAACGGCGATGGGCCAGCGAACGTACCAGCCGATCTCCCAGCGTCTGTACCAGCTGCACCAGAACAATCAGCGTCACCACCGTGCCAATCATTATCTGATTATTGAATCGCTGATAACCGTAGCGAATCGCCAGATCTCCGAGGCCGCCGCCGCCAATCACCCCCGCCATCGATGAAAAACCAATCAGCAGCACGGTAGTCAGGGTAATCCCGGCCAACAGCGCCGGCAGCGCTTCCGGCAGCAACACTTTACTGACGATATGCCAGCCGGTGCCGCCCATCGACAGAATCGCCTCAATGCGCCCTTTATCAACTTCATCCAGCGCGTTTTCCACAATGCGCGCAAAAAAGGGAAAAGCACCAAGGGTAATCGGCACAATCGCGGCGGTGGTTCCGAGCGTAGTACCGATAATCAGCCGGGTGAAAGGGATCAGCGCAATCAGCAGCACGATAAACGGCAGCGAACGCCCAATATTCACCAGGCCACTTAACAGACGGTTAAGCGTGGCGGCCGGATGAATGCCATCTTTACGGGTAATAAACAGGATGATGCCGAGCGGCAGACCCATCGCCACGGTAAACAGCGCCGCCACTGCCACCATATATACCGTTTCCAGCGTGGCATTCAGCATCAGATCCCAGAACGTTTCCCAGTCTACGCGACCGCGCATAATGCCCCCTCCCTGACGCCATGTTTACGTAAAAATGCCCGTTCCGCTTCGCGATCGTGCAATAGCTGTTTTCGCAGTGTCGACGACGGATCAACCAGCAGCTCTCCCAGCGCGCCGCTTTCCACCACCCTGCCGTCCTCCAGCAATGCGGCGTGATGGCAGATACTTTTCACCACGTCCAGCTCATGGGTGATCAACACAATGGTCAGCCCCAGCTGGCGGTTAATATCGTCCAGCAGCGCCAGTATCGAAGCGGTGGTGTCCGGGTCCAGCGCGCTGGTGGCTTCATCACACAGCAGATAGTCCGGTTTGGCTGCCAGTGCCCGCGCGATGCCGACCCGCTGCTTCTGCCCGCCGGACAGCTGTGACGGCCAGGCATCACGCCGGTCGCTCAGGCCAACCAGCGCCAGCAGTTCCGCCACCCGCGCCTGGCGATCCGACTTTTTCATCCCGGCGATTTCTAGCGGCACGGCGATATTCTCTGCCACCGTTTTGGCATGCAGTAAATTGAAATGCTGAAAAATCATCCCGGTTCGCTGACGCTGAAGACGCAATTCAGCCGCTGTCAGCGTCATCAGATCGCGGCCATCCAGCATAATACGCCCGGAGGTCGGGCGTTCCAGCAGGTTGAGACAGCGAATCAGCGTGCTTTTGCCTGCCCCGCTGCGCCCGAGGATGCCAAAAATAGCGCCATCAGGAATCGTCAGCGTGACATTATCCAGCGCCGGTCGTGGGTTTCCGGCATAGACTTTCCCCAGCTGCTCAACGCGAATCATCTCACTTCACCGCAACCGGGATCACCGATCCCTGGTAATTCTGGCGGATAAATTCCGCAACTTTTGGTGATTGCAGATCCTCAGCCAGCTTTTTGATCCGTGGATCATCCGCCAGTTTCGGTGTCGTCACCAGAATATTGGCATACGGATTATTATCCGCACTTTCCAGCCCCAGCGCGTCTTTTGCCGGTACCAGCCCCGCTTCCAGCGCGTAGTTGCCGTTGATCACGGCCAGATCAACATCATCCAGCGAACGGGGGATCTGCGGCGATTCAATTTCCAGAATTTTCAGCTGCTTTGGATTTTCCGCAATATCTTTCGGCGTGGCCTGGTCGTTAGCCGGATCGTTAAAACCGGCCTTGAGCTTGATTAATCCCTGCGCCTGCAACAGATACAGCGCCCGGCTCAGGTTGGTAACGTTATTCGGCACCGCCACCGTGGCATTATTAGGCACCTGTTGCAGTGAGGTAATTTTACGTGAGTAGATTCCCAGCGGCTCAATATGTACCGTCGCCGCCACGGCAAAAGTCTGACCTAACGCCTTCTGCTGGTCGCGTAAATACGGTACATGCTGGAAATAATTAGCATCGACGTCACCATGCGCCAGTAATTCGTTCGCATTGACGCCACTGGTTAACTCAATAATTTTCAGATCCAGTGACGGATCGATCTTTTTCACATATTGCAGGATCTCGGCATGGGGTACCGGATCGGCCGCTATCCGCAGCGCCTCTGCCGCCATTGCGGATGAAATCATATTAAACGACATTGCCAGCCCGGCTATCACCATCAACGATTTTTTCATTATTTTTCCTTTATTAACGCCAGTTATTGTGGGTTTATTTCAGGTAATCGGCGTAGTAACGCTGCGCCACATCAGTGTGCGAACGTAAACGCCCTTTCAAATAGTTCCAGCCGACATCACGCAGCAGCGGATTAAGCGGGTCGCTGGCCGGGCCATGTGCCAGCCGGGCAATATGCTCCGGCAGCTGATACACCGGCACCACCGCGTCGAGCTGTGCGCCGAGGAAGAAGGCAATCGACAGCCGCTCCTGCTCGGCCGGGGGCGAGACCACGCGATGAACGGTGGCGCGCAGATAACCATTGCTCGCCAGTTCCAGTAATTCACCAATATTCACCACAAAAGCACCGGCAATCGGCAGCGCATCGACCCAACGATCCGGCTCGACTTCCACCTGCAAACCCGGTTGATGGTCCTGCAACAGAAAACTGAGGAAACCGGAATCTTTATGCGCACCGACGCCCTGCTGACTGGCGGAAGTTGGCTGGCCTGGGTAGCGGATCAGCTTGATATGTTCGTTAGGTTTATCCCCGTACAGCGGGTCAAATGCGTCCTCCGGCAGCTCCAGCGCGGCGGCAAACGCTTGCAGCAGGCGCAGCGACATCTGCGTCATCTCTTGCTGCCAGCGCAACAGCGCGGACTTTAATTCCGGCAACGCGTCCGGCCACTGGTTTGGCCCCTGCAGGCGGCGCCATACCGGTGAACTGGCATCCAGCGTCAATGCCTCGCGTTCCGCGCCAATATCAAACTGTTCGCGCAAATCAGGCTGGCTGCGGGTGATCTCCGAACCCGGTCGGTTATAGCCGCGAAAGTGCGGCGAGTTGGCCATTGCAACTCGCGCTTTTTCGGCATCATCCAGTGCGAAAAATTGCCGGGCAACCTGCTGCACCTGTTGCTGTAACCCGGCATCAATCCCGTGATTGATCAGATAAAAGAAACCGATATCCCTTGCCGCCTGACTGAGCTGGCTCAGAAAAGCCTGACGTTGCCCGGCGTTTCCGGACAATAAGGCAAAATCCAGCACCGGCAGATTCGCTGAGGGGTTTAAACTCATATTGCGACTCCTTGCTTATAAATTAGCGAAAAACTGCATTAGCTTAGAACTAAATTGCAGCTGTAAAATATATTCAAGAACAATATGGAATAAACTGACAGGAAGTGAGGCGCGCCACCAATAATCTTGTGTTCTAAGTTATGACGTTGTTGTTAAGAGAGGAGAGTGAAAAAAAGAGACTGTATTAAAGATATAATACGCATTTGATTAATAGAGGAATTAATCTGACCACGCTGACTACAGCGCGATCAGGCAAGATAACTGGCGTGAACTAACGATAATACACCGCAATATACTGACCACCGACCTGCTCGATGGTCACCGGGGTATCAAAGATCGCTTCAATCGTTTCTGAATTCATAATCTGCTGCGGCGTGCCGCGATAAATGACGTCCCCTTCTTTCATCGCAATAATATGGTCAGAGTAAACCGACGCGAAATTAATATCATGAATCACCAGCACAATGGTTTTTTGCAACTCATCCGCCGCACGCCGCAACTGCTTCATCATTGCCACGCTATGCTTCATATCGAGGTTATTCAGCGGCTCATCCAGCAACACATATTGCGTATCCTGACAGAGTACCATCGCCACATAAGCGCGCTGCCGCTGGCCGCCCGAGAGCTCATCAAGATAACGATCTTTTAGCGGTAACAGATTAAGAAACGCCAGCGCGGTATCAATATGCTGGCGATCGTCCCCGGTCAGCCGCCCGCGGCTGTAAGGATAACGCCCAAATCCCACCAGATCGTAAACCGTCAGACGGCTGGTAAAGTGGTTTTCCTGGCGTAATACCGATAAGATCTTCGCCAGCCGATCGCCAGAGGTGGTGGCAACATCCAGCCCACTGATGCTGACATGGCCGGCATCCGGCGTCAGCAGGCGGCTGATAACCGATAACAGCGTTGATTTACCTGCGCCATTCGCGCCAATAATCGAGGTAATGCCGCCTTCCGCAATGCGCTCACTGATCTGATTCAGTACCGGCGTCTGCTGGTATTTTTTAACCACACCGTTTATTTCAATCACAACTTAGCCTTTTTGATCAAAAGGTAAAGGAACAGCGCGCCGCCGGTAAATTCAATCACCACTGACAGCGTGCCCGCCATACTAAATACCCGCTCAAGAATCAGCTGGCCGCCCACCAGGGTGATAATGCCGGTCAGCACCACACCGGGCAGCAGATATTCATGACGATGAGAGCCAACCAGCTGGTAAGTCAGGTTAGCCACTAACAGTCCGAGAAAAGTCAGCGGCCCAACCAGCGCAGTGGAGATCGCCACCAGCAGCGAAACCAGCAGCAGAATGACGATCACTTGCTTCTGGTAAGCCACGCCAAGATTAATCGCAGTATTACGCCCCAGCGCAATCACATCCAGCACATGCCGCATGCGCCAGATTGCCAGCGCAATCAGCAAGGTCAGCAGCGCGGCCACGGCGATAATTTCCGGCGCAGCGCGGGTGAAAGTGGCGAAAATGCGGCTTTGCAGAATCGCAAACTCACCCGGCGACAGCAGGCGTTGCAACAGATTAGACAGGCTACGAAACAGCGTGCCGCATACCAGCCCGACCAGCAGCACCTGATGCAGATTGATGCCGACGCCGGTCAGCAACCAGCGATAGAGCAGTACCGAAAACATCACCAGTAACAGGGCTTCACAGAGAAATTTCCCCGTTACGCCGAAGATGCCCAGGCCATCCGCATCGACAAAAAAAATCATCGCGGTCTGAATCAGAATAAACAGCGCTTCCAGCCCCATTACCGAAGGCGTCAGAATGCGGTTATTGGTGACCGTCTGAAACAGCAAGGTGGCAACACCGGAGGCAAAGGCCACCAGCAGCATAGTGGCGAGGATCAGGCCACGATGCAGCAGAATATACTGCATATTACCGCGCAGATTAATGGTCATAAACAGCACGATTGCCGCCAGCGCCACTACGCCAAGCAACAGTAAACGTCGCGCCGGTGAACTTAAGCTGCGGTGTTTCGCCGCCACACGGTGGCTTGAGGATGAAGAATTAGCCAGCATGGCGTTTTGTCCTGAGAATTAATATCAGAAAAACCAGCGCGCCAATCGCCCCGAGGATCACACTGGCAGGGATTTCAAACGGATAACTGATTAAGCGCCCGATGATATCGCACAGCAACACCAGCGCACCGCCGCACAATGCCACCCAGGGAATGGTACGGCGCAGGTTATCGCCCATCGCCATACTGACAATATTCGGCACAATCAGCCCGAGGAAAGGCAGCACGCCAATCACTACCACTACCACACCGCAAATCACGGCGATAATCGCCATGCCGATCAGCATCACCTGTTGATAGTTAACCCCGACATTGATGGAAAAATCGCGCCCCATGCCGGCCACGGTAAAGCGATCGGCAATCAGCATCGCCAGCAGCGTTAACCCGCCGACAATCCACAGCAGCTCATAGCGCCCCTGCAATACGCCGGAAAAATCGCCCGACTCCCAGCTGCCCAGTGATTGCAGCAGATCAAACTCCATCGCCAGAAAGGTAGTCACCGCACTGAACACCGCGCCAAGCATAATCCCGGTCAGCGGCACCATTAGCGGCGACTTAATCCGCATCCGTTGCAGCAGCAGCATAAACAGCGCGGTACCGCCGAGGGCAAACAGGGTGGCGACCCCCATTTTTATCAGCACCGAAGCTGACGGGCTGAAAACCATCACCAGCAGCAGGCCGAGACTGGCAGATTGCGTGGTTCCGGCGATCGAGGGTTCGACGAAACGGTTCTGCGTCAGCATCTGCATAATCAGGCCAGCGACGCTCATTGCGCTGCCCGCCAGCAACAGCGCCACGGTTCGTGGCACGCGGCTGATGAGGAAAATGTCACGCATATCAGGATCTGACCAAAAACCGCTAAGCGTGACATGGCTGGCACCAACGCACAGACTCCATATCATCAGGCCCAGCACCACCGCCAGGCCGCTTACAAATTGAAAGGTTTTCATGCGCGGAAATTACTGTCCCTGCTTTGCCTGGTCCAGCGTGCTGCTGATTTTATCCATCAGCTGGCTGTAACTCTGCACCCCACCGGCGATATACAGGGAAGCCGAATCGAGGTAAACGATATGCTTATTTTTCCAGGCATCAGTTTTAGCAATCAGCGGGTTATCCAGCACCTGTTGCGCCGACTGCCCTTCGGTACGACCGATGGCATTATCGCGATCCAGCACAAACAACCATTGCGGATTGGTTTGCAGAATAAATTCAGAAGAGACGACGTTACCGTGGCGACCCGTCTGGGTGAAGTTCGCCGCCGGTTTAAAGCCCAGCACGTCAAACACAAAACCGAAGCGCGAGCCTGGAGTATAAGCAGACATTTTACCGCCGCTGATCATTACCACCATCGCGGTTCCGGCACTGGCGGATTTCGCTTTCACCGCAGTGATTTTCTGATTGAAGTTATCGAGTAAGGTTTTCGCTTCCTGCTGCTTGTCAAAAATCGATGCCAGCTGTTCGGTGCGTTGCGTCAGGCTGTCGATAAAGTGCTGGCTGTCAATATCCAGCGCAATGGTCGGCGCGATAGCGCTGAGTTTATTATAGGCATCACGTGCGCGGCCACCGGCAATAATCAAATCAGGTTTCGCGTTGCTCAGGGCTTCATAATCTGGCTCAAACAGCGTACCGGCATTGAGAACCGCGTTGCCGCTGTATTTCGCCAGGAACGGCGGCAGATGAGTGCTGTTTTGCGGCACGCCCGCCACCGGAATATTCAGTGCATCAACGATATCCAGCGTCGACGGGTTCAGCACGATCACCTTTTTCGGGTTGACCGGCACCTGGGTGGTTCCCTGGGCGTGTTCAATGCTGATAGTCGCGGATTCCTGTGCTTCAGCGGATGCATTGTCACAACCCGCGAGCATCAAGCTCGCAGCAACCAGCGACGAAACCAACGCAAAACGTAATTTCATTTTCTCTCCTGAAAAGTGAACGCATGTAACAACGAATTAAAATGCAAACGATTCGTATTACTAAGTGTCACAATCATACGCGATTGACGCGGATAATAAACATTAGCTGGCAACAACACGGGTGTTAAACGACAAATTCCCCATCAACGTGGAAATGCGCGCCATTTCCCGCTCACGGCATTTTATTTTATAACTCACTGAATTTAAGCTATTAAGTCAGATAGCCCTTCTGGAATTGCTTATTTAGTACGCAATCATGGAGATTGTGTGAAGTTTTACGCCTCTGACTACAAACGAAAATAATTATCGTTATCATAACCATTCAATAATATTTCTTTACAATCTCAGGAATAATTTCCATGGTTCACACAACCTCTTGCAAGATGAGGCCTGGCGCAATACTTCTGGCGGGCTTAATTAGCGGGAATAGTTATGCCGCAGCAGACGTAACCAGTGATGAAGCGGAGATGGTGGTTCAGGCACCGGCAGAAGTCCAACTCAAACAACAACCGGGCGTCTCCATCATCACGGCGAAGGATATTGCTAAAGATCCTCCGGTCAATGACCTCTCTGATATCATTCGAAAAATGCCCGGTGTTAACCTGACCGGTAACAGCGCCAGCGGCAGCCGTGGCAATAACCGCCAGATTGATATTCGTGGCATGGGGCCAGAAAACACCCTGATTTTAATCGATGGCGTACCGACCACTTCGCGAAACTCGGTGCGCTACAGCTGGCGCGGCGAGCGTGATACCCGTGGCGACAGCAACTGGGTACCGGCAGAAATGGTTGAACGTATTGAAGTGCTGCGCGGCCCGGCCGCGGCACGTTATGGTTCCGGCGCTGCCGGTGGTGTGATTAATATCATCACCAAACGCCCGACCAATGACTGGCACGGCTCCCTTTCCCTGTTTACCAACCAACCCGAAAATGACAAAGAAGGTGCGACCAAACGCGCCAACTTCAGCCTTACCGGGCCACTGGCGGGTGACGCGCTGACGATGCGTCTGTACGGCAATATCAATAAAACCGATGCCGATGCCTGGGATATCAATAATGCGCAGAACGGCTCATATGCTGCTGGCAAAGAAGGGGTGCGTAATAAAGATATCAATGCCCTGCTGTCGTGGAAAATCACCCCGACACAAATTGTCGATTTCGATATGAGCTACAGCCGCCAGGGCAATATCTATGCCGGCGATACGCAGTACAGCAACAGCAACGCCAGCCCGAATAACCTGATTGAGACGCTGTACGGCCAGGAGACCAACCGCCTCTATCGCCAGACGTATGGCATCACCCATAACGGCATCTGGGACTGGGGTCAGTCACGCGTCGGCGTTTACTACGAAAAAACCAATAACACCCGTTTGCAGGAAGGTTCAACCGGGCGCGTTGAGGGGATGATTAATGGCGACGAATACCAAACCAGCCGACTGGAAAATGTGCGTACCAACGGTGAGATCACGATTCCGCTCGATCGCTGGATAGAGCAAACCGTTACGCTTGGCGCGGAATGGAATCGTGAGCAACTCAACGACCCCGCCTCCATGCAGGTGACTGATGCCAGCGGCACCACCATTGGCGATATCTCCGGCGATCCTGCGGGCCGCAGCGCGAAAAACAGCGCCGAACTTAGCGCGCTCTATTTCGAAGACAATATCGAGGCCACGCCGGGCACCAATCTGATTCCGGGCCTGCGCTTTGACTATCACAGTGAATTCGGCAGCAACTGGAGTCCCAGCCTGAATATTTCGCAGGCGCTGGGTGAATACTTCAAAATTAAAGCCGGGATCGCGCGGGTATTTAAAGCCCCGAACCTTTATCAATCCAGCGACGGTTATCTGCTCGCTACCCGGGGTAATGGCTGCCCGGATAATATCAGCGCTAATGGCTGCTATTTAATGGGCAACAGTAATCTGGATCCGGAAGTCAGTGTCAATAAAGAGATTGGTCTGGAGTTTACCGACCGCGGTTATAGCGCCGGGATCACCTATTTCCGTAACGATTACAAAAATAAAATCGTCTCCGGTACCGATATCATTGGTTATGCCTCCAACGGCAACAATATTCTACGCTGGGAAAACGGCGGTAAAGCGCTGGTGGAAGGGCTGGAAGGCAATCTGACGATACCCCTGGTGAAAGAGAAGCTGGACTGGCGTACCAATGCCACTTATATGATTACCTCGAAAAACAAAGATAGCGGTAATCCCCTGTCGGTGATCCCTGAGTACACCATCAACACCATGCTGGATTATCAGGTCACCGATAAGCTATCCGCCAACCTCAACTGGACCTTCTACGGACGGCAGAAACCGCGTGAATATGCGGAAATTCGCAACGAAGTTGACTCGCTGGCCACCAACCCGCTGGGCGCATACTCGGTAGCGGGCATCGGCGTAAATTATGCTGTGGTGAAAAACCTGCGTCTGAATGCCGGTATCAGCAATCTGTTTGATAAGCGGGTGTATCGGGAGAATAAAGGGGCATCAACCTATAACGAACCGGGTCGTGCTTACTATGCTGGCGTAACAATGTCATTTTAACCCTGATAAGCGGAATTTCTGGAATGCTCCAGGGGAGTCGTTTTCGGCTCCCCTGCACTCTTCAGTCAATCCCCAGCCAGCGCAATAACGCTGTTACCGCCGCCGCCGAGAGAATAATCACCATCAGCGGCGCTTTACGCCACGCCAGAACCAGCGCGCAGCTGACGCCCGCCACGCGGGCAAATCCAGCAAACTGCTGCCCTTCAAATAAGGTGACCGTCAGCGCCACCGCCAGTAATAATGTGGTGGCTGCATCGGATAACAGTTCCTGAGCCGACGTAGACAATTGCATCCGGCTTCCCAGTTTAAAACCTGCCAGCCGCAGCAAAAATGTGCCAGCAGCCAGCAGGACGATGCCAATCATCACCCAATGTTGTTGGCTCATTTTGCTCTCCTGCGTATCAGTAAGCCCAGCAATGAAAACAGCACCGGCAGCCCGACCGGGACAAATGGCACCGTTATCAACGAAATCACGCCACCGGACACGGCGGAAATCAGGGTGCTAAATTTTTTCAGCGCGGAGAAGATTAACGCCAGTAAAATAGCCGGAAACACCGCGTCCAGCCCGATGGCGTGAGTATCGGGGATCAGCTTGCCAAGCGACGTACCCAGCAACACGCCCAGCGGCCAGCAAACCGCGATGCCAATACCGCACAGCCAGTAAGCCGCCTTGCGCTCAGGCACTGAGGGTTGTGAGACGCCGAATACCACGCTTTCATCATTCATAATATGGCAACCGAGATAGCTGCGATAATGGCGTCCAACCAGCTCTTTAACCGCGATACCGAACGGCAGATGACGCGCGTTAACCAGCAACCCTGCGGCGGCGGCGGCTAACGGACTGCCGCCGCCAGCCACAATGCCAATAAATAAAAATTCCGAGGCGCCGGCCAGCACCAGCAATGACAGTGTCAGCGGTACCCAGAGCGGAAAACCGTAACCGGTCGCCAGCGAGCCATAAGAAATACCAACCAGCCCATCGGCAAGGCACACCAGCGCGATAGCTTTTATCACATCAGCACTCAGAGGAGAAAACCCACGAAATGGCATCATACTTATCTCATAACGAACGATTTTCCATTATAATGAACAAGACAGCATCGTTTTACAAGTCGAACGATCGTTCGATATAACAAGAATCAGGATTAGGTATGACGCAACCGATCGCTATTATCGCTAAAGGTCTGGTACGTGAACGCCAGCGCGCGGGGTTATCACTGGCTGAAGTCGCCCGCCGCGCCGGCATTGCCAAGTCGACGCTATCGCAGCTGGAAGCCGCGAACGGCAATCCCAGCCTGGAAACCTTATGGTCGCTGTGTGTGGCGCTGAATATTCCTTTTGCCCAGCTGATGGAACCACAGGCCAGCCGCACCCAGGTGATTCGTCGGGGCGAAGGCCCGGCCGTGGTGGCGGAACTGGCTGATTATAAGGCGGTGCTGCTGGCAACCTGTCCGCCAGGCGCGCGAAGGGATATTTATCTGCTGA
>NZ_JRXE01000021.1:3430-74629 GCF_001267535.1 Winslowiella iniecta | reverse complement strand
CCGGCGCGGACCGGCTGTCACAGCCGCACCCGCCCGGCTCGGTGGAACACATTATTATTACCCAGGGGCGGGCGCGGGTGGGATTAGCCGAGGCGCCGGTTGAACTGTACCCCGGCGACTATATTTGTTACCCGGCCGATCAGTTGCATATTTTCAAAGCGCTGGAACCGGATACGCTGGCAGTACTGGTATCCGAGCAACAATAGCCCGACAGAAGACTACAGCCGGGCAGCGTCAGCACTGGCTGGCAGGGTGTCACTACCCTGCCCCAGCGGACGCTGAAGGATCACCGTATCGACCCAGCGGCCATGCTTCAGCCCTACGGAGTAAAGCGTGCCGGAAACGGTAAAACCCAGTGAGCGATGCAGAGCCAGCGAGCCGTGATTTTCACTGTTGCCGACATTGGCGATCATCTGGCGATAACCTTGTTGCCCGGCCCAGCTTAGCGCGCGCTGTAATAACGCCTTACCGACGCCACGTCCCTGAAACTGCGGGTCAATATACACCGAATCCTCCAGCGTAAACCGGTAAGCATAGCGGGTGCGGTAAAAGGACAGATAGCAATAGCCCATTACCTGATTATCGACTTCGGCTACCAGCCACAGCAGCCCCTCTGCTCTGACTTTCGCCAGTCGGGCAGACATTTCTTCACAGGATGGCGGTTCGGTCTCAAAGCTGGCAATACCATTGTTGACATGATGGGCGTAGATCGACTGAATGGCAGGGATATGACTTTCATTTGCCTCGATAATATTCACGCTGCGATTTCCCGCGGATTTGACCAGCGCTCAGCTTAGCGTATTTACACCGCAGCGCGGCATAGCAAAAACTTATCTGTTGCCAGATTGCCAGTACTTACAGCACCTTGTGCGCTGGTCGTCAGCTTCACTCTGCGTCTACAATGGGATAACAGATTTATTCAGCGCTCTTATCCAGATGTCATCAGGGTAAGTGAACAACATTCGGGAGTTTTAGCATGACTATTGAATACGCAACGATTGCAGGCGGCTGTTTCTGGTGTACTGAGGCGGTATTTAAAGATGTGATCGGCGTGGAATCCGTGGAAAGCGGTTATATCGGTGGCGAGACCGCCAATCCAACTTATGAAGAAGTCTGCACCGGCACCACTGGCCATGCGGAAGGGATTCGCATTGGTTTTGACCCGGAAAAACTTCACTACGGTGATCTGCTGGATATCAGCTTTGCTACGCACGATCCGACTCAGTTGAATCGTCAGGGTAACGATATCGGTACCCAGTATCGCTCGGCGATTTTTCCCGCTGATGAAGCACAACGTCAGGAAGCCGAAGCGGCGATTCAGCGTGCTCAGCAGGATCATCAACAGCCGGTGGTGACCACCATTGAAAGCGGTGAATGGTATCCGGCCGAGAACTATCATCAGGATTACTGGAGTGGCCGTGGACAACAAAACGGTTACTGCATGGCGGTGATTCCACCAAAATTGCAGAAGCTGCGTAAAAGCTATGCCAACCGGGTTAAATCCCTGAATCGATGATGATTATGCCCCGCCGTGGCGGGGCGGTTTCCTTTTGCTGACGGATGGCTGGTTACGCCTTAACCGAATATAACAAAAGGGAAAAATTCTTCTTGACCGTTACCCCGCGACTCCCTATAGTAGCGCCCCGTTACCCCTTACGGGATAACGTAAAAATATGGTGAGGTGTCCGAGTGGCTGAAGGAGCACGCCTGGAAAGTGTGTATACGGCAACGTATCGAGGGTTCGAATCCCTCCCTCACCGCCATATTCTGAAAAAGAGTCTGAACGAAAGTTCAGACTTTTTTTTGCCTGAAAAACATCCCCGATACTGTAGACGCGGCGTTCTCGCCGCCCGTGCCAGGCATTTCCAGCAGAACCGCTTAAGCCAATAAAAAAGCCCGGACTTACGCCCGGGCTTTCGCGGCTACAGACTAACTCACTCAACTATAAGCATGCAGGGTGCGCTGACACAGCGGCGAACGCACGCAATCATCTTTACCAAAACGCACAATGCCAACCATCTCATCTTCTTCGAAGCGCGCTAACGCATCGCTAAGTCCTGATTGCACATGAGACGGCAAATCACACTGGGTGATATCACCGTTGACGATAACCGTCACGTTTTCCCCAAGGCGGGTCAGAAACATCTTCATCTGGGCGGCGGTGACGTTTTGCGCCTCATCAAGAATCACCACGGCGTTTTCAAAGGTGCGTCCACGCATATAAGCAAAGGGCGCGATTTCGACCTTGCCGATTTCAGGTCGCAGGCAATATTGCATAAAGGAAGAACCAAGACGTTTAACCAGAACGTCATACACCGGCCGGAAATACGGCGCGAATTTCTCTGAGATATCACCCGGCAAAAAGCCCAGGTCTTCATCCGCTTGCAGTACCGGACGCGTAACAATAATCCTTTCTACATCTTTGTGTATCAGGGCCTCAGCTGCTTTCGCAGCACTGATCCAGGTTTTACCGCAACCCGCTTCGCCGGTCGCGAAGATCAGTTGTTTCTTTTCTATGGCATGGAGATAGTGTGCCTGAGCTTCATTTCTGGCTTCAATCGGCGAGTGATCGCGCGAATCGCGCGCCATGCCAATTGAGTCCAGCCCACCCATCTGCACCAGCGAGGTGACCGATTCTTCTTCACGCTGACGATGACTGCGTGAATCGCTACGAAGCACACGTTTTGCTTCACGACGAGCTTTGATCACTGCTTTCTGTCTTCCCATAGTGGCACCTTACAGTTGGTTTCATTTCCCGCATCTCATAACGCAGAGAGGCGATTACGTGAACGCTTTAGAGGTTTTGGCTTCCTTTTAAGCCTTGAATAGCCGTTGAAAAAAGTGCGTACAGAGGCCAGAGCGTATAACGCACCGGAAAACCAATAGAGTTGAGATGAAGCCGTTGGAAAGAGACAAAAGAAGAGAATATCGTTGAGAGAGAAACACCCTCGCGAGGAAAAGCGCTTAAACAGCCATTGAGATTTGAGTATCCAAAAACTACTTTTTCCATTCGCGATCTCCATGGTGAAACTTAAAACACATCTGACTACCGCTGTGATTAAAGTGCAACAGAACCTCAGTGGATTGCAACAATTATTTTACTTCGCCCGCAGCAAAAGTAAGCTTATTACAATAACGTCAATAAGCCGAATATATTTTTTAGTTAATAAACAATGAATTATAATTTAATTCTGCCAGCAAAACGGCTGACTTGAGAGGTAAAAATAGTCAGTCGCCTGAAACAGGTGATTAAAGAATAGCCTCCGGAATCCACCACGCCAGAGGCCCGTTATTAGCCTCAGGCTTCGAGTAGCATCTGTGCCAGATAATATTTTTCATCCACCACGCCAGGCAGCGCGAAGAAATAGCCGCCACCGATCGGTTTGATATACTCTTCCAGCGCTTCGCCGTTTAAACGCTGCTGCACCGCCAGAAAGCCTTTTTCTAAATCATGCTGATAACAGACAAACAGTAAGCCCATTTCCAGCTGACCAGAATGAGAAACGCCCAGCGAATAGCTGTAGCCACGGCGCAGCATCAGGCTGCTTTGCGTCGCGGCGCTGCGTGGGTTAGCCAGGCGAATATGCGCATCCAGCGGAATCACCTCGCCATCAGGATCGTTACTGTAATCCGGCACATCATGCTCGTGCTGCATGCCCAGCGGCGCACCACTGTGCTTTTCGCGGCCAAAAATGGTCTGCTGCTCACTGAGCGGCGTGCGATCCCAGAATTCGACGCGGAACTGGATAATCCGCACCGCCTGATAGCTGCCACCCAATGCCCAGGCCGGTTCGCCCTGCCCGGCGTCGACCCATAAGATGTCGTCCATTAACGCTTTATCAGCCGTATCAGGATTAGCGGTGCCATCTTTAAAGCCCAGCAGATTAATCGGCGTTTCTTTACCGAGGCTGCGCGCCGCATGACTGGAGATAAATCCTTCACGACGCCAGCGCACGCTAAGCAGATCCGGCGAATGCTTAATAATATCGCGCAGCGCGTGGATCACCGTATCGTTAGTGTTGGCGCAGATCTGCAACAGCAGATCGCCATGACAGAGGCTGGCATCCAGCGCATCGTTAGGGAAACGCGTCATGGTTTGCAGTTTTAGCGGTTTTTGCGACTGCAAACCAAAGCGCTCATCAAACAGCGAGCTGCCCAGCGAAACGGTGATGGTGAGATTATCGGGATAGATAGTCTCGCCAAGGATGCCGGAGTCCATCGGCGGCAGTTGCGGATTGGTCACCCGTGGCGCTTTCCCCCCTTTGGTTAAAAAGGCGATCCGCTGAGTCAGCAGAGTAAACAGACGTACCAGATCGTTTTTATCACCGGCGAGGATATCAAAGGCCACCAGCATCATTGCTGCTTGCTGCGGCGTGACGATACCCGCCTGATGCGGGCCATAGAAAGGCTGCTCTTCCATCCGCGCATTGGCTGGCAATGCGCCGGGTGAAAAAGCTTTCTCTTCTTTTGCCGCAGCGGCGGCCATCGGGCAACCACCGCCGATAGCCAGGGCACCACTCAGGATGCCCATCCCCTTCAGTAAACGCCGACGCGACGGCAGTGCCGCATCATCCTGTTTTGCCATAGCCGCTTAATCCAGACCTAAAGTACCACGCAGCAGAGAGAGATCCTCGGCCAGTGCCGTAATCGGACCTTTCAGCGCATTACGATCGGCAGTGGTTAATTTATCGTAAGGCTGATAACCCTGCTCAGTGCGATATTTATCGAGAATGCCGTCCACTTTTTTGAAGTTAGCATCGATCTTCGCCAGCAGTTCCGGGTTAGCTTTATCCAGCAACGGACGCAGCAGGTCGACAATTTTCTGCGCGCCATCAACGTTAGCGCGGAAGTCCCACAGATCGGTGCGGCTGTAACGATCCTCCTCACCGGAGATCTTACTGGCGGCCACTTCTTCAATCAGACCGGCAGCGCCACCCACCACTTTGCCTGGCGGAAATGCCAGCTCGCTGATGCGGGTTTGCAGATCCAGCGTGTCTTTATACAACCGGTCAGCATACTCATCCATGCCTTTGGTGGCGTTATCGCCAAACAGCGCTTTCTCCAGGCGGTGGAAACCGGTGAACGCAGGATCCTCGGCTTTTTTCTCGTAATCATCCTCACGCGCATCAATGCTGCCGTCGAGATCGGAGAACAGTTCTGCAATCGGTTCAATCCGCTCGTAGTGCTGGCGCGTCGGTGCAAACAGCGCTTTCGCTTTCTCGATATCACCGGCTTTCACGGCATCGGTAAAGGCTTTAGTACCAATAACCAGCTGATCGACCTCTTTAGTAACATACACCTTATACTCGGCAATCGGGCCAACCAGCTGCAAGACATCAGGTTTACCGTCGTTCACCTTCTCTCCACTGGCTTTCACAATCAGTTTGCCTTTCGGATTGCTCAACAGGCCACAGGTCATATCATATTCACCCGCCTCCAGGTTGGCGGTCATTTTCTGGGTAAAGCCGGGCGCAATGTTTTCACGCTCTTCCACCACCATTACCCCTTTCAGGATCTCCCACTCCAGCCCTTTCTGGCTGTCATTTTTGATGATGAACTGGGTTTTACCGGCATTGACCGTTAACGTCATCGGGTCGCACTGCTTGTCGTTAACGCTAATTTTTACCTGTGGAACCTCAGCAGCCTGTACCGCCGTGGATGCAGCAGAAATCGCCAGCAGCGCGAGGTACAGCGCCTTACGGCGAAAACGAGTAGTCATACAATTTCCCTTTAAAGGTCATTTAAGTGCGCGCCAGCAGACGCGCAGTCACCCGGCTTAGCGCGAGATTTTCGCCGCTGAAGCCGCAGGACGTGCTGGCAAAAAGAACAGCAGCAGCGCCGGAATCAGATAGATAAAGTACACCGCCACTTCGCTGACGGTCGGCGACTCCTGATAACCCAGAATACCTTCGAGTAAGGTACCAAACAGTGTATGGGTAGAAAGCGAGTTGCTGAGATCAAAGGCGACAGCCTGGAAGTGATTCCACAGCCCCGCCTCATGGAAGGCGCGAATGGCCCCGGCAGCCAGCCCTGCGGCAACAAACAGAATAAACAGGCTGCTCCATTTGAAAAATTTCGCCAGATTCAGGCGCACGCCGCCCCAGTAAAGCAGCATACCCAGCACCACTGCGGTGGCGAGACCCAGCACTGCCCCGATCGGTGGTGCGATACCGACGTCCTGCTGGAAGGCCGCCAGCAGGAAAAATACCGATTCCAGCCCTTCACGGGCGACAGCAAGAAACACCATCAGCACCAGCGGCCAGCCGCTGTTACTGCCTTTCCGCAACGCATGATCGACGGCGTCTTCCAGTTGCGCTTTGACATTGCGCGACACTTTGCGCATCCAGAACACCATCCAGGTCAGGATGCAGACCGCCACCACTGCCACTATTCCTTCAAACAGCTCCTGCTGTTTCTGCGGGAATTCACCAGTGGTTTTATTGATAAATACCCCGACGGCCACGCAGAGCACGACGGCGAAAAATACCCCGGCCCACATGGCACCAAACCATTTGCCACGCCGGGTGCGTTTAAGATAGCTGGCAATCAGGCTGACTATCAGCGCCGCCTCCAATCCTTCACGCAGCATAATAAGAAAAGGAACGAACATGCCTGCCACCTTGAATGTGAAACGCGGTCAACGAGAGTAAAGAAGCGTAAATCGGAAACGATATCGATTATCATTATCGCCGGATAAAATACAAGAGGCGGCACGGGAATTTTTACTGATTTGCCGGGGCACAAAGCAAAAAAAAGCCCCACAGCGTGGAGCTTTTAGACCGGCGACGAGAACGCCGCCGCTACGGGAAAGAATTAATCCGCGTTATATTCCGCTTCGGCTGCGGCAAAGCGCTGCTGCGCGGCTTTCGACGGCGCACGGCCCATCAGGCTGACCAGCACAATGGCGATGCTGGCAAAGACAAAGCCAGGAATGATTTCGTACAGCCCCAGCCAGGCGTAATGTTTCCAGATCAACACCGTGGCAGCACCGATAATCATCCCGGCCAGCGCGCCGTTACGCGTGGTGCGCGACCAGCATACCGCGAACAGCACGACCGGACCAAAGGCCGCACCAAAGCCCGCCCAGGCATAACTGACCAGCCCCAGCACCCGGTTGTTCGGATCGGCAGCCAGCGCAATGGCGATCACCGCCACCAGCAGCACCATCATGCGGCCGACCCACACTAGCTCACGCTGGCTGGCATTTTTACGCAGGAAGTTTTTGTACAGGTCTTCGGTCAGCGCACTGGAGCACACCAGCAGCTGACAGCTCAGCGTTGACATCACCGCCGCCAGAATCGCCGACAGCAGAATTCCGGCAATCCACGGGTTAAACAGAATGCGCGCCAGCTCGATAAAGATGCGCTCGGCGTTGTCCGACACCCCTGCGGCCTGCGCCGGGTTATTCTGGAAGTAGGCAATACCGAAGAAGCCAACGGCGACTGCACCGGCAAGGCACAGGATCATCCACGCCATACCGATACGGCGCGCGGTGCGAATCGAACGATGAGAGTCCGCCGCCATAAAACGCGCCAGAATATGCGGCTGACCAAAGTAGCCGAGACCCCAGCCAAGCAGCGACACGACCGCCACAAAGTTCAGCCCCTTCAGCATATCCAGATTCTCAAGGCTCTTCGCCTCAATCACCTGCAACGAATCGCTGAAGCCACCCACCGCGATGATCACCATAATCGGCGTCAGCAGCAGTGCGAAGATCATCAGGCTGGCCTGAACGGTATCGGTCCAGCTGACCGCCAGGAAGCCACCGATAAAGGTATAGGCAATGGTCGCAGCCGCGCCAGCCCACAGCGCAGTTTCGTAGCTCATACCGAAGGTGCTTTCAAACAGTCGCGCACCGGCAACGATTCCGGAAGCACAGTAGATGGTGAAGAACACCAGGATAATAACCGCCGAAATAACCCGCAGCAGTTTGCTGTTATCTTCAAAACGACTGGAGAAAAAGTCCGGCAGCGTCAGCGCATTATCGTGATGCTCAGTCTGCACGCGCAGCCTGCCTGCCACAATTTTCCAGTTAAGCCAGGCACCAATGGTCAGACCGATAGCAATCCAGCTCTCGGAGATACCGGAGATAAAAATGGCACCGGGCAACCCCATCAGTAACCAGCCGCTCATATCCGAGGCACCGGCCGACAGCGCCGTCACCACACTACCGAGACTGCGGCCGCCCAGAATATAGTCATCAAAGTTTTTCGTTGACCGATAAGCGATAAAGCCGATCAACACCATGCCAAGTATATAAACGATAAAGGTCACCATCATCGGTGTACTTACAGTCATCCAGTTTCTCCATTTATTATCGGTTTTTGCAGAGCCATGTTGCTTATCCTGTGCACCGCCGGAACGTGGCGGCGTTACAGCTGTTAACCCCGAGGCGCGGTATCCTGCCGGAAACGTTTTCCGCGCACAATGGATTTAACACATCCATTACCCCCAGTTCACCTGTAAACGCTGGTTAAAAGTTGATAGGTTGCACCCGATCACAAAACTGATGGTTGCACCGGATAACAACCGCGATGAAACCATGGATTTACCGGGCTTAACGAACTGGCGAGGATATTGCAGCAATAAACATGCCGCTTTGGCAGAGTTAACAATAATGTGATTTTTCACAATGCCAGCTGGGTCACAATTAACACGGTTGCACTTAGTTGCAACATAAGTGATATTGCAGCTAATTAGCGTTGTTATTTATTTGAGGAGTGTTCAGGGCATGGCAACAACCACCATGGGTGTGAAGCTTGATGAAGCCACACGCGACCGGATTAAACTGGCCGCACAGAAAATTGACCGCACGCCGCACTGGCTGATTAAACAGGCCATTTTCAATTATTTAGCTCATCTTGAAAGCGATGATGCCCTGCCTGAGATCGATACCGACAGCCAGGCTAACGACGGTGAGCCGCTGCCGGTTGAGGAGACGCATCAGCCGTTCCTCGACTTCGCTGAACAAATTTTGCCGCAGTCGGTAACCCGTGCGGCAATTACTTCTGCATGGCGTCGCCCGGAGACTGAAGCGGTGCCGATGATGCTGGAACAGGCTCGTCTGCCCGCCGCGCTGGCGGAGAAAACCCATCAGTTGGCTTACTCGCTGGCCGATAAGCTGCGGCACCAAAAAGGGGCAAGTGGGCGCGCTGGTATGGTGCAAAGCCTGCTCCAGGAGTTCTCACTCTCTTCGCAGGAAGGGGTGGCGCTGATGTGCCTCGCCGAAGCCCTGCTGCGCATTCCCGATAAACCGACGCGTGACGCGTTAATCCGCGACAAAATCAGTAACGGAAACTGGCAGTCACATCTCGGCCGCAGCCCGTCGCTGTTTGTTAATGCCACCACCTGGGGACTGCTGTTTACCGGGCGACTGGTGTCGACGCACAACGAGGCCAGCCTGTCGCGCTCGCTTAACCGTATCATTGGTAAAAGTGGTGAGCCGTTAATCCGTAAAGGCGTGGATATGGCGATGCGCCTGATGGGCGAACAGTTTGTTACCGGCGAAACCATCGCCGAAGCGCTGGCCAACGCGCGTAAACTGGAAGAAAAAGGTTTCCGCTACTCCTACGATATGCTGGGTGAAGCCGCACTGACCGCCGAGGATGCCAAAGCCTACCTGCTCTCATATCAGCAGGCAATTCACGCTATTGGTAAAGCGTCAAATGGCCGTGGCATATATGAAGGCCCGGGTATTTCGATCAAACTCTCCGCGCTGCATCCACGCTACAGCCGGGCGCAGTATGAGCGGGTGATGGAAGAGCTTTATCCGATTCTGAAATCGCTGACCTTACTGGCACGCAGCTACGATATTGGCATTAATATCGATGCCGAAGAGGCCGACCGGCTGGAACTGTCGTTAGATCTGCTGGAGAAACTGTGCTTCGAGCCAGAACTCGAAGGCTGGAACGGCATCGGCTTTGTGATTCAGGCCTATCTGAAACGTTGCCCGTTTGTGATTGACTCGCTGATCGATCTGGCCCAGCGCAGCCGCCGCCGCCTGATGATCCGTCTGGTCAAAGGCGCTTACTGGGACAGCGAAATCAAACGCGCCCAAATGGACGGGCTGGAAGGCTATCCGGTGTATACCCGCAAAGTGTATACCGACGTCTCCTACCTCGCCTGCGCACGTAAACTGCTGGCGGTGCCAAATCTGATCTATCCGCAGTTTGCCACCCATAATGCGCAAACCCTGGCAGCAATTTATCAACTGGCAGGCAATAATTATTATCCGGGTCAGTATGAGTTCCAGTGCCTGCATGGTATGGGCGAGCCGTTGTATGAGCAGGTGGTGGGCAAAGTGGCCGATGGCAAACTGAACCGCCCTTGTCGAATCTATGCGCCGGTCGGTACCCACGAGACGCTGCTGGCTTATCTGGTACGCCGCCTGCTGGAAAACGGTGCCAACACTTCATTTGTTAACCGTATCGCCGATAAAACCTTGCAGATTGACGATCTGGTGGCTGACCCGGTGGTGGCCGTCGAGAAACTGGCCGCAGCGGAAGGCGCGATTGGCTTGCCGCATCCAAAAATCCCGTTACCGCGCGAACTGTACGGCAGCAAACGGCAGAACTCCGCCGGACTGGATCTGGCTAACGAACATCGTCTGGCGTCACTCTCCAGCGCCCTGCTTAACAGCGCATCACAATCCTGGCTGGCACAGCCAATGATTGACGGCCAGATGGCGGCCGGTGAAACCCAGCCGGTCATCAACCCGGCAGAACCGACCGATGTGGTCGGCGAAGTGCGTGAAGCCAGCGAACAGGAAGTCTCCAGCGCGCTGGATGCCGCGGTTAACGCCGGGCCAATCTGGTTTGCCACGCCGCCGCAGGAGCGCGCCGCGATCCTCGAGCGTGCCGCCATTCTGATGGAAGGTCAGATGCAGCATCTGATTGGTATTCTGGTGCGTGAAGCCGGTAAGACTTTCAGCAATGCCATCGCAGAAGTGCGTGAAGCGGTCGATTTCCTGCACTATTATGCCGGTCAGGTACGCGATGATTTCGACAATGAAACCCATCGCCCGCTGGGGCCGGTGGTGTGTATCAGCCCGTGGAACTTCCCGCTGGCGATCTTTACCGGGCAAATCGCCGCTGCGCTGGCCGCAGGTAACAGCGTGCTGGCGAAACCGGCAGAGCAGACGCCGCTGATCGCCGCGCAGGCGATTCAGATCCTGCTGGATGCTGGCGTACCGCTGGGTGCCATTCAGCTGCTGCCAGGCCGGGGCGAAACCGTCGGCGCGCAGCTGACGGGCGATGAGCGCGTGCGTGGCGTGATGTTTACCGGCTCCACCGCCGTGGCAACTCTGCTGCAACGCAATATTGCGGGGCGTCTCGATCCGCAGGGCCGCCCGACGCCACTGGTCGCCGAAACCGGCGGTATGAACGCGATGATCGTTGACTCCTCAGCGCTGTCCGAACAGGTAGTGGTGGATATTGTCGCATCCGCATTTGACAGCGCCGGTCAGCGCTGCTCGGCACTGCGGCTGCTGTGTATTCAGGAAGATGTCGCTGAACATACGCTGAAAATGCTGCGCGGGGCGATGGCAGAATGCCGTATGGGTAATCCGGAACGCCTTTCCACCGATATCGGCCCGGTTATCGATCGCGAAGCAAAAGAGAATATCGACCGACATATTCAGGCGATGCGCAGTAAAGGCCTGAAAGTATATCAGGCGGCGCAACAAAACCGTCAGGACAGTAAAGAGTGGGCGCAAGGCACTTTCGTAATGCCAACGCTGATTGAGCTGAATGCGGTAGAAGACCTCGATAAAGAGATTTTCGGTCCGGTACTGCATGTGGTGCGCTTTAGCCGCAACACACTGCCGTCGCTGATTGAGCAGATTAATGCCTCCGGTTATGGCCTGACGCTGGGGGTTCATACCCGCATCGATGAGACCATTAACCAGGTGACGCAAAATGCCAACGTCGGCAACCTCTACGTCAACCGTAATATGGTCGGCGCAGTGGTTGGCGTGCAGCCATTTGGCGGTGAAGGCCTGTCCGGCACCGGGCCAAAAGCCGGTGGACCGCTCTATCTGTACCGCCTGTTGTCGCATCGTCCGGATGACGCGCTCCGGATTACCCTCGATCGTCAGGACAGCGAGCGTCCGGTGGATGCCGCGCTGCGTCCGGCATTGCAGCAGGCGCATCAGGCACTGACGGCATGGGTAAGCCAGCAACAACCAGCACTGACGGCGGTTTGCCAGCGCTTTGGCGAGCTGGCGCAGGCTGGTACGCTGCGCCTGCTACCTGGTCCGACCGGCGAACGCAACAGCTTTGCTCTGTTGCCACGTGAACGCGTGCTGTGCCTGGCAGACAACGACAGCGACCGTCTGGTGCAGCTGGCCGCCGTCACCAGCGTCGGCAGCCGCGCGCTGTGGCCGCAACAGCCAGAGTATCGTGAGCTGTTCGGTCGCTTGCCTGCGGCGGTGCAAAGTCACATCGACTTTGCAGCAGATGTGCTGGCGAATACAGAACACTTCGAGGCGGTGATTTATCACGGTGATGCCGACCAGTTGCGCGAGCTGTGCGCCAGCGTCGCCAGCCGCGAAGGTGCCATTGTCTCAGTGCAGGGCTTCGCCCGCGGTGAAACTAATCTGTTGCTGGAACGTCTGTTGATTGAGCGCTCGCTGAGCGTCAATACCGCAGCAGCAGGTGGCAACGCCAGCCTGATGACCATCGGCTAACGCCCCCCAGCAGGCCGTCAGCAAACACTGCTGGCGGCCTGGCTATTCACACAATGCGACGTATTGTCGCTGGCGGCCCCGGCCGATCAACCTGCCTCTCGCTACGCCTGCGCTTTAAGCTTGCCGCGGCCTCCTTATCAGCCAGATAAGACTCCTTTTTAATATCCAACGGATCGTAGACCGGTCCATAATCCACCAGCATCTGCTGCCCTTCCTTCACCGCTTTGATGGTGACATACACCAGTATTAAGCCGCCGATATACATTAATGCGATATTATTTCCCGCAGCACCGCCAATACCCTGTTCATTTAGCGGCGGTTGCTGAAGCAACTGATTGGTATTAATCAGCGCCAGACGGTTGGTGTGTCGAAAACCGGAGATGACGGCAGCATGCCCGCTTTCATCAGCAGGCAGTGTCCAGCTGTAGCCAAGGCTGCGCTCGCAACCAATTGCACGGTACTCCTGTGCAACCTGCTCTTCAGAATCCAGCAATACGCCAGCATAGGCACCCAAAATCGTCAGCACCGGAATAGTGCTTTTAGCATAAATGCCCAGTCCCCATGGAGCGGGCTCATCAGTTTCCGGCTGCACGGCGGAAGGGGTAAATAATTGCAGCGGGCGGCTCAGGTATTTATCGAAGGTTTTGCCTTGCTGGCTGCCGTCACTGTTAATCAGCTGGTTGGCAAAGCGGTTAGCTCTCGCCATAAACTGTGCTCTTACCTGCTTTCCCCGTTTTTTCAGATAGGCTTCCAGATCAACCGACAGATCAATTTTTCGATTGGTGGACTGGATGCGTTCTGAGGTCAGGCTCCGTTCGGGGTTATTCGGGTCAATCAGCAGCGGCGCGGCGTCATTCATTTTCAGGATCAGCCGATGCTGCTGCGGTTCCCAGCTACTTTCTGCCAGTGAGCCGTTCGCAGGTTCCTGTTTGATGGTAATAATTGGCGGTTCTGCCGACGGATTGCTCTGATTATTGCCGTTAAACCATGTCCTGACGCTTTGCCGCATGGTCTCCACTTCCGCGCTTCGTGAAAGCGCTAAGCCAAGTTCCGTCAGGCCATTGATATCGGCATATTTCTCCCACACCGTGGGGCTGATCCCCTGAGCAATGGCAAATTGTTTCGGGTCCATCGCTTGTCGTTGCGTGCTGGAAACATTTTTCCAGTCGAGCAGTGCGCTCAATGTGCCGTAATGTTTTTGATAAAATTTCTCGCCAAAGGGCGACAGGCCGAATTTGCTGCTGCCTTTGCGAAACATCGACCAGCTGACGCCGACACACTTGGCGAAATTTTTGGTGCCGATGATCCTGCGATCTTCCGCCCCCAGTTCCAGCCAGCAGTGTAAGGCTAAGGTATTACGCAGCGGACTGACGATTTTATCCGGAATGTTTTTTGACGACTCCAGTTCTGTCAGCGCTTTTCCGCGTGTTTTCAGTCCTGATTTAATGGTAGCAAACGTACTGAAATTCCTAAAATCTATCCCCCGCGAGCGCGCGAAGTTTCTGATGGTGTATTGCTTTCTCTCCGCAATGGTCAGCTTCTGCCACTGTGTTAACGCCTGCTGTAATGAACAGCGCTCCACCGGCTGATTTTTTTGTCGGTAATTCTCAATATATTTTTCCCCCTTCTCATTCAGCCCTTCGCCATCAACATAATGATGAGAGCTGGTCACGCCTCGGGCGAGGAAAAAATCTTCTATCGTCTCGTCAGTTGGATAAATTACCGCCAACTGTTGCCACTCCTCCAGCGCGTCGATCAGTGCTGATTTCGCTGAAAAGGCGGCAGTTGAATAATCGGCGAATGCGCCGGATAAGGCTACCGGCTGTGGAGACAGTGGGCTATTACTCGTCTGAGTGACCGTGCTCAGCACAGGCGTTGTCTGGTCGTGCGAAGAGGGCGTAGTGTTTATGGCTGCCGCACGCAATAACGCGCCATCACCATCTATGCTGCTAACCGGCATCGTTTCATCCTTGTCGACTCGATTCCCTTTTTCCTGTCGGGCAGCGTGCCAGATACACGGATCTTTTAATATTATAATTCGCTTACAATCGCCGCCGAGGGCTTCCCTGCCCGACGGTGATGAATCGGTTAATTATTGAGGAATTTTTCAAGAAACTGACGGGTACGCGCCTGCTGCGGATTAGAGAAAAGCGCTTTGGCCGGGCCTTGTTCAACAATCCTGCCCTGATCCATAAATATCGCGCGGTCGGCGACATCCCGGGCGAAGCTCATCTCATGGGTGACAATCACCATGGTGCGCTTCTCTTCGGCCAGTGCCCGAATGGTATTCAGCACTTCCCCAACCAGTTCCGGATCCAGCGCGGAGGTCGGCTCATCAAACAGAATCACCTCCGGGCGCATCGCCAGCGCACGCGCAATCGCCACGCGCTGCTGTTGCCCGCCGGACAGACGGCGCGGATAGCTCTCCTCTTTACCGTGCAGACCCACTTTCTCCAGCAGCTGACGTGCGCGGGCAATCGCTTCCGCTTTCGGCTCGCCCTTCACGATCACCGGGCCTTCGATTATGTTCTCCAGTACCGAGCGATGCGGAAACAGGTTAAAGCTTTGAAACACAAAGCCGACCTGCTGACGCAAACGGCGCACCTGCTGCTGTTGCTTGCTGAGCGACAAATTCGCATCAATTAAAATATCGCCAACTTTGATGGTGCCGCTATCCGGCTCTTCCAGCAAGTTGATGCTGCGCAGTAAGGTGGTTTTCCCCGAGCCGCTTGGCCCGATAATCGCCACCACTTCACCGGAACTGACTTCCAGATTGATGCCGTGCAACACCGTCTGACCATTAAACTGCTTCACCAGTTTGCTGACTTCGATGGCGCTCATTTCGACTCCCGATCCTGACGATTAACGTGATTTTCCAGCTTGTTCTGCAATACCGATAACAGGGTTGCCATCACCCAGTAAATCAGTGATGCCGCCAGGTACATGGTAAACACTTCCAGCGTACGCGAAGTAATTAACTGCGCCTGACGGAACAATTCCGGCACCTGAATGGTGGCCGCCAGTGAAGTGTCTTTCACCAGACTGATAAAACTGTTACCCAGCGGCGGTAACGCGGTGCGCGCTGCCTGCGGCAGAATCACCCGGCGCAGGGTTTGCCAGCGCGTCATACCGATACTGGCCGCCGCTTCCCATTGACCACGTTCGATGGAAGAGATAGCGCCGCGTAATGACTCAGAGGCATAAGCCGCGGTATTCAGCGACAGGCCAATCATTGCCGAAGGAATGGGGTCCAGCTCAATGCCAAACTGCGGCAGGCCGTAGTAGATCATAAACAGCTGGGCGATCAGCGGCGTACCGCGAAAGATCGACACGTAGAACCGCGACAGCCATGAGATCGGCCAGAAGCGGGACAGGCGCATCAGCGCCAGCATAAAACCGAGCAGCAGACCAAAAAACATGCCGCCGATACTCAGTTGCAGAGTAAAAACGGCACCTTTCAATAAAAATGGTGCTGAATCCAGCACCAGTTGAATACTTTCTTGCATTATTGAGTAACGTCCGCGCCAAACCATTTATCAGACAGTTTAGTGAGCGTACCGTCTTTTTGCATTGCAGCGATGGCGGAATCAATGGCTTTCACCAGATCTTCGTTACCTTTACGGATAGCCACGCCAGACTCCTGACGCGAGAAGGCCGGGCCAGCCACCGCCAGCGTATCACCGGTTTTCTTCACCAGATCCAGTGCCGCCAGGCGGTCGACCAGAATCGCATCGATACGGCCTACGCGCAGATCCTGATATTTGGTTGGATCATCATCATAGGTGCGCACATCAGCCTCTTTCACGTTTTCACGCAGCCACTGTTCGTAGTTAGAACCGAGGCCGACACCGACTTTTTTACCGTTCAGATCTTCCGGTTTGGTGATGCTGCCGGCGTTATCTTTTTTGGTCAGCGCCTGAATACCGGAAATCGTGTAAGGCGTGGAGAAGTCATATTTCTTTTTGCGCTCATCAGACAGCGTAACCTGGTTGATCACCACATCAATGCGTTTAGAGTCTAATGACGCCAGCATACCATCCCATTTGGTCGGTTTCAGATCGGCTTTCAGGCCGAGGTGCTGTGCCAGCGCAGTGGCGAAGTCGACTTCAAAGCCGGCCAGCTTGCCGTTTTCATCCTGGAAACTGAACGGTGGATAGGTGCCTTCCAGCCCGACGCGCAGTGAACCGCGCTCTTTGACTTTATTCAGCAGATTTTCCGCCGCGAAGGTGTTGGCGCTAAAGCCAGCCACCAGCGCAACCGCCATCACACCCATCACCAGCTGGCGACGTACCAGAGAGAAATTCATATCGACCTCGTTATTGTGAGTTTATGCCATGCCAGGATTGAATACCGCCAGCCATAACGCTGGCGGCATCGAGTCAGAGCGGCGTTTACGCCGCCGTTTCCAAAAATTTCCAGCAATAATATCGCCCGGATTATAGACGTTTTTACGGCAGTGACTTAGACCGAAGGATGATAAGCAAATAACGCCGGTGCACCACCGGTGTGCACAAAGACAATCGGCCCTTCACGGCGGAAACGCTGCTGCGCAATACCATCAATCAGTCCCGCCATCGCTTTGCCGGTATATACCGGATCAAGCATAATGCCTTCCAGCCGCGCCAGCAGTTTTACCGCTTCCATGCCCTCTTCATTCGGCACGCCGTACTGGGGGGCAAAATAGTCATCCCACAAGGTAATACTGGCCGAGGCGCTCAGCTCCAGCGACTGCGCCACCGCCTGTTGCAGGCTTTGCACTTTCGGCAGTTGATCGGCAACGTTTCGCGATACCGTCACGCCGACCAGCTCGGTGTCCGGCAGCAACTGCTCCAGCCCGACCGCCAGCCCGGCATGGGTGCCGGCACTGCCCGAAGCGACCACCACCGCGGCAATATCCGTTACCCCTTCAATCTGGTGAGCAATCTCCTGCGCGCACTCGACGTAACCCAGCGCACCCAGCGCATTCGAGCCCCCGACCGGCACCACATACGGACGAAAACCTTGTGCTTCCAGTCGCGTGGCCTGCTGTTCCAGCTGGCTGTCCGGCGCATCTAAAGCATCAACCATGACGATTTCGCTGTCCATCAATGACAGCAACAGGCGATTCCCATTGGTCAGGTAGTTTTCCGCCTGCGTCGCAATCGGGTTTTCCAGCAGCGCCACACACTTCAGCCCCAATTTTGCGGCAACAGCGGCGGTCTGGCGCACATGGTTAGACTGGATGGCACCGGCAGTGACCAGCACATCGGCCCCCTGGCGCAGCGCATCAGCGGCGAGAAATTCGAGTTTTCTCAGCTTGTTACCACCCAGTGCGACCGGCGTGACATCGTCACGTTTAATAAAAATATCGCGGCCAAGGTAGTCGGAAAGACGTGGCAGGTGTTCCAGCGGCGTCGGTGCGCCAATAAATTCCAGGCGGGGGAACTGCATAAGATGATGTAAGGACAATGTCGCCTCCAGCGAAAGCGTTTTCAATTATCCCTGTAGTTTTACAGAAGATGACCGAATGGTCATCTTCGATTTAATATGTCGGCTAATTACGTTGCCAGCCAAGGAACTGGTCGTACTTGCGCAGCGCAATACGATAGTTGTTTTGCCCGGCATCCGGCAGGTCTTGTTCCAGGCAAGCATGCCAGCTATTTCCGCGCAGCCTGTCCGCCGGGAAATTGCGTGCTGACAGCATATCGTCGAGGCGACGCAGGCGCACCACATACTCACGAATGGTGCTGTGACTCATCTCAGTTTGCTCAAACAGATACTGTTTAAACGCCATGATATCGAAGTAATTGGGCTGGCTGTTGCAGTAAATATCACTGCAAAAACGGCACAGCGCCGTCAGTTCACTTTGCAGCTTTTGCCACACCTGATCGTCGATCAGCTGATCCATCCGCACGATGGCTTCTTTATTAATGATCTGACCGCGAAACACCAGCGCCATGCGATCCAGCACTTTATCGCAGTGTGAGCAGTTGCTCTGGCTGTGTTTGTAGTCTTTCAGATATCGGCTTAATGGCCTTGTTTTTGTTTTGGATACCATGTGAGATTCCCCGGTTAATATTTTGAAAGCGAGAACTGACTCTGTCAGCGCGCTGCCGTTAACCGGGTGCGCAAGCGTTTTATCGCCTGACTGTGCAGTTGGCTGACGCGGGATTCCCCGACCTCCAGCACCGCGCCAATCTCTTTCAGATTCAGCTCTTCCTGGTAATACAGTGTCAGCACCATCTTTTCGCGTTCGGGCAACCCCTCAATCGCTTCGATGACCCGATCACGTAGATTCCCTTCCATCAACTGGTGCAGCGGGTTGGCTTCTTCATGCCCTTCTGTCACCAGCTCCGCGCTATCGCCGTGCTCTTCGCGAAACTCGTCGTAGGAAAAAAGCTGGCTATTGTTGGTATCCAGCAGTATCTGTCGATACTCTTCCATCGAGACATTCAGCTGCCCGGCAACCTCCTGTTCGGTGGCTGCCCTGCCCAGTGACTGCTCCACCTGATGCATTGCCCCGGCCACTTCGCGTGCGTTACGCCGAACGCTGCGCGGTGCCCAGTCGCGGCTGCGCAGTTCATCCAGCATCGCACCGCGAATGCGCTGTACCGCATAGGTGGTAAAGGCAGTGCCCTGTAGCGCATCGAAGCGATCCACGGCGTTTAACAGCCCGATTCCTCCGGCTTGCAGCAGATCGTCCAGCTCGACACTGGCGGGCAGCCGCACCTGCAGGCGCAATGCTTCATGGCGCACCAGCGGCACGTATCGCTGCCACAGCGAATGTTTATCCATCACGCCTTCGGCGGTATATAGATCGTTCACTCTGACTACCCTGCGTTATTGAGTTATCGGCATAATTATCCGTTTCTGTAGCAATATCGATTGAGTGAATAGGGATAAAAAAGGCGGGTTATTTCGGGTTTGTCTGATTGAACAAGGAAAGATCGGATTGCTGTAAAAGCCTGCGGCGCGGCGGGTAGTTCAGCCACCGGCATGAAACAAAAAAACCCTGCCGGGGCAGGGTTTTATTTACGGTATTACAGCGCCAGTTAGCCCTGCAGCAGAGACAGCACCTGCTGTGGAACCTGGTTTGCTTTAGCCAGTACCGAGTTGCCTGCCTGTTGCAGAATCTGCGCTTTAGACATATTGGAAACTTCGGTCGCGTAGTCAGAATCCTGAATACGGGACTGGGCAGATGACAGGTTGGTGGTGGTGTTGTTCAGGTTGGTGATGGCAGAATCCAGACGGTTCTGTACCGCACCCAGGCTTGAACGGAATTTGTCGATTTTGCTGATCGCATCATCCAGCGCAGCCAGTGGATCGGAAGTAGACTGCTGGGATTTAGCCGCATCTTCGTTGATCAGGGTTGCAGCACCGGCTTCGGTACGGCCCAGATAAACGGTTTTAGCTACGGTGGTATTGGTCCCTTTACCATCATCAAATTGAGCAGTCACTTGATCGCCAGCGGCGTTAACATCGTACTGCTTGCCGTTGATTTTCAGGGTGCTGCCTTGCTTGGTTGCGCTCTGCAGATCCAGGTCTGACATTTTCGCTGCACGGTTATCGATAGTCTCGGTAGTCGTCAGCTGGCCAGATACGGCATTGGTGTACAGCTTATCGCCACCCAGAACAGCATCAGCGCCCGACGTATCGGTGCTGCCAGTGATGGACATGTTGACATCTTTGCCATCAACGGTGGTTTTAAAGCTTGCGTTACCTTGTGCAGTTGCATCAGTCGTTAAGGTGAGTGACAAACCATTGTAATCGACGGTCTCGCCCGATTTCTTACCTACCAGCGCAGCTGCTAAATCTTCCGCATCAGCAATAGCCGCATCATTAGTCGTCGTCGCGCTATCGGTAAATTTACCGTCTGCCGCACCGATATACTGCGCTTTACCGCCTTTAGACACCGCACCGCTATCAACATCAACGTTAAAGGTATCTGCACCCACTTTATAGTTATCAGTGCCGGTGGCTTTAAACTGAGAAATTAACTCGCTGCCGGTCGCTTTCTGCGCGCCGTTCACGTTAAAGCCATTCAGACCCAGGCTTTTTGAGTCGATTTTCTGCAGGTCGATAGAGATGGTTTCACCATCGTTCGCGCCAACCTGAATTTTCATGGTGTTGTCAGAAGCCAGCACTTTCACGCCGTTGAACTGAGTCTGACCGGATACGCGGTCGATTTCGCCCAGACGGGAAGTGATTTCGTCCTGGATGGAGCTCAGGTCAGAATCAGAGTTGGTGCCGTTAGTTGCCTGTACGGTCAGTTCACGGATACGCTGTAAGTTGTTGTTAATTTCTGACAGTGAACCTTCGGTAGTCTGTGCAACAGAGATACCGTCGTTAGCATTACGCGCAGCCTGAGTCAGACCTTTAATGTTAGAAGTGAAACGGTTGGCAATCGCCTGACCCGCCGCATCGTCTTTTGCGCTGTTGATACGCAGACCGGAAGAGAGACGCTCAATTGAGGTGCTCAGCGCGGACTGTGATTTATTCATGTTGTTCTGGGTCAACAGCGACAGGCTGTTAGTGTTAATAACTTGTGCCATGATAATATCCTTTCATTCAAGTCGGTTAGGTTTGGGCTGTTGCCCTCGGCTTTATCGCCGTCCCACCATGTATCGGCGTCTGTCACCTAACCTTTAGAAAAATTTCACTCTTTGGCGCAATTTTTTTCTGCCGCTCGCCTCCTTCCTTATTCGCATATTAATGGCTGGAAATGCCCTTCTCTGCTGTCGCTGTTCACTTTATTGACTGGTGAAAAAAAATTGTAAACTTCGCTGATGTTATGCCGATAAACCCGGTACTTTCACCCCCAAATAAAATAAGGACTGTTATGGCTTCCATCTCTTCATTGGGTATTGGATCCGGGCTGCCGCTGGATACGCTGTTAACCAGCCTGACGACTGCTGAGAAAGGGCGTCTGACGCCAATTTCCACGCAACAATCTGCTTATACCGCCAGGCTAAGCGCTTACGGTACATTGAAAAGCGCGCTGACCAGCTTCCAGACCGCAAACACGGCGATTAATACCAACGCGATTTTCCAGAGCACCACCGCCACCAGCAGCGCGGCCGACGCCTTTACCGCCACCACTGAGTCTGGGGCGGCAACCGGCAAATATTCCGTTGCGGTCACCCAGCTGGCGCAGGCGCAGTCGTTGCTGTCAGGAAAAGTCGACAGCACGACCAGTAACCTGGGCACCAGCGGCGCAGGCACCCGCACGCTGACCATTACCCAACCGGGACAAGAGAAGCCGCTGGAAATTAAGCTGACCGATGCGCAGAGCACCCTCACCGGCATACGTGACGCGATTAATAATGCTGACAGCAGCGTTAACGCCAGCATTATTAAAGTGGATGACAGTAACTATCAGTTAGTGGTGACCTCCGCCGAAACCGGCGAAAACAACGCAATGACCCTTAGCGTCAGCGGCGATGAGAAGTTGCAAAGCTTTATTGGCTATGATGCTACTTCCGACACTAACGGCATGACAGAAACGGTTAACGCGCAAAATGCCCTGCTGTCGGTGAACGGTGTCGATATTGAGCGCGACAGCAATACCATCACCGATGCGCCTCAGGGTGTCACCTTAACCCTGCTGAATAAAACCACTGATACTCAGACGCTGACCATCGCGAAAGACACCTCAAAAGCCAGCACCGCGATTAAAGCCTGGGTCGATGCCTACAACGCCTTGCAGGACAGTTTCAGCAGTCTGACGGCTTACACTGCCGTTGATGCGGGTACCGATGAGCAGGACAGCAGCAATGGCGCGCTGCTCGGTGACAGCACCCTGCGCACCATTCAGACTCAGCTTAAAAGCCATCTGACTAACGGTTCCAGCTCTTCGACTTACAAAACCCTGTCACAGATTGGCATTACCTCGAATCCGACCACCGGCAAGCTGGAGCTGGATAGCGATAAACTCTCGACGGCGCTGTCAAATGATTCCAAAGGCGTCATGGCGATGATCAATGGTGACGGCAAAACCACCGGCATCAGCACCACAATTAATAACTCGATTACCAGCTACCTCGCTACCGACGGCATTCTGACCAGCGCCACCAACGGCGTAAACAGTACGCTGAAGTCGTTGACCACGCAGTACAACAAAACCAACGACAGCATCAATGACGCCATCGCCCGTTACAAAGAGCAGTTCACCCAACTGGACGTGCTGATGACCAAACTGAACAGTACCAGCAGCTACTTAACTTCACAGTTCAGTACTTCAACCAGTTCTTCCAGCAGCTCGTCATAAGAGAGGACATGATGTATAGCGCAAACGGCACTCAGGCCTATGCCAAAATCGGTCTGGAAAGCTCAGTAATGAGCGCCAGTTCCGACCAGTTAATGACCCTGTTATTCGATGGCGCGCTCAGTGCGCTGGTGCGCGCCCGCCTGTTTTTGCAGGATGGCAACCCGGCCGGTAAAGGGCAATCCTTGTCGAAAGCGATCAATATTATTGATAACGGCCTGAAAATGGGGCTGGATGACAGCAATGGCGACGAGCTGGCCGATAATTTATCCGCCCTCTACAGCTATATGACGCGTCGCCTGTTGCAGGCCAATCTGCATAATGATGTTGCGGCGATTGAAGAAGTCGAAGCCTTACTGCGCAATATAGCCGATGCCTGGAAAGAGGTATCCGCTTCTACCGCTCTGGTTCAGGACGCTATCTGATGGATATGGCACCGCACTTATTTACGATTTACCAACAATTATTATCTCTCAGCCAGTCAATGTTACGTTTGGCGAGCCAGGGAAATTGGGAAGCGCTAATTGATATGGAAGTCAATTATATCAGTGCGGTCGAAAAGTTAAGCCAGATAACCCGGCAGCAACCGATCCCACCACATACTCAGGATCAGCTGCGCCCGGTGCTACGTCATCTGCTGGATAACGAAGCAGAAATCAAAAAACTGTTACAGGCGCGCATGGAAGAACTGAGTTCACTGATTGGCCACTCTAACCGGCAAAAATCGATGAACTCCGCCTACGGCAAACTGGCTGGCACGGTATTATATCCGGCAGAATAATTGCCATTATCCGGCATCCATCACCCATGATTTCCCCGCATAACCTCAGGCGGGCCAACAGTAAAAAATAAATCTGTTACGGCCCGCGCTTTTCCTCGCGCTTACTCCATACTTCATTTTTAGCTGGTTATAAATGGAGCTTACGATGCATAACCCCACGCTGTTGCAGTTCTTTCACTGGTATTACCCCGACGGGGGAAAATTGTGGCCTGAAGCAGCTGAGCGCGCGGCATGGCTGGCAGAAATCGGTATTACTGCTGTCTGGCTACCGCCCGCTTATAAAGGGGATTCCGGCGGTTATTCGGTCGGCTACGATACCTACGACCTGTTCGACTTAGGCGAATTTGATACCAAAGGCAGCCGCGCGACGAAATATGGCGATAAAGAGCAGCTGCTGGCGGCGGTAGCGGCGCTGAAATCGCACAATATCGGCGTACTGCTGGATGTGGTGCTCAATCATAAAATGGGTGCCGATGAGAAAGAGGCGGTGCAGGTTAACCGGGTCAATCCCGATAATCGCGAAGAGATCGACGAAGAAGTGATCGATGCCGAAGCCTGGACACGCTTTACCTTCCCGGTGCGGGCGGGGAAATATTCGCAGTTTGTCTGGGATTACAAATGCTTTAGCGGCGTCGACCATATTGAAAACCCGGATGAAAACGGCGTGTTTAAAATCGTCAATGACTATACCGGCGAGGGCTGGAACGAGCAGGTCGATGATGAACTGGGCAATTTCGACTATCTGATGGGCGCCAATATCGATTTCCGCAATCACGCGGTGACCGAAGAGCTGAAATACTGGGCGCGCTGGGTGATGAATGAGGTGCCGTGCACCGGTTTCCGACTCGATGCGGTAAAACATATCCCTGCCTGGTTCTATAAAGAGTGGATCGACCATATTCAGGAAGTCGCCGAACAGCCGATGTTTATCGTCGCGGAATACTGGTCACATGAAGTGGATAAGCTGCAACAGTATATCGATCAGGTCGATGGCAAAACCATGCTGTTTGACGCCCCGCTGCATATGAATTTCCATCACGCCTCGCAACAGGGTGCTGACTACGATCTCAGCCAGATCTTTAACGATACGCTGGTTGCCACCGATGCGTTCCATGCGGTCACTATTGTCGCCAACCATGATACGCAGCCGCTCCAGTCGCTGGAAGCGCCGGTTGAGCCGTGGTTTAAACCGCTGGCCTATGCGCTGATTTTGCTGCGTGAGCAAGGCGTACCGACCATCTTCTACCCGGATCTGTTTGGTGCCAGCTATGAGGATCAAGGCGGCGACGGTGAACAGTATAAAATTGAGATGCCCGCGATTCCCGAACTGGAGGCATTAATCCGTGCCCGCCAGCAGTATGCTCACGGCGTGCAGACCGACTATTTCGATCATGCCAACTGCATTGCCTTCAGCCGCAGCGGCACCGAAGAACAGCCGGGTTGCGTGGTGATTATGTCGAACGGTGAACAGGGTGAGAAAACCGTGGCGCTGGGGGAGAACTTTGCCCATTCGCAGTGGCGGGATTATCTCGGCCATCGTGAAGAAACGATCAGCTGTGATGAACAAGGTAACGGTCAGTTTTACTGTAATGCGGGTAGCCTGAGCGTCTGGGTCGCTCAGTAACAGAGATTCAGCCCGGAGCGCCATACTCCGGGCTGTGAACCGGCAACAAAACTAGTTTGCCGTCTGCTTTACTTTCATCAGCGCTGGCTCAATCGTTTGTAGCGAGTTGGCAGTCGGGTCATTTGACAGCGCATCCAGTGCCTGCTGACACTCTGCCGTCGGATGCTCCATTTTGCGCAGCTCCAGTCCATCATAGTGCAGGGTCGTCCCTGCCAGCTCCAGTGGCATCACTCGCAGCTGTTTATTGACATTCACGTACTCATCGCCAAGCACCGTCAGCTTGCCCGGTTTAGCAATCACCCGTTGCCACTGACGACAGTCCAACGTATCGCCTTCAGCAGTGATTAACAGGCTGGCCACCGCTTGCTCGTTAATCAGCCCGCTTTGCGGCCCGACGCTCTGCCAGCTACCTTGCAACGTGGCCGGTGCAGGGGTTTTTACCGCCTGATCGTAATTGCTAATCTGCGTACAGCCGCTTAGCGCCACCGCACAAAATACAATCCACTTCTTCATTTAATGTCCCTGTCCTCGATGCGTACGCGGGTAAGTTATAATTTTTCAGGTAAATACCGCAAGAAACATTCAACAAATTTGCCCGACAGCGGCATCGGGGAGGCATCGGCGGTGCATCAAGTGTAAACTAGGCGGATTGAATCAAAAGGATAACTGCCATGAAAACCCCTGAAGAGTACTACACCCTTGCCCGCGCCATGTTTTTACAGGCGCACCCTGATTTCCAGTCCGGGCTGGATAAAATCAGCGAACAGGATGCAAAAGTGCTGGGTGTGACGCAGGAGAAACTGAGAGAGATCCAGGCCGATCGTATTTATGCCGCTTTCCTGCGCGCCAAAAAGCAGGACGCAATGCTGTTCTCCATTCAGCTGGCCGAACCGGATAAAGAGGTGGCGGCTAAAGCGATTGAAAAATACCTGCGTACCCACGCCGAAGCGCTGGGCATGACCTGGGAAGAGTTTTGTATAAAGAATGAGTTATAGTATTCAGCCAGTGATACCCGCTGAATTGCTCAAACATGCATTACAGATACTCCTCCAACCAGACTAATTAATTCAGTTATAGTTGTACAAGATAGTATTTATTGTATAAGTTTAATGAGCGACTAACATCGCTGATTACCCTTGTAACGAATCGTGCGCTTGCACGGCCTCTGGAGGTGTTGCTGGATTTCCACTTCCAGAGGTTCATTTTTTCTTCCCCACTCCCCAATGCAACATTTATAAACATCTGACTCTGCAAGCTTTCCGGATTATGGTCTACGATTAATAGTGTCTCGTATTGAGGACTCAACACATCTAAGGAGAAGCTATGTTTGAACAGGCAAAAGACAAAGTTGATGAAGCAATCGGTGCCGGTCAGGAGCAGTTTGGTAAAGCCACACGCTCACCTGAACATGAAGTAAAAGGCAAAGTGCGTCAGCAGCTGGCGCGTGGCAGCTATGCGGTGGATGACTTTGTGGATACTGTAAAACAGCAAACAAAAAGTGCTCCACTGGCTTCTCTGGTAGTCGCAGCAGGAATTGGTTTTGTTCTTGCGAAAGTGATTGGCCGTAAATAGCCGATAATGAGCCCGCCGTCGCGGGCTCAATTGTGCCGTATTACTCGGTAACCGTTGATTGCTCATCAACATAGCGCGTTACCGCCAGCAGACGGTTCACATGCGTCAGCAACAGATCAACATCGGTCTGCAAAAATTCAACGGAAGTCCCCGCCGCCGTCATAATTGCATTCTGGATATTTTCAGAAATATTGTTGGACCCCTCTTTACCCGCAGTCAGCAACAGCGCGGCAATGAGCAGAGACTGAGCCTCAACCTGAGCGGTCAGCTCTTTGGCATCGACGTCCATCTTTGCCATTTTCATTAAAATATCGATAACCAGTTGCTTCATTATTGTTCCTCTTTTTATTCCTGCAATGAAACTATCACCAGACGGTCAATCTGGTAAACCACCCTGCGGAAAAATTTCAGGTAGCGCTCATCGCCTTCACGCGCGCGTAACCGTAGCTGAAAGTCTGGTCGCCCGGACAGACCAGCACCAGCACATCACCCGACTGCGCTTCGCTGAGCATCTCATCCAGTTCACTGTCAAACTCTTTGGTCAAGTTCGGCAACGCCAACAACATCTCGCCGGGATAATCTTCGTTGTCGTCCACCGGCATATCTTCAATGCGCGACCCTTTTACGACGTAAATCAGCAGTTGCTTATCATCGTGCAGCACTTCTGCTTTTAAATGTTTACCCGTAGGATGCTTAGCCATACTTACTCCTGCAAAATTTCATGACCGCTGGCAACATCACAGCGTTTGATAACCCAGGTAAATTACCACCGCTGCTGGCGCTGCGGGAAGCGAGTCAGTGCGTTTACCGGCGATTATTACCACGATCGGCCAACAAATCGTCAATCAGTCAGCGACAACCATTGATACTGTATTATTATCCAGTATTATTAGCGAAGCAAAGTACAATAACAAGGTTTCTCACAGAGAGGTTGACAGCAATGTTCGTCGAGTTGATTTACGATAAGCGCAATGTGGCAGGGCTGAGCAATGCCAATGAAATGATTCATGAGGAACTGGAAAAACGCATCCACCGCGCCTTTCCTCATGCACTGGTTAAAGTGAAGCCAATGCAGCGTAACGCCATTGAAACGGATGCCAGTAAAAGTGACAAAGCCATTATGGCGCGAATTATTGAAGAGATGTTTGAAGAGGCCGATATGTGGCTGGTAGCAGATTTTTAAATCTGCCGAGGACATATTGATCTTTATTAAGATTATCGCCTGCCGAATAAATAGACAATATAAGGCGGGCTATTGAAAATTGCAGGGTGTAAACTGAGCTACCTGGAACAATGAGATCAACAAAATGATGAATCTCGACAGTTTACGCTTTTTTCGTAACCGCACTACGTCAATAAAATGTCCGTCCTGTGCCAATAGCAGTAAACAGCTGTCATCAAAAATTACTAAAAGCCAGACGCTGATCTGCTCACATTGCGGCCACTATTTCACGTTAACTCAGCGCGACAAAGAAAAAATATCTTAATTCTGGCTGTTAAATGGCTAATTAATTTTTTCGACTCTGATATTGATTGCCGTTACGCTTATTTGCCATCATTTTGCCATTCGACAGAGACAAAAAAACCCGCACAAGGCGGGTTTTCTTTTACAGGCGCTTAACTGCTCCGGTCGCTGCCATCATCGCTGTTGTAAGACGCCTGCGGCGTTATCACTTAACGTGCGATAACGTTGGTCGCTGAAGGACCTTTAGCGCCGTTCTCAACAGAGAACTCAACGCTCTGACCTTCGTCGAGGGTCTTGAAGCTATCGCCCTGGATTGCAGAGAAGTGTACGAATACATCTTTGCTGCCATCGGTAGGAGAAATAAAGCCGAAACCTTTCTCAGCGTTAAACCATTTTACTAAACCAGTCATTTTGTTAGACATAATACTTTCCTCTGAATTTCATAAGCCTTTTAACGGGCGGACAGGATTGCTTTGCAGATAATACTTATGAGCAAGGTAATAAGAAGAATCAGGGAAAGAGATATCGGAGATAACGCTCGAACTGAGAACTGCTTTAATAAAACCGCTTGGCATAAATAGGTCTGTACCACAAACCGATGCGCTATTTACACATGTAACGCTTTTTTAAGCAAGCATTATCATTGATTTATTTTGTCAGCGTAGTGTAAATACGGCAGGATTATATTTTTTAACTTTAAAAAAAGACCCGCATAATGCGGGTCGGTCGCCGAGTGTGTCGTGCTGTCAGGCTTCGTTTTCGATGCGGTTAGCTTCGATTTCAAGATCCTGGACGGTTTTTTCCAGCGTATCCAGCACCGCACCCTGTTTGGTCAGCAGGTCGTTAATCGCTTCGGCGAACGCTTTGTTCTGATACTCACCTGCATCAAACGCCAGCCAGTGTGTAGACAGAGTTTCCGTATTGGTCTGCGCATAGTGACGCATCTCTTTCAGCTGCGAAGTCACATCACGTAAATGATCGGTCTGCGTTTTCAGCGTTTCATTATCACTCATGCTGGTTCCCTTTCTGGTTAATTAGCGTAAGAAAAACAAACTTCATGGTTAAATATAGTCGCTAACTGCGGTTTAACCTTAGGAATAATCGGAAGATGGTCAGTGTGCATTTTACAGACGAAAAAAAAACTGCCAGTTAAATACTGGCAGCTTTCAGGGGTTCCATGGCCTTCCTCCGGCGCTTATCTCCGGCACTCACGGGGTCGTGGCGTTAGCTCTGTAAAAAGGTCTGATTTCATTATGCATAAACAGAGTTAAACAAATGCTATACAGCGCACATTTTTGGCAAATATGAGTCAGGCCTTACACTGTCATATTCATGATGTCCTGATACGCCGATACCAGCTTGTTACGCACCTGAATTCCCATCTGCATGGAAATTGATGACTTCTGCAGATCGACCATCACATCATTCAGTGATACGCCCGCTTTACCCAGTTCGAAGTCCTGCGCCTGGCTGCGTGCAGCATTTTGCGTTTCGCTGATTTTACCTAATGCCGCTTTAAGCTGACCGGCAAAATCCGCATGTGCGATGGCGTCAGTGCTTTTATTACTGGCCTGAAGCGTCGCCATCTGCAACTGCTGCACCACACTTTCGATGCCCTGAATAGCCATTTTTTACCTCGAACTGAATAACGGATGATTTTACGACAGCAAACTTATCACAGTGTCAATCGGACAAAGCCTGCAAATAAGCGCAAAAGTTACGGCTTATCAGGCCATCGAATTTTACGAATCAGAAAATAATGGCCATCCATCGAGGTGGAACTTTTATTGCAAGCCGCATCAGGGAGTCAGTTTTGCTACCACACCACGTGAAACAGTCCGGTCATCTGTCAGGCAGGAAACGGTCATGAATGCTACTACTCAGGATTCAGCTGAAAAGAAAGGCTTTAATGACCTTTTGGTTCGCCTGCGCGCAAACCCACGCATTCCTCTTATTATCGCCGCGGCAGCCGCCATCGCCGTGGTTATTGCCATGGTTCTGTGGGCAAAAGCGCCCGACTACCGCGTCCTTTATAACAACCTTACCGACGAAGACGGCGGCGCGATTGTTACCCAGCTGACTCAGATGAATATCCCCTACCGTTTTGAGGAGAAAGGGGGAGCACTGATGGTTCCGGCAGAAAAGGTGCATGAATTGCGTCTGCGCCTGGCTCAACAAGGGCTGCCAAAAGGGGGTGCGGTCGGATTTGAACTGCTGGATAAAGAAAAATTCGGTATCAGCCAGTTTAGTGAGCAGGTTAACTATCAGCGCGCGCTGGAAGGCGAGCTGGCACGCACCATTGAAACTTTCGGCCCGGTAAAGCGCGCACGCGTGCATCTGGCGATGCCCAAGCCGACGCTGTTTGTGCGCGAGCAGAAGTCCCCTTCCGCCTCCGTCACGCTGAATTTACAACCCGGCCGGGCGCTTGATGAAGGTCAAATCAGCGCGGTGGTGCATATGGTCTCCAGCAGCGTCGCGGGCTTACCGCCGGGTAATGTGACGGTGGTTGATCAGACAGGCCGCCTGCTGACGCATGCGGATGGCGCAGGACGCGATCTTAATGATGCGCAACTGAAGTACACCACTGAGGTGGAAAGCCGTTATCAGCAGCGAATCGAAGCGATTCTCGGCCCGATTGTCGGTCAGGCCAACGTGCATGCGCAGGTTACCGCACAGCTGGACTTTGACAGCCGTGAGCAAACCGACGAACAGTATAAACCGAACACCGACCCGACTAATGCGGCGGTTCGCTCACGTCAGAGCAGCGTCAGCGAGCAGCTGGGCGGCCAGTATCCGGGCGGCGTGCCGGGCGCGCTGTCTAATCAGCCCGCGCCGGCCAATGCAGCACCGATTACGCCGGCAAATACCAACAATAACACTGCCAATACTGGCAATGCCGCCAATGCCAGTAATGGTGCCAGCAACACCAGCAGCAGTGAGCGCGCCGTTCCGTCCAACACGCGTAAGGATGACACCACCAACTACGAAGTTGATCGCACCATTCGTCATACCAAAATGAATGTCGGCAGCGTCAAACGCCTCTCGGTGGCGGTGGTGGTGAACTATCGCCTCGACGATAAAGGCAAAGAGATTGCGCTTAACGCACAGCAAATCAAACAAATCGAAGATCTGACCCGCGAAGCAATGGGCTACTCCAGCGACCGTGGCGATAGCGTCAATGTGGTGAACTCACCGTTTACTCAGAGCGATGTCAGCGGTAGCGAGCTGCCATTCTGGCAACAGCAGTCGTTCTTTGATCAGCTGATCAATGCCGGACGCTGGCTGCTGGTGCTGTTAGTCGCCTTTATTCTCTATCGCAAGCTGGTACGTCCGCAGTTGCTGCGCAAACAGCAGCAAGAGAAAGCCCGGGCGGAAGCCAGCGCTCAGCGCCTTGAGCAGCAGGAACAGCAGGACGCCTTCTCGGTGAAGCTCAGCAAAGATGAGCAGGATCAGGACCGTAAATCGCAGCAGCGGATAAGTGCTGAAGTCCTGAGTCAACGCATTCGCGATATGTCTGAGAACGATCCACGCGTCGTGGCGCTGGTGATTCGCCAATGGATGAGTAACGAACTATGAGTCTGACCGGTACTGAAAAAAGCGCCATTATGATGATGACAATTGGCGAAGAGCGTGCGGCTGAGGTGTTTAAACATCTCAATACCCGCGAAGTGCAACACCTTAGTGCGGCGATGGCCAATATGCGCCAGGTTTCGCATAAGCAGCTGACCGAGGTTCTGCGTGAGTTCGAAGCCGATGCCGAGCAGTATGCCGCGCTCAGCATTAACTCCAACGACTACCTGCGCTCCGTGCTGATTAAAGCGTTGGGCGAAGAGCGCGCGGCCAGCCTGCTGGAGGATATTCTCGAAACCCGTGAAACCACCAGCGGTATGGAAACATTAAACTTTATGGAACCGCAGGCGGCGGCCGATCTGATTCGCGACGAACATCCGCAGATCATCGCCACCATCCTGGTGCACCTGAAACGTGGTCAGGCAGCCGATATTCTGGCGCAGTTCGACGACCGTTTACGTCACGATGTGATGTTGCGTATCGCCACTTTTGGCGGTGTGCAGCCAGCAGCACTGGCCGAACTGACCGAAGTGCTGAACACCCTGCTCGATGGTCAAAACCTCAAGCGCGCGAAGATGGGCGGCGTCAGAACCGCAGCCGAGATCATCAACCTGATGAAAACTCAGCAGGAAGAAGCGGTTATCGAAGCGGTGCGCGAATTCGATGGCGAACTGGCACAAAAAATTATCGACGAGATGTTCCTGTTCGAAAATTTGGTCGAGGTGGACGATCGCAGCATCCAGCGCCTGTTACAGGAAGTGGAGTCCGAACAGTTACTGATCGCGCTGAAAGGTTCCGAGCAGCCGCTGCGCGAGAAATTCCTGCAAAACATGTCGCAACGTGCCGCCGATATTCTGCGCGACGACCTCGCCAACCGTGGTCCGGTGCGCATGTCCGCAGTGGAAAACGAACAGAAAGCTATTTTGCTGATTGTTCGCCGCCTGGCAGAGAGTGGCGAAATGGTGATTGGCAGCAGCGAGGAAACCTATGTCTGATGCCTTCTCTTCCCGCCCGTGGCAAACCTGGCAGCCTGATGACTTTGCGCAGCCGGTAAAACCGCCCGTTGAGGAATTTACCGCCCCTGAGGTTGAAGCTGACGCGTTCGACCTGCAACAGAACCAACTGGAGATGTTGCAGACTCAAGTGCGTAATGAAGCTCAGGGCTTAGGCTACGCGGAAGGCCAGCAAAAAGGCTATAGCGAAGGCCAGAAAGCCGGATACGACGCCGGCTATCAGCAAGGTCTGACGGCGGCGCAGCAGCAACAGGCCCCATTACAAGCGCGGATGCAGCAGCTGGTCACCGAGTTTCAGCATACGCTGGAAGCGCTGGACAGCGTTATTGCCGCACGCCTGATGCAGCTGGCGCTGGAAGCGGCGCGTCAGGTAATCGGTCAGGCGACCGCGGTCGATGGTTCCGCGCTGATGCGTCAGATTCAGCAGATGATCCAGCAGGAACCGATGTTCAGCGGCAAACCGCAGCTGCGCGTAAACCCGAACGATTTGCCGCAAGTTGAGCAGATGCTGGGCGCGACCCTGAATCTGCACGGCTGGCGTTTGCTGGCCGACAACACGCTGCATCCCGGCGGTTGCAAGGTCAGTGCGGAAGATGGCGATCTGGATGCCAGCATCGCCACCCGCTGGCATGAACTGTGCCGCCTGGCCGCGCCGGGAGAGCTGTAATGACCTCGCGTCTCTCGCGCTGGCTTGGCGCACTCGACTCGTTTGAACAACGCATCAGCCAGTTGCCGACCGTGCGCCGCTATGGTCGCCTGACGCGCGCCACCGGGCTGGTACTGGAAGCGACTGGCCTGCAATTGCCGCTTGGCGCAACCTGCGTGATTGAACGCCATGATGGTCAGCAGGTGACGGAAGTCGAGAGTGAAGTGGTCGGCTTCAGTGGTCAGAAGCTGTTTCTGATGCCGCTGGAAGAAGTCGAAGGCATTCTGCCAGGCGCACGGGTATTTGCCCGCGTGGCCGGTGACAGTCAGCACAGCGGAAAACAGCTGTTGCTGGGCCCGCAACTGCTCGGCCGGGTACTGGATGGCAGCGGACGTCCGCTGGATGGCCTGCCCTCACCGGAAACCGGCTACCGTGCGCCACTGATCACTCCGCCCTTTAACCCGTTGCAGCGCACGCCCATCACCGATGTGCTGGACACCGGCGTGCGTGCGATTAATGCCCTGCTGACCGTCGGTCGTGGCCAGCGTATGGGACTGTTCGCCGGTTCCGGCGTCGGTAAAAGTGTGCTGCTCGGTATGATGGCACGCTATACCAAAGCCGATGTGATTGTGGTCGGGCTGATCGGCGAACGTGGCCGCGAAGTAAAAGACTTTATCGAAAACATTCTCGGCGTGGAAGGTCGCGCGCGCGCGGTGGTGATCGCTGCCCCCGCCGACGTTTCTCCGCTTTTGCGCATGCAAGGTGCCGCCTACGCCACGCGTATCGCCGAAGATTTCCGCGATCGCGGTCAGCACGTGTTGCTGATCATGGACTCCCTGACGCGCTATGCCATGGCGCAACGTGAGATCGCGCTGGCGATTGGTGAGCCTCCCGCTACCAAAGGCTATCCACCGTCGGTATTTGCCAAGCTGCCCGCGCTGGTTGAGCGCGCCGGTAATGGCATTGATGGCGGCGGATCCATTACCGCTTTCTATACCGTACTGACCGAGGGCGACGACCAGCAGGATCCGATTGCCGACTCGGCGCGAGCTATCCTTGACGGCCATATCGTGCTGTCACGCCGACTGGCCGAAGCGGGCCACTATCCGGCGATTGATATCGAAGCCTCGATCAGCCGTGCCATGACCTCGCTGATCGACGAAAACCATTATGCCAAAGTGCGCCAGTTCAAACAGTTGCTCTCCAGCTATCAGCGCAACCGCGATCTGGTCAGCGTCGGCGCTTATGCCGCGGGCAGTGACCCGATGCTGGATAAAGCCATCAGGCTCTATCCGGAACTGGAAGCCTTTCTGCAACAGGGCATTTCCGAGCGCAGCAGTTACGACGATGCCTGCCTGCATCTGCAGGCTATTTTTGGTTAATCGCCCTTCGCGGCCTGCAAACCCCGGCCCGGTATAAACAGTTCAGGTGAGGCCAGTATGGCGAAACAAAACACCGCGATTGAGACACTGCGCGATCTGGCGCAAAAAGAGGTTGAGAAAGCCGCGCAGCAGTTAGGCGCTGTGCGGCGCGCGCATCAGCAGGCCGACGAACAACTCTCCATGCTGCTCGACTACCAGCATGAATATCGCAACCAGCTTAACCATGGCATGTCATCGGGTATCGCCAGCACCCGCTGGCATAACTATCACCAGTTTATCCTGACGCTGGAAAAAGCGATTGAGCAGCATCGCCATCAGCTGGCGCAGTGGAACGGCAAAGTGGAGCAGGCTTTACGCTTCTGGCGCGATAAACAGCAGCGGCTTCACGCCTATGAAACCCTGCAAAGCCGCGCACTGGCCACTGCATTACGACAAGAAAACCGTCTCGATCAGAAACGGATGGATGAATTTGCCCAACGGGCATCATTGAGGAAAGGCGAATGATTACGCTGCCAACACTTCCGACTGCCGTCACCGCCGATAACAGTGTGGAACTCTCCGCGGCCGGCGACCACTCTTCCGCCTCCGGCACGATGCCGCAGGCGTTTTTAACCCTGTTAGGCAACCATCTGTTAACGCTGGCCCAGCAATCTGGCAGCGTTTCTGGTGAAACCGCCGAACTGCCCGCGCAGCCGAGTGCCAATGATAAGTCGCTTCCTGCCAGCGAACTCAGTGCCCTGCTCGCCGCGCTGGATAAGCCGGAAGCATTAAACGCACTGCTACAAACGGAAAAGGTTAAAGGCCAGCCAGAATCCGCCGATGATAAAGAAAAGCTTCAGCCCGCAGATTTAAGCGACAGCGATAAACAGGCATTACAGGCACTGTTTGCCATGCTGCCACAGACGCCGGTTCAGCCGGTTATCAGCACGGTGAAAAACAGCGATCTCAGCGGTGCGACAGACAGTGATAACGCTAACGGCAGCAAGCAGAACGGCTTAAACGCGATACTCAGCAGCCTGAACAGTCACAGCACCACCGAGCAGCCCGCCACGGAGAGCCGCGCCAGCCTGTCGGCCAGTTCTGCATTCCAGCAGGCGTTAAGCAGCGTCAGTAAAGATGACACAGGAGCGAATCAGTCGGCCACCTCGCCGCTGACTCCCACTCTTAGCGCAGCCAGCGCGCCGCTGACGCCAGTGGCAAATGCCAGCGTAATGGCACCGGCCACGCCGCAGCTGAATTCGCAGCTGGGCAGCCCGGAGTGGCAGCAGGCACTGAGCCAGCAAGTGGTGATGTTCAGCCGCAACGGCCAGCAGAATGCCGAGTTACACCTGCATCCGCAGGATCTTGGCTCGATTCAAATCAGCCTGAAGCTGGATAACGACCAGGCGCAGCTGAATATGGTTTCGGGTCACAGCCAGGTACGCGCCGCGCTGGAGGCGGCGATGCCGCAGCTGCGCACGGCGCTGGCGGAGAGCGGAATCAATCTCGCGCAGAGCAATGTCAGCAGTGATGCCTTTGCCCAGAGCCACTCTTTCGGTGGGCAGCAGCAGTCACGAAGTGACGGCAACAACAACTTTGCCGATGCGCGAGATAATGATAACGAGATCACGCCAATTGTTGTCCCGGCCGTCCTTCAGGCGCGCGCGATCGGCAGCAGTGCTGTTGATATTTTCGCCTGATCGCGGCAAACGCAGAAGGTAATAGCAAAACTCGCGTCTTTTCTTCCTATTGAACGGCGAGAGACGCGGGATAATCTGACCTGGCTCGCCGGCTGGCGTCGCCCCCATAATTCACAGGAAGTTACTGCAAAAATGTCTGATAACGCGAAAGCCAAAGGCCGCAAACGTTCAATAATGATCCCGCTGTTACTGGTTCTCACCGTGGCCGCTTGCAGCGTGGCAGGCTATGCAGTCTGGCGAATGATGAAAAAACCTGCCGATGCCACAGAAACCACGGCAAAACAGGAACCACCAGCCGCACCCGTGTTTTTTGCTCTTGATACTTTTACGGTTAACCTGGTCAATGCCGATAACGATCCCGATCGCGTGCTGTATGTAGGCTTTACCCTGCGTCTGCCCGATGAAGAGACACGTCGCCGCATGAACGACTATCTGCCTGAGATCCGTAGTCGGTTACTGCTGCTGCTTTCGCGCCAGAATGCATCAATGCTGGTAAGTGAACAGGGCAAGCAGGATCTGATCACGCAGATCAAACAGGTGCTGGCGCCTCCGCTGGTTAAAGGTCAACCTCCGCAGGGGGTAAACGACGTCCTGTTTACCGCCTTCATTTTGAGGTGAATCTGATGGGCGATAGCATTCTTTCCCAGGCTGAAATCGACGCGTTGCTTAACGGCGACAGCGACAGTGCGGAAGACGAAAAAGTTAAAGGTTTGGGCGAAAGCGATATTCGCCCCTACGATCCCAACACCCAGCGTCGTGTGGTGCGCGAACGCTTACAGGCGCTGGAAATCATCAATGAACGCTTCGCACGTCAGTTTCGTATGGGGTTGTTCAATCTGCTGCGCCGCAGCCCGGATATCAGCGTTGGTGCGATTAAAATTCAGCCTTATCATGAATTTGCCCGCAACCTGCCGGTGCCGACCAACCTGAACCTGATCCACCTGAAACCGCTACGCGGCACGGCACTGTTTGTTTTCTCACCAGCACTGGTGTTTATCGCGGTGGATAACCTGTTTGGTGGGGATGGCCGCTTCCCGACCAAGGTTGAAGGTCGCGAATTTACCCACACCGAGCAGCGCGTCATTCGTCGCATGCTGAAGCTGGCGCTGGATGGCTATAGCGACGCCTGGAAAGCGATCTACCCGCTGGAAGTGGAGTATGTGCGCTCAGAAATGCAGGTGAAATTTACCAATATCACCACTTCGCCGAATGACATTGTGGTGACGACGCCTTTTCAGGTGGAGATTGGTAACCTGGTCGGTGAATTTAATATCTGTATTCCGTTCAGCATGATTGAGCCGCTGCGCGAGTTGCTGGTCAACCCGCCGCTGGAGAACTCGCGCCAGGAAGATCAGAGCTGGCGTGAAACGCTGGTTAAACAGGTGCAACACTCGGAGCTGGAGTTAGTGGCTAACTTTGCCGATGTTTCATTGCGCCTGTCGCGCATTCTGCAACTGAAACCCGGTGACGTGCTGCCGATTGAAAAGCCCGACCGTATTCTTGCCCACGTCGATGGCGTACCGGTGTTAACCAGCCAATATGGCACGCTGAACGGCCAATATGCGCTACGTGTGGAACATTTGATTAATCCAATTTTGAACTCGCTGAATGAGGAACAGGCCCATGACTGACAGTAACAAACCGTCCGACGATAACGCGTCTGCGGACGATCTGTGGGCTGAGGCGATGAATGAGCAAGCGGCATCCGCCAGCTCACCGTCAACGGACAACGTGTTTAAGTCATTTGAAAACAATGATATTGCCGGTTCGTTACAGGATATCGACCTGATTATGGATATCCCGGTCAAGCTGACCGTGGAGCTGGGCCGCACCAAGATGACGATAAAAGAACTGCTGCGCCTGTCGCAAGGTTCGGTGGTGGCGCTGGATGGGCTGGCCGGTGAGCCGCTGGATATCCTGATTAACGGCTATCTGATCGCCCAGGGCGAAGTGGTGGTGGTGGCGGATAAATACGGTGTGCGTATCACCGATATTATCACCCCGTCTGAACGTATGCGTCGTCTGAGCCGATAAATGAACAGCAGCACCCAGCCGCTTCAATCCATACCGCCTTCTCCCCCCGTGGCTTCCGCGGGTTCGATGCTGACGCAGGTCAGCTCGGTGCTGGCTTTGATTGTATTACTGATCCTCGCCTGCGCCTGGCTGGCGCGTCGTTGTGGCTTTGCGCCCAAGCGCGTCAGCTCGCAGTCGCTGAATGTCAGCGCCAGCGTGAGTATCGGTCAGCGTGAGCGCGTCGTGATTGTTGATATCGAGGACGCACGTCTGGTGCTGGGTGTCACCGCGCAAAATATTACCCATCTGCACACCCTGCCGCCAAAAACGTCGGACTCACCGCCTGCGCCTGTGGCGACGGCAGACTTTCGTCACCTGTTACAGACGTTACTGAAACGCTCCGGAAAACCGCAATGATTCGTCGACTGTTATCGCTGTTGCCACTGTTACTGCTGACACCTGCGGTGCATGCCCAGCTTCCGGGTTTGGTCAGTCAGCCGCTGGCCAATGGCGGACAAAGCTGGTCGCTACCGGTGCAGACGCTGGTATTTATCACTTCGCTGACTTTTTTGCCGGCGATCTTGCTGATGATGACCAGTTTCACCCGCATCATTATTGTCTTTGGCCTGTTGCGTAACGCACTCGGCACCCCGTCAGCGCCGCCAAACCAGGTGATGCTCGGCCTGGCGCTGTTTTTGACCTTTTTTATTATGGCGCCGGTATTCGACAAAATTTATCAGGATGCTTATCTGCCCTTTAGTGAGGACAAGATCAGTATGGAAGTGGCGATTGATAAGGGTGTACAGCCGCTGCGAGAATTTATGCTGCGTCAGACGCGCGAAGCGGATCTGGCGTTATTTGCCCGCCTGGCGAATACCCCACCGATTGCCGGTCCCGAAGCGGTGCCGATGCGTATTCTGTTGCCGGCCTATGTCACCAGCGAACTGAAAACTGCCTTCCAGATAGGTTTCACCGTCTTTATTCCGTTTCTGATTATCGATTTAGTGGTCGCCAGCGTGCTGATGGCGCTGGGGATGATGATGGTGCCACCGGCGACCATCTCGCTACCATTTAAGCTGATGTTATTTGTGCTGGTCGATGGCTGGCAACTGCTGGTCAGCTCGCTGGCGCAAAGTTTTTATTCTTAATATTAACGGACGGCGACACGTCGCTCCTACGACCAGGAAATGCAAAATTGACACCTGAATCGGTAATGGTTCTTGGCCAGGAAGCCATGAAAGTCGCGCTGGCAATGGCCGCCCCGTTGCTGCTGGCCGCACTGATTAGCGGCCTGCTTATCAGCCTGCTGCAAGCCGCGACCCAGATCAACGAACAGACACTGTCGTTTATCCCCAAAATTCTTGCCGTGGCTGCCACCGCAGTGATCGCCGGGCCATGGATGCTCAGTCTGATCCTTGACTATATGCGCACCCTGTTCAATAACCTGCCGTATCTCATCGGCTGATGATCACTTTCGACAGCAGTCAGCTGATGTTCTGGCTCAGTCAATTCTTCTGGCCAATGGCGCGGGTGTTGGCACTGATCGCCACCGCACCGATTCTCAGTGAGCGCTCGATCAGCCGCAAAGTGAAAGTGGGGCTGGCCTTTATGATCACCTGGTTATTGGTGCCGACGTTACCGGCTACCCAGGTGACGCTATTTTCTGTCGGCGGGTTTTGGCTACTGATCCAGCAGATGCTGATCGGCATCGCCCTTGGCTTTACCATGCAGTTTGCTTTTGCGGCGGTGCGCACTGCGGGTGAAGTGATTGGCTTACAGATGGGATTATCCTTCGCGACCTTTTTTGATCCAGGGAGTCGCCTGAATATGCCAGTATTGGCCCGCTTTCTCGATATGCTGGCCATGCTACTGTTTCTCAGTTTTAACGGTCACCTTTGGCTGATCTCTTTGCTGGCTGACAGCTTTCATACCCTGCCGATCGGTGGCGATCCGCTAAATGCCAACGCTTTTCTGGCACTGACCAAAGCCGGGGGATTAATTTTCCTTAACGGCATGATGTTGGCGTTGCCGTTAATCACGCTGTTACTGACGCTTAATATGGCGCTGGGTTTGTTAAACCGCGTTTCACCTCAGTTGTCAGTTTTCGCGATTGGCTTTCCGATTACCTTATCAATTGGCATCCTGACCATGGGCATTATGATGCCGCTGCTGGCTCCGTTCTGCGAGCATTTGTTCAGTGAAGTGTTTGATTTACTTTCTGACATACTTTCTGAAATGCCCCACTCATAAACATTAACCCTGCTAAACAATCGCTTAAATTAACTTAAGCATTCAAAACCTATCTGCGTATTTTCTGACTACTGTTTATCAGAATTTCACTAAGGAAATTCTTATAAATCCCGCTTTCAAATGAAAACTATTCTTATCAAACGGCATTTCGCGTATTTTAAAAAAGCTGTCTTACAGCACCCTGGCGCGTGCGTGTTGATGAAAAATAGCGCAAATGAATGTTTTTTAAGCCTTTTTAAATTGAGTTTTTTTTTCTTGTCTTAAAATGGTTTTTGCGGCATTGTCAACACTCCCAGGTACACAAAACATTCGTGCAATAAATCATTTTAGGAATTATCTTATCAGAAATTGACCGATTCTGGGTGATAGTGGCAATGTAATGAAATATTGCAGTTCGAGTAGTATGGTGGCAAACTGCCGCCGGTCGTTCCGACCCACACTGCTTCACTGCATTTAGTAAAACATAGCTTCATCTCCCAAACTCAAACTACGCGGTGATCAGCAAGGATGAGTCGTTAGCCTGAGCAAAACATCGGTCTGCTCACGGGTAGTTCGTAAACAATAAAAAAATTGTGCCAGGCAATCTTTTTCGTACCGCGATACGCGTAATTCATCGTTGATTTAACGGATAACAATTTGGTGAGGGTCGCTAACATGCCAACGATTATTATGGATTCATGCAGCTACACAAGGCTAGGTCTGATGGACTATATGGCTGTAAAGGGAGTTAAGAAGAAAAATATCTCTTCGGTCAACGATATCGATCAGCTTCATAATAAGTGCCAACAGGTTAAACCCGGCATTGTTTTTATCAATGAAGAGTGTTTTATACACGAACCTGATGCCAGCCAGCGTATCCGAAATATCCTGATGCAGCACCCTGATACACTCTTTTTCATCTTTATGGCTATCTCGAATATTCATTTTGAGGAATACCTTTATGTTCGTAAGAACTTGATTATCACCTCAAAATCGATCAAACCAGCCGTACTGGATCATCTGCTTAGTACCTATTTGCAAAAGAGACTTAACACCCCAAATCGTATTACATCCGGCCCTGAAGTTCATCCATTAACATTAAGCCAGACCGAATCAAATATGCTGAAAATGTGGATGTCCGGTCACGACACGATACAAATCTCCGACAAGATGCAAATTAAAGCGAAAACAGTTTCATCGCACAAAGGTAATATCAAGCGAAAAATTAAAACGCATAACAAGCAAGTTATTTATCATGTTGTCCGATTAACTGATAATGTCACCTCGGGTATTTATGTCAACGTGAGATAATCACCCCAGGAAAAGGCCGGTCGATACCGGCCTTTTTTTATTTGCTCCTTACTGTCAATTCTGCGACAGCGATCCCATTCTTATCGCTAATTGTTTTCGTCAGTTTGCCGATGTTCAGATCGATACCGGAGCACTGCTTCGCCCTACATCTGACAGAGAGCAACAGAATATGAAAGCTACCCCCCCCATTGGCGAACATAGCCGATTAAGTTTCTGGCAACATCTGCGCCTGGTTCCGCTATTTGCCGTCATCTTTGGCGCAATTCTGCTGCTTTTTGCGCTGTGTATCGGCCTGTCGAGCTATTTTCTGATTAAAAGTAACCAGTCATTGAATGACGCTACGCAGGAAATTCAAATCCGCATGGCAATATCCAATAGCTCCAATCATTTGCGCACGGCACGCCTGAATGTCATTCATGCCGGTGCTGCTGCGCGAATAGGTGAAATGGATGAGTTCAAAGCCAATCTGGCCGCCAGCGATAAACGAATTAAGCAGGCGCAGGATAATTTCCTTATCTACCGCAATCGTCCCGATAAAACCGCCGCAGACCTCGCGCTCGATGCACCGTTGAAACAGCATTTTGAGGCTTATATTAATCAGGGGCTGTTACCCATGCTCAACGCTGCCCGCCAGGGCAGTTTCGAGGGGATTATTGCGCAGGAAACCGATGTAACGCGAAAACTTGATAACCAGTACAACGACGTACTGCTGAAAGCGATTAAGATTCGCACCGATCGCGCAGAGGCGATTAATACTCAGGCTCAACAGCACGCACGCCTTGGCTTTATTATGATGGCCGCTGCCTTTGCACTGGCGCTATTACTGACGCTGCTGACTTTTATTTTTTTGCGCCGCGTGATGATTACTCCGTTGCGTCAGGCCGTTGGCCGTATTGAACGGATCGCTCAGGGCGATTTAACCGCGCCGCTGCAAAACTGGGGACGAAATGAAATTGGCATGCTGGGCAGCAACCTGCAGGCGATGCAGCTGGCGCTGGTGAATACCGTCGGTAGCGTGCGTGAAGGTGCCGTCGCCATTTATCAGGGTTCCGGTGAAATTTCGGCGGGCAACACCGATCTCTCTTCCCGCACCGAACAGCAAGCCGCCGCGCTGGAACAGACCGCCGCCAGCATGGAACAACTGACCGCTACCGTAAAACAGAACGCGGAAAATGCTCATCATGCCAGTCAGCTGGCGGCTGACGCCTCGGGTAAAGCCCGTGAAGGCGGCGATATTGTTAACGACGTGGTCAGCACAATGACCAATATTTCCAATAGTTCGCGGAAAATTGCCGAAATTACGCACGTGATTAACAGCATCGCTTTCCAGACCAATATCCTCGCGTTAAATGCGGCGGTGGAAGCCGCGCGCGCCGGTGAACAAGGACGGGGTTTTGCGGTGGTCGCCAGTGAAGTGCGCAACCTGGCGCAGCGTAGTGCGCAGGCGGCAAAAGAGATTGATGGCTTGATCGCGGAATCAGTCGATCTGATCGGTAAAGGATCGACGCAGGCAGGCCACGCCGGTGACACCATGACCGAAATCGTCGACGCGGTACGCCGCGTCACCGACATTATGGCGGAAATTGCCGCCGCCTCCGATGAGCAGAGTCGCGGCATTCAGCAGGTCAGCCAGGCAGTAACCGAAATGGATAATGTGACGCAGCAAAACGCCTCGCTGGTAGAAGAAGCGTCCGCTGCCGCCGCATCGCTGGAACAGCAGGCAGCACGGCTGACTCAGGCAGTGGCGGCGTTTCGTCTGAGCGCCGAATAAAACAAAACGGGCCTGACAGCCAGTCAGGCCCGTTTTTCGGCAGCCGTGGTTACACGGTGTCGTCGTGCGGCTCGACAAAAATACCGTCTTCATGGCCCAGTTCGTTAAAAAACCAGATTCCCAGCGGATAATCATCCAACGAAACCAGATACATAGTGCCTTCACTAAAATCTTCCACCGCCAGAACGTTGCCAGCACGACGTGGACCGCCGTCGGTTTTTACTGTTACCCGATCATTAACCTTCATTGGCTTTCTCCCCCGAATAATAGAGGAAGTTTAAACGATTGTGCCGTTTTTTTCCTGACCTCGATCATGCAGTTAGCGACGGGCAATAACCCATACCGCATGGACAATACCGGGGATATAACCACATAGGGTCAGTAAAATATTTAGCCAAAACGCGCCGCCAAATCCAACCTGCATAAATACGCCCAGTGGTGGCAACAGAATAGCGATGACAATGCGCAGAAAATCCATACTGACTCCTGGTAGATACACGTAAATTATTAAAAATATTTTTAACTCTTTATAAAGATAGCATTTATCTCTGTTTTTGCTGCCCGAAGCATGTAAATCATCGTAAGTGTGAGCAACAACGCCTAACCTTTTCACTTTCTTAACATTTCGCCGCGAGACTTCCGACATTAACTGCCGTTAAAATTTTCTCACTGCCTCCCCCCCAAAGGGGGCAGACAACCTAAAAGTAACAAGGATTTTTGCCCGCGCAGCGCGGGCTTTTTTTTGTCAATTCCCCCACCTTCCCCTTTTGCTCAGCGACTATACTGACAGAACATTTGCTCTGTGAGGGTTGCAACCATGGGCACAGCGAAAGAGTACAGTGATAACGTTCAGCGCGAAGTCAATATCGACGTCGAAGCACTGTTAGATGCGATTCAGCGTCGTTCATCGGGCGAAGTCCAGGAGTTCGTGGCTAATGAGGATGCACATCGGGTAGACGTGAACGGCAGACAGTATAATTCTTACAGCGAACTGGCTGAGGCTTTTGAGCTGGATATCCGCGATTTCTCCATCAGCGAGGTGAATCGCTGAAGATTCGCGGATAAAAAAATCCCGGCCAGTGGCCGGGAAAGAAAAGCGTTCAAATGAAATTCGTTACACCAGGGCAATTCATAACGCTGATAGATTACCCTTTCACGTAATTAAGACAAGTCTTATGCCAGCAAAATGCTCAATAATAAAACTTTAGTTAAATGTTGTTGCTAGCCTGAAGCCCTGGCCGTTGCGGCCTTCAGACTGATGACTAACTGTACAACAGCAAGATTTTATGGCGTCTTTTAAGAACATTCTCAAACAGCAGATTCCCAATCCGTCGCTGGCTATTAATTCCTACCCATAACCCTTCATCCGCCGCAGAGTTAGTTATACTTAGCCATTAATCAGGACGTTATCTCACTAATCTGTCTTATATCCGAGGTGAATACCATGCCAGGTTTGCATGACCCATTAATGATAGTGACTGATTTAGATGGCTCGCTACTGGATCACCATACTTACAGCTGGCAACCCGCTCAGCCATGGCTGGATCGCCTGAAACAACATCAGATCCCGCTGGTTATCTGCTCCAGCAAAACCGCTTCAGAAATTATCCCGTTACAGCAACAGCTGGGCATCAGTGGCGCACCTTTTATCGCTGAAAACGGGGCTTTAGTGCAGCTGGACAGCGCCAATGGCGATACCGTGCGCCACCATGCCGGTAAAGATTACAGTGAAATCTGCCACTGCTTACGCCGGTTACGTCAGCAGTATCAGTTTCGATTCAGTGGTTTCGCCGACTTTACCGATAAAGAAGTCGCCGATATCACTGGCCTGTCCGTCAGCGATGCGGCGCTGGCACGGCGACGCGAAGCGTCAGAATCGCTGGTATGGCGTGACAGTGAAGAGCAATTTTCCGCATTCCGTGATGCACTGGATGCGGAAGGTTTCAGTCTGACTCAGGGCGGTCGCTTCTGGCATGTTATGGCAAAAGGCAGTGGTAAAGGCGCAGCCCTGGCCTGGTTGCTGCAATCGTCCCCTGCTCACCAGCTACAGCGTTTTATTACTGTCGGCCTGGGTGACGGGCCAAACGATGCGCCGATGCTCGACAGCGTCGACTATGCTGTGGTGATTAAAGGCCACAGTAAGACGCCAATCGTGTTATCCCGTGCCGATCGGCTAAATATTTATGAAACCCGTCATTCAGGCCCGGATGGCTGGGTTGAAGGACTCGATTACTTTATTGCGCAAGAGTAGTGCTGCCGCTAAGGCAATTTTCCTGCCCATGATGGGCCTCAGCACGCTGTCTGAAGGGGAACATAATGAGTGATTTTTTCCAGAATGGTGTTATTACTAATTTCCATAACCTGACAGGCCGCAGCGTTGAATCGCTGGAGAAAGATCTGGTCCAGTTTTCCGAAAAACGCAAAATGGGGCTGATGCTGCCTTCGCTGTTTTCAGAACTGGAGGGACCGGCATTAAGCCATATTGTCGACGAACTGGCAAAAGTCCCCTATCTCGAAGAGATTGTAATTGGCCTGGATCGCGCCGATCGCGATCAGTTCTTACATGCGCGGGAATTCTTTTCCCGCCTGCCGCAACGCCACCGCATTCTGTGGAATGATGGCCCGCGCCTGAAAGCGCTGGATGCCGAGCTGGATAAAGAAGGGTTGTCACCCAGTCAGCCTGGTAAAGGGCGTAATGTCTGGTTTTGTACCGGCTATACGCTGGCGTCCGATCGTACCAGCTGCGTGGCACTGCACGACTGCGATATTGTCACCTATGAACGCGCTATGCTGGCGCGCCTGCTCTATCCGCTGGCCAATCCCTCCTTCCACTATGAATTCTGTAAAGGCTTTTATGCGCGGGTGGCAGACAACAAGCTGAATGGCCGCGTCGGTCGCTTACTGGTCGGCCCGCTGCTGCGCTCACTGCAAAAAGTCTATGGTCACTCCGAATATCTCGATTACCTCAGCAGTTTCCGCTATCCGCTCTCCGGTGAATTTGCCATGCGCACCCACGTGCTGAACGGCATCAAAATTCCCGGTGACTGGGGACTGGAAATTGGCGTGCTGTCGGAGATCTATCGTAATTACACGACCCGGCAGAGCTGTCAGGTGGAAATTGCCGATAACTACGACCATAAACATCAGCCGCTGTCGGAAGAGGATGGCACCGGTGGCCTGCGCCGCATGAGCAATGATATTGTTCAGTCGCTGCTGCGTAAAATGGCCACCATGGGCGTCAGTCTGACCAGTGACTCCTTCCGCGTACTGAAAGCGACTTACTATCGTAACGCGCTGGATATGATGGAAGTGTATAACCATGAAGCGGCGATGAATGGCCTGACGTTTGATCAACATGCGGAAGAAGCGGCGGTTGAGATGTTTACTCAGGCGATTCTTGAAGCCGGTCAGTCGTTTATTGAACGCCCGAATGATAAACCCTTTATTCCCAGCTGGAGCCGCGTTCAGTCAGCCTTCCCGGATATTCTGCAACGCATCTACCAGGCGGTAGAAGAGGACAATAGCGGCGACGTTTAACTCTGCCAGCAGACGCGGTTGCGGCCGCTCTGCTTGGCTTTATACAGCCTGCCGTCAGCCAGTGATTGCAGGCTGGCAGGCTGATAATCACCCTGCTCCTCACTGCTGGCAACGCCAAACGATGCGGTCAGTTTTAGCGTTTTATCGCTGCTGACCAGCAGCTCTTTTTGCGCCAGTTTTTGCCGGAGGCGCTCGGCAATCGCCACGGCGTCTTGCAGATGAGTTTCCGGCAGCAGCAGGCAAAACTCTTCACCACCGACACGCCCGGCAATATCCATTTTACGTAACGACTGCGTGATGATGCACGCTGCATGCGACAAGGCTAAATCCCCAGCATGATGACCATAGTTATCGTTAACCGACTTAAAGAAATCGATATCCATCTGAATCAGCGCCAGCGGTCGGCCACTGCGCTGACACTGCGCCGCGCTGTGTTCACACAGATCAAAGAACGCAGCACGATTATATAAACGGGTTAAACCGTCATAGTTGGCGCGCCACTCCAGCTTATTTTGCAATCGCATCATCTGAGTAATCAAACGCGTAATCGCGTAGTGTGACCCCAGCAAAATTAAACTGAACACCAGCCACATCAGTATCAACACCAGCACGATCCGTCCGGCGTCACCTTTCAGCCCCTCATGCAGAGTCTGAATATTAACGATCACCCCGTTAAACCCGCGCAGCTTATCCCAGGTAACAAAGCGGGTGCCGAACCGTAATTCCCCTCTGACACCCTGTTGCAGCGCAGCCTGCAACTGCTGCTTTTCGCTGGCGCTCAGTGCATGTCCGCTGATTCCCAGCTGCATATCGGAACTGGCCAGCACATTCAGCTGATGATCATACAGCAGTACCACGCCCTGATGCTTCTGTTGCAACGCCCGCTGTAACTGCCGGTGGATCGCCTCGCGGGAAAAGTCCATCGCCAGTACCCCGTACCAGTAGTGACCGCTGTCGACCGGCACGGTTACGGTGACAGTCGCCCCTTCATTTAATAATCCGTTATACACCGGCGTCCAGTAATGCTGGCGCTGAGGATTATTATCCGGGTGCATAAAGGTGAAATAGTCACGCTGAATCATCCCGCGATAACTTTCCAGCACATCGTTGTCGTTGAGTGGTGGAGTCGAACTGACGTAAAAGCCACCGCGTGAGAGATACCAGGTGCGGGTCTGAAAATCCCGTTCGGGATCGCTGAATTGCAGGATAAAGCTGAACTCCAGCGCCGCGCTCAGCTCATCCCGTAAGCGCTGAGGATTATCACGATTAAGAACCGGGTAATGCTTGATCCAGCTATCCGATAACCCGTTAAGCGGCAGACTGCGCTGGGTATTCAGGTTCAGACGCCAGACAGGATTATTACGTTGCTGATCAAACAGCCGCGCGGCCTGGCGACTATTGTCAGAGTCAATTGGACTGGTCAGGGCATAGCTGAGCATCGAACGATAAAAACCCAGCGCATCCAGACTGAACTGGAACTGGCGATCCAGCGTCACGGCCACCGTGGTTAGCCTGATTTGCTGATTCACTTCATAGGTGTTTTTCAGCACCAGCGCTTCGCGCCAGGTGAGAAAGGTTGAAAACAGAAATACCGTCAGGAAGCACAGATGCACGATAATTCGCGGATCTTTTTCGGAGCCAATAAGTCGAAAAAACGCGTTAGTTTTAGCCCTCACCTTGCCCCCGATCCTGAGATACAACAATCATTTAGTGTAGTCGCGGTTAAATCAGGCTGACAACTTGCAGCCGCAGTCAGCGAATTTACTCTTCCTTATCCAGCTGCTGCAGTTTTTTCTGCGCTTTACGTCGTGTACTGGCGTCGAGCCGGTTGGCGAGTTGCTGAAAAATCGCGGTTCGCTTGCGCTGTTCGGCGCGCTTATCACGCCAGATCATCAGGCCGCGCAGCAGGGTAAACAGCACGCCCAGCAGATAGCCCCACTCCTGAATAGTCAACCGGACCAGCGCGCCTCTGGCAATGCCAGTCAGCAGCAGCAATGCATTCATTATTGTCTCCACCACACTCTCCTGTTGGATGAGGAATGGATTAATAATGAACTTAAAGTTCATTTTCAGCAAGTAAAAATCCCGCCATTGTTAGCGATGTTGCTAGCCGAGATTTTCCCATTTCGCCTCAACCACCACGCCAATAATCCGACAGTTATTGCTGATTTCCTGCATTTTATACTCAGGATTCAGTGGCTTAAGATATTTACGCCCGCCGTCCTCAATATACTTTTTAAACGTTGCCTCGTTGGCATCCGTCAGCCGGGCAATCACCAGTTTACCGGAGCTGGCGGCCACTTCCGGATCGACCAGAATCATCATCCCTTCCGGAATACTTAACCCCACCGGGGCGGTCATTGAGTCGCCTTTTACTTCCAGCCAGAAGCTGTTTTCGCTAACGTTACGCGTGGTTGACGGCCAGCGATCGATCTCTGCCCGCGACCAGGGTTCGATGGCTTCACTCCACAATCCGGCACTGACCCAGCTGATCAGCGGGAAACTACTGTAGCCTTGCGGCTGGGCAACGGTTTTTACATTATTATCCCACTCTCCGCTGCCAAGCTGTAACCATTCGGGGGTGACATTAAGAAAGGTGGCCAGCGCCTGAATTTTTCCATGACGGGGAATCGCCTCGCCGTTCAGCCACTTACCCACTGCACGTGGCGTAACGCCCAGCGCCCGCGCAAGGATGACGCCGCGACCATGATGGTCGAGTGATTGTTTGCGGCAAGCCTCATGAAGGCGCGCTGAAAAAGCGTTACGTTGCTGGATATCGTCCACAATAAGTTCACCTGGTTCAAAAAAATGCCAAAATGTACTTAAAGTTTACATTGAAACCGCAGGCAAGCAAAGAAAAGCCGCCGGTGATATCGCTATCGACAGGCGGCCTCGGGGATATCTAACTGGCAAGTTGACGCTCTGATGCAGAATACAGTTCATCTTCTTTAAAAGCCTCACGCCTGACGCTGTAACCATCGTACCAACGACATTCAACCATGCCGCTGGCGTAACCGGTGACAATCATCCTTGGCCCGCCATTTCTGTGTTGCACTTCGTCACTGACAATAAAGAACATCGTGCGCCTCCGTTTCAGGGTGAAAAACACCCTAACAGGTATAGCAGGTGCGAATCATTCTCGCCTGCAGTCTGCGACTAAAAATGGGGGCTAATCGACAAAGTCAGGCAGAAAATAGCGAAAATGCAGGGATTTAGCCGGATAAACATTTTTATGATAACGATTGCTGAAAAATAAAAAAAAACGGACAACCTGAGTTGTCCGTTTTCAATCGATCTTCATCACCTGGAATCAGATTTTGCAACCTTCACAATCGGCTTCATCGCCCAGATCGGCAGGCACTTCATTGGCTTTCTTTTCGGCATTGGCTTCAGCTTGTTCCAGCTGCGCATCAATATCAAATTCGAAAATATCGTCGTTCATTTTTTAACTCCAGGGATTGTCTTACAGGTTAGCTGCTGCCTTTATACTTATTTACCGCGTATCTTCGCAATCATATTTACGACAAACAGCACAATCGAACCAACGATAAAACCGATCACCAGATTAGCGCCGTTACTGATTAGCGCCGCAATCAGGCCGTTAAACCCGCTGCTCCAGTGCTCAATGGTATGATGCAGCCAGGGTACGCCGTGGACGATAATCCCGCCGCCGACCAGAAACATCGCCAGAGTACCGACTACCGTCAGGATTTTCATCAGCCACGGCGCAGCGGCCAGCAGCGCGCCGCCAATCGCCTGAGCAATGGCGGAACTTTTCTGCTTCAGCCATAAACCTAAATCATCCAGCTTAACGATACCGGCCACAATTCCGTAAACTCCTACCGTCACCAGAATGGCGATACCGGAAAGAATCAGCACCTGATTCAGCAACGGTGCGTCAGAAACGATGCCGAGCGTGATCGCCACGATTTCTGCCGACAGAATAAAATCGGTACGAACCGCCCCTTTTACCTTCTTCTTTTCAAACTCGGCCGGATTCTGCTCGGCGGCTTTCAGCAAACGCTGTTCGCGCGCTTCGGGCGTCGAGTGCGACTTATCGCTTTGCAGGCTGTGTAATACTTTTTCCACGCCTTCATAACAGAGATAAGCCCCGCCAATCATCAACAGCGGCGTGATCGCCCAGGGGGCAAAATAACTGATTAACAGCGCCAGCGGCACCAGAATCAGCTTGTTCAGGAATGAACCCTTGGCAACGCCCCACACCACCGGAATTTCCCGATTGGCTTTTACGCCGCTGACCTGTTGGGCATTCAGTGATAAATCATCACCCAGTACACCGGCGGTTTTCTTCGCCGCCAGCTTGCCCATTACCGAAATATCATCCAGTAAGGTAGCAATATCATCCAATAACGTCAGTAAGCTACTTCCAGCCAAAGTGGTTTTCCTTTATCAATGTTCATGGTGCTGACAGCAGGGACACACCTCTATCTCCGCCACCGCCATATCTGCAATTCCGTCACAATCCCATTCAACCCGCACCGGCTGGCCTTGCGCCTGATCATGATGCAGATATTTACTGACCGGGCTCTCCGTCATACCGGAGACCTCTTCGGTTGCGATAAGCGTGTCGCCGACAAAAATACGCGCCGTCGCATGGGTGTTGACCATACGTTGCTGGTTCAGTTTATACAGGCGTCTTACCGTCAGCTTGATGCTGGCCATATATTCACCCTGTGCGTGTGGTTAATGGAAGCGGTCGATCTAAACAATTATGGGTCACAATGGCAATCTTTGTAACGATTAATGCATGATAAAACGATGAATTAATCTGCCGGTTAGCCAACAAATTTGATGAGCTTCGGCTGATTTAGCGGTAGTGTAAACGCCTGATAAATTTGCCTGAGCCAGCACCATGCCACGCCTCGCCGCTCCTGTCGTACTGTTAGTCGCTTCGTTATTCACCCTGTATATCATCTGGGGATCCACCTACCTGGTGATTCGTCTTGGCGTCGAAAGCTGGCCGCCAATGATGATGGCCGGGTTACGCTTTTTAATTGCCGGTATCATTCTGTTCAGCTTTTTAAAGCTGCGCGGGCATCCGATGCCGGGCCGCCGGGCGATGCTCAATGCGGCGATTGTCGGCGTGCTGTTGCTGGCGATAGGCAACGGACTGGTGACCCTTGCCGAGCATCAGCATGTACCATCGGGTCTGGCGGCGGTAATGGTCGCCACCGTTCCGCTGTTCGCGCTGTGCTTCAGCCAGCTGTTTGGCATCGCCACGCGCTGGATTGAGTGGCTGGGGATCGCCGTCGGACTCAGCGGCATCGTGTTACTCAACAGCGGTGGTCATTTAAGCGGTAACCCGTGGGGAGCAATGATGATCCTGCTGGCCGCCGTCAGCTGGGCATTTGGCTCGGTGTGGGGTTCGCGTATTGAGCTGCCGAAAGGGGCGATGGCGGCGGCAATTGAGATGCTGGCCGCGGGCGTGGTGCTGCTGGTGGTTAGCGGCATCAGCGGTGAAAAGTTGCAGGCACTGCCCGATTTACAGGGCATATTAGCCCTCGGCTTTCTGATCATTTTCGGCTCGATTATTGCCATTAATGCCTATATGTACCTGATTCGCAACGTCAGCCCGGCGGTGGCGACCAGTTATGCCTATGTCAATCCGGTGGTCGCAGTATTGCTCGGCACGAGCTTTGCCAATGAAACGCTGTCGACACGGGAATGGCTGGCGCTGGCGATTATTATCTTTGCGGTGGTACTGGTGACGCTGGGTAAATATCTGTTTCCGGCAAAACCGCGCATTAAATCGCTGAGCTGAGTCGCTCAGAAACGGTGAATGCCCTGATGATCAATCTCGGCATTACCGTTTCCGGCAATAATCCACTCCTCAAGGCGTGAATGGATGGCCTCATCATCCAGCCGAAGTTTACCGCGTAACGCGCACTCCCAGACCACCAATACCTGCCATCCTTCGGCGGTCAGCGTGGCGATATCGCGTCGATCGCGCGCCACGTTTCGGCCGATTTTTTCCAGCCAGAATTCACTGCGCGTTGCCGGTACTTTGAACAGATAGCAGTGATGATGGTGCCAGAAACAGCCGTGGACGAAAATAATCGTCCGCTGCTCTGCCAGCACAAAATCCGGCCGGCCGGCCAGCGTTTTGTCCTGAACCTGATAGCTGAAGCCCAGCGCCTCCAGCAAGTGCGCCAGCCGCTTTTCAATCGCGGTATTTTCGGTGCGAATCGCGCGCATATTTTTGCTGCGAATCGCCGCAGAATGAACATCGGCCATCGAACCTCCTGTTACCCGGTTAAACCCTGACCCCTGCAATTTTTTACAAGCGCCGGCTAACTATTGCTGGCATGGTGAGTCGGTCTGTAAATAACCGAGAGCCTGTTATGACTGAATTAATTTACCGTACCCAGCCGGATGCCGTTAGCTGCCATACCCACATCACTGGCAGCGGCCGCGATGATAAAGGCGATTACCTGCTGGTGGACAGCACGGTATTTTATCCGCAGGGTGGCGGACAGATGTCCGATCGCGGCACCGTACAGCTTAACCAACAACAGTTTAGCTGCCCACAGGTATTACTGCGCGATGGCGAAGTGCGTCACTACCTTACCGGCGGTAGCGACGCGTTTCAGCCTGGTGACCGGGTGGCACTGACCATCGATGCCGGTTTTCGCCTGCTGGCGTCACGTGCCCACACTGCCGGACACCTGATTTCCCACGTGGTGGAAACCCTGATGCCCGGATTAGTGCCAGCCAGGGGACACCATTTTCTGCCGGGTGCCTGGGTGGCTTTCGCCGGAGAACTTAACGGCGATGCGCAGAGTTTTCTGCAACAGGTGCGTGAGCAAGTGGCGGCAGATATCGATGCCGGGCTGGCCGTCAGTATCAACAGTAGCAACTTTGCGTATATTGCCGAATTACGCCCTGAACTGGCGGCGGCGATTCCGCAAACCGATGAGATCCGGCTGGTCACTATCGGCGACTATCGCCCGTTTGCCTGCGGCGGCACTCATGTGGCCGAAACTCGTCAGCTACAACAGCTGCAACTGACGAAAATTAAAGTGAAAGATGGCGTGCGCATCAGCTATGCTTTTGCCGATCGGTAAACGGATGGCGTGACGCCATAGGCCTGGCGAAAAGCGCGATTAAAATGGCTTTGATCATAAAATCCGACTGCGGCGGCCAGCGCTGCAATCTGTTTATTCTCATGCGCCAGCAACCCGCAGGCGATCTCCAGCCGCAATCGCGTCAGCCAGGCATGCGGCGTCATACCGGTGTGCTGGCTAAAGCGGCGTAAAAACTGGAACTGGCTCAGCTGGCAGAGCGCCGCCAGCTGTTGCAACGTGACCGGCTCGGCAAGGTTGGCATAGCAGTAATCCCGCACTCGCTGAAAATCACCCGACGACAAGCCGCCGTTAACCTGCTGCGGTTTAAGGGTATTCAGCCGGACAAATAGTGCCTCAAACGCCTTCAGCAGCTGTTCATCCGGCAGTGTGCGTTAGGTTGAGTGCTGATGTAACGCCAGCAGAAATGGGCTCAGTTGCGGTGCCATCAGCATCGCTCCGCCAAATGCCAGCTCAACCGGCTTACCGGCAATCTCTTGCGCCAGGCTATGCATCAGCTCAGGCCGGATGCGGAAGGTACGCAGCGTATAGGCGTTTTCCCCTTCCCGACAGCCGGTATGCACCTCGCCAGGCGGCATCACTGAAATACGCCCGGCTCCCAGCAATTCTGAGCGTCCGCCGAAACGCTGACGCTGCACGCCACCGGCAATTACGCCGATGTGATAATCCAGATGGTAATGCGGCGCAAAACTAAAGTCAGAAAAACGCGCCTCACCTAACACCAAACCCGGCATCGCTGCCGGACGATAGTAGCGAACCTGCTGCTGCATTTCTTCCTCGTTCATTCAGGCGACAACGCAAACCGGCAATCAGACTTTCTTCGTGGCTTCGATTATCCACGGCCGCAATAGCTGCGCGACCGCGGCAAAGGCCGGTACAATCACTGAATTGCCGAACTGGCGGTAAGCCTGGGTATCCGAAACCGGAATACGAAACGCTTTGCCGTCGACACTTTCAAAACCCATCAGGCGGGCGCATTCACGCGGCGTCAGGCGGCGCGGACGACGCTGCTGATTCTCAGCATGGTCAAAATCCACTTCTCCCAGCTCGCGATCCCAGCCGCGATCGATCAGAATTTCTGAGCCATCTTTGTAGTAGCGCGCAGATAAGGTTCGCACCACGCCATTGCTGCGTGCCGGATCGACCAGTCCATAGCCAAAACCGTTACCTCTGGCCTGATGCTTTTTGGCGTACTGATAGAGATATTTCCACAGGGTTGGGCTAAGAATATATTTGGCCTCTACCGACGGTTCCAGCAATTCGCCAATGGTTTTACGCTGTTGTGGATACAGCTGGCTGAGCTTGCTCAGGCTGAAACCTGCTGACAACTGCAAGTCACGGCGGAATCCCACCAGCACGATACGCTCACGGTGCTGCGGCAGAAAATGTTGCCCGTCGACTATTTTTGGATCGTCCTTGCCGCTGACGGCGGCATCCGCCACCTCATAGCCCAGCTCATCAAGGGTTTCCATAATAATGCGGAAAGTTTTGCCCTTGTCATGACTTTTCAGGTTTTTGACGTTTTCCAGTACAAAGATCGCCGGCTTTTTTGCGGTGATTATCCGTGCCACATCGAAAAACAGCGTACCCTGCGCTTCGCACTCAAAGCCATGGGCGCGGCCCAGCGCATTTTTTTTTGAAACACCCGCCAGCGAAAAGGGCTGACAGGGAAAACCGGCCAGCAGCACATGGTGATCGGGGATCTGCTGGTCGATATGTTGATAGGCTTGCTGCTCGCTGACATCCGCCCTGCCACTGAGGGTAATATCGCGAATATCCTGGTTAAACCGGTGCGTTTGCTCATCGCAATACCAGTTGGCTTTGTAGGTACGCACCGCGTGCTTGTTCCACTCACTGGTAAAGACACACTGGCCGCCAATGGCTTCGAAACCACTGCGAATACCGCCAATACCGGCGAAAAGATCGATAAACTTAAACGCATAGTCAGGATGGTGTAACGGCGGTTCAGGCAGCATTTTTTCCAGCATGCTGACTTCCGTTTCGGTCAGGGATTTCGCGACACTTTTACCGTTCAGCCAGCGATTCAGCGATTCGCGCGTCCACTCATGCTGACTGACTTTACGCAGCAGGCTGGCGATGGTCTTCTGATCGTAAATTTCCAGCACCCGCTGTAACAGCTGGCGATCCTGCTCACTCTTCTGCTGTTGCTGCTGGCGTGCCAGTTCTGCCAGCTGCCCCGCGACGGTATCAAATTCACTCATAAGGCTGCTTAATTTGGGATAGTCTGGTGCCAGTCTATCACTTCATTGACCCAGTATGAGACAGAATTGGCGCTAACTGTCATTTTTCAGCAGCTTACCCGCTATACCGCGCAGATTAATCGCCCCCAGGGGATGACATTTGTTTAGCGGACTCCTAAACTTGCCCTGTTTTTTATTATGGAGCCATCCAGATGAGCGAACTGCAACGTACCCCGCTAACCTTACCCAATGGCGCGGACAAACTGCTGCTGCACTCCTGCTGCGCCCCCTGTTCGGGTGAAGTAATGGAAGCGATTCAGGCTTCCGGTATTGATTACACGATCTTTTTCTACAACCCGAATATCCATCCGCAGAAAGAGTATTTGCTGCGCAAAGAGGAAAATATCCGCTTTGCCGAGCAGCACGGCGTACCTTTTGTCGATGCGGATTATGATACCGATAACTGGTTTGAACGTGCCAAAGGCATGGAGTGGGAGCCGGAGCGCGGCGTGCGCTGTACCATGTGTTTTGATATGCGTTTCGAACGCACCGCGCTGTACGCCTGGGAAAATGGCTTTTCGGTGATTTCCAGTTCGCTGGGTATTTCGCGCTGGAAAAACATGCAGCAGATTAATGACTGTGGTGAACGCGCCGCCGCGCCCTATCCTGATATGGTTTACTGGGATTACAACTGGCGCAAACAAGGCGGATCGTCACGCATGATTGAGATCAGCAAGCGCGAACGTTTTTATCAACAGGAGTATTGCGGCTGCGTTTATTCATTACGAGACAGCAACCTGCATCGTAAATCGCAAGGTCGGCCATTAATTAAGCTCGGCGTACTCTATTACGGTGACGATGAGTAACTGATGCCTTATTCCTCCAGGGGCGGCGAAAACGTCTGGTGCCGATGCTGCTGTAGAGGCGGCGTTCTCGCCGCCCGTGCCGAAGGTTAGCAGCCTGCCTGCCATCAGGACGGGAGCCGAAAACGACTCCGCTACGATATTCCAGAAAATCCGGTGCTTTTTACTTAACCATCAGCATTAGCCGAAAAACGCCTTCCCAGGAAAAAATAAAGCGTGAGGTTATTTTTTCTTTTTCTGTTTTTTCAGCAATGCACGAATTTGTTTTAATTCGCTGCTGGTTAATTGCAATGACGCCTCTTCACTTTCGCTGTGTTCTTCAGTGTGCTGGCTGTCAATGGCTGGAGGTTGAGAGGTGCCCAAGCTGGACTGCAAACGCTGACAAACTTCATCGCTCAGGGTCGTATTGTGTTCAATAGCGAAGCTTTTCAAGGTTTCTTTTAACGCGGGATCGATCTTAATCGTCAAACTCACGGTGCCTGTCATACCTGATTCTCCTGATTATAGTCTCACCCACGTTAGCTCAGGTTAAATATTTTAGAAAGACGTTCACAAAAATTTAATATTCGGCCTCGCGCGGGGTGAAATCACGCAGCACCGACTCATCCAGCGCGCAGAGATCGCCCTGCAATTCAGCGCACAGTTTCGCCACAAAGGTCACCAGAAACGCGACATTGTGTTTCGCCAGCCGCTTCCCTTCAACGGTTTGCATCGTATCCGGCAGAGTAAAAAGTTTTTTCTGGAAATGGTCCAGCGTCCAGTGGGTATCATCCAGCTCACGCTCTTTGCCTAACGGGTCCTGGCTGTCAAATAACGGACGCCCCAGCGCACCCGAAGTGTAAAACACTCGCGCTAAACCAATTGCGCCCAGCGATTCAAGGCGGTCAGCATCCTGAACAATTTTGGCTTCCAGCGTGCGCGGCGCAATACCGGCACTGAAGCTGTGAGCATGCACCGCATGGGCGATCTCATCGTGCAGGTTGCCAGGGAAATCAGGAAACGCCTCCAGCAAAATACGCCGCGTTTCAACTGCCGCCTGGCTGGATGCCAGATGACGTTCAGGGTGATTTTTCGGCAGGTTAACCACATCATGAAAATAGCTGGCGGCCAGCACCACCATTGGATTGGCATCCGTACCCTGCATTATCTGCTGCGCCGTTTTCCATACCCGACGCAGATGCGCCACGTCATGGGCTTTATCATCCTGCGCCCAGTTTTGATTGAGCCAGGTTTCAAATCGCGATTGCCAGGTTTCAAGCGACATAGACGACATAGACTTCTCCCTATAGTTAGCTTGTTTGCAGCACTCTCAACATCTAACGCTAAGCTGCATGACACCGGCTGATGGCGATGCGCGGCTTTTCACTCTCGTCAGTGGGGTTATAAGCGAAAAATGATAACACTTTTATGACATGTAACTCGCTCTTGTTGCAAGTTGTGTAACCCCTTTAGATAAAACGAGATCCTTATCAAGTTATAGCAGTTGATTCTGCTGATGACACGTCAGCATAATCAGTGTCAGCGATATTGCGTCCCTTTGACTGACATTGCGGCGCCAATCACAGACATTTCTGGCAGTAAGTGATTGAATGTCGGCTAGTATTACATAAGTCAGAATCGCAGGCGGGTAACCACAGTGAGAAGCGCAATGATCAAATGGCCGTGGAAAGGAAACGCTGAACATCAACAATTTTCATCGCTACCCTGGCAGGAAGCGCTGGCGATCCCGCTGTTTTCCTCGCTGAGTCCGGCCGAAGCCCAGGCCCTGACGACGACAGCTCAACGCTTTCTGCAGCAAAAACGCCTGGTGCCACTACAAGATTTTGCGCTTGACGATCTGCGCAGCGCGCGCATTGCGTTGCTGTTCTGTCTGCCGGTATTAAAACTCGGCCTCGACTGGCTGGATGGCTTTCACGAAGTGATGATCTACCCTGCCCCGTTTGTGGTTGATGACGAGTGGCAGGATGATTTTGGCCTGGTGCACCGCGAACGCAGCGTGCACTCCGGCCAGAGCTGGCAACAGGGGCCAGTGGTGCTTAACTGGCTGGATATTCAGGACTCTTTCGATCTCTCTGGCTTTAACCTGATTGTGCATGAAGTGGCGCATAAGCTGGATTCGCGTGGCAGCGACCATGCCAACGGCGTACCGGCCATTCCCCTGCGCAGCGTTGCTGCCTGGGAGCAGGATCTGCATGCGGCGATGAACGCGATTCAGGATGAGATCGATCTGGTCGGTGAAAATGGCGCAACCATTGATGCTTATGCCGCCAGCGATCCGGCGGAATGCTTTGCGGTGCTCTCTGAATACTTCTTCAGTGCGCCCGAGCTGTTAAACAGTCGCTTTCCTGCTGTTTATCAGCGCTTTACACAGTTTTATCTTCAGGATCCGCTAAAGCGCCTCGAAAACTGGCAGCAGCAACCTGATAACGGCGAAACTGCTCACTAAGCGAACGCATTGCTGTAAACGCAGCCAGTTGAAAGCTAAACTGTTTTTTGCTGTTGACAGGCTTACAGCCACTCGCTAATATTCGCCCCGTTCCAACAATTCCTCTGTAGTTCAGTCGGTAGAACGGCGGACTGTTAATCCGTATGTCACTGGTTCAAGTCCAGTCAGGGGAGCCATATTTAAGAAGCCCGCTCAGGGAAACCTGAGCGGGCTTTTTGCATTTTAGCCCCTAACCCCTTCCGCTGCGGTTAACGCTGTTTATCCGCGAAAACGGCTATTGCCCCGAGGGGCAATATTGAGGAAATGGATGCGTTTAGATAGCGGAAAGAGCTGTTTTCAGCAGGTGAGTAATACTCAGGTTTTCGCTTTTCCTGCCACCGAATACAGCACCTGCTGGTTACGCGTTTTCTGAAATTCTTCCAGCGTTTCGCCGCGCATTGCCGCATAAATATGCAGATTCGATACGCCCACCACCGCGCCCAGTTTCTCCAGCAGGAAGAAACTGACGCCATACTGAATCAGTGAACGCCAGTCGAGATCGCGCAACATAGTTTGCTCATCACTGGTCAGTTTGTTTTCATCAAACATCGCCTGCTGCGCGCTCAGGAAGCGCTCACGCCAGGCGGGCTGAATCAGGCGATGCAGGAAACGGTTGATGCGCAATGCCTTCAGGCTGCGAGCCTGAGTAAATGGATAAGTCCCTTCGAGCTTTTCAACGCCCGCCATTTGCAAAGCAATTTTATCGCGCTGGCGTTGCTGAACGTCGACAGGCGCTTCACGCGATTTATTCTCCAGTACCAGTGTCGCGATACCGGTCATCGAGGGCAGATAGTAAGCATGGTGCAGTTTTTCAACGTTAGCTGACAGCGCCCCACGCATCACCAGCCACATAATCTCTTCAGAACCTTCCATGCCGCTGAGTGTGGCATATTCTGCAATCGTCATTTCAGTCAGACGCTGCGGATCGTTAACCAGCATATCGACAAACTGCTCGTCCCATTCAGGATTGTTAAAACCGCAGCGCTCGCCATGAACCTGGTGAGACACTCCACCGGTGGCGACAATCACCACTTTCAGATCTTCCGGGAAGCTTTCTGTTGCACGGCGCAGTGCCTGTCCGAGCTTATAACACCGGCGAGCGGTAGGAATCGGGAATTGCAGCACGCCAATTTGTAGCGGAACAATCTGCGCCGGCCAGCCATTTTCGTTATGCGGCATCAGCGCGGAAAGCGGTGAAAACAGGCCGTGATCCAATGGCTTGTCCATAAAAAAGGACATATCAAACTCATCGGCCATCAGGCTGGCACCAATGTGCTGTGACAATGCGGCGTGACCTTTTATTGCAGGCAGACTGCGAGCACCACCGCCTTCGTCGGCGACGCTATAGCTGTCATCGATGCCCAGCGTAAAAGCAGAATAATGGTCGAAGAAGAAGGAGGTGACGTGATCGTTAAACACATAGATCATCACGTCAGGCTTTTTCTCCTCCAGCCATTTTTGCATCGGTGCGAAGCTGTCGAAAATGGGCGACCACGCGCTATCCTGTTGCTTATTATGGTCGACGGCAAAACCAATAGTGGGAGTATGTGAAACGGCTAATCCGCCGATAATTCTGGCCATTCTGTTTACCTCAGTACTGCATTTTGTCAGGGCTGAAGGTGTTGATCCTTCAGGAATAAAGGTTCTGTGTTTAAGCGGTATATTGCCAGGTCATAACACGTCCGGCAGATAATCAGAGTCGACGGGTTTAATCATTTCGCGGCTGTGTGCCGCGCGATGCATCAAAATACTTAGCCCAGCCAGCAATGCCGGTAGCGCCAGCACCAGGAAAATCACGTTTTCACCGGAGAACAGGCCAAGCAGGATGCCGCCGGTCGAGGAACTGATAATCGCGCCCATGCGTCCGATGCCGTGCATCCAGCACACCCCGGTGGCACGGATTTCCGTCGGATAAAATGCCGGAGAAAACGCCTGCAAACCAGTTTGTGCTCCGTTAATACAGACGCCGCTGAAGAACACCAAAACCGCCAGCGTGGTCGGGCCAAAGTTGCCGATGCCCTGCAACAGCAGGCAGGCCATCCCAGCCAGATAGAAGATCGCGATGACCCGGCGCGCCATGTATTTGTCCATCAGCCCGCCGACCATCAGACCGCCAAAGGTGCCGCCCAGCTGGAACAGACCGGCGATGATGGCGGTACGCTCCAGTGAGAAGCCGCTGTTATGCATAATGGTCGGCAACCAGCCATTCAGCAGGTAGATAACAAACAGCCCCATAAAATAGGTCAGCCACAATACCAATGTGCCTCTGGCATAACCCGGCGTTAATAACTGAACTATGCTGGCTTTATGCTGAATCTCCGGCGATCGCACAGTAAATTGCGTCTCGCGCGAAAATACCCCACCCGCCCGGCGCAGCACATTTTCGATTTTTTCTTTGGCCACGTTGCGCGCCACCATATACAGGATGGATTCTGGCAGGCTGCGGATAAGCAGTGGCAACATCAGCAACGGCAAGACGCCACCGGAAAACAGCACGGATTTCCAGCCGTAGTGCGGCAGCATACCCGCCGCCACAAACCCGCCCAACCCGGACCCGATATTGAAACCGCTATACATTATGGTAATCATCAGGCTGCGGCGTCGCTCTGGCATATACTCGGCTACCAGCGTCACGGTATTCGGCATAACCGCACCAATACCCAACCCAGCCAGAAAACGCACACTTGCCATTTCCATCGGCGTGCGGGCGAACGTGCTAAGCAAGCTGAAGGATGCGAAACAGAGTATGGAAATCAACAGGATACGTTTGCGGCCAAACCGGTCGGCATAAGGCCCGGCCACCAGCGCCCCGATAGCCACGCCAAACATGGAGGCACCGAGAATCGTCCCCATCGCTCCCTGAGGCATTCCCCAGTCTTCCATCAGCGCGGGCGCGATGATGCCCATGGCAATAGCATCGTAGCCGTCAAACATAATGATGATGAAACATAGTGACAAAAGCAGCCATTGAAAGCCGGAAACCGGACGCTCATCTATCCAGGCCTTTACATCGACAATATTATTCTGACTCATGCTGTGTGTTCTCTTTTTTATTACCAGGCAGCCAAATAACCCCTTAAAACTTCGCCGTGATGATATCGCTCGATGCACGCAGAGTGATGACTTAAAACAAGTCAAAAAATACGCTAAAAAATTAACACTACGCACATTAAATAATACTGAAGCTAACCCGCACATCGCCTGACACCGGTGGGTATCAGACGTGCATTTATTTTTCCAGATTCGCAACGGTAAATTTGGCGCTAAGACTCAGCCTGGAAGTTTAAGGAATTATTTAATAAGGCCATCATTAGTTTATAATTTGAACTTAACTTTTCATTTCATTGCTATCATTAAATCATTACTTTGCCGCTATATCGCTCAGGTTAAATCAGATCGCCATAGCGACCTGATTTAACCTGGTTATCGCTGTATTCAGGAGTGTTGTTGACGGATATCGGCTCGGTAACAGAGATGTCGTGTGGCCTGGAAAATAAAGAAGCCAGCCATTGCAACAATGAAAACGATCATCCCGAAGGTCTGCGGATTATGACCAGACAGCGGACCGATAATACCGGCAATGATCGCCGCCGCGCCAATCTGCATTGCTCCCATCAGGCCAGAGGCAGAACCCGCGCAGGATGGCACAGCCGTGACCGCACCGCTGGTGCCAAGCGGCAGCAGGAATCCGTTGCCTAAGGTCATCACAGAGATGGCGGCAATCGAACCGGCGGAAAAATTGGGTGCGATCCAGGTGGTCAGGAACATCATGATCCCGCCAGCGGCAAAAATGGTGTAACCGGTCGCCAGCGCTCTGTCCAGCGTGAATCCTTTCGACATACTCCAGCGCGCAATCAGGTTGCCCGTCACATAAGTGAGCGAGAGGCTCAGATAGGTAAAGCCAATCACTTTATCGGAGACGCCCTGCTTCAGCAGCAGGAAAGGAGACTCGGCGATATACGCATAGAAAACGGCGTAGGCAATGCAGGGTACCAGCGCATAGTGCCAGAAACGACGAGACATCAGCAGATTGGTATAGCTCTGTGCGACATCGATTGCTGACAGGGGATTACGTTTGGCAGGCGGCAGCGTCTCGGGCACCACGGTCAGCGTGAGGCCCAGCAGCACGATGCCGAACAATCCGGCGAAAATAAAGCAGGCCTGCCAGCCAAAAACATTAGCGATCTGCCCACCAATCATCGGTGCCAGTGCCGGCGACATGCCGACTATCGGGAAAATGGTTAAAAAGATTTTACCGGCTTCTTCTTTTGAGAAAAGATCACCAATGATCGCCCTGCCCAGCACGATACTGGCGCTGGCACCCACCGCCTGAATCATACGCAGCGCCAGCACCTGATCGAAGCTGCGGGCAAAATTGATGGCGAAAGTCGCCACAATAAACAGTGAAGTGCCAAACACTAACAGTCGTTTGCGGCCAACGCTGTCAGACAAGGGGCCATAAATCAGCTGCATCAGCGCAACGCCGAACAGGAAATACCCCAGCATTTTCTGCCCCTGGCTCGGCGTGACATTGAATTGACGGGCAATTTCCGGCAGTGCGGGAAGAAAAATATCGCTTGAGAAAAGGCTAAGCACCAACATCATGACGACTGCGCACATCAGGAGGGAACGATTCTTTATCACTTCTTTCATGTTCTTTCTCTGTTTGAGGCCGCCGTGATGACTGAAAACCCGGCGGCATCGTTGTCTATGGAGCCAGCATTTTCAGCGGGTTGTCTAGCCAGATAGCATCCCTGCGTGCTGACGAAAGACCCATTTCGTCAAACCAGGCAAGGCTTTGACGATGCCATTCCGGCAGGTCCGGCTGGCTGGTCTGGCCAAGGTCAGAACTGTAAACCACGTTCGGAATTTCACCGAGCACCTGGCTGTAGTCTTCCCATGTCTGCCAGCCGAGCAGATAAGTAAGCGCAGTCTGCTCGATAAACAACCACTCCGCGCCAGCCAGATTAGCCAGGTCTTTAGATGACAAGCCGGTCATCGGGTTAGCCGGCTGGTTAAGCATCAGACGCGGCACGCCAATCTTGTCGGCCATCTCAATCAGCGTCAGTGTTTCTGAACGAGAAGTGTGACCACTGGAAATCACCACCGGATTATCCCGCGCCATATGCAAGATTTCGATCACTTCCTTGCGTAACGCCCCACTTTCATCGCTAATCGACACCCCCTGCGCCCGCGCATCGGCACAGTATTGATTGGATAGCGTACGATCGACCTTATTCTTATTGTGAACCGCCGTCACTGTAGGCAAATGGATAATCATTCTGCCGCTGTGCGCGGACTGCCGTTTACACAGAGACTCCTCGACACTTTTCCAGTTTGGTCCACCCGCCACCTGATTCAGCACCACTGAGCCCATTACCGGCAATCCGCATAGTCTGGCGGTCTCGGCTAACGCGACACTGTCGCCAAGATGATTCTTCAATACCACGGCACCGCCGAGACTCTTGTAGATCTCTCCGGCCGAGATAACGTTATGCCGACGGATAAAAGTGTCGGGCGAAACGTGGTAATGGACATCAAGAAATGAAATCTTGCTTCGCCAGTAAGCGATAAATTCGTTATTCATATTTATACCTCTGCCAGGCTGTGAATGAAGTCTGAGACCACCTTAACCTCAGCATGACGGCTGTTTGTCAGCGCCAGACCGGACTGAATGCGCTCAAGAATTTTATCGGCCATTTCCAGCGTGGTGGCGGTGCCGCCGAGATCGTAGGTCAGCGCCTCACCAGAATTGATCACTGATGCAACCGCCTGATTAATTCGACGAGCCTCGCGGGCAAAGCCCAGATGTTCGAGCATCAGACCAATCGTGAGGAACATCGCAGACGGGTTCGCTTTCCCCCTATTTGCCATACGCGGTGCGCTGCCATGAACCGGTTCGAAATAAGGCGTACCGGCACCGATATTGGCACTTGGCGCAAAGCCCAGGCCACCCATCACGCCCGCCGCGAGGTCGGAAAGAATATCGCCGTACATATTTTCGGCCACAATCACACCGAAACGCTCAGGACGCTGTACTAACCACAGTGCAACGGCATCCGCGTTATGAATTTCAGCGCGAATAGCGGGATATTCCGCCGCGATTTCCCAAAAGATATCGCTGGAAAGCTGTCCACTTTCACGCAATACATTGGGCTTATCCGCCCAGGTGACGCTGCTGTAATTATTTTTGGTCGCATATTCAAAGGCATAACGAATGATTCGCTCCAGGCCAAAGCGCGTTACGATTCGCACACTCATTGCCACATCGCCATGCCCGGAGCGGTCAATGTTGGCATGCTTAACCCAGTTGCGATATTCATCGGGAATACCGCGGCGATCCAGACCACAATAAAGACCTTCGGTATTTTCGCGTAATACGACGCAGCGGAACGGACGCTGTTCTGCTTTAAGGCTGTAAACCGGTCGAATATTGGCAAACAGCTCCAGCTTTTGGCGCATCTGAATCAATGGAGAAATATATTGGTGGTTTTTACCCTGTAGCTCAGGCAACAACTCTTTTTCAGCATCCTGTTTGCCTTTGCTGGTTATAGCTCCGAGCAGCACGGCATCGGCGTCGGTAATTTTCTGCCAGGTTTCTGCCGGAATCGGCTCAGCGCCATTTCGCCAGCACTCCCAACCAATTTGGCCAATTTCAAGGGTGACGGGGAGATTCAGTAAGTTAAAAACCGGCAGCGCGGCATGACAAACTTCTGCGCCAACGCCGTCGCCTGGCAGCACCAGTACTTTTTTCTTTAACGTGTCTTCGTGCAGGAATTTTTCGAGGCTACGCAGCGCAGCATCAGGCACGTCACGGAAAGGATGCATGCCGCACTCTGGCAGCATGACACTTTGATGATCTTTACGCGCCGGTGCCGGGACGATATTAATGGTACTGACCAGCCTGGACTGACTGCCATAAAGCCATAATGCTTTGCCACGATAATTGGCGATAATGCTGCGCGCATCTGCGGCTTGCAGCTGTTGTAATCCTGTCGCAAGCCTTTCCACGGTGCCCTGCGGTGCAACACCTTCAACTTCAGGAATGGTGTTATCGGTATCAGGGCGAATGCGCCAGAGCAGTTTTTTCAAGCCGGCTTCAGCAGAAACTTCGGTAAGTTCAATCAGTACTTCGTTCAGACTATTGCGCAGTTTGGCGTCGCAATAAGTGGGAGCCGAAATACCGACAAATGCTGGCACATAAGCAAGTTCGTCAGCCAGAAGGTGCTGGGCAATGGCACCACCGTAAGCCTGGCCAATAAGCAGATCAATCTTTGGCTCGTGTTCCCGCAGAAAGTCTGCCCACATCGCCGTGGCTTCCTGCAAATCTTTTGTGCCTTTACAGAGACCCACAGTGTCATAGACCGCCACGCTGTAACCGGCAGCGGCGAGCCAATCCAGCAGTGGCTGGCAAAAAGCACCCTGATCCCATTGTGCCATCATCGGCGAAAGCATCACCGCGCGTGGCCCATTCGGCTTACCCGACTCAACACGAATTTCATTTATGTTTAGCATCGCTAAAACCATCCCTTTTAATTTGCTGTAATGAAATGGAACCGGTTCCATTTTCAGGTTTTTTTTGTTGAATTTTGGTGTACTGAAATAACCCCATTCGCCCACGCCATCTCATTCAAGATGTTGGTGCTAAAACATAATGGTGATAAATGCCAGGCTCGGCTATACTAAAAATTGGCACATTTGAGACCAAAATTGTTGTGGACATAAGAATACTCCGATCTTTCTCCGTGGTAGGTGAACTGGAGCATATCGGGCAAGCTGCTGAAAAATTGCATATTTCTCAGTCGCCTTTAAGCAGGCAAATACAGCTGCTGGAAAATGAGCTGGGTGTCGAACTGTTTCATCGTGAAAAAAAACGTCTGCGTCTGACCTCGGAGGGAAAACACTTTCTCAGTGAAGTGCAGGCTTTTCTGAAACATCATGACCGGCTAAAAGATCGCGGTAAAAATCTGGGGAAAGGTCTCGCCGGTCGACTGGACATTGGCTATGTCGAAGCCGCCATTCATTCTCGCCTGTTGCCCGACACCCTCGCTCGTCTCGGTTGTACTTCCGACGTTGATATTCGACTTTACGGTTTCCGTTCAAAACAGCAGATTGAATGCCTGCGAGACAGAACACTGGATTTGGCGTTGTTGCACACGCCACCGGCGACCAGTGAAGAATTTGAGCAGCGGAAGGTGTTCTCTGAACCGATCGTTCTCGCCATGCCGAAAAATATGACCCTCTCCGCTCCGCAACCTGAAGATCTTGATCATCAACCCTGGATTGCCGATCAGGAAGGACTGAATCCCGCAGCGCGCGCTCGCCTGCTTAACGCCTGCGCCGCCAGTGGTTTTACGCCAAATATCAGATTAGAGGTCAGCGGCCCGCTGGCGGCACTCTCCTGCGTCGAGGCCGGTCTGGGATTCACCTTTGTGCAGAAAAGCCTGGCGCGTATTAGCTCGGCTAATGTGTCGATCGTCGAGCTGCCCTGGTTCCCACTGGAAGTCTCGATTCACGCGGTGTGGAAAAGAAATGATACCAAGCCGCTGATCCAGCGCATTCTTTCGGCGCTAAAGGATTTCTGATACGTCACGCCAGGCATGGTGGCTCGACAATCAGCGCCAGCCCAACCCCGGGGCCACATGCTTCAGAATCGACTCAATAACATGCACGTTATACTCAACGCCCAGCTGGTTTGGCACCGTTAACAGTAAGGTGTCGGCCTCAGCAATGGCTTCATCCTGTGCCAGCTGTTTGATCAGCACCTCCGGTTCAGCCGCGTAGCTACGGCCGAAGATCGCCCGGGTCTGCTGATCGAGATAACCGACCTGATCTCCCTGCTGGCCGCTATTGCCGAAATAAGCGTGATCACGCTGATCGAGTAGCGCAAAGATACTGCGACTGACCGACACGCGCGGCTGATGGCGGTGCCCTGCTTCTTTCCAGGCAGCACGATAAGCACGAATCTGGCTGGCCTGCTGAATATGAAACGGCTCGCCGGTCTCGTCATTTTTTAGCGTCGAACTTTGCAGGTTCATTCCCAGCTTTGCCGCCCACTGCGCGGTGGCATTAGAGCCCGCACCCCACCAGATGCGCTCACGCAATCCGGCAGAAAACGGCTCCACCCGCAGCAAGCCCGGCGGATTGGGGAACATCGGTTGCGGATTTGGCTCGGCAAAACCTTCGCCACGCAGGGTATCCAGCAGAACTTCCGTATGGCGACGCGCCATATCCGCCTCAGTTTCCCCCTCTGCCGGCTGGTAACCGAAGTAGCGCCAGCCATCCATCACCTGCTCGGGCGAACCACGGCTGATACCCAATTGCAGTCGCCCGCCTGAAATCAGGTCGGCAGCACTGGCGTCTTCGGCCATATACAGCGGATTTTCATAGCGCATATCAATCACGCCGGTGCCAATCTCGATACGCCGGGTTTTAGCGCCCACCGCCGCCAGCAGCGGAAACGGCGAGCTAAGCTGGCGGGCGAAATGATGCACGCGGAAATACGCCCCATCCGCGCCCAGTTCTTCTGCGGCGACGGCGAGATCAATGGATTGCAGGAGTGCATCAGCCGCCGACCGCGTCGCGGACTGTGGTGACGGGTTCCAGTGGCCAAACGAGAGAAATCCGATCTTTTTCATGGGTTAACGATCCCAGCGTTGTGCATGTGTCAGTTACAGTGACAAAAAGCGACAGTTGTTGCCAGAAAAATTAACTTCAAGCGCACATAACAGGCGCGAAGCGGTCTGTTGCCGACTGATGGTTCAGCTCAGACGCCCCTTAAGCCAAAAAATAAAGCCCCGGCAAAGGGGCTGATAATTTAATTTATCTGACCTGTTACAACATCTTTGGAGGTTTGATTATCAATAATATGATATTCAACATGCGTCAGCAAACCCTGCACATTATTTCTGACCACGCCGTTTTCTTTTTGCGGCGTCCAGTTATCCAGTGCCACATACAGCACCTGGAACATTCTGAAACTGCCCGCAGAGAATACTTTACTCCATTCGCGCGCCTGGTTTTCATCGGCGGGAATGCTGGTGCAGCTTAATAACACATTATCTTTCGGCACCACGACAGAATAATTTCCGTTGGCATTAGTCAGATTAAATCCGCGCCACGCCGCTCTGTCATTTTTCTCACAGCCCATTCCCGACTCAACGGTAAATAATTTTTTGTCAAAGTCATAATTTTCCGGATAATAGAAGCCGCTTTTAGTATAACTTTTAACAAACACCGCATCATCAGGGACATCCGCCGGGCGGTCGGTCAGATAAGACTCAACATATTTAATATATTGGATATCTTTATATTTTTCTGCTTCTGACAGCAGCCGTGGAAGTTCTGATTTGAGTAAATCTTGTTTGGTGAACGGGTCATTCGTCTGACGATATTTTTCCGATAACAGACTCATTTTTTCATCGTCAGTCATCTGCGGATTATGTGCGATATAAGCCAGTTGCAGTTGTTCAGCCGTTGCATAACTGTAGCGGTTTAGCGGAATATCCTTAACCGCTTTCACTTTTGCAGCCCGTTCAGCCTGTTGCTGAGCGGCTTGTCGACGCTCTTCGCCAAACATAAACTCATCAAATGCCGTCTGCTCCTGAGTTGGCTCACCCTCGGCACTGTTGGCTACGTTCATTTGATGCGGAATGGCGACGATATACAGCTGACTTTTATCTTCAGGCTTTTTCCCAATGGTCGCGGTGAATTCGTCACTGACCTTTTTGCCTTTCGTCAGTACCGGAGAAGCCGTCCAGGAGAACACGCAACCTTTAACGTCAGGATTATTAAATTCGCCGGGGAAAGTGCTTTGCGGTTTGCCATCAGGTTGATAAGTAAACCGGATGTGGTTCTGCTGGACAAAATCGTCGAAGCCTTTAAAGAAACCGCGCTGTTTTTCTGGCAGGTTATTAAATAAGTCTTTTGTCAGGCTTTCGGTCGCCTGAGAAATAATCTGCGGATTCTCGCAGGATAAAGAATCCACAGATTTACCACCATCACAGCCAGACAACAAAACAGCCAT
>NZ_JRXE01000021.1:0-3366 GCF_001267535.1 Winslowiella iniecta | reverse complement strand
CTGAACCCGCCATTAATGCCAGGAAGGCGAATTACATTGCCTGCCAACCTTTATTGGTTTTGACCAGCATGATTCTGGCTTCCTGAGGTTCAGAGATCCCCTTAACGTCCGCAAAGGCTTTTTTATCTACCCAGCCTGGAATACCGTCAAGTTTCCATGTGTAGGTCACCTGGGTCATTTTCTGTGCGCCGCCGTCATTCGGTTCGGTCCAGACTTTGACCTCATCAACGGCTTTATGGCCGACACAAACTCCCTTGGTTTTATCCCAGAACGAGACATCCTGACCTTTCTCGGTCAGTTGCAGCACATTAACCCGGCTCCAGCCGCTGGTATCCTGAGAAATCGCTAACAGCCCCTGGTTCTGTAGTCCTTTTAAAATCGCATCGCTGTTGCTAAGGCCACCGATATTAAAGCCTGCATTAACCCGCACCGGGAATGAGACATTATTATCCTGCAACGAGTAGCAGATGTCTGACTGATTAATTTTGGCGTTAATGGCATCTTCGATATCTCCTTTAGAAATATCACCACAACCGGCCAGCAGCAGAGAAACACCAACAGCTAAAACAACCTTTTTCATCCCTATAATCCTTAATAACTGAATAAAAATGCCATTTTTGCGCGTCTTCCTTCTGTCGTCCCGGCGTAAACGCACGCCATCTGCGCAGCACAGGTTCAGGAAGTGGATGCAATGAGTGATAAGTATCCTTTCATTTCATCCCTGAGCGAATGACATTTATTTCATTAAAATTTTGAATATGTTATTACTAAGACAAATCGTTTTATTTCGCGATAACACACTAAACGACCTGACCAGTCGCTATTTTTCCTCTATTTCATCGCCTCGTCATATCGTTTATCTATTAATTAAATCAGATAATAATAGGTTGAATCTATTAATTTTATCAATGAATTCAATTAATTTTGCTTAACTATAGTCGTGTAGAGGATTGCGCTGAGTAACAAAGCCCGATGATTGAAATCAAAAAATAAATACCGTATAACAGGCTGCTCCGAGGGGTGTCCTGTCATGGGCTGAGATGGCGTAAGCCGAACCCTTTGAACCTGATCTGGGTCATGCCAGCGAAGGGACGGGTTGGTAGTCTGCACTTGCCATTCAGCTCATCGCGCCCGGATCTCCACACACTTTTGGGGGTCCCATGTTTACCACTATGTTTGACACCGGTCTCTATGGCCGACTGCGCCAGCAGGCAGGCAGCCACTGGCAGAACTATGTTGCCCATCCCTTTATCCAGCAGCTGGCCGTCGGGACGCTGGATGAAAGCGCGTTTCGCCGCTATCTGACGCAGGATTATCTGTTTCTTATCCACTTCGCCCGCGCCTGGGCCTTGCTGGTGTATAAAATGCGCACCCTGCCCGATATTCGTGCGGCCGCTGCATCCCTTGAGGCAATCGTTTCAGAACTGCCGCTGCATATCAGCTACTGCGCAGACTGGGGTCTTAGCGAAGCTGAAATGGCCGCGCAGCCCGAGGCGATGGAAACCATCAACTACACCCGCTATGTGCTGGATATTGGTCAGTCGGGCGATGCGCTGGATCTGCTGGTGGCGCTAATGCCCTGCGTCGCGGGTTATGCGGAAATCGGCCTGCGCCTGCTGGACGATCCGGCCACGGCGATGGTCGGAAATCCCTACGCCCGCTGGATTGCTAACTATGGCGATAGCGACTACCTGACGGGGGTACAGAGCGCACTTGACCTGCTGGAGCGCACCGGTCAACAGCGCGGTGCGGAAAGCCGCTTCGGGAGTTTGTCGACCATCTTCACCACCGCCACCCAGCTTGAAGCGGCATTCTGGCAGATGGGGCTGAATGCCCCGGTGAAGCCATGAAGAAATCATCACTCTCAGCGCCAGCCGGAATTCAGGTGCGCAACCTGACGCTGCATTTCGGCAAGCAGGTCATTTTCGACTCACTCAGTTTCGATATCGACAGCGGCAGTTTTGTCGCGTTGCTCGGTGCCAGTGGCGTCGGTAAAACCAGCCTGTTGCGGATCATTGCCGGGCTGGCATCGCCCACTTCCGGCACGGTCTGCGGCAGCGACGGGCAACCGCTGACCGGTCGTATCGCATGGATGGGGCAACAAGATCTGCTTTATCCCTGGCTGACGGTAGCGGAAAATATCACGCTCGCCCCACGGCTGCGCGGCGAAAAAGTCGACCAGCCGTGGGCCGACTCACTGCTGGAACGTGTCGGACTGGCAGGTAAGCAGGCGCTGCTACCTGCGGCACTGTCGGGCGGAATGCGTCAGCGCGTTGCCATTGCCCGCACGCTGTATCAGCGTCAGCCGATTGTGCTGATGGATGAGCCCTTCTCTGCTCTCGACACCGTTACCCGTGCGAAGGTTCAGGCACTGGCGTCAGAGCTGCTGAGCGACCATACCGTGCTGTTGATTACTCACGATCCGATGGAAGCCTGCCGCCTCAGTCATCGCCTGATGACGCTTTCCGGCCACCCGGCACAGATTACCAATACGCAGGTGATTGCCGGTACGCCGCCCCGTGCGCCTGACGATCCTCATCTGCTCTACAGTCAGGGAAAATTATTGCAGCAACTGATGAGTGCCGAAGCATGAAGGGACTGACGGTATTCGCCGGTTTTATGCTGCTGTGGTGGCTGATCACTTTTTCCGCTATTCCCGCTTTTCTGCTGCCCTCACCGGTGGCAGTGGCGCAGGCGTTGTGGAATGGCCACGCCTTCTTGCTGCACCATACGCTAATTACCGCGACAGAAATGCTGTGCGGCCTGCTATTGGGCGTTCTGCTTGGCGCGCTGCTGGCGCTGGCGATGATTTATTCCCCGCGAGTGCAACGCTGGCTGATGCCGGTGGTGGTGACCAGTCAGGCGATACCGGTTTTTGCGCTGGCTCCCCTGCTGGTGCTGTGGTTCGGCTTTGGTATCAGCGCCAAAGTGGCGATGGCAGTGCTGGTGATCTTCTTTCCGGTGGTTTCAACCTTTTATGACGGCCTACGGCAGGTCAATGGCGATTATCTCGATCTGGCCCGCACCATGGGTGCCTCACGCTGGGCGCAGTTGCGCCATGTGCGGCTGATGGCGGCACTACCAGCCTTTGGTTCCGGGCTCCGTATGGCGGCGGTCATCGCCCCGATCGGTGCGATTATTGGTGAATGGGTCGGCTCAGCAGAAGGTCTGGGCTATCTGATGCTTAATGCCAATGCGCGCATGCAAACCGATCTCTGTTTTGCCGCACTGTTTATCCTGGTCGTTTTGACCGTCTTACTGTGGAAAACGGTGGATGTCCTGGTTCGTCGCCTGGTGTTCTGGGCACCAGAAACCCCCTCATCTTCAATATAAAAGGCCCTATGATGAAAAAAAGCATATTTGCGT
>NZ_JRXE01000020.1 GCF_001267535.1 Winslowiella iniecta | reverse complement strand
AGAAATGGCTAAGTCTGTATTTAAAAACGCCATTGATTACCGCCGGGTCCGGGTACATCACGGTGGTTACTTGCCATTTGGCCTCCAGCATAAGGATACTGCCATGACGCCAAATGGCGAGATGTACTATCCTACATTAATTTATAAGAATGACTTTTCTCAAGAACAAGTGACAGAAAAGCAGTTATTTATATATGAAATGGCTCATGTCTGGCAGCATCATATTATACTTAGCTAATTATCCAATGGAATAACAAGCCTCAATCATTGCCGACTACTATATTCTTAAATTTTCAGGCATCAATCTCTGGCTTGAAGTAAGATTATTCACAGGGATTGTTGGACCAGATTTACTTGCTAAGTATGAAAGAGTATTGAGTTGGTTTCTTAGCGATCCAACTGATAAAAAAGGTTTATTCAAATGAAAAAAACTTCTCTGATATTATGTTGCACTATGTTAGCCGGATGTTTTTTTTCATCCAGGACCCTACAGAACCGCCGCCGTCTCACTCAAAGACGATGGGCAACCCTGCTTTAAAGTAGAAAAAGAGTCAGTCACAGTAAATAATCAGTCTCGTGTACTTAATATTGCCGTCAGCAAACGATTTGCAGATGGCTATATGCACCGAGTATGGAGCAGTAACGATCTTCATTTTCCAATTAAGATAGTGGTGCCCGGTGAATGTATTCCGGTTGACTATAAATTCGAGCCATATCAGGAATATGGTGTTACCATCTATACTATCGTGCCACCTGATAACATCGAAACCAAACGATTCTGGGGCGCAAATTTTCAGTTGCAGGATTTAAAGCCGTAGCAGAAATAATAATTAACCAAGGTCGTATTAATTCTATTTTAGACGATGAAGCCGCCCATGATCCTGATTCGCGGCCTGCTATTTATTAGCATCCTGATGCTTACCGGATGCACTTACCGTTATTCCCCCTTCGCGTCTGCGGAGGTTTACCTGGTCAATAATAAGCCCTGCCTTTCAATTCCTGACACTCGTGAAAGCAGAAGTGGAATCTGGTTATTAACCAGTATCTCTGTCAGTAAAAATGTTGATGGATACATGAAAGAAGTCTGGCGACTGGATGATATAAACCGATTATTTAAACCAATAAAAATAAACAATTTCATCGAATATAGTTATGATTTCGATGAAAATAGTGAGTACTTTATCAGTATCGATACTCACAAAGATTATGGAGATGGCATCCGTAAAAACTGGATTGCAGACTTCACCCCGGCGCAACTTAAGCATAAAAAAACGGCTCCCTGAGGAGCCGCTTTATCAAACCTGGCAACGAAAAATTATTTCTTTTTCGCTTTCGGGTTTGGCAGGTCGGTGATGCTACCTTCAAAAATCTCAGCAGCCAGACCAACAGATTCATGCAGCGTTGGGTGCGCATGAATGGTCAGGGCGATATCTTCTGCATCACAACCCATTTCAATCGCCAGACCGATTTCACCCAGCAGCTCGCCGCCGTTAGTCCCGACAATCGCACCACCGATAACGCGATGAGTCTCTTTGTCGAAAATCAGTTTGGTCATACCGTCTGCACAATCAGAAGCGATTGCACGGCCAGAAGCGGCCCACGGGAAGGTGGAAACTTCGTAGCTGATGCCTTTCTCTTTCGCTTCTTTCTCGGTCAGACCCACCCAGGCAACTTCCGGCTCGGTGTAGGCAATCGATGGAATCACTTTCGGATCGAAATAGTGTTTCTTACCGGCAATCACTTCCGCTGCCACGTGGCCTTCATGCACGCCTTTGTGTGCCAGCATTGGCTGACCAACAATATCGCCGATAGCGAAGATATGCGGCACGTTGGTACGCAGCTGCTTGTCGACGCGGATAAAGCCACGCTCGTCAACTTCCACACCCGCCTGACCGGCATCCAGCAGTTTACCGTTAGGGACACGACCGATAGCCACCAGCACCGCGTCATAACGCTGTGGTTCTGCCGGCGCTTTTTTGCCTTCCATCGTCACGTAGATGCCGTCTTCTTTGGCTTCTACCGCAGTGACTTTGGTTTCCAGCATCAGGTTAAATTGCTTGCTGATACGTTTGGTGAACACTTTCACCACGTCTTTATCAGCGGCAGGGATAACCTGATCGAACATCTCTACCACATCGATCTGTGAACCCAGTGCGTGATACACGGTGCCCATTTCCAGACCGATAATACCGCCGCCCATCACCAGCAGACGCTCAGGAACTTCTTTCAGCTCCAGTGCATCGGTGGAATCCCAAACGCGTGGGTCTTCATGTGGGATAAATGGCAGTTCAATTGGGCGTGAACCCGCGGCGATAATCGCATTGTCGAAGTTAATGGTGGTGGCACCATTTTCGCCTTCAACCACCAGGGTGTTAGCACCGGTGAATTTACCCAGACCGTTGACCACTTTCACTTTGCGGCCTTTCGCCATCCCTGCCAGACCACCGGTCAGCTGGTTGATGACTTTTTCTTTCCAGGAACGAATTTTGTCGATATCGGTGGCAGGTTTACCAAATACGATACCGTGTTCTTCCAGCGCTTTGGCTTCTTCAATCACTTTCGCGACGTGCAGCAGCGCTTTAGACGGGATACAGCCAACATTCAGGCAAACACCACCAAGGGTGCTGTAACGCTCTACAATGACGGTCTCCAGACCTAAATCAGCAGCACGGAAAGCTGCAGAATAGCCTGCAGGGCCAGCCCCAAGTACCACGACCTGAGTTTTAATTTCTGTACTCATCATGACCTCTTATTTGCTAAACGCCTTAATCCACTCGGACGTTTTCACCGCAAGAGTTTACAGAATTGTTAACAGACTGCAAACACACGGCAACATGAATGCTTACAACAAGGCCGGCAATTGCCGGCCTTGGTTACTGTTACATCACCAGACGGCGGATATCCGCCATGATGGTACCGATGTAAGCCGCGAAACGGGCACCTGCTGCGCCATCAATAACACGATGGTCGAAGGAGAGTGACAGTGGCAGCATCAGGCGCGGCACAAACTCTTTGCCGTTCCAGACCGGTTTCATCGACGATTTAGACACGCCGAGGATCGCCACTTCCGGCGCGTTGACGATTGGGGTAAACGACGTACCGCCAATGCCGCCAAGGCTGGAGATGGTGAAGCAACCGCCCTGCATATCAGAGGCCGTCAGCTTACCGTCACGCGCTTTCTTCGAAATCACCGCCAGCTCACGCGACAGCTCAACAATGCCTTTCTTGTTGACGTCACGGAACACCGGAACCACCAGACCGTTTGGCGTATCAACCGCCACACCGATATTGATGTATTTCTTCAGCGTCAGTTTCTGACCGTCTTCCGACAGCGAGCTGTTGAAACGTGGGAACTCTTCCAGCGCCTTGGCAGCCGCTTTCATCAGGAACACCAGTGGGGTGATCTTCAGATCCTGTTTCTTCTTCGCTGCTTCGTCATTCTGCTGCTTACGGAAGTTTTCCACTTCGGTAATATCGGCTTCGTCGTGCTGCGTAACGTGCGGGATCATCACCCAGTTACGGCTCAGGTTAGCACCAGAGATTTTCTGGATACGACCCAGCTCGACTTCTTCGATTTCACCGAACTTGCTGAAATCAACTTTCGGCCACGGCAGCATCCCAGGAATACCGCCACCGGTCGCTGCAGCAGGTGCAGACTCGGCGCGTTTCACGGCATCTTTCACGTAAGCCTGCACGTCTTCTTTCAGAATACGGTTCTTACGGCCAGTGCCTTTGACTTTCGCCAGGTTAACACCGAACTCGCGTGCCAGACGACGGATAACCGGCGTGGCATGCACGTAAGCGTCGTTTTCGGCGAAGTCGCTCTTGCCTTCCGCTTTCGCTGCTGGTTTAGCCGCTTCTTGCTTAGCCGGCGCGGCAGCCGCTTCCTCTTTCTTCGCTGCTGGTGCCGCAGCGGCAGGCGCAGCGCCTTCCACTTCGAACACCATAATCAGCGAGCCGGTGCTGACTTTGTCACCGGTATTGATCTTGATCTCTTTCACCGTACCGGCAAATGGCGCCGGCACTTCCATTGACGCTTTGTCGCCTTCAACGGTGATCAGTGACTGTTCAGCGGCAACTTTGTCGCCCACTTTCACCATCACTTCGGTCACTTCAACTTCGTCACCGCCGATATCCGGTACGTTAACGTCTTTCGCACCGCTGGCTGCCGCTGGCGCTGCTGCCGGAGCCGCTTCGGTTTTGCTTTCAGCAGCAGCAGGTGCCGCTGCGCCAGAACCGGCGATCTCGAATACCATGATCGGTGAACCGGTGCTGACTTTGTCGCCGGTGCCGATTTTGATCTCTTTAACTGTACCGGCGAAAGGTGCCGGCACTTCCATCGACGCTTTATCGCCTTCGACGGTGATCAGTGACTGCTCAGCTTCAACGCTGTCGCCCACTTTCACCAGAATCTCGGTGACTTCAACTTCGTCAGAGCCGATATCCGGCACGGCAACGTCTTTGCTTTCGCTGGATGCTGGCGCAGCAGCCGGTTTCGCCGCTTCTTTTTTCTCTTCTGCCTGAGCAGGTGCAGCATCAGCTGCACCGTCGGCGGATTCGAAAATCATGATCAGTTTGCCGGTTTCAACTTTGTCACCGGTGGCCACTTTGATCTCTTTCACTACGCCAGCTTCTGGCGAAGGGACTTCCATCGAGGCCTTGTCACCTTCAACGGTGATCAGCGACTGTTCAACTTCAACTTTGTCGCCAACTTTCACCAGAATCTCAGTGACTTCAACTTCGTCTGCACCGATATCCGGTACCTTGATTTCGATTGCCATTAATCTCTACCTCTTATGCCAGACGCGGGTTAACTTTGTCGGCATCGATATTGAATTTGGTGATCGCTTCCGCCACCACTTTCTTATCGATTTCGCCGCGTTTGGCCAGTTCGCCCAGTGCTGCAACAACTACGTAAGATGCGTCCACTTCGAAGTGGTGACGCAGATTTTCGCGGCTGTCAGAACGGCCAAAGCCGTCAGTCCCCAGAACGCGATAATCGCTGACCGGCACGTAGCTGCGAACCTGTTCAGCAAACAGTTTCATATAGTCGGTGGAAGCGACTGCTGGTGCATCGTTCATTACCTGAGCAATGTACGGCACGCGTGCTTCTTCAGTTGGGTGCAGCATGTTCCAGCGCTCACAATCCTGGCCATCACGTGCCAGTTCGGTGAACGAGGTCACGCTGTAAACGTCAGAACCGACGCCGTAATCTTTCGCCAGGATCTGTGCCGCTTCACGAACGTGACGCAGAATAGAGCCTGAACCCAGCAGCTGAACCTTACCTTTGCTACCTTCTACGGTTTCCAGCTTGTAGATACCCTTACGGATACCCTCTTCCGCACCCTGCGGCATCGCAGGCATGTGGTAGTTTTCGTTCAGCGTGGTGATGTAGTAGTAGACGTTCTCTTGCGCTTCGCCGTACATACGCACCAGACCATCGTGCATGATGACCGCGACTTCATAAGCGTAAGCTGGATCGTAAGAGATACAGTTAGGAATGGTCAGCGACTGAATATGGCTGTGGCCATCTTCGTGCTGCAGACCTTCACCGTTCAGCGTGGTACGACCGGAAGTTCCGCCGACCAGGAAGCCACGAGCCTGCTGGTCACCTGCTGCCCAGCACAGGTCGCCGATACGCTGGAAACCGAACATCGAGTAGTAGATGTAGAACGGAATCATTGGCAGGTTGTTGGTGCTGTAAGACGTTGCCGCCGCCAGCCAGGATGCACCTGCGCCCAGTTCGTTGATACCTTCCTGCAGGATCTGACCTTTCTCGTCTTCTTTATAGTAAGCAACCTGCTCACGGTCCTGTGGAGTGTACTGCTGGCCATTCGGGCTGTAGATACCGATCTGGCGGAACAGACCTTCCATACCGAAAGTACGCGCTTCGTCGGCGATGATTGGCACCAGGCGATCTTTGATCGACTTGTTCTTCAGCATCACATTCAGGGCACGCACGAAAGCGATCGTGGTGGAGATCTCTTTGTTCTGCTCTTCCAGCAGTGACTGGAAATCTTCCAGCGCTGGCATATCCAGCTTCTCGGTAAACTGCGCCTGACGGGTTGGCAAGTAGCCACCCAGCTTCTCACGCTGGCCGTGCAGATATTTATGCTCTTCAGAACCCTCTTCGAAGGTCACGTAAGGCAGTTTTTCGATATTGGCATCGTCAACCGGCACGTTGAAACGATCACGGATATAGCGCACGCCATCCATGTTCATTTTCTTCACCTGGTGAGCAATGTTCTTACCTTCTGCGGTGTCACCCATACCATAACCTTTGATGGTATGTGCCAGAATCACCACCGGCTTGCCTTTGGTGTCCTGCGCTTTTTTCAGTGCCGCGTAGATTTTCTTCGGATCGTGGCCGCCACGGTTCAACGCCCAAATCTCGTCGTCGGTCATATCTTTAACCAGCGCTGCGGTTTCCGGATATTTGCCGAAGAAGTGTTCGCGCACATAAGCGCCGTCACGAGATTTGAAGGTCTGATAGTCACCGTCAACGGTTTCGTTCATCAGCTGAATCAGTTTACCGCTGGTATCTTTACGCAGCAGCTCATCCCAGCGTCCGCCCCAGATCACTTTGATCACTTCCCAGCCAGCACCGGCAAAGATGCCTTCCAGTTCGTTGATGATCTTGCCGTTACCGGTTACCGGTCCGTCCAGACGCTGCAGGTTACAGTTGATGATAAAGCACAGGTTGTCCAGCTTCTCACGGGTAGCGATAGTGATCGCACCTTTGGATTCTGGTTCGTCCATTTCGCCATCACCAAGGAAAGCGTAAACGGTCTGCGCAGAGGTCTCTTTCAGACCACGGTGCTCAAGATACTTGAGGAATTTCGCCTGGTAGATCGCACCCAGCGGGCCAAGGCCCATAGAAACGGTCGGGAACTGCCAGAAGTCAGGCATCAGTTTTGGATGCGGGTAAGAAGAAAGACCTTTACCGTGAACTTCCTGACGGAAGTTGTTCATCTGATCTTCAGTCAGACGGCCTTCAAGGAAGGCACGTGCGTAAACGCCCGGAGAAATGTGACCCTGGAAATAGACCAGATCGCCGCCGTCTTTATCATTACGCGCACGGAAGAAGTGGTTAAAGCACACTTCATAAATGGTGGCGGAAGACTGGAAAGAGGACATATGACCGCCCAGCTCCAGATCTTTCTTCGATGCACGCAGAACCGTCATAATGGCGTTCCAGCGGATCGCGGAACGGATACGACGCTCCAGAGAGGTGTTGCCCGGGTAATCCGGCTCGTCTTCAACGGCAATGGAGTTGATGTACTGGCTGGCACCGGTGCCTGCCGCCACTTTAACGCCGCCTTTACGTGCTTCGCTCATTACCTGATCAATCAGATACTGTGCGCGCTCAACACCTTCTTCACGGATGACCGATTCGATCGCCTGTAGCCAGTCGCGAGTTTCAATCGGATCCACGTCATTGTGTAAACGTTCTGACATGGGGGGTATTCCTTATCTGTGTCTAATACGTTGAATTGTCTGGAGCCTGCCTCCTTGTGCTCTGGGGTTGCCAGAACACATGGAGACAGGCTCGTCGTTTATACCTTTTAGCGCTGACGCGGCGGCGGTGTAAGCTGCCACGCCAGGGATATCAGGCATAGTTGCCGCGTTATATTTACGCGTTATTCCCTACGTTGCTGTAAACGTCGCAAGGAGCGCTCTCTACGACTCTGCTCCCGACTTCTGTCCAGCAATATTTCCTCGATAAACGCCAGATGGCGGTGTGACGCTTCGCGGGCCTGTTCCGGCTCACGGGCCACAATCGCCGCAAAAATGCTGGCGCGATGACCGCTCACTTTCGCCAACATTTCCCGGCGCGAGTAGAGCAATTCAAAGTTCTGTCGTACGTTCTGTTCCAGCATCGGCCCCATGCAGCGCAGTAAATGCAGCAGCACCACATTATGCGCCGCTTCTGTGACGGCTATCTGATACTGCATCACCGCATCCGCTTCGGCATCTAAGTCGCCGCTGTCCTGCGCCTGCTGAATCAACACGTGGCAGTCGCGTATGCGCTGCAAATCTTCGTCGGTGCCGCGTAACGCCGCGTAGTAAGCAGCAATGCCTTCCAGCGCGTGACGGGTTTCCAGCAGATCGAACTGTGATTCAGGATGGTCGGCAAGCAGTTCAACGAGCGGATCGCTCAGGCTTTGCCACAGACTTTTTTGTACGAATGTGCCACCGCCCTGACGGCGCAGCAGCAGACCTTTTGCTTCCAGACGCTGGATAGCTTCACGTAAAGAGGGGCGGGATACATCAAACTGTTTGGCGAGCTCACGCTCAGGAAGCAGCTTTTCACCCGGACGCAGCGTCCCTTCCATAATCAGAGACTCGAGCTGTTGCTCGATTGCATCGGATAACTTTGGTTGGCGGATTTTGCTGTAGGCCATCATCCCTTCTTCATGCCATATGCCGGAGTAAATTGGTAATACCAATTGCAAAAAGGTGACGCTAAAGTAACAAAGTATTCACCTTGTGTCTATATGGCATCAGCCTGAAACCGGGGCTGGCTCACGTTGTAAAGATACTGATATCGCGTCAGAAATAGTAGTAAAGCAACAATACAGGAAGGTTAACGGCGCTAATTTTTACCAAACCTTACACGGGATTAGTGTGGTTTCTCGCGCTTAACCATAAGGTAACGCTATTCGTCATTTTTTGCCTTTTATGCCAGAAAAGATCTGTCGCAGAGTGTGAGCGAGCGTCGATTTTTTATTCATTCTGCCGCACGAAAAGCGAAAGCAAGTGCAAAGGTCTGCACTTATCACTATTCTTGTCGCGGAGAAAGCATCAACCCTATTTTTAAGACGCCGATACTGTAAAGTAATCAATACGTTATACGCAACATTTTGGTTACAAATTCGACCAATGTTGCGAAAAGGCTCCAATAAAAATAACGACATAACGAGGTTTATATGGAAAAAGTGCAGGGCGATGAACTGAAGCGGGGATTGAAAAATCGCCATATTCAGCTGATCGCATTGGGTGGCGCAGTAGGGACTGGCCTGTTTCTGGGTATTGCGCAGACCATTAAAATGGCTGGCCCGTCGGTGTTATTGGGTTATGCCATCGGCGGCTTTATCGCTTTTATGATCATGCGTCAGTTGGGCGAAATGGTAGTAGAAGAGCCGGTTGCTGGTTCATTTAGCCACTTCGCTTATAAATACTGGGGTGACTTCGCCGGTTTCGCTTCCGGCTGGAACTACTGGGTGCTGTATGTGCTGGTGGCGATGGCCGAGCTGACCGCCGTTGGTATTTATGTGCAGTACTGGTGGCCGGAAATCCCGACCTGGGTCTCTGCCGCTGTCTTCTTCTTACTGATCAACGCAATTAACCTCTCCAACGTCAAAGTCTATGGCGAAATGGAATTCTGGTTTGCGATTATCAAAGTGGTCGCGGTCATTGGCATGATCGTCTTCGGTTGCTGGTTGCTGTTCAGCGGCAAAGGTGGCCCGGAAGCGCATGTGAGTAATATCTGGGATATCGGGGGCTTCTTCCCGAATGGCGTCTCCGGGCTGGTAATGGCCATGGCGGTGATTATGTTCTCCTTCGGTGGACTTGAACTGGTGGGGATTACCGCTGCTGAGGCTGACGATCCGGAAAGAAGTATTCCTAAAGCGACCAATCAGGTTATCTATCGTATCCTGATTTTCTATATCGGCTCGCTGGCGGTACTGTTGTCACTTTATCCATGGACCAAAGTGGTCGAAGGCGGCAGCCCGTTCGTGATGATTTTCCACGATCTCGGCGACAGCCTGGTGGCGAACGCCCTGAACGTGGTAATTCTGACGGCGGCACTGTCGGTGTATAACAGCTGCGTGTACAGCAACAGTCGTATGCTGTACGGCCTGGCGAAGCAAGGTAACGGTCCGAAAGCGCTGCTGAAAGTTGATGCGCGTGGCGTACCGATCATTGCGATTGGGGTTTCGGCACTGGCTACCGCCATTTGTGTACTGGTCAATTACCTGATGCCAGGTGAAGCTTTCGGTATTCTGATGTCGTTAGTGGTTTCGGCGCTGGTGATTAACTGGGCCATGATCAGCCTGGCGCACCTGAAGTTCCGTCGTAAGAAAGATCAGCAAGGTATTACCACGCGCTTCCGGGCGCTGTTCTACCCGCTGGGTAACTGGATCTGTCTGGCATTTATGCTCGGCATTCTGGTGATTATGGCGATGACCCCTTCGATGGCTATCTCCGTCTGGTTAATTCCGGTCTGGGTGCTGGTGCTGGCAATCGGCTACGCCATTAAGAAAAAAACGCAAAAAGCGTAATCTTTACGGGCGGCGTTCTCGTCGCCCGTATCAATAATTTTCCTCTCCCACGATTGTTAACTCCCTCACACTTTCATCCCCACAGTCATTTTGTCCATCTGTGCGACGGTTTACTGCTGCACACGCTGACACATAACCATTAATAATGTTTTCTCAACGCAGGATACTGTCCGAGGGTGGGAGAACAGACGATGAAGGCAACAGCGCTTTCAGTTAAAGAAAAAATCGGTTACGGCATGGGTGATGCGGGCTGCAATATGATTGGCGGTGCCATCATGTTGTTTTTAAGCTACTTCTATACTGATGTCTTCGGTCTTGCTCCGGCACTGGTCGGGGTGCTGTTACTGTCGGTCAGGGTACTGGATGCGGTCACCGACCCGATTATGGGGGCGATTGCCGATCGCACCCGCAGCCGCTGGGGGCGTTTTCGTCCATGGTTACTGTGGGTTTCGGTACCTTACGTGCTGTTCAGCGTGCTGATGTTTACCACGCCGGACTGGAGCTATGAGAGCAAAGTCATCTACGCCTTTGTAACCTACTTCCTGATGTCACTGGCTTATACCGCGATTAATATTCCTTACTGTTCACTGGGCGGGGTGATCACCAACGATCCCGGCGAGCGCGTCTCCTGCCAGTCCTACCGTTTTGTGATGGTCGGCATCGCCACGCTGATTCTGTCGCTTTCCCTGCTGCCACTGGCCGAATGGTTTGGCGGTGAAGATAAAGCACGCGGCTACCAGATGGCGATGGGTGTCATGGCAGTCATTGGCCTGTGTATGTTTCTGTTCTGCTTTGCTACGGTGCGCGAACGCATTAAACCGGCAGTGCCAAGTAATGATCAGTTGAAGGCCGACTTAAAGGATGTGTGGAAAAACGATCAATGGGTGCGCATTCTGCTGCTGACGCTGTGTAATGTCTGCCCCGGGTTTATTCGTATGGCGGCCACCATGTATTACGTTATCTGGGTGATGCAGCAATCAACCAGCTTTGCCACGCTATTTATCAGCCTGGGCGTGATCGGCATGATGATCGGCAGTACGCTGGCAAAAGTGCTTACCGACCGCTGGTGCAAACTGAAAGTGTTTTTCTGGACCAATATCGTGCTGGCGATTTTCTCCACCGGTTTTTACTTCCTCGATCCACAGGCCACGGTACTGATTGTGGTGATGTATTTCCTGCTGAATATCTTCCACCAGATCCCATCGCCACTGCACTGGTCACTGATGGCTGACGTAGATGACTACGGTGAATGGAAAACCGGCAAACGCATTACCGGCATCAGTTTCTCCGGCAATCTGTTCTTCCTTAAAGTCGGGCTGGCGGTAGCGGGCGCGATGGTCGGTTTTCTGCTGTCGTGGTACGGGTATGATGCTGGCGCGAAGCAGCAAAGCGCCACGGCGATTAACGGCATTATGCTGCTGTTTACCGTCATCCCCGGCATCGGTTATCTGCTCACGGCGGGCGTGGTTCGGCTGATGAAAGTGGACCGTCAGCTGATGCAAACCATTCAAATCGACCTGGCGAAGCGGCGTGAAAACTATCGCGAGCTGAGCGAATACCGCGACGAAAAATCCATTGAGATCAAACCAGAAGGAGTGGCGTAATGAGTGACCTGAACTGGCCGAACCCGCTAATCGAACAGCGGGCTGACCCTTTTATTCTGCGCCATAACGATCACTACTACTTTATCGCCTCGGTGCCGGAATACGATCGGCTGGAAATCCGCCGCGCCAGCACCCTGCTCGGGCTGCGCGATGCCACGCCGGTGGTGGTGTGGCGCAAACCAGACAGCGGCCCAATGAGCGAACTGATCTGGGCACCGGAACTGCATCTTATCGACGAAAGCTGGATGATTTACTTCGCGGCAGCCCCCAGCCGGACAATTAAAGACGGCTTGTTTCAGCACCGCATGTTTGCGCTGGAGTGCCGCGATGCGGACCCGCTCAGCGGCAACTGGCTTGAACGCGGCCAGGTGCAGACGCCCATCGACAGCTTTGCGCTGGACGCGACCGCTTTTCAGCATCAGGGAAAAAACTGGTATTTATGGGCGCAGAAAGATCCGGTCATTCCCGGCAACTCCAATCTGTACCTGGCGGAACTGGAAAATCCCTGGACGTTGAAAACACCGCCGGTGATGCTTAGCCGTCCACAATACCAATGGGAGTGTGCCGGTTTTAGCGTTAACGAAGGGCCGGCGGTCATCCGCCATGGCGACAAACTGTTTGTCAGCTATTCCGCCAGCGCCACCGATGAAAACTACTGTATGGGATTGTTATGGATTGATGCGGATGCCGATCCAATGCAGGCGGCTAACTGGTCTAAATCGGCGCGTCCGGTGTTCAGCACCCACTGGGATCATCGTCAGTATGGCCCCGGCCATAACTGCTTTACCGTGGCCGAAAATGGCGCAGATGTGCTGGTGTATCACGCCCGCAACTATACGGAAATTGAGGGCGATCCGCTGTGGGACCCGAATCGCCATACGCGTATTAAAACATTTCGCTGGGATCAGCACGGCATGCCAGATTTCGGCGTGCCGCCTGCGGAGCAGTAACTATACCAGCGTGCCATAAATGGTGAGAATGGCGACCACCACCACTATCACCAATGACACCTTTTTCGCCAGAGCCACCGCCACGCGCGGTGTCTCGACTTTATCCAGGTGCGGATCCCGTGCCAGCGAGAACTGCGCGAGGCGGGTCAGCACCTGATATTGCGAACTGTGGCGATCGCCCAGCGAGGCGAACCATGCCGGTAGCGCGCGCTCACCGTGGCCCAGCAGCGCATAGGCAACCCCGGCGAGCCGCACCGGAATCCAGTCTGCCCAATGCAAAATCGCATCAATGCCGGATTGCGAACGCGCCAGCGGCGAATGGTGTCGCGCCAGCCAGCTTTGCCAGCCACGCAGAAACGCGTAACCCACCAGCAATACCGGACCATACGCGCCACCCACCACAAACCAGAACAGCGGAGCCAGATAATAGCGGAAGTTAATCCACAGCAGCGCATTTTGCAGTTCACGCAGGAACTCGCCCTCGTTGCAGTCCACCGGCACACCATGAATCAATGTCAGCTCTTCCGCCATCGCATCACGCGCATGACTGTCATCATGGCTGGCCGCCTTGAGATACGCGTGATAGTGCAGCCGTACCGATCCGGCACCAATACACAGCAGGCCAATCATAATCCAGAAAATCAGCTGCACCACGCCGAAAAACAGCCCTTTCAGCGATGTGATAATCACCAGCACTGCCGCCATCGCCAGCAGCGTCATCAGCAATGTGCGCAGCAGTGAAAACCGTTTTTGGCCGCGAAACAGCGGTTCCAGACGGTGATCCAGCTGCCAGTGCTCACCCGATTTGAACAACCGTTCCCAACCTAATACCAGCAACAGGCTAAATAAGGTCATGCATTGCGCTCCTTCGAAATGGCGTCCCCGGACTGATGGCTTAACCCGTGGCGGAATTTTTCCCAGTCGAATGCCGGTCCGGGATCGGTTTTACGTTCGGGGGCAATATCGCTGTGCCCGGTAATACGCTCAATGGTCAGCGGATAGTGCTGCATTAACAGCGCCGTGACCTGTTGCAGCGCCTGATACTGCACTTCGGTATACGGCAGGGTGTCAGTGCCTTCCAGCTCAATACCAACGGAAAAATCATTGCAGTTTTCACGTCCTTGCCAGCATGAAATCCCCGCATGCCAGGCGCGCAGATGGAAAGGAACATACTGCACGATTTCTCCGTCACGGCGAATCAGACAGTGCGCCGAGACCCGTAACTGCGCAATTTCGGCGAAAAACGGGTGCGCACTGGCATCAAGCTGGCCGGTAAACAGCGCGTCAATATACGGGCCACCAAATTCACCCGGCGGCAGACTGATATTGTGCACCACCAGCAGCGAAGGCACTTCCTCTGCCGGACGTGAATTAAAATGTGGCGATGGCACCTGTTTTACACCCACAATCCAGCCATCTTGCAACTGCATGCCCTTCCCTCCTGTCACCTCGTTTTCCTCAGAGTAGCACGGTTTTTTTGGCGGCGAGTTTAGAAAAAAGTTTCCAGCGTCTCAGTCACCTGCAACCGATCGTCGACCACGCACAGACGTCGCCATTTATCAAAAGTCAGACAAGGATGCGAGGCGCCAAACGCGATAATATCGCCCGGCGTTAGCCGGTGATCGTCAGAGACCTCGATAAACGCATGCTGATCCATCAGCCTTAGCACCCGATACCCCGCGTCGAGCACCTGCGCATCGGTGCTGCCCTGCGGATAAACCCGCAACGGTACGGGCAGACTATCGTGAGCAATATCGCGCTTACCGAGCGCAGCAATCACCCGCCCCGGCTCCGGCACCGACTGCACATAAGCGAACACTTCCATCGCCGGTAATAAAGCCCGGTGCATTTCCGGGTGTCGCTCCAGCAGAGCATGTTGCGCCTGCTGATAAATGCCGTGATCGTGCACCAGATAGCAGCCGGGGCACATCAGTGTAATAAAGGCCTCACGTGCATCCTGACGCGCAAAGGCTTCGGCCACCCGATCGTACCAGGCCGAGCCGGACGCGGTAATAATCGGCCGTGCGCTGCTGAACTGGCCGGATGCTTTCAGCGCCAGCGCAATCTCTACCAGCCGCGCGATAAAGGTTTCCACATCCTGCTGTTCGCTCTCGCTATTAATGACGCCTTCATAACCTTCGATGCCGCTGAGCGCCAGCGAGTGATGCTGCGCCACCGCCGCAATAACTTCATCAATCTGTTGTTGGCTGCGACAACCGCAGCGGCCATTCACCACGCCCACTTCCAGCAGCACATTTAGCGTTAATCCCTGCGCGGTGAAAAACTGTCCGAGCTGATGCACATTTTCCACACTGTCGACCAGGCAGTGAAACTCCAGCTCACCGTCGCGCAGTAAATCCGCCACGATCTGCATATTCGCCTGCCCCAGCAGCTGATTCGCCATCAGGATGCGACGGATGCCGTGCTGCGCGGCAACCGCACTTTGGGTCGCCGTTGCCAGGGTAATGCCCCAGGATCCGGCCTCGATCTGGCGCAGAAACAGCTGCGGTGCCATAGTGGTTTTGCCATGGGGTGCCAGCTCAGCGCCGTGTCGGGCGGCGTACTCCTGCATCCAGCTGAGGTTATGCAGTAATGCGGAACGGTGTAGCACTAACGCTGGCAGCGAGACGTCCTGCAACAGTTGTTTGCCGCTGACCGGCACGCCTTTTTCCCGAATCGATGTAACCTGCATAGTTTTCCTCAGTCGGTTAGCCATTGATAACATTGAAGTGAATACCTTCACTCTATGCCATGATGATTTCAATTACTCAACAATGATTGTCTAAATGCGCCTTCGCTTCCAGCGCAAGATGGCAAGCCCTGAACAAACGCGCTAGAGTGTCCGGACTCTTTTTTCCGAATTTTCGGAGCTTGATTATGACGACGCGTCGCTACGACTCAGACAGCCGCCGTGCGGAACTGCTGGGCCGTATTGAAAATGATATTCCTGCTGCGGTGGCTCAGGCGCTGCGGGAAGATTTAGGCGGTGAGGTGGAGGCCTGCAACGACATTACTGCCAGCCTGTTACCCGCTGATACCCAATCCCATGCCACCGTGATTACCCGTGAAACCGGCATTTTTTGCGGTAAGCGCTGGGTGGAAGAGGTATTTATTCAGCTTGGTAATCGCACCCAGCTGACCTGGCATGTGGATGATGGTGATAGCGTCAGCGCCGATCAGACGCTGTTTGAAATTGATGGCCCGGCGCAGCTGATTCTCACCGCTGAACGCACCGCGCTAAACTTTGTGCAAACCCTGTCTGGCGTGGCCACCGAAGTCAGTCGCTATGTCGCGCTGTTGCAGGGAACCCAGACCCGCCTGCTGGATACGCGTAAAACGCTGCCGGGTTTACGCACCGCGCTGAAATACGCCGTGCTCTGCGGTGGCGGCAGCAACCATCGGCTTGGGCTTTCTGACGCGTTTCTGATCAAAGAGAACCATATTATTGCTACCGGCTCGATTCGTCAGGCGGTGGAAAAAGCCTTCTGGCTGCATCCGGATGTACCGGTTGAAGTGGAGGTGGAATCCCTTGATGAGCTGCAACAGGCGCTGGCCGCCGGAGCGGATATCGTCATGCTGGACAACTTCAGCGTCGAACAGATGCGTGAAGCCGTAGCATTAACCGCAGGGCGCGCCCAGCTTGAGGTGTCGGGCAATGTGACCGATGAAACCCTGCGGACCTTTGCGGAAACCGGCGTCGATTACATCTCCGTTGGCGCACTGACCAAACATGTGCGCGCGCTGGATCTCTCCATGCGCTTCAAATCCGCTTCCTGATCTTCCCCGTCACCCATTTTTTCCACGGGCGGTGTTTCGCCGCCCGTGCCACTCATTTGCGAAGCCGCTTCCATTTCGTTTGTCGCCTGCTGTTCGCCAACTAAATAGTTTTCGTGACCTCTCGCAGCGAACTGCTTAGCCACTGGCATGCCGCACGCAGGCTGCTTAAGGTGCCGTATCACTACTTAAGGAGAGCAACAGCAATGGACAAGCAACGCGGATTTACCCTGATGGAGCTGATGATTGTGGTCGGTATCGTCGCCATTCTTAGTGCAATAGGCATACCGGCTTACCAGAACTACCTGCAAAAGGCAGCGCTAACCGACATGCTGCAAACCATGGTGCCGTACAAAACCGCGGTGGAACTCTGCACTGTAGAACGCGGCGCAACGACCAACTGCAGTGCCGGAAGTAATGGTGTTCCGGTGGGTGTTGGCTCACGTTATGTACTCAGCGTTGCAGTGGCTGCTGGCGTCATTACTCTGGTCGGTCAGGAGAGCCTGACAGGCTTAAGCGTGGTGCTAAGCCCGGTATGGAGCAGTGGCGATGGGCGCATCAGCTGGCAGCGCACCTGCACCAGCAGCCAGTCGAATCTGGTGGATGCCTGCAATGATGTTTTCCGCTTTGATGACGTCACGGCGGCAAGCCGATGAACAGCGAAAATCAACGCACCATTCAGACACTCTGCCAGCGTTATCAGGCGATCATTCTGGAGCACAGCGCACAACGGCTGCATGTCGCAGTCAGTGAAATGCCGGATCATCAGATGATTGAAGCACTGCGCTTCGCCAGTCAGTGTGAAGTGGAGGTGGAGTGCTGGCCGCAGGCGCGTATTGAACAATATGGACAGAGTGAACCGGCCAGACAGATGGCGCGCGAAAGCGCGCCTGACGAGGCTCACAGCGCCTCTGCGGTTGAACTGGTCAATCAGACTCTGCTGGCGGCCCTGCAGCGACGCGCTTCTGATATCCATTTTGAACCTCAGGCCAGCGGTTTACGCGTGCGGCTGCGGATTGATGGCGTGCTGCATCCACTAAAAGGCAGCTATGACGGCGTCACGGCATCGCTGATCGCCCGCCTGAAAATTTTAGCCAATCTCGATATCGCCGAGCGGCGCATGCCGCAGGACGGACAGTTTACCCTTGAGCTGAACGCTAAAAACGAGTCATTTCGTATCTCAACGTTACCAACGCGGTTTGGTGAAAAAGCGGTGATTCGTTTGCTACAAAGCGAAACGGTCGCCATTGATCTTAACAAACTTGGCATGCCCGACGATGCGCTCAGGTGCTATCGCGAAGCACTGGCGCGGCCGCAGGGGCTGATTTTAGTCACAGGCCCAACCGGCAGTGGTAAAACCTTCACGCTCTACAGCGGGTTAAGCGCATTAAACCATCCGGGACAAAACCTCTGTAGCGTGGAAGATCCGGTTGAAATTCCGCTGCCAGGGGTAAATCAAACGCAAATTAACAGTAAGTCCGGCCTGGATTTTCATCGCGTACTGCGGGCACTGCTGCGCCAGGATCCTGATGTGATTATGTTAGGGGAGATTCGTGACGGTGAAACCGCAGAAATTGCTATCAAGGCGGCGCAGACTGGTCATCTGGTGCTGTCGACCTTACACACTAACTCCACCAGCGAAACGCTGACGCGACTCGGGCAGATGGGTATTCCCGGCTACCTGCTGGCATCGGCACTAAAACTGGTGATTGCGCAGCGTCTGGTACGGCGTTTGTGCCCACACTGCCGTCAGCCGGACCAGGTCGTCAGCCATTTTCCGGCAGCGTTGTGGCCGGGCAGTGTACAGACCTGGCGAGCCACCGGTTGCGATCACTGCTTTTCCGGTTATTACGGTCGACTGGCACTGTTTGAGCTGTTACCGATCAGCGAGCCACTGCAGCATGCCATCGCCGCCAATGCCACGCCGGACGAGCTCGTCACGCTGGCACAACAGCAGGGGCTGAACTCACTGTTTACCGAAGGTCTGCATGCGGTAAATCGCGGCGAAACTTCACTGGAGGAGGTTAACCGCATTGTAGGAAGCTGCGATGGCTAAACACACACTGTTTAGCTGGCAGGCGATTGATGCCAGAGGCGATTTTATCGCAGGGTCGCAGCTAAGCGACAATTCGCTGGGCGTGATGCAAACGCTGATGGATGCTGGCTGTTCGCCAGTTCGCATCAAAGCAGGCAAAACTTATCGCCCCGGAGAATGGCAATGGCAGCAAAAAATCATGCTGATTCGGCAGCTGGCTACCCTGCTGAAAGCCGGGATGACCCTGTCTCAAGGGTTAACGTTGCTGGCTGATGGTCATCCGCATCCCGGCTGGCAGGCACTGTTACTGGATATCCAGGTGAAGGTTGAGCAGGGTGAACCGTTTTCCCAGGTGCTGAACCGCTGGCCGGAGATTTTCCCGCCACTGTTCCCTGCCCTGATGCATGTTGGTGAGGTTACCGGCCAGCTGGATGAATGCTGCTTTCAGTTGGCTACTCAGCAGGAGCGTCAGCAGCAGCTGCAAAAAAAGGTAGTGAAAGCGCTGCGCTATCCGCTGTTTATTCTGGCGGTCGCGCTGGCCGTTACTATCGGAATGCTGGTATTTGTGCTGCCGGAATTTGTCTCGATCTATGCGGTATTTGATACGCCGCTACCGGCTTTTACCGCCGCAGTGATGACATTATCAGTGATGCTGCAAAGCAGTATCGCGCCACTGACGGTGGGGGTCGTCATCGCAGGTTGGTTCTGGCGCAGTCAGCGTAAAAAGCGCATTAACTGGCAGCGTAATGAACAGCGACTGCTGTTGCGGGTGCCGCTGATTTCACGACTGTATCGTGGCAGTCAGCTTAGCCAAATCTTTACCACTCTGACGCTGACCCAGCGGGCCGGGCTAACCTTACTGCAAAGCTTAGAGGCAGTGGAGCAGACCCTGAGTCACTGTTTATGGCGAGAAGCTATCGTCCAGCTTCAGCAGCATATTGCTGCGGGTAAGCCGTTGCATCAGGCACTGGTGCAACATCAACTTTTTACCCCGCTATGCCATCAGCTAATTAAAGTCGGTGAAGAGGCTGGCTCGCTGGATGTGTTACTGGCGCGTCTCGCCCAATGGCACGAAGATCAAACGCACGAACTGGCTGATAGTCTGGCTGCCACGCTGGAGCCGCTAATGATGGTGGTGATTGGCCTGATTGTCGGCATTCTGGTGGTAGCAATGTATCTGCCGATTTTTGGACTGGGGGATGCGCTGGGATAATGGGCGGCAATACGCCTTCAGCAGAGGGCGGCGTTTTCGCCGCCCGACGGCTAAGATTTAGCGGGTAAACACGCGGTTTTCTTGCTCGGCCACCCGGATAAAGGTGGTGCGCTTGGTCAACTCTTTCAACCGTTCCGCGCCGACGTAAGTGCAGGCAGAACGCAAGCCACCAAGAATATCGCGCGCGGTATCCTCAACCGGGCCGCGCAGCGGTAATTTCACCGTTTTGCCTTCCGCGGCACGATACTGCGCCACGCCGCCGACATGGCGCTTCATGGCAGATTCCGAGCTCATGCCGTAAAACAGCATAAACTGTTCGCCATTCTCTTCCACGATAGTGCCTTCACACTCGTGATGACCCGCCAGCATACCGCCCAGCATCACGAAGTCTGCGCCGCCGCCAAAGGCTTTTGCCACATCGCCCGGCACGGAGCAGCCACCGTCACTGACGATCTGACCGCCAAGGCCGTGCGCCGCATCAGCACATTCGATCACGGCGGAAAGCTGTGGATATCCCACGCCAGTTTTAACCCGGGTAGTACAGACCGAGCCAGGACCAATGCCCACTTTGACAATGTCCGCACCGGAGAGAATCAGCTCTTCCACCATTTCACCGGTCACCACATTGCCGGCACAGATGGTTTTGCCCGGACAGGCTTCACGCGCGCGCTGTAAGAACTCAACAAAATGCTCGGAGTAGCCATTCGCCACATCGATACAGATAAAGTTGAGTGCCGGGGAAAGTGCCAGAATCTGCTTCATTTTGATAAAGTCAGCTTCTGAGGTTCCGGTTGAGACCATGACATATTTCAGAACCGTTTCCGGCACGCGCGCAACAAACTCCTGCCACTGCTCAACGCTGTAATGTTTGTGTACTGCGGTAAGAATATCAAATGACGCCAGCGCTTCTGCCATGCGAAAAGAGCCAACGGTATCCATGTTAGCGGCAATAATTGGAACGCCTGACCAGGCAATACCTGAATGTTTGAAGGTGAACTGACGCTCCAGTTCAACCTGAGAGCGGCTTTTCAGCGTGGAACGCTTAGGCCGGATAAGAACATCTTTAAAGCCCAGTTTTAAATCTTCTTCGATACGCATGACATATTTCCTGGTTAGTGGCGACGATCTGACGATCGGGTGCTGCTGCCCAGCTCCAGTGAAGCTATCATACGCGCTAAAATCGCGACGACAAGACTGCGAAAACAGCTTTATTTACGCTACAATCCCTTAAATTTACCTGTGAAACTCACTTGTGATCTGTACCTCAAAATTCAGGCTGATGGTTGCACGAAATCGCCTGCATGATGATGCCTTTCGCAAGCTACTCTGGAATTAGGGCTTATGGGCTATATCGTCGCACTGACCGGTGGCATCGGCAGTGGAAAAAGCACCATCGCCAGGGTCTTTGCCGAGCTGGGTGTGGATGTGGTCGATGCTGATGTCATCGCTCGCCAGGTGGTTGAGCCTGGTCAGCCAGCGTTGCAGGCGATTGCCGAAAAATTCGGTGATGAAATGCTGAATGCCGACGGCACTCTGAATCGTACCAGCCTGCGTCAGCGTATTTTCAGCGCCCCGGCCGACAAACTGTGGCTGAACAATTTACTTCATCCGATAATCCATCAGCAAACCCGCCGTCAGTTGGCCGAAACCCAGTCCCTGTGGTGTCTGTGGGTTGTGCCGCTGCTGGTCGAGAACAATCTGCATACGCTGGCGGATCGCGTGCTGGTGGTTGATGTTGAGCCGTCCATTCAGCTGGCCCGCACCATGGCCCGCGACAATATCAGTCGTGAACAGGCTAACAATATTCTTGCTGCGCAGGCAACGCGTGAAGCGCGTCTGGCCGTAGCTGATGATGTCATTGATAACAGTGGTTTACCCGAAAGCGTAGCGCCACTTGTTGCTGCGTTACACCAGCGTTATCTCGCGCTGGCGACGTCAGCGAAACAGGATTAACCGCATGAGCACAACGATTCTTTTTGAGCATCCCCTGAATGAAAAAATGCGTACCTGGCTACGTATTGAATTTTTACTTAAGCAGCTACAGGCCAGCCAGAACATTACCGATCATCTCGGGGCGCTGACCTTTTTCCGCAACACCGCTGATTTACTTGACGTTTTTGAGCGCGGCGAGCTGCGTACTGATATCGTGAAAGAGCTGGAACGCCAGCAGCAGAAATTGCGCTCCTGGGCAGAAGTGCCGGGCGTCGATATGGAACTGGTGAATAACTTAAGCGCCCGCCTGAAAAACTGCTCGACCAGGCTAATGGGTGCGCCACGTATGGGGCAGTTGTTACGTGAAGACCGGTTAATTGGTCTGGTGCGCCAGCGCCTGAGTATTCCCGGCGGCTGTTGCAGTTTTGATCTGCCGACTCTGCATATCTGGTTGCATGTGGATCAAGCCGTGCGCGATGCTCAGGTTGCGATCTGGATGGCATCACTGGATCCGCTACGCGAAGCGCTGACCCTGATCCTCGATTTGATTCGTCAGTCAGGCATATTTCGTCGCCACACCAGCCTGAACGGTTTCTTTCAGGATAATGCCGAAGATGCCGATCTGCTGCGTTTACAGCTGATGCTGGAAGACTCACTCTATCCACAAGTTTCGGGGCATAAAAGCCGTTATGCGATCCGTTTCCTGCCGCTCGACAGTGAACGCGGTGAGGTTCCTGCCCGACTCGATTTTGAACTGGCTTGTTGTTAAAGGTTTACCGTAATGAAAGATGAAGTCACCATAGTAAACTGCCCGACCTGTGGCAAAGATGTGATCTGGGATGCGCTGAGCCTGTTCCGGCCATTCTGCAGTAAGCGCTGCCAGCTGATTGATCTCGGAGAGTGGGCGGCAGAAGAGAAGCGAATTGCCAGTAGCGGCGATTTGTCAGAGAGCGATGACTGGAGTGAAGATCAGATCGATCGTCATTGAACTGTCTGAACCGGCGGCGATTTCGCCGCCATTCAGCAGGTCGAACGATTATTCAGCCAGCAGGCGTGCAACGATTGGGCTGTTGGCCGGTGGGAACTCGTCCGCCACCAGTTCAGCCTGTGGCACCCAGCGCATCGGTTGTCCTTCACGGCCATAAGGTTCGCCGTTCCAGCCTTCGACGATAAAGAAGTGCAGCGTAACGCGGACATCCTGATAAGTATGATCGGCAGTATCGAAAGGCACCGCATTAGTGACTTCAATTCCGGTCTCTTCCAGTAGCTCGCGGTTTAATGCCTGCGCGGCAGTTTCATCAGCTTCAATCTTGCCACCGGGAAACTCCCACATATTGGCCATATGCGAACTGGCTGAACGCTGCGCGAGAAAGATTTCCTTGCTGGCATTGCGAATGATACCCACCGCAACTTGCAGGTGTTTCATTGTTTAACTCCCTTTTAAGCGTCCTCCCCCACAGTATGGGGGAGGAATGACTATCAGGCTAAGCGGCCATGACACTGCTTGAACTTCTTGCCGGAACCGCATGGGCAAGGATCGTTACGACCCACTTTGCGCTCACCGGTCTGGCCGGACAGCTCTTCAGCTGCCGCAGTCTCACTGTCAACATGGCTCAGCTGCTGCTGCTGTTGCAGACGTTCAGCTTCCTGACGGCGCTGCTCTTCCATCGCTTCCACTTCTTCTGGCATACGCACCTGCACTTTGCACAGGGTGCTGATCACTTCATATTTCAGTGATTCCAGCATCGCACCAAACATGGCGAACGACTCACGCTTGTACTCCTGCTTAGGATCTTTCTGCGCGTAGCCACGCAGATGGATGCCCTGACGCAGGTAGTCCATTGCGGCCAGGTGCTCTTTCCACAGTGAGTCGAGCGTTTGCAGCATCACGCCTTTTTCGAAATTGCGCATCATTTCGGTGCCAACCACTTCTTCTTTACGCAGATAGACTTCTTTGCCCTGCTCCATGATGCGCTCACGCAGCGTCTCTTCATGCAGCTCAGGTTCTTTGTCCAGCCACTCGGCAATTGGCATTTCCAGGTCGAAATCGTTTTTCAGGCGCTCTTCCAGACCGGCAACATCCCACATCTCTTCCAGTGACTGCGGCGGAATATAGCTGTCGATGGTGGTTTTAAACACATCATCGCGGATGCTGTGAATGGTTTCGCTAACGTCAGACACGTCCAGCAGTTCATTACGCTGGGTGTAAATCGCGCGACGCTGATCGTTGGCAACGTCATCGTATTCCAGCAGTTGCTTACGGATATCGAAGTTGCGACTTTCAACTTTACGCTGTGCATTGGCAATCGCTTTAGTGACCCACGGATGCTCAATCGCTTCGCCGGGTTTCATCCCCAGTTTACGCATCATATTCGAAACGCGATCGGAGGCGAAAATACGCATCAGTGCATCTTCCATCGACAGATAGAAACGCGATGACCCCTGGTCACCCTGACGACCGGAACGACCACGCAGCTGGTTATCAATACGGCGTGATTCGTGACGCTCAGTACCGATAATATGCAGGCCGCCCGATGCCAGAACCGCATCATGACGAATTTTCCACGCGGCTTTAATCGCGTCAATCTGATCTGCCGTTGGCTCTTCCAGATTAGCAATCTCTGCCTGCCAGCTACCACCCAGCACGATATCGGTACCACGACCCGCCATGTTGGTGGCGATAGTGACCGCGCCTGGCTGACCCGCCTGTGCCACGATATCCGCTTCGCGGGCGTGGAACTTGGCGTTCAGTACGTTGTGCTTGATGCCCGCACGCTCCAGCTCCTGGGAGACCACTTCCGATTTCTCAATGGAAATGGTACCGACCAGAATCGGCTGACCATTCACAGTGCGCTCGCGAATATCTTCGATAATCGCATCAATCTTCTCTTTCTCGGTCATATAGACCAGGTCCGGCAGATCTTTACGCACCATTGGACGGTTAGTTGGCACCACAATGGTATCCAGTTTGTAGATTGAGCTGAATTCAAATGCTTCGGTGTCCGCCGTACCGGTCATACCGGCCAGCTTTTCATACAGACGGAAGTAGTTCTGGAAGGTGATAGAAGCCAGAGTCTGGTTTTCGTTTTGAATTTCAACGCCTTCTTTCGCTTCTACTGCCTGATGCAGACCATCAGACCAGCGACGACCCTGCATGGTACGCCCGGTGTGTTCATCGACGATAATCACTTCACCGTCTTTGACGATGTAATCAACATCGCGGGTAAACAGGACGTGGGCGCGCAGTGCTGCGGTCACGTGGTGCATCAGCATAATGTTGGTCGGCGAGTAGAGTGATTCGCCCGCTTCCATGATGCCTTCGCTGACCAGCAGCTCTTCGATATTGACCAGACCGCGTTCGGTCAGGTGAACCTGACGCGCTTTCTCATCAACGGAGAAGTGACCTTCACCCTGGAAGGTATCGGAATCTTCTTTCTCCTGGCGGATCAGGTGCGGGATAATTTTGTTAACCCGGGTATACATCTCGGAGCTGTCTTCAGCCGGGCCGGAGATGATCAGCGGGGTACGGGCTTCATCGATCAGGATGGAGTCAACCTCATCCACCAGCGCATAGTGCAGTTTACGCTGTACGCGCTCTTCCGGGCTGAATGCCATGTTGTCACGCAGGTAGTCAAAGCCGTATTCGTTATTGGTACCGTAGGTGATGTCGGCAGCGTAGGCCGCACGTTTAGCTGGCGCTGGCATGCCTGGCAGGTTGATACCGATGCTCAGACCGAGGAATTCGAACAGCCCGCGGTTATTCTCGGCATCACGCTGTGCCAGATAGTCGTTGACGGTAACCACATGCACGCCCTTACCGCTTAACGCATTCAGGTAAGCTGGCAGGGTTGCGGTCAGAGTTTTACCTTCACCGGTACGCATTTCCGCGATGCAGCGGTCATTCAGCACCATACCGCCGAGCAGCTGCACATCAAAGTGACGCATACCAAATACGCGCTTACTGGCTTCGCGCACGGTGGCAAACGCTTCAGGAATCAGGCTGTCCACGGTTTCGCCCTTTGCCAGGCGCGCACGGAATTCGTCAGTTTTCGCTTTCAGCTGTTCGTCAGAAAGCTTTTCAAATTCCGGTTCCATCTTATTGATGGTTTCGACAGCTTTACGCATACGGCGCAAAGTACGATCGTTACGGCTACCAAAAACTTTGGTTAAAATTTTCGTCAACATAATAAATACTTCTCTCCAGCCGCAGGTTCCTTACGGCTTACAGCGTTGTTTTGATTATAAAATTTGTAGAGCTGTGCTCTGAATACTTCAGGCGAGATTAGCCGGTCCGGCACGAATGCCCTGCACCTGCGCCAGCCACAACCCGCTGTGATGCGCAGCGCGCAGCGTGTGATGATGGCGTGGAGTATCGCGGATAATAACCGGGGGGCGAGACTCATGAGTCAACAACGCATTCAGCGTGTCGAGCAGTGCGAGTTTTTGTACTTCAAGCGGAAGCGCCTGCTCTGCGGTCGGCAGATGCTGCGGCGTTAAGGCAAAAGAGAGGTGGCGAATAACGATGCGGATCGCATGCTGGTGCCAATAGTCGACATTAACGTTCGGGCGACGCGCACTCTCCTGCAACAGCGCCAGGCTGTCGAAGCGCGCAACATTCCCGATGGTCAGATTATTGGACGACGTTTCCGGGCTTCTCTGTTCGCTGGCGTGGGTGACAGGCAGGCCGAAGCTCGCCGCGACCATCCCCAACAGGAGATGCGGCCAGAAGTAACGTCTGCCAAATTGTCGCCAACGATTAAGAATGCCGATCACTTTATTCCGCCACTGCGCCCAAACCACTCAGGCTGGAGCCACTGAAATCGATAATTTTACTGAGCGCAAATACTACCATTATTAGTCACGGCCGACATCAGGATAAATCTATTCACAGCGGGAAATGTCCGGTTATTCGGACAAGAAAACAGCATTTGAACGCGAAAAACTGACAGCCAGCAGCCGGTTGCACTGCGCTTAAGGCAGAGTGTGGCGTGACTAAAAAGAGGGAAAAATAATAGAACGACTGGCCTCACTGGCCGGAGAGAGTACCAGCTCAACCAGTCGTTATAGTCAGTTCAGGCTTACGCCAGAACCAGATTGGGTGCCTTGAATGCCAGCGGAAGTTCAGCTTCGTCTTCAAACGTTGCCCATTCCCAGGCTTCCTGCTTCGCCATAACCGCCTGCAACAGCTTGTTATTCAATGCATGACCCGATTTGAATGCGGTAAACGCACCAATGATATTGTGGCCACACATAAACAGGTCACCGATCGCATCAAGCATTTTGTGACGCACAAATTCGTCTTCAAAGCGTAAACCGTCTTCGTTCAATACGCGGTAGTCATCCACCACGATTGCACAATCGAAGCTGCCGCCGAGGCACAGGCCGCGAGACTGCAGATATTCGATTTCACGCATAAAGCCGAAAGTACGTGCACGGCTGATCTGACGCGTAAACGCTTCAGCAGAGAAATTCATGCTGTAACGTTGTGCGCTGGAATCAATCGCCGGATGGTTAAAGTCGATGGTAAAGTCCAGCGAAAAACCATTGTATGGCTTGATTTCAGCCCATTTGTCGCCGTCTTCAACCCGGACTGGTTGTTTGATGCGAACAAATTTCTTAGCGCTGTTCAGCTCTTCAATGCCTGCGTCCATCAGCAGATAGACAAAGGGTGCTGCGCTACCGTCCATAATCGGGATTTCAGGCGCATCAACTTCAACCACAATGTTATCAATACCCAGACCGGAAAGTGCTGCGTTCAGGTGTTCGACTGTTGAAATACGCACGCCATGCTCATTAACCAGGCAAGTAGAGAGCATGGTATCACGCACGGATTTGGCATCAGCCGGGAAATCAACCGGTGGATTCAAGTCAGTGCGACGATAGATGACCCCGGTATTAGCCGACGCAGGGCGTAAGGTCAGTGTGACTTTTTTGCCGGTGTGTAAACCGACTCCAGTCGCCTGAACAATACGTTTTAATGTCCGTTGTTTGATCATCACATTATCTCGCAAAAATTACTCATCCGACCGCCAGTGTATATCACTGACGGGCGAACATTTTAGCACAAAGAGCGGAGAATCCAAATTCTCAGGTTATTCTTAATCCGCCTGCTTACGCAGGAAGGCTGGAATATCCAGATAATCAGGTTCTTTGTTAGTCTGTGCACTTTGATCGTTCACCACTTTCGCGGCCGGTTTTTGCTCCTGAGGCAGTGGAGCCATACCGTGCTGCTGGTAGCGATGATCCATTACTGGCTGGCTGGATTGCTTGTTGGTCACCAGCGTAATTTCCGGACGTTTGTCCATGCCGATACCGGTCGCAACCACAGTCACACGCAGTTCGTCATTCATTTCTGGATCCAGAGAAGTACCAATCACCACGGTCGCGTTATCAGACGCGAAGGCACGGATGGTATTACCCACGGTTTCGAACTCATCCAGACGCAGGTCGAAGCCAGCGGTGATGTTGACCAGCACGCCGCGCGCACCAGACAGGTCGATATCTTCCAGCAGCGGGCTGGAGATCGCCATTTCTGCTGCTTCTTCAGCACGGTCTTCACCACAAGCCACGCCAGAACCCATCATGGCGTAACCCATTTCAGACATCACGGTACGCACGTCAGCGAAGTCGACGTTCATCAGACCCGGACGGGTAATCAGCTCGGCGATACCCTGCACGGCACCTTTCAGTACGTCGTTAGCCGCACCGAATGCGTCCAGCAGAGAGATGCCACGACCCAGCACTTTCAGCAGCTTGTCGTTTGGAATAGTGATCAGTGAATCGACATGCTTGGACAGCTCAGCGATACCCTGCTCGGCAAATGCCATGCGTTTTTTGCCTTCGAAATTGAACGGCTTGGTCACCACGGCAACCGTCAGGATCCCCAGATCTTTCGCCACTTCGGCAACGACAGGTGCCGCACCGGTACCGGTACCGCCGCCCATACCGGCTGCGATAAACACCATGTCCGCACCTTCCAGTGCTGAACGCAGTGCTTCACGATCTTCCTCAGCAGAGTTACGACCGACTTCCGGGTTTGCCCCGGCACCCAGACCTTTGGTAATTCCGTTACCAATTTGAATAGTCTGACCGACCGCCGTTTTACGTAACGCTTGCGCGTCAGTGTTCACAGCGAAGAATTCCACACCTTCGATGCGCTCACGCACCATATGCTCTACGGCATTGCCACCGCCCCCGCCGACGCCGATGACTTTAATCACCGCGTCATTGGTTAATTCCATAGGTTCAAACATAATTTCTCTCCGTTATGTGCCTGTCGCCTGGGGATCTAATAATACCTTTTATCTTTCACGCTGCAGCGGTATTAGCCGTAACGCGAAATTTTTTTAGGTATGAATCCCCTTTTCTAAAATTAAAACTCTTTTCTCAGCCAGCTGTTGATACGTTTAAACCAGTTGCCAACCGAGGCTCTTTTTTCAACCTCAGCCTCACCGTTCAGATGAGACTCTTTTCCGTAGTGCAGTAAGCCTACCGCCGTTGAGTAGTAAGGCTCCTGAGCATAATCGGTTAAGCCGGTTATGTTCAGTGGCTGGCCGATACGTACCTGCGTGTGGAAAACACGCTGAGCACAGGCGGCCAGCCCTTCAATTTGTGCCGCACCGCCGGTCAGAACAATCCCTGCCGCCAGATGGTGTTTCACACCCTGCTGACGCAGCTGTTCCTGCAACTGCAGAATCTCTTCGTTAACCAGATTCAGCAGCTCGGTGTAGCGCGGTTCAATCACTTCGGCCAGCGTCTGACGTTGCAGACTTCTTGGCGGACGCCCACCGACGCTCGGCACTTCGACGTTTTCGTCTTTACCGACGATCGAGCCAAGAGCACAACCATGGCGAACTTTAATCGCTTCAGCATCGGTTGGCGGTGTGCCAAAGGCGTACGCGATATCGCTGGTCACCACATTGCCAGCGTAAGGAATCACTTTGGTATGACGCAGCGCACCACCGGTATAGACCGCAATATCCATGGTGCCACCGCCGACATCCACCACGCAAACACCCAGTTCGCGTTCGTCTTCGGTCAGCACCGCAAAGCTTGATGCCAGACCGGCAAAGATCAGTTGGTCAACTTTCAGGCCACAACGTTCAACGGCTTTAACAATGTTTTTCGCCATATCGTTGTGACAGGTGATCAAATGCACTTTTGCCTGCATGCGCACGCCAGACAAACCCACCGGGTTTTTGATCCCTTCCTGATAGTCAATCGCATATTCCTGAGGAATAACATGCAAGATACGATGCTCATCACGAACGCGGACTGACTTAGCAGTATGTACCACATTCTCGACATCTTCCTGTGTCACTTCCTCTTCGGAAATCGGAACCATCCCGATTTCATTCTGGCAACTGATGTGTTTGCCCGATAATGCGAGGTAAACCGACGAAATCTGGCAGTCGGCCATCAGCTCAGCCTGATCGATAGCGCGCTGGACGCATTTCACTACCGATTCCAGATCGTTTACGCCGCCTTTATCCATACCGCGGGAAGGACAGCTGCCGACCCCGATAATATTGACCATGCCATCGGGCAGAACCTCCCCTACTAAAGCGGCAACCTTCGCGGTGCCAATCTCGAGTCCAACTACCAGTTTTCTGTCCGTCGACTTGATCATTGTTGTTTAGCCTGTGCCTGATTCTGTTGCTGATTACTGTCCTGCGGCTCAATAAATGCCGGTGCCCATCCCACTGCCGCGCCAGAGTCATAACGCAGATCAACGTAACCGATGCGTTTGTTCTCTGCCGTCGCCTGCTGCTGGAGCGAAGGATAGAGCTGCATAAAACGCTTCAAACGCTTCATGTCATCATTACGTCCAAGCTCGATGCGGACATCATCTCCCGTCACCAGCTGCCATGAACGTCGTGCCGTCATTGAGGCCATCTTCAACTTAAACTTATCTGCTGCCAGCACCTGGCTCATCTCGCGATAACCGGTGAGGACTTCCTGCTCGCTGCCTTCAGGGCCATACAGCATCGGCATCTCTTCTTTACCGATATGATTTGCCGGTACGCTGAATGATTTACCCTCAGCGTCAACCATATGCAGATCATTCCAGCGTGCAACCGGGACATATTCAACCAGATGAATCTTTAATTCGTCCGGCCACTGCTTACGCACGCTCACCTGCTGAATCCATGGCAGGCGTTCAATTTGCTGCTGGATAACGTTGACGTCCTGCGACATAAACGTTCCCGGCGAACCCAGTGATAAAATCGCCTGGCGAATATCGTCATGGGTGGTGTAGTGGGTTTTCCCGGTCACCACCAGCGTCGACAGCGGTAAGCGCGACGCATCATTCATCCACTTCAGCACCACCAACCCGCCAAACGCCATGGTGCCTAACACCATCAGCAGGAAAATAATGCCTGCCAGACGTGAGCCATTGCTGCGTCCGGTGCCAGTGCGCGCTTTCTCCTGCGCTTCCCGGTTACGTACATTCAGAGCCGCCTGAGACATATCAGTCAGCCAGCTCCAGAATACGAGCTACCAGCTGCGAAAAAGAGATTCCCGCCTGCTTCGCTGCCATCGGTACCAGACTATGGCTGGTCATACCCGGTGAGGTGTTGACCTCCAGCAGACAGAAAGCGCCTTCGCTATCCATCATCACATCAACCCGGCCCCAGCCGCTGCAACCCAGTGCACGCCAGGCATCAATCACCAGCGTGCTTAACTCGGCTTCGCGCTCGGCGGTTAAGCCACTTGGGCAGAAGTACTCGGTATCGTCAGAAATGTACTTAGCCTGATAGTCATAAAAATCACTGGCAGGCTGAATGCGAATTGACGGCAGAATCTCATCGCCGACAATCGCCACCGTGTACTCAGGACCACTTAAAAATTTCTCAACCAGCACTTCGTTATCGTGTCGGAAAGCTTCTTCCAGCGCCGCCGGCAAATCATCCGGTTGATTGACGCGCGAGATGCCGACGCTGGAGCCTTCACAACTTGGCTTAACAAACACCGGCATACCGAGCGCGGCGATACGTTCCGCCAGTTCGCCGTTCACACCCGCATTCATCTGCTGGCGGTTAATCACCACATACGGCGACACCGGCAGACCCGCCCCCTGCCACAGCAGTTTGGTGCGCATCTTGTCCATGGTGATCGCCGACGCCATCACGCCGCTGCCGGTATAAGGGATCTGCAGAAACTCCAGCAGCCCCTGTAAAGTACCGTCTTCACCGCCACGACCGTGCAGGGCGATAAATGCTTTTGTAAAACCTTCTTCTTTCAGGCGGGTAGCCGGAAAATCCCGAATATCGACAGCATGCGCATTAATACCCGCCTGTTGTAATCCTGCCAGAACCGCACTGCCTGAAAGCAAAGACACATCACGTTCTGCGGAGGTTCCACCCAGCAATACCGCTACTTTCTCAGCCATGATGATCCTCTCCGTTAATAATTTGCGGTTGTAACTTGTTCTCCGCCAGTTTGCGCGCAATTTTACCGACGTTACCTGCACCCTGAACCAGGATCAAATCGTTGCCTGACAGGGTCGGAGCCAGCATATCCAGCACGTCGTCATGATCGGGCACCAGGATTGGATCGACTTTGCCACGACCACGAATGGTACGGCACAGCGATCGGCTATCAGCCCCCGGGATCGGTGACTCGCCTGCGGCATATACATCCAGCATTAACAGCACATCGACCTGCGACAGAACATTGGCAAAATCGTCATACAGATCACGAGTACGCGTATAACGGTGCGGCTGGAAAATCATCACCAGTTTCTTGTCTGGCCAGCCGGCGCGTGCCGCTTTAATCGTCGCGTCAACTTCGGTTGGATGGTGACCATAGTCATCAACCAGCATTGCGCTCCCTTCGGCACCGTTGACGTCGGCCAGCGGATATTCGCCAAGGAAGTCGAAACGGCGGCCAGTGCCCTGGAAACTCTCCAGCGCGGTGAGGATATCGTGATCCTCAATGCCCTCTTCACTGGCTACGGCCACGGCAGCGGCGGCATTCAGTGCGTTGTGACGGCCTGGCGCGTTAAGCGTCACTTTCATTAACGGTTTATCGTGGCGTACCAGCGTGAAATGCCCCTGCGCACCGCGCTGCTCGTAGTTTTCAATGCGCACATCAGCGTCATCACTGAAACCATAGGTGGTCACCTGACGCCCGACGCGCGGCAGCAAGTCACGGATAACTGCGTCATCGATACACATCACTGCACGTCCATAGAACGGCAGGTTGTGCAGAAAGTTAATAAATGTCTGCTTCAGATTTTCGAAGTCGCCCTGGTAGGTATCCATATGGTCGGCTTCAATATTGGTGACAATCGCCACCATTGGTTGCAGATGCAGGAACGACGCGTCGCTCTCATCCGCTTCCGCAATCAGATAACGGCTGCTGCCAAGGCGAGCATGCGTGCCTGCCGCTTTAACCAGCCCCCCGTTAACAAATGTCGGATCCAGTCCACCTTCAGCATAAATACTGGAAACCATCGCCGTGGTAGTGGTTTTACCGTGCGTACCGGCAACCGCAATACCGTGACGATAGCGCATCAGTTCAGCCAGCATTTCAGCGCGGCGGATCACCGGGATACGCGCTTCACGCGCGGCAACCAGTTCCGGGTTATCCTGGGAAACCGCCGTTGACACCACCACGACGCTGGCATCACTGACGTTTTCCGGGCGATGGTTAAAGTGAATAGTGACGCCCAATGCTGCCAGATGCTGGGTAACCGCGTTCGGCGCTAAATCAGAACCACTAATCTCATAACCTTCGTTGGCCAACACTTCGGCAATACCGCCCATGCCAGCACCACCGATGCCGACAAAGTGAATGTGCCGGACGCGACGCATCTCGGGCACCATTAAACGCAGTTTCGCCAATTGTTGTGTATTCATCTTTTCTGCCTGTTGCGAGCCGCATTTATCCGGCCCCTGAAAATCATATTTATCATGCCGTGGCGGCAACGGCATCGGCGACACGCCCGGTAGCATCGGGAATCGACGCCGCACGTGCCTTCTCTGCCATCAGCAGCAGCGTTGGGCGATCCCAGCCTGCCAGCGTTTCGGCCACCACTTCCGCAGTAAACTGCGGCTGCTCAAAAATTTTGGCTGCACCCGCTTGCTCCAGCGGTAGTGCATTCCAGTACTGCTGACGATCTTTATGCTGAAACGGCACAAAAATCGCCGGTAAACCTGCTGCAGCGATTTCGCTCACCGTTAACGCGCCAGAGCGACAAACCACCACATCAGCCCAGGCGTAGGCCGCAGCCATATCATCGATAAACTCGGTGACTTTATGCTGCGTCTGTCCGACATCCTGATAAGCCTGAAGTACGCTCTCCAGCGCGCCCTTACCCACCTGATGCCACAACGTGATGCCATCACCCATTTTTGCCGCCACCTGTGGCAGCGTCTGGTTCAGCACCCGCGCGCCCTGGCTACCACCGATCACTAACACGCGAATCGGCCCTTCACGCCCGGCCAGTCGCTCTCCGGGTAACGGCAGCGCCAGCACATCGGTACGTACCGGGTTGCCCACCACATCGGCATTCGGAAACGCACCGGGAAACGCCTGCAACACTTTTTTGGCAATTTTCGACAACCCTTTATTGGTCAGGCCGGCGATACCATTTTGTTCATGCAGCACCACCGGGATACCGCAGCTCCAGGCCGCCAGGCCGCCAGGGCCGGACACATAACCGCCCATTCCCAGTACCACATCGGGTTGATACGCCTTCATAATCGCCCGCGCCTGACGCCAGGCGGAGAAAATACGCATCGGTGCCAGTAACAGTGCTTTCACACCCTTGCCACGCAGGCCAGTGATGCGAATAAAATCAATCTCGATGCCGTGCTTAGGAACCAGTTCCGCTTCCATTCGGTCAGCGGTGCCGAGCCAGCGAACCTGCCAGCCTTGCTCCATCAGATGGTGTGCTACCGCCAGCCCGGGGAAAACATGCCCGCCGGTTCCGCCAGCCATCACCATCAGTCGCTTACCACTCATCGGGCACCTCGTGTAAACGCCTGCGCTTTTGCCAGGCGCGTTTCATAATCTATGCGCAATAACAGTACGATCGCCGTCGACATAATAATCAGACTGGAACCACCGTAACTGATTAGCGGCAGCGTCAGACCTTTGGTCGGCAACATGCCCGCGGCCGCACCGACGTTAACCAGTGCCTGGAAGCTAAACCATACGCCAATCGAACAGGCTAAAAAGCCGGAAAAACGCTGGTCAAGCTCTAACGCCCGGCGGCCAATCGACATCGCGCGAAAAGCGACGAAGAATACCATTAACAGGGCAAAAACCACACCGATATAACCCAGTTCTTCCCCGATAATCGAGAAAATGAAGTCGGTATGCGCTTCCGGTAAATACTCCAGTTTTTGCACTGAATTACCTAAGCCCTGGCCCCAGAACTCACCACGGCCAAATGCCATCAATGACTGAGTCAGCTGGTAGCCGCTGCCGAACGGGTCTTCCCACGGATCCCAGAAGGAGGTGACGCGGCGCATACGGTAGGGTTCAGCGATAATCAGCAGGCAAACGGCAAAAATACCCGAGCCGATAATTGCCAGAAATTGCCATAATTTCGCCCCCGCCAGGAACAACATCGCCAGCGTGGTCACAAACAGCACCACCACCGTGCCGAGGTCCGGCTGCGCCAGCAGTAACACCGCCAGCACCACCATCACGCCCATCGGCTTACAGAAACCCCAAAAGTTGTGACGGACTTCTTCTACCTTGCGCACCAGATAACTGGCGAGATAGCAGAACAGCGACAACTTCGATAACTCTGCTGGCTGGATACGCAGCGGCCCGAGGGCAATCCAGCGCGATGCGCCGTTGACCGAGCTACCGACCACCAGCACAATCAGCAGCATTGCCACTGAAGCCATCAGCATAATATTGCTGTAGCGCTGCCAGACTTCCATTGGCACCCGCAGCGTCACCAGCGCCATACCCAACGCCAGCAACAGATAAAAGGCGTCACGCTTGGCGAAGAAGAACGGATCGTCCGACAGACGCTGCCCCACCGGCATCGATGCCGAGGTCACCATCACAAAGCCAATAATTGCCAGCCCAAAGGTTAACCACAACAGTGTGCGGTCATACAGCACCATTGACGACGCGTCGCTTTCACGCGCACCCATCACCCACTCTTTCAGGCGATGAGTAATACCACCGGCGAGGCTCAGACCAGGAAATCGCATCAGCCAAGCTCCTTTGCCAGTTGCACAAACAGATCGCCGCGCTGTTCAAAGTTACGGAACTGATCGAGGCTGGCACAGGCCGGCGACAGCAGCACCATATCGCCCGGCTGTACCTGCGCTGCAATCTGTTCCATCGCCTGTTGCAGGGTTTCCGTGCGCACGGAAATCTCCGGGCGTAATTCAGCCAGCGCGGCCGCGTCGCGTCCAAAGCTATACACGCGGACGTTATCGCCTTGCAGATAGCGCGCCAGCGGACTGAAATCAGCAGATTTGCCGTCACCGCCCAACAGCAGCCACAGTGTGCCCTCAAGCTTTAGTCCATTCAGTGCCGCTTCGGTACTGCCCACATTGGTCGCCTTCGAATCGTTAATCCAGCGCACGCCGTTATGCTGCCAGGCGAGCTGGAAACGGTGCGCCAGGCCACTAAAGGTGGTCAGCGCTTTCAGGCTGGTCGCACGCGGCAGGCCAACCGCATCGGCCAGCGCCAGTGCGGCCAGCGCATTGGTATAATTGTGTTGCCCGACGAGATTCATCTCATCGGCACTCAATACTTTTTCGCCGTTAGCGCGCAGCCAGGTGCTGCCCTGCTGACGGTTAAGATGATAATCACCCACGTCAGCGCCAAAGCTGATACAGCGCTTGTCCGCGCCACGCACCGGCATGGTCAGCGCGTCATCGGCATTTACCACGCAGACTGCCGCGTGTTCATAAATACGTAACTTCGCGGCGCGATACTGCTGCAAACCAAGCGGATAGCGATCCATATGGTCCTCAGTCACATTGAGGATGGTCGCCGCCGCCGCTTTCAGGCTGTGGGTGGTCTCCAGCTGGAAGCTCGACAGCTCCAGCACATACAGCTGCGCCGGATGCTGCAATAATGTCAGCGCCGGTAGGCCGATATTACCGCCGACACCCACCGCCCAACCGGCGGCTTTTGCCATCTCCCCCACCAGCGTGGTGACGGTGCTTTTACCGTTGGAGCCGGTAATCGCGACAATCGGTGCCTTTGCTTCACGGCAGAACAGTTCGATATCCCCGATAATCTCCACGCCCGCCGCTGCGGCATCCATTAAAGAAGGATGCGCCAGCGCCATACCTGGGCTGGCAATAATAAGATCGGCGGCCTGCAACCAGCCATCATCGAGCGAGCCTAAATGACGCTCTACGGTTTCTGGCAGCTTGTCGAGGCCTGGCGGTGACAGTCGGGTATCCATCACGCGTGGCGTAACGCCTTGCGCTAAAAAGAAATCAACACAGGAGAGACCGGTCAGGCCCAACCCGATAATGACCACTTTTCTACCCTGATAGTCTGCCATGATTAACGCACCTTCAGCGTTGCCAGGCCAATCAGCACCAGCATCAGCGAAATAATCCAGAAGCGCACAATGACACGCGGCTCCGGCCAGCCTTTCAATTCATAGTGGTGATGAATCGGTGCCATGCGGAAAATACGTTGTCCGCGCAGCTTGAACGATCCCACCTGCAAAATCACCGACAGGGTTTCAACCACAAATACCCCGCCCATAATCACCAGCAGGAACTCCTGACGCAGCAACACAGCGATAGTACCGAGCGCGCCGCCCAGCGCCAGTGAGCCAACATCACCCATAAACACTTGCGCCGGATAGGTGTTGAACCATAAGAAGCCCAACCCGGCACCAACAATCGCGGTACAGACAATCACCAGCTCACCCGCATGACGCAGATAAGGAATATGCAAGTAGGCGGCAAAGTTAACGTTACCGGTCGCCCAGGCCACCAGCGCAAAGCCCGCGGCCACAAACACCGTTGGCATAATCGCCAGGCCATCCAGCCCGTCGGTCAGGTTGACCGCGTTACTGGTACCGACAATCACAAAGTAGGCCAGCAACAGATAAAGCAGGCCGAGCTGCGGCATGATGTCTTTAAAGAACGGCACCACCAGCTGAGTCGCCGGGGTATCTTTACCGATGGCGTACATGGCAAATGCCACCACCAGCGCAATCACCGACTGCCAGAAATACTTCCAGCGCGCGATTAGCCCTTTGGTGTCTTTACGTACCACTTTGCGATAGTCATCAATAAATCCGACAATGCCGTAACCCACCAGCACAAACAGCACGCACCAGACATACGGGTTAGACGGATAGGCCCACATCAGCACCGAAATGGTGATGGAGGCGAGGATCATAATGCCGCCCATCGTCGGCGTACCGCGTTTGCTGAAATGCGACTCCGGGCCGTCATTACGCACGACCTGTCCAATTTGTAATTTTTGCAGATAGGCAATCAGACGCGGCCCCATCCATAAAGAGAGGAACAGTGCGGTCAGCAGGCTGACGATGGCGCGGAACGTCAAATAGGAAAAGACGTTAAAGCCAGAATAAAAAGCGACCAAATGTTCGGCCAGCCAGACTAACATGTTCCTTTCTCCTGTAAGGTCTGTACTACCTGCTCCATGGCGGCACTACGTGAACCTTTAACTAAAATGGTCATCTCTTGATGCTCGGACAGCAGCGCGGACAAACGTGCCGCCAGCGCTGATTTATCATTAAAATGCTCGCCAACACCGCTGGCCTCACTAATACCGTGGCTGAGTTTTCCGACACTCAGCACCCGATCGATACCGGCCAGACGTGCCGCTTCACCGACTTCGCGGTGACATTCGACGGCTTCCGCGCCCAGTTCGCCCATATCGCCCACCACCATTACGCGATAACCCGGCATCTCTGCCAGCACCTGCGCGGCGGCGGTCATTGAGCCGACATTGGCGTTGTAGCTGTCATCAATCAGCAGTTGCGTGGCGTTTAACGCTATCGGGAACAGTCGCCCCGGCACCGCTTTCAGTGAGGCTAACCCCTGCTGAATCGCGTCAAGTGGCGCATCCACTGACAATGCCAGCGCCGCAGCGGCCAGCGCGTTAGCAATATTGTGACGGCCAGGCAGCGGCAGCGTAACTTCCGTTGCGCCTGCTGGCGTATTCAGGGTGAACTGCGTGCCCTGAGTGCTGAAACGAATATTGCTGGCAAAGAAATCACTGTCCGCCTGCGGCTCCACCGAGAAACGCCACAGGGTTTTATGGTGCAGATGGTTCTGCCAGTGCGGCCAGTCGTTGCTGTCAGCATTGATGATGGCGGTGCCGGTAGCGGCCAGCCCTTCGAAAATTTCGCCTTTGGCTTTGGCAACGCCCGCCAGTGAGCCAAAGCCTTCCAGATGCGCGGCGGCGAGGTTATTCACCAGCGCGGTTTCCGGACGGGTCAAATCGGTGGTGTAAGCAATTTCGCCCTGATGGTTAGCACCCAGCTCAATCACCGCATACTGGTGCTCAGGCGTCAGGCGTAACAGCGTCAGCGGTACGCCGATATCGTTATTCAGATTCCCGGCGGTATACAGCGTTTCACCGCAGATGCGCAGAATCGCGGCGGTCATCTCTTTTACCGAGGTCTTACCGGACGAGCCGGTCAGTGCCACTACGCGGGCAGCGCTCTGCTGGCGTACCCAGCCTGCCAGCTGACCCAGCGCAATACGCGTGTCGCTAACCACCACCTGCGGCACGGCCACCGGTAAGTGCTTACTTACCAGTAATCCGGCGGCACCTTTAGCGATCGCCTCACCGACAAACTCATGCGCATCAAAGCGTTCGCCTTGCAGCGCGATAAACAGCGCCCCTGCGGACACTTTCCGCGTATCGGTGGTGACGTCAGCGAAGGTCAGATCGCTGCCGTGTAGCGTACCCGAGGTAATGTCGGCCAGCTGTTGCAGAGAAAGCGCGATCATGCCACCACTCCTAACAAGCGGGCGACCGTCACACGATCGGAGTAATCCAGTCGGCGATTGCCGACCAGCTGATAATCTTCGTGGCCCTTACCGGCCACCACCACCACGTCATCTTCCTGCGCCTGCATAATGACGTTAGTGACCGCTTGCGCACGCCCGTGCACTACCCGTGCGCGGCCTGCATCAAGTAAGCCGGAAAGAATACCTTCAACAATTGCCGCCGGTTCTTCACCGCGCGGGTTGTCATCAGTAATCACCACCACGTCGGAGAACTGCTCGGCAATCGCTCCCATTAGTGGGCGCTTACCTTTATCGCGGTCGCCGCCACAGCCGAACACACACCACAGCTGGCCTTTACAGTGCAGGCGCGCCGCTTCCAGCGCTTTCTCCAGCGCATCCGGGGTGTGAGCATAATCCACTACCACCGTCGCTTTGCCCGGCGCACTGAACACTTCCATGCGACCACAAACTGGCTGCAACTGATTGGCGGTAGCGATCAGTTCGGTCAACGGATAGCCCAGCGACAGTAAAGTCGCCAGCGCCACCAGCAGGTTGCTGACGTTAAATGCGCCCATCAGGCGGCTGTCGATAACGCCATTACCCCAGCTGGATTCAAAAGTTACCGAGAAGCCGTTGTCGTGATAGTTGATCCCGATGGCTTTCAGCCAGCGACCACGGCAGCCCGGCTGCAAGTTGTTTTCCATGGTGACGGCAACGGCATCCGGCAGGTTTTGCAACCAGCGATACCCCACTTCGTCATCCGCATTAATAATCATCTGGCCGACCTGGTGCTCAGAGAACAGCAGCCATTTGGCGGCCTCATAGCGCGTCATATCACCATGATAATCCAGGTGATCGCGACTGAGATTGGTAAAAGCAGCAGCGGCAAACGGCAGCGCCGCAACGCGATGCTGCACCAGCCCGTGGGAGGAAACTTCCATCGCTGCCACGGTCGCGCCCTTTTCCACCAGTGAATGCAGCACGTGCTGAACATCTACTGCGGAACCGGTGGTATTTTCTGTCGATACCAGTTGACCATACAGGCCGTTACCGACAGTGCCCATCACCGCACCGGTTTCACCCAGCAGATTGGCCCACTGCGCCAGCAACTGGGTAGTTGTGGTTTTACCGTTGGTTCCGGTCACGCCAATCAGACGCAGTTGCTCGCCTGGCTGCTGGTAAAAACGTCCGGCCAGTGCCGAGAGGCGCTGTGGCAGCTGCGCCAGGTAAATCACCGGCACGCCGTGCATTTCGGCGATATGACCATCTTCTGCGACGCCATCAGCTTCAGCAATCACCGCCGCCACACCCTGAGCGATAGCCTGCGGAATAAAACGTCGTCCATCGGCCTGATGGCCGGCAATCGCCACAAACAGATCGCCGGATGCCGCCTGGCGGCTATCCAGTGTCATTTCACGAAGCGGACGCTCCGGTGCGCCGGGCACCCACGGAGCCAGTAGGTCGCGCAAGTTACGATCTGTCACCTGATCCCTCTTTCTTGTTAAGTACCACATCGTTTTTGTCCGTGGTCGGCAGCGCATCCGGCTCGACGTTCATGGTGCGCAATACGCCGCCCATGATGGCGCCAAACACCGGTGCAGAAACCGCACCACCATAATATTTACCGGCCTGTGGATCGTTAATCACCACCACCAGCGCAAAACGAGGATGGCTCGCAGGCGCAACGCCCGCGGTATAAGCAATATATTTATTGACGTAGCGACCATCAGGGCCGACTTTTTTCGCGGTACCGGTCTTAATCGCAATGCGATAACCTTTAATTGCCGCTTTTACGCCGCCGCCGCCTGGCAACGCCACGCTCTCCATCATATGCACCACAGTTTTCACCAGCGGTTCAGGGAAGACGCGTTCGCCATTGACCGGCGGGTCAACTTTGGTAATCGACAGCGGACGGGCAATGCCATAGCTGCCAATGGTTGCGTAGACTCGCGCTAACTGTAACGGGGTTACCATTAGCCCGTAGCCGAAAGAGAAGGTGGCCCTCTCTATGTCAGACCACCGTTGTTTTTGAGGATATAAGCCACTGCTTTCTCCGACCAACCCCAAATTGGTCGCCTTACCCAATCCAAAGCGCGCGTAAGTATCTACTAACGCTGAGGACGGCATCGCTAACGCCAGCTTTGAAACACCGACGTTACTCGATTTCTGCAGAACCCCGGTCAGGGTCAATTCGCTGTAGCGCGCCACGTCTTTGATCTCATGACCATTGACGCGGTACGGCACGGTATTCAGTACGGTATTCTCTTTCACCACGCCACGTTGCAGCGCGGTCATCACCACCATCGGCTTCACCGTTGAACCCGGTTCGAAGATATCGGTGATGGCACGGTTACGCATTACATCTTTCGGCGTACCGCTGAGGTTATTCGGGTTATAGGCCGGGCTGTTAGCCATCGCCAGCACTTCGCCGGTATTCACATCCACCAGCACCGCAGTACCGGATTCGGCTTTGTTAAACGCCACGGCATTGTTCAGCTCGCGGTAAACCAGCGCTTGCAGGCGCTCGTCAATGCTTAACGCCAGGTTATGGGCTGCCTGACTGTCCACCGAGGAGATATCTTCGATTACGCGCCCAAAACGATCTTTACGCACGATACGTTCGCCGGGCTGGCCAGTCAGCCATTTATCGAAGCTTTTTTCCACGCCTTCGATACCCTGACCATCGATATTGGTAAAACCAATCAGATGTGAGGTGACCTGCCCGGCGGGATAGTAACGACGCGACTCTTCGCGCAGATGAATGCCAGGCAGTTTCAGTTTTTTGATGTAGTCGCCAATCGCCGGATTCACCTGGCGAGCCAGATAGACAAAGCGCCCTTTCGGGTTGGCATTCACCCGACTCGCCAGTTGATCGAGCGGAATTGACAGCGCATCGGACAGCGCTTTCCAGCGGCTGTCGAGGGTAATGCCGCCATGGTCATGCAGCTCTTTCGGATCGGCCCAGATGGCGTTGACCGGCACGCTGACCGCTAACGGACGCCCGGCGCGATCGCTGATCATCCCACGTGCGGTCGGAATCGCCTGCACGCGCAGCGAGCGCATATCCCCTTCACGTACCAGCTTATCCGGGTTAATCACCTGTAAATAAGCCACACGCAGCAGCAAGCCTGTCAGAGCCAGTAAAATACAACCGCACAGCAACGCAAAGCGCCAGCTTACAAAGCTGGCCTTCTCTTCCTGTTTTTTCAATTTAAGCGTCTTGGTTGCGGCTCTCATTGAGTCCGTGGTTCCTTATTGTTGCTGTACCACTATATTTTCCTGCGCCGGATCGACATGCTGCATCTGCAGCTTCTCGGTGGACGTGCGCTCAACCCGGCTATGATCGCCCAGGGCATTTTCTTCCAGAATCAGGTTGCGCCACTCAATATCCAGCGCATCCCGTTCCAGCACTAATTGTTCACGCTGCGCCGTCAGCAGGCGGGTCTTATGGGCTGTGGTCACCACCAGAACCGCCGAAACCAGCACCGCAATCACCAGGATTAACGGAATCTTTCCGTGACGGAGCAGATCGCCGCCGATAACTCCGGGTAAACTGTGGCGCTCGTTGCCAATCACGTTGCGGTCCTTTCAGCAATACGCAGCACTGAGCTACGTGCGCGTGGATTTTCGCCAACTTCCGCTTCACCTGGCATCATCTTGCCCAGCGCTTTCAGCTGACGGCCACCGAGACTGGCCAATTGCGCTTCGGTCATTGGAATACCAGCCGGAACCTGCGGACCGCGGCTTTGTTCACGCATAAAGCGCTTAACAATGCGGTCTTCCAGCGAGTGGAAACTAATCACCGATAAGCGTCCGGACGGTGCCAGTGCGATCAGCGCGCCTTTCAGCGCCAGTTCAATCTCTTCCAGCTCGCTGTTAACCCAGATGCGAATCGCCTGGAAACTGCGGGTGGCCGGATGCTTGAACTTGTCTTTTACCGGCGTGGCCGCGTAAATCACATCGGCCAGCTCTTTGGTGCGCGTCATCGGCTGTTCACGGTTACGTTCGACGATGGCGCGGGCAATGCGCCTGGCAAAACGCTCTTCACCAAATGTCTTCAGCACAAAAGCGATATCGCTCTCTTCAGCCTGCAACAACCATTCGGCTGCGGAGTGACCGCGCGTCGGGTCCATACGCATATCCAGTGGCCCGTCACGCATAAACGAAAATCCGCGCTCAGCATCATCAAGCTGTGGCGATGAAACGCCCAGGTCGAGTAAAATACCGTCAATCTTGCCGGTTAAGCCCAGCGCTTCCACATACTCTGCCAACGCAGAGAACGGGCCATGAATGATGTTAAAACGTGGATCGGTTATTTCTGCAGCGGCTGCGATAGCTTGCGGATCACGGTCAATGGCGTAGAGACGACCCTGCTCTCCCAGTTGAGAAAGAATCAGGCGCGAATGTCCTCCGCGCCCGAACGTGCCATCAATATAGATGCCGTTATCCTTGAGGCTGAGACCGTTAACCGCCTCATCTAACAGCACCGTGGTATGTTTAAAATTATCCTGCATAGCTATAGCGACAAATCCTGCAATCGATCAGATAAAGGTTCCTGCGTCGACTGCTCAGCGTCAATATCGTCCTTGACTTGTTGATACCAGGTCTGTTCATCCCACAGCTCAAACTTATTGAACTGCCCAACCAGCATCACTTCTTTAGTAAGGTTCGCGTGCTGACGAAGGGTGTTCGCCAGCAGTAAACGACCTGCATTATCCATCTGGCACTCGCTGGCATGACCCAGTAACAGTCGCTGAACGCGACGTTCGGCAGGGTTCATGCTGGACAAGCGAGACAGCTTTTGTTCAATGATTTCCCATTCGGGTAAGGTATAAAGCAGCAGGCACGGCTGGTGGAGGTCAATGGTGCAGACCATTTGCCCCTGTGATTCCCCGATCAGCGTTTCGCGGTAGCGCGTTGGCACGGCAAGCCGGCCTTTGCTGTCGAGATTGACTAACGTTGCCCCACGGAACATGCCAGTCTCACCCCCGAGTTACCCCTAATCACCACTTTACACCACAAATTCCCACGAAAAGAGTTTACGGAGCGAAGGAAAACATTGTCAAGCCGCAGCACCAGCCTGAAGGCATTATTTCTGAGAGGAAGAAAAGGAAGGAAAGTTGAAAATAAAGCCTGCCTGAACCAAAACAAAAAAATAAGCCGATGAATAATGACAAAAAATTCACATCAAATTTAATTATGCTCAAAAAAATAGCAGTCTCGGCATGAATAAATTAACTTGCAAACTTTGCGAGCCGGTTTGCATTTTAAGGTATTTCTTAATGCTTGCACAGAGGGCTGTAGCCGCGTGGCGCCTGAGAGTAGCGGGAAAACGGATTATGGCGGTTGAGGAATTCAGTGACTTTGCTGGTTATTTTCAATACTTACTTTAATTTACGTAAATCTTTTGCCAGCATTCTGAAATCCCACGAACATTCCTGAGCCAATTTTTAATTTCAGGCGAAATATTAATAGATGTAAAAAAGGCAGCTTTCGCTGCCTTCGATTCAGGTCACCTTACGATTTAACTTACCCCGGCGGAACAAATTTCGCCGGATACGAGTTAAACCCGGTTTCGGTTTTTTTGGTTCGTCGAGGCTGGCCAGCACCAGTTCCAGTACGCGTTCCGCCACGTCACGGTGGCGTTGCCCCACCGCCAGCACCGGACACTCAAGGAAATCGAGCAGTTCATGGTCGCCAAAGGTGGCAATCGCCAAATCAATCGGCAAGCGCCCTTCACGTTTCAGCGTCACATCCATCACACCCTGCAACAGACCAAACGAGGTGGTAAACAGCGCATCAGGCATCGGATGGTCTTGCAGATAGTTTTCAAACAGTGCCGCCGCAGCGGTACGTTCGTAGCTGTTGGCATAGATAAAGTCGATATTACGCGGGTCGCCTTCCCACGCCTGACGGAAACCCATCTCACGTAAAAAGCTTACGGAAAGTTCCGGCAGCGCGCCAAGAAACAGCACATTGTTAACCGGCAGCTTACGTAATTCAGCGGCCAGCATCTCGGCATCATCCTGATCGGCACCGACCACGCTGGTAAAATGTTCGCGGTCCAGCGCACGATCCAGCGCAATAATCGGCAGCGGATCATTAATCCAGCGCTGATAAAAGGGATGTTCTGGCGGCAAAGCGGTAGAGACGATAATCGCATCGACCTGGCGCTGGAGCAGATGCTCGATACAGCGCATCTCATTTTCCGGCAGATCTTCAGAACAGGCGATCAGCAGCTGATAACCGCGCTGACGTGCCTGCCGTTCGAGGTAGTTGGCAATGCGCGTGTAGCTGGTATTCTCCAGATCGGGAATAACCAGTCCTATTGAGCGCGTGCGTCCCGCACGCAGTCCCGCCGCTACCGCATTGGGATGGTAATTATGCTCACGCACCACCGCCATGACTTTTTCGACGGTTTTGTCGCTGACACGATACTGCCTGGCTTTGCCATTAATGACATAGCTGGCCGTCGTGCGCGACACACCGGCAAGGCGCGCAATTTCATCCAGTTTCACAATAACCCCACACTTCAGTCGCTACGACCGCTGCATTAATAGCCATATCGTAGCCATGGATAAGAGATTTGTTACATCTAACAGCAGAAAACCGTGGTGAGCAACCGCTTTTCATCGACTTAGCGGCTCTGATTAACAAAAGTTTTTCTCCGCCGAATGCTTAAGCCACATTTATGTAAGCCATAAAAAACCCGACCGGAGTCGGGTTGATTCTTCATACGCTACTGTACAGCAGTCAATCAGCGCATAATGCGATCGCCACCACGCGACACGCCAACAATCCCCGAGCGCGCGATTTCTACAATTTCGGCGACTTCACGCACCGTGTTGAGGAAGGCGTCAAGCTTGTCACTGGTGCCCGCCAGCTGAACCGTGTAAAGCGTCGGCGTAACATCGATGATTTGCCCGCGGAAAATTTCTGCGCTGCGCTTCACTTCTTCACGGCCGTAACCGCTGGCCTGAATCTTCACCAGCATGATTTCACGTTCAACGTGCGAGCCTTTGCACAGTTCGCTGACGCGCAGCACATCTACCAGTTTGTGCAGCTGCTTCTCAATCTGCTCCAGCACTTTCTCGTCGCCGACGGTCTGAATCGTCATACGTGAAAGCGTCGGGTCATCGGTAGGCGCTACCGTCAGGCTTTCAATGTTATAGCCGCGCTGTGAAAACAGGCCAACCACGCGGGACAATGCGCCGGATTCGTTCTCCAGCAATACTGATAAAATGCGACGCATAATTATGTCCTCTCCGTTTTGCTCAGCCACATCTCGTCCATACCACCACCGCGAATATGCATCGGGTAAACGTGCTCAGTGCCGTCGACGTTAACATCAACAAATACCAGACGCCCTTTCGCCAGTTCTTCCAGCGCGTGGGTCAGTTTCTCTTCCAGCTCTTGCGGATGGTTAATCGCCACGCCAACGTGACCATAGGCTTCCGCCAGGCGCACAAAATCAGGCAACGATTCCATATAGGATTGCGAATGGCGTCCGGAATAGATCATATCCTGCCACTGCTTCACCATACCGAGGTAGCGGTTATTCAGGTTCAGCACCAGCACCGGAATGCCATATTGCAGCGCGGTGGACAGCTCCTGAATATTCATCTGAATACTGCCATCGCCGGTGACGCAGACCACGGTTTCATTCGGCAGCGCTAACTTCACGCCCAGCGCAGCTGGCAGGCCAAAGCCCATGGTGCCCAGACCACCGGAGTTAATCCAGCGACGCGGCTTATCAAACTGATAGTAAAGCGCGGCAAACATCTGATGCTGGCCAACGTCGGACGTCACATACGCTTCGCCGTGCGTCAGACGACAAATCGTCTCGATCACCGCTTGTGGTTTGATCTTATCGCTGGTGCGATCGAACTCCAGGCACTTGCGTGAACGCCACTGATCGATGCTCTGCCACCAGTCGCGCAGGCTGTCAAAATTCTGCGTCGCGTCGGATTGCGCCAGCAGTTCCAGCATCTGCTCCAGTACCTGTTTCGCATCACCGACAATCGGCACGTCTGCGGCAACGGTTTTTGAAATCGATGTCGGGTCGATATCAATATGTAATACCGTGGCATTCGGACAATATTTGGCCAGATTATTGGTGGTACGGTCGTCGAAACGCACGCCAACGGCGAAGATAACATCTGAGTTATGCATCGTCATATTGGCTTCATAGGTGCCGTGCATGCCCAGCATGCCCACCGACTGGCGGTGCGTCGCCGGGAATGCGCCCAGCCCCATCAGAGAGGTGGTCACCGGCAGATTCAGTTTTTCGGCAACCTCACGCAGCTCATCGTGACAGGCTGAGTTAATCACGCCACCACCCGCATAAATCACCGGCTTTTTCGCGGCTAACAGCGTTTGCAGCGCGCGTTTAATCTGCCCTTTATGACCCTGAGTATTCGGATTATAGGAGCGCATACTGACCGATTCCGGCCAGGCGTAAGGCAGTTTATTGGCCGGATTAAGAATATCTTTCGGCAGATCGATGACCACCGGGCCAGGGCGGCCAGTGGACGCCAGCCAGAAAGCTTTTTTTATCGCGCCAGGAATATCTTCGGTGTGTTTGACCAGGAAGCTGTGTTTAACGATAGGACGCGAAATACCGACCATATCGCACTCCTGGAATGCATCGTAGCCAATCAGCGACGAGGCAACCTGTCCCGACAGCACCACCATCGGAATAGAATCCATATAGGCGGTCGCAATCCCGGTAATCGCATTGGTCGCGCCAGGCCCGGAAGTCACCAGCACCACCCCGACTTCACCGGTAGCACGTGCATAGCCATCGGCCATATGCACCGCGCCCTGCTCATGGCGCACCAGCACATGGTCAACACCGCCGACCGTTTGCAGAGCGTCATAAATATCGAGTACCGCTCCGCCCGGATAACCGAACACATGCTTTACGCCCTGATCGATTAACGACCGGACCACCATCTCGGCTCCTGACAACATCTCCATTTTTTGCCTCCAGGCTTAAGGTGCTGATTCCCTTGACTCAATCACTTGCCATTTATGCTGCGCAACAAAGTGAAGCGTCGCACAGACGATGCCAGAGGAAGTCAGAACCTTGTGTTTTATTCTCAGGCGGTGGAAATCATTTCCACAACCCAGGTACAGGGTCGCGAGGCCCTTGCTGATTTCTCGTTAGAGTTGTGTGGTTACCATAACCGCGAAAAAGTTAGCAGGCAAACACCAAACGTTCGCGCTCCGGTTAATGTCGAAATTAAGCATCTGGAGGAAAGGGAATAGCCTCGACAATTCCACTAAAGGAGTCAGCAAACAAAAGCGGTTTATGCTGCGAGAAATAGTGTTAACAGTGCGATCTCATTCTTAATAAAATTAACTCATCGATAATCAGAGACAAGCCTTTCACAGGGAAGCGAATTTATAGTTATATCTGCTACCCATTGATTAACCGGCGCTACAATTCTCCAGTAATAATCACTAAAGGGTGTTAAATGATTTTAGCGACACCTGCGTCTAAACAGCTATTTATCAATAAGTTAACCAACAAAATCAGCTGGTAAGGCTTTGATTTTATGAGGTATGTATCCCTGAGCTTTTCTTATGCTTTGCCATTCCTCTGCCAACCTAAATAACCGCAGAATATTTTACTCAGCCTGTTCAGCCGCAATCTATAATTGATCTCAGGCAGAAGGTTGACATTGCAGGCTGAACCACGTATCAATATTAGCAACACAAATATTACGGGGTTTGATTCAATGATTCGTCCTAACCGCCTACTCGGTCTACTACTAAACGCATTCAATTTGCGCGGTAGGCTTGTGGGCGGAATCAATCACTGATTCAGACTCGCAAAACTTAAAAAACCCGCGCCGATGCGCGGGTTTTTTTATGCTCGTAGCAAAAACGGCAGACTTCAGGAAGGACGATTACGATGAGCTCACAAGTTATTATTTTCGATACCACTCTGCGTGATGGCGAACAGGCATTACAGGCCAGCCTGAGTGTGAAAGAAAAACTGCAAATCGCGCTGGCGCTGGAGCGTATGGGCGTGGATGTCATGGAAGTCGGTTTCCCGGTCTCCTCACCTGGCGATTTCGAATCCGTGCAGACTATTGCGCGTCAGATTAAAAACAGCCGCGTTTGTGCGCTGGCTCGCTGCGTAGAGAAAGATATCGACGCCGCTTATGAAGCCCTGCGCGTGGCCGATGCTTACCGTATCCACACCTTCCTGGCGACCTCGCCAATGCATATCGCCACTAAGCTGCGCAGCACCCTGCCGGAAGTGATTGAACGCACCGTGCGCATGGTAAAACGGGCGCGTAACTACACTGACGATGTGGAGTTCTCCTGTGAAGACGGTGGCCGCACGCCGATTGACGATCTGTGTCGCGTCGTTGAAGCGGCGATTAACGCCGGCGCCACCACGATTAATATCCCGGACACCGTGGGCTACACCCTGCCGGATGAATACAGCAACATAATCTCTTCCCTGATTGCCCGCGTTCCTAACATCGACAAAGCAATTCTGTCAGTACATACCCACGACGATTTAGGCATGGCGGTCGGCAACTCTATCGCGGCGATTCAGGCCGGTGCGCGTCAGGTTGAAGGCACGCTGAACGGTCTGGGCGAGCGCGCCGGTAACTGTGCGCTGGAAGAAGTGATTATGGCGATTAAAACCCGCAGCCAGATGATGAATGTGCATACCAACATTCAGCATCAGGAAATCTATCGCACCAGCCAGATTGTCAGCCAGATCTGCAATATGCCGATTCCGGCCAACAAAGCGGTGGTCGGTTCCAACGCCTTCGCCCACTCCTCCGGTATTCACCAGGACGGCGTGCTGAAAAACCGTGAAAACTACGAAATCCTGACGCCGGAATCGATCGGACTGCATAAAGTGCAACTGAACCTGACTTCACGTTCGGGTCGCGCGGCAGTGAAACACCGCATGGAAGAGATGGGCTATAAAGAAGCCGACTACAGCCTGGATGCGTTGTATGACGCTTTCCTGAAACTGGCGGATAAAAAAGGCCAGGTGTTCGATTACGACCTGGAAGCGCTGGCGTTTATCAACAAACAGAATGAAGAGCCGGAACATTTCCAGCTGCAAGAGTTCAACGTGCAGTCCGGCTCCAGCATCACCGCGACCGCCTCAGTACGTCTGGGCTGCGGTGACGAGCAGAAATCCGAAGCCGCGACCGGTAACGGCCCGGTGGATGCGGTCTATCAGGCAATCAATCGCGTTACAGAATTTGATACCGAGCTGGTGAAATATCAGCTGACCGCCAAAGGCCACGGCAAAGATGCACTGGGTCAGGTGGATATCGTGGTTAACTACAATGGCCGCAAATTCCACGGCATCGGTCTGGCGACTGATATCGTTGAGTCTTCGGTTAAAGCGATGATTAACGCATTGAACAATATCTGGCGCGCACGTCAGGTCGAGCAAGAATTACAACGCAAATCAAAGAACAAAGAGCAAAAGGAAACGGTGTGAACATGTCTAAAACTTATCATATCGCTGTATTGCCGGGTGACGGCATTGGTCCGGAAGTGATGGCGCAGGCTTCTAAGGTTCTGGACGCCATTCGTCAGCGCTTTGCGATGCGCATCACCACCAGCGAATACGACGTCGGCGGTATTGCTATCGACCGTCACGGCGCTCCGCTGCCAGCGGCCACCGTTGCCGGCTGCGAGCAGGCTGACGCGATTCTGTTTGGCTCCGTTGGCGGCCCGAAATGGGAACATTTACCGCCGGCCGAACAGCCTGAACGCGGCGCATTACTGCCGCTGCGTAAGCATTTCAAACTGTTCAGCAACCTGCGTCCGGCCAGCCTGTATAAAGGTCTGGAAGCGTTCTGTCCGCTGCGTCGCGATATCGCCGATAACGGCTTTGATATCCTGTGCGTACGTGAACTGACCGGCGGCATCTATTTCGGCCAGCCGAAAGGTCGCGAAGGTAGCGGCATGCACGAACGCGCCTTCGACACCGAGATTTATCATCGTTTTGAAATTGAACGTATTGCCCGCATCGCTTTCGAGTCAGCGCGTAAACGTCGCAGCAAAGTGACCTCCATCGATAAAGCCAACGTCTTGCAGACCTCGGTGATGTGGCGCGAAATCGTCAGCGAAATTGGCAAAGAGTACCCGGATGTGCAACTGAGCCATATGTACATTGATAACGCCACCATGCAGCTGATTAAAGATCCGTCACAGTTTGACGTGCTGCTTTGTTCTAACCTGTTTGGTGACATCCTGTCGGATGAGTGCGCAATGATCACCGGTTCCATGGGCATGCTGCCTTCGGCCAGCCTGAACGAACAAGGCTTTGGCCTGTATGAACCTGCTGGCGGCTCGGCGCCGGATATTGCCGGTAAAAATATTGCCAACCCAATCGCGCAAATTCTCTCGCTGTCACTGCTGCTGCGCTACAGCCTTAATGCGGATGAGGCAGCAGACGCTATTGAGCGCGCCATCAACCGTGCGCTGGAAGAAGGTTTCCGTACCAGCGATTTAGCCGGTGACGGGCAGGCAATCAGTACCGATGAAATGGGTTCAGTGATCGCCCGGTTCATCACCGAGGAAAAATAATAAAATGAGCAAAACATTATACCAGAAGTTATTTGATGCACATGTCGTCCACGAAGCCCCAAACGAAACGCCACTGCTGTATATCGACCGCCATTTAGTGCACGAAGTCACTTCGCCACAGGCGTTCGATGGTCTGCGCGCGCATGGACGCAAAGTCCGTCAGCCGTCAAAGACCTTTGCCACCATGGACCATAACGTCTCGACCCAGACCAAAGATATCAATGCTTCTGGCGAGATGGCCCGCATCCAGATGCAGGAACTGATCAAGAACTGCGCCGAGTTTGGCGTGCAGTTGTACGACCTGAACCATCCGTTCCAGGGCATCGTACACGTGATTGGCCCTGAGCAGGGCATGACACTGCCAGGAATGACGATTGTGTGTGGCGACTCCCATACCGCCACCCACGGCGCGTTCGGCTCGCTGGCGTTTGGTATTGGCACCTCGGAAGTTGAGCACGTGCTGGCGACCCAGACGCTGAAGCAGGGTCGCGCCAAAACCATGAAGATTGAAGTAGTCGGCAAGGCTGCTGCGGGCATTACCGCGAAAGATATCGTGCTGGCGATAATCGGTAAAACCGGCAGCGCCGGCGGTACCGGTCATGTGGTGGAATTCTGTGGCCCGGCGATTGAAGCGCTGAGCATGGAAGGCCGTATGACGCTGTGTAATATGGCGATTGAGATGGGCGCGAAAGCCGGTCTGGTTGCACCGGACGATATCACCTTCGCCTATCTGAAAGGGCGTCAGTTCGCGCCGAAAGAGACCAACTGGGACGCCGCCGTCGACTACTGGCGCAGCCTGAAATCCGACAGCAATGCGCAGTTCGACAGCGTGGTGACGCTGAACGCCGCGGATATCGCGCCGCAAGTCACCTGGGGAACCAATCCTGGCCAGGTGATGGCGGTGAATGAGCTGATTCCCGATCCGGCTTCCTTCAGCGATCCGGTTGAGCGCGCCTCGGCAGAAAAAGCGCTGGCCTATATGGATTTGCAGCCAGGCATCAAAATGACCGACGTCAGCATCGATAAAGTGTTTATCGGTTCCTGCACTAACTCACGTATTGAAGATCTGCGTGCCGCCGCGGAAATCGCCAAAGGGCGTAAAGTCGCTGCTGGCGTGCAGGCGATTGTGGTACCGGGTTCCGGTCCGGTTAAAGCGCAGGCGGAGGCGGAAGGTCTGGATAAGATCTTTATCGAAGCCGGTTTTGAATGGCGTCTGCCAGGTTGCTCAATGTGTCTGGCGATGAACAATGACCGTCTGAATCCGGGCGAACGTTGTGCTTCCACCAGCAACCGTAACTTTGAAGGTCGTCAGGGACGCGGGGGTCGTACGCACCTGCTGAGCCCGGCGATGGCCGCGGCCGCGGCCGTTACCGGTCACTTCGCTGATATCCGCGAACTGCATTAAGGAAAATATTATGGCTACCAAATTTACTCAGCATAGCGGGATTGTCGCGCCACTGGACGCGGCGAATGTCGATACCGACGCCATCATTCCTAAGCAGTTTCTGCAAAAAGTGACGCGCACCGGTTTTGGCGTGCATCTGTTTAACGACTGGCGTTATCTGGATGATGCCGGTCAGCAGCCGAACCCTGACTTCGTGCTGAATAAGCCGGAATTCAACGGTGCCAGTATTCTGCTGGCGCGTGAAAACTTTGGCTGTGGCTCTTCACGTGAACATGCGCCCTGGGCACTGACCGATTTCGGTTTCCACGCGGTGATCGCACCCAGCTTTGCCGATATCTTTTACGGCAACTCATTTAACAACCAGCTGTTGCCGGTAAAACTGAGCGAAGAGCAGGTGGATGAGCTGTTTAAGAAAGTGGCCGCTGAACCGGGCATCACCTTCACCGTCGATCTGGAAAAGCAGGAAGTGATTGCAGGCGATCGGCACTACAGCTTCGAGATCGACAGCTTCCGTCGTCACTGCATGATTAACGGCCTCGACAGTATCGGCCTGACTTTGCAGCATGATGCGGCAATTGGTGAATACGAAACCAGACAGCCGGCATTTTTGAATTAATAATATCGCACGGGCGTCGTTCCCGACGCCCGTTGTTCAAACATCGCGTACCCGCATCGACAGCCCCAACGCCACCACCGACAACGCCAGCGTCATCCAGTACACCGAATAATGCCCCCAGGTTTCCGCCAGTGCGCCTTGCAGAATCCCCGCCAAAATCACCCCGGTAGAAATACTGTTGGTAAACAACGTGGTAGCCGCACCGGGACGGCCAGGCATCAGATCCTGAAAGTAGAGCATGCCGATGCCGGCAATAATGCCGATAAACACCGCATTAAAAATCTGAATTACCATCAGCATGGTGCGCGACTGGAACAGCACCAGTCCGAGATAAAACAGCACGCCCGAGGCGATGGCAAACAGCATCATATTGCGCTTACCAAAGCGCTTAACATAGTGCCCCGCCAGCAGCATCGCCGGAATTTCCAGCCCGGCTGCCGTCCCCATCAGTAAGCCCGCCAGCCGATCTGGCAACCCCAGCACGCTGCTGATATACAGAGGCATATCAATGATATACATAGTGTTACAGGTCCACATCATCATTGAAGCGATAAACAGCATGCGGACGTTTTTATCTTTCCACGCGCTGATTTGCGTCAGCAACACTTCCGGCGACTGCTCGACACGTGGCACCGACGGCAAGGCAAACCAGACCAGCGCCAGGCAGATCACAAACAGCGCTGCCGCCACAATAAACATGGTGGTAAAGCCGTAATTCAGCGCCAGCGCAAAGGAGAGCGGCGGCCCAATCACCCACGCCAGCGACAGCTGGGCGCGCATTACCGAGCTGAACATCACCACTTCGCGTGCCGAACTGTCAGCATATTCTCGCGCCAGAGCAAAAATCTGCGGCATCGCCACGCTGGCCAGTGCCGACAGGAATACCCCGGCGGTAATCAGTGTCAGATAGTGACGATTAAAAGCGAATAACAGCGCATTCAGCAGCGCCATCAGGCAGCAGAACAGGATCAACATTCGCCGGTCGCCACGGTTATCGGATCGCTTCGCCAGTAACAGGCTCACCACAATCCCGGCGATGGCATTTACGGTATAAAACAGCCCAACCCAGAATGGCCGCACTTCCACTTCGCGGCTGAGAAACAGGCTCAGAGTGGGTGCCTGCAATGCACCGGCGATGCCAACCATAAAGGAGACCGCCATAAAAGCGACATAAACCGGATTAATGCGACGACGACGGGTCAGCAGCGATTTCATACCTTGATAATTCCTGGATGGAAAAAGGAGGAAAAACGACAAATAAGAAGCGTAGAAGAAACCACAGCGAAAAGAAAAAAGCCAGCAGACAATAAATCCGCTGGCAGGTGAAAGCACCATACTCAGAATGGGACAGAAGTGCGCCATCCAACTAGCGATGCCTCCCGCTCTTCCATCTGTGGCTATTATTGCCATAATACAGGAAACAAAAAACTGATGGCTTTTACTGCGGAGTTCCCCTTTTATGTCCTCTCCCCGTTTGCAGCAGCAATTTATTCGCCTGTGGCAGAGCTGTAATGGCCAGTCGCAAGAGACCACGCTGAATGAGCTGGCTAACCAGCTAAGCTGTTCGCGCCGTCATATGCGTAATTTGTTGAATGCGATGCAGGCTCACGGCTGGCTGGAGTGGCAGGCAGAAGCCGGACGCGGCAAGCGTTCGATGCTGACCTTCCTCTATACCGGCCTCGCGCTGCAACAACAGCGCGCCGAGGATCTGCTGGAGCAGGATCGTATCGACCAACTGGTGCAACTGGTCGGGGACAAAAACCAGGTGCGGCAGATGATTACCTCGCACCTCGGGCGCAGTTTTCGTCAGGGGAAACATATTTTGCGGGTGCTTTACTACCGCTCGTTGCTGAATTTATTGCCCGGCTCACCATTGCGCCGTTCAGAAACTCACCTTGCGCGACAGATTTTCAGCAGCCTGACGCGCATAAATGAGGAAAACGGGGAACTGGAAGCGGATATTGCCCATCACTGGCAACAGATCGCCGCCACCCACTGGCGCTTCTACCTGCGTCCGGCAATCCACTTTCATCATGGCCGCGAGCTGGAAATGGCCGATGTCATCAGCTCGCTGACGCGCCTGACCAGTCAGCCGCTGTTCAGCCATCTGACCCGCATTGAGTCCTCGACGCCCTGGGCGCTGGATATCCACCTCAGTCAGCCGGATAACTGGCTGCCATGGTTACTCGGCAATGTCAGCGCAATGATCCTGCCGCGCGAATGGCCCACCCTGCCCGACTTTTCGCGCCAGCCGGTAGGCACTGGCCCCTATTCCGTGGTGCGCAATCAGCAGTCTCAGCTAAAGATTCAGGCCTTTGACGACTACTTTGGCTATCGCGCATTGATTGATGAAGTGGCGATCTGGGTACTGCCGGAAATTACCGACGAGCTGGTCTACTCCGGCGTAAAACTACAGGGTAAAAAACAGGATGAAAAATCGGAAGAGAGCCGGCTGGAAGAGGGCTGCTACTTTCTGCTGTTCGACCAGCGCTCACCGCAGGGGCGCAACGAGCAAGTACGCCGCTGGGTCAGCTATATCTTTAATCCGATAGCCCTGTTAAACAACTCCGGGATTGGCTATCAGCGTTATTGGTTTCCGGCATACGGCCTGCTGCCGCGCTGGCATCACCGGCGCGATATGACCCCGGCGGAAAAACCGCCAGGGCTGGAAAGTTTAACCCTCACCTGGTACAGCGATCATATCGAACATCAGGGCATTGCGAATGCGCTGGAACCGATACTGGCCGCGCATGGCGTAAAGCTGATTACGCAACAGGTGGATTACGACAGCTGGTATCGCGGTGATGCCGAAAGTGATATCTGGCTCGGCAGCGCCAATTTCACCCTGCCGCTGGAGTTTTCGCTGTTTGCCTTACTGTATGAGATCCCGCTGATCCATCACTGCGTGCAGATCGACTGGGAAGCGGATGCCGATCGCTGGCGGCAACAGTCGTTATCGCTGGCCGACTGGAGTAAACAGCTGGTCGACAGTTACAGCCTGCATCCGCTGTTTCATCACTGGTTACTGCTGGAAGGTCAACGCAGCATGCGCGGGGTGCGGATGAACACTCTTGGCTGGTTCGATTTTAAATCAGCCTGGTTTGCCCCGCCCGAATCATGAGTCTTTCACTGCTGACCGTAAATCAATAGAATAGGCCGTTCTCAACGGGGTGCGGAAAAAACCTTGTGGTGCCAGTGCATTGTCACCCACCGATTTTTTCCGCTGAGAAAAACCCGTCGAACCTGATCCGGCTCATACCGGCGTAGGGATTTGAGATTGCCTGTCACTCAGATCATGCGCCTCATTTATCCATTTTCTGGAGAGCGCAACGTGTTAAACAAGACCCTGCCTTTGTTACTGCTGTTAGCGGCACCGGCATTTGCTGCCAAACCGACGCTGACCGTCTATACCTATGACTCGTTCTCCGCTGACTGGGGCCCAGGTCCGGCAATCAAAAAAGCCTTCGAAGCCGACTGCGACTGTCAGCTGAAATTCGTCGCGCTGGAAGATGGCGTTTCCCTGCTGAACCGTCTGCGGATGGAAGGGAAAAACAGCAAAGCTGACGTGATCCTTGGTCTCGATAACAACCTGTTGCAGGCGGCAGAGAAGACCGGCTTGTTTACCCACAGCCATGTTGATACCAGCAAGCTGACCCTGCCAGGTGGCTGGCAAAACAGTACTTTTGTGCCTTATGACTACGGCTACTTTGCCTTTGTTTACGATAAAACCAAACTGACTAACCCGCCGAAAAGCCTGAAAGAGCTGGTCGACAGCGATCAGAACTGGAAAGTGATCTATCAGGATCCGCGCACCAGCACGCCGGGCCTTGGTCTGCTGCTGTGGATGCAAAAAGTCTTCGGCGATGATACGCCGCAGGCGTGGCAGAAACTGGCGAAGAAAACCGTCACCGTTACAAAAGGCTGGAGCGAAGCCTATGGCCTGTTCCTGAAGGGCGAAGGGGATATGGTGCTGAGCTACACCACTTCACCAGCTTATCACCTGATTGAAGAGAAGAAAGCACAGTACGCCGCCGCCGATTTCGCCGAAGGTCACTATCTGCAGGTGGAAGTGGCCGGACAGCTGGCCAGCAGCAAGCAGCCGGAACTGGCGCAACGCTTTATGAAATTTATCGTCAGCCAGCCCTTCCAGCAGGCGATTCCAACCGGCAACTGGATGTATCCGGTAACCGACATCAAGCTGCCGGCGGGCTTCGACACATTGACCGTCCCGAAAACCTCGCTGGAATTCAGCCCACAGCAAGTCGCCGATCAACGCGCGCAATGGATCAGTGCATGGCAACGCGCCGTCAGCCGTTAATCGCTGGCTGGATGATCCCCGGCGGCCTGGCCGCAATGCTGCTGGTCGCCGTGGCGATTCTGGCGTTTGCCGCGCTGTGGTTTAACGCCCCGCAAACCGACTGGCGTGCCATTGCGCAGGACAGCTATCTCTGGCATGTGCTGGGCTTCTCCTTCTGGCAGGCGTTGTTATCGGCGCTGCTGTCGGTGCTCCCGGCGATTCCACTGGCCAGAGCGCTTTATCGCCGCCGCTTCCCCGGACGCGCCGCGCTGTTGCGGCTCTGCGCCATGACGCTGGTCTTGCCGGTACTGGTGGCAGTATTCGGCATTCTCAGTGTCTACGGCCGCGAAGGCTGGCTGGCGCAGTTGTGTCAGCTGCTGGGCATTGACTACCGTTTCTCCCCCTATGGCCTGCAGGGCATTCTGCTGGCGCATGTGTTCTTTAATCTTCCGCTGGCAACGCGCCTGCTGTTACAGACGCTGGAACAGATCCCTGGCGAACAAAGACAGCTGGCTGCCCAGCTTGGCATGCGCGGCTGGCACCATTTTCGACTGGTGGAGTGGCCGTGGCTGCGTCGGCAAATCATGCCTGCGGCGGCGCTGATCTTTATGCTGTGCTTCGCCAGTTTTGCCACGGTGTTATCGCTGGGCGGCGGCCCGCAAGCCACCACCATTGAGCTGGCGATCTTTCAGGCGCTGAGTTACGACTACGATCCCGGACGCGCCGCACTGCTGGCACTGCTGCAAATGGTCTGCTGTCTGGGACTGGTGATGCTGAGTCAACGCCTGAGCAAAGCCATTCCGGCAGGTAGCGCAGCAATAAGCGGCTGGCGCGATCCGCAAGACAGCAGACGGGCAAAAATCGTCGACGGGATGTTAATTTTGTTGGCGCTGATGTTATTGCTGCCGCCACTGCTGGCGGTGGTTGTCGACGGGATTAATCAGGGGTTCAGCAGCGTATTGCGGCAACCGGCATTGTGGCAGGCGACCCTTACTTCACTACGTATTGCGATTGCTGCCGGGCTGCTTTGCGTGGTGCTGACTACCATGCTGCTGTGGACCAGCCGCGAGTTGCGCCTGCGTCAACGTGCGCTGGCAGGTCAGGCGCTGGAGCTGAGCGGTATGCTGATTCTGGCGATGCCGGGTATTGTGCTGGCGACCGGCTTTTTCCTGTTGCTGAACAGCACGGTCGGTTTGCCACAGTCGGCCGACGCGCTGGTGATTTTCACTAATGCGCTGATGGCGATTCCCTATGCCATGAAAGTGCTGGAAAACCCGCTGCGTGATATCGCCGAACGCTATAACCGACTCTGCCTGTCACTGGATATTCGTGGCTGGAATCGCCTGCGGCTGATCGAACTGAAGGCGCTGAAACGCCCGCTGGCACAGGCGCTGGCCTTCGCCTGTGTATTATCGATAGGTGATTTTGGCGTGGTGGCGCTGTTTGGCAATGAAGATTTCCGCACCCTGCCGTTCTGGCTTTATCAGCAGATTGGTTCGTATCGCAGTGAACAGGGCGCGGTAACCGCACTGCTGCTGTTACTGCTCTGTTTCCTGCTGTTTACCCTTATTGAAAAGCTGCCGGGTCGTCATGCTAACGCTGAATAATTTAACTTATCTTTATAACCATCTGCCGATGCGTTTTTCTCTGACAATGCAGGCCGGTGAACGGCTGGCGATTCTGGGCCCCAGCGGAGCGGGTAAAAGTACCCTGCTCAGCCTGATTGCCGGTTTTCTGTCGGCTAACAGTGGTGAACTGCTGCTGAACGGTGCAGACCATACTCACACTGCGCCAGCACAGCGTCCGGTGTCGATGCTGTTCCAGGAAAACAATCTGTTTCCGCATCTGAGCGTGGCACAAAATATCGGGCTGGGGCTGAATCCGGGCTTAAAGCTGAATGCACAACAGCGGCAGACTATCAGCGATATCGCCCGGCGCGTCAGCCTCAGTGACTATCTTGACCGCCTGCCTGCTCAGCTCTCCGGCGGTCAGCGCCAGCGTGCGGCACTGGCGCGCTGTCTGGTACGTCAACAGCCGTTACTGCTGCTGGATGAGCCCTTTTCCGCCCTCGATCCCGCCCTGCGTAAAGAGATGCTGAAGCTGGTAGATGAGGTGTGCAGTGAGCGGCAAATCACCTTGCTGATGGTGTCGCACAGCCTTGAAGACGCGCAACAGATTGCCGCACGCAGCGTGCTGATCGTGGATGGTCGGGTTTACTGGGACGGCTCAACCGCCGCGCTGGCGAATGGCGACACCGCGGCGGCGGAGATTTTAGGGGTAACGCGGCGATAGCCGGGGCCAGCCAGTAAAGCCAGCCCGCAGCACGGCCTTAATGGCCAAAAAATACCTGCCACAACAGATGACGGAACAGCGGCATCATCGGGTGAAGCTGAATGGCAACAAAGCTGGCAATGCCGATGGCAGCAGCCATTGGTGCCAGCCAGCGCAGACGCGTCACCGGCAAAATTGGCGTTGCCCAGTCGTTCTGCTTATCCGCCCGATGCCAGCGCCAGCACAGCCAGAAGCCGAGCCACACCAGCAGCGCCACCGCCAGCAGCAGCCATTTAAACATGCCGCTTTGCGCGTCTTGCGGCACATCAATCGCCACCCCGGCCAGAATGCCCGGCATAAAATAGAGCGGCGGCCACAACAGGCAGCCAATCACATTCGGTGGAATAAACTTCCTGATCGGCAGCTCCAGCATTCCCGCCACCATCGGAATCAACGGTCGGGTTGGACCGATAAAACGTCCGATCAGAATGGTAAACATACTGTGCTGGTGCAGCGCATGCTCGGTTTTATCCAGCATCGATTTATGCTTTTGCAGGAAAGACCAGCGGTGCAGCGGCCCTTTAAACTGCCAGCCAATATAATACGAGAGCCAGTCACCGAGCAGGCAGCCGATAATACCGGCACCCCACGCCGGATACAGCCCCATCTGGCCGCTACCAATCAGCGCGCCCAGCGTCGCCATCAGCACCGTTCCGGGCAATAACAAGCCCACCAACGCCAGTGATTCAAGAAACGCCACCAGCATAACGGCGACCAGCGACCACGCCAGCGATTGGGTAATTAAATGTTCCAGCCAGGCTTCCATAAGCTTCCATCCGGTATTCAGGATGTTGGATTGTCCTGACCCGTTGCAGCAGCGTCAAGGCTTGTTTTGTATGCGAACATTGACAGTTGCCGCCGGTTTAACACTCCAAGGAATTAAGGTGCCATCATCAACACTTTAAACTGGCTCGGCACGGCACGCATCCCGACGATATTGGTGGCGTTTTGCAGGCTCAGACTGGTCAGGCGCGTGGCCGGAGAGCCTTTCAGCAACACGGTAAACGAAGCGGTCAGATGACGCGATGGCCCCATCACCGTCCCCGATGCCACCCCCATATTTATCCCGGCATTATCGCCGTTGGTTAGCGGGATAATCGTCGCCAGATTATGCGCTGGCATCCCCAGAAACAGTATATTCAGCGCATTGGGGATGGCGGTTGGCCCCAGTGCAATATTGGGATAAGGCACCGGAACCGGCATTGGCAAAGGTGTCAGGCAGACATCCGGCAGGGCTATATCAACCCCCATTAACTGGCAATTGGCAAACATCGGCTCTCCCTGGCGTTTAGCCCATATGGATCTGACCAGCATCCACTTTAGCGATGGCCTTGGCGGTAATCACCGTATTTTGCGCATGCATCCGCAGATAATTTTCCGCTTTAATATCCAGCTGCCCGGCGCGCAGATGCTCGGTCTGACTGGTTTTGCGAAACACGTTATTACTAATCTGGGTGATTGTTTGCCAGACCGATTCACAGCGCTTACCCACCAGGCTGGTCAGGTTCACCCAGGCGGAGAGCGACTCGCCGCTGTATTTCAGCGCATGGATATGGCAATCCGCTTCTTCCGCCGTGATACGAAATTGCTTACTGCTCAGGCTTAATTCGCCCTGACTGACAATACGCAGAGCACTCTCGGTACTCAGCTCGGCGGTCTGGCGCGGTGAGCTGCGATCGAGGATCGCCAGCACCCACACGCCTTGTTCAATCGTCACCAGCAGCACCGCATCGCCGACGGCCGGAACCAGCAGGCAGCTGGCCGCACGCCGGCAGTGCCAGCCGCGCTCAGCACATTCGACGGTCAGTGTGCCATCGGGAAAAAGGTGGGTCACGCGTCCGGTCGACTGCTGCGCCGACAGCAGTGTGGCAGGATAAGTCTGGTTAGCCGTATTCATAATACAAAACCTCTGTTAACTGCGACTTTGTCGAAGTGTGCTCCAGGCTTCTGCGGCTAATAATTCGCTATCGTGTTCGATAATATGAGTACGATCGGAAAATTGCGCCCCAGTGTGCCGGGCTGAATGGAAACGCGTTCTGAAAAAAACCGCGCCGCGAAAATTGGTGTGGCTGAGATCTGCCCCGCTGAGATCGACCCATGTCAGGTCGCACCCGGCAAAGTTTGCCGCTGCGGCGGTTACCTGCTGCAAAATCGCCTGATAAAAGCGGCTGCCGCTGAAATCGCTGCCCTCCAGCCGTGCGCCAACAAAAATAGCCTGATCAAAAATGCTGTTCTGACAGCGGGCACCGCTAAGATCCGCTGTGGTAAACAGCGCCTGCACGGCATTCACCCGTTGCAGATTGGCTCCCTGTAACGACGCGCCGCTGAAATTACACTGGGTCAGCTGCGCACGGGAAAAATCCACTGCATCCAGTTTATTGTCAGAAAACTGACAGCCGATAAATACCTGCTGCGCATAACACTGCTCACGATGATTACAGGCAAAAAATATCGCGCGTTCAAAGCGGCTACGTGCAAAACGGGTGTGGCGTAAATCAATGCTGAAAAAGGTGGTCAGCAGGCAGCGCATCTTGTCCATCTGCGCTCCCTCCAGCAAACAGTGATTAAAAGCTGAATGACTCAGTTGTGCGCCGGTGAACCTCGTGCGATGCAATGAACAGGCGATAAACTGGTTTTTATCCTGCTGGCTGTGGCTAAAACAGGCATCGTTTATCCGGCAGTGATTAAAAATGGTCTCCGTTAGCTCAGTCCGCGCCAACTTCACCGCGTTCATCTCACACTGGTTAAACACCGTCTGTTCGATACGCGCCCCACTCATCAACGCACCGTCCAGCTGGCAGGCGGTAAACACCGTTTCATGCAAATTCGCGCCGGTAAAATCAGCTCCGCTGACATCCACCCCCTGTAACATTCCGCCCGCTAAATCCAACCCGCGTAAATTGGCGCCGCGCAACGACACCTGCTCAACCGGTTCGCCGCGTTTGATTTTTTGTTGCAGCATTTCAGCCGTCAGGCCGTTCATTGCCGCTCTCGCCTGGGTAAGGTTTTAGTACGACAAATAAAGGCATCGGTCAGCTGCGTGGCATCATTGATCAGCGATTGCGATAAATCAGTACGAAACAAATTCGCCCCGCGCAGATCGGCCCCGCCCAGCTGACACTTTTGCAACACGGCACCGATCAGATTGCTGTCCGCCAGCGTGGCATCGCGAAAATTGGTGCGAATAAACAGACTGCCCGCCAGATTACTTCGGCTCATATCGGCCTGCTGACAACTGGCTTCACTGAGATCGCTGTTGACCAGCCTCGCCTGGTGAAAACAGGCGTGATCAAGCTGCAACTGGCGTAAATTACATTCGGTTAGTGTCGCCAGCGTAAAATCGGCTCCTGGCAGATAGCTTTCAGCGGTGATGGCGCAGCTCAGCAAACAAGCCCGATGAAAGTTGCTGTGTGCTGCCCGGCTCTCCACCAATGAACACCCGGTCAGTATTGCCCCGGCGAAATCCGCCTTATCAAGATCGCACTGCACAAAACTGACTTTCGTTAAGCTTGCCACGCTGAAATCGGGTTCCGCCAGCGACAATCCTAAAAACAGCATGTTATCCAGCGCGGCCTGCTGAAAACGTGACTGATAAATTACCGCGTTATGCACCACCATCTCGCTCAGTGAGGCACCGTCGAAGCGACAGTTATCCAGCACGGTTTCATGCCAGACGGTACTGAGGAAGTGCGCCCCAGAGAAATCGCTGCGTTTGCAGTGGGCAAAGGCCAGCGAGGCATGATCGAATACCGCATGACACAGCGACGCCTGATTAAATTCAGCGCGGGCGAGTACCGCCTCGCTGAAGTTAACCCCGTCCAGCTGGCTGTGGCTGAAATCCACACTCTCCAGCAGCGCCCGTGAAAAGTTGGCACCGCGAAGATCCAGCTGCGAAAGATCGGCGCCGGTAAAATCCAGCCCACTGAAGTCACCATTCAGCGCCATGGTGGCTAACGCACGGTTACGCAGAATCTGCACCGTTTCGCCCTCGATGCGTTTTGCCGCAGGCTGCGCCTGCACCGACATCAAATAGATCTGATGCAGTGAGGCAATCGCTTCTGCACGCTGCTTATCGCTTAACGCCGTCTCATGGCGATGTAACAACGCCTGCATCTGATGAAGCGCTTCTGGCCCGCTCGGTAAGGCGGTGGACGCCGCATTATCCCGCTGAGCGCGCTCACTGTGACATGCCGCTTGCTCACGGAGATGATCAGCCTGCTGTTCAAGCTGTTCAATAAAGTCAGGTAATTCATGCAGTTCGGGTAAGGTCGCATTGCTCAGCAAGGGAAGCTGTTGATTGCTGTCCTGCCCCAACTCAGCCAGCCGGGCACCCTGTTGCTGCCGCAGATGGGTTTCACGGTTGCGCAAATTTGCACATACCGGACTTTCCTGCACCGGCAGCTCAGTATCCAGCCATGGCCCGATGGCCTCTTCCGGCAGCAGGTCTTTTTCCCGAAAGGCATACAGTGCGCCCTTCTCTTTATCCAGACGTTGCTCAAGCACCTGACGATAGTGCTGAAGTGAACGCTCACTGCCTGTTTTTTCCAGCGCCGGCAGAATCTGCAATATATCCGCGCCATCATCCTCCGCGATACGGATACTGCCCTGCCAAATCAGCAGCATCTGCTCAAGATGCGGAAAGAACCACAGGGTGGTGGCACGCAGCGGCACCTCGACGAACTGCGGTTGCTGCACGCTCTGACGATTAATAAAGCAGCGCGCCTGCCACGGCGGCAATCGTCCCTGCTGTAACGGTTGTTCCGGGTGCATATTCCAGATGCGCCACGCCGCCTCGGATGGCAACCTGTTATTCTCGGGCCACCACTGATCTTCGCTGGCGGCATTAAACAATCGCCAGTCCATATCCGGCGCGAACCCCGGAAAATCATGGTGTAACCAGTTGGCATCGTACTGTTTACCAATGCGCGAAAAACGCTGAGGCCACGTCATATCCAGCGGCCCGAAGCCGACTGGCTCGGGCCTGTCGCGCACTGAACGGATGCCCCGGTGAAGCGGCTCAATATTTGGCAGGCGATAATAGTCATGCCCTTCAATATTATCGGGCGTAAAACCTATCCCCTGTGGATTGTTAGCGAATCCTTTTCCACCAAAAGCCCGGCTCCAGTCGAGACGCATCTGACTGAAAGCCTGCGGCCGCGACGGTTTATCGTTGTGCCAGTGGCGATCGCCGGACACCATCAGTGTCTTACTCAGCATCCCGACTTCGATTTTTACCGCACAGCGGGTTTTATCTGCCTGATGCTGGCTAAAGGCATAGCCGGTTGCCAGATATTCAGCACAGGCTTTTGGCATCGCCAAGTCCAGCACGCCACCGCTGGCGGATAACTCACTGGCAGCCAGTTGCCACAGTTCCGCTTCCGGTCGTAACTGCGGTGTGGCACTCATATCTGCCAGCGCTAAAACCGAAATTCCGAGCTGATTTTCTCCCCGCAGACTAAACGGCCGGTTTAATACACTTAAACGCAAAGGCTTAATTATTTTCATGCGATTATCCTTAAACGCACTACAAGCCGTACAGAATCCTCACCTGCTCACTACATATATAAATGCAGCATGCTGAATATCGATATTTGACTGGAATAATCCAGCTTCACGCCTGAACCACTGTATTTTATCGTATCGGTTTGCAGCGAAACCACGCTTTTCGACATATTGAAGCCGGTAATACTGCTGGCAACGCCCTTCACTTCATTACTTGATAGCGTCGTGCCAGCCGTCATGCCATTCACTTTAATATCAAGTCCATTGATACCAATATTCACACCAGAAAGGGTACAGGCTTCCCCACGGGTGGTAAAGGTAAGGCTGGGTGCATTGATCGCAATATTACTGTCACTTTCAAGATGAATGTTATTTGGCGAACTGATCGCAATATCCCCGCCGCTAACATTCTGTTGCCAGCCGCCCTCAATAGAAACGCTGACTTCACCATGGATAATTTCTTTTTTCCCTGCCGAGCTAATTTCGGTTAACAGCCCCTGCTGATAAACCTGACTTACCGGCCCGACCACCTGTTCAGAATAGCCGCCTTTAGTAAAAATATGGCGATTGCCGTCAATGGTAAGATCATCATCAGCCAAAACTTCTGTGCTTCGATTGCCCTTAATAAGATATCGGCTATTGCTGTCCACTTGCAGATTCAGGTTGTTCTCGACCGAAATCGTCATATCGCGCTCGGCATGCATAGCAAAAGATTCACGCCCTGGCGCATCGTCGAGATACAGAAAACTGGCATTGTCCATGGTGCCACCGCTGCTGCGCGACATAAAGCCCATCCGGGTGGCGGCGCTGGGCAGATCCCACGGCGGCATATTCTGCTGATTGTAAACGCCGCCGGTGATAATCGGCCGGTCCGGATCGCCATTAATAAAATCCACCACCACCTCTTCACCAATGCGTGGCACCTGCACCGCGCCATACTTCCAGCCCGCCCGGTAGCTGGAAACCCGCACCCAGCATGACGCCGTTTCATCATCGCGCCCGTGGCGATCCCAACGAAATTTCAGCTTTACCCGACCATATTGATCGGTCCAGAGAGTTTCACCGCGCGGCCCGACCACCACCGCGGTTTGCGGCCCATGCGTTTTGGGCCATCGCGTAGTGCGTGCCGGTCGCCAGTTCACTGCGGCGGGCACCACCACAAAGTTGATACGCTGTTCTGCAACCTGATCACTGCCACTGGCATAAGCGTTTGCCACCAGCTTATAGCTGGCGCTGATGGTGAGATAGTCCCCCTCATCCACCGGCCGCGGTGCCTGGGTAAAATTAAACCTGTATCCGGCGCCGATACCGAGCGCGCTGGCACTGCCGCTTATCTGCTGATGACGTGCGGCAAATTCCTGCTGTCGTACCCGCGCATAAAACTCGCCGTGTTCGCGGTCGGTAAAACCTCCCGGCCAGTCAAACACCTCCGCCTTACCCGCGGCAAAAGAGTGCGGATTCTGACGCACTTCCAGTAAACGCGCATCTGGCTGGCGATAATCGTAGTCATCGTGGCTGTATAACGCGGGAGTAATAGAATCCGTCACGCTCCAGCGGGTGATCGCTTCCGCCACCTGCTCTTCGCAAGGATGATAAGCCAGCTTTTCATAACCCGGCAGCGAACCATGCGCCTCGGGAGCATCAGCCAGAACAAACACTTCGCTGCCCAACTGATGATGAAAATAGTAATAGATCCCCTCATGCTCCATCAGGCGGCTGATAAAATCAAAATCACTCTCCTGATACTGCACACAATAATTCCAGCGCCGGTAGCGCCAGCTGAGCTGATTATCAAAAGGGATATGGTGTTCGGCCAGTAATTCCGTAATAATCTCTGGAACGCTTTTTTCTTGCCAGATTCTGAAGTCGCGATTCTGGGTTAAATACCATAATGCCGGCCTTAACACCGCAAGCCAGACATAATAACGTTCACCTGTTGTTTCACGCCCGACCAGCGTTATTTGCGTTACACAGCCATTTAAATATCGCGGTGTTTCTTTGTGGGTATTTAATGCCACCGTCATCGCCTGGCCTAATAAACTTTTAATATCGATATCATTACTGGCGCTTAATAGCTCAACCTCAAAGCAATACAACCCGGAAAGCTGCTCACTACCTGTCAGCTTGCTGAACAGCAGCCGATCATCAGCCAGCGGAGTATGGGCTACGATTAGGCGTTCCATGATAAAAGATCCTTTTATTAACTCTGCGCCTGCCTGGCTGAAAAATAAAGTCACATCGCTGGTTTAACTGCATACAGGAATGTGATGTCAGTCGACCTGAATTAAATTATTTAACTGAAATCGCCGTAAGGTTTAACACCTGATTCAGAATCTTGCCAGTCATGATGGGAAGATACCGTGATAATTTAACACTGTAATAAGAATCATTATCAACTTACTGTTCAACGCCTGAGACACTGTATAAATAAACATGCTATTATTGCTTATAGTTAACGCAATAAGGGTTTTCGGTGGACAACGCGCGCGCAGGCTTTTTACTTACTCGCCACTGGCGGGATACCGCCGCAGGGACGGAAGTGGTGCTGTGGCTGGCAACCGATGCCGGGCCGCAACGGCTGGTGCTGCCGCAACAGGAATCGGTGGCGTTTATTCCCGTTGAGTTTCAGTCACAGGTTCAGCAGCTGTTAGCCAATGAGCGCCATTACCGCATTGCGCCGCTGGAACTGAAAGACTTCCGCCTGCGCCTGGTGTTTGGGCTTTACTGCCGTCAGTATCGCCAGCTACAGCGGCTGGAAAAGCTGCTGCGTGAAAACCGGGTGCCGGTGTATGAAGCCGATATCCGTCCACCAGAACGCTTTTTAATGGAACGCTTTATCACCGCGCCGGTCTGGTTTAGTGGTCAGCCGGTGGGTAACAGCCTGCAAAATGCCCGTCTGAAACCGCATCCCGACTATCGCCCGCCGCTAAAATGGGTATCGCTGGATATCGAAACCACCCAGCACGGTGAGCTTTACTGCATCGGTCTGGAAGGCTGCGGCCAGCGCCAGGTGTATATGCTGGGGCCAGAAAATGGCGATGCCAGTCAGCTTGATTTTGATCTGGAGTATGTCAGCAGCCGTCCTCAGCTACTGGAGAAACTTAACGCCTGGTTCCAGCAGCACGATCCGGATGTGCTGATTGGCTGGAACGTGGTGCAGTTCGATCTGCGCGTGTTACAAAAACATGCTGACCGCTACGGCATTCCGCTGCGCTTAGGCCGCAACAATGAAGCGCTGGAGTGGCGGGAACATGGCTTTAAGCCTGGCGTGTTTTTCGCGCAGGCCACCGGCCGGCTGGTAATTGATGGCATTGAAGCGCTGAAATCGGCGTTCTGGAACTTCTCTTCCTTCAGCCTTGAAGCGGTTTCACGCGAACTGCTGGGCGAAGGTAAAGCGATCAATAATCCGTGGCAGCGCATGGAGGAAATTAATCAGCGTTTCGCCAACGATAAACCGGCGCTGGCCCATTACAACCTGAAAGATTGTGAGCTGGTCACGCGGATTTTCCAGCATACCGAACTGATGCCGTTTTTACTTGAGCGCGCCACGGTAAACGGGCTGGCGGTCGATCGGCACGGCGGGTCGGTTGCGGCCTTTGGTCATCTCTATCTGCCACGCATGCATCGCGCCGGTTTTGTTGCGCCGAACCTCGGTGAAATTGCGCCGGAAGCCAGTCCGGGCGGCTATGTGATGGACTCGCGTCCTGGCCTGTATGACTCGGTACTGGTACTGGATTACAAAAGCCTGTATCCGTCGATTATCCGCACTTTTCTGATCGATCCGGTCGGGCTGGTCACCGGGCTGGCGCAGCCTGACGATGCGCACTCGGTACCCGGTTTTCGTGAGGCGCGCTTCTCGCGCACGGAACATTGCCTGCCGGAAATCGTTAACCAGATCTGGCTTGGCCGTGAGGCGGCGAAAAAACAGGGCAACAAGCCGCTGTCGCAGGCGCTCAAAATCATTATGAACGCTTTTTATGGCGTACTGGGAACCAGCGCCTGCCGCTTTTTCGATCCACGGCTGGCCTCATCAATCACCCTGCGCGGCCATGAAATTATGCGCCAAACCCGCGAACTGATTGAGGCGCAAGGTTATGATGTGATTTATGGCGACACCGACTCAACCTTTGTCTGGCTGAAATCCCCGCATGATGACGCACAGGCGAACGAGATTGGTCAGCGGCTGACAGACGTGGTGAATAACTGGTGGCGCGACCATCTTCGCCAGCAGTATGGCCTCGAAAGCGCGCTGGAACTGGAGTATGAAACCCACTTTAACCGTTTCCTGATGCCCACTATTCGCGGCGCGGAACAGGGCAGTAAAAAACGCTATGCCGGCATGATTAACGACGGCGGGCAACAGCGCCTGGTATTTAAAGGGCTGGAAACCGTCCGTACCGACTGGACGCCGCTGGCGCAGCAGTTTCAGCAACAGCTTTATCAGCGGATTTTCCAGCGCCAGCCTTATCAGGATTTCATTCGCGAAACCGTGCGTCAGCTGCTGGATGGCGAACTGGACGACCAGCTGGTGTTTAAAAAGCGCTTACGTCGACCACTCAGCGAATATCAGCGCAATGTCCCGCCGCACGTGCGGGCGGCGCGGCTGGCCGATGAAGAAAATCGGAAGTCCGATCGACCGTTGCAGTACCAGAACGGCGGCTATATTCGCTACGTGATGGCAACCTCAGGCCCTGAACCCCTGGAAGCGCGCATCACGCCACTCGACTACGATCATTACCTCACGCGCCAGCTTCAGCCAGTGGCCGATGGTATTCTGCCATTTGTCCAGGACGATTTTGCTACACTAATAACAGGACAGTTAGGGCTGTTTTGACAGGTGACGAACGCGCCACCTTCCAGTACCATAGCGCCCTTCCTGAACGCTACCGCTCTGAACCTTTCGCCAGACATTCATGTCCGGCCGCAATACTATTGCCTTTGAGCGAGTTCTAAAAAATTTTTAAGAGAATCGAGCCAACTATCTATGCCTTTTACACTTGGTCAACGCTGGATCAGCGATACGGAAAGCGAACTGGGATTGGGAACCGTTGTTGCACTGGATGCACGTATGGTGACAGTGCTGTTTCCCGCCACCGGTGAAAACCGTCTCTATTCCAGAAATGATTCTCCGATAACCCGCGTCATTTTTAATCCGGGCGATACCATAACCAGCCACGAGGGCTGGCAGCTGGAAGTTGAAGAAGCCATCAGCGAAAACGGCCTGATGGCTTATGTCGGTCGACGCCTCGATACCGACGAAAGCGGCGTGATGATGCGTGAAGTGATGCTGGACAGCAAACTGGTGTTCAGCAAGCCGCAGGATCGCCTGTTTGCCGGTCAGCTGGATCGTATGGATCGCTTCGCGCTGCGTTTCCGCGCGCGCAAATATCACAGTGAACAGTATCGCCTGGCGATCAGCGGGCTGCGTGGCATGCGCACCAACCTGATCCCGCATCAGCTGCATATCGCCCATGATGTTGGTCGTCGCCACGCCCCTCGCGTGCTGCTGGCGGATGAAGTCGGCCTGGGTAAAACCATCGAAGCTGGCATGATTATTCACCAGCAATTACTGGCAGGTCGTGCGGAACGCGTGCTGATCGTGGTGCCAGAAACCCTGCAACATCAGTGGCTGGTCGAGATGCTGCGCCGTTTCAACCTGCGTTTTGCGCTGTTTGACGATGCGCGCTATGCCGAAGCGCAGCTCGACAGCGATAACCCGTTTGATACCGAACAGCTGGTTATCTGCTCGCTGGATTTCGTGCGCCGCAACAAGCAACGTCTGGAAAAAATGGCGGATGCTGAGTGGGATCTGCTGATTGTCGATGAAGCGCATCACCTGGCGTGGAGCGAAGGCGAGCCAAGCCGTGAATATCGGGTGATTGAGCAGCTGGCCGAACACATTCCTGGCGTGCTGCTGTTAACCGCGACGCCAGAGCAGCTGGGAATGGAGAGCCACTTCGCCCGTCTGCGCCTGCTCGATCCGGATCGTTTCCACGACTTTGAACAGTTTGTTGAAGAACAGAAAAACTTCCGTCCGATCGCCGATGCGGTAGCGATGCTGCTGGCTGATAAAAGCATCTCCAGCGATGAGATGAATATGCTGAACGATCTGGTCGGCGAGCAGGATATCGAGCCATTGCTACAGGTGGCGAACAGCGACCGTGAAGGCAAACAGCAGGCGCGTGAAGAGCTGATCAGCATGCTGATGGATCGTCATGGCACCAGCCGCGTCCTGTTCCGTAATACCCGTAACGGCGTGAAAGGCTTTCCGAAACGTGAGATGCATCAGATCCGCCTGCCGCTGCCATTGCAGTATCAGACGGCGATCAAAGTCTCCGGTATTATGGGTGCGCGTAAATCTGCCGATGAACGCGCGCGCGATATGCTCTACCCGGAGCAGATTTATCAGGAGTTCGAGGGTGACACCGGGACCTGGTGGAACTTCGATCCGCGTGTCGAATGGCTGATGGGTTACCTGACCAGCAACCGTGACGAAAAAGTGCTGGTGATCTGTGCTAAAGCGGCCACCGCGCTGCAACTGGAGCAGGTACTGCGTGAGCGCGAAGGTATCCGTGCGGCAGTATTCCACGAAGGCTTATCGATTATTGAACGCGACCGCGCAGCGGCTTATTTCGCCACCGAAGAGGGCGGCGCTCAGGTACTGCTGTGTTCTGAAATCGGCTCCGAAGGCCGTAACTTCCAGTTCGCCAGCCGCCTGGTGATGTTCGACCTGCCGTTTAACCCGGATCTGCTGGAACAGCGTATTGGTCGTCTTGATCGTATCGGCCAGGCTCACGATATCCAGATTATGGTGCCATACCTGGAAAAAACCGCGCAGTCGGTGCTGGTGCGCTGGTATCACGAAGGGCTGGATGCCTTCGAACATACCTGCCCGACAGGTCGTACGGTGTATGACAGCGTTTATCAACCGCTGATCGAGTATCTGGCCGCGCCGGAAAATCCGGAAGGGCTGGACGAATTTATAACCCAGTGCCGCAGCCAGCATGACGCGTTGAAGTCGCAGCTGGAACAGGGTCGCGACCGTCTGCTGGAGCTGAACTCCAACGGAGGTGAAAAAGCGCAGGCGCTGGCCGAATTGATTGGCGCGCAGGACAGCGATACCGATCTGGTAAACTTCGCACTGAATCTGTTTGATATCGTCGGTATCAACCAGGAAGATCGCAGCGATAACCTGATCGTCCTGACGCCATCGGATCATATGCTGGTGCCTGACTTCCCTGGCCTGCCGGAAGATGGCTGCACCATCACTTTTGATCGCAATCAGGCACTGTCACGTGAAGATGCGCAGTACGTCACCTGGGAACACCCGATTATTCGCAACGGTCTGGATCTGATCCTTTCCGGCGACACCGGCAGTTGTGCCCTGTCGCTGCTGAAAAACAAAGCGCTGCCGGTTGGCACACTGCTGGTCGAGATGATCTATGTCGTTGAAGCCCAGGCACCGAAGCATCTGCAACTGACCCGCTTCCTGCCACCGACGCCGATTCGCATGCTGGTTGACCGCAAAGGCACCAACCTCGCCGGTAAAGTGGAGTTTGAGAGCTTTAACCGCCAGCTGAACGCGGTGAATCGTCATACCGGCAGTAAGCTGGTCAATGCGGTACAGCAGGATGTGCATGCTATTCTGAAGTTATCTGAAGAGCAGGCGGCAGCGGAAGCGCGTTTAGTGATCGATGCGGCGCGTCAGGAAGCTGACGAGAAACTGAGTGCTGAACTGTCACGTCTCGAAGCGCTGAAAGCCGTCAACCCGAACATCCGTAATGATGAAGTTGAAGCGCTGGAAAACAATCGCGAAAAGGTCCTTGCCAGTCTGAACGATGCTGGCTGGCGTCTTGATGCGCTGCGTCTGATTGTGGTGACCCACCAGTAATCCGCCGTTGGCTGCGCCCCATCCCAGCCTTCCCCCGCTTGCGGGGGAAGGTGCTGTCTGAATGAGCGGTTAAAACTATGATGGAACCCTACAATCCTCCGCAAGATCCCTGGCTGCATATTCTGTATCAGGATCAGCATATTGTGGTGGTCAATAAACCCAGCGGTTTGCTGTCGGTACCGGGCCGGCTTGAGGAACATAAAGACAGTGTGATGACGCGTATTCAACGCGATTATCCGCAGGCTGAATCGGTGCACCGGCTGGATATGGCGACCAGCGGGGTGATTGTCGTGGCGCTGCATAAAGCCGCGGAGCGAGAGCTAAAACGGCAATTCCGTGAGCGTGAGCCGCAGAAAACCTATGTGGCACGCGTCTGGGGTCATCCACAGCCAGAGGAAGGGCTGGTTGATTTGCCACTGATCTGTGACTGGCCGAACCGGCCAAAGCAGAAAGTCTGTTTTGAAACCGGCAAAGCGGCGCAGACCGAATACCAGGTGCTGGACTATGCCAGTGATAACAGCGCGCGCGTCCGCTTAAAACCGATTACCGGTCGTTCGCATCAGTTACGCGTGCATATGCTGGCGTTAGGTCATCCGATTCTTGGCGATAATTTTTATGCGCACGATGAAGCCAAAGCGATGGCACCAAGGTTACAGTTGCATGCGGAAATGCTGACCATTACCCATCCCGAATATCAGACACCGATGACCTTTCGTCAGCCGGCAGATTTCTGATTTATCAGAGCGGCGAGAACGCCGTCCGTACGGGATTTTTGGTGCAGGGGTGGCGTTTTCGCCACCCTTTTTATCTTCTGCGACTATTTGAAATTCTTTTCGCGTTTGATCAAATCATACGCTGCCTGAATCTCCTGCGCTTTCTGCTTCGCCATCTCCATCATTTCCGGTGGTAACCCTTTGGCCACCAGCTTATCGGGATGGTGTTCGCTCATCAGTTTGCGATAGGCACGTTTAATGGTGGTGCTGTCATCACTGCTTTTCACTCCCAGCACGCTACAGGCATCTTCCAGCGTTGGCCCGCGCTGCGCCTGCTGAAAACCGCCCTGCGAAGAGCCCCCCCAGGATTGATTGCCGCCGCCAAACTGCTGGCCGCCTTCCATCATGCGCAGAAACTGGTCGAACTGACTGCGTGAGATACCCAGTTCTTCGGCAATCACATACAACACCTGGCGTTCATTCGGGTGGAGTGAGCCATCGGCAAAGGCAGCCTGAATCTGAATTTCCAGAAACATCCTAATCAGATCAAAACGGCCAAAACAGGCGCTGCGCAGTTCGCGCAGTTTCGTCCGCAGCGGATATTCCCCCTGCTTGCCTTCACGAAAGGCCTGCTGGGCGGCGGTACGCGCCTGGCCATGCAACTGCATGCGATCCATCAGCAGCGATGCCATCTGGATATCCGCATCCGTTACACGCCCTTTAGATTTGGTTAAATGCCCCATTACCTGGAAGGTGGTGCGAAAAAATAATGTCTGCCGCGTTTGTTGGTTGGCAAAATAGCCCTGCCCTTGCGCACCGCGAATCTTATCGATCATATGGCCAATAATCAGGCCAATTGCCAGGCCCCAAAAGCCCGCTCCTGACATTAAACCCAGCACAAGGCCGAGTACTTTTCCCCAATAGCGCATATACTCCTCAATTCGCCATGCTCAAGGCTAAAAATTGCATTATCATACCTGTCATTTATCTCAGAGCCTAACGGCAACGCGGGTAAACGAGCAGGATTAACACTAGCGCAACGCAGTTGAGTAAGTTAGTCTCTGACCGTTTGTCGGCATGATGCCTGTTATCACGGAATTCTCGATACCGCGTATGAAAAAACGTATACCTACTTTGCTGGCCACCCTGATTGGTTCAGCACTATACAGTCAGCAGGTGCTTGCCGACGATTTAATGTCGCAGTGCATGCTTGGCGTGCCAAGTTTTAATCGGCCAGTGGTTCAGGGAAACACCGATCAATTGCCGGTAACGATTAACGCTGATAACGCTAAAGGTAACTATCCCGACAATGCGGTATTCACCGGTAATGTGGATGTTCAGCAAGGGAATCGCCGCCTGCAATCTGATGAAGTCCAGCTTCACCAGAAAATGCTGCCGGGCCAGAGCGAGCCAACCCGCACTGTCGACGCACTGGGTAATGTGCACTATGACGACGATCAGGTCATCCTGAAAGGTCCGAAAGCCTGGTCAAACCTGAATACAAAAGACACTAACGTCTGGAACGGCGACTATCAGATGGTCGGTCGTCAAGGGCGTGGTCAGGCCGATCAGATGAAACTGCGCGGTGAAAACCGTTACACAATTCTGGAAAACGGCACCTTCACTTCCTGCCTGCCTGGCGATAACAGCTGGAGCGTGGTGGGATCAGAAGTGATTCAGGACCGCGAAGAAGAAGTGGCTGAAATCTGGAACGCGCGCTTTAAAATCGGTGCGGTTCCGGTGTTCTACAGCCCTTATCTGCAATTGCCAATCGGCGACCGCCGTCGTTCCGGCTTCCTGATCCCGAATGCGAAGTACGGCAGTAATAACGGCTTCGAGTTTATGCTGCCTTACTACTGGAATATCGCGCCAAACTTTGATGCGACGCTGACGCCGCATTATATGAGTAAGCGTGGTATGCAGTGGCAGAATGAGTTCCGCTACCTCACCGTAGCCGGCACCGGTCTGATTCAGTTTGATTACCTTCCTTCGGACAATCAGTACAATAAAGATCAGGCCGAGCGCGGTAATACCGACGACAAAGATTCCAATCGCTGGTTCTTCTACTGGCGTCATGCGGGCGTCTATGATCAGCACTGGCGCTTCAATGCCGACTTCTCGAAAGTCAGCGATCCATACTATTTCAACGATCTCGATTCGCCTTACTATTCGTCTACCGATGGTTATCTGACGCAGAAATTCAGCATTGGCTACTCGGAAGAGAACTGGAATGCGACGATTTCCAGTAAAGATTTCCAGGTGTTCCCGGTTAACAACACCCGAAACGTCTATCGCGCACAGCCACAGTTTGATTTTAACTGGTATCAGAATGATGTCGGTCCGTTTGACACCCATCTGTACGCGCAGGCGGTGCAGTTTACTAACGTGAACGAACGTTACCCGGATGCCACGCGTTTGCACGTGGAGCCCACCATCAATCTGCCGCTATCCAATGGTTGGGGCAGCCTGAATACCGAAGCGAAACTGCTGGCAACGCACTATCAACAGGATGATGTTGAATACTTCAACTCACTGTCTGGCAACGCCGATAATCAACTGAAAGAGTCGGTTAACCGCGTGATGCCGCAGTTTAAAGTTGACGGTAAGTTGGTATTCGACCGCGATATGAATTGGGCGGAAGGTTATACCCAGACGCTGGAACCGCGCGCGCAGTTCCTTTATATCCCGTATCGTGATCAGAGCAATATCAACGCGTATGACTCTACACTGTTGCAATCTGACTACACCGGCCTGTTCCGCGACCGTACCTATAGCGGCCTCGATCGCATCGCATCGGCTAACCAGATGACCACCGGTGTGACGTCGCGTATTTTTGATAACGATCTGGTTGAACGTTTTAACGTTTCCGTGGGTCAAATCTACTCGTTTACCCCTTCCCGCACCGGTTTAAACACCGTCAGCGATGAAGATGACACTGGCAGCCTGGTCTGGGCCGGTGATACATACTGGAAGATTAGCGATCGCTGGAGCACCCGCGGCGGCATTCAGTACGATACGCGTCTGGATAATATTTCTCAGGGAAATGCGGTACTGGAGTATCGTCGGGATGCTGACCGCATGGTGCAGCTAAACTATCGCTACAGTAGCCCGGAGTATGTTGCGTCTGCGCTGCAACAGAATATTTCGGCCAACCCGATTTATAAAGATGGTATTTCTCAGGTTGGTATGACGGCAAGCTGGCCAATTGCTGATGCCTGGTCCGTAGTGGGTGCATACTACTACGACACCAAAGCACAACAGCCTGCCGATCAGCTGGTTGGCTTGCAGTACAGTTCTTGCTGCTATGCTATTCGCCTGGGTTACGAACGCAAAATCAACGGTTGGGAAAACGACAACAGTAAATATGACAACCAAATCTCGTTCAACATTGAACTGCGTGGCCTGAGCTCTAACTACGGCTTAGGAACCGGTCAAATGCTGCGTCAGGGTATTCTGCCTTACCAGCGCGCTTTCTGATGTTGTAATGTTTGGCATGCAAACCCGCAGTGCGGATAAGAATGGAAAAAGTATGAAGAACTGGAGAACGCTGATCCTTGGTGTGGCGCTGGCAGCCAATACCGCGTTTGCAGCACCACAAGTTGTTGATAAAGTCGCCGCGGTGGTAAACAACGGCGTGGTTTTAGAAAGTGATGTAAACGGCATGATGCAGTCGGTCAAAGCGCAAGCGCAGCAGGCCGGGCAGCAGTTGCCAGACGATAAAACTCTGCGTCATCAGATTGTTGAACGTCAGATTATGGATAATATTCTGCTGCAAATGGGCAAACAGATGGGCGTCCAGATCACCGATCAACAGCTTGATCAGGCGATTGGTAACATTGCGGCACAGAACCATATGTCAATGGATCAGATGCGTAGTCGTCTGGCCTATGATGGCGTCAACTACGGCACTTATCGCGAGCAGATTCGCAAAGAGATGCTGATCGCGGAAGTGCGTAATAACGAAGTGCGCCGTCGCGTCACCATCCTGCCGCAGGAAGTGGATACTCTGGCCACTCAGGTCGGTGCGCAGAATAACCGCGGAACGGAGCTGAACCTCAGCCACATTCTGCTGCCACTGCCGGAAAATCCGACTCAGCAACAGGTTGACGATCAGGAAAACCTGGCGAAACAACTGGTGGGTGAGATTAAAGGCGGCGCTGACTTTGGTAAGCTAGCGGTGACTTACTCTGCTGACTCCCAGGCGCTGAAAGGCGGTAATATGGGCTGGGGCAAAATTGAAGAGTTGCCTACGCTGTTTGCCCAGGCGCTGAGCACGGCGAAAAAAGGCGATATTGTTGGCCCGATTCGTTCCGGCGTCGGTTTCCACATTCTGAAAGTGAATGACCTGCGCGGCGAGAGCCAGAACATTTCGGTAACCGAAGTGCATGCCCGCCACATTCTGCTGAAGCCATCGCCGGTGCTGACCGATGCGCAGGCGCGCCAGAAACTGGAGCAGGTTGCGGCGGATATTCAGAGCGGTAAAACCGATTTTGCCAGCGCAGCGAAACAGCTGTCTGACGACCCAGGCTCGGCTAATCAAGGTGGCGATCTCGGCTGGACTTCAGCAGAAGTCTTCGACCCGGCGTTCCGTGATGCGTTGCTGAAACTGAATAAAGGTCAGCTCAGCCAACCGGTTCACTCCTCTTTCGGCTGGCATTTGATTCAGCTGCTGGATACTCGTCAGGTTGATAAAACCGACGCGGCGCAGAAAGAGCGTGCTTACCGCCTGCTGTTTAACCGTAAGTTTGCTGAAGAAGCACAAACCTGGATGCAAGAACAACGTGCCAGCGCTTACGTGAAAATCCTCGACCAGAATGCACAGTAACCTGCGTGTGGCGATCACTCCCGGCGAACCTGCCGGGATTGGTCCCGATCTGACGGTTCAGCTGGCGCAGCGCGACTGGCCGGTTGAACTGGTGGTGTGCGCCTCACCAGCACTGCTGCTTGAGCGCGCCGCCATGCTCGGTTTACCGCTGGAACTGCGTGAGTATCAGCCGGGTGAGACTGCCCAGCCACAACGTGCCGGTACGCTGACGGTATTACCGGTGGCGACACCCCAGCCGGTGACCATCGGTCAGCTGAATGTTGATAACAGCCACTACGTGCTGGAAACCCTGGCGCATGCCTGTGACGGTTGTCTGAACGGCGAGTTTGCCGCGCTGATTACCGGCCCGGTTCATAAAGGGGTGATCAACGATGCCGGTATTGCTTTCAGTGGTCATACCGAATATTTCGCCGAACGTTCCGCGCGTGAGCGTGTGGTAATGATGCTGGCGACGGAAGAGTTACGCGTCGCACTGGCGACCACCCACCTGCCGTTAAAAGATGTCGCTGACGCCATTACCCGCGACAGTCTGCACGAAGTGATTGGCATTCTGCATCACGACCTGCAAAGTAAGTTTGGCATTGCCAACCCACATATCTTCGTCTGCGGCCTTAATCCGCATGCCGGCGAAGGCGGCCATATGGGCCGCGAAGAGATTGATACTATTATCCCGGCCCTCGATGAGCTGCGCCTGCAAGGGTTACAGCTGACCGGCCCACTGCCGGCGGATACGCTATTCCAGCCGAAATATCTGCAACATGCCGATGCGGTGCTGGCGATGTATCACGATCAGGGACTTCCGGTGCTAAAATATCAGGGATTTGGTCGCGCGGTGAATATCACCCTTGGCCTGCCATTTATCCGTACCTCTGTTGACCACGGTACCGCGCTAGAACTTGCGGGCCAGGGCACGGCGGATGCGGGCAGCTTTATCACGGCGCTTAATCTCGCCATTACCATGATCAAGAGCAGTAATGAATAATCGCGTCCACCAGGGCCACTTTGCCCGCAAACGTTTTGGACAGAACTTCCTCAACGACCAGTACATTATCGACAGCATTGTTTCCGCCATCCATCCGCAGAAAGGCGAGGCGATGGTGGAGATCGGCCCCGGCCTTGGCGCCCTGACCGAGCCGGTAGGCGATCGTCTCGATGCCATGACCGTCATTGAGCTTGACCGCGATCTGGCGGCACGTTTGCAAACGCATCCGTTTCTCGGCCCGAAACTGACCATTTTCCAGCAAGATGCGATGACCTTTAACTTTGCCGAACTGGCAGAGCAGAAAGGCCAGCCACTGCGTGTGTTCGGTAACCTGCCTTACAACATCTCTACCCCACTGATGTTCCATCTCTTCAGCTATACTGGTTCGATCCGGGATATGCACTTTATGTTGCAGAAAGAGGTGGTAAACCGTCTGGTTGCCGGTCCGGGCAGCAAAGCCTATGGCCGCCTGAGCGTGATGGCACAGTACTACTGTAATATCATTCCGGTGCTGGAAGTGCCGCCTGAGTCCTTTACGCCGGCACCGAAAGTCGAGTCGGCGGTGGTGCGACTGGTGCCTCATACTACTCTGCCTAATCCGGTGGAAGATATTCGCGCCCTGAGCCGTATTACCACCGAAGCGTTCGGCAAACGCAGAAAAACCCTGCGCAACAGCCTCGGCCATCTGTTCTCGCTTGACGTGCTGAACGAGCTGGGTATTGATAACACGCTGCGTGCGGAAAATATTTCTGTCGCACAATACTGCCAGTTAGCTAACTGGTTAACTGCGCATCCTCAGCCGCAGGAGAACTAACACATGATTGAATCGCCCCGAGTTTGTGTACAGGTGCAGAGTGTTTACGTTAAGTCGCAATCAGCACCTGATGAACAGCGCTACGTTTTCGCTTACACCATTACTATCCGCAATCTGGGGCACAGTCCTGTGCAGTTACTTGGCCGCTACTGGTTGATTACCAACGGTAACGGTCGGGAAACTGAAGTTCAGGGCGAAGGTGTGGTCGGTGAACAACCCTATATCGAGCCCGGCAACGAATTTCAGTATACCAGCGGCGCAATTCTCGAAACGCCGATGGGCACCATGCAAGGCCACTACGTAATGATCGATCAGCAGGGTGAAACCTTTCACGTCGATATTCCGGTATTCCGGCTGGCCGTTCAAACCCATATTCATTAAGAAACAGACTCGATGAGTATTTACCTGATTGGCGACATCCACGGTTGCTATGACGAACTGCAATCGCTGCTGGCACAGATTGCCTTTGATCCACAGCAAGATACCCTGTGGCTGACCGGCGACCTGGTGGCACGTGGCCCGGCGTCGTTAGAAGTCTTGCGCTTTGTGCGCTCACTTGGCGACTGTGTGCGCCTGGTACTGGGCAACCACGATCTGCATCTGCTGGCGGTTTACGCCGGTATCAGCCGTAATAAACCCAAAGATCGTATCACCCCGTTGCTGGAAGCTGCCGATGCCGACGAGCTGATTAACTGGCTGCGTCGTCAGCCACTGCTACAGGTTGATGAAGAAAAGAAGCTGGTGATGGCACATGCCGGTATTACGCCGCAGTGGGATATCGCCACGGCGAAGATGTGTGCGCGCGAAGTTGAAGCGGTGCTCTCCAGCGACAGTTACCCGCTGTTCCTCGATGCCATGTACGGCGATATGCCCAATAACTGGACGCCGGAACTGACCGGATTGTCGCGCCTGCGCTTTAGCACCAACGCGCTGACGCGGATGCGCTACTGCTTCCCGAACGGTCAGCTGGATATGATCTGCAAAGACTCACCGGAATCGGCTCCGCCGCCGCTAAAGCCCTGGTTCACCATTGAGGGACCCGTGGCACGCGACTACACCATTATATTTGGTCACTGGGCGTCGTTAGAAGGTCGTGGTACACCGCAGGGGATTATCGGACTGGATACCGGCTGCTGCTGGGGCGGTAATCTGACACTGCTGCGCTGGGAAGATGGCTCGCTGTTTACCCAGCCGTCAAACCGTGAACGCGCGACTGAAGAGTAATCGGTGAATACGGAGACCGTTGCTACGGCCTCCGTTATTATCGGTCAAAACTAATTATTTCTTATCCCAGGCATCAGCCCAGTTGCTGCCGGTTCCCGGTGCATAGGCCCATTCTGCCCCCGCACACCAGCCAGTATACGGCCATGGTTTACATTCATATACGCCGCCAGCTGAACTGACCTTATCACCTGCTTTATAAGCCGTACCGGCAACATAGGCGGGATAGCCCGGTTGTGGATTCTCACCCGCTGCGGTAGTGACTGAAATCATGTCACTCTTATCTGACATGTTGTCTGAGGTATCCACCGCAGCAACCTGATAATGATAAGTGGTGCCTGCCGCCAGACCGCTGTCAGTAAAGCTGGTCTGCGTCTCTTTAGTCAGCAACGCGCCATTACGATAAATATTGTAGTGACGTACCGCGACATTATCGCTTGAAGCTTCCCACGATAGGTTCACGCTGTTCGGTCCGGTTGCTTCGCCGTTCAGATCCTGTGGAACAGTCGGCTGCTCAATATCGTCAGATGGCGTATCATTTTCCTCAAGAGTGACCGATGCCGCTTCACCTGGCAGTGACAGATTACCCGCTTTATCCACGGCGATAATCACATACTCATAAGTGTTGCCGTTGCTCACCTGGTTATCGTTGTACTGTGGCACCGTGGACTGACCAATCTCTTCACCATTGCGCCAGATCTGGTACTGAGCAACGCCGACGTTATCAGAGGAAGGTGCCCATGTCATTGCCACCTGACCAGACGAGGCCGTCAGCGCAGGTTTACCTGGCTGAGTGGGAGCCTGAGTATCCGGGTCGCCGGTGAAATCTTCGTGAATCAGCTTGCCGTAACGATGAGCGAACTCATAACCGTAGGCATTACCCGCACTGCTGTGGCCGGTATCCCAGTTAATTGACCAGGTCATTAGCCCTTTAATCGGTGTACCCTGCGAAATCAGTCGCTCATAGGCAGTACGCAAATCGCCTTCGTTACGGACATAACCGGTTGCTGCGGCATCCGGGTTACTCGGCAGACCGATAACAAACTTATCGGCAGGAATCTTGATAAAACCGCGCGTGCCGTGAACCAGCGAATCCGTGAGGTAGTACAGGAAGTCAGCCTTTATATCGTCCCTGTCTTGCCCATACCACTGGCTGCCTTCACCAACGCCATCGCCACCCTGGTTGTAATACTGTGGGGAGATAAAGTCATAATAGCCTTCGAGGCTATTGATCAATCCTGCATAGGCTCCGTTATTACGTAAATAAGGGAATTCCGGTGCCATGCTGATAATAAAGCGCGGATATTTATTCTTGACGATTTTCAGCGCCGCAGGAATTTCCGTCTGATTGGCACCAGCCTTAATCGCGTTGCCTTCCAGATCAATATCCAGGCCATCAAAACCATACACTTCAACCAGACGAATAATTTCATCAGCAAATTTCTGTGCATCACCCGCTTTAAGCTCAATATGTGCCTCAGCCCCCCCCAGCGAAACCAATACCGCGCGCCCCTGGCTATTCAGCGTGGCGACAGCCTGACGGAACTGCGCATCGGTCATATTATGTGGTTTAAAGGTCGGGATGCCGCTTCCTTCCATAAAAGCGACGGTAATGACATTATACTCTTCAGGAATGCTGGTCAGTTCAACATCAGCAGCGGTACCCTGCTGATATCCATCAGATTTAGAAGCCCAGTTATGCCAGAAACCCACCAGAACTTTTTTGCCGCTAATATCAGGAAATGCAGATGCAGCATCATTGGCGGCAGCAAAACTTGCTGAGCAGGATAACAGCCCGGCCATTAACAGGCTGGCAGTTATCATATTTTTTCTAAACAGGGATCTCATCAATGCATACTCCAGATAAATGACTATTTGTCCGGATAAACTATTCCTTTCACCCTGTTATAAAAATAAGCACCTTCCGCCATAATTACAGAACTTTCTTTGATTATCCGGGAGTTAAATTTTCGTTATAAATAAATCAGCCAAAACAAACGGATATTAGAGTGGATGCTCAATAATTTTCACTTTTGCTGACGAGGAGTGATGATGATCGTCAGTTACCGTCAGGGTGAAAATGTATTCCGTTTGCTGATCTATCGCCCCTAAACTAATATGCGCCTGCGGCTGATCAGCATCTTCGAGCGTAACGGGCGGGCCGGATATCTGCTGCCAGTGCCAGCTCAGGGAACCCCCTTCCGGATCGCTGGAGTGTGAGCCATTCAGCGTCACCCGCTCGGCGCCGGTAATATGCTGCGTGAGGCCAGCATCGGCGACTGGCGGCTGATTCTCAGGCAGCAGCGAGCTATCGCCATTACCAAGCCCTTCATGCATGGCGTTCAGTAAATCACCGTTATCCGCGCTGATATCGCTGATAAACAGGCCACCCAGCCGCTGAGTATAGACATACTGCCCCTTCGCTTTCACCGAGCGTGGATCGTCATAGCTAAGCAGCTTTCTGGCCGATTTGCTGAACAGAAAAGGCACCTCAGCTTTGTCGTCGTAGCCCGCTTGCCAGTGGCTGTCACTATAGTCCCGCACCAGATTACGGTAGCTGATCATGCTCGCTTCTCTGCTGCCGTTTAGCGGGCCTTCTGCCCGTCCGCCAAAGGGGCCGTTTTGCTGAATGCCGTCGACTCCCTGCCAGCCACGGGCGTAACTGGCTAAGCCCAACACAATTTTTTGACTGTTTACCCCTTGATCGAGCAGCGCACGCACGCTGCTGTCGATGGCTGGCCGACGTTCGTCATACAGTGCGCTCTGATGCCTGGGGTGCTTCTGCTCTTTCAGTGCGGCGTTTGCTTCGCCACTGAGGAAAATATTGTCCAGATAGCGCTGAACCTCGCCATAGTTTACCCTGGCAATACGCTCGGCACTGCCGCCAACCGCTGCGGTCAGCTGATACTGTTTGCCGCTCTGGACGGATAACTGGTCCATCATGGCGCGTAGCTCTTTCATCAGGGAGAGCAGGGTTGTCCCGTCGGTTGGCTTGCCGGAGTTTGCATCCGCCCCGCCACCGCCTGGATATTGCCAGTCGATATTGACCCCATCAAAAAACTTCCAGGTCTGTAGTAACACTTTTACCGAATCGACAAACACCTTACGCCGTTGAGGATCGTCCATTTGCCAAAAGGGATCGGAGAGCGTCGCGCCGCCAATTGAGGGCAGGATCTTCAGTTGCGGATACGCTCTTTTCAGTGCCATCAGCTGACCAAAATGGCCTTTATAGCTATCCTGGCCGTTAATACCTTCACTGTTCTGCGCCGCAGCGTAAGGATCCAGTAGTGCGACGTTAAAATCCTGCCGTCCGGCGCAGCTGAGCATCAGCGACTCGTAGCGCTGTGGCTGGAGGTTTTTCAGCGTGGCATTAATTGTCTCGCCACCACAAATCGGCACTTCAGCATAAAGAAGATGAGTCAGATTCTGCGCCGGAATGCTGCTCACCGGGAAATAGCCATCATCGCCGCCCCATTCGGTAAAGGTAGCCGCAATGACTTTAGCCGAACGATTCTGGTAAGGCTGATTGTGTTCCAGCAGCGCCACCTCCATCGGTTCCAGATGGCTGCCGTCAGTATCAGCAACGATTAGCCGCTGAATTTTGCTGGAGCTACAGCCTTCTGAATTACACAGCTCGACCTGTAACTGATATTTCCCGCCTTTTCTGATGGTAAAGGTGGCGCGTTGATCGGCACTGCTTCCACTCCAGTGAACAATATCATTCACTAATACTTTCGCGCTGGTGCCGCCATCGCCCTCCCAGACATTCCATTTAACGGTAATCCTGGCCGCGTTTTTTACCGTGACCAAACGTTGATAAGACTGCGCATTATAATCAATTTCAGTCAGGGATGCGGTCAGGTTATCCGTATCAGCAATCACCGCCTGGGCGGGAGGCGCAGCAGAAAGTGCTGGTGACAGGAGCACACTAATCAATAGACTTAGTTTAATAATGTTATTTTTCATGGCTCGTATTTTTCGTTATATTCAGGATGGTAAATATGCAGCATGATATAGACCGATATTAATGATAAATATAAGAGCCATGACAGTAAGGCGGTGGAACTTTCCCGTCAGCACCAAGATAGTTCTCGATAAAATAATTTCATTAATAATTAAAAGAAGAATAATCCTGGAGCCCCAAAACCAGAAAAATCAGCGCGACGGCAATCGGATAAGGGCCAAAAGGAAAAGGTTGCCCCGGCTTCACCCGCAGCAGCAATAAGGCGGCAGCAATCGCCAGCAGAGGCGCAAAGACCATAATCTGACATAAGGTTTCCACGCCGAACCACGCGCCCAGCGCAGCAAACAGCTTCATATCTCCCCGCCCCATTCCGGCTCGTCCACGCAGCACGTAACATCCGCGATCCAACAGCCACGGCAGCAGATAGCCCAGTAGCGAAGCGATAACTGCCTGACGCAAACTGACCGCACTGATGCCAAATCCGGCAGCGGCCATCCCGATTCCCCACAGTGGCACTACCAGCCAGTCCGGCAGCAGCATGGTCTGCCAGTCAATCCCCGCAAGGACAATCATCAGACAGATCCCCACCAGTAACATTGCGGTGTATAGCGTTATGCCGTAGCGCCAGACCATCACTGCAAATAAGGCTGCCGTCACAGCTTCCACCAGCGGATAGCGCCAGTGAATCGACTGCTGACAATCGGCACAGCGCCCGCGAAGGATTAACCAGCCGAGTAAAGGAATATTGTGCCGCCAACGGATGCGCGCCTGGCAACCCGGGCAAGAAGAGGGAGGAAAGCTTAAAGAACAGTGACCGCCTGCGATTATCAGCGGCAGGCGATAAATCACCACGTTGAGAAAACTTCCGAAAACTGCACCAAACAGTAGTGCGAGACCGATCTGCATTTATCATCTCATTTATTATTTATTTAACACACCGCCAGACAGGTTGAACCCGATTATTTATCAGAAACAAAGCGTTATTAATAAAACATGATGTTTTTTAATTTACCGAAAACTGTTTAGCGAAACCTTAATTTTCGCTAACGATAATACAAACGCTGGCAGAAGATAAAGGCCATTAGCATATAAAGAATATTCTTGATCTGACTACCAACATTCTCAATGAAAAAAAGAGCAATAGCCTATAAATTCACCAGCAAGTGTTTAAGAATAATCGAATGAATTTGCAATGTCTGAAATATGCCCACGGTGAAAACATCATGAATAAATCTTTATTAAAACGCTATCGCCAGCAGCAAGGTTTTACCCTGCTGGAATTACTGGTGGTATTAATGATTATCGCCTTACTGGCTGGCTTTGTTGGCCCGCGTCTTTTTTCGCAGGTTGATCAGGCCAAAGATAAAACCGCCACCAGCCAGATGAAAAGCTTGTCACAGGCACTGAGTCAGTACCGTCTTGATGTCGGGCAATATCCAAGCGAAGCGCAGGGACTGAAAGCGCTGACCGAGCGCCCGAGCGGCGTGAAGAACTGGCACGGCCCTTATCTGAGTAAAGAAGTACCAGCCGATCCATGGGGCAACCCTTACCAATGGCACAACCCGACCCGTAACAAAAATGTGGTTTATGAAGTCGAACTGCTCGCCACCGGAAATGACGGTAAACAGGTGAGTTACGGATTCTGATTGTGCGCACTCCACTACTTTTGCTGTTGCTCTGGTTAGTTCAGCTACCGGTTTATGCCACCTGCTGGGATCAGGCCGGGAAGCGTTACGGCATTGAGCCGGAACTGCTGCAGGCTATCGCCATCGTTGAGTCCAATTTGCAAGCCTCGGCGCGCAATCAGAATCGCGATGGCAGCTATGACATCGGACTGATGCAGATCAACAGTCGACATCTGCCCAGGCTGCGCAACTACCAGATATCGGAACGTAAGCTGCTTGATGATCCTTGCCTGAGTGTAATGACCGGTGCCTGGGTACTGGCCGGTTTTATGCGTAGCTACGGCTATAACTGGGACGCGGTTGGCGCATATAACGCAGGAGGCGCACCTGCCCGTGAACATCTGCGTCAGCGCTATGCGCTGCGTGTCCAGCCTCACTATGCGCGGCTTAAAGAACAAAACCGGCCGTAAGCCAGTAAGAAAACATGAAAAACTATCAAATTACGTTATTGCGCAATGGCATCCGCAGCACAGAGCAGATTTATGCCAGCAGCGCTGAGGAAGCCAAAGCTCAGCTGGCGCCCGGTGCGCTGATACTTGACGTCAAAGCCAGCCGACTGGCGAAGCGCGCCCGCCCTTTTCCACTGACGCTGTTTATCCAGGAGTTAATCGCGCTGCTGGATGCGGGCCTGGTGATCGTCGAAGCAATTGAAGCGCTGTGCGAAAGCAGCAGTGATGCAGAACAGCGCCGGGTTTTAGGTGAAATTCTGAAAGAACTCTATCGCGGTCAACAGCTTTCTCAGGCGCTTGCTGCCCAGCCGCAGCTGTTTCCGCCATTACTGATCAGCACCGTGGCATCGTCAGAACAGACCGGACAGTTACCGATCGCGCTCGGGCGTTTTCTTCATTACGAAAAGCGTATGGAGACATTGCGTAAACGCATTCGCAGCACCCTGCTCTATCCCTGCGTGGTGATCAGCGTCGGCTGCCTGATCCTGTTTTTTCTGCTCGGCTTTATCATCCCGCGCTTTGCTGTGGTGTTTACCGGGATGAAAGATCTGACCGGCAGCGCGCAGTTTATCGTCTGGTGGGGGCAGCTGACGCAAAAACATGGCGCGTTATTACTGATGCTGACTGTAGGCGGCGTCGCGCTGCTGATCGCCGCCTTGCGCAGCAAAACCCTGCGTCAGTCCGCTTTAAACCAGTTGATGCGGGTGCCACAGCTGAAACAGCAATACCAGCTGGCGATTCTGGTGCGCTTTTACCGCACGCTTGGCCTGCTGTTGCAGGGCGGAATGGCCGCCGTGGAAGCATTGCGGCTGACCAGCAGCCTGCTGCCGACGTCATATCAGCCGGGGCTACGCCAGGCACTGATGGAGGTGCAGGCGGGTAAAGCGCTTTCGCACTGCCTGGAATCCCAGGGACTGACCACCCCGGTCGCCAGCAGGTTGTTAGTGGTCGGCGAGCGCAGTGGTGAGTTGCCTGCCATGTGCGAACGCATCGCGGCGTTTTATGACGAAAACCTGGAACGCGCCATTGAAACCTTCAGCAAGATATTCGAACCGGTGCTGATGCTGATCGTCGGCGGGCTGGTCGGGCTGGTGGTATTTCTGCTGTATATGCCGATTTTTGAAATGGCCGGAGGATTAGCCTGATGACTCAATTACCCGAACCTGCCTACAGTGCATTCTCGTCGTGGTTAACCCTGACGCCGGAACAACGAGCCGAGTGGCTGGAGCAGTTGCTGACAGAGCAGCCCGCGCAGCTGACGGCACTTGCCACGGAACTTGGCTTGCATCCGTTATCACAGCAGCAACTGACGGATGCCGAGCTGGATTTCTCCCGCATCTCGCTGCCGCAAGCGCTGTCACGCCGCCTGCTACCGGTACTGATTGACGGCAAAAGCTGGCTGCTGATGGCCGATCCGTTTTCACTGACGCTGCGTCAATGGGCGCAGCGTTATACCGACCACATCGCACTCTGCCGTCCGGGCTGGGTGAATGAGCAGCTGGATAATCTGTCGCGTCAGCAGCGCACGATAGATCACCTTGAACAGCAGGATTTTGACGGCCAGACAGAAGAGATGGCGCTGGAGATCTCCCTGATCAGCCTGTCCGAAGAACAGAGCCCGGTGATCAAACTAGTCAATTCCACGCTGTACGACGCGCTGCAAAGCCGCGCCAGTGATATTCATCTGGAAAGCGTACCCGATGGGCTGGTGGTGAAATACCGGATTGATGGCGTGCTGCACGCCATTACCCGCTGCAACGGTTCGCAGAATGCTGAACAGGTTATTTCACGCCTGAAGGTGCTCGGCTGCATGGATATTTCCGAACGCCGAATTCCACAGGATGGCCGTTTTAAAGCGCATATTCAGCAGCGCAACGTCGATTTCCGCGTTTCGATCATGCCGAGTATTCACGGTGAGGATGCGGTTTTACGCGTGCTGGATAAATCCCACGATAAGAAATTGCGGCTGGAAACCCTTGGATTCGACAGCCAGACATTAGCGGCGATCCGCAAGCTGACGCAGATTCCTCACGGCATGGTGCTGGTCACCGGGCCGACCGGCAGTGGTAAATCCACCACGCTTTATTCCGCGCTGAGCGAACTGAACAGTGGTGAAAGCAAAATCATCACCATTGAAGACCCGGTGGAGTACCAGCTGGAAGGCGTATTGCAAATTCCGGTTAACGATAAAAAAGGGCTGAATTTCGCCCGCGGTTTGCGCGCCATTCTGCGCCACGATCCCGACATTATCCTCGTCGGCGAGATCCGTGACGGTGAAACAGCAGGCATTGCGGTACAGGCGGCACTGACCGGACACGTGGTGTTGTCATCGGTTCACGCCAATAGCGTGTTCAGCGTACTGGAACGTTTCCTTTATATGCAGGTAGAGCCAGCCAGCCTGATCACCGCACTGAATGGTGTGGTGGCGCAGCGACTGGTACGTCAGGTATGCCCGGAGTGTAAGCAGCCCCATCAGCCGACAGCGGAAGAGATTGCGCTATGGCAGCTGGAAAAGCAGCAACTGAGCCACGCCAACTGGCACGTCGGAGTGGGTTGTGAGCATTGCCGTCACAGCGGTTACCACGGGCGACTGGCGCTGGCAGAAGTGCTGCATTTCAGCGATGCGATGAAAGAAGCATTGCTGGCGCGCGCATCATTGCGCCAGCTGCGTGAAGTGGCGATGAAAGAGGGGTTTGTCCCGTTGCAACAGATCGCGATTGAAGCCGCCAGCCATGGCTTCACCACACTACAGGAGGTCAGGCGTGTTATTTCCCTTCATTAATCACTGGTGTTGCAAGCTTCAACAACAGCATCTCCAGTTATGGCTGGGCAGTGAGCTGCATGCCCAGTGTTCGTGGCAGCCCGATTTGCCGCTGCCCGCTCAGCTGGAGCACCTGTTCAGCATGCTGCCTGCGGCACCCGCCTGGCGCGACTCGCTGGAGTTTATTATTGATGCTCCACACATTAATTATCTGCTGGTTCCGTGGCCGCAGGGTATCACTCGTCCGCGTGAACTGCGGCAGTACGCCCGATTATTACTGGCCGAGCAACAGGGTGAACAAGCGGGGATGAAGGTCAGTTTTCTGCGCAGCAGCTTTGGTGAAGACGCTTTTGCCGCGCTGTTAAAGAAAACCCTGTTTGCCAGCCTGAAACAGCTCGCCAGCCAGCATCGGCTGCGATTAACCGGTTGCAGCACACCGTTCAGCAACCTGCTGAGCCGCTTTGGCCGCACCCTGCCGGAAAACGCGCTGTTTGCCAGTACTGGCGGGCAGGAAAGCAGCTTTGCCTTGCGCTGGCAGCATCGCTGGCACAGCGTCTTTACGCTGCGCCTGCCGCACGGTGACAGATTACAACAGCTGGACACGGCGAACCGCCTGGCAGGATTACCGCCACTGGAACGCTATGTGGCAGACAGCGGCCTCGGCACGCCACATGCCGCCGCCAGCACCAGGGAAGCGCCAGAGAATAATCGTGATGACTAACCACCAATTTATATCGCGCCTGGCAATACCGGTTAACACGGCGCTGCTGATTCTGCTGATTGTCCCGGTTCTGACGGGGATCTTGCTGAGCCATCAGCAGCAAAACCGTCTGATGACAGAGCTGACGGCAGAGACGCAGAAATTGCAGGCACATCGTCAGGCGGCAGAGACCATCCTCACCAGGCAACGGGCTTTCGCCAGCCAGCCGCAGCAGCAGGAACCAGAAAAACTGGCCGGGCTGGCGCTGATTGGCAAAGCGTGGAGCAGCGATATCGCTTTGCTGTCACTGGAGCTGGATGCGAACCAACAGCGGGTGCGAGTGGAAGTGGTCGCTCATTCGCTGGATGCGCTGCTGGATTTTGTCTCGCGCTTACAAGACACCAGTGCCAGAGTCGGCCTGGAACATCATCAGACCGAAACCAGCCTGAGCGAGCCATGGAAGATACGCGCCACGCTAAATCTGGAGTATTCCCATGCGTCTTAATACTGGCGCTCTGCCCTCAATGAAAGTGCTGCTGCCGCGACTGCGTTGGTGGGCCTGTCAGAGTTATGAAATGCTCGGCCCGCTGCCGTTGTTAATCGCCGGATTGTGGCTGGTACTGCTGACGTATTTATGCGCCCAGCTGCGTCCGGAATTGCAGGCAAATAGCCTGCGCCTGCAATCGATTCATCAACAGCTGGCGGTGCCGCTGCCAATCAGCATGCCGGAGGAAGAGCAAGCGCTGAGCGCCCTGAGCGTGACAGAGTATCAGCAGGTCAAGGCGCTGTTCGCCATCCTGAAAAAAAACGGTCTCGAAGCACGGGAGAGTCGTTATCAGCTGGTCTCGGACGATAACGATGCTCAGAGTGAACAACTCATTTTGGATATTCCGTTAACCGGCGACTACCTGCGTTTGCAAGCCGCATTACGTGAGATGTCGGGCACGCTGCCGTTACAGTTCGAATCACTGGCGATGGCGCGTACTTCTCCTGCCAGCACACAACTGACGATGTCGCTGCGCGTCACGCTGACCGGAGAAAGCCGATGAAACTGCCGCGTTACTTACAGGTGATGCTGGTGCTGACCGCGGTGCTCAGTCTGTGGAGCGCCCTGAATGGCGACGAGCCGGAAGAAGAAAATCTGTTACCGGTGCGCCAAAGCGCAGAGGTGAGCCATGCAGCGGCAGCACCCGCGCAGCCAGCCACACCCGGCAACCCGTCTGAAAATCTGTTTCCCTTTCAGGGAGAACCGGTTAAGCCAGCGCGCGTACCCGAGCCCGCCGCACCACCGGTGGCAAGACAACCCCCTGCACCGCAGCTTCCTTTTAAGGTAGTCGGTGCCTGGTGGAACAATAACCAGCGCTTGCTGGTGCTGACCAACGGCAAGGAAAGCTGGATCGTCTGCCGTCAGTGCAAATTAAGAGAGAGCATCCGCCCCGGAGACAAACTGGATAATAACTGGCAACTCACTGAAATCGCGGCTGATGCGCTGACATTCCGTTGGCTACCGCTACAAAACGACCAGCGTTTGCCGCTGGATGACATGAAATCCAAACCAGAATTCTGATTATGTTTATTAAAAAAAATCTCACTGTGGTCATCGGGTTGCTGCTGCTGGCAGGCTGCGCTTCAAAAACTCACAATCAAGATGCTGCCACGGTGCTCAATCAGCAGCAACAGCTGACCCAATCGCTGGATAAGATCAAAGAGCAACGTCAGGCCGATCCTGACGATCTGTCGCTGAAAAGCCGTGAGCAACGGGAAAGTAACCAGCTGGTCGAACTGTATATCAAACAGGCCGAACGCGCCGTCAGCGAGAACAATTACCAGGAAGCGTCACGCCTGTGGCGTACCGCGCTGGAGTATCAACCCGGCAATCTGCGCGCTCAGCAGGGGCTGCGTCGCATCAGTAACTATCGCTCTCTGGATATGCTGTATCAACAGGCCAGCAAGCTGGCGGCGGAGAATCCGCAAGCCGCACTGGAAAAAATTCAGAAAGTGCTGGAAGAAGAGCCCGGCTGGCCACAAGGCACCGCACTGCGCGATCATCTGCTGCGTAAACTCTCTTCCAGCACGCTGCCATCACAAAGAATGAGCGCGGAATTGCAAAAGCCGGTGTCACTTAACTTTCGCTCGCATAATCTGATGGAGATCTTCGGGACGATTTCAAAAGTTACCGGCGTAAACTTTATTTTTGATAATGATGTGTCACGCAGTATCACCACCAGCATTATCGCCAATAACACCACCGCAGAAGATGCGATCAACTTAATGCTGATCTCCAATCAACTGCGCAAAAAAGTGTTGAACAGCAATACCATGCTGATTTATCCGGCCGGTCAGAACAAAGAAAAACTCTATCGCGAGATTATGGTGAAAACCTTCTTCCTGGGTTACGCCAAAGCCAAAGATATCAATGTTGCACTGCGCAATATTCTTAAGCTGAAAGATATCCATGTTGATGAACGCACCAATACCATTACGGTGCGCAGCCCGCGTGAAAACATTGAAATGGTTGAGCGCTTACTGATGACGCTGGATCGACCGGAAGCGGAAGTTACACTGGAAGTGGAAGTGCTGGAGATAAGCAGCCTTGATGCCACGAAACTGGGGATTCGCTATCCGAGCGAAGTGGGTCTTGCGTTTGGCTCGGCCGATACCAGCAATAATATCCCGCTAAATGGCTTTAACCGCGACAATATGTTTATCAATATCGGGGCTAATCGCGGTGTCAAAATAGACATCAGTAAAGTCCGCAACAGCGCCAAAGTGCTGGCTAACCCGCGTATTCATGTCAAAAACAATACCAAAGCGCTGATCGAAATTGGCGAAAAAATGCCGGTATTGACCAATACCACCAATGATGGCGTCACCAATCAAAAAGTGGATTATCAGGATGTGGGCCTGAAACTGCAGGTTACACCGGAGATCAGCCTCGACGGTGAGATCAGTATGGACGTGGAATTCACGCTCAGCAGCCTCGGTCAGTCGCAGGAGAGCAAAGACGGCCTGAAGTATTACAGCACCAATAACCGCATGGCAAAAACCATCCTTAGCAGCCTCGATGGTGAAACCCAGATGCTGGCCGGATTGATCAGCCAGAACAATAAAGATGAAAAAAGCGGCCTGCCGTGGTTAAGCGATATTCCGCTGATCGGCTCGCTGTTCAGAACCTCCGATAAGAAGAACGAACGTACCGAAGTGGTGCTGCTGATCACACCGCGTATTGCGCGCAATATCGACCTGCCGGGCGCCCATGTCAGCGCCATTCCGGTGGGAACTGAAGAACTACCGGGGGAGCAGGATATGCGCCTGCGCGCCGCCGGCCGCATTCAGCTCGGTAAAGAGGCCGGAATTGCTCCACCGCTGGCGCCGCCAGCGCATTTCCCTGAACAGGGCGCAGCATTACCGTCACCGAATCCGGCATCTGATAACGCGCCGGACGCACTAAGATGAAACTTCGCGGGCAGCAGGGTTTTACCCTGATTGAGATGATGGTGACGCTGAGTCTGCTGGCAACGCTGGCGGCTGCCGCTCTGCCGCTGGTCGAAAAACAGGGACAGCGGCAGAAAGAGGAGCAATTACAGTCAGCGCTGCGGCAAATACGCCAGGCGCTGGATGACTACCAGCGCGCCGGTATTGAAGGACGGATTGAAAAAAAGGCCGACGAGCCTGGCTATCCGAAAAACCTGAAAGCACTCACCGAGGGGGTTGTTGATAAGACCTCCCCGAATAAACGCAAAATCTATTTTCTACGCCGCCTGCCACGCGATCCGATGTGTGATTGTGAGGGTAAAGAGGACGAGGAAACCTGGCGCGTGCGCAGCAGTAATAATGAGCCGGATAATTTTTCTCCCGGCATCGATGTTTACGATGTCTCCTCATCCAGCCGGGCTTATGGACTGAACGGAGTGCCTTATGCGCAATGGTGAAAAGGGCTTTACCCTGATTGAACTGCTGGTGGTGATGGCGATTATCGCCACACTGATGACACTGGTCGCACCGCGTTACTTTCAGCAAACTGAACGGGCAAAAGAGGTGGTGCTGAAACACAATCTGAATACCCTGCGCCTGTCTATCGATCAGTTTCGGCGTGATAATGCCGACAGTCCGACCAGGCTGGAGGATATGGTAGAAAGGGGGTATTTACGCCAGCTTCCGCTCGATCCGATTACCGATAAAAATAATAGTTGGGTGACGAAACAAGATGAGCATGGTCAGATTATCGATGTTCATAGCGGCTCCGAAAAGAAATCGCTGGATGGCAGCGCTTATGCCAGCTGGTAATCATCAGGCTGGATTCAGCTATTTGCTGCTGCTGGCCTGGCTGAGTGTGCTGGCGCTGATGCTGCTGCGCAGCCAGGATCATCTGCAAACGGAATGGCGTCAGGAGCGCGAGGCGCAGCTGCTGTTTGCCGGCGATCAGATTCGTGAAGCTATACAGCAATATCGTGATAATCCCGCCGGGAATAAATGTTTCCCGGTTAGTTTCCAGCAATTGCTTAGCGATCGGCGCTTCACTCCCACCCGTTATTTGCTGCGACAGCACTACCGGGATCCCTTCACTCAGAAAAGCGATTGGGGAATGATTTATGATGATAAAGGGCGCTGGACTGGAGTTTACAGTAAAGGCGCAGGCAAACCGCTTAAAAAAGAAGGATTTGCTCAAATCTATAAGGACTTTAAAAAAGCGGGCAGTTATACCGGGTGGAAATTCAAAGTTGACGATGATCTGAATGCGCCACTACCTGCTTCCTGCAATAGCCGGTAACAACCTACTTATCATCAGCCGCTTTACTGTTAAATGCGTTATCCAGCTGCAGTTTAACCTCACGCAGCGCCAGCGCATATTGATAAAATATTTCCCCTTTCGCCGTCGGAACACACGGGCGGCGGCGTAATATCAGTTTCTCGCCCACTTCATTTTCCAGTGAGCTTAACCGTAAAGATACTGCAGAAGGAGTAATATAGAGCCGTTTTGCCGCTTCTTCAAAACTGCCCGTCTCGACTACCATTAGAAAAGTATTAATTTTTTTAAAGCCCGCTCTCATCACGTTTACCTGAATTGTTTTGAAATATATTATGAAACCACAACGAGACGAATTTTAAGCGCAACCCCTACCAGAATAAAATCTGACTAGTCAGAAAATGCAGAATTATCCACAGCAACAACATCATACTAATAACATGAGTTTTCCTTATTCAAGAAGAATTTTCTCCCTGAAAGCAAGATTACTGGTTACTATCCGGCCAACTTAATTTTTTATCGAAAAAAACCAGGGATATATTTTATGAATTTAAACGTCACCATTGCCCATGAGCACAAACTGTTTCGAAGTGGCATTAAGTCACTGATTAATAACATGACTGGCAGGAAGTTATCATCAGGAAAAGAGTATTCCCGCTATAACATTATTAATGATGTTTCCACACCAGGGGAGCTGGTTTCGACGTTAACTAATAACGATATCGACATCCTGTTATTAGGCTATTCACTGCATACCGATGAAAACAAAAATAGTCCACTGGCATCAATGGACGGTTATAATCTGGTGAAGTGGTTACGCAATAAATATCCTAAGCTGAAGATTGTGGTCATGTCACCACACCGCCACGCCAGTCTGGTAAGAATGATGCTGGCCGCCGGGATCTCAGGTTATATCAGTATGGACATCTGTGACAGAACTCTGGAACGGGTAATGAGTACCGTACTGAATAACGAAGTGTATGTGGAAAATGATCTGATGCGCAGTTTGCTTAACTCGCATAATAATACCAATGAAATCACCCCTAAAGAATTAGAGGTTTTACGGCTACTGTGCAAAGGTTTGAGCCTGACCAAGATTGCGGCACGCATGAACCTCAGCATTAAAACTGTGAGTGCGCATAAGCTCAGAGCGATGGATAAACTTGACGTGGACAATGACTGTCAGCTCTATTTCCTGTTAAGCCGATCCAGCCTGTTTGATATCAGGTTGTAATGCGCACCTTATCGAAGAGTCAAAATTTACCGGTGCAAAAACGCGAGTTGAGGTTACCGATCGGATTGACCCCCGTCGGTAATCTCCGTTATCGCAGTTTAAATAAACTAATCATTCATCTCATCATCATCGGCTGCACCATCACAAGAGTGTGCTTTTTCTGCTGATGATTTGTCAGAATTTTTTGAAACTTCTGCGCTATCGTCACTGTCGTGCTGATGATCATCATCGGCGAATGCAGCAGCGGAAAACAGCGATGACATCACCACCGCTAATGCAATAAGTTTAGTTTTCATTGAAGTGTTCTCGTTAATACAAGAGGAGAAATAAAGAGGCATAAAAAGACTTGGGCTTCATGTATTCGCATTAAGCATCAGCTAATCAGCAGTCGTCAACAAGAGGATAATTCTGCTGTAGATTAAGAAATTGCGTAATACAAATTTACATATCATTTCCAGAGTATTCCTGTTAAGAAAAAAGGAAAACCTGGATTATCAATATAAACAGAAGCGTTCGGCTTAATAAAAACTATCGGTAATATATCTCCTTTAACGCTATCTCTACTTTTCGCCGTGAAAATATTGCAGCCGCTGCTGAACCAGTCTGATTATGGCAGCCGTGTATTTGACTAAAGCATCCATCGTCTGCTGGTCAAAACGCTGCGTCTTCTCTATACGCAAGCACACGCGCATTCCCGGGTAGTAGTGTAATAAGGCAAATGATGCATGCAGACGGTGAGCATGATGGGCGATCTGCGACACATTTTCGCCATCACGATAGTTTATTATTCCCTCAAGATCCTGCTCCATTCCTTGTAATAGGGTGGAGAGCAACGCTTGTTCCTGTTGAGAGTCCGCCTGAGCCAGCGCCTGTATCTCAGCAAACTGATCGCCTGTGGCGCTAGTGCTGCTTATTCGCTGCCAGATTTGTGCAATACCGTCCAGCAAAGCGATTTGCGACAACGGTTTAATCAATACCTCATCCATTCCCGCTTCGAGGCAGCGATCGCGCTCGCTGGCAAAGGCATTCGCCGTACAGCCAACAATCGCATAGGGTGGCATCTGATGACGCTGCTGGTGTTGACGTAAATGACGCGTCAGGGTGTAGCCATCCATGCCCTGCATCTGGCAATCGGTCAGCACCACGTCATAGTAGTTCTGCTCCGCTTCCTGCAAAGCCTCGCTACCGCTACTTACCAGCTCAACATAATGCCCGGAAGTGGCAAACTGTAACGCCAGCACCTGTAAGTTAACCGCTAAATCGTCCACCACCAGAATATTTAACGACTCCCCTTCCACCGCGGTTTCAGCAACCACCGGCGCAGGCTCCGGTAACGGTACTGCCGCGGCTCTTTGCAGCGACAGCGCTACCGTCACGCTGACTCCGCCACTTTCACTGCCGTGCAGCTGCAATGTTCCGCCCATCAGAGCGACCAGTTTTGCCGAGATCGGTAATCCCAGCCCGGTACCCGGCGCTCCCTGTGCCGTTTCGACTCTGACATAGGGTTGTAATACAGCCTGATACATATCCGGCGGAATACCACAGCCGCTGTCCTCAATCTCAATGGTCACCCGATCGCGCGGCTGGTTAGCCTGATAATGAATATCCGCTCGCAGCTGTATCTGCCCCTGGTCGGTGAATTTTATCGCGTTAAGCAACAGGTTATTGACCACCTGACTCAGGCGGATACTGTCCAGCCAGTGCAGCGCGCTGTGCGGAATGCTGATAGCGGTTAACAGCTCCAGCCCCTTCTCTTCTGCTCGCAGACGAAACGTCGCCGCACAGTTATCCAGTAATTGCGTCAGACTGGTGGGCTGAAGGGTGATATCGATATTGCCCGCTTCGATTTTAGAAAAATCCAGTACATCGCCAATAATACCCTGCAGGGAATCTGCCGCCTGCCAGGCAATATGCAACGGATCATCACTCTGTCGCTGCTGTTTTACCGCCAGTTCCAGAATGCCAATAATCGCATGCAGCGGCGTACGGATTTCGTGGCTCATCCTTGCCAGAAACTCAGATTTCTCAAAGCTGGCCTGCTCGGCTTTATCGCGTGCCAGACGAAGTTCACGCGCCAGCGTTTTGCGCTCGGTGACATCAAACCAGCCGCCCATCACCCCCAGCATCGCGCCTTCGGTATTACGATATCCCTCAAACCACAGATAGCCTTCGCGCTCTTCGCCCTGCAATATCACGCGGCGATCGGAAAAATGGGGCATCTCGCCAGAAAGACAGCGC
>NZ_JRXE01000019.1:40744-106620 GCF_001267535.1 Winslowiella iniecta | reverse complement strand
AGCGTTAGACGCTGTCCTCAGCCACCTCGCCAAAACCTACCGTAATATGGTGTTGGTTTATTAGCGCTGATTTAGTGGGGATCCTTCAGCGCTGCGGCGGGTTTTTTATTGGCGGTAATGTTAATGCCGGCGGTGACAAATAATGCCTGTCTTGCCGTTTTATGCCGATGCGCTGCGGGTGCCATAAATGGCACTATGGGCTCCGGTTTCCAGCGCCTCTTTATAGTGCTTACGGCAAACTGAGACATAGCGCTCATTTCCGCCAATTACCACTTGCTCGCCCTCTTTATATGGCGCGCCATTACTGTCCAGACGTAATACCATACTGGCCTTACGACCGCAGTGGCAGATTGTTTTTAACTCGACCAGCTTATCTGACCAGGCCAATAAATACTCGCTACCGCTAAACAATTCACCACGGAAATCTGTACGTAAGCCATAACAAAGTACAGGTATATCGAGATTATCTACCACATCGGAAAGTTCTTTAACTTGTTCTCTTGTAAGAAATTGGCTTTCATCCAGCAGTACGCAATGCACCGTTTGATGTTGATGTTCTGCACTAATTTCGTTAAACAATGAAGTATGGTTATTATACAGCTTTGCTGGAGATGAAAGACCAATGCGCGAGCTGACTTTGCCAAGCCCAAAGCGATTGTCAATCTCTGCGGTATAGATCAGCGTGCGCATGCCTCTTTCATGGTAATTATAAGAGGATTGCAACAGCGCGGTAGATTTGCCAGCGTTCATCGCCGAATAATAAAAATAAAGCTGAGCCATCAGGCCGAACTCCACAAAAAGGTTAACAAGTGTCCGGGGCGAGTGTACCACAGTATCAGGCTATATTCGCCTGCGCCGGGACTAAACCGGACGTAACAGCCAGTGGATTTCTCCACTGATGTCCGCGACTAATTTCTGTGATTGCTGTTTTAAACAGCGTCATAAGCATCGGCATTCAGGCCGCATTAAACGACAAAAAAGCAAAATAGAAGCCTTTAATATTCTCAGAGTTTTCTCTATTTTCCTTTGCTTTCAGCCGCTGTGTAAGGCCATTCTTACCTGCCCGTTATCAATATTTGGCTTTTCCTGCCAGGACATGTCCCTGCCCGTGCAGGGGGTGTTATGGGTTATTTTTTATCAAATGGCATATTTCTAACGCAGCGGGCTTTAAAATTTTGCAAATAGCGTTAAACTTATCGCAGGTTAAATAGTTATTTTGAGTTTCTTACAAAATTAACTATTGCAGTTCCTATTTTCGGCCTCTATTATTATCAGGCAGAACATTTTCTCCCACCCAATATAATTTTGAGATTAGGACAATGAGCGAAGCACTTAAAATTCTGAACAACATCCGCACTCTGCGTGCACAGGCCAGAGAATGCACCCTGGAAACTCTGGAAGAGATGCTGGAAAAACTGGAAGTCGTCGTTAACGAACGTCGCGAAGAAGATACTCAGGCTCAGGCTGAGATTGAAGAGCGTACCCGTAAGCTGCAACAATATCGTGAAATGCTGATTGCTGATGGCATCGACCCTAATGAATTGCTGCAGACTATGGCTGCAACTAAAGCTGCGGGCAAAGCGAAACGCGCTGCACGTCCGGCTAAATATTCATACATCGATGAAAATGGCGAATCCAAAACCTGGACTGGCCAGGGTCGTACTCCGGCCGTAATCAAAAAAGCAATTGAAGAGCAAGGTAAAAAGCTGGAAGATTTCCTGCTGTAATAGCTGTTCAGGGTGCTTCCCAATTAACCCCATTTGTTAAAATGGGGTTTTTTATTGTTGATTATTGTTGAACATTTGTTTCATCAGGGTAAGCAAAAAACAAAGGAAGCCATTGGCTTCCTTTTTTTATATTCGGGTATTGCGCACCGGTGCGATTACACCTTGTAGAACGCTCTGTACCACTCTACAAAGCGTTTAACCCCCTCTTCCACACCTGTCTGTGGTTTAAAGTCGATAATCTCATACAGCGCTCTGGTGTCCGCGCTGGTTTCCAGCACATCGCCAGGCTGCATTGGCAGCATATTTTTCTCGGCTTTCATACCCAGCGCGTTTTCCAGTGCCTCAATGTATGCCATCAGGGTAACCGGCTGGCTATTGCCGATATTATAAACACGATAAGGTGCTGAACTGGTGGCTGGCGATCCCGTTTCTACTGTCCACTCCGGGTCTTTCTGCGGCACAATATCTTGCAGACGAATTATTGATTCAACAATATCGTCAATATAAGTAAAGTCGCGACGCATCTGTCCATGGTTATACACATCGATACTTTCGCCGGCGAGAATAGCGCGGGTAAACTTAAACAGCGCCATATCCGGACGACCCCATGGGCCATAAACCGTAAAGAAACGCAAACCGGTTGTCGGAATTCCGTACAGATGAGAATAGGTATGCGACATCAGTTCATTGGCTTTTTTGGTCGCGGCGTAGAGCGAAACCGGATGATCGACTGAATCCTCAGTCGAGAATGGCATTTTTTGGTTCAGGCCATACACCGAACTTGAAGAAGCATATAACAGGTGACCGATGTTATGGTGACGGCAACCTTCCAGCACATTTAAATGGCCGATCAGATTAGCATCCGCATAGGCATGCGGATTATCGATGGAATAACGTACGCCAGCCTGCGCCGCTAAATGTATTACCCGCTCAAAACCTTGTTCGGCGAATAATTGCGCCATCCCCTGCCGATCGGCAAGGTCACATTCGACAAATAGAAATTCAGGATGGGTTTTAATCAGTTCGAGACGGGAAATCTTGAGGTTTACATCGTAGTAATCATTCAGGTTATCGATTCCGATAACCTGGTGACCGGCTGACAACAAACGTTGGCTAACGTGAAAACCAATGAAGCCTGCTGCGCCGGTAACCAGATATTTCATACTGTCCTCGTTAATTATGCAATTTGAATAGACGCTCCGCGGCCGATTGCATAATAAACAAAACCGCGCTTGCTGACTCTTTCTGGATCATACAGGTTACGACCATCAAAAATCACGGGTTCTTTTAGGGCATTTTTAATCACATCGAAGTCTGGTGCGCGGAAGTTCTTCCACTCAGTACAAATGACCAGACCATCTGCGCCTTGCAGTGCTGCTTCTTTGGTGCCCATCAGCTTCAGGTCGGTACGATGACCATAGATGCGCTGTGCTTCGTCCATCGCTTCAGGATCGAAAGCCTGAACCGAGGCGCCTGCTTGCCATAATGTTTCCATCAGCACCCGGCTGGAAGCTTCACGCATGTCATCGGTATTCGGCTTAAATGACAGCCCCCAAAGCGCAAAGGTTTTACCCTGCAGGTCGTCACCAAAGTGGCGTTTGATAAAGGCGGGCAGTTTGGTTTTCTGCGAGTCGTTAACGTCTTCCACCGCCTTCAGCAGGCGCGGCGTGTAGCCAATCGATTCAGCGGTACGAATCAGTGCCTGCACGTCTTTCGGGAAGCAGGAGCCGCCGTAGCCACAGCCAGGGTAGATGAAGTGGTAACCGATACGCGGATCGGAACCAATACCCATACGCACTTTTTCGATATCCGCACCCAGACGTTCCGCCAGGTTTGAAATCTCGTTCATAAAGCTGATTTTGGTTGCCAGCATGCAGTTTGCCGCATACTTGGTCAGCTCCGCACTGCGGATATCCATCAGGATCATGCGATCGTGATTGCGGTTAAACGGCTCGTACAGCTCGCGCAGCAGTTCAACCACTTCTTCGTTATCGGTACCGACAACGATACGCTCAGGACGCATACAGTCACTGACCGCGGCACCTTCTTTAAGGAATTCCGGGTTGGAGACCACATCGAAGCTGATATCCAGCCCACGTGTTTTCAGCGTTTCGGTCATAACAGCACGAACACGATCGGCAGTCCCTACCGGAACGGTAGACTTATCGATAACCACTTTATGATCGTTCATAAACTGCGCAATGGTACGCGCAACAGCGGTGACATATTTCAGATCCGCTGAACCATCTTCATCTGGCGGCGTGCCCACAGCGATAAATTGCATCACACCGTGGTTTACACCCTCTTCAGCATTGGTGCTGAATTTTAACCGGCCAGCTTCATAGTTTTGCATCACCAGAGGCGTCAGACCTGGTTCAAAAATAGGTATAATACCTTTCTTGAGATTCTCAACTTTGTTAGCGTCGACATCTATACAAAGCACGTCGTGTCCAACTTCGGCCAGAACCGCAGCCTGAACCAGACCCACATAGCCGATACCAAATACGGTGACTTTCATTGACTTATCTCGCGTTAAAATAGATTACTTTTTGGTGCCGATGGTGCTTTCAAGCCACTCTTTGAAGTCACTGCCCAGTGACGCGTGGCGTACACCATACTCAACGAAAGCCTGCATGTAGCCGAGCTTGTTACCACAGTCATGGCTGACGCCTTTCAGGTGGTAAGCTTCAACCGTTTCTTTTTCCATCAGCATGGCAATGGAGTCAGTCAGCTGCACTTCGCCACCCGCGCCCGGAGGGGTTTTCGCCAGCAGAGGCCAGATGTCTGCAGACAGGACGTAACGCCCTACTACCGCCAGGTTGGATGGTGCTTCAGCGGCTTTTGGCTTCTCAACCACACCGACCATCGGCGCGCTCTCACCCGGGTTCAGTTCGCGCCCTTCACAATCTACCACGCCGTAGGCGGTAACATCAGCTACTGGTTCAACCATAATCTGGCTGTGACCGCTTTCATCAAAGCGTTTCAGCATGTCTGCCAGGTTATCTTTGGTCGGGTCAGACTCATACTCATCGATGATCACGTCTGGCAGGATTACCACGACTGGCTCGTCACCCACTAACGGATGTGCGCACATCACTGCGTGTCCAAGACCTTTTGCAATGCCCTGACGCACCTGCATGATGGTGACATGCGGTGGGCAGATAGACTGGATTTCATCCAGAAGCTGACGCTTAACACGTTTTTCCAGCATCGCTTCCAGCTCAAAACTGGTATCAAAATGGTTTTCGATGGAGTTCTTAGAAGAGTGTGTAACCAGCACAATCTCGTTAATTCCCGCAGCAATACATTCATTAACGACATACTGAATCAACGGCTTATCAACCAGCGGCAGCATCTCTTTTGGAATAGCTTTGGTAGCCGGCAACATACGTGTTCCCAAACCCGCTACAGGGATTACCGCTTTTTTTACTTTAGACTTATAGGCAGACATCAAGATACCTCTCTTTAGGCCGGTCAAGTTTTTTCACTTGAATATGTCGAATTAAAAACGGAATGAGTATATCAGTTCAGCGGCGAAGGATTTATCCTGGTTAGACAAATTCCAGTAAAATTAAGACTATTACCCAAGTGTCTGGTTAAGTGTAAAGCGTGTAATGGTGCCTGTCGCCAGCTTGACTGAGTTTATTAGCGCTTCGTTTATTATTCAGTCGATAGCATCAGCCTTAACCGGCCACCCGCCCCCCACACCTGACACTGCCAGGCATCGCAGCGCTGACTGATTTGATTAAGATGCGTGCTGCCGAGCGTTCCCAGCGGTACGCCATTATTCAACTGAATTTGATGGGTATTGATGTTAAGAGTGGCATTCAGCCCGGCGGAAACCAGAATCAGATTTTTTAAGCCCTGATGATAATATCCCACCAATAAAGGAAACTGACCGGTAAGGTTAGCCTGACGCAGTAACAGGTTGACCTGTTTTAACAGGCCGCTTAATTCCGGCAGCCGCGATCCCTGACCGGATAACTGCTCCTGCAACAAGCCGTTAAACAGTGCGCGTAATAGTAAAGCCGCCAGCACGCCATTATCACCGGCGCGGGTCACATCCAGACAATAAAAGGCCAGATCTTTTTCGGAAAGTGCGGCGATATCCAGCACCAGTCCGGGCTGCTCGGCCATGGTCAGTTGCCGGTAATTGATACGGCAGTTGGCGATCACCTGTTGCACCGGCGGTTGTAACTGCTTGAGCAATTTTGCCGCCGCAGAAGGATCGCGCACCAGCGCATCCCAGTCCTGAAACAGTTGTTCATCCTCTTCAACTTTTGAGGTGAACATTGACGGATAGAGGCATTCATAAACCGCCTCGCGCAACCGCTCAAGATCTTTGATCGGCTTCAACAGCACGTCCTGCACCCCGAGGCGCAACACATGGGCGATATCCGACATATTTTCTGTCGCCGAGATAATCAAAATCGGCAGCTGATTACCGCGCGCGCGCAGATGCTCCACCAGCTTAATACCATTCATCCGCGGCATATCCAGATCGCAAATCATCATATCTGGTGTCGTACGCTGCATCGCATCCAGTGCTTCCAGACCGTCTGCGGCCGGGATGATAGTTGCACCCAGTGCCTGAAGGAAATTTTCCAGCAGGGTACGGAAAACCACCTCATCTTCTACGATGAGTATTTGTTTCCCGTCTAATGGTTTTTCCATTGATCCCCCTTGTGCGCCAGATAATTAAATAGTGGTTCATAAAACGCACTTATGCCTGTCAGAATTGCCTGAAGTAACATTTGTGCCTGACCAGCCTCAATTATCTGTTCCGAACAAGCGGTAAAAGCTCATCCATTTTTTTTTCGACGGCCTCTCTGCCGGCAGCAATCGCTTCATCTGCACGATGAAAGTCCAGCGTAGATATCTGCGGGCAAAAAGGTTGAATAAGTACATCCGGCGGATCGCCGGCCATACGGGTACGTTTAATCCGGTTTTCCAGCACCTGAATTGAGGTGCTCATAATCTCCATCGCTCCGGGGCTCTGGTTAATGCGCCGCTGGGCCATTTTTGACAGTTGCTGACGGAGCTTTCCACCCCAGCTGGTCGCCTGCTCATGTTCCTGCTCCTCAGATTGGGGGGTGACAGACAGTAAATCCTGCTGCATCAGGTGGGCATCATGTTGTAAGTCGACGGCGATAACAATATCTGCCCCTAATGCGCGGGTCAGCGAAACCGGTACCGGATTAACCACCGCGCCATCGACCAGCCAGTAACCGTTATAACTGACCGGAGCCAGCAGGCCTGGCATACTGCAGGAGGCGCGTACCGCCCGATGAAGGTCGCCTTCCGTCAGCCATAGCTCACGGCCGGTACTGAGATTGGTGGTGACCGCGCCAAATCGCAACTTACACTGCTCGATGTTTTCATGCTCCACCACCCGGCGAACATGATTAAACACCCGCTCGCCACGTAATAACCCGCCGCGACGCCATGAGAAATCCATCAGTCGGATCACATCCCAGTAGCTGAATGAGCGCACCCATTTTTCCATCATTGGCAGCCGTTCACTGGCATAGGCAGCACCAACCAGTGCGCCAACCGAACAACCCGCTACGATGTCGACCTGAATCCCTGCGCGTTCCAGGGCATTAATCACGCCGATATGGGCCCATCCTTTGGCAGCGCCCGACCCCAGCGCCAGTCCAATTTTAACCTGTCTCATTCAACCTCTGGTGATAACTTAACGTGCAAATGGCTAACCGAATCCAGCTCGGTTAACATAACGCCTGTTCTAATTTATACCTGTTGTCTGACAACCCGGAGTTCATGTGTCTGAAAAGTGTCCGTGCTGTAGCGGAATGCAGTATAGCTTATGTTGCGAGCCATGGCTGAATGGGTCAGCATTTCCGTCCACCGCCGAAAAATTAATGCGCTCGCGTTATACCGCCTATGTAAAACAGGATGCCGCTTATCTTGCTGCCACCTGGCACAGTAGTTGTCGACAGGCAAAATTGCAAAGTGTGCTTGAAGAAAGTTTTACCGGCACCGAGTGGCTAAGTCTGAATGTAATCGCTCAGGAGGCAGGAAGCCATGATAATGAAGCTTTCGTCACGTTTTTTGCGCGATTCCTCGACAATCAGCGTGTTGCAGCCATTCATGAACGCTCACGCTTTGTCCGCGAGGATCATCGCTGGTACTATATTGACGGTACCGCTCCGCAGGTGGGGCGAAACGAGAGTTGCCCCTGCGGCTCTGAAAAAAAATACAAAAAATGTTGCGGCCAATAGAACTATTGCCGTTTAGATTTGATGTTTGATAAACGAAACAAACGCTTCGACAGGATCCATAACGAAATGCAAGCGCAAACACTGCAACGAAAAGTTTTACGCACTATTTGCCCGGATGCCAAAGGGCTGATCGCAAAAATCACCAATATTTGTTATAAGCACGAGCTGAATATCGTGCAGAACAACGAATTTGTTGATCACCGCACCGGGCGCTTCTTCATGCGTACCGAACTGGAAGGTATTTTCAACGACAACACCCTGCTGGCTGACCTCGACAGCGCTCTGCCGCAAGGCTCGGTACGCGAACTGGGCGCGGCTGGCCGTCGTCGCGTGGTGATTCTGGTGACCAAAGAGGCGCACTGCCTTGGCGATCTGTTGATGAAAAGCACTTACGGTGGCCTGGACGTTGAAATTGCGGCGGTGATTGGCAACCATGAAACCCTGCGTACGCTGGTGGAGCGCTTTGATATTCCGTTTGTTCTGGTCAGCCATGAAGGCATGACACGTGAACAGCATGATAACAATATGGCCACAGAGATTGACCGCTATCAGCCTGATTACGTGGTGCTGGCAAAATATATGCGCGTGCTGACCCCGGCTTTTGTGCAGCGCTACCCGAATCAAATCATCAATATCCACCACTCATTCCTGCCGGCGTTTATTGGCGCACGTCCTTACCATCAGGCTTATGAGCGCGGCGTGAAGATTATCGGTGCCACAGCACACTACGTAAACGATAATCTGGATGAAGGCCCGATCATTATGCAGGACGTGATTCACGTCGATCATAACTACACGGCGGAAGATATGATGCGCGCCGGTCGTGATGTGGAAAAAAATGTTCTGAGCCGTGCGCTGGATAAAGTGCTGGCGCAGCGCGTGTTTGTTTACGGCAACCGCACCATCATCCTGTAAATGGATAAGACGTAGCGCTGCGTTGCTGGCTAATGCAGCGCTACGGGCAAAAAACCGGCAAACGATAAAGTTTCCGTTATCCAGTGCTTTACAGCCCCGTTTCATTTGATATGATGCGCCCCGCTTACCAGCATAGTAGCCAGGCCAGTGGTGGGGTTCCCGAGCGGCCAAAGGGAGCAGACTGTAAATCTGCCGTCATCGACTTCGAAGGTTCGAATCCTTCCCCCACCACCATTTCAGCATTATCCCTCATTATTCGTTTCCAGAATCATTCAATTTAAACACCCGACTTTGCCGCACGCACAAACGGTGACAGCCACGGTTAAACTCTGCTACCATCCGGCCATCTTTTCCCTCGCGAAACGGCAACTGAAATGAAATTTGTTTCTTTCAATATCAATGGGCTGCGCGCCCGCCCTCATCAGCTCGCAGCGATTATCGAGCAGCATCAACCCGACGTTATTGGTTTGCAGGAAACCAAAGTTCACGATGATATGTTCCCGCTGGAAGACGTCAGTAAGCTGGGCTATCACGTCTTCTATCATGGCCAGAAAGGTCACTACGGCGTGGCATTACTGACCAAAGAGCAGCCGATCAGTGTGCGTCGTGGCTTTCCGGGCGATGACGACGAGTCTCAGCGCCGCCTGATTATGGCGGACCTGGCAACGCCCGCCGGCATTCTGACGGTGATTAACGGCTATTTCCCGCAAGGTGAAAGCCGCGACCATCCAACCAAATTCCCGGCCAAAGACAAATTCTATCGTGACCTGCAAGATTATCTTGAACAGAGCCTGAAACCGGAAAATCCGGTGGTGATTATGGGCGATATGAATATCAGCTCCAGCGATTTAGATATTGGTATCGGCGAAGAGAACCGTAAACGCTGGCTGCGCACCGGTAAGTGCTCCTTCCTGCCGGAAGAGCGAGAGTGGATGGATCGTCTGATGAACTGGGGCCTGGTGGATACCTGGCGGGCGCAGAATCAGGAGATTAACGACCGTTTCTCATGGTTTGACTACCGCTCGAAAGGCTTTGACGATAACCGCGGTCTGCGTATTGATTTGGTGCTGGCGAGCAAGCCGCTGGCCGAACGCTGTGTTGCCACCGGCATCGACTATGAAATCCGCAGCATGGAAAAACCGTCTGACCATGCGCCAATCTGGGCTGAATTCAGTCTCTGACAGCAAAGCCTCTGACCGCGTGATGCGGTCAGAGGGACGCAGTGGTTAGCTGGCCGCTCTGGCTTTCGCTTTCTTACGCGGCGGCTTTTTGCTGTTACTCGCCGCCGGTAAACCGCGGAAGGCGTGAGCGGCTGGTTGCTGGCGCGCCTGGTGAATCAGGCTGTACAGCGTCTCCACCAGCGGATGCATAAAGTCCTGATAACGACACTGCTTTTCACTGATTTTCGTCAGCGTGGATTCCCACTGCGCGGTCATATCCGGCCGTGCCGCCATCTCCGGCAGTGAGTGGATTAACGCGCGCCCCGCTTCACTTGAATGTATGTAGCGCCCTTTTTTATACAGGAACGTGCGGCGGAACAGTAATTCAATAATCCCCGCACGCGTTGCCTCGGTTCCTAACCCGTCGGTAGCACGCAAGATTTTCTTCAGATCTTTATCCTGCACAAAGCGCGCAATGCCGGTCATGGCTGACAACAGCGTGGCATCGGTAAACGGACGCGGCGGCTGCGTCTGCTTCTCCACTACCTCGCCGCGTTCACACAACAACTCATCGTCTTTCTTTACCACTGGCAGTGGCGTGCCGTCGTTCTCTTCGTCACGCTCTTTGCTGCCAAGCAGCGCACGCCAGCCCGCTTCCGCCAGGAAGCGCGCTTTAGCGATAAATTTGCCACCCGCAATATCCAGCTCAATCACACACTTGCGATAAACCGCATCCGGACAAAACTGCATCAGATACTGACGGGCAACCAGGCCATAAACATTGGCTTCATTTTCGCTCAGTCGCGTCTGGCTACTGCGCGCAGTAGGAATAATCGCGTGGTGAGCATCGACCTTTTTATCGTCCCAGCAGCGGTTTTTTCTGTCGGTATCGAAATCCGCTGGCGGAGTTAATTCCGGCTGATGCACGCTGATGGCATTTAATACCGCATGGCGTCCAGCGAAATGCTCGTCAGGCAAATAGCGGCTGTCGGAACGTGGATAGGTAATCAGCTTATGGGTTTCATACAGCCGCTGGCAGGTATCGAGCACCGTCTGCGCACTCAGGCCGAAGCGACGCGCGGCCTCAATCTGCAAACTGGAGAGTGAAAACGGCAGCGGTGCGGTGTCATTTTCCCGCTTATCATTATATTGCGTAACGATCGCCGGCTGTCCGCCGATACGCGCCACCACATGCTCGGCTAAGGGCCGGTGCAGTAAGCGCCCCTCTTCGTCCTGATAAGGCTCGCAGGAGTCGCTGGGTTGCCACAGTGCGACAAAGCGTTCATCTTTTGGCGTAACGATATGTGCTTTAACTTCAAAGAAATCTTTCGCGACAAAGTTTTCGATCTCTTCATCACGGCGCACCACCAGCCCCAATACCGGGGTCTGCACCCTGCCCACCGACAGCACGCCATCGTAACCCGCGTTGCGTCCCAGCAGCGTGTAAGCACGCGTCATATTGATGCCGTACAACCAGTCTGCCCGCGCACGCGCCAGCGCCGAGACGCAAAGCGGAATAAACTCGCGATTCTCGCGCAGGCGGCTGACCGCCCGCTCCACCGCTTGCGGATTAAGATCGTTAATCAGGCAGCGCTGCACTCTCTCGCGCTTTTCGGCGGGTAACGCCAGATAATCCAGTACTTCATCCACCAGTAACTGCCCTTCACGATCCGGGTCACCGGCATGAATCACTTCACTGGCTTTTTCCAGCAGACCTTTAATGACATTCAGTTGTTTGGCGACGGAAGGACGTGGCTGCAACTGCCACTTTTCCGGCACAATCGGCAGATCGGCCAGCGACCAGCGCGCATAGCGGCTGTTGTAGCTGTCTGGCTGCGCCTGTTCTAACAGGTGCCCGACACACCAGGTGACCACCTGATCATTACCACAGGCGATATAACCATCGCCGCGACGATGCGGTTTCGGCAGCACATCAGCAATTGCTCTGGCCAGGCTCGGTTTTTCAGCAATAAACAGGCGCATTATTTCGCTTTAACCTTTTGCTTCACGGTTTCATCTCAGTCAATGCGTGTCTGCTGCGCACCGGTTGCCATTGGTCAGTCAGGTACTCCATTGGGTTCACTCCATCGTCGCATTACCGGCACATATGTTAGCGTGTTAAGCCGACAGTGATAAGCCTGCGATCGCCGTTGGCAGTTTATTCGCTCATTATGCCGACGAAAAACAGGGTTGCTGACAACCCTGCATGCCGCGGTGGAAAAAGTCACTCAGAAATAACTGACAAATGGCGCGGTGTCCGGGGGAAGAACGGTGGTGGAAGATTTAAGCTGGGGCGTGCCCAGATAGAGGAAACCGACAATGGCATCCTGCTCACGACAGTGGAAAGCGTCGCGCACTGCATCATGCTCGGTCCAGGCACCGCTGCGCCAGATACCATTGAAGCCCTGCGCCGCCGCCGCCATCTGCATCGCCATAACTGCACAACCGGCAGAAACCACCTGCTCCCAGCGCGGGACTTTTGGATGATCTTCGCAATGAGCCACCACGGTGATAATCATTGGTGCACGGAATGGGGCCTGCTGCGCTTTATCAATCGCTTTCTGCTCCATCTGATCATCACGCGCCGCCTTTTCCAGCAGCGCACTGAAACGCTCGCGACCTTCATTTTCAATCACGATAAAGCGCCACGGCTGCAGGGTGCCATGGTCGGGGGCACGCATACCGGCGCGCAAAATATTGTCCAGCGCTTCACCGGCGGGTGCGGGTTCTGCTAAACGTGATGCGGAACGACGATTAACCAATAAATCCAGTGCATCCATGAATGCCTCCTGATAATGAGTAGCATTTACTTTTCCAGCAAACTAACACAGGCTGACCTTTTGTTACAGCATAGTGCTTTTTCCTGCTGACAATTGGGCTAACGCTCTTTAGGATGAGCTCATCATCCGGGAGCTCAGGCTTCCGGGCTATTACTCTGCGAATATGGAGATGACATGCGCACTTTGTGGCGAATTATCGCTGGTATTTTTAGATGGACATGGCGAGTAATGAACTTTATTCGTGAGTTCATTCTTAACCTGTTTTTGATTTTTTTGATCCTTATTTGCGTTGGCATTTATTTCCAGATCAATAGCGCGAATACCCCGGCGGAAGTGCCGCGTGGCGCATTAAAAGTCGATCTTACCGGCGTGGTGGTGGATAAACCGTCCGTCAGTAACCGCCTGAGCAAAATTGGCCGTCAGCTACTCGGTGCCAGCAGCGACCGTCTGAAAGAGAATTCGCTGTTCGACGTGGTGAACGCCATTCGTCAGGCGAAAGAGGATAAAAATATTTCCGGCATGGTGCTGGAACTGCGCGATTTCGCCGGTGCCGATCAACCTTCTCTGCAATATATTGGTAAAGCGCTGCGCGAATTCCGTGACAGCGGCAAACCAATCTACGCGACGGGCGACAGCTACAGTCAGGCGCAATATTATCTCGCCAGCTTTGCCAATAAAATCTGGCTCTCGTCACAGGGTAATGTTGATTTGCACGGTTTCGCCACGAACAGCCTCTATTATAAAACGCTGCTGGATAAACTGAAAGTCAGTTCACATGTGTTCCGCGTCGGTACGTATAAATCGGCGGTAGAGCCGTTCCTGCGTGATGATATGTCCCCTGCCGCGCGTAATGCCGACAGCCGCTGGGTCGGTGAGCTGTGGGATAACTACCTGAATACCATCGCCGCCAACCGTCAGATCACCCCACAACAGCTGTTCCCCGGTGCACAAGGCGTGCTCGATGGCCTGCAAAAAGTCGCTGGTGATACCGCGCAGTATGCCAAAAACAATAAACTGGTTGATGAGCTGGGATCACGTGCAGTGGTTGACCAACAACTGGTGAAAACCTTCGGTCTGAATAAGCAGGATAATCATTACAATAACATCAGTATCTATGACTATCCGCTGAACGATAACAACAACCAGAATGGCAATATTGCCGTCATTATGGCAAACGGCGCGATTATGGACGGTGAAGAGACGCCGGGTCAGGTCGGTGGTGATACCACTGCGATGCAGATCCGTGAAGCGCGTCTCGACCCGAAAATCAAGGCGATCATTCTGCGCGTTAACAGTCCTGGCGGCAGCGTATCCGCTTCGGAAGTGATCCGTGAAGAGCTGGCCGCCGCGCGTGAAGCCGGTAAGCCAGTGGTGGTGTCGATGGGTGGCATGGCCGCTTCCGGCGGTTACTGGATTTCAACCCCGGCCAGCTATATCGTTGCCAGCCCAAGTACTCTGACCGGTTCAATCGGCATCTTTGGCGTGATCAATACCGTGGAGAACTCGCTGGATGCGATTGGCGTGCATACCGATGGTGTGGCGACCTCCCCGCTGGCTGATGTTGCGTCAACCAAAGCCCTGCCGCCGGAAGTTCAGCAGCTGATGCAGCTGACCATCGAAAACGGCTATAAGAACTTTATTGGCCTGGTCGCGAAATCACGCAATAAAACGCCGGAGCAGATTGACCAGATTGCACAAGGTCATGTCTGGACCGGTAGTGATGCCAAAGCCAATGGTCTGGTCGATGCGCTGGGTGATTTTGATGATGCGGTAGCAAAAGCGGCGGAACTGGCGAAGCTGAAAGATTATCAGCTGGTCTGGTCACAGGATGAGCCAACGCTGTTTGATGCGCTGCTGAGCCAGGTCGATGTTTCGGTTCGCGCCTCATTACCGAGCGCACTGAAAGCCTGGCTGCCCGCGCCGATGGCGGATGTGCTGGCGGATATGAAAAAACAGCCAGGCCTGTTTGATGAGATGAACGATCCGCAAAACCGTTATGCCCTCTGCCTGACCTGCGGCGACGTGCGTTAGTGTCTGTCGCCAGTATGGCGATAAGGGCGGCATTTTCGCCGCCCTTATCGAGGGTTATATCCTGCACACTCTTGTGGCGGGAGCCAAATACGGCTCCCTTACAGACGGATTAATCATAGGGGCGGCGTTTTCGCTGCCCGTCTGAAGTAATATACTGTTGTCCTTTATGGCAAGTTTTTGAGTCTGTTTATAATGCAAAAAAAATCAATCTATGTAGCCTACACTGGCGGCACCATCGGTATGCAGCGGTCTGAGCACGGCTACATCCCGGTTTCCGGCCATCTGCAAACTCAACTGGCAAATATGCCTGAGTTCCACCGCCCGGAAATGCCTGACTTTACCATTCACGAATATCAGCCGCTGATGGACTCTTCCGATATGACGCCGGAAGACTGGCAATCGATTGCGGAAGATATTCAGAAGAATTATCACGCCTATGACGGTTTTGTCATTCTGCATGGCACCGACACCATGGCGTTTACCGCCTCTGCGCTCTCTTTTATGCTGGAAAATCTGGCAAAGCCGGTAATTGTGACAGGGTCGCAAATTCCGCTGGCAGAACTGCGCTCTGATGGTCAGCAAAATTTGCTTAACGCGCTGTTTGTGGCCGCCAATTATCCCATCAATGAAGTGACGCTGTTCTTTAACAACACCCTGTTCCGCGGCAACCGGACTACCAAGGCGCATGCCGATGGCTTTAACGCCTTTGCTTCGCCGAACCTTGAACCGCTGCTGGAGGCCGGTATCCATATTCGTCGCCTGAATACCCCGGCCGCCCCGCAGGGCGCAGGTGAGCTGATTGTGCATCCGACGTCGCCACAGCCAATTGGTGTTGTCACCCTCTATCCGGGGATCTCTGCCGAAGTGGTGCGCAATTTCCTGCGACAGCCGGTTAAGGCGCTGATTCTGCGTTCCTACGGTGTCGGTAATGCGCCGCAGAATCCCGATTTCATCAATGAGCTGAAAGATGCGGCGGCACGCGGCATTGTGGTAGTTAATCTGACGCAATGTATGTCCGGCAAAGTCAATATGGGCGGTTACGCCACCGGTAATGCGCTGGCCCATGCCGGGGTGATTAGCGGATTCGACCTGACGGTGGAAGCGGCGCTAACCAAACTGCACTTCCTGCTAAGCCAGAATTTCTCTGTTGATGAAGTGCGCCGCCTGATGCAGAGCAACCTGCGCGGTGAACTGACCCCAAACTGAACCCGTAAAGGAAAGCCTGATGAAACGCGCTTTACTGCTGATCGATTTGCAAAACGACTTCTGCCCCGGCGGTGCGCTGGCGGTCCACGACGGTGATGCCACCATCGCCGTGGCAAATCGCCTGGCGGCGGCGTTTTCTCAGCGAGGCGACGCGGTGATTGCCTCGCAGGACTGGCATCCGGCCAACCACGGTAGCTTTGCCTTGGTGGCCGGTCAGCCGCCGCATACCTTCGGCGAGCTGAACGGCCTGCCGCAGGTCTGGTGGCCGGATCACTGTATCCAGCACAGTCATGGCGCACAGTTTCATTCTCAGCTCGACACTTCAGTGATTGATGCGGTGTTTTATAAAGGCCAGGACGCCACGGTAGACAGTTACAGCGCCTTCTTTGATAACGGCCATCAGCGCAAAACCGAGCTGGATGACTGGCTCAAAAATCGCGGTATTACGGCACTGACGATCCTCGGGCTGGCCACCGACTATTGCGTTAAGTTCAGCGTGCTGGATGCACTGGCGCTGGGGTATCAGGTTGAGGTAGTGCGCGCAGGCTGTCGGGGTGTCAATCTGAACGCGGAAGACAGTGACCACGCACTGGCGGAAATGGCCGCTGCGGGTGCGGTTATCAACTAAACCAGCGGGCTGTATGATTCAGCCCGCCTGTTATGCTTACTGTAAGGTAATCCGCGTGGTATCACTGCTGATACCAAACTCTTCTTTCAGCTGCTGCTTGGTTTTGGTGACGATCTGCCCATCCGGCCCGATGCTCATATGCTGGGGCTGATGGTTATTCTTCGCCTGCCACAGCAACACCAGTTGCAGACAATTCTCTTTCTGCTCGGCGGTCAGCGCCACACCGTCCGCCCATTTGCCCAGCTCTACGGCGGTCGCCAGACGCTGATAAACTTCTGGCGTCATCGCCGCAATCATCTCATTCAGATCTTTTTGCATCCGCTCAGCCTTTGGTTTGCTTGCCGTCATCATCCGTAAAACTCAATGAGGCCGAATTGACGCAGTAGCGCTCGCCACTCGGTTGCGGGCCATCCGGGAACACATGGCCGAGATGCGCGTCGCAGCTGCCGCAACGAATTTCAATACGCTGCATACCGTGCGAGTGATCATCGATATAACGGATCGCCTCATCACTGTAAGGCTGATAAAAGCTTGGCCAGCCACAGCCGGAATCATATTTCGTTTCCGAGAGAAACAGCGGTGCGCTGCACACCAGGCAGTGATAGATGCCATCGCCTTTGTTATGCAGCAGCGCGCCTGAAAACGGCGGCTCAGTGCCGCGCTGTTGCGTCACATAGCGCTGCATTTCGGACAATTCGTTTTCGGGTGTGATATCGGTAAAGTCTTTAGCCATGTTGGTCGTCTCTGGCAGTGTTATTCTGAAATATTCAGCTAGTATTCTAACAAACACTTAACAAGTGCAGGTGAATTTTTCGTGCCTCTGCGCGTCACATTTCGAGCCGCAGTTAAAATTGTGACCCGGATCACTCTTTGGCACTGACATCCCTTTATATTCGGGCAGTCAGCCCCAATGTGTAACATTATCCGCCGTCGTGGAGTCGGTTTTAAGATGAATAATTCCTGAACCAAGGTTTGATTTGTCGCAACAATTGACACGATTCCGCTTGACGCCTGGTAAGGTTTTTGTAATTTTACAGCCAACCTTTTATTCACTAACAACGAGCTGGTGGAATATATGACTATCAAAGTAGGTATCAACGGTTTTGGCCGCATCGGTCGCATTGTTTTCCGTGCTGCTCAGGAACGTTCTGACGTTGAAATCGTTGCAATCAACGATCTGTTAGACGCAGAGTACATGGCTTACATGCTGAAGTATGACTCAACTCACGGTCGTTTCAACGGTACCGTGGAAGTCAAAGACGGCCATCTGGTTGTTAACGGCAAAACCATCCGTGTTACCGCTGAGCGTGATCCAGCTAACCTGAAGTGGAACGAAGCGGGTGTTGATGTTGTTGCTGAAGCAACCGGCATCTTCCTGACCGACGAAACGGCGCGTAAACACATCGAAGCTGGCGCGAAGAAAGTTGTGCTGACCGGTCCTTCTAAAGATGACACCCCGATGTTTGTGATGGGCGTTAACCACACCGCTTACGCGGGTCAGGATATCGTTTCTAACGCATCTTGTACCACTAACTGCCTGGCACCGCTGGCAAAAGTGATCAACGACAAATTCGGTATCGTTGAAGCGCTGATGACCACTGTTCACGCAACCACCGCGACTCAGAAAACCGTTGATGGCCCGTCTCACAAAGACTGGCGCGGCGGCCGCGGCGCATCTCAGAACATCATCCCTTCTTCTACCGGTGCTGCTAAAGCAGTAGGTAAAGTGATCCCTGAGCTGAACGGCAAACTGACGGGTATGGCGTTCCGCGTACCGACTCCTAACGTTTCCGTGGTTGACCTGACTGCACGTCTGGCAAAACCTGCTTCTTACAAAGAAATTTGTGAAGCAATCAAAGCCGCTGCTGAAGGCGAAATGAAAGGCGTTCTGGGCTACACCGAAGACGAAGTGGTTTCTACCGATTTCAACGGCGAAACCCTGACTTCCATCTTCGATGCGAAGGCCGGTATTGCGCTGAGCGACACCTTTGTGAAACTGGTTTCCTGGTATGACAACGAAACTGGCTACTCAAACAAAGTACTGGATCTGGTTGCTCACATCGCTAAAAAATAAGCGATGCTGAACATCTGATTACAGAGGGCGACTACGGTCGCCCTTTTTTATCGTCAGTATCTGAATAAAAATAGGGTTCATCATGAACGAGAAACTCTTTTCGCTTCCGGTTATTCACCAAATTACCCCTTATCTTTCTCAGCGCCAGATTGGTGACCTGCCGGTGATTGTTATCAGCCACCCAAAAGTCCGCGCCGCCGTGACCTTACAGGGTGCGCAGCTGATTGCCTGGCAGCCGGGCGGTGAGAAGCCGGTAATCTGGCTCAGCGAGAAAACCCCGTTTATTGCTGGCAAAGCCATTCGTGGCGGCGTGCCGATCTGCTGGCCGTGGTTCGGCCCGGCCGGTGAACCGGCACACGGTTTTGCACGTAATCTGCCGTGGACCCTGTCTGCGCATGACGAAAATGAAAACGGCGTGATGCTGACGCTGGTGCTGGAGAGCAACGAGCAGACGAAAAAACTGTGGCCACATGATTTCACCCTGTTTGCCCGCTTCCGCCTCGGTGAGCGTTGTGAGATTGAGCTGGAAGCCCACGGTGATTATCAGGCTACCGCCGCGCTACACAGCTACTTTGCAGTTTCAGATATTGCCGGTGTTGAAGTCAGCGGACTGGGTAACAGCTTTATTGATAAGGTTGCCGACGGCGTAACCGGACGGGCTGACCTCGGTAAGCAGCGCTATGCCGGGCGCGTTGACCGCATCTTTAACCAGCCGGATGATTGCAGCGTGATTGCCGATAAAGCCGGCGAACGCTTTATCGAAGTGTATCACCACTATCATAGTGACGTTGTCACGTGGAACCCCGGCGCAGAATTATCTTGCAGCATGGGTGATATGGCGAATGATGGTTATAAAACCTTTGTCTGCGTGGAAACCGCGCATATCAGCAAACCGATGAAGAGCGCCGGTGAGCAGCCTGCTCGGCTGGCCACCACCCTGCGGGTGCGTAAGAAAAGCTGACTGACCAGGGCGACCGTGCGTCGCCCTGCTGATTTACACCACGTCGAGCGGCATTTTTGCCATGGGCGGCGGGAACTGCTGATTAATCGCCGCCTGCTCCCCGGCGGTCAGCATCACCTGCAACGCCGCCGCATTTTCCTGCACGTGCACCACTGAACTGGCTTTCGGAATCGCGATTACGCCCTCATGTCGGATAACCCATGCCAGCAATAGCTGAGCGACGCTGATGCGCTTTTGTTGTGCAATCTGGTTAAGCGTCGGGTTGTTCATCAGGTCGCGGCGCAACCGGCCAGCCTGCGCCAGCGGGCAGTAGGCCATCACTGGCATCCGGCGCTGCTGACACTCCGGTAATAAGTCATATTCAATGCCGCGCGACGCCAGATGATACAGCACCTGATTGGTGGCACAGGCTTCACCACCCGGCTCCTGCCACAGCTCCTGCATATCTTCGTGGTCAAAATTGGATACGCCCCAGTGGCGAATTTTACCCTGCCGTTGCAGCGTTTCCATCGCACGGATGGTCTCTTCCAGCGGTATGGTTCCGCGCCAGTGCAGTAAGTAAAGATCGAGATAATCCGTTTTCAGACGGCGCAGACTGCGCTCGCAGGCCTCGACGGCATCAATTTCACCCGCGTTCCACGGGTAGACTTTTGATACCAGCCAGGCCGCATCACGACGCCCAATTAACGCCTCACCGACGACCTGCTCGGCGCCGCCGTCAGCATACATCTCGGCGGTATCAATCAGCGTCAGACCACACTCCAGTCCGGCCTGCAACGCCGCGACCTCTTGCTGGCGCTGATGCGGGTCTTCGCCCATATACCAGCTGCCTTGCCCAATAGCCGGTAACGTAATGACATCTGCAAATGTGACGGTACGCCGCATAACTTCCTCCCTGCACCAACAACGAGCACCACAAAAGTGCAAAGGGGCGCAAAGCGCCCCAAAGTAGTGCCTGATTTTATTTAAAAGGTGTAGCTAAGACCGGTCCAGACCAGCGCCTGAGAATTGGTATCGACCATCGGGCTGTCTTTAATGTCATCGCCCAGACGGGTATAGCGCCCGACCAGGTTAGCACGCCAGTTCTGGTTGATTTTGTAGTCGAAGCTCAGCTCAACGTACGGGCTCCAGCTGTCATCTGCATCATAGCGATCAATCCCGCTACGCGCCGATTCGCCGCTGGAGACGCCGTAATAGTACTGGTTCTGATTGGAACTGTTCCACAGCGCACCAATACCCGGGGTCACACGCAGGTCGCCAAACTGGAACGGATAGAGATAGGTGAGATCCCAGATGATACCGTTGCTGTTGTTCAGTACATCGCCCACCAGCGTGGTACGAACCGTACCCCAGTCAGCGCTATGACGATAAGCCACACCCGCCATCAACGTCATGCGGCGCTTGTTCAGCTCCTTCATATCACCATCATCGACATCATCGGGATCGAAGTTCTGCGGCGAACCCAGAACCGTCAGAGACAGCTGATCCTGTTGGTCTTTCCACAGGTAGTAACCGGCCTGCAGACTGCGGAAATAGAAGCTTTCTCCTTCGTAGTTAATGATCGGTACCGGATAGTAACGATCCTGCCCACTGCGGTAAGGGCTTTCAGAATAGAGGACCGACGCTCCCAGGGTCAGTGGTGCAGCTGACGCGGAGAAGGCCGCAAAACAACAAGGTAAAAGAACAGCAACCGCGCTAACTTTGAAATGGTTCACAATTTATTCGTTCCATAAATATAACAATCAGGTTTATAAGTGTAACCATAGTGTGAGCGGCTGTTGAGAAATTTACATAATTAGTAGCACTCAGAATCAATTTAATCCGTAAGGGTTAGCTGATGGGCCATCTGACTGACTGATAATTTGCGCGCAGGCCGCGTCAGCCGAGGGATTTCCCTTAGAAGATTTGTGACTTTGTTATTGAAATCTCATCAAAAAAGGCAAGTTGCTGAGGAAATTTTTTTCAATGCCATCTACAGTGAAAGTAAGACGCTAAATTTGTGCGAGCAGAGTAACCATAAGAATTGTGTATCCCGATAAAAAAAAGTCAGGTTGGCATAAGGGTTGCTGTACTCATTAATGAATATCTTCCGGGAGCATTCAGACCTTTATTACGCTCCTTTTACCTGTGCTAAAAACGAAAGGACGGGCATCGCTATGAATATATTCGATCACTATCGTCAGCGCTATGAAGCTGCCAAGGACGAAGAGTTCACACTCCAGGAATTTCTTGCAACCTGCAAGCAAGATCGTAGTGCATACGCCAACGCAGCAGAGAGACTATTAATGGCTATAGGCGAGCCAGTAATGGTAGATACTGCGCTTGAGCCACGCCTTTCCCGCCTGTTCTCCAACCGCGTGGTCGCACGCTATCCGGCTTTCGAAGAGTTTTATGGTATGGAGGAGGCAATTGAACAGATCGTCTCTTATCTGAAACATGCCGCGCAAGGGCTGGAAGAGAAGAAACAGATTCTCTACCTGCTGGGACCGGTGGGTGGCGGTAAATCATCACTGGCCGAGCGGCTGAAATCACTGATGCAGCGCGTACCGATTTATGTGTTGAGTGCAGACGGTGAGCGCAGCCCGGTTAACGACCATCCACTGTGCCTGTTTAATCCGCAGGAAGACGCCAATATTCTGGAAAAAGAGTACGGCGTACCACGTCGCTATCTCGGCACCATTATGTCGCCATGGGCGGCAAAACGCCTGCACGACTTTGGCGGCGATATTACCCGCTTTAAAGTGGTCAAAGTCTGGCCATCGATTCTGGAACAGCTGGCAATTGCCAAAACCGAACCGGGTGATGAGAATAACCAGGATATTTCGGCGCTGGTGGGTAAAGTGGATATCCGTAAGCTGGAAAACCATGCGCAAAACGATCCTGATGCCTATGGCTACTCCGGCGCACTGTGCCGCGCCAACCAGGGCATTATGGAATTCGTTGAGATGTTCAAAGCACCGATCAAAGTGCTGCATCCGTTGCTGACTGCGACGCAGGAAGGTAACTACAACGGCACCGAAGGCATCTCTGCGCTGCCGTTTAACGGTATTATTCTGGCGCACTCGAATGAATCCGAGTGGGTGACCTTCCGTAACAACAAGAACAACGAAGCATTTCTTGACCGTGTTTACATCGTTAAGGTGCCTTACTGCCTGCGGGTCTCCGAAGAGATCAAAATTTATGAGAAGCTGTTGAATCATAGTGAGCTGACGCATGCTCCTTGCGCACCGGGCACGCTGGAAACCCTGTCGCGTTTCTCAATCTTGTCGCGGCTGAAAGAGCCGGAAAACTCCAGCACTTACTCGAAAATGCGCGTCTATGATGGCGAGAGCCTGAAAGATACCGACCCGAAAGCCAAGTCTTATCAGGAGTATCGCGATTACGCCGGGGTCGACGAGGGGATGAATGGCCTGTCGACGCGTTTTGCCTTTAAGATCCTGTCGCGGGTATTTAACTTTGACCATGCTGAAGTGGCGGCCAACCCGGTGCATCTGTTTTACGTGCTGGAGCAGCAAATTGAGCGCGAGCAGTTCCCGCAGGACCAGGCGGAAAAATATCTTGAGCATCTGAAAGGCTATCTGATTCCTAAGTACGCGGAGTTTATCGGTAAAGAGATTCAGACCGCGTACCTCGAATCATACTCAGAGTACGGACAGAATATTTTTGACCGTTACGTTACCTATGCCGACTTCTGGATTCAGGACCAGGAATATCGCGACCCGGATACCGGTCAGCTGTTTGACCGTGAATCGCTGAATGCGGAACTGGAAAAGATTGAGAAGCCTGCCGGTATCAGTAACCCGAAAGATTTCCGTAATGAAATCGTCAACTTTGTGCTGCGTGCCCGGGCGCATAACAATGGTCGTAACCCGAACTGGACCAGCTACGAGAAGCTGCGCACGGTTATTGAGAAGAAAATGTTCTCTAATACCGAGGAGCTGTTACCGGTTATCTCCTTTAACGCCAAAACATCCACGGATGAACAGAAGAAACACGATGATTTCGTCGACCGTATGATGGAGAAAGGTTATACCCGCAAGCAGGTGCGCCTGCTGTGCGAATGGTATCTGCGGGTGCGTAAATCGTCTTAACCTGACTGTCATGTGAGCTCAGAACACGCAAGGATGTGAAATCGGAAAGGTCGGGTTCGCCCGACCTGCTTGCAAAGTTGTTTGGGGGACCTATGGCCTATTTTATCGATCGGCGACTTAACGGCAAAAACAAGAGCGCGGTAAACCGTCAGCGCTTTCTGCGCCGCTATAAGTCGCAAATCAAGCAGTCGATCTCCGAGGCCATCAATAAGCGTTCGGTTACCGACGTTTCAAGTGGTGAATCGGTTTCTATTCCGGTGGATGACATCAACGAGCCGATTTTCCATCAGGGGCGCGGCGGCCATCGCCATCGCGTTCATCCCGGTAACGACCATTTTGTACAAAATGACCGTGTCGAACGTCCACAAGGTGGCGGCGGCGGTTCCGGTAGCGGCCAGGGCAACGCCAGCCAGGATGGTGAAGGTCAGGATGAGTTTGTCTTTCAGATTTCGAAAGACGAGTATCTCGACCTGTTGTTTGAGGATCTCGCCCTGCCCAACCTGCGTAAAAATCAGCATCGTCAGCTGAATGAATACAAAACCCACCGTGCCGGTTATACCGCCAACGGCGTGCCGGCCAATATCAGCGTAGTGCGTTCGTTGCAAAATTCGCTGGCGCGGCGCACGGCAATGACCGCCGGTAAACGCCGGATGCTCGGGGAGCTGGAAGAGGCGCTGTTAGAGGTTGAGAAAACCGAGCCTGCCCGCTTACTGGAAGAGGAGCGCCTGCGCAAAGAGATTGCCGAACTGCGCGCGCGTATCGCCAGAGTGCCATTTATTGACACCTTCGACCTGCGTTACAAAAACTTTGAGAAACGCCCGGAGCCTTCCAGCCAGGCCGTCATGTTTTGTCTGATGGACGTGTCCGGTTCGATGGATCAGGCGACCAAGGATATGGCTAAACGGTTCTATATTCTGCTCTATCTGTTCCTGAGCCGCACCTATAAGAACGTAGAAGTGGTGTATATCCGCCACCATACGCAGGCGAAAGAGGTCGATGAACAGGAGTTTTTCTATTCGCAGGAGACCGGCGGCACCATCGTGTCCAGCGCGCTGAAGTTGATGGATGAAGTGGTCAAAGAGCGTTATGACCCGACGCAGTGGAACATTTATGCCGCACAGGCGTCCGATGGCGATAACTGGGCAGATGACTCGCCGTTATGCCATGAGATACTGGCAAAAAATATCCTGCCGGTGGTGCGTTACTACACTTATATTGAAATTACCCGCCGGGCGCATCAGACGCTGTGGCGTGAGTACGAACATTTGCAGTCCCATTTCGCGAATTTTGCCATTCAGCATATTCGTGAGCCGGAAGATATTTACCCGGTATTTCGTGAACTGTTTCATAAACAGGCGGAAGAAAGTTACTGATTGCTGCTTTACTGTGCAAGACGGGAGCCAAAACGGCTCCCCTGCGCAATTTTTTGTAAGGCGGCGTTTTCGCCGCCCGCGCCGGAATTTAATTTTCCAGCGGCACCAGTCGCTGTGCTTTCTGAACCTGTTTATCACTGCGCATCAGGCTAAATGCGACAATAAATAAACACAGCATAAACGGAATCTCATACATCTCTTCTAATAAATCCTGATAGTTCGGATCACGAATAAATAACGGTGCCAGCAGTCGGTGATGCTCAATGGTGTCGGAAATAAGAAAACTCACCACCATCAATATTACCGTCCAGGTTGGTAGCGTAGCTGATTTCATTTTAACCGCAATTTCCCGGCGTAATTCAGGAAGCAGCAACATCAGCACCAGCGTACCAATTAATATTACCGAAATAGTTCTGAAATAGATTTTTGGCACTTCAGGAAAGAAATCGCGCCCCCAACTGATGCCGCGACCAAACAGCACCACCCACCAGACGATCGACCAGAGCCAGAACTGTTTCTTCTGCGGCGCGAGTGTCTTTGGCTTCATCCAGCCCCAGGTAAAAGCCGCGCCAAACAACAACCAAAGGGATTGCAGGTCTTCAATCGCCAGCACGACATTGCCATCTGCCAGCGGGATTTGCCAGATTGCTAATAATGGAAAAAGCAGAGTCGCAACCGCAAGCAGGGCTGTCACTGGTGATAACGTATTATCAGTTTTCATAAAAATAAAGGACTTCAAAGAAAAAACCAAAGTCTAACCACCCTTTATCGATGATACCTGGCCATTTGTGCGGAAATATAAATTTTAACGTAGTTTACTCAGTAAACTATATATCCTGCGGATTGGATTACAGGCACTAAAAAGAGCAATAATTAAGCAGATAAATAAGTTAATTTCTGTTTCCCACTTCGTGACCGCCTGATGCAGGCATTAGCCTGTCACTAAAAGCCGGTGTGAACGCGTTGTCGGTTACAGTCCGGCCGTAATCAGGGTGCGCCGCTTTCATACCGGACCTGGAGCAAAACGGTACGGAAATGAGTGCTGGATTCAGCGCTGACTGACATCTCAACACCTACCTTCCGGCACCTGCGGCTGACACATCTGGCCCGCGCAGGCTGGAAGCTGCACAGACTCACCACCTGTGCGGGACAAAATGGTCCGCTATATGCCAGCAACGGACATTGATCAACGTAACCGTGGATTAACCGCCGCGATATTTCTCTAATCTGATGTCAGTGCCATTGATATGCTTTTTATTACCCCAGCCGAGTTGCATATAAAATTGCGCAGCACGACTATTTTTATCCGTCTCCAGCCAGGCAATCTCATGATGTTTAAATAACTCACGCTCGGCGAGTGTAACAAGGCTACGGCCAGCACCTCTGCCTTCATATTCCGGGAGAACAAACGCCGCAAAAAGACAGCCTTCATCCGGCAAAATCATTGAGAAGCCAATAACTTTTTCATTTACGGTCGCAACCCATACGCATCTGCTCTTCTCAATCATATCGGCAACGACGCTTTCGGTAATCCCCATCTGCCGCATTTCTTCACGGCTCAGATGATTCTCGACAACCGAAGTTCTGACATCGAAAATACTGGCGACATCAGTAAGCTGAGCTGTTCTTGTATTTATATTCACCAGTCTTACTCCATGTATGACAAAAATTAATATTGATAATTTTGTCCGACATTTCCGTTAAACATCCCCAGGCGTTTGAGGTTAAGTCTGATGGACATTTAAGCTTTACGTTTCTTGCTGATAACTCTGGACCAGAGGTGACACTGACCTTCAAATCGAAGCGACATCGTGTTACACATCCTTATCAGCCGAGTCGAATTCAAGCCATACTGCGGTCTGACAGCCTGATACTTCTGGCAAATATCGCAGGCGCAGGAATGAGAGGAAGAAGGGTTCAGCGCTGTGAATCTGATAAACCCACATAAACCTCCACCTGACCATTTCATATCCATATCAGTCGATTTCTTATTAACGTACAGAGAGTGGCAAAGATAGCATTGTACGTTATTCGCTCACAGCGAAACTTTAGTCCAGTTTGGGCTGATCTGTGCCAGAAGCGGACGTAATGCTAATCAACGCTGGGATAGTCAGGCTCGAGAGTACGTTTAGCCAGCTTCTTTTGCAAAATGATAACCATCACTGGAAACCCTGCTGCGGAAATTGCACATATTGCCAGCAACGAGTTTATATGTTGTGGTGCCATATCATGACCGGGTAAAAGAATAGCAGACAGGAAAAATGCAACGGTTGAAATCAGATACATTATTGATGTCTGTAATGAAGAGAATCCGGCCCGGTGCCTGTTATCAGGAAACTGAATCGTAAGCGCCGAAGATGACACCAGACGACTGTAAGAGGCACCGAGAAATAAGGTAATAAATAACGCCGCATGCTGATAACCCAGCACGGGTATTAGTAAACTCAGTATAAAGATAATGGTTGAAGCCATAGCCAGAAACAAAGCAGAAAAATGGGGGATTAACACGCCGGTTATTTTTGTAGAGAGGTAACCTGCCACACCCCCGCCGAAGAACAGCCATGGCAACAGATCTGGCGAAGCGCCCAGCTGCTGAGTCATTAGGGGTACCAGCACAGGAATGACCAGCATTGGACTAAACTGTACCAGCGCATTACCGGAGGCGAACAGTAAAGTATGCCCATCGAGAGGCTGCTTGCTCAGCCTGCCGTAAGAGGCCGGGTCCCGAGGTATGATGGAGCCAATCAGTGGCAAAGCCAACAAACAAAACGCACTTATTAACCACAAAGCGACATGCCAGCCATAACTGGTACACAAAAATAATATCGTCGGCATGCCGACAATGCTTACCATCGAAAATGACGCAATAACCGTCGCCAACATCTTTCCGCGCAGATTACTCGGTGCGTTGTTGATCAATATACTTATACCCACGCCCATTGTCGTACCTCCAACCAGCCCTGCACACCATCGTAGTGCAAGCAGGAGACTGAAACTGGAGGCGAAGGTAGTCAAAAATGTCAGCAGGCCCAATAGGGCCATATTGGCGATTAATAAATGTTTCTTGTTGAAACCACCAATCCAGTAAAAGGCGATAACTCCCGAAAGCACTGCTCCAAACGTGTATATACCCGACACATAGCCGGAAAATGATACGGGAACGGCGAAATCCGCTGCCATAAAAGCAAAAACAGGGTTGAACATCATATATTCCAGCGCGTTCGTGAACTGGACGAAAGCCATTACAATGGCCATCCGCATAAGGGCTTTATGATTAAACGTCTGTGAGGCCGGTAGCATAGCAAGTAACCTGTGTATGAAAGATATCCTAGTTTAACCGCTATCAATGTTGTTAATAACATGGTAAAAGTGGCACTTATTATTATCAAAAATGGGATAATTAATGCGTCCGGCTCTCGATTTTAATTCCCTGAAAGTGTTCATTGCCGTGGTTGAAAAAGAAAGTTTTGTAGGGGCGGCAAAGCTCCTTGAAATGCCAACATCAAATGTTAGTCGTTTTATTTCTCAGTTAGAAGAAAAGCTAAATCTTCAGCTTATCGAGCGCAGCACCCGACATATGAAGCTCACCGAGGCGGGGCACCTGCTCTCTACCCGAGCGAAGCCATTACTTGAGGCGCTTGAGCAAACTGAGACAGAATTAACGTTGCGGCAAATGCAACTCAAGGGCCCATTGCGTATCTGTATTCCCAATGAAATAGGTCCTGCATTGCTGGGTTCGGTTATTGCCGATTTCGCCTGTCAGCATCCGGACCTGGAAATTGGCTGTGTCACAAATTTATCAGGTTTCGAATCCCTGCGAGACGATCTCGATTTAGCTATTATTATTACCCGTGGTCAGTTGGATGACAGTGATTATATTGCACGTCATCTGATGACTATCCCCTGCACCATTGTTGCAGCTCCCTGCGTCATTCAGCGTTATGGCATCCCTGCTTATATCCAGCAGTTTGAAGAATTACCCTGTATTACTACAGTAAGCGCACTGAAAGGTGCCCCCTGGCAGTTTGTCAATAAAAAGGGGCGGTTCGAGACAATTAAGGTCAACGGGCATTATCGGGTAAACAGCGGAGAGATGGCGGGACGAGCTGCGGTAGCAGGTGTCGGTTTTGCAATTTTATCGAAACAAGCCTGCCAGCCCTACATTAGCGATGGACGGTTAATCGAGATTAAGTTTGAACAAATAGCAGCCCCATTACAATTGTTCGCAATTTACTCAGACAGGCGCTACTTGCCCGCTAAAACAAGAGCGCTCATTGATTTTATTCAACAGGAATTAAGCGATATATCCCTGGCAACCTGAGGCGGCACTGAATCGCCACAGAGAGCCCAGTTGGTACCATGAATCTCTGGTCCGCTTTTCGCTCATAGCGGGCCACAGAATTCCAGGACAAAAAGCGGACATTGCGTGTAAATCCACCCCGCTATGTTGTCCCGCCTTTTCACTTATGTGTTTGCTGTTCATCGCTTATCCATTTTGATGGCTTCAATAACGTACATGCATACTTCGGTGCCGACCGAAGCAACATGCCTCCGTCATCATTAAACTGTCCGAAAATTAACGACGGAGCGAACCATGATTGCAGTACTTTTTGAGGCAGATGCCCTGCCAGAGGCGCAGGAAAGATATCTTCAGCTTGCTTCGGAGCTGAAGCCTCTCTTAGCCGACACACCCGGTTTTATTTCAATTGAGCGTTTCCAGAGTCTGACAACGCCCGGAAAGATTCTCTCTTTGTCGTGGTGGGAAGATGAGGAGTCTGTAGCCGGATGGAAGCGGAATGTGATGCATCAAGCCGCGCAGAAAGAGGGTAAGCAGTCGATTTTTTCATTCTACAGAATACGGGTAGCCAGCGTATTCCGTGATTACTCTTCTGATAAGGGAACAAATCAGCATGTATGACATTCACGTTATTCTCAAAAATAGCCCGGGCTCACTTGGTTCACTGGGTAGTGTACTGGGCGAAAACGGTGTGGGGCTTGAAGGTGGCGGCGTATTTACAGCACCTGAAGGCGGGCATGCACACTTCCTGGTGGAAGACGGTTATAAAGCACGCAAGGTGCTGACTGACGCCGGCTTTGAAGTCTGCAATGTTTGTCGTCCTCTGGTAAGGAAATTACCTCAGGAACGGCCCGGAGAGCTGGGAGAAATAGCTGACACAATTGCCCGGAACGGCATCAATATTCTGGTACAGTACAGCGACCACATTAACCGGCTCATTCTCATTACGGATGATGATGCACGTGCAGCCGAAGTAACCCGAAAATGGGCAATATTTTCTGAATGAACCTCGTTAAAACACCGCGCGACAGTGAGCCGGATGATGTTCTGGAAACATCCATGGCAACGGTAGCCTCTGCCCTGTCTGAGCCGTCAAGGGTCAGCATTCTGTGCGCGCTGATGGACGGGCGCGCGTGGACAGCCACCGAACTCAGCGTAGTGGCTGGCATAGCAGCCTCGACGGCCAGCGGGCATCTGAACCGACTTCTCAGCAACGGTCTGATCATTTGCCTGACACAGGGGCGTCACAGGTATTACAGCCTTGCGGGTCATCATATCGCCGGACTGCTGGAGAACCTGATGGGAGTTTCCATGGGAACTCCTAAGGCACCTGTTTCCAGTACGCCGGTCTGTCTTCGTTACGCACGAACCTGCTATGACCATCTGGCAGGCGAGCTTGCAGTCAGTATTTATGAATTTATGCTGCATGAAAACTGGCTTGCAGCAGATGGCTCGGAACTGACATTGGCCGGCAAAAGGCATGTTGAGAAAATGGGCGTCGTGCTGAATTCACGCACGCGCCGCAAATTCTGCTGCCCCTGTCTGGACTGGAGTGAGCGGCGTTTCCACCTCGGCGGTGACGCTGGCTCAGCCCTGTTTACACTTTTCCTGCAAAAAGAATGGGTAACGCGTACACAGGGATATCGTGAAGTGAACGTAACCGATTCAGGCCGGGTTGCAATATATCGGCTGTTTAAGCTGAAAATCACCTGATCTTAAGTCATGTACCGCTTGATTTGATCAGGTGAATTAAGATGCCTTCATCTTACATAGCCATTTTACGTAAAAGGTCAGCATCTCGCTCACAGCAGAACTTTAGTCCAATTTGGGCTGATCTGTGCCAGATATAGTCATTCGCGCCCTGAGAATGACACTTTTAAGTGATTCAGGGTATGCGCTTACTGGTTACGAATATTGTGCCAGAATCATGTGATGTGATGATTGCCGCTTTGCTTTCGAGCCAGTAAGTGCTCCACGCTCGCTAACGAATACTCAGGGCATGCAGATAAACTGCTGACTATATTTCTTTCGAAGAACGTGGAATGCATACCAATCCCCGATAAAAAGGAGTTGGTGATGACTGCGATAGATCAGTTTGCTGCTCATGTTGGTCTGGACTGGGCGGATATAAAGCACGATGTTTGTGTTCAGTTTAAAAACGGTGAGCGCATATTCCATGTGATTGAACACACGCCGGAAGCGCTTGATATCTGGCTTAACGAGTTACACCAAAAGGTGAAAGGCAGGATCGCTATCGCCCTTGAACTGAAGAAAGGCCCAGTGGTGTATGCTCTCCAGAAGTACCCATTTGTCACTGTTTTCCCTGTGCACGCGTTGTCACTGGCCCGCTATCGGCAGACCTTCTGGCCCAGCGGCGCGAAGGATGATCCACAGGATGCTGAGTTAGCGTTAGAGCTAATGCTACGATATCCCCAAAAGATAAAAGCCATAGAACCCAACAATGCTGATATCCGGTTGCTACAACAGCTGGTTGAACAGCGTCGACTTCTGGTCGAAGACAAACGCCGCTTTTAAAACGTGCCCGAAGCGATACTGTCCGTCATTTTCTAAATGCCAGAGGTGGCTCCGCTGCTGCGCACACAGAACATCGTGTGACCAAAATTGCTGAAGCTGTTCCACTGACCACTGACAAAAGTGTCATCGAGGCCAATGCATTAATGGCAACTGCACTGGCAATGCAAATCAAACTAGTGGGTGAAATTATCCAGACTTACAACGAACGAATCGAAGCGTTGTTCGATACCCTGCCGGATGCAAACCTGTTTGTGTCCCTTCCAGGGATGGGGCCTTGCATGGGTCCGCGAATGCTGGCAGCACTGAGCGATAACCGTAACCGGTTTAACAGTGCCGAAGAAATTCAAAACTACGCGGGCATAGCACCTGTGACCGAACGAAGCGGTCAAAAATCATGGAGACACTGGCGCTGGCAATGTGCCAAATTTGTCAGGCAGACATTCGTTGAATGGGCAGCGAAGACCGTTAATTCATCGTACTGGGCCAAACTGTATTATCAGAGACAACGAGAAAAGGGTAAATCTCATCAATCCTCCATCCGGGCTCTGGCATTCAAGTGGATAAGGATCATTTACCGCTGCTGGAAGAGTAGAACCCGTTACGATGAGGCAAAATACTTACTGGCACTCAAAGCGCGAAATTCGCCCTTGCTGAAGCCATAAGAAGCTTGTCGAAAGTCTCAGGGCGTGAAGCGGACATTTTAAACCCTTCGGTAAGCTGATGCAGAAGGCCCATCAATCCATAAAGCGACAATTGATAACTTATCGCTTCCCTCTGTTGCTGTCCGCTGTGCCAAAGCGGCAATCCCCTTCTCTCCCTGTTATCAATCGGCGAATTAAGCTGCAAAATTAACGCACTGACAGTCATTTGTTTGATGGCAAAACAGGCTATTTTATCCTGTATAATTGCTTTTGACATTTTCACCCGCGTTTTACACACTGTAAAAATACCCACTACTCCAGGAGACCCGCCCATTGGAAGCCAGCGCGATTTATAGTCTGTTTATCATCGGTTCCGTGCTGGTCGCATCGAGCATCCTGCTAAGTTCTTTCTCCTCGCGGTTGGGCATTCCGATTCTGGTGATCTTCCTGGCACTTGGCATGCTGGCCGGCGTCGACGGTATCGGCGGCATTGCTTTTGATAACTATCCGGCGGCCTATCTGGTTTCCAACCTGGCACTGGCGATTATTCTGCTGGACGGCGGCGTACGCACGCAAGCCAGCTCGTTTAAAGTGGCATTAGGGCCGGCGCTGTCGCTGGCGACCATTGGCGTACTGATCACTGCGGGTTTAACCGGCATGGTCGCCGCCTGGCTGTTTAAGCTGGATTTGATGCAGGGCTTTCTGGTCGGGGCAATTATTGGTTCAACCGATGCGGCGGCGGTGTTCTCACTGTTGGGCGGCAAAGGCCTGAATGAACGCGTCAGCGCCACGCTGGAGATTGAGTCCGGCAGTAATGACCCGATGGCGGTGTTTCTGACCATCACCCTGATTGACATGATTCAGCAGGGGCAAAGCGGCCTGAGCTGGATGTTTGTGGTGCACCTGGTGCAGCAATTTGGCCTCGGTATTGTGCTAGGACTGGGCGGTGGCTGGGCAGTGCAGCAGTTAATCAACCGTATTTCTCTCGCCCACGGTCTCTATCCGCTGCTGGCGCTGAGCGGCGGCATTCTGGTGTTTGCCCTGACCACCGTACTGGAAGGCAGCGGCATTCTGGCGGTTTATCTGTGCGGTTTTGTGCTGGGCAACCGCCCGATCCGTAACCGCCACGGTATCCTGCAAACGTTCGACGGCATGGCCTGGCTGAGTCAAATCGGCATGTTTCTGGTGCTCGGTCTGCTGGTCACGCCATCGGATCTGTGGCATATCGCCATTCCGGCGATGATTCTGTCGCTGTGGCTGATTCTGGTGGCGCGTCCGCTGTCGATCCTCGTCGGCCTGATGCCGTTTCGTGGTTTTAATATTCGCGAGCGCTTCTTTATCAGCTGGGTCGGGCTGCGCGGTGCGGTACCGATTATTCTGGCGGTGTTTCCGATGATGGCCGGGCTGGAAAACGCCCGACTGTTCTTTAATATTGCCTTTTTTGTGGTGCTGGTTTCCCTGATGTTGCAGGGAACTTCTCTCGGTTACGCCGCACGTAAAGCGCGGGTCGTGGTGCCACCGACCGGCGTACCGATTAGCCGGGTCGGCCTCGATATTCATCCGGAAAATCCCTGGGAGCAGTTTGTCTATCAGCTTAGCGCGGATAAATGGTGTGTCGGCGCAGCGCTGCGCGATCTGCATATGCCGCGTGAAACACGGATTGCCGCCCTGTTTCGTGACAATCTGCTGCTGCACCCCACCGGTAACACCCGACTGAAAGAGGGGGATGTGCTCTGTGTGATTGGTCGTGAACGCGATCTTCCGGCGCTGGGCAAACTGTTCAGCCAGTCGCCACCGGTCTCCCTTGACCAGCGCTTCTTTGGTGACTTTATTCTCGAAGCCGACGCCCGTTTGCGCGATGTTTCGCAAATCTACGGTCTTGAGCTGGATGAAGAGACCGACGATCAACAGACGCTGGGGCACTTAATTCTCGGCATGATTGGCGGCGCACCGGTCGTCGGTGATCAGGTGGAATGGAAATCGCTGGTGTGGACGGTGGCAGAAAAACTGGATAATCAGGTGATTAAGATTGGCGTGCGCGTCGCGGAAGACAAGGATTAATCCGAGTCGCCACGACTCGATATTCTTCCCTTAACGACTAAACTTACTGTTCACGTCTTTCCTGAGGGAGAATGATATGGGGCATGTACTCAAAATTGGTCGCTATGAGATTATTGATGCAGAAATGGATACTGAAAACCTCGACACCATCAGTATTCCCTGCAACACCAATCCCGGTCTCAGCTATCAACTTGATGGCTGGGACACTGAGACCAGCGTTCCCGCGTGGATTGACGGTAACCCGGTCGATCTGGACGTTGGGCACTACGACAAGCAACACGACCGCTGGATCCTGAAAAAACCGGCCTGATCCCCCGCTGCCGTAGGCTTTTGCTGCGGCAGCGTCTTACCTGATCCATTAAATTTTATGTTACATCTCAATCTGCTGAATTATCAGAATATTATTTTGGCAATAGCTGAATAAGACTGATGTCTATTTCTTTTCAGACTATTACCCTATTAACTAAATCAAATTTGTCCTGCATAATCTTCAGCATTACTGCAAAGATAAGTGAGTTAAATCACACTCCTCAGAATTATCCTGGTGCAGCCTTGCTCACCCTGAATACCAAAAGCAGATCGATTATTAACAATTATCGTTCGTTGCCCGGACTTGCCGTGCGTTCAGGCTAACCCACTACTTGTTATAAGAGAGCAACTATCTATGGAAGAGATGAAAGCCATCACCCGCACGCGACGTTCATACGACCAGCAGGCGATGTTGATGAGTGGCCGCCACCTGTTTTCCCGGCGCTCCTCACAGTTGATGAAACGCGCTTTCGATGTTGTTGTCGCCTCATTCCTGCTGATTTTCCTGGCACCAGCCCTGTTGGTACTTTGGTGGATGGCATCCCGTGAGGGTGGCAAAGCCATTTATGGTCATCAGCGCGTCGGGCAGAATGGCAAGAGTTTTACCTGCTACAAGTTTCGCACCATGGTTGCCAATGCTGATGAGCGACTGGCTCAGTTACTCGCCACCAGTGAACAGGCACAGCGCGACTGGGAGGACGATTTTAAGCTGGAACAGGATCCGCGCATTACCGCCACAGGCATGTTTCTGCGCAGCACCAGCCTCGATAAGCTGCCACAGCTGTGGAACGTGGTGCGGGGGGAGATGAGTCTGGTGGGTCCGCGCCCCTTAATGGCGGTTGAGCTGGAACGTTACGCGACTCACGCCGGTTATTATCTGGCGGCAAAACCGGGTATCACCGGCCTGTGGCAGGCTGAAGGACGTCAGGGTAAAGATTACGGCACCCGTGCACATTATGATGCACTCTACGTTAACAACTGGACATTGTGGTCAGACAGCCGAATCCTGTGTAAATCGGCCGGGCAATTATTTTGCGGTAAACCGCGCTGATCGATGACCACCCCGGTGATATTAATGCGTTTTATGTCAACACGCATTAATATCACCGTCTGTTCCTGCCCCGCTGATTAATTTTCTCTTTTCTTTTCGCTGCGTTAGCTCTACCCTGTGCGGCTTGTTTTTTATCGGATTGCGCGCCCTCTTATGCAAAAATTCACTCTGCTCCTGCTGAGTCTTGTTCTGCTGGCTCCGCTTGGCATCGATCTTTATTTGCCAACCCTGCCGCAAATTGCCGAAGGTTTAGCCACCCCGGTCAGTAATATTCAGACCACTATTCCGCTGTTTTTGCTGGTAATGGGTCTGGGTCAGATTGTTGCCGGTCCACTGGTCGATAATTTTGGCCGTAAACCGATCGCAATTATTGGTCTGCTGCTGTATGTCGCGGGCAGTATTATCGGCGCAACGGCAATCAACTGGCCAATGTTCCTTACCGCCCGTCTGATTCAGGGCATTGCCGTCTGCTGTACTGCGGTAGTGGCCTTTAGCGGCGTGCGTGACCGCCTCGATGGCGAAGAAGCGGCCCGTGCTTACGGCTTTCTTAACGGTGCGCTGAATATTGTTCCGGCGCTGGCACCGATGCTGGGTGGTTTTCTCGCCGACGCCTTTGGCTGGCGCGCGCCTTTCTGGTTCCTCACCAGCTACGCGCTGTTTATTGGCCTGATTGTGGTGTTCTTCCTGCCGGAAACCCGCCCGGCCGATACCCAGCCGGTGAAAGGTTTGCCGCTGCGTCAGTACTGGCAAATCCTGAAGCAACCGCGTTTTCTGGCGTTTGCCTTTGCGAATGCGGGGGCACTGGGCATGGTACTGACCTATGTTTCACTGGCACCGCAGGTGCTGATGACCGAAGGTCAGCTCAGCGCCCTGCAATTCTCCATCGCCTTTGGTGCGAACGGTTTCTGGATTATGCTGGTCAGCGTGGTGGTAAACAAAATGATCCGCAAGGTGGGTCGTCCGGTCTGCCTGGCGATTGGCAGCCTGGCGATGCTGCTCGGTGCGCTGATGCTGTACGGCGGCGTGCTGTTGCTGCCTGAGACCTGGCAGAATAACTGGGCGCTGTATATGCTGCCGGTGGCAGTGTCGGTCGCCGGTCTTGCGTTTACCGTTGGCCCGGCCACCAGCTATGCGCTGGAGCCGTATCAGCAACAGGCTGGCGTCGCGTCAGCACTGGCCGGTTTTATTCAGATGGCCGGCGGCTCATCAGCGGGTTTACTGATGATGTCGCTACCGCTGGCGGAGAAAAGCGCGCTGGCGCTGATGATGCTGGTCGGTGCGGCATTAAGTTTCACCGCCTGGCGTTGCAGTAAAACAGTGCGCGGCCGAATCACCGCGCTCTGATCACTATTCGGTGACGACCGGGACCCGTGGGGCGAGCGCGCACATCAGCTCATAACCCACGGTACCGGCGGCACTGGCGACATCATCGATTTTCACCGCGTTGCCCCACAGCTCCACCTTGCTGCCGATTCCGGCCCGATCACAAGGTGTCAGATCGACCATAATCATATCCATTGATACTGCCCCGACCGTCTGCGTGCGTACGCCATCAACCATCACCGGGGTACCGGTTGGCGCATGACGTGGATAGCCATCGGCATAGCCACAGGCCACCGCCCCGATACGCTGGGCAGCGGACGCACGATAGCGACTGCCGTAACCGACACCATCGCCCGCCTGCAAATTTTGAATGCCGATAATTTCGCTGCTAAGGGTCATCGCCGGTTGCAGACCACTGCCGGCGATATCCTGCCACTGTCCGCTCGGCGACGCGCCATACAGAATGATACCGGGGCGCACCCAGTCAAAATGGGTTTCCGGATGCCACATTGTGGCAGCCGAGTTGGCCAGCGAGCGTCGGCAGTTCAGCCCTTCCGCCGCCTGCTCAACGCGCTGCATCGGGACAGTCACTCCTTCCGGCTGCTCTGCCTCAGCAAAGTGCGCCATCAAGGTCATTTCCGCAACATTATCCAGCGCACGCAATTTTTGCCACGCGTTGTAAACCATCTCCGGCTGAAAGCCTAAACGGTTCATACCGCTGTTCATTTTGACGTAGATATCCAGCGGTGCTGACAGCTGCGCTTCAGCAATCGCCTTAATCTGCCAGTTACTGTGGACACTGGTCGTCAGCCGGTAGCGGTCAATGATTTCCAGCTCATCGCGATGGAAAAAACCCTCCAGCAGCAGAATCGGTTTCTTCCAGCCGCGCTCGCGCAGCAAAATCGCCTCTTCCAGATTCAGTAGCGCAAAGCCATCGGTATCTGAAAAACTTTGCCAGACGCGATCGATACCGTGACCATAGGCATTTGCCTTAACCACTGACCACACGCGGGAATTCGCGGCAGCCTGGCGAACGATCGCCAGATTTTGTCGCAACGCGGCTGTATGAATGGTTGCGACAATCGGACGTGACATAACCTCTCCTTGTAACCCTTAACGCGAAACGTTAGCACTCTGTAACGGTGTGCTGCCTGATGCGGTAAATCCCGGCAGATAGCGCATCACTGACAAGTCGTCGGCGGCGATGGCCGGGGTCTGTCCAGAAATGATATCAGAAAGCAGCTGGCCTGAACCGCATGCCATGGTCCATCCGAGCGTTCCGTGACCGGTATTCAAAAAAAGATTTTTTAGCGGCGTCCGTCCGACAATTGGCGTGCCGTCTGGCGTCATGGGACGCAGTCCGCTCCAGAACGTCGCCTGTTCAATATGGCCGCCCTGTGGATAGAGGTCGCGCACCACCATTTCCAGCGTTTCACGACGTGCTGGCAGTAACTGATTGTTGTAGCCGACGATTTCCGCCATCCCGCCGACGCGTATCCGCTGATCGAAACGGGTAATCGCCACTTTATAGCTTTCGTCCAGCACGGTGGAAACCGGCGCGCTCGCTTCGTCATTGATGGGAATGGTCAGCGAATAGCCTTTAAGCGGATAAACCGGGATATCAAGAATATTGTGCAGCAACGCGGTGGAGAACGAGCCAAACGCCACCACATAAGCATCGGCTTTGATTACTTCATCCCCGCACTTCACGCCATAAATCGCATTACCGTCACGCAGCAAATGGTCGACCGGGGTATCAAAACGGAATGTCACACCCGCCGCAGCGGCCATATCTGCCAGATGACGGGTGAATAACTGGCAATCGCCGGTTTCATCGTTTGGCAGGCGTAACCCGCCGGTCAGTTTATGACGGGTCGCCGCCAGCGCCGGTTCCACCGTCGCCAGCTGACTGGCCTCCAGCAGTTGATAAGGCACACCCGCCTGTTGCAGCACCGCAATATCTTTCTCTGCGCTCTGATACTGCTGCTCAGTGCGGAACAGTTGCAGCGTGCCGCCCTGACGCCCTTCATAGGCGATGCCGGTCTGTTCACGCAGCAGCTTCAGGCAGTCACGGCTGTACTCGGCAATCCGCACCATGCGGCTCTTGTTCTGCTGATAGTGGCGCATATCGCAGTTGCGCAGCATCTGCCACATCCACTGCAACTGGAAGCTGCTGCCATCAAGGCGGATCGCCAGCGGCGCATGGCGCTGAAACATCCACTTCACCGCTTTTAACGGCACACCCGGTGCCGCCCAGGGGGCAGCATAGCCGGGTGAAATCTGACCGGCGTTACCGGCGCTGGTTTCCAGTGCAGGTCCGGGCTGGCGATCGATCACCGTTACCTGATGACCGGCCTGCGCCAGATACCAGGCACTGGCGACACCAACCACCCCACTTCCAAGAATGACAACTCGCATAACTACTCCACGGCAGTTAACAAAAGAACAATATACTGTTTAAACAGTCTGGTTTCAGATGATGATACTAACGAAAATCCGTCGCCAGCGCGGTGAACTATTTCACATCTTTTTTACCTTTCAGGTAAGTAAAAATAACTTCAGCCGCAAAATTCGGAATAAAATCTTAGTTTTCGCCCCTTTGCAGTAGCAAATTATGCTGAAGACAGGTTTTTTGACCGCGACCAGCAGAAAAGAAATCCGTGATACAAAAATCTTATAAACAGCACTTTATGCTATAAATGACATTAATAATCGCATCTTCCCGCATTTGAATATTCTTTTTTTCCTCCCGCTCTATTTTGTGCCAAATATTTCATTTGTTTTCCTGTTTCGGATGGGAGACAGTGAACTATCATTGATGTATTCGCTCAGATTTTCGGGTTTCTTTGTCGGAAGAAAAACAGAGAAAACTCAGGTCACCATGAAGGGTTATTTTAGCCTCAGCAACAGCTTGAGACTGGAAGCCGATTCACATAAGAGGGTGCGCTATGACGACTATTTTTGACGATGCTATCAGGCACAATAAACGAATCAGTGACGGACCCGACTGGACCTTTGAACTGCTGGATGTCTACCTGGAAGAGATTGACCGTGTCGCAAAACTCTACCGGCTCGACACCTATCCGCATCAGATTGAAGTCATTACCTCCGAACAGATGATGGACGCTTACTCCAGCGTCGGCATGCCGATCAACTATGCCCACTGGTCATTTGGCAAAAAGTTCATCGAAACTGAGCAGCGCTACAAACACGGCCAGCAGGGTCTGGCGTATGAAATCGTCATTAATTCCAACCCCTGCATTGCCTATCTGATGGAAGAGAACACCATTACCATGCAGGCGCTGGTGATGGCGCATGCCTGCTATGGCCATAACTCTTTTTTTAAGAATAACTACCTGTTCCGCAGCTGGACTGACGCCAGCTCGATTGTCGATTATCTGCTGTTTGCCCGCACCTATATCGCTAAATGTGAAGAGCGTTATGGCGTTGAAGAGGTTGAACGGCTGCTTGATTCCTGCCACGCGCTGATGAACTACGGCGTTGATCGCTATAAACGCCCACAGAAAATCTCGCTACAGGAGGAGAAAGCGCGGCAGAAAAGTCGTGAAGAATATCTGCAAAGTCAGGTGAATACCCTGTGGCGTACCCTGCCGCGCCGTGAGAAAGAGGAAGTGCATACCGAAGCGGCACGCTACCCTTCGGAGCCGCAGGAAAATCTGCTGTACTTTATGGAGAAGAACGCGCCACTGCTGGAGTCATGGCAGCGTGAAGTGTTGCGTATTGTGCGAAAGGTCAGCCAGTACTTCTATCCACAGAAACAAACCCAGGTGATGAACGAAGGCTGGGCGACATTCTGGCACTACACCATCCTCAATCACCTGTATGACGAAGGTAAAGTGTCAGAACGCTTTATGCTGGAGTTTTTGCACAGCCACACCAATGTGGTGTATCAGCCGCCGTATAACAGCCAGTGGTACAGCGGAATTAACCCGTATGCACTTGGCTTTGCCATGTTCCAGGATATTAAGCGCATCTGTCAGTCGCCGACTGAAGAAGATCGCTACTGGTTCCCGGATATTGCCGGAAAAGACTGGCTGGAAACGCTGCACTTTGCCATGCGTGAGTTTAAAGATGAGAGCTTTATCAGCCAGTTCCTGTCACCGAAGGTGATGCGTGATTTCCGTCTGTTTACCGTGCTGGATGACGATCGCAATAATTATCTGGAAATTGCCGCTATCCATGACGAAGCCGGTTATCGCGCCATTCGTCAGCAGCTTTCCGCTCAGTACAACCTGAGCAATCTGGAGCCAAATATTCAGGTCTATAATGTCGACCTGCGCGGTGACCGTTCGTTAACGTTGCGTTATGTGCCGCAGGATCGTGCGCCGCTGGATAAAAGCCGCCGCGATGTGCTGAAACATGTGCATCGGTTATGGGGTTTTGACGTGCATCTTGAGCAGCAGAATGAAGATGGCAGCACCGAGATTCTCGACCGCTGCCCGCCGCGACCGACGGCGTTGTAACTGGCATCAGGCCGTACGGGCGGCGTTTTCGCCGCCCGTACAAACGCGGTAACCTTATCGGCGGTGATGCGCTAAATCGGCGGGCATAGCTTTCTGCATGCCGTGCCAAATCTCACCACTCTGACGGCCATAATCACGCACCGCATCAACAATCGCATCAAACTGCTGATTCTGGCTGATAGTCATCAGCTGCTGATAAAAATTCTGCGCCAGCTTGCGCGCTTCGGGATTGGAGAAGTAATAACGCCCGACGCGGGTATACAGCCCTTTCAGTCCGTTCAGAATCAGACCATAAATCGGATTGCCGGAGGCAAATGCCAGCCCGCGGAAAATATTATAATCCAGCTCGGTATAAGCTTCGGCGTGATCTTCCACGTGGTTGGCGGTTTCCAGTACCTCTTGCGCCTTTTCCCCGTGATGGCGAATCGCCCGGCGAATAAAGATTGAAGAAATATTGGTACGCACTGACAGTAAATTATCAATCAGCTGCGGAACGCTATCGTGATCGAGACGAGCCAGGGTTTCCAGAATATTCAGCCCGGAGGTTTCCCAGAAATTATTCACGCGCGTCGGCTTGCCGTGCTGAATAGTTAACCAGCCGTCTCGCGCAAGGCGCTGCAACACTTCACGCAGCGTGGTACGAGTGACGCCAATTAATTCTGAAAGTTCGCGCTCTGCGGGTAAAATGGAACCGGGTGGAAAACGGCTATTCCAGATACTCTCAATAATATACTCTTCAGCGAAACCCGCTGGGCTTTGCGCCTTAATGACCATAGCGTTTGTTCTCGTGGCTTTCATACACAGCAAAAAATTCAGCTCATCATACCAGAGCCCCCAGGCATGACATAGCCTGTCCGGGAGGTAAAAAGCGATCGCGGTGAGAAAATTGGAAAATTATCCGCTGCAATAATCATATTGCCTGCTTAAAGGATGCACTTTACCCTTCCTTCTGGTTGATGTTGCATAATAAAAAATGAGGATACGGTTACTGATGGATATCTCTGTCTCACGCGCCATGACGCATAACTTTCTTGGGCAATCGCCAGTGTGGTACAAACTGACGCTACTGGCTTTTCTGGTTATTAATCCACTGCTGTTCTTTTTTATCAGCCCTTTTCTCGCTGGCTGGTTACTGGTGGCAGAGTTTATTTTCACCCTGGCGATGGCGCTGAAATGCTACCCGTTACTGCCGGGCGGTCTGCTGGCACTGGAAGCGATTGCCATCGGCATGGCCAGCCCGCAGCAGGTCAAAGCCGAGCTGGCGGCCAATCTGGAAGTGTTACTGCTGCTGATCTTTATGGTGGCAGGCATTTATTTTATGAAGCAGTTGCTGCTGACACTGTTTACCAAAATGTTGCTGAATATCCAGTCCAAAGTACGCATCGCGCTGGCATTTTGTCTTGCCGCCGCCTTTCTCTCGGCGTTTCTTGATGCGCTGACGGTGATCGCAGTGGTCATCAGCGTGGCGATGGGATTTTATGGCATTTATCACCGCGTGGTGTCGAATGGCAGTGAAGAAATGCGCGCGGATGACAGCGATATCGAAGACGCCGATCACCGCCTGATGCTGGAGAAGTTTCGTAGCTTCCTGCGCAGCCTGATGATGCAGGCAGGCGTCGGCACCGCACTGGGTGGCGTGATGACCATGGTCGGTGAACCGCAAAACCTGATTATTGCCAAAGCTGCTGGCTGGAACTTTAGCGAGTTCTTCCTGCGTATGGCACCGGTCACTGTGCCGGTGCTGATTTGCGGCATTATTACCAGCATATTACTGGAACGTTTTAAAATCTTTGGCTATGGCGAGCCGCTGCCGCAGAAAGTACGGGAAATCCTGCAACAGTACGATCGTCAGTCCACAGCAAAGCGCACCCGCCAGGAGAGCGTTCGCCTGTGGGTACAGGCCGCTATTGGCATCTGGCTGATTATCGCGCTGGCTTTCCATCTGGCAGAAGTCGGATTAATTGGCCTGTCAGTGATTATTCTCGCGACCTCACTGTGCGGCGTCACGGATGAACACGCGATTGGAAAAGCTTTTACGGAAGCATTGCCGTTTACCGCCCTGTTAGCGGTATTTTTCGCCATTGTTGCGGTGATTGTTGAACAGCAGTTATTTAGCCCGATCATCCACTTTGTGCTACAAGCCGATGCTGGCTCACAGCTGACGTGGTTCTACGTTTTCAACGGCCTGCTCTCGTCGATTTCCGATAACGTCTTTGTTGGCTCGGTCTATATTAATGAAGCGAAAAATGCGCTGACCAGCGGGGCAATAAGCCCACAGCAGTTCGAGCTGTTAGCCGTTGCTACCAATACCGGGACTAACCTGCCGTCGGTCGCCACCCCTAACGGTCAGGCCGCCTTTCTGTTCCTGCTCACCTCGGCGCTGGCACCGCTGATTCGTCTCTCTTATGGTCGCATGGTCTGGATGGCGCTGCCCTTCACCCTTGTGCTCTCACTCGTGGGTCTGATGTGCATTGAATTTACCCTGCAACCGATGACGGACTGGTTTCTGCAACAGGGCTGGATCAGTTCAGCCACGCTGTGAAGCAATAATGAATAATTGTTTATTTTAAGTCAGTTATCTGATTAATATTTCGCTGTCGAGGCTGGCAGCGAATCGCTTTTGGTTTACACTGCGCTATCAAGGTTTATTGCATGGAAAGACTATGTTGCGATTTTTAAATCAATGCTCCAGAGGACGTGGCGCCTGGTTACTGATGGCGTTTACCGCTTTTGCGCTGGAAATGGTAGCGCTCTGGTTCCAGCATGGCATGGGGCTAAAACCCTGCGTGATGTGTATTTACGAGCGCGCGGCCTTATTTGGCGTGATGGGAGCAGGTATCGTCGGCGCGATTGCGCCAAAGAGTCCATTGCGCTTCGCCGCAATCGCTATCTGGCTTTACAGCGCATGGGAAGGGGTACGCCTCGCGTATGAGCACACCATGATTCAGCTGCATCCGAACCCGTTTGTCACCTGCGATTTTGCCGCACGTTTCCCGAGCTGGTTACCGCTGGATAAATGGCTGCCGTCGGTTTTTGTTGCCTCTGGCGACTGCGCGGAGCGATCCTGGTCTTTCCTGACTTTCAGTATGCCGCAATGGATGCTGGTAATCTTTGCCGCTTATCTGGCGGTTGGCGTTCTGGTGTTAATCGCTCAGCCGTTTAAGCCGAAGCGTCGCGACCTGTTCTCACGCTAAACAGACAGCAAAACGGGCCTGACGGCCCGTTGATTATTTTGCCCAGCTCGGGCGATTCATGATGTGATCTTCCCAGTCCACCACTTCACTTTCGCGCACCGCAATATGGCGCACCGAAATGCGTTCGGCATGCATCGCCGCCTTTGAACCGCTGCGCAGCGGATGCCAGACCGGCAGGCCCTTCCCTTCGGCCAGCAGGCGATAAGCGCAGCTTGGCGGTAACCAGGAAAAGGTTGGCAGATTGTCGCGCGTCAGCTTGATGCAATCCTCTTCATACTCGAAGCGGCGCTCATAGTTACGGCATTGACAGGTTTTAATATTGAGCTGGTTACAGGCGACATTGGTGAAATAAATTTCATCAGTATCTTCATCCTGCAACTTATTCAGGCAACACTGGCCACAACCATCACACAAGGATTCCCATTCCTCATCGGTCATTTGCTCCAGCGACTTCTGTTGCCAGAAAGGGGTTTGGGTCTCTGTCATCGTTGTGTCCTGATTAGTGAAAACCCGCACCTTATAAAGGGTTCAGGCGTCAGATGCAACCTTTACAGTACGCGCGTCGAGATGCCGTGACCGCCAAGCGACAGTTCTAGCTTGTCGCCAGAGGCCATCGGGCCGACGCCTTCCGGTGTACCGGTAATCACCACATCGCCCGCACGCAGGGTAAAATAACGGCTCATGTAGGCAATCAGCGGCAGAATTTTAGTGATCATATCCGAAGTACTGCCGTGCTGGCGAACTTCACCATTAACCAGCAGCTTCAGTTCGGTGTTTTGCGGGTCGTCCGCAAACTCGCTGGCGGCGATAAAGCCGGACAGCGGACAAGAGTTATCAAAACCTTTGGCCTTTTCCCACGGCTGACCGGCCTTTTTGAGTCCGGACTGCACATCACGCAGCGTAAGGTCGAGGGCGATACCGTAACCGGCAATCGCTTTTGCCACATGCTCTTCCGAGGCATGCTTCAGGTTGGAGCCTATCAGCACCGCCAGCTCAATTTCATGATGCACTGAACCAAACTCTTGCGGAATGGAAATTGGCTGACGCAGATCGCAAATTGCGGTTTCGGGTTTAATAAAAATCACCGGCTCGGTCGGCGTGGCGCTGCCCATCTCTTTAATATGTTTGGCATAATTACTGCCGACACAAACCACTTTGCTGACCGGAAAATCTAACAGTGCGCCTTGCCAGTTACGATGCTGATACATGCTTTTCCCCTGCTTGTGAGTGATTGGCAACGCCAGCACGGCTGCCGGCGTCAATCCTGTAATAGATTACTCTGCGATCGCGTCGGCCATTTTACCGATGCTGATGGCGAAATAATAAGAGCGATTCCAGTGCATAATGGTGCGGAAGTTGTCGTAAACCATAAACGCCCGCCCTTCCATATCATCCGGCAGAATGATCCAGGCGCGTTGTGCAGTGTCCGGCAGCGACAGGCTGTTGGTCATACGTACCCCCAGCTTTTGCCACTCACCGACGCTTTTCCCCTGCGACGACTTAATACCCGCCTGCTGTTTCTCGAAATCGACCGGCAGCACCACTTCGCGCCCCCAGCCTTCACCGGCACGCCAGCCCTCTTTCGCCAGATAGTTAGCGGTTGAGGCAAACACGTCGTCGGTATTATTCCAGATATCGATTTTACCATCGCCGTCGCCGTCAGCGCCGTAGCGCAGGAACGAGCTGGGCATAAACTGATTCTGCCCCATGGCACCGGCCCAGGACCCTTTCATGTCGCTGGCAGCGATATGCTGCTGCTGAATGATATTCAGCGCCGCCATCAGCTCTTGGGTAAAGAAGGCTTCGCGCCGGCCTTCAAAGGCCAGCGTCGCCAGAGCGGAAATCACATCTTCCTTGCCCTGGATTTTGCCAAAGCTGCTCTCCATCGCCCACAACGCCACAATATATTGGGCTGGCACGCCATATTTTTTGCTGATTGGCGCTAAATCCGCCTGGTAACGCTGATAATTTTCCTGCGCCTGCTTAATCTTCCACGCCGGTAGGGTGCGCGCAAGATAATCATCCAGCGTCACTTTCTTCTCTAACTGGTTTCGATCGGACTGAATAACCCGATCAACAAAGTGTATGTCGGCAAAGGCGCTTTGCAGCGTGCTGTCGCTGATGCCCTCGGCACGCGCTTTGGCTTTTAGCTGCTCCACATAAGCAGGAAACTCTGCGGGATTACGCCCCTCGGTGGCCAGGGTAGCTTTGCCATTGCCGGGCTTAAGAAAGCCGCCTTCTGGCGTGGCGGGCGCGGTGCTGGCAGAGGGTTGCGGTGCGGCGGGCGGGGTTGCGGCACTGTTTTTACTGGCACATCCGGTGAGGAAAATCGACAGGGTTAGCGCGCTCAGGGCTGTCAGCTTCATGCGGGCATCCTTTATTAATCGGGTTTATCCGCCGCAAATAATTAACCTCAGGTAGCGAATGCGGCGGAGATATTTACAGATGATTCTTAATTCGCGTTATTTGCTATTTTCCAGATGCATCTTAAGCAGACTTTCCGGCGGCGGTGGCAGCTGCAAATAATAGCCCTGCTTTTCCAGTGCCGCTTTCACTTTGGCGAGGTCCGCATTGACCAGCTTTTTACTGCCATCAAGCGGCAGCAGCATGGCAAGCTGCGGTTTACCAAAGCCTTTCAGCAGTTCTTCAGGAACGCGAGAGAAATCGTCCTTTTTTTCAACGTAAAGATAAGTCTGGTCACGCTGTGGGCTTCTGTAGATCACACAAAACATATTTTTTACTCGAATTAACCGGGATGGTGACTTGCCTGAATATAGCAGTAACTATAACATGCTTGCAGTACTTCGGAATAATGTGTCGACATGATTAAGCGATTGCAAAATTAAGCCTAATTGCGTCGGGTACAGACATAACAGGACTGAGTCAGCACAGATGTCGCAAACGCCAATCGAGTTAAAAGGCAGTAGTTTTACGCTGTCTGTCGTTCATTTACACCACTCTCAACCCGAGGTGGTTCGCCAGGCGCTTCAGGACAAAATTGACCAGGCTCCCGCCTTCCTGAAAAACGCGCCAGTGGTTCTGAATGTCGCGACCCTGTCTGGTGATGTTAACTGGAAACAGATGCAGCAAGCCGTGATCTCCACCGGTTTACGAATCGTTGGCGTCAGTGGTTGCAAAGATGAAAACCTGAAACGAATGATTGCCCGTGCGGGTCTGCCGGTGCTGGCTGAAGGAAAAGAGCAGAAGCGTTCCGCGGAACCTGCTGCGGTAACTGAGCCGGTCACGCCCGCCGAAAATCTGGTGCTGAAAACGCGCGTGGTCAATACGCCGGTGCGATCCGGCCAGCAGATTTATGCCCGCAACGCAGACCTGATTATCACTAACAGCGTCAGCGCCGGTGCTGAACTGGTTGCCGACGGCAATATTCATATCTACGGTATGATGCGTGGACGCGCACTTGCCGGAGCCAGTGGCGATCGTGATTGCCAGATTTTTTGTACTAACCTGTCAGCTGAATTGGTGTCGATTGCTGGTGAATACTGGATTATGGACCAGATTCCTGCTGAATTTTTTGGGAAAGCTTCGCGACTGAGCCTGAAAGATGGCGCGTTGACCATCCAGACATTGAATTAGCAGGACTGGTTTTACAGCGTCATTTGCACACACTATTGGCAGGTATCAGCCTGCCGCTGCATGACCGGTAAAATAGCCTGTTGGAACAGACACAGCCCCTTTTTTAAGGAATAAATCAATATGGCACGCATTATTGTAGTTACATCGGGTAAAGGGGGCGTTGGTAAGACCACGTCAAGCGCGGCCATCGCTACTGGCCTGGCGCAGAAAGGCAAAAAAACGGTAGTGATCGATTTCGATATCGGTCTGCGTAACCTTGACCTGATTATGGGTTGCGAACGCCGTGTGGTATATGACTTCGTTAACGTGATTCAGGGTGATGCCACGCTGAATCAGGCGCTGATCAAAGATAAACGCACCGAAAACTTATTTATTCTTCCGGCTTCTCAGACCCGTGATAAAGATGCTCTGACGCGCGAAGGCGTGGAAAAAGTGCTGAATGATTTAGGCACGATGGAGTTTGATTTTGTGGTCTGTGATTCACCGGCAGGTATCGAAACCGGTGCACTGATGGCGCTGTACTTTGCTGACGAAGCGATCATTACCACTAACCCGGAAGTCTCTTCGGTACGTGACTCCGACCGTATTTTGGGGATTATCGCCTCGAAATCACGTCGTGCGGAAAATGGTCAGGATCCGATCAAAGAACACCTGCTGTTAACCCGTTATAACCCGGGCCGCGTTAACCGTGGCGACATGCTGAGCATGGAAGATGTGCTGGAAATCCTGCGCATTCCACTGGCTGGCGTGATCCCGGAAGATCAGTCTGTACTGCGTGCGTCCAACCAGGGCGAGCCGGTCATTCTTGATAGCGAGTCCGATGCTGGCAAAGCCTACGCTGACACTGTTGATCGTTTACTCGGCGAAGAACGTCCCTTCCGCTTCATTGAAGAAGAGAAGAAGGGTTTCCTGAAACGCCTGTTCGGGGGATAAACCATGGCCTTACTCGATTTCTTTTTATCCCGTAAAAAGAGCACAGCTAATATAGCCAAGGAACGGCTGCAAATCATCGTGGCGGAACGCAGGAGGGGCGATAGCGAGCCCCACTATCTTCCGCAGTTGAAGCGCGACATCCTGGAAGTGATTTGTAAGTACGTAAAAATAGATCCCGAGATGGTGACCGTGCAGCTGGATCAAAAAGGAGATGACATTTCGATTCTGGAGCTGAACGTTACGCTGCCAGAAGTGGAAGAAACCACGAAATGATTCTTCATTACGATTAAATTTCCCCTGCGCTGTTGCAGGGGAAACGTTTGTATCATGGCGAATTAATACTGCGCCAGTATCTCGTTTATGCCTTTTTCCATCAGCTCGCCACGCCAGCCGGCCAGCAGTTCTGGTAAACGCTCACGCGGTTTGATGCGCCAGTGCCAGCTAAGTAACTGATTGATCTGGCGACGTGATGCCAGTAGTTCCTGACTCAGACCCGAGCTTTCACTCACTTCCTGCACCAGTGCTTTCAGGGCCTTAAATGCTCTTTTATACTCCGGGTGCTCAATAATATTGCTCAACGGCTCCGGCAGCTGTTCTTCGGGCAGCGCATTGGCTTGCTCAACAAACCCCACCAGCGTTTTACCGTGGAAGCGGATTTCATGGCCATTCAGGCCAAGATGATCCAGCTCACCCAGTGAACCCGGCATATAGCGCGCCACTTTCCATAAATTCTCTTCGCGCACCACAAAGTTAACCGCCATATCTTTCTCGCGCGCCAGATCCAGACGCCAGGCCGCCATCAGTCGCAGCGCCGCCAGCTGGCGTGGACGCAACTGCCAGGCATTGCTGATATCACGCCATGCATCTTCCGGCAGCAGAATATCGCTACGGCGCTGGCACAGCAGCTGACATTCACTGAGTGCAGCCGCCATCTGCCCTGCGGCTTCGGTCTCGGCCACCAGCTTGTGAGCGATCGGCAGCAGATAAAACACATCGGCGGCGGCATATTCACACTGGCGATCGGTCAGTGGACGGGCAATCCAGTCGGTTCGTGACTCGCTTTTGTCCAGCGCAATGCCGGTAAAGGATTCAACAATAGTGGCAAAGCCGCAAGAAAGCGGACGCCCGCTAAACGCCGCCAGAATTTGCGTATCAATCATCGGTTGCGGCATCACACCGAATTCATTGAGAAACACTTCCAGATCTTCACTACCGGCGTGCAGGAACTTGATCACCTGCGGGTCGCTAAGCAGCGCTTCAAACGGCGTCCAGTCGGTGATAGTCAGCGGATCGATTAACGACAGACGTTCACCATCATACAGCTGGATCAGGCCTAAACGTGGGTAGTAGGTGCGGGTGCGAACAAATTCGGTATCCAGCGCCAGTGCCGGGAACTGACGTGCCGCCTGACATACCTCGGCCAGCGCGTCATTGGTGGTAATTAATGAGTAATTCAAAGTGTTTATCTCTCGCCGCCTGCAAACTGAGAACAGACAGCAGTCAGGTGTTGATATCAATAAAAACGCCGGGGTTTCCGGCGTTTTTTTAAACTTTTCGCAGCTTCTTTTCAGCTACTGACTCTGTTTTGCCGCTTTTATCGCTTCGTCACGCAGCTCACGCCGCAGAATTTTACCGACATTGCTTTTCGGTAATTCGTCACGAAACTCGACAATTTTCGGCACTTTATAGCCGGTTAAATTGCGGCGACAGTGCTCGATCAGCTCGTCTTTGCTCAGTGAATCATCCTTCTTCACCACGCAGATTTTCACTGCTTCGCCAGACAGATCGCTTGGCACACCGATGGCTGCTGCTTCGCGCACTTTCGGATGTTGCATCAGAACATCTTCGATCTCATTCGGATAGACGTTAAATCCGGAAACCAGAATCATATCCTTTTTGCGATCGACAATCCGCAGGAAGCCTTCATGATCAACGGTAACAATATCGCCGCTGCGAAGCCATCCATTTTTTAACACTTCATCGGTGGCTTTGGGATGCTGCCAGTAGCCGAGCATCACCTGTGGCCCTTTAATACACAGCTCACCCGGTTCACCCTCTGCCACTTCATTGCCTTCGTCATCCACCAGTTTGATATCGGTGGAAGGCACCGGTAAACCAATGCTGCCATTATGACAGGTGATATCGTAAGGGTTAACCGACACCAGCGGCGAGCACTCGGTCAGCCCGTAGCCTTCCAGCAAATAGTGTCCGGTGAGCTTTTCCCAGCGCTCGGCCACCGCCTTCTGCACCGCCATGCCGCCACCGGCCGACAGGCGCAGTGAGGAGAAATCCAGCTGCTGGAAATCTTTGTCATTCAGCAGCGCATTAAACAGCGTATTCACGCCGGTAATGGCGGTAAACGGATATTTGCCCAGCTCTTTTACCAGGCCCGGAATATCGCGCGGGTTGGTAATTAACAGATTACAGCCGCCCAGCTCAATAAACAGCAGACAGTTCACCGTCAGCGCAAAGATATGATACAGCGGCAGTGCGGTCACCACGGTTTCGTTACCATCCTGTAATAACGAACCATAAGTGGCTTTGGTCTGCTCAAGATTGGCCTGCATATTGCGGTGGGTCAGCATCGCGCCTTTTGCAACGCCGGTGGTTCCGCCGGTATATTGCAGAAACGCCAGATCGTCATTAATGATGTCCGGCTTAACATATTGCAGGCGGTAGCCCTGGTGCATGGCGCTGCGGAACGAGATGGCGTTTGGCAGGTTATATTTCGGCACCAGCCGCTTGATATATTTGACGACAAAGTTGACCAGCGTGGCTTTCGCCGGGGAGAGCTGATCGCCCAGTCGGGTGAGGATAACGTGCTTAACCTGAGTCCGGTCGACCACTTTTTCCAGCGTATGCGCAAAGTTGGAGACCAGCACAATCGCGCTGGCGCCGCTGTCATTCAGCTGATGTTCCAGTTCACGCGGGGTGTACAGCGGGTTGACGTTAACCACGATCATCCCGGCGCGCAGCACACCAAACAGCGCGATTGGATACTGCAACAGGTTTGGCATCATCAGTGCCACCCGGTCGCCCTTTTTCAGCCCCAGCCCTTCCTGTAAATAGGCGGCAAAGGCGCGACTGCGCTCCTCCAGCTTACGGAAAGTCATCGCCTGCCCCATATTGATAAAAGCGGGCTGGTCGGCATAACGTTTTGCTGCCTGCTCAAACAGGTCGATAAGTGACGTATAGCGCTCAGAATTAATTTCAGCCGGAACATCAGCCGGATAACGGTTAAGCCAAACCTTTTTCAAGGATTCACCTCGGAAATTATAATTTGTTGTCATCGCAGCCTCTGCCAGCACGCCTTGTTAACAATATTTTAACTCAGCGTACCAGTTTGCAGATCTCTCTGTGACGAGGTTGCGAAGCACATCACTAAATTTCTCACTCCCTGAGAAATTAAATAAAAAAGCCCGGTCGCATGATGTCGCGACCGGGCCGCAAAATGTTTTAACACGATGTTACTGCGGGTTTTACTCGGTCAAAATAGTCTGAACCTGCGCCGGTGCGGGATTGTAGTAACCGCCCCACGGGCCTGGCCCCCAGTAGCCGCCATGACGACCCCGCGGTGGACCATACCAAATCCACGGATCAATCGGCTGCGGCGGAACCATAACCTGTTGTGTCAAATGCCAGCGCTGATAGCCGGTCACATTCACCACGACAAAATTGTAGGCTGCCTTACCAATTTCACCTTTTTCGGTGCCCTTAATTGGCCCGACCACCGTCACCATCTGATTTTTTACATCAACCGGATCGATGAAGCTGTTCACATCGGCGAAAATTCGCCCGACAGAAGCCGAACCGAGAATCGGCCGTGCGCTGTCATCCAGTCGCTGAGTGGCAATCTCTAAACGCGTGCGGCCAGTAAGATTGGTGACGTTGACCACTTTACCGCCAAAGCGCGCTTCCTGACCGACATACAACTGCGGTGCATTCATAACCCGCAGTAAATCTTGCTGTGGAGCGGCCGAGCTGCCTTTCACCGAATCGGGAACGGAAACACAGCCTGAAAGTAAAACAGTTGCCAGTAATAACGCACCGGCCGGGCCAATAAAACGTTTACGCATTATGATCTCTCCCTGTACTGTTTTTTTAGACTCTCAGGCAGCTAAAAAGTTGCCGGTTACTGACGTCCGGGCAATTTTTTCCAGGTCACTTCATTACGCAAATAGGTTGGCTCAGCATGCTCTGCGGCGACGGTGTGACCCGTGGCCAGCGCCAGCACCGCCAGTGGTAACATATCTTCTGCGGCGGGCAGTTCAACGGCGGTGGCGGTTAACTGCAACGGACTCTGCTCGGCCAGCTCCGGCCAGGCTTTCCAGCCGGTGCCAACCGTCGCCCACTCGCCATCCAGCTGTGCCATCCGCGCCATTGCCGCATCCGGCTTCAGTACCGCTTCACTGCTTTCACCCAGCCAGTTACCTTGCTCATCGCGCTGGTACTCTGCCCAGTAGACTTCGCCCATCCGCGCGTCAATTGCCGCCAGCACCCGGGTGGCACCGGTCTGACGCCAGGCGCCCTGCGCCATGGTCGCCAGCGTTGACACGCCAATCAGCGGCAAATCCGCGCCCAGCCCCAGCCCCTGCGCGATGCCAATGCCGATACGCACGCCGGTAAAACTGCCTGGCCCACGGCCAAAAGCCAGCGCATCCAGCTGATTTAAGTTTAGCTGATTATTTGCCAGCACCTGCTGCACCATCGGCAGAATGCGTTGCGTATGCTCACGCGGACAGAGTTCAAACAGCGCATCAATGCTTTCATCATTTAACAGCGCCACTGAACAAGCTTCAGTCGCGGTATCAATGGCTAAAATTCGCGTGGACATAACAACCTCAGGCGGGATAAAAATTTTCGGCGGCATCTTAGCACAAGGTGCCGCGAATTACTGCGCTGACGCAGAGGTAAGGAAATCAACCGCCTGCTGGATATCGCGGGTACGCGGCGTCGGCGGCAGGCTGTTAAGGAAAACCGCGCCATACGGACGCATCACCAGCCGGTTATCACAAATCACCAGCACGCCCCGATCGTCAACGTCGCGGATCAAACGCCCCACCCCTTGTTTCAGGGTAATCACCGCATCCGGCAGTTGCACATCATCAAACGGTTCGCCGCCGCGCACTTTGCAGTCTTCCATGCGCGCCTTTAACAGAGGATCGTCCGGCGAGGTAAACGGCAGCTTATCGATAATCACCAGCGACAGCGCATCGCCGCGTACATCCACCCCTTCCCAGAAACTGCTGGTAGCAACCAGCAACGCATTACCGGCCGCGACAAACTGTTTCAGCAACTGGCCTTTACTGGTTTCGCCCTGCAACAACACCGGCAGGGTCAGCAGCGCACGAAACTGTTCTGCCAGCTCACGCATCATTTTATGCGAGGTACAGAGAAAGAAGCAGCGGCCATTATTGGCCTCAATCAGCGGCAGCAGCATGCGGGCCAGCTGGCGCGCACCGTCAGGCTGATTCGGCGACGGCAAATTACGCGGCACGCACAGCAACGCCTGGCTGGCGTAATCAAACGGGCTGGAAAGAATCATTGAGTCAGCGCCGGTCACGCCGAGTCGCTCAACGAAATGACTCATCTGCTCATTAACCGACAGCGTCGCTGAGGTGAAAATCCATGCCGCCGGGCGCTCATCCATCACTTCACGGAAGCGTTCGGAGACCGACAGCGGCGTCAGCGCCAGCACAAAGTGACGCGAGTTACACTCATACCAGTAGCTGAAGCCCGGTTGTGACACATCTTTCAGCCGCTTCAGGCGGTTGCGGTACAGCGCCGCGCGCTCAAAAGCGGCATCCAGCAGTGCCGAGCGCCCAAGCGACATTTTCGCCACGTCGTAACAGAGTTCCAGCGCGTCATCGAGTAACGTCAGCGCACGCTGGATATGCGTGTCACTTAACAGCTCACGTAAATTACCGCGGAAACCCGGGTCGCCAAGCGCCAGCCGGAAATCCTGCGCGCACTGCGCCAGTCGATCGGCAGATTTCTGCAACTGCTGGGCATCGCGGATTTCGGTGCGGTAGGCAATCGTAATATCTTTCGCCAGATCGATCAGCTGACGACTGGAGAGCTGCTGACCAAAATACTGGCTGGCAATATCCGGCACCTGATGCGCTTCATCGAAGATCATTACGTCGGCTTCGGGGATCAGCTCGGCGAAACCGCTCTCCTTTACCACCATATCGGCGAGAAACAGGTGATGATTCACCACCACCACGTCGGCGTCCATGGCGCGGCGGCGCGCTTTCACCACGAAACAATCTTTATACAGCGGGCAGTCACTGCCGAGGCAGTTATCGTTGGTGCTGGTCACCAGCGGCCAGATGGTGCTGTCTTCCGCCACACCGCCGCAGGTACTGATATCACCGTCGACGGTTTCGTTCGACCAGCCGCGCAGATGAACCAGATCGCTCATCGCCTGCACCGCCAGCTCGCCGCCGGCCATTGACTGCTGCTCAAGACGTTCAAGACAGAGATAGTTGGAGCGGCCTTTCAGCAGCGCGAGGCTGCCTTTAAATTTCAGCGCCCGCGCCACGGTCGGTAAATCCCGGCTGTACAGCTGATCCTGCAAGGCTTTGGAGCCGGTGGAGACGATCACTTTTTTACCGGCGCGCAGTGCCGGGGCTAAATAAGCGAAGGTTTTACCTGTACCTGTACCGGCTTCGACCACCAGCTCGCTGCGGTTTTCAATCGCCTTACTGACCGCCTCAGCCATCTGACGCTGCGCTTCACGCGGTTTAAAACCGGGAATTTCCCGCGCCAGTGCGCCGTCTGCTGCAAAATCGTCCGCCACATACCCTCTCTGTCAGAGAAAAAAACACTGTTTATTATGTCAGTATTTTGTACTGCCCTCCACAACAGATGACAGCAGGATGAATTCTGTGGCAGGCTGGCAACCGAAACTCAATAAGAAGGAAACCTTGATGAGCATTACCCGCATTGATCCTGAACACCGCATGTCGGAAGCCGTGATCCACAATCAAACGGTGTATTACACCAGCGTGCCGGAAAATCTCGATGATGATGCCGAAGCGCAAACGGCCAATGCGCTGGCGGTGATTGACGCGCTTCTGACGCGTGTCGGTTCGGATAAAAGCCGCATTCTGGATGCCACCCTTTTTCTGGTGAACCTGGAGGATTTCCCGGCGATGAACCGTGCGTGGGACGCATGGGTGTCACCGGGTAACGCACCGGTACGCTGCACGGTGCAGGCAAATCTGATGAACCCGAAATACAAAGTGGAAATCAAGATTATCGCTGCACTGTAAATCAGCGCGGCGCGTTACTCTTCGTCATCCTCATCTTCGAAGCGCGCCGCAATCATCCCACCGGTATGGGTTTCACGAATCTCCTGCGCCACCAGCGCGATCGCCTGGCCACTGGTTAATCCCTGCGACATTAATTCCTGAATACGCTCCACAGCTTGCTGCTGCTGTTCGTGTGATAATGCGGGAAGACCTGTAATCATGGTGACTCCTAATAATGAATATGCAAATTATTTCACGACAAACAAAGAGATGCCAGCAAGGCAAAAATATGCCAGGCTTGCATCTTTATGATGTGACGACCTGCTGAATTCAATGCTGCCTGTTTACCACGCTTTAGACTATACGCCCGATGCCCTGCATAATCTGTTTGCACGCGTAGCCCATTTACCCTGGGCAATGCTGCTCAGTTCCGGCTTCGCCGAGCATGCCGATAACCGTTTCGATATGATGGTGGCAGAGCCGTGCGCCACATTACAGACTCGCGGCGCAGTGACGCACTGGCAGCAGGGTGAAATCCTCACCGAGTCGGCTGCCGATCCCCTGACGTTGTTGCAGCAAGCGCTGGATAAACTCAACTTACCGACCACGCAGCATCCCGACCTTCCTTTCCAGGGAGGCGCACTGGGACTGTTTGGTTACGATCTTGGTCGCCGTTTCGAGCAACTGCCGCAAACGGCCGTCGCCGATTTGACCACGCCGGATATGGCGGTCGGGCTGTATGACTGGGCGTTGATCGCCGATCATCATCGCCAGACGCTGACGCTGATTACCCACCGGCAGCATGAAGCACGCCGCAGCTGGTTGCTGACGCTGCCAGCCCCGCAGCAGACTGAAGCCTTTACCCTCACCAGCGAGTGGCAGTCGAATATGACGCCTGCGCAGTACGGTGAGAAGTTCGACAGCATACAGCAGTATCTGCAAGCGGGCGATTGTTATCAGGTAAATCTGGCGCAGCGTTTCGCCGCCCGCTATCGTGGCGATGAATGGCAGGCGTTTAATCTGCTGAATCAGCAGAACCGCGCGCCTTTCAGCGCCTTTATCCGGCTGCAACAGAGCGCGATCCTCAGCCTGTCGCCAGAGCGCTTCCTTGAACTGCAACAGGGTGAGATTGAAACCCGCCCGATTAAAGGCACCCTGCCGCGTTTAGCGGAGGCTGAAGCCGATCGCCGCCAGGCAGAAAAACTGGCATCCTCGCCAAAAGATCGTGCGGAAAACCTGATGATTGTCGATCTGCTGCGCAATGATATTGGCCGCGTGGCGCTGCCCGGTACGGTTAACGTGCCCGAACTGTTTGTCGTCGAGCCTTTCCCGGCGGTGCATCATCTGGTCAGCACCATTCGTGCCCAACTGAAGCCGGAACTGAATGCCAGCGATCTGCTGCGCGCCTGCTTCCCTGGCGGTTCCATTACCGGTGCCCCGAAGGTGCGTGCGATGGAGATTATTGAAGAGCTGGAACCGCAGCGGCGTAACGCCTGGTGCGGCAGTATTGGTTATCTCAGTCTTTGCGGCCGTATGGATACCAGTATTACTATCCGCACGCTGATTGCCGAACAGGGGCAACTGTTCTGCTCGGCGGGCGGCGGCATCGTGGCCGACAGTGACCAGCAGGCGGAATATCAGGAGACGTTCGACAAAGTGAACCGCATTCTGCCTTATCTTAAGGATCACCGCCATGACGGCTGACTCGCTGACGTTGCCCCAGTTTCTTACCCGTTTTATGCTACAACAGCCTGAAATCCAGCCAGCGGTGTTGCCGACCCGTCGCGCGGCGGTACTGGTGCCGATTATCGCGCGGCCGCAGCCAACGCTGTTATTGACCCGCCGCGCCGATTCGCTACGCAAGCATGCCGGTCAGGTGGCCTTTCCTGGCGGAATGATGGATCACAGCGATCCTTCGCTGGTTTTCACCGCACTGCGTGAAGCCGAAGAGGAAGTGGCAATCACGCCCGCCAGCGTAAAAGTCATTGGTACGCTGCCGGCCGTCACCAGCAGCACCGGCTTTCAGGTGACGCCGGTGGTCGGTATCCTGCCGGATACCATTACTTATCATCCGAGTGAAGATGAAGTGGCAGCGGTGTTTGAAATGCCATTGCAGGAAGCGCTGCGCCTCGGCCGCTATACGCCACTGGATATTCATCGTCACGGCACGGAACATCGCGTCTGGCTATCGTGGTTTGAGGATTACTTTGTCTGGGGCATGACCGCCGGAATTATTCGCCAGCTCAGCTTGCAGATTGGTCAGCCCTGATGCGGCTGGCGCGTTCCACTACAAATATCGTCTGATTTCTGCACAATTCATTATTTTTCACTGGCAATGCCTGAGTAAGCGATCTGAATCACTTACATCAGGCGGCTTTTCATTTATATTCCTCGCGCAATCAAAGTCAGTTATGCTATGCCGCCGTTTAATGCGGCAGTCAGAAATCTGACAGTTTATTTAGATAAGTTTTTTTTCATGCGATAGCTTTCCCCTTTCCCGCATGATTGACACCAGTCGCTCTGCTCACCCGATAGCCAACGCAGAGATAACCACTTTAAGGAGCGTGTAGCGTGATTAGCGTTTTCGACATGTTTAAGATCGGCATTGGCCCTTCCAGTTCTCATACGGTAGGACCGATGAAAGCCGGCAAACAGTTCGTCGATGATCTGGTGCAAAATGGCCAGCTCTCTTCTGTTACGCGTATTGCCGTCGACGTTTATGGCTCTCTTTCCCTGACCGGTAAGGGCCACCATACTGATATCGCGATTATTATGGGGTTGTCGGGCGCGTCTCCGGACAGCGTGGATATTGACAGCATTCCGGGCTTTATTCGTGACGTCGAGCAGCGTCAGCGCCTGCTGCTGGCAAATGGCGAGCACGAGGTTGATTTCCCGCGTGAAGGCGGCATGGTGTTCCGCAGTGATAACCTGTCGCTGCATGAGAACGGCATGCGCATCCATGCTTTTGCCGGTGAACAGCTTATCTACAGCAAAACTTATTACTCCATCGGCGGCGGTTTTATTGTCGATGAGGAGCACTTCGGTGAGTCCGCGCTGGATGAAGTCAGCGTGCCCTATCCTTTCCATTCGGCGAAAGAGATGCTGGCGCACTGCCATGAAACCGGCCTGTCACTCTCCGGCATGGTGATGAAAAACGAACTGGCGCTGCACAGCCGTCAGGATATCGAGAAGTATTTTGGTGATGTCTGGCAAGCGATGCGCGACTGTATCGATCGTGGTCTGAATACCGAAGGCGTTCTGCCTGGCCCACTGCGGGTTCCGCGCCGCGCCTCGGCGCTGCGTCGTTTGCTGGTCTCATCCGATAAGCTCTCCAGCGACCCGATGAACGTGATTGACTGGGTCAATATGTTTGCGCTGGCGGTCAATGAAGAGAATGCGGCCGGTGGCCGGGTGGTTACCGCTCCGACCAACGGTGCCTGCGGTATCGTCCCAGCGGTGCTGGCTTACTATGATCACTTTATCGAATCGGTCAGCCCGGATATTTTTATCCGCTATTTCCTCGCCGCCGGTGCGGTTGGCGTGCTGTATAAAATGAATGCGTCTATTTCCGGCGCGGAAGTGGGTTGCCAGGGTGAAGTCGGTGTAGCCTGTTCGATGGCCGCCGCTGGTCTGGCTGAATTATTGGGTGCCAGCCCGGAACAGGTTTGCGTCGCGGCCGAAATCGGTATGGAACACAACCTCGGTCTGACCTGCGATCCGGTTGCCGGCCAGGTGCAGGTGCCGTGCATTGAGCGTAATGCTATCGCGTCGGTAAAAGCGATCAACTCCGCGCGTATGGCCATGCGACGCACCAGCCAGCCACGCGTCTCACTGGATAAAGTGATCGAAACCATGTATGAAACCGGCAAAGATATGAACGCCAAATATCGTGAAACTTCACGCGGCGGGCTGGCGATTAAAGTGCAATGTGACTAATTTCTCATTAGAAATGAGTGCACTGCCGCATAAATAGTTGCTCCAGAACTATCAGATATAGCGGTAAAGCGCTACAGTAAACCTACGCGGCCTTTTCAGGCCGCGTTGTTATTTATGGCCGCTGCGCTTTTTAATTATCGGTACTAAACTCAGCTTACGCACGGTCGATAACTGCTAGTCAGAATTTCATTTGGCACTTTCTTAAGGATGGTTACTGATGCAAGTGTCCCAGCAAATTGTTGGACAGTTTCGTCGCAAGCGTTTATTGATTGCTTCGACTGTTGCCGCGTTAGTGATCATTCTTGCCCTGGCCTTTCGCTTTTTCGAAGAAAAAAGCCGCATCGAACAACTGTCGCACACCTTTGCCAGTGAAGCGATCCAGCGTTTTGACCGCATGTTCTCACCGCTGGATGTCTCGGCGAATAACACCCTCGGGCTGGTCGGCCTGCGCTGCACCGATGTACGTTTTCCGCTGGTGGAGAAGCTGGCGACCCTGCAAACGGTGCGAGTGCTGTTACTGGTCGAGAATGACAGTATCTACTGCTCCAGCATCTTTGGTGACCGCACCCTGTCATTCAGTGAACTTTACCCCGAGCTGGCAGTAAATAATCAGCGTATGCTGCTGACCACCGACAACTACCTGCTGAAAGGTTCGCCGGTTCTGATGTTGTGGACGCCAAAATCACTCGATAATCAGTCCGGTATTGTGCAGGTGATTAACATCGAGATGATGAGCAATTATCTGCTGGAACCGGCACTGCCATGGGTTGAGCGCGCGATATTTAATGTTGGCGGTAAAAGCCTGGAATATGGCACTCCGCTTATCCAGCCGGCTATTCCCTCCGAAGATGAAGTGAGCTACGAAGAAGCGTCGATGCGCTATCCGTTTTCGATCACGCTGTTCGGCCCGTCGCCCGCCCGTCTGGCGCTGATGGCGCTTCCGTCTCAGCTGCCGCTGGCGCTGTTACTGAGCCTGCTGATGGGCTATATCGTCTGGCTGGCGACCGCGAACCGGATGAGTATCGCCTGGGAAATCAGCTACGGCTTATCGTCGCAGGAGTTTATCGTTTACTGCCAGCCGTTAATCAATGCGCAAACCGGTGGATGTGACGGCATTGAACTGCTGCTGCGCTGGCATAATCCCCGTCAGGGTTGGGTGCCGCCGGATGTCTTTATTCCGATGGCCGAACGGCAAAACCTGATCGCGCCGCTGACGCGTTTTGTGATTACGGAAGCCGTGAGCCACCTGCCCTCGCTGCCCGACAACCCGGCTTTCCATATTGCCCTTAACGTCGCCGCCAGCCACTTCCATGACCGCGCCATTCTCGACGATTTACAGCATCTGTGGTGGCCGGCGAACCCGCGTCCGCAGCTGATTGTTGAACTGACCGAACGAGATGCCCTGCCGGTGGTGGATCAACGCGTGGTCGCCCACCTGCAAAAAACCGGCGTTAAAGTAGCGATTGACGACTTTGGCACCGGCCACAGTTCGCTCTCTTATCTGAAAACCCTCAGTCCCGATGTGCTGAAGATCGATAAAATCTTTACCGCCTCGATCGGTACCGATGCGATTAACGCTACGGTGACGGATATGGTGATTTCGCTGGCGCAGCGCCTGAATATCAGCGTGGTGGCCGAAGGGGTGGAAACCGCGGAACAGGCGGCCTATTTGCGTGAGCGCGGAGTGGATACGCTACAGGGTTATTATTTTGCCCGCCCGATGCCATTAGCGGATTTCCCGGCATGGCTGAGTGCACATCAGTCGGATCAGATGACATAAAAAAACGGCGCGATAAAAGCGCCGTTGTGTTTTCCTGTTTCAGGGCGATATTCTCACCGCCCTCCATCCCTTAATCAGGACTCTTCTTCATCCATCTCGTTGCGCTCTTTCGTCACACGCACCAGATCCACACGATACTCGGTGGCTTCGATAATCTGGAAGCGCAGTGGCAATAGCTCAATCACATCACCGGGTAACGGCAGTTGCCCTTTCTGCGCAATCAGTAAGCCCGCCAGTGAAGCGTGATCGTCCTCGGCTTTCACCAGATCCTTGGTATCCAGCAGCTGTTGCAGCGAGTGCAGATCGGTGCCGCCTTTGACCAGCCAGCCGTCACCGTCGGCGATAATATCCGGGGTTTCATCCTCATCCGGGAATTCACCGGCAATCGCTTCCAGCACATCCAGCGGGGTAATCAGACCCTGCACCACGCCGAACTCACTGGTGACCACCACAAAGCTGCCCTTGGCACGACGCAGCACACCCAACAGGTTAATCGGGTCGAGGGTTTCCGGCACGATAATCGGTGGCGTCGCCGAGGCGAAGGTAGCCACATCAATACCGTGATCCAGCGCCACCAGCAGTTCCTTGGCACGCACCACGCCGATAATTTCATCCAGCTCACCGCGACACACCGGGAACAGGCTGTGTGGCGTATCCAGCAGCTGAATGCGGATTTCATCCAGCGGACGTTCAGCATCGACCCATGAGATTTCGCCGCGCGGCGTCATAATGCTGCGCACCGAGCGCGAAGCCAGCGTCAGCACGCCGTTAATCATATAGCGCTCTTCGTCTTTAAACGCTTCCTTCGGCATTACCGAAGCCACCTCGCTGCTCTCGCTTTTCACCTGCTGCGAACCCTGGCGCCCGCCCATCAGGCGCAGAATCGCTTCGGCGGTACGCTCACGCATCGGACGATGCGACTGATGACGAATAAAGTTACGCCGCGCAATCTGGTTAAACAGCTCGATAAGAATCGAGAAGCCGATCGCCGCGTACAGGTAACCTTTCGGAATATGGAAACCAAAGCCTTCAGCCACCAGGCTCAAACCAATCATCAGCAGGAAGCTGAGGCACAGCACCACCACTGTCGGATGCGCGTTAACAAAGTTAGTTAACGGCTTCGACGCCAGCAGCATGACGCCCATGGCAATGATCACTGCGGTCATCATAATCGCCAGGTCATTGACCATACCCACCGCGGTAATCACCGCATCAAGCGAGAACACCGCATCCAGTACCACAATCTGAATCACCACTGCCCAGAAACTGGCGTAAGTGCGGTTGCCGTCACTCTCGTGTTGACGGTTCTCCAGCCGTTCATGCAACTCCATGGTCGCCTTAAACAGCAAGAACACCCCGCCGAACAACAGAATCAGGTCGCGCCCCGAAAAGCTGAAATCAGCCACGCTGAACAGCGGTTTTGTCAGGGTCACCATCCAGGAAATTAACGACAACAGCCCCAGACGCATCAGCAGCGCCAGCGACAGGCCGATCAGACGCGCTTTATCGCGCTGCTTCGGCGGCAATTTGTCCGCCAGGATGGCGATAAATACCAGGTTATCAATACCCAGCACGATCTCAAGAACGATTAGCGTCAGCAGACCGGCCCAAATTGAGGGGTCTAAAAGAAATTCCATTACAGACTCCGGAACAAGGAACAGGACAACGCCGCCATCAGGCTAATGGGCGTGCGCAGGGGATAACGACAGGCAATAGTGCGTGATACGCCGGAAGGCGTCAGAAAACAAGCCGGATGACCCGGTGGCATGGATAAGCAACTTCGGTGACAGTCCATAGGGAGGGCTGAGGCCCATTACTCCTGTAGCAAAAAAGGAAGCATTACTTTATCAGCAGAAACATTGTCGTCAAAATATTTTCTTACAGTTAACAAAGTGGCTCAATTTGGCCGCCTTATAACTAAGCTGAATGACAAATCAGCAAGTTAACCATCGTATTAACTGAGCGGGGTCACAAAATTTATTTTTTCACAGACTAAAATAATTACCGAAACAATCGCTTCAAATCCTGACACTGCAAAAAGTCTTACAGATGATTGCGGCGTTTACATGGGGTGGGTTTTTCGCTGTGGCGAGCAACCCGTTGGCGACTCAGTGCACACTGGCTGAAGCGCTCACTATTCTAAAAGGAGGTAGCAAGTGACTATTGCTATTGTCATCGGCACGCATGGTTGGGCAGCGGAACAGCTTCTTAAAACCGCCGAAATGCTGTTAGGCGAACAGGAAAACGTCGGCTGGATTGATTTTGTCCCCGGTGAAAATGCTGAAACCCTGATAGAGAAATACACCGCACGCCTTGCGGAACTGGATACCAGTAAGGGCGTACTGTTCCTCGTTGATACCTGGGGTGGCAGTCCGTTTAACGCCGCCAGTCGTATTGTGGTCGATAAGCAAAACTATGAAGTGATCGCTGGGGTAAACATCCCGATGCTGGTGGAAACGCTGATGGCGCGTGATGACGATCCGGCATTTGATGAGCTGGTGGCGCTGGCGGTGGAAACGGGCCGTGAAGGGGTGAAAGCGCTGAAGGCCAAAGAAGCGGAACCCGCTGCGGTTGCCGCCGTTAAACCTGTCGCCCCTGCTGCACCGCAAAAGCCGATGAGCGCCGAAGATCATATGAAAATTGGTCTGGCGCGTATCGATGACCGCCTGATTCATGGTCAGGTCGCCACCCGCTGGACTAAAGAAACCAACGTTAACCGCATCATCGTCGTCAGTGATGAAGTGGCAGCGGATAACGTGCGTAAAACCCTGCTGACTCAGGTCGCGCCACCCGGCGTCACCGCGCATGTGGTTGATGTCGCCAAAATGGTTCGCGTCTACAACAACCCGAAATATGGTCAGGATAAAGTGATGCTGCTGTTCACCAATCCGACCGATGTCGAGCGGATTGTGGCAGAAGGCGTCAATATCAAATCCGTCAATATCGGTGGCATGGCGTTCCGCCAGGGCAAAACCCAGGTGAACAATGCGGTGTCGGTTGATGAAAAGGACATTGAAGCGTTTAAAAAGCTCAATGCTCGCGGCATCGAACTGGAAGTGAGAAAAGTCTCGTCCGACCAGAAACTAAAAATGATGGACCTGATTGCCAGAGTGAATCAATAAGTTGAAAGCCTTATTCATCGCCTGACGCGTCAGGTTTACCTCAGAATGTTAATGTCAGAAGGAGAAGTGCAATGGAGATTACCACTCTTCAAATTGTACTGATATTTATTGTTGCCTGCGTCGCAGGTATGGGATCGATTCTTGATGAGTTTCAGTTTCACCGTCCGCTGGT
>NZ_JRXE01000019.1:25786-40668 GCF_001267535.1 Winslowiella iniecta | reverse complement strand
CGATTATTTCGACCATTCTGGTTATTGCCGGTGGGCAAAGCGTCGGAGCCGGTATTGCGCTGGCGATTCCGCTGGCCGCCGCAGGCCAGGTTCTGACCATTATCGTGCGTACCATTACCGTTGCCTTCCAGCACGCCGCTGATAAAGCGGCAGAGAAAGGCAATCTGACCGCCATTAGCTGGATTCACGTGTCGGCGTTAGTGCTTCAGGCGATGCGTATTGCCATCCCGGCGCTGATCGTCGCGGTGTCCGTCGGCACCAGCGTGGTACACAACCTGCTGAACTCGATTCCGGATGTAGTGACCAATGGTCTGAATATCGCGGGCGGCATGATTGTGGTAGTCGGTTACGCGATGGTGATCAACATGATGCGTGCCGGATACCTGATGCCGTTCTTCTACCTCGGCTTCGTAACCGCAGCATTTACTGACTTCAACCTGGTTGCGCTGGGTGTGATTGGGGTAGTAATGGCGGTGCTGTATATCCAGCTCAGCCCGAAATATAACCGCGTCGCCGGTGCAGCAGCATCTGGCCCAGCCAAAAACGATCTCGATAACGAATTAGACTAAGGAAAAGGTGAGAGAAATGGTTGATACCACTACCACGCAAAAAAAACTCACACCCGGTGATATTCGCGGTGTATTCCTGCGCTCAAATCTGTTCCAGGGATCATGGAACTTTGAACGTATGCAGGCGCTCGGCTTCTGCTTCTCGATGGTGCCGGTGATTCGTCGCCTCTACCCGGAAAATAACGACGAGCGTAAACAGGCAATTAAGCGCCACCTTGAGTTCTTTAACACCCATCCGTATGTGGCCGCCCCGGTGCTCGGCGTGACCATGGCGATGGAAGAGCAGCGCGCCAACGGGGCACCGATTGATGATGCGGCGATTAACGGCATTAAAGTCGGCCTGATGGGGCCGCTGGCGGGCGTCGGCGATCCGATCTTCTGGGGTACGGTACGTCCGGTGTTTGCCGCACTCGGTGCCGGTATCGCCATGAGCGGTAGCCTGCTGGGTCCAATACTGTTCTTTGTGCTGTTTAACCTGGTGCGTCTGGCAACGCGCTACTATGGCGTGGCGTATGGCTATAAGAAAGGTGTCGATATCGTTAACGATATGGGCGGCGGCTTCCTGCAAAAACTGACCGAGGGGGCGTCAATTCTCGGCCTGTTTGTCATGGGGGCACTGGTCAATAAGTGGACGCATGTCAATATTCCGCTGGTGGTGTCGAGGATAACCGACCAGACCGGCCAGACCAATGTCACCACGGTACAGACCATTCTCGATCAGCTGATGCCGGGACTGGTGCCGCTGCTGCTGACCTTTGGTTGTATGTGGCTGCTGCGGCGTAAAGTGAATGCGCTGTGGATTATCATGGGCTTCTTTGCCATTGGTATCTTCGGCTACTGGATTGGTTTACTCGGACTGTAAACCGCTGAACCGGGAGCCTGACTCCCGGTTTTATTACAGAGGCTTTTTGTCAGCGCTTGCGCCGAACGCTGACAAAACGACTTTCACGGAGCTGTAGTATGTCTTTAACTGATTACCTCATCATTGCCGTTATCGCCCTGTTTCTGCTGTACGCGATTTATGATGAATTACTGATGGATCGCCTGCGTGGCAAAACCCGCCTGAAAGTGCTGTTGCAGCGTCGTAACAAGCTGGATAGCCTGATCTTTATCGGCTTAATCGCTATTCTGCTTTACCATAATGTTTCTGCCCAGGGGCCGCAGGTAACCACCACCTTGCTAATGATACTGGCGTTCATCGCTATCTATCTGTTCTGGATTCGCCGCCCCAAATTGTTGTTGAAACCGCAAGGCTTTTTCTACGCTAACGTCTGGATTGCTTATTCCCGCATCAACAGTATGAATTTATCGGAAGATGGCGTGCTGGTGATGCAATTAGAGCATCGCCGCCTGCTGATTCATGTCAGAGAATTAGACGATCTGGAAAGAATCTATAAGGTAATGGTAGAAAATCAATAAGTTAAAATATAGCAAAGAGTATAAATCATATCCTTTGCATGCTTATTTTAAACATTACTTAAAATCAGGATATTATTTTCCTGCTAAAACCGTAATAACATTGCGCTTAATTTAATCAGTAACTGAAAGTGTTGCATAATTAATGAAAATAGTTATCACTTCCCGCTAAAAATAACCAATTTTAATTTGCCTTCATTTTCTGCTGTGATAATGTAGCCAGCGTCATTGGGGAGTAGCCGATTTCTGACGCTTCGTCAGAAATGCATCTGTCAACATACTCGTTTAGATATAAACGTGGCAGGTGCGGCCCGCAGCGGGAAGGCGAGACCATAGACACGTGCCCATGTAAGGTTGGGGATGGCGCACGTGTATATGGATGTCCCGGCCGGGGTTACGACTTCGATGAATCTTTCCGCAACGCTTATTCTTGCATTTGGCATGTCAATGGATGCTTTTGCCGCCTCGATCGGTAAAGGTGCCGCCCTGCATCAACCCCGTTTCTCCGAAGCGCTGCGTACCGGCTTAATCTTTGGCGTGATCGAAACCATCACGCCGTTAATTGGCTGGAGTATTGGTCAGTTTGCCACGCAGTTTGTGGTCAGCTGGAACACCTGGATTGCATTTATCCTGCTGGCATTTCTCGGTGGGCGAATGATCGCCGAAGGGCTACGCGGTAAGAACAGCGAGTGCCAGCCAGTGCATCGACACGGCTTCTGGCTGCTGGTGATGACCGCCATCGCCACCAGTCTTGATGCAATGGCGATTGGCGTCAGTCTGGCATTCCTGCAAGTAAATATTCTGCAAACCGCGCTGATGATCGGTATGGCCACGCTGATTATGTCGACGGCAGGTATTATGGTCGGCCGCTTTATCGGGCCGATACTCGGCAAACGTGCCGAGATCCTCGGCGGCGTGGTGCTGATCGGCATCGGCTGTAATATTCTTTACTCCAGCCTGGCTTAATCGCGCTGCCACAGCGTCAGCACAAAATCCGTTTCGCAGGCAAAAGCCTTTTCACCCACCAGCTGTCCCCACACTTCCGGGCGCGCGCGCCAGGCGAAAGGCGTCATTTGCAACAGTGCCGCCGCTTCCTCACCGTTCAGCGTCATCGGGTAACTTAATGCACTCTGTTCGACGCGGGTAAAGCCTTCCGGCTGCTCCTCGCTCTCCTCATGCAGTTTCACCTGCTGATAGATCAGTTCTTTAAACTGCAACAGATGGCGTGGCCCAGGCGCAACGGTTAACAGATACCCGCCCTGACGGATGACGCGTGCCAGTTCGCTGGCTTTGCACGGCGCATATATACGCAGCACCGCATCCATCGAGCGATCGGCAAAAGGTAAGCGGTGGCTGGACGCGACGCAGAAGCTGATATCCGGGTAGCGCTTTGCGGCATAGCGTATCGCGACTTTCGATACGTCAAGACCATACACCTGCCGAGTAGTGCGCTGCGACAAGCACTGGCTGACCGCTTCAGTGTAATACCCTTCGCCACAGCCAATATCCAGCAGGTTGACCGTCTGCGCCGGCAGGATGCTGTCCAGCAGCGCGGCAACCCGCTGCTGCAACGGCTGATAGTGCCCGGCATCGAGAAACTCACGGCGCGCCTGCATCATCTCTGCGCTGTCGCCCGGCTGCTTAGAACGCTTATGCTGTACCGGCAACAAATTGACGTAGCCCTCTTTCGCGCAATCAAACTGATGTTGATTCGTGCAGCGCCAGCTGCGCTCGACAAGCGCCAGCGGTTGCTGACAAAGTGGACAAAGGTACGGCATTCAGGCTCTCCGGCAAAAAATCAGGGCGGCAGTTTACACCTTTCATCGCCCGCGTGCGTCAGTAATCCACTAACAATTATACCCGGCGCAACAAAAAAGCCCCGTCACGAATGACGGGGCTTTCACAATTCAGATTCAGCGGCGTTATGGATTCAGCCACAACGCTGAGGCTGAGATCAAAATCAGATTGCAGTTACGTTAACTGCAGCTGGACCTTTCTGGCCATCCTGAATTTCGAACTCAACGTTCTGGCCTTCAGCCAGAGTTTTGAAGCCGTTACCCTGGATTGCAGAGAAGTGTACGAACACATCTTTGCTGCCGTCAGCAGGAGTAATGAAACCAAAACCTTTAGACTCGTTGAACCACTTAACCTGACCTTTAATCTTTGCCATTTTGCAAATTCCTTAGATTGTTTTATTCGCCCGGAGGCTTACTTACTGAGAAACCAGAGACATTACTGAATGAGGCACTAATTTAAGGTTCGGCAAGGAAGCGGTATTCAACGTCAACGTCTTTACTCAGAACTTCTTTACTGAAAATGCCACACATAAGCAGAACTGTACCTCGTTTTACCCAGAAAGCGTTATCACATATCCTTTAATTAATGGCAAGCCATTTTTAAACAGTGATCGACCTGTCGCACATTATTGAAACGACTAACGGCACGGAATGCACAAATATGCACGCTTCCAGGCAAAGCTGACATACAACCCAGGCAGGAAAGGCCCACCCAGTATGTCTTTAACGTCCAGAATACTTTATCCTAAACTTCAGGTTTCGTCTAATGCGACCTTACGCTAACTCATTACTATTAAGTATAAATATTGCATAAATATTGCAAAGAGCGTGCGTATATTCTGATTAAAACGCCGGTAAGAGGCTGAAAGATTGCCGTGTAACTTGTACAAGAAATCTGCCGCAGTACAAATTAATGCTAATTTGCACCAAAATCAGGAATCGACTTTTCACCCTGCCCCAAATAAATGCAACGCTGATAAATTTTCAGTTTATTTGATCTGGTCGAGGTCAGGGTTATAAAAAATGTGATGAGTGGAATATCCTGATGTTGATATCTTTAACGCTGCGATTATTCCTGGATTATATTATTAATCAGCTTTCTTGTTCCTATTCTCCACGCCTGAAAGCGTTGAGAATCAAGCCCTGCCGCCTGCATCGAGTGCGCCAGTTCTGCCGGCGGCGTATCGAGCGACTCATCGGCCAGCTCAAACACGCCCCAGTGAATCGGGATCGACAGCGGGCAACCAAGATCGCGATGCAGGGAAACCGCCTGCTGTGGATCCATATGCTGCCCCTGCATAAACCATTTTGGTGCATAAGCACCGACCGGTAGCGCAGCCAGATTAAACGGCCCGAGTCGGCGCGGAATATCGAGTAAATTTTCGGAATAACCGCTGTCGCCGCTGAACCAGAAATTCAGGTTTTTGGCGCTAATTGTCCAGCCACACCACAGCGAGCGATTACGATCTCGCAGGGTACGCATGCTCCAGTGGCGAGCCGGTACGGCATGAATGGTCATGCCTGACAGTTGGGTCGCCTGCCACCAGTCTGACTGGCTGACATGACGTGCGCCCTGGCGGACAAACCACGGCTTCAGGCCGAGCGGCACCAAAAACTGCACCTCAGGAAAGCGACGCAAAATTTTCTTTATCGTCGGGCGATCAAGGTGATCATAGTGATTATGCGAAATCAGCACCACATCCAGCCGCGGTAAATCATCGATATCAAGCGCGGCGGGCGTTTTACGCGCAGGCCCATACCAGCGCAGCGGCGAAGCGCGCCTGGATAACGCCGGGTCGATCAGCGTATAGCGCTGATCGATGCGCAGCATCAGACAAGCGTGCCCCAGCCACCAGATGGCGTCTTGATCGCCAGTGAGATCGGCTGGTTGCCACCAGCGGGAGATAAAATCGGCATACCCGGCGGCGGGCGGAAACGGCAGCCCCTGCGCTTTGCGCTCCTTGCGCCAGCGCGCTAAATCGCCCTGCTGACGTAAATCAGGCTCCGGATTACAAAAGCCCTCTGGCGTATGATGCGCTTTAGACGGGTCATACCACGGATTTTTCCAGGCCATATTACACGCTCCTCACCACAGTGTACGGCTTATCGCTCAGGAATCAGGCGGGTGAAATCTTTCTGGTCCTGCTGCTCCGCTGCACTCTTCTTCTCGCTACCGCTGACGTTGTCCGTCAGGCGGCGCAACAGCGCATTTTGCTTTTTCTGCTCGTCCAGTAGCGCTTCCAGCAGACGAATCTGCTCACTGGCCCGCACGCTGGCGCGATTAATAAAAAACCATGCTATCAGGCCAACAATCACCAGCGCTGCAATAAATCCCATCGACGCAATACCCATCACGCCATTCGCCATCTCATTCATACAAGCCTCAGTGTTACCGTACTTTCAAAGGTCGCTGCAAAGTGCGCAATGCAACTCATCGATTTTACTCGCTCGGCGGTGAATTGATAGATAGCTCACATAATTTGGTGGCGAAATCTGAGTTTTACTCATGGCTTTCAGTATCCTCTTATCGACGGGATGTGCGGCATACGGCATGGTGCTATGCTGAGCGCGATGGCTGATGATGAGGAACAGCCTGATTCAATATGGAGACAAAAATGAAAATGATTATTCGTATCGTCATTGTACTGGCGATTATTTGGCTGGCGATGTTATTGACGGGTTACGGTGTACTGACCGGCAGCAACAAAAATGCCGCAGGCATGGGATTACAGTGTCAGTACCTGACCGCACGCGGTATGGTCTCGGCACAATATCTGCATACCGACAGCGGGATTATTGGCGTCACTGACTGCCCAATCCTGAAGAAAACGGCTGAAGTGGTTGATAACTGATTGACGATGAAAAGCTGGCGCGCACCTGCCGCCAGCTACATCAGATTCAGAATGGATAGTCGTGATAACCCATCTGTGATGACAGCGCACTCGCCGCGCGATGCAGCATGCTGACATAATCTTTTTTATTCTCTTCCGAGAAGCGAATGGTCGGGAATGACATGCTCAGTCCGGCAATCACCACGCCAAAACGGTCAAATACCGGCACCGCGATGCAACGTAAGCCCTCTTCCTGCTCTTCATTGTCTTCGCCAAAACCCTGCGCTTTCACCTTCTCCAGCACCGGTAACAGCTCTTCGGTACTGCCGAGGGTGCGCGCGGTACTGCGGGTAAACTCAACGTGTTGCAGGATCTCCTGCACTTCAGCGGTATCACGCCATGCCAGCAGCACTTTACCAATCGCGGTGCTGTGCAGCGGATTACGACGGCCTATGCGCGAATACATGCGCAGATTATACATCGAGTCGATTTTGTGGATATAGACAATGCTGTCTTCTTCCAGCGCGCCGAGGTGGATGGTCTCTTTGGTCAGGCGCGACAGCTCACGCATCTGAATATCGGCGCTGCGGATCAGATCGACGTTTTGCAGCGCTTTCGCACCCAGCTCAAACAATTTCAGCGTCAGAGCATATTTTTCCGATTCGCCTTCCTGCGAGACATAGCCAAGTGACTTCATGGTCTGCAGAAAACGGTAGACGGTGCTTTTGGACATCATCACGCGCTGCGACAGTTCGGTAATGCCGTTTTCACGCTCTTCGCCCAGCGCCTGTAAAATGCCGAACACTTTCAGTACGGAAGAGACGGAGTCGGGCTGTTTATCAAGATCTGCGTTGGCCATAAATAACAACCTTTCTGAAATTGTTTTACAAAAAATGGAACACTATTTCTAGTATACGTGTGGGGTTGCCGATATCGCAATTAAATCACGCAGTTTGTGCGAACCGGGCCGGAGAAAGTTTTCCTGCTAAATGCCATGCATTAGCAAGAGAAAGCCATTAGCATGATGATATTCACACTCATGATTAATTCTTCCTTATGTCACAAACCTCACAGATGGATGGTTTACCCGTCCCGAAGCGCTATGGCGCGATTGTCGCTATTGCGCTGGGCATTACCGTTGCAGTACTGGACGGTGCGATTGCTAATGTTGCTCTGCCAACCATTGCCCGCGAATTGCAGGCCAGCCCGGCGCAATCAATCTGGATCGTCAATGCTTACCAGCTGGCGATTATCGTTTCACTGCTGTCGCTGTCATTTCTCGGCGATATCCTCGGTTATCGCCGCATATATCAGTGGGGGTTGGTGATTTTCAGCTGCACCTCGCTGCTGTGTGCGCTCTCCAGTTCGCTGGAGATGCTGACTTTCGCCAGGGTGTTACAGGGCTTTGGCGGTGCCGCACTGATGAGTGTAAATACCGCGCTGATCCGCATTATCTATCCGCAGCGCCATCTTGGGCGCGGGATGGGGATCAATTCGCTGATCGTTGCAGTCTCGACGGCCGCCGGTCCGACGGTGGCGGCGGCGGTACTGTCAGTGGCGTCCTGGCAGTGGCTGTTCTTTATCAATGTCCCGGTGGGTATTGCTGCGCTGTGGCTGGCGCTGCGCTTCCTGCCGGACAACCCGCAGAAAGCACAAGGGCAGCGTTTTGACCTGGCCAGTGCAGTGATGAATGCCCTGACTTTTGGCCTGCTGATTTCTGCGCTAAGCGGCGCGGCACAGGGGCAGCGCTGGGAAATTATTGCCGCAGAAGTGGTGGCACTGCTGGTGGTCGGCGTGCTGTTTATCCGGCGTCAGCTCACCATGCCGTTCCCGCTGTTACCGGTTGATCTGCTGCGCATTCCGATTTTCTCGCTGTCGATTTGCACTTCCGTTTGTTCATTCTGCGCACAGATGCTGGCCATGGTTTCGCTGCCGTTCTATCTGCAAAGCGTGCTGGGACGTGATGAAGTCGCCACCGGCTTACTGTTAACGCCGTGGCCGCTGGCGACGATGGTGACGGCACCGATTGCCGGGCGTCTGATTGAGCGTTACCACGCCGGTCTGCTGGGAGGGATTGGTCTGGCGATGTTTGCCGCCGGTCTGTTTGCGCTGGCGTTGTTGCCCGCCGCACCGGGCGATTTGGATATTATCTGGCGAATGATGTTGTGTGGGGCCGGTTTTGGCCTGTTCCAGTCACCTAACAATCATACGATTATCTCTTCCGCACCGCGCAACCGCAGTGGCGGTGCCAGCGGGATGCTGGGTACTGCGCGCCTGCTGGGGCAAACCAGCGGTGCTGCGCTGGTGGCACTGATGTTTAATCTGTTTGATACCCACGGCACCCACGCGTCACTGATTATGGCGGGCTGCTTCTCCAGCGCCGCAGCGATTGTCAGCGCAATGCGTATGACGCAGCCGCGCGCCGGGAAATAAAAAAGGGGCCAAAAGGCCCCCGCAATCCAGGGGCGGCGAAAACGCCACCCCTGGAGTATTATTTGAGATACTCACCGCTGCGCAGGGCTTCGATACGCTTATCCAGCGGTGGATGCGACATAAACATCTCGCTGAACGACTTGTTTTTGCCGTTAATACAAAAGGCCATCATGCTGCTGGCTTCCTGCGGCTCGTAGCTGGTTTTCAGACGTTGCAACGCGGCAATCATCTTCTCACGACCGACCAGGCGCGCCGCACCCGCATCTGCGTGGAATTCACGATGACGTGAGAACCACATCGTGATAATGCTGGCGAGAATGCCGAACACCAGTTCAAGTACCATGGAAATCGCAAAGTAAACCATCGGGTTACCGTTGCTTTCACCCTCATCACGGTTGCCGGACAGAAAGCCTGACGCCACCTGCGCGATAATACGCGAAATAAAGATCACAAAGGTGTTCACCACCCCCTGAATCAGGGTCATGGTGACCATATCTCCGCTGGCGATATGGCTGACTTCATGCGCCAGTACCGCTTCCGCTTCATCACGGCTCATGTTCTGCAACAGACCGGTAGAAACGGCCACCAGTGAGGCGTCACGACGTGCGCCGGTGGCAAATGCGTTGATATCGGGTGCGTGATAAATAGCAACCTGCGGCATCGCAATGCCCGCCTGTTGCGCCTGGCGCCCCACCGTTTCCATCAGCCAGCGTTCCGTTTCATTGCGAGGCTGTTCAATCACTTCACCGCCAACGGAACGGAGTGCCATCCATTTCGACATCAGCAGTGAAACAAACGCACCGCCGAAGCCAAACAGGCCTGCCATAATCATCAGGCCCTGAACACTGCTTGACTGGATCCCTGTCAGGCTGAGAATCAGCCCGAAAACCAACATTACGCCAAGGTTGGTTAGCAGGAAAAGAGCAATACGCATCATAAAATTTAATCTTCCTCAGTTAGCTTAGTGCCGGTATTCGGATATACATCGTATGGGTAACCATCAGCATTTCAAGCGACCTTAACGTTTAAGTGTCTAAAAAGACATAACTTTACATTTTATCACCGGCATTGCGCGGGGAATAATCGCTGGCCGGTTTTCAGTGATAAGCGGCATTAAAGTGTGGTCATCAGAAAGTAAAAGGCACTGCCGGAGCAGTGCCTTTTTTACTTATCAGTCAGCGGCTATTTCGTTGCCGGCTGACCTGATTCGAGCTGCGCCAGGTCGTTGGCGATTTTCACCGTTTCATCAAGATACGGATCCGGCTCTTTATACTCTTTCGGTAAATCATCCAGATCGGCCAGCGGCTTTTTGCCTTCCAGCTTGTAACGCGCATTAATACGTTGCAGACGTAGCGCATCCTCTTCGTGATTCTCTTTCTCGCGTTGCGCCAGATTGAGCGACACCGAGTTACGCTTGTCTTTCAGCGCATTAAAGCGGGCAATATCTTTGATGATGTACTGGAACTCAGGATCCTGCTCGATACGCTGCTGATGATCTTTCAGCAACTGTGGCTCCAGCGGTTTCAGGTCGCCGGTTTTCACATAAGTGGCGGCCGAAATGCTATCCCACGGCAGCGCGTTATCTTCAAACTTCTCGCCAGTTTCCACCGCTTCGACGCCGGTTGGCATCAGCAGATCAGGGGTGACGCCTTTACGCTGCGTACTGCCGCCGTTGATACGGTAGAACTTCTGAATGGTGTACTGAACCGAACCGAGCGCAGGCCATTCCGGGCGCAACATCTGATCGTAGATACGGTTTAGCGAACGGTACTGCTGCACGGTGCCTTTACCGAAGGTCGGTTCGCCAACAATCAGCGCACGGCCATAATCCTGCATCGCCGCCGCAAAGATTTCAGACGCCGAAGCACTAAAGCGATCTACCAGCACCACTAACGGGCCTTTGTAGTAAACAATGCCGTCAGTGTCGCTGTCTTCGCGCACTTTACCATTGTTATCACGCACCTGAACCACCGGGCCGCTTGGGATAAACAGGCCAGAGAGCGCGACGGCTTCCGTCAACGCGCCACCGCCGTTGGTGCGCAGGTCAATCACCACGCTGTTCACATTCTGTTTCTGCAATTTCTGCAGCTGAACTTTCACATCGTCAGTCAGACCGACATAGAAGCCCGGAATATCCAGCACGCCGACTTTCTGTTTACCGACGTTTTTCACCGACATCTTCACCGCACGGTCTTCAAGGCGGATCTTCTCACGCGTCAGCGTCACAATGCGGGTTTTACTGCCCTTACCTGCCGGTAAGACTTCCAGACGCACTTTACTCCCTTTCGGGCCTTTGATTTGCGCGACAACGTCGTCAAGACGCCAGCCGATCACATCAACCATCGGCTTATTCGGCTGGCCGACCGCCACAATACGATCACCAACGGTAATCGCCTTACTTTTCGCCGCCGGACCGCCCGCTACCATGGAGTTAATCACGGTATAGTCATCATCCATCTGCAATACCGCGCCAATCCCTTCAAGCGACAGGCTCATCTCGGTATTAAACTGTTCGGTATTACGCGGTGAAAGGTAGTTCGTGTGCGGGTCAATTTCGTGGGCGAAGGCATTCATTGCCAGCTGGAACACGTCCTCGCTGTTGCTCTGCGCCAGACGGCGAATGGCAAACTGGTAGCGTTTGGTGAGAATCTCACGAATCTCTTTCTCTTCTTTACCGGTCAGCTTCAGGCTCAGCTGGTCATATTTGACTTTGGCATCCCATAACGCATTCAGCTCGGCAACGCTTTTCGGCCATGGCGCTTTGCCACGATCGAGGTCAATGGTGTCGTTGCCGGTAAAATTCATCGGCTTATCCAGTACCGACAGCGCGTACTGATAGCGCTCGAACCGGCGCTTTTGCGCCAGGTTGTATAAATCGAAAAACACCGGCAACTGGCCGGATTTAAACTCGTCACCGAGGATACTTTTCTTGTCCGCATATTGCGCCACATCGGAAGCCAGCAGCACGTTATGGCTATAGTCCAGCATATTCAGATAGCGGTCAAAAATTTTGGCGGAGAAGTCTTTATCCAGATCGAACTGACGATAATGAGAACGGGTAAAGCGGGAAGTCACACGTTCACTGACGGTGGCGTGTTGCGGTTCCTGATGCAGCTGTGGAATCTGGTCGGCGCGGGTAATATTTTCCGCAGCGAATGCATGGCCTGCAAAAAGCAGGCCCGCAATAATTGTCGTTCTAAAAAAGTTGTTCATGCCCTGGTTGGCCTCCGTTTCAGAACTGCAAGTGTTCTGCGCGCACGATCATTGCCAGGCCGGAAACCAGCTGCACCCGAACGCCATCTTTGGAGATTTCCAGAATGGTGGCATCCATTGCGCTTTTACCTGCTTTGACTCTAATGCTCTGGCCGACTTGCAATGCTGAAGTATCGGTAACCGGTTGAGGACGCGGTTCGCGTTCAACTGGCGCGGCACGTTCCTGAGCAGGGCGCGGCGCTTTAGGACGAGCCTTACGCGGCTGTTCGCCTTCTGCTGCAGGTTTACGTGGCGCAGGTTTACGCGAGCGACGTGGGGCGGTCTCTTCACCGGCTTCACGTTTTTTCGCCTGCTGCTGCTCACGCTGAGCCTGAACACGTGCTTTCGCTTCTTCAAGCTGTTTACGCGCATGCTCAACGTGTTGTTCGTCGAGTTCACCACAGGCATTGCCATCCAGGTCGACGCGTGTCGCGCCAGCTTTAATACCGTAAAGGTAACGCCAGCTGGAGGTATACAGGCGCAATGCGGAACGAAGCTGAGTTTTACTCAGATTCATTTCACCTTGCACACGTTCGACGAGATCCTGAAAGATACCGATTTTGAGCGGTCGTGCTTCGCCTTCGGCGCTAAAGCAGTGTGGAAAACGCTCTGCCAAAAAGGCGATGACTTCTTTACTGCTATTCAACTTAGGTTGATTTTCCATGAAATTTCCTGATTACAACGGGTTTGCCAACCAGCGCAGGCATGAACAGGCGACATTATAATGAGCCAGGCGGCAATTGCTACGTGATCCAGCTCTTTAGGTGCGTTTCATATGAATAAATTTTTTCACATCACTACCCGCAAGTACTTCGCAAAGCCCGTCAGTAAGGGTTTTCAGGCCAATTTCATCGTTGCTGTCGAAGCGGTTATAAACCGTGCTGTCGATATCCAGAACGCCGATAACTTCGCCATCAACCACCAACGGCAGCACAATTTCGGCATTACTGGCGGCATCACAAGCGATATGACCCGGAAACGCATGCACATCATCCACACGTTGTACCTGGTTATCTGCAACTGCCGTGCCACATACGCCCTTACCGACAGGAATACGTACGCAGGCAATTTTGCCCTGAAACGGACCCAGTACTAATGTGTTCTCTTCCGTGAGCAAATAAAACCCTGCCCAGTTAACACCATCAAGACGTTCATATAAAAGCGCGCTACAATTGCCCATGGCAGCCAGAAAACTGGTTTCACCAGCAATTAACGCGCGCAAATCACGGTTTAAATCCGTATAAAATTCTTGTTTGTTCATTTATTAACCATTGTAAATACTGTTGAGGCGCGCCATTTTAGTGCGACACTCGTTAAAATAAGCATTAATTGCCCAGGCCGACACGATGAATCATAACGTCAGTTCAGATAACCTTAGGATCTTCCGCACGGGTTTGCCGCACACTTTAGCAGTGTCCCGGTGTTTATCGCATCGCTTAAGAGCACGATTTTGATAACAATTTCTGCTTATTATTGGCATTACATGGGCAACGCATCCTCATAATATGAAAATTCACGCAATCAGCCATGCCCTGCCCCAAGAACGTTATCAGCGTTGCCCGCAATGCGATACCCTTTTTTCCTTACCGGATGTGAAATCCTGTCAGTCGGCGCACTGTCCGCGTTGTAACGCCAAAATTCTTAATGGCCGCGACTGGTCAATGACACGCCTGACAGCGATGGCCGTTACCATGATTTTGCTGATGCCATTTGCTTTCGGCCTGTCGCTGGTCGATATCCGCCTGCTTGGCACCAATATCAGTGCCAGCCTGCTGGGCGGCATTCTGCAAATGGCCGAACAGGGTAATGTGATCAGCGCCTCGATGGTGGCGTTCTGCACCGTTGGCGCACCGGTTACGCTGGTTGCCGCGATTATCTATCTGTTTTTTGGTCAGCGTCTCGGCATGAACTTGCGGCCGGTACTGCTGATGCTTGATCGGCTAAAAGAGTGGGTGATGCTGGATATCTATCTGGTGGGGATCGCCGTGGCGTCGATTAAAGTGCAGGATTATGCCGACCTGCAACTGGGTACCGGGCTGCTGGCCTATATTGTGCTGACCGTTCTCAGCCTGGTCACCTTGATCCATCTAAATGTGGAGCAGCTGTGGCAGCGCTTCTATCCCCAGCCAGAGCCGCAGGTTGCGCCGGAGAAATTACTGGTCTGCCTGAATTGCCATCACACCGGTCTGGCGGATGCGCGCGGCCGCTGTCCACGTTGCCATACTCCGTTGCGTTTTCGCCGTCGCCACAGTCTGCAAAAATCCTGGGCGGCGCTGATAGCATCGATTATATTTCTGCTGCCTGCCAATCTGCTGCCGATTTCCGTGATTTATCTCAACGGCTCGCGGCAGGAAGATACTATTTTTTCCGGCATTCTTTCGCTGGCGTCCGGTAATATTCCGGTGGCGGCGGTGGTATTTATCGCCAGTATTCTGGTGCCATTTACCAAAGTGATTGTGTTGCTGACCTTACTGCTCAGCATCCACTTTAAGTGTGAGCAAGGTCTGAAGACCCGTGTACGCTTATTGCGTGTGGTGACATGGGTAGGACGCTGGTCAATGTTGGATCTGTTTGTGATTGCGCTG
>NZ_JRXE01000019.1:0-25694 GCF_001267535.1 Winslowiella iniecta | reverse complement strand
CCGACTAAAGCACGAGTCACCAATAAGCGCAGAATATCGCCCTTCTGGCTCCTGCCGTTAATCGCGCTGCTGATTGCAGGCTGGCTGCTCTGGACTAACTATCAAGAGCGCGGCACCACTATCACCATCGACTTTGTGTCGGCGGATGGCATCGTGCCGGGCCGAACACCGATCCGTTATCAGGGAGTTGAAGTCGGTCAGGTGCAAGGCATCAGCATGACTGACGACCTGAGCACCATCAAAATCAAAGCCAGCATCAAAAGCGATATGAAAGATGCGCTGCGTGAAGAGACCCAATTCTGGCTGGTAACGCCAAAGGCTTCACTGGCTGGCGTTTCCGGCCTTGATGCACTGGTTGGCGGTAACTATATCGGCATGATGCCGGGCAAAGGCGAGCCACGCGAGAACTTTAGCGCGCTGGATACCCAGCCCAAATACCGGGTGAATACCGGTGAGATGCTGATCCATCTGCACACGCCGGATCTCGGCTCGCTAAACACCGGTTCGCTGGTTTATTACCGAAAAATTCCGGTTGGCCGCGTTTATGACTACAGCATCAATCCAGGCAATAAAGGCGTCACGGTGGATGTGCTGATTGAGCGCCGCTTTACCAATCTGGTGAAAAAAGAGAGCCGTTTCTGGAATGTTTCCGGCGTGAAAGCCGATGTCGGTCTGGCGGGCGCGAAGGTGCAGCTGGAAAGTCTGGCGGCGCTGGTCAATGGTGCTGTCGCCTTTGACTCACCGGACGCCTCTGAGCAGGCCGCGTCTGAAGAGAATTACACCCTCTACCCTGACCTCGCCCACAGCCAGCGCGGCGTGGTGATTTCCCTTGATTTGCCCGACGGTAAAAATTTGCAGGAAGGCAGCACGCCGTTGATGTACCAGGGTCTGGAAGTCGGCACCCTGACCAAAATGACATTGCAACCCGGCGGCCGGGTCAGCGGTGAAATGACCATCGACCCGTCAGTGGTCAGCCTGATGCGCGAAGGTACACGCATTGAGATGCGCAGCCCGAAAGTCAGCCTGACGGATACCAGCCTGAGTAGCCTGTTGACCGGTAACACGCTTGAACTGATACCGGGCGACGGCGAGCATCAGGACCATTTCCAGGTACGCCCCAGTAACGAATCCTTACTGCAACAGCCGGATGTGCTGACGCTGAAACTGAGCGCACCGGAAAGTTATGGTATTGATGCTGGCCAGCCGATCATGCTACATGGTATGAAAATCGGCCAGGTCATCAGCCGCAAGCTGGACGAGAAAGGCGTCAGTTTTGAGGTGGCGATTGCTGCGGATCACCGCCATCTGGTGCATGGCGACAGCAAATTTATTATTAACAGTCGGCTGAATGTAAAATTAGGCATCGATGGTATGCAGGTGTTGGGTGCCAGCGCCCGCGAATGGGTTGATGGCGGTATTCGGCTGGAACCTGGCGCGAAAGGCGCGGTGAAAAACAGTTATCCGCTGTATGCCGACAGTGAAAAAGCCGAAGAAGGGATTACCAGCGATCGTCCGCCCACCACCATTATGCTGACGGCCAACAGCCTGCCGGATATCCAGGCTGGCTCGGTGGTGCTGTACCGTAAATTCCAGGTGGGTGAGATTGTTGACGTCACGCCTAAAGCCAATGAGTTTGACGTCTCGGTGCATATCAAACCGGAATACCGCAAGCTGCTGACGCAAAACAGCGTGTTCTGGGCCGAAGGCGGCGCACGCGTGCAGCTTAACGGCAGCGGCCTGACGGTGCAGGCCTCTCCGCTGAATCGCGCGCTGAAAGGCGCTATCAGCTTCGATAACCTGACGGGTGCCAGTAGCGGTATCAGCCGCGATCAAAAACGGGTGCTGTACGATTCTGAAACTGCGGCACGCGCAGTGGGCAGCCAGATTTCATTGCATACCTTTGATGCCAGCAAACTGGCCGCAGGCATGCCCATCCGCTATCTCGGCATTAATGTCGGTCAGGTTGAATCGCTGGCGCTCAGCCCGGATAAAAACCAGGTGATCGCCAAAGCGGTGCTCTATCCGGAATATGTCGATGACTTCGCACGCTGGGGCAGCCGTTTCTCGGTGGTTTCACCGGAAATTTCCGCCACTGGCGTTAATCATCTGGAAACCCTGCTGCAGCCGTATATTAACGTCGATCCTGGTAAAGGCCGTGCCGCGCGCAGCTTTGAGTTGCAGGAAGCCACGATCACCGACTCACGTTATCTTGATGGCCTGAGTGTGGTGGTGGATGCGCCGGAAGGCGGGTCGCTGTCGGTCGGCACCCCGGTTCTGTTCCGTGGTATTGAAGTGGGTACCGTGACCGGCACCTCACTGGGCAGCATGGCGGATCGCGTACAGATCACCCTGCGCATCAGCAAAAAATACCAGCATCTGGTCCGTAACAACTCGGTGTTCTGGCTGGCGTCCGGCTATAACCTTGAGTTCGGCCTGATTGGCGGCGTGGTGAAAACCGGCACCTTCCAGCAGTTTATTCGCGGCGGCATTCAGTTTGCTACCCCGCCAACGGTGCCGCTGGCCCCCCAGGCGACGTCCAATAAGCACTTCCTGTTGCTGGATGAAGAGCCGAAAGAGTGGCGTAAATGGGGAACCGCGATCCCGCGTTAACCTCAATCTGACGGGCGACTCAGGTCGCCCGTTGCTTTTTTGCTTTGCCGGTTCCTGTGTTAAACTTGCCGCTTCATTTTCTGTAACGGAACCCGTCAGTGGCTCACTCTCCCCGCGTCTTTTTTCCTGAATCCTTTTTAACTGTTATGCGCGAAGCCTTGCCTGACAGCAGCGCCTTTGATGCTTTTATCGCCATCAGTCAGCAGCCGTTGCGCCGCAGTCTGCGCGTCAATACGCTTAAAATCAGCGTGGCCGATTTTCTGCAACGGGTCGCCCCCTATAACTGGCAGCTTACGCCGATTCCGTGGTGTGAAGAAGGTTTCTGGATTACCCGTGAGGATAGCGACGACTTGCCACTCGGCAGTACCGCCGAGCATCTCAGCGGCCTGTTTTATATACAGGAAGCCAGTTCGATGTTGCCGGTCAGCGCACTGTTTGATGCCGAACCGCATCCGCAACGCGTGATGGACGTGGCCGCTGCGCCAGGATCGAAAACCACCCAGATGGCGGCACGTATGGCCAATCAGGGTGCCATTCTGGCGAACGAATACTCTGCCAGCCGCGTAAAAGTGCTGCATGCCAATCTCAGCCGTTGTGGCGTCAGCAATACCGCTATGACCCACTTTGATGGCCGGGTTTTTGGTCCGGCGCTGCCGGAGTGCTTTGACGCGATCCTGCTGGATGCGCCCTGCTCCGGCGAGGGGGTGGTGCGTAAAGATGCCGATGCGCTACGCAACTGGACGCCGGAGAGTACCCGCGAGATCGCCGCTACCCAGTGCGATCTGATTGACAGCGCTTTCCATACGCTGAAACCCGGCGGCACGCTGATCTACTCTACCTGTACCCTGAACCAGACCGAAAATCAGCAGGTGGTGGCGTGGCTGCTGGCGCGCTATCCCGATGCCGTTGAGGTGCAGCCGCTAAACGGGCTGTTTGACGGTGCGGAACAGGCGCTGACTGCGGAAGGCTATCTGCACGTATTTCCCCATATTTTCGACAGCGAAGGTTTCTTTGTCGCGCGGCTGCGTAAAACCGCTTCGGTCGAGCCGATGGAAAAACCGGGCTACAAAGTGGGCAAACTGCCCTTCTCCCCGCTCAGCCGTAAGCTAAGTGCAGAAATTGCTGCGGCAGCCAACCAGTCCGGGTTGCACTGGGACGACTCGCTGACGCTGTGGCAGCGCGATAAAGAACTGTGGTTATTCCCGGCGGCGATCGAACCCTTACTCGGCAGAGTGCGTTTCTCACGTATTGGCCTAAAACTGGCGGAAACTTTCCCGAAAGGTTATCGCTGGCAGCATGAAGCCACTGTTGCGCTGGCACGCCCGACGCCGGAAAACAGTTTCGAATTGAGTGAAGATGAAGCGGAAGAGTGGTATCGCGGACGGGATATCTATCCGCAAGGTGAAATCCCCCGGAATGAAGTGATCGTCACCTGGCAACAACAGCCGATTGGTCTGGCGAAAAAAGTCGGAAATCGCCTGAAAAACAACTATCCACGCGATCTGGTACGGGATGGCAAGCTGTTCAGAGCCTGATAGCAGAATCCCCGGCCCTGCGGCAGATTACTGCAGTTGCAGCAGGGTTAAGCGGTTACCAAACACTGCACCGGTATCGATATAGTGCTGATTGAAAGCATGCAGCGGCTGGTTTAACGGTGTATGACCAAAATAAAACGCATCTGCCCCGGAAATCGCGGCTCCGCTGCCGCGTTGCAACGCGTTAATCCGCTCCCGGCTCCATAATATCTGCTGAGTATCGACCGCCTGCCCCCAGATATAGTGGCTGGCGGGATAATCAGCATGGGCGATTACTATCGTGCGCTGCGCCAGCGTCAGCTGTAAAATCAGCGGCAACCCGCGACAGCGATTAAGTGCATGTCTGGCCGCAACCAGCCGCGCACCGCTAAGTTGATAAAACCAGTCGCCGCCATTCCTTTCCCAGAAGGAGCGCTCGCCTTCGCTGATGGCATTCAACGCCATAACTTCATGATTGCCCATAACGCAGCGAAACCACGGCTGTTGCAATAATGCCAGACAGCCAGGGCTGTCCGGGCCGCGATCGATTAAATCACCGACGGAAATCAGTAAATCCTGTTGGTAATCAAAATGCCGGGCAATTAACTGCCGATCAAGTAACGCCCGACAACCGTGCAAATCACCAACAATATAAATATGTCGCCACTGTTCACCTTTAAGTGACTGATAAATCATTGCAACCCGCTTATCAATAATGGCAATATTGATGTCTCATTTAAGTAGTAATACTTAAAATAGAGGAATCGTGGATAATTCGCACAGGGATTAAGTAACAATGGATGACCGTAAGCATTTTATTCTGACACTGGTGTTGCTATTTTCAGGCTGCCTGTTACTCCTGGAAGTCGTCATCCGGCTGGTGCGGGCAACCTGTCTCTGTTAATTATTATTAAGTATCCGGGTCATATTATATCCCGTCACTTTAAACTGACAGGCTTCATATAACCTTTTAGCGCGAAAATTATCCGCCGCTACGCGCAATTTAATCTCCCCGACGCCCTGCTTCATTAGCTGTTCTTCCAGTTCACCTAGCGCCTGTTTGCCGTAGCCCAGACCGCGAAATGCGGGCAACACCATAAAATCGTTAATGTAGATGCTGCTTTCATCGCGCTGGTACCATAGATAACCCACCAGCTGCTGCGCCATCTCAATCGATAATAGCACCTGGCGCGCTGAGTCCAGACCTTGCGGCAGATAGTCATCAAGCGATTTTTGCGCCCGCTGACGGGCTAACTCGTCACTGTAACCCGAGTTAGCCCGCATATCTTCAGCATAGTCATCGATAAATAACTGCTGCCACTCCTCAAATTCCGCTTGCTGCATCGCTCTGAGCATCACGCCGCCTTATGATTATTCGTTGAATAATCTCAGAATAATCAACAGCAGCGCGTGGGTACAGAGTTAATTAGGCCACTGGCTGTCCAGCTGACTGTCCAGGCTGTCCAGCAAGCTGTAACGACGGCGATATTCGGCGCGTTTTTTACTGGCGATATCATCCAGCGACTTACGCTCAACCCGCAGCGGCAGGCGGAAATAGTTGTCGCCGGTAAGCTCACCGTTAAGTGACTGCCAGAAGCTGTCATAATCAGCAAACAGCTGCGCTTTCTTTTTATGGTGATAGCGCCAGTTCTGATAAATATGGGTTTTATTGCCAGCAGCCAGAATCTGCTTTACCTCCAGATGCTGCGCCAGACCACAAAGCGCTTCAATCAGCAGGCGTTTCGGAAACAGGCCGTGACAGCCTTTGGTCGCCAGCTGGATAGCTTCGTGCGGTGTTTCCGGCCTTGCGCCCTGAATGCCACCGATAAACAGCGTCTGCTGCTGCTGAAAATGGAATACGCTGAATGTGATGGTGGCCAGCAGCACACCCTGCTCAGTTTCGAACAGCAGCGTCGCTTCCCCTTCCTTGTTCAGCTGATCCATCGCCATAAGTCTGATACGATAGGTTTCATCATTTTTGCCTTGCAAGCGCGCCAGCACCACGCCGTCAGCGGACAGATAACCGTCAAACAGACTGGCTGGCAGATGCTTTTCCAGTTGCAGATAGTGCTGACTTAACGCCTCTACCGCCTGCTGGTGGCCGAGATTCGCCGCCAGATAAGGGCGGTAGATTTTCAGAGGCAGCGCCGGTTGCGCCTGCAGGATCATTTGCAGACGTTCATTACGCGCCAGATTGGTTAACAGAAGATGACTTGAATGCGGCAACGTTAGCGCACGCAGCAAAAATTTAAGCCGGTAACCCACCCGATTCCAGGCGTTACCGGGTTTAATCTTACCGCTGACCAGAGAAGTAAACAGTTGCAAAGCGCTTTCCGATGCCGGTAATTCATGTGACAGGATAAATTGTGACATTTTTCATGTAACCATCATTTTCAAATTTGCGCTATTTCATCAGAATGAAACTAAACAATTATTTAATGAGCAAAAATGACAGGAGAACATTTCATCAATGTTGACCTTCTGTTTAACCTGATACTGTTGAAGATAACCGAAATGCTAATGGGATAAACCTTTACAGTTTCTTTTAAAAAAAAGCTCTGATAAACATCAAGAAACGGATAATAGTAGTGCCTTCCTGAGGCTAATCACATACCATAATGCTGTGGCATTGCCTGCGAACATAAAATGATATTTTTTTATCCAGGCAATTAAACTCTGGTTTTTAACAGTTATTTGTCATACCTGTTTTCCCCGTAGCATACCGGCACCTGTCGGTAACAGGCTAAGATGCCGGAAAAATACAAGGAGAGAGAAAATGTTAAGTAAACGAACTGCATGGACGCTGGTCTTTACTGGTAGCGCAATGTTTTGGTTGCTGGTGATAACGGCCTGGGTTAGCTACTTTTGAAACATACAACTGCATCGCCGTTCCCATTACCGGGCGTTAAAGTATCGTAATATCTTCGTTGAGATCCTGAGAAAGGTTTATTTTTTTGGAAAAACATCGTGAAATATAACTAAAAAATACTCTTAAATCACCAAGTTATGTTAGGCTGTAATACACAGTTTATTAGCATATCAAAGTGAAATGAAAATTCTGTTAATTCGACGTGATAACATTGGTGACCTCATCCTCACTACCCCGCTTATCGCAACGCTTGCTACCTCACTAAACTGTAAAGTTGATGTACTGGTTAATACCTATAATCAGCCGATTCTTGAGCATAACCCGCACGTGGGTAAAGTTCATATCTACAGTAAACTTCATCATCGCCACGCCGGCCAGTCCGCAGCGGGGGTTATCTTCCGACGCTGCAAAACAATGATTGATATCCGGCGCGCAGGTTATGACGTGGCGATCATTGCCCGCGAACAGTGGGATAAACGCCCCCTGCAATGGGCCAGGCTCTCTGGCGCGAAACGCATTATCGCGATAGGCGAAAATGCGCCGCCAGCAATTACTGACTGTATTCCGCCCACTCAGCAGCGAAACCATATCGTTGAGTTGTTGAATCAGTTTGCGCAGACTCTCGGTATTAATCAGCAACCAGGAGCACTGGAACTGTATGTTACTGAGCAGGAACTGACAAAAGCGGCACAACAACTCTCATTGCCGGATGGCGTTCCGCGGTATGGATTGCAAATCAGCGCGCGCAAGCCGATGCAGCGCTGGCAGGCAGATAAATTTATTGAACTGGCGCACCGCCTTGCGCGTCAGGAAAATTGTCACTTTCTGTTGTTCTGGTCGCCGGGCAGCGCCGATAATCAGCAGCATCCCGGTGATGATGAAAAAGCGCAATATATTATCGACCGCTGCCAGGATATCGCCCTGACGCCGGTCGTCACCCACACTCTGCGCGAACTGATGGCCGCGGTTTCACTCTGCGACCAGATGCTGACCAGTGATGGCGGTGCGCTACATATTGCGGCGGGACTGGGTAAGCCAGTGGTGGCGCTTTTTGGAAACAGCGACGCCTGGTTCTGGGGCCCATGGCAGGTGCCTAATAAAGTGCTCTCCGCAGAGTCGCGGAATGTCGGTGATATCTCGGTGGACACTGTTGAACAACAGTTTGTTCAGTTGCGTGAATCAGTGCTGAAAGGCGGCGCGTAAGTGAAACACTCTCCTGCCAGGCTATTGGTGGCAGGAGAGTGTCAGTGGTCTGCATTTGGCAACCTCAGCATCCCGAAAAAAAGGGTGATTAACCGCTACCCGGCCTTCTTATCACGATAGTTCGAATAGCAGACCAGCGCAGCCCCGATCAGCAACAACGCAATCACCATCGGCGCTTTATTCTCTTCAGTACCCGCTAACCCACCGATACCCAGAAAGTAAGCTGCAGCAATCAGCGATTTAATCAGCTTACTGGCATTGCTCTGTTGCTTAAGACAGATCCCGCGCACCGCCCAGGCGCCCAAAACCAATCCTGACAGCGCTAATAAGGTTCCCATAGTTCACACCTTTTTAAGGTTATTATTACCAACACTCTTTTCCGCCGGACGTGCTTTATTGGTATCGCTTATATCAATCAGGAAACCGCAGCTTAAGCCATTCTGCCGCGACAGAAAATCTGAACAGAACTCAGTGTTTGTTTAGCTCAAGCTGCATTTTTCTGCTACATGCCGGGATCATGAGTTCGCGCAGTGTATCGCGGGTATCAGCGTCGTAGCGGTACGGACTCGGTGGCCGGTGATCTTTACGATAAGCTTCAGTTGTTTGCAGCGTTTCCGCGACAAATTCGTTCTCACTGAGGCCAAAATCCGCCAGCGTATAACCCATTGCATAAAAGCGTTTAAGTTCATCATTGATGATGGGCGGAATCGCTCCGTCAGTGGAGGCGGCTTTGTCGAGAATGCGCCACTCGGCAGTACAGAGGTCGTTTGCCGCCTTATCCACTTCGGTAACGGCGGCAAAGCTGGTGAGGGGTAACACGATAAGCAACCCAAGAATTTTACGCATCTGATATCCCTGACGTAGTGTTATCGCTTATCGTATGGCTGACAGTCATAAAAAGCTATTGAGAAATCACGATTTTTAAGAGGTTAAACATGTATAAATATCCGGCATCAGTTAGCTTTGATGAGGAAACGGGCACCTGGGAAATCGTATTTCGTGACTTCGAAACGCTCCCTTCCGTCGCCCTGAGCGAAGATGATATCGAGTTAGAAGCGACCGAGGGATTAATCGCTGCCATTGGTGACAGCATCGACTCACGTAAACTGATCCCGCATCCCTCCGGGGCAGCCGAGGGCGATATTCTGGTTTACCTGCCGCTGCTGACCTGCCTGAAAGCCGCCCTAAGTAACTCACTGATTAACACCGGTACTCGCAAGGCTGAGCTGGCAAGAAAAATGAGTATGAATGGCTCACAAACTGACCGACTGCTGGATGTCAGCCATGCTTCTAAAGTTGAGACGCTGGAACAGGCGTTGTATCTGCTGGGGTTTGAGGTTTCAGTTTCAGTGACGGCGATTTAAATTTTCTGTAGCAACCTGGATTTATCAGAGTAAATCCAGCTGCCCGCTGGCGTCAGGTTTGGCTTTTTTTTTGATTGTTTTCTTCGGCGGCAGCGCAGGCTTCTGCATCTGTCGATGAATCCAGGCTGATATCACCTCTACCGCCAGGGCCTGCTGCTCAGCAGTCATCGGCTGATTCTGAGGGATGCCATGCCATTGACTCAGGCAACCACGACAACAGGTGGCTGTGGCATGCTGGGCGATAAACACCGGATGTCCACGCATTGGCGTCTGCTTACCATCGTTAGCCGGAATCGCGGCTGACAGGCGCTGCTGAATAAAATCAGACGCGTGTTGCCGGACCACCGCTTCGCCCTTATTCAGGCAATAATCATACTCAACGCGGCCTAAACAGAAACGCTGGCGAAAAGTTGAACGGGATAGTTGTGAAAGGATTTCATCAATTGTTGGCATGGGCATTACCGCATCGGGATCGGGAGAGCGACCATTATCTTAGTCTTTTTTGGTTGCCGGGTATTATTGACGTTGCAGAAGACAATATTAAATTTAATCAAGTTAACGATAATCCAGAGCAACGAAGTAGCGATACTTATCAAGTTCAATCCTCTCATTAAAATACGGCTGGATAATTGCCACCCACTTTTTTTAACAGGGAATTCACCATGATTAACATCATTCCCGACAGACAGCCCAGGCAGGTCAATGATAGTACTGTCATTACCGAAGTCTTCTGAGTCGACATTTGTGATACAATTTCCTGTTTTCATATCAAACCCGGTCAGATTAAGTTTCAGTCCCACAACACTACGCCTGTAAAATGTCTGAATACTGTAACAATGCGCGCCCTGTAAGGAATTTTAAAGTTATCTGACAGTGGTAATAATGAAGGTATTATAACCCTCACGCTTATCATCTGCGATATTCTTTATCGCAAGCTGGTTATTCTGTTGAAATCTGCCCGCAGACTCCAGCTCTGACTTAGCATCCCACGTTGCGTTCCCGTCAGGACGAAACCCAGAGTTCAACCAATGACCCGCTTCAATCCTGCCAATAAACACGTTACGCGTCGTTGCTTCAGCACAGACCTCTTTAGCTGCTTTGGCGGTCAGCTTCATCGTACTATTGCCCCCAGAATAAAATAATCTGTGCCGTTGTCATATACCGTATTTCGGTAAAAATTAACGTCATTCATTATTTCTCCTTCAGGATTACTCCATTTTATGATCGCCCTGAAACGAAAACATCATCAGATGTCTGTTCATTCGTAATATAAACGGCGATCCATTATAAAACCTTACCAGGCCTTGCCATCTCAGTAAATAGTGCTAGGATTATCCGCACATTTTTTTAGAGTCTGCCTATGTTCAAGCTCTTCGCACGCTATGCATCGGTGGGGGTGGTTAACACCGCCATTCACTGGCTGGCGTTCTCTGTCATTATGCACACCGCTGGCGTCAGTCAGACCCTTTCAAACCTCAGCGCATTCTGCATAGCGGTAACGTTCTCATTCTTCGCCAATGCCCGCTGGACATTTGACTCCGAAACCACCAGTTTTCGCTACATGCTTTATGTGCTTTTCATGGGAAGCATGGCGGCTTTCGTTGGCTGGCTGGCTGATAAATGCGAATTGCCGGCTCTCTTCACACTTGTCGTGTTCTCGGGCGTCAGCCTGGTGTGTGGGTTCTTCTATTCGAAATACATCATATTCAGGGAATTGAAATGAAAATCTCTTTGGTCGTCCCGGTCTTTAATGAAGAAGACACCATCCCCATTTTCTATCAGACCGTGCGCAAGGAACTGGCGCAGTATCAGGTAGAAATCGTCTTTATCAATGACGGCAGCACAGACAATACTGAAAACCTGATTAACGCGTTGGCAGTCTCAGACCCGCAGGTTATTCCGTTGTCTTTCACCCGCAACTTCGGCAAGGAGCCCGCGCTGTTTGCCGGACTAAATAATGCCACCGGAGAGGCGGTGATTCCTATCGACGTTGATTTGCAGGACCCGATTGAAGTCGTCCATCAGCTGATCGGGAAGTGGCAGGAAGGCGCAGATGTGGTACTGGCGAAACGCTCAGACCGCAGCACAGACGGGCGTATGAAGCGCAAGACAGCTGAGTGGTTCTACCGCCTGCACAATAAAATCAGCAACCCCAAGATTGAAGAGAACGTGGGCGATTTCAGGCTTATGTCGCGCGCGACGGTTGAGCATATAAGGCAGTTGCCAGAAAGTAACCTGTTTATGAAAGGGGTTCTGAGCTGGGTTGGTGGAAAAGTTGAAGTTGTTGAATACACCCGTGCCGAACGTGTAGCCGGTAACAGCAAGTTCAATACGTGGAAGTTGTGGAATCTTGCACTCGAGGGGATCACCAGCTTCTCCACATTCCCTCTGCGCATGTGGACTTATATTGGCCTGATGGTTGCTGGGTTTGCATTCTTCTATGGCACATGGCTTATTCTCGACACGCTGTGCTGGGGTAATCCGGTGCGCGGCTACCCATCCATACTTGTTTCAATTCTGTTTCTTGGTGGCGTACAGTTGATTGGCATTGGTGTACTGGGTGAGTATATCGGCAGGATTTACGTTGAAGTCAAACAGCGCCCACGCTACATTTTGAAGGGAAGGCGAAATGGATAATCTATTTCGTTCTAAAACAGAAAAACTATTGGCAATTCTCATTGCCCTTATCTTTTTGCCACTTGTCATTTATGATATGCCTTTCCGGGATGACTTAAGCCGAAGTTACTGGGGTTTTGTTAGCCTTAGTCAACTTGGCAGGCCATTTGCTGATGTGCTATATAAAAATCCAGGTTTCGGATTTGAAGAAGTCAACTTAAGCCCCCTGCCTAAATACTCTCTCTGGCCATATTGATAGCCTCATCCTTAGTGGTTTACAGAAAAATTTTCCATTCGAAAGGATTTATGGGGATGCTGGTTTGCGCCATATTATTTGCCAATCCATTTCCCCTGCAAAATTTCGCCTATCAATACGACTGCCTGCCAATGGCGATGTCTGTTTTTTTTGCCTCTGTTACTGCCTGCTACTCGCCGAAAAATAGAGTCATTGGCGTTTTATTATCATCGGTACTTATTTTTCTTTCATTATTACTATATCAGGCAAGTATAGTGATATCTGGCTGCTTATATCTGTGCGTCATCTACAGGAGACTGTCAAAAAATGAAAGTATTCCAGAGATTATAAAAGACGCACTGTGCTTATTGCTATCCTCATTTATTGCTATTGCCAGCTATTTTTTACTCTTTGTCGCAAGCTCTTCCTCGATATTAAAACGGAGTGAAATTGCCGGATTCATGCGCACCCGTGAAAACCTACTCTTCCTGCATGAAAAGCTGCACGAACTGTACTCGGGATCTGGCTATCTGTTCTTAATAATTGCGTTTTCAGTTCTGTTATCTCTGGTGGTAATCGCAATGCGCAGGCGATTTTTACATGCCCTGCTCTTCACTGTGCTGTTTTTATTGCTAGCCGCAACATCCATAATGCCTTCCGTAATTTTAGATGAGGGATTTGTTGGCCCTCGGGTATTAATGTCAATTGCTACATTATTGCTATTCTCTTCCCTGGTAATAACAGGCAGAGTTGCCAATATTACGTTCATCTTTGCTGCTGGCGTTCTTGTACTTCATTCAACCGTAATGTCTTATGCTTTCTCAGGGGACTTAAGGGCGCAATTAAAGCGTTATCAAACCCTGTCGTCACTGGTCATTAATGAAACCCAATCAAAAGAGGGTATGAAGTATGAAAAGGTGTATATACACTGTGCTTCAAGCATCTCCAGGGAGGAGAATGTATTTGTCCGGTTTAATCAGTTTATCTCGTGGTTAAATCCAGAGGAAGCCTGGGCTATAAGATTTTTCATAAGGAATTCCGGGGAAGACAGAATTGTCAGCGACTGGGGTGACTGCGGCGAAGCAGATTTTTCCAGAGGCGATAAGGGAAATAATTACTACTCCAGATACGCCAAAGATAATAACCTGCACTTTATTATGAAATAAGATTAAGGGGCTTACCCCTTTTTTTACACTTCCACTTATACAATAAGTGTTGGAGAGGTTGGGTAATGATACAGGAACCTTTAAGCGATGTTTTTCTCTGTTACTCTCTACGACATCTTTTTAAAAGATAGCTTTTCGATTAAATGATTACAGGTAGAAGTGTGATGTATTAAAAAAAGCACTTATCCTATCCTGCACGTCAGCACTTAACATCAATCTTGTCATCATAATGTCAGTTACTACACGCAGCTAAACTACAGTTGGAATTCCCTTTCCATTGAACGAATTTATGCCGGTGTAACACGGGCTTTTCCGTCTCAATCATCAGAGCCTGGCAGGTGATAGCCAGATTTAATTCATACTATCTTGTAGTAGATGTAGTGGTAGTCGTACCCGTACTTTCACCCCCACTTCCGCCCGCAGAAGCGATTAAAACACCAGTAAGTACCGCCACAGCGCCAACTCCCAATGCATCCACCTGTCCCTGAGATAAGGTTGAGGCATCGGAGCCAGCTGCTCCTCCATCAGTTGGAGCAGCATGGACTCCCAGGCTAAGAGTCAAAAACATGACCCCCAGAGCAATTTTTGATTTCATCGTTACATCTCCATTAAATATTCTTATGCAGCCAAAGTTTCATATTGCAAACTTACCTATCTATTCTAGCCGCAAACCTGGAAATTGATGAAAACTTTAATCGCTTAAATATCAACATGTTATGATTGAAACGTTGAAAAAAAGACTTTTGTAAAAAAACAAATATTATGCTATCAATCAGATCAGTCTCAGTTTTTAGTGTCTTATTGTTTATGATTTTTACGTGCACGTGCGTGCTCAGCATGCACTGATAGCCAGCTCCTCCGACGATTAATACAACCCAAGACTGGAAGCCTGCTGGAGAAACTGAGATATGCCGAACAGGCCGACACGTTACGACGCTAATTTGCCCAGAAACCTTACTTATCGAAAGGCAAGGCAAAGCTATTACTGGCGCAATCCCGTCACCGGCCAGGAGCTGTCGTTAGGGCGCATATCTCGCAGGGAAGCGGTCGCCCAGGCTAGAGAGGCTAACAATTTCATTGAGCAAAACGATATCCCCTCAGCACTACTTGACCGGCTTAAAGAAGCCCCACAATTTACTTTCTTAAATGGCTTGAAAGGTACGACGTCATTCTTGCGCGTCGAAACCTCAAGCCGAACACCATGAAAATTCGCACCAATCAATTGCTGACATTAAAGTCTGAGTTTGGCCGTCTTGCCATTACGGCTATATCAACGCGTGATATTGCCTTGTTTCTGGAGTCGTGTGTTGAATGCGGCAAAAGGAGCATGGCCGTTGCCTTGCGTTCTTTATTGCTCAATGTATTCAGGAAAGCAGTAGTCGAAGGTGTGACCGACAGGAGGCCAGTTGAACCCACCCGCACACCATCGCCGTAGGTAAAGCGAGAAAGGCTGACGCTGGCGCAATTTCTTGCAATACGAGATGCGGCCGCCAATATGGGTGGTTGGCTGGAAAACGCCATGAATATTGGCCTGATTACCGGCCAGCGGCGGGAAGATGTCACGCGGATGCTTTTCAGCGATGTCAGGGATAATCGCGTATTTATCACTCAGAGTAAAACCAGCCATAAGCTGGCCGTACCTTTAAACCTGGAGCTAAAAGCCATCGGGTTGTCACTTGAAGCAGTTATCGATTTATGCCGACGGGATAATCCGTCAGATAATATGATCTATTCAGCCGTAAGGCGCGGGGGGAGAATGCCTGGCCCTGTTACGCCGGATGCTTTAACCCAGGCTTTTGCAGAAGCGCGAGAATTGAGCGGTATTAAGTTCGGTGAAAATCCACCGACATTTCATGAGATACGCAGCCTGGCAAGTCGGTTGTTCGAAGCCGAGAATGGCGAGGATTTCGCGCAGAAGTTGCTGGGACACAAAAACCTGTCGATGACTAAAAAGTATCTGAATGCCCGTGGTGCCGGGTATGATTTGGTTTAAACCGAATATAAATAATTCGAGGGTTTTTCGTGGAATTTCGTGATGACACAAAAAATATCGAGTTAAATCAACAAATTAAAAAAAGACCGAATACGATTCCTATATTCGGTCCAGGGAAATGGCTCTTGTGAGAGCCGTGCGCTAAAAGTTGGCATTAATGCAGGCGGTGTCGCCTTGCCCTTTAAAGAGTAGACAAACTAAGGGGGAATTCCAGCCGGTTGTAAACCGCTTGCAAGAAAGAAGTTAACTCTGTGATCGGGATGGCAGAAATCCGAATCCGGCCTTTCGCCAATGAAAGCTGTCGACTAGCAGTGTGCTGAAAGGCGGTTCAGCGCACTCGCGGCGGAATGCGCTAATTAAATAAATTAAATCAATTAGTTGCAGAGTTTATCTGCGCGTTCAATAAACGGCGCCAAACTCATCTTTTGCCCCGGATTTTTCGGGTCATCAATCTGAATGACATCGATTGGCTGCGCTTTTACCTGTCCGGCTTTCATCATCTCGCTAGCTTTTTCATTTAACGGATATTGCAGCAGCGTGCTGGGATTGATCGCGAACAGCGCGTGGTCGGCGGCGCAGGTTAACATCACTTCTTCGCGGTTAAACGCCCACTTCTCTTTACCGATTTCAAAGCGGCTGACGGTAATGATTTGCGACGCAGCCAGTGCGCTGCTGCTGATGCCCATCGCGAGCAGTAAACAGACCAGTTTTTTCATCGAGTTTTCTAACCTCACTGAACGCGCCCGATCGATCAGGCGCAAAATAATTTATGCCGGAGCCAGAGTGGCGAAGATGCTGACCAGCACCACCACCAGCGTACCCAGCAACAGTTCTGCCTGCGTCATGCGGATGAACCCCTGCTGCGCCCGCTGCCCTGCCCGGCGAAAACGCGGTACCAGCCAGTAACGGTTGAATAGCGCAATTGCCACCATCAGCCCCACCAGCAGGATTTTAACCAACAGCAGCTGGCTGTAGAGCGCAAAGCTAACCAGCGGCCAGCCAAGTATCATCAGGGCGTTGATAATACCGGTGAATATTGCCAGTGCAACCGCCAGATGGCCATAACGCGAGAAACGCATCATGGCACGGATCGCATCACTGCGTAGCGCGATATTGCGTGCATCGGTCATCAGCAGCAGCAACGGCAGTAAACCACAGACCCAGAATGCCGATGAAATCAGATGCAGTGCATGGTTGGCGCGTTGAAATGCGCCAGGCCAGCCCTCCAGCATTGCCGCGTGGCCAACAAATGCCAGCCCGGTAAGCTGGGCCAGTCCCAGCAGCAGTAATAACGGCTGACGCCACGCGCTATGCAGCAGGAAAGTCGCACAGGCAATCAGCGGCAGTATAATTTGCCACTGCCAGGCTTCGCCGAAGCCTGTGCCGAGTACCGCCTGCCAGGTGTCAGGATCGGTGATATTACGCCAGTCACCGCTCATCAGCCCGGTCTGTGCTGCCAGTAGAGCCACTGCGCTGAGAAGTGCCACCACGCTGCTTGCCAGCATTAACGGATGCAGCCGCTGTGCCAGATGAGCTTTAAAACGTTTTGGCGACAGCAGTGCGCTATAAAACGCACTGCCAGCTAACAGCATCACTGCCGCAAAATGCAGCCAGCGGCAGACAATATATAGTGTGCTGAGCGCCATCGGTTACTTCACGCTGAAGGTGTAGTTCCCTTTGGTTTTGTGACCATCAACGGACAGTACGTGCCAGTTAACCTGATATTTTCCGCTGGTCAGCGGCTTTTCCAGTGGAACAATCAGCTGATTCTTTTTTGCGCCATTGCGTTGGGCTTTTGCCACTGGCAGCGCTTTATTATCGGCACCGCTGATTTCCAGGCCGCTGAATGCCGGCTCAATATCTTCTGAAAAAGTCAGCGTCAGCGCCTGCGGTGCCGCGTCAACGCTGGCATTTGCCGCTGGAAACTGGCTTTTCAGATGCGCATGCGCCATGGCTGATTGCGAGAAAGCGACCGTCGCCAGCAGCGCTGTCGCGGTAAAAAAAGAGGAGAATTTGTGGTTAAACATCGGGTCATCCTTCTGTGCTGCAGCCGGCAGGCTGCCGATGAGAGCAAAAGAATACTCCGCTACCGCAGGGCTGTCGAGGCGATAACGTCTATCGATACGCACCTCTGCTTGCCAATTATGCTTATCTGCATTACTTTTTGCCGCACAGCAACAGGAGAAGATAATGAGTCATAATCTGGCGACACTGTCGCAGGAAGAGAAAGATAAAATCAATGTCGATTTGGCCGCCGCCGGTGTGGCGTTTAAAGAGCGCTATAATATGCCCGTTATTGCCGAAATGGTTGAGCGTGAGCAGCCCGAAGCGCTGCGCGACTGGTTTCGTCAGCGTCTGATGCAATATCGCCAGGCGTCTCTGAGTTTGTCCCGCTTACCCTACGAGCCTAAACAAAAATAAGCCGCAGACGCCTTGAGATCCCCGGTGAATTGCGGTGATATATTGACTAATCAATCTGAATTCAGGAACGACCTATGTCACTCTGGAGTGTAGCCGCTGCACAGTATGCTTCCCGCTCTCGTGATATTGACGGGAATATTTCACACCATCTCTCTTTTATTCAACAGGCAGCCAGTCAGAATGTCGATCTTCTGCTTTTTCCCCAGTTATCCCTGACCGGTTATGAGATAGACGCGGGTCGCGAGCTGGCGTTATCGCTGGACGATACACGACTGGATGTTTTGGCCGAAGCCGCACAGCATCATCAGATGAATATTATTGTGGGCATGCCGTTACGAGCCGGGGACAGTTATCATATTGCTGCGGTGTCTTTTTTGTCTGAGGGTACGCGTTTAGCCTATGCAAAGCGTAATCTGCGTGGCAGAGAGGTGGAGTTCTTTCAGCCCGGTTACGGTGGCCCGGTATTTGGCAGTCATTCGCGTAATGTGGCTATGGCCGTTTGTGCCGACATTGCCGTTGAACAATTTGCGCGTGAGGCGTCCGAAAACGGGGCCGACCTTTATGCCACCGGCGTACTGATTTCGGAACCAGACTACGCCAGTCACTGCAATTATCTCGCCAGCTGGGCTGTCAATTATCAGATGACTGTCTTAATGGCCAATCACGCACAACCCACCGGTGGTTATCAAAGCGTTGGCGGCAGCGCGTTCTGGGATGCCAGTGGTAAACAAATAATACGCTGCAAAAACGGAGAACAGTTGTTAATCGCCCGCCGCGATAAACAGGGTTGGCAAGGCGAAATCCATCCGTTAGGCTAAGCGCACTATTTGTCGGGAAGGTAAATCATGTTACGCGTAATCGATACAGAAACCTGTGGTCTGCAAGGCGGCATTGTCGAAGTCGCTTCGGTTGATGTTATTGACGGCCAGATTGTCAATCCGATGAGCGACCTGGTTTCTCCTGACCGGCCAATCAGCCGCCAGGCAATGGCCATTCATCGCATCAGTGAATCAATGGTAATCGGCAAACCGCCAATTGAAGAAGCGATTGGCCGTTATCATGGCAGCCCATACTATGTGGCGCATAACGCCAGTTTTGACCGTCGGGTATTGCCGGAAATGCATGGCGAATGGATTTGCACCATGACCTTATCGCGTAAGCTGTGGCCCGGCATTAAGTATGGTAACCAGGCGCTGCGCGAAAGTTTGCAGCTGGAGGTTAACCCTCCGGCTGACCTGCACGCGCACCGCGCGTTGTATGACTGCTACGTTACCGCCGCTTTGTTGATTCGCATTATGCAAACTACCGGCTGGGATGCGGCTGAAATGCTGGCGCGTATGCAGCCAAAAAGCGGCATGGATACCTTCCCGTTTGGCAAATATCGCGGACGCAAGATAGAGGAAGTGGCGAAGCGCGATCCGGGATATCTTAAATGGGTGTTGAAAAATATCCCGAATCTGAAAGCCGATCTTCGCAGCGCGATGCAGCACCATCTGGCCGAATAATTAACGGGCGTGGCTGGAGGTTAATGTCCCCTGCGCCAGCCCAATCAGGAAAGCATACTCCAGCGCTACCCCTTCATAAGCCTTGAAGCGCCCCGACTTACCGCCATGGCCAGAGTCCATATCAGTGCACAGCAGCAGCAGGTTATCGTCCGTTTTAAGCTCGCGTAGCTTCGCGACCCACTTGGCGGGTTCCCAGTATTGCACCTGAGAATCGTGCAGCCCGGTGGTGACCAGCAGATGCGGATAGGGCTGCGCGGTAACATTGTCATACGGGCTGTACTGACGAATATAGTCGTAGTATTGCTGCTCCGCCGGATTCCCCCACTCATCATACTCGCCGGTGGTCAGCGGGATAGACTCATCCAGCATGGTAGTCACCACATCAACAAACGGCACCTGCGCCACCACACCATGATAAAGCTGCGGTTCACGATTGATTATCGCGCCCATCAGCAACCCCCCGGCGCTGCCGCCCATCGCGTATAGCCGCTGTGCATCGCCATAGCCTTGTTGCAATAACGTGCGGGTGACGTCGATAAAATCATTAAATGTGTTGAGTTTATTCAGCAAGCGGCCATCGTCATACCACTGTTGCCCCAGTTCGCCGCCGCCGCGAATATGCGCCAGCGCAAACACAAAACCGCGATCGAGCAGGCTCAGGCGACTGGCACTGAAATCGGCGTCCATGCTGCTGCCATAGGAGCCGTAGCCATAGACCAGCAACGGATTTTTGCCCGGCTGATAGTGATGGCGGTGGTAAACCAGCGATACCGGCACCTCAACCCCGTCCCGCGCTTTGACCCACAAATGTTCGCTGCGATACTGGCTGGCGTCGAAACCTTGTACTTCCGACTGTTTCAGCACCTGCCGGTCGCCACTGTCCATATCCAGCTCGAACAGCGTCGAAGGCGTGGTCATCGACGAATAGCCATAGCGCAATTTGCTGGTATCCGGGGTGGGATTGTAAGAGAGCCAGGTAACATACGCCGGATCGTCAAACGCGATGCCAAACGTCTCACCACTTTTCCAGCTGATCTGGCGCAGGCTGGTAAGGCCGCGCTGGCGCTCTTCCAGCACCAGCCAGTCGCGAAACAGCTGAAAGTCTTCCAGCACAATATTATCGCGCGCCGCCACCAGCGTTTCCCAGCGTGAAACATCGCTATAGTCGGTGCGGTACAGGCCGAAGTTTTTACCTTCACGGTTAGAGCGCACATAGAAATGGTGATCATAGTGGTCAAGAGTATATTCATGATCTTTGACGCGCGGACAGAACACCTGCGGTTTCGCTTCGGCATATTCGGCGTCCAACAACAGAATTTCACTGGTGGTACTGCTGTTCAGGGCGATCAGAATAAAGTGTTCCGAGGTGGTGTTATGCACGCTGACATAAAAGGTATCATCCGGCTCTTCATAAACCAGCTGGTCGGCACTCTGCGGTTCACCGAGGGTATGACGCCATACTTGCCACGGCAGCAACGTGGTTTTGTCTTTCAGCACGTAATAGAAGGTACGGGAGTCATTTGCCCAGGCAAAGCTGGAGGAGACATTTTCCAGCACTTCCGGATACCAGCTACCGCTGTTGAGATTGCAAAAGCGAATGCCATACTGGCGGCGTGACAAAAAATCTTCGGCCAGCGCCATCGTCTGGTTATCAGGACTGATATCCAGCGCCCCCATGGTATAGAATTCGCTGTGTGCAGCGCGCTGGTTTGCATCCAGCAGCGTATCCCACTGCTCCGGGGTGGCGGTTTCAGCAGGCTGGCGGGTATAGATCGGGTATTCGTTGCCGGTTTCATAGCGGCGCTGATAGCGATAGCCATTTTTAACGTAAGGTACTGAGTGGTCTTGCTGTGGAATACGATCGACCATCTCTTTCAGTACCCGTTCCTGCAACGCTTTCTGCGAAGACATCACTCGCTGACCGTAGTCGTTTTCCGCTTGCAGGTACTCCAGCACCGCAGGATCTGCGCGCTGATCGTCGCGCAACCAGTAGTAGTTATCCTGGCGTGTTTCGCCATGCAGAGTCATTACGTGAGGAATTTTCTTTGCTGATGGAGCAGTCATAGTCCGTTTACACCCTTAAGACAGTTGTTGTAAGGGTGGCATCTGACGTGATGAATGCCAAGCGGTAAAGGTAAATTAAACAAGGGAGTAATAAGGAAATAATCATGATCCGCCTCGCTAACCCACAGGAGTACCCCCATCTGACGGAAATCTGGCAACGTTCGGTGCGCGCCACTCATGACTTTCTTTCTGAGCAGGAGATCGCACGTCTGAAAGTTTATGTCGCTCCTTATGTCTGGCTGGATAATCATATGCTGCCACAAGGGTTTGTTGGCGTGGTAGCACAGCGCATTGAGATGCTGTTTGTTGAGCCCGACTTGCGCGGTCAGGGCATTGGCAGGCAACTGGTGAATTTTGCTGTGACTGAGCTTGCCGCGCGCGAACTGGACGTCAACCAACAAAACCCGCAGGGGACGGGATTTTATCTCAGTATGGGATTTGTGGTAACCGGACGGTCTGCGCTGGATGCGCAGGGAAACCCTTATCCACTGCTACATATGCGCCTGGCAGAAGGTGAGAGTAACTCAGGTTGACGGCAGGATCAGGCCGGGATTACCCGGCCCCAACTGTCAGGCAGTCAGTTTTTTCTTCTCTTCGCGGATATCGTTTTCAATGCCGTCACGCACATCCTGCGGGATTTTCAGCGCGTCGCCCAATGCTTGTAGATAGCTGCGCTCCATAAAGTGGTCGACATCAATCACCGCATTACTGAGGAAGTAGAGTTCCAGCGCTTCTTCTTCATTACGGATATCGCGCGCCAGCAGCTGCGGATCGAGCGGTTGGTCGATAGCTTGCTGGATCAGCTTTTCGCCCTGTGTACCAATGCCCAACTGATGAACATTTTGTTCAATTGACTGGCGTTCCTGCGCATCGATATGGCCGTCACTTTTCGCTGCAAATACCAAGGCAGTAATTAAGCGCGCCGCACGGGAATCAACCGGCGTTTCACTCTGGCCGAACTGCGGCTCATCGCGATGCGTTTCACTGACGCGCTGTTTATATTTATTCCACAGCACTGCACCGGCCGCCGCGCCGCCACCGATAATCAGCGCGTTTTTACCGTATTTGGTCAGCAGACTACGCGCTGACTTATTGGCGATCAGTAACCCGGCAAGACCGCCGAGTGCACCTGGAGCCAGCATTTTACTTAGCCCTTCGCCGCCAGTTTTACCGCTGCTTTTACTGTTACCTAATACAGACTGAATTTGCTGTAGCCAGTTGCTCATCTTATTTCCTTCAAAAAAACCGATGAACTTCAGAGTAGAACACCAGGCGTCAAGAAGCGTAAGCAGAAGAAAAGTCGGGAAAACATCGCACCATAATGATGCGACCCACTAAATCAGGCTGCTTTAACCGCACGCACCGGTTTAGCTTTCCCCTGATCTGCTTCTTCATCCATTGCCGCGCTGCTGCTATTTTTCGGCATTTTGCTGGTGCGCAGGATATGGGTGACCGCATCTTTGTTCTCAGCCAGATGCATACCCAGCGCTTCACGCTGTGCTTCATCCAGCTCAACACCACTTGTCATTAGCCAGTCGGTAAAAACTTCTGCCATATCGAGCATTTTGTCGTAAGCATCCGCTTCTTTTTTGCTGGCAAACGTCATCTTTTCCTCACCTTTTCTGACAACGACATATTTTACTTCAATAGCCATGATTCTCGCCCATTTAACTGTATTTATATCCAGTATAGCAGCAGCTTTTTTTACGATCAAGCCGGCAAAGCAGATGCCCGCGCAATCGTTTTCGTTTATACTGCGCGCGATTTTTTCTCATCTCTTCAGGTAGGTATTATGTCGACTCTTGGAACCGCGCTGCGCCCTGCCGCAACTCGCGTGATGCTTTTAGGTTCAGGTGAACTGGGTAAGGAAGTCGCGATCGAATGTCAGCGCTTAGGCGTTGAAGTGATTGCTGTCGATCGCTATGCCGATGCACCCGCCATGCATGTGGCACATCGCAGCCATGTGATTAATATGTTGGATGGCGAAGCGCTGAAAGCGCTGGTGGCACAAGAGCGTCCTGATTATATTGTGCCGGAAATCGAAGCTATCGCCACTGATATGCTGATCGAACTGGAAAAACAGGGCCAACGCGTGGTGCCAACCGCCCGCGCCGCCCGCCTGACGATGAATCGCGAAGGAATCCGCCGGCTGGCGGCTGAAGAACTGGCGCTGCCGACCTCCAGCTACCGTTTTGCCGACAGCAAAGCCGCTTTCCTGCAGGCTGCTGAAGAGATTGGTTTCCCGTGCATTGTGAAGCCGGTGATGAGTTCATCTGGCAAGGGTCAGAGCTTTATCCGCGAAGCCGCACAGCTCGATCGGGCGTGGGAATACGCGCAGCAAGGCGGGCGTGCCGGGGCCGGTCGGGTGATTGTTGAAGGCGTAGTGAATTTTGATTTCGAAATTACGCTGTTGACCATCAGCGCGGTCGACGGCATCCACTTCTGCGCACCGATTGGTCATCGTCAGGAGGATGGTGACTACCGCGAATCCTGGCAGCCACAGCAGATGAGCGAGCTGGCGCTGAAACGCGCCGAAGAGATCGCGGAGAAAGTGGTCAGTGCCTTAGGGGGCCACGGGCTGTTTGGCGTTGAGCTGTTTGTCTGTGGTGACGAGGTGGTATTCAGTGAAGTGTCGCCGCGTCCGCACGATACCGGTATGGTGACGCTGATTTCACAGGATCTGTCGGAGTTCGCGCTGCACGTACGTGCTTTCCTCGGTTTACCGGTTGGCGGTATTCGTCAGTATGGTCCGGCAGCATCGGCGGTGATTTTGCCCCAGCTGGACAGCGATAATGTGCAGTTTAGCGGCGTTCCTGCAGTACTGGGTGCCGGTCTGCAACTGCGTCTGTTTGGTAAGCCAGAGATTCGCGGTCAACGCCGCCTGGGCGTGGCGCTGGCAACCGGTGACAGCATTGATGATGCCGTGGCACGTGCAGTTGCTTGCGCAGGCGGCGTTAAGGTCAGCGGATAATCCAGCACACGGGCGGCGTTTGCACCCTGCTTACCAACAGGACGGGGGCCGAAAACGGCCCCCCTACAGGGTTCCGGCGTACCCGTTAATTTTACTGATTTTCCTGTAGGGGCGGCGTTCTCGCCGCCCGTGCCGCGGGTTTGCACCCTGCTTACCAGCAGGACGGGCGCCGATAAACACGCCCCGACAACTTCACCGATTAACGCGCGCCGGACACCGCTTCACGCGCCAGCTCGGTAATCCGCTGATAATCACCCGCTTCCAGCGCATCTGCCGGTACCAGCCACGAACCGCCAATACAGAGCACACTTTTCAGCGCCAGATAATCACGGTAGTTGCCCGGCGTAATACCGCCGGTCGGGCAGAAACGCACCTGAGGGAAAGGACCACCAATCGCCTGCAACGCGTTCACGCCGCCATTGGCTTCTGCCGGGAAGAATTTGAACTCGCGTAATCCGTGATCCATACCAGTCATCAGCTCTGACACGGTGCTGATCCCCGGGATCAAGGGAATCGGGCCTTCAACCGCCGCTTTTACCAGTGAATCGGTAAGCCCAGGGCTTATCACAAACTGCGCACCGGCTTCCGTCACTTCCGCCAGTTGCTGAGTATTCAGCACGGTACCCGCACCGACAATCGCCTCAGGCACTTCGTTGATAATCGCACGCAGCGCATCCATCGCCACCGGCGTACGCAGCGTCACTTCCAGCACGCGAACACCGCCAGCAACCAGCGCTTTCGCCATCGGAACTGCATGTTCCAGTTTATTGACGACGATAACCGGAACGACCGGTCCGGTTGTCAAAATCTGCTCAGCGCTCGTCTTCCAGTTCTTCATCAGTGTATCTCCTGTCGAGCCTGCTGCGAATCCCGGCGGCGGCAGCGGGCGAAAGTGACGCGCATCTGGCGTCAGGAAAGTGATAGCGCATCTACCATACATGATTTTGCTGAATGCCGTCCATGCCATCGCAATATTTTTAAAACCACGGTTCAATTTATCTAATTGCTGACGGTAACCATAAAAAAACCCGCCGAAGCGCTGAGGGATCCCCAGTAATGGGCGGGGAAACAGTGTCCGTACAGTATGCCAGAAGTTTTTCCGGGGCGCTCTGGCCCCATTTCATCAGTACCGACAGAACGCACTGCTTGATGCCACCGTTGCC
>NZ_JRXE01000018.1:40420-108498 GCF_001267535.1 Winslowiella iniecta | reverse complement strand
TATATTACGCTTTCCTCCTTCAGAGTCAACCTCTTTTTCAGAAGTTTTTCTCCGGCGGTTCATCTTACTGAACCTTCCGACCCGCTGGCCTGTAAGCCGTTGTTCCGTGTCAGTGGAGGCGCATTATAGGGAGTTTTTGACGGGTGACAAGTGCTAAATTGAATTATTTGCTCAAGCGCTCACTTTTCATGCAAAACCACTGCAACCTGCCGAAAACCGTGCGATTAATATACAAAACGGGCCATAACGGCCCGTTTTCATCTCAGACATCGGTTTATTGATGGGCCACTATCACGCCATCTTTAACATCCATCTTAATTGTTTTACCCGGAATCAACGATCCGGAGAGAATCTGCTGCGCCAGCGGATTCTCAATTTGCTGCTGAATGGCGCGTTTCAGTGGTCGCGCACCGTAAACCGGGTCGTAACCGTTCTCGCCAAGCAGCTGTAACGCGTCATCGGAGATATGCAGTGTAAAGCCGCGATCTTCCAGACGCTGATAAAGACGCTGTAACTGGATTTTGGCAATTGACGCAATATGCTGCTCACCCAGTGGGTGGAACACCACCAGCTCGTCAACACGGTTAATAAACTCAGGACGGAAGTGATGGCCGACCACCGTCATGACCAGTTCTTTCATTTCCGGGTAGTTCAGATCGCCGAAACGTTCCTGAATCAGATCGGAACCGAGGTTAGACGTCATGATCACCACGGTATTACGGAAGTCAACCGTTCTGCCCTGCCCGTCGGTCAGGCGTCCGTCATCCAGTACTTGCAACAGAATGTTGAATACATCCGGATGCGCCTTCTCAACTTCGTCGAGCAGAATCACTGAATAAGGACGGCGACGCACCGCTTCGGTGAGGTAGCCCCCTTCTTCATAACCGACATAGCCCGGAGGCGCACCCACCAGACGCGACACTGAGTGTTTTTCCATAAACTCAGACATATCGATACGTACCATCGCGTCGTCGCTGTCAAACAGGAAGTTAGCCAGCGCTTTACACAATTCAGTTTTACCCACACCGGTTGGACCGAGGAACAGGAACGAACCAATCGGACGGTTAGGATCGGCGAGTCCGGCCCGGCTACGGCGAATCGCATTGGAAACCGCTTCTACCGCTTCGTTTTGTCCAATTACCCGATGATGAAGGTCATGCTCCATACGCAGCAATTTATCGCGCTCACCTTCCATCATGCGTGCCACCGGAATCCCGGTCCAGCGCGCCAGCACATCAGCAATCTCAACGTCAGTTACGCGGTTACGTAATAAACGCATGGTTTTGCCTTCAGACTGGGTGGCCGCAGCCAGCTGTTTTTCCAGTTCAGGGATCTGGCCATATTGCAGCTCGGACATTTTCCCCAGGTCGCCAACACGGCGGGCCTGCTCCAGCGTCAGCTTAGCCTGCTCAAGTTCTGCTTTAATTGTCTGCGTACCGGAAAGTGACGCTTTCTCCGCTTTCCACTCTTCTTCCAGCTCAGAGTATTCGCGTTCTTTCTGACCCAGCTCATCTTCCAGCATCTCTAAACGTTTGATGCTGGCATCATCTGACTCTTTCTTCAGCGCCTGCTGCTCAAGCTTAAGCTGAATAATGCGGCGCTCAAGGCGGTCGAGTGATTCAGGCTTGGAGTCGATTTGCATACGGATGCTGGACGCCGCTTCATCTATCAGGTCGATGGCTTTATCCGGCAGTTGTCGGTCAGCGATATACCGATGCGATAACGTTGCCGCCGCCACGATAGCCGGATCGGTGATCTGCACATGGTGATGCAGCTCATAGCGTTCTTTCAGCCCACGCAGAATAGCGATAGTGTCTTCAACACTCGGTTCTGCAACAAAGACTTTCTGGAAGCGGCGTTCCAGCGCAGCATCTTTTTCGATGTACTGGCGGTATTCATCCAGCGTGGTAGCGCCGACGCAGTGTAATTCACCTCGAGCCAGCGCCGGTTTCAGCATATTACCGGCATCCATCGCGCCATCCGCCTTACCGGCGCCGACCATGGTATGCAGCTCATCAATAAACAGGATGACATTACCTTCCTGTTTAGACAGATCGTTAAGGACGCCTTTCAGACGCTCCTCAAACTCACCGCGATATTTCGCTCCCGCCACCAGCGCGCCCATATCCAGCGCCAGTACCCGACGTCCTTTCAGACCTTCCGGCACTTCGCCATTAATGATACGTTGCGCCAACCCTTCAACGATGGCGGTTTTACCGACGCCGGGTTCACCGATCAGTACCGGGTTATTTTTGGTGCGGCGCTGCAGCACCTGTATGGTGCGGCGAATCTCTTCGTCACGGCCAATCACCGGGTCAAGCTTGCCCTGTTCAGCACGCTCGGTCAGATCGATAGTGTATTTTTTCAAAGCCTGGCGCTGGTCTTCAGCCCCTTGATCGTTCACGCTTTCCCCTCCACGCATTTGCTCAATGGCCTTCGTCAGCTTGTCGCTGGTTGCGCCGGCGGACTTCAGTAAATCCGCTACGGAGCCGCGCGAATCGAGTGCTGCCAGAACAAATAATTCCGATGATATAAAGTTGTCGCCGCGCTTTTGCGCCAGCTTGTCACAAAGATTGAGAACCCGGACCAGGTCGGCCGAAGGCTGCACATCACCATCAGTGCCTTCTACTTGCGGCAGGCGACCGACCGCCTGTTCAATACCGCCGCGCAATGCAGCGACATCAACGCCTGCAGTGGTGAGTAACGGACGCACCGATCCCCCTTCCTGATTAAGCAAAGCGCTCATCAGATGCAGAGGTTCGATAAATTGGTTGTCGCGCCCGAGGGCGAGTGACTGGGCGTCGGCGAGTGCCAGCTGGAATTTATTAGTAAGACGATCCAGACGCATAATTCCTCCTGTAAAGGTCAAAATGCTACTGGAGATTAAATGAGGTCATCCCTCAAATATTTCAAGGTTAATGACCTTAAATAACAGGCGAAAAAACACGCTAACTGGATCGTCTTGAAACTACAGGTTATATCAGCCAGATCAAACTTGCCAGGCGGCCGGTGACGCCATCGCGTCGGAAGGAGAAAAATTGTTCGATTTGCGTCATGGTACACAGCCCTCCGCCACTCACTGAGCGGATGCCTTGTGCCTCCAGACGCTGACGTGCCAGCAACCAGATATCGGCATAATATTTCTCGCCCGCTGGTTTAAATGCCGTTGCGGCCTGTCGATCCTGAGTGACAAAGGCATGATGGACTTCCGCCCCGACTTCAAACGCATCGGGCCCGATAGCCGGCCCCAGCCAGGCGTGAATCTCGCTGGCCGGACAGGAAAAGTTCGCCAGCGTGGCTTCTAAGACGCCAGCGCACAGCCCGCGCCATCCGGCATGAGCTGCAGCAACTTGCTTACCGTCCTCGGAACAAAACAGTACCGGCAAACAATCTGCCGTCATTGCGGCACAGACTAAACCCGGGCGATCGCTCCAGGCCGCATCGGCACGCAGTGACGCCGGTGCGTTGCCATCCAGACGCAGCACGTCGGTGCCGTGTACCTGCTCAAGCCAGACCGGCATCGCAGGTAACTCCGCCATCACCATCAGCCGCTCGCGGTTGGCTTGCACCGTAAACTCATCATCCCCAACGTGCGACCCCAGGTTCAGCGCATCCCATGGCGCCTGGCTAAAGCCGCCAGCACGGGTAGTCGAGCAGGCACGCACATTGGCTGGTGCCGGCCAGTCGGGAATAATCAGTTCACTCATAACCAGTCCAGCTGATCCTTAAACTCTTCGGTATCGGCTTTCAATGCGTCGATTAAATCGACCATATCCTGCGGCAATGGAGCATGCCATTCCATTTCGATACCGGTGATCGGATGATATAGACGCAGCATGGTGGCGTGCAGCGCCTGACGGTCAAACTGACGCAGCGTGCTGATAAACGCCTCCGATGCGCCTTTCGGTGGACGCGGACGACCGCCATACAGCTGATCGCCTACCAGCGGATGGGTGATATGCGCCATATGCACGCGGATCTGGTGAGTACGGCCGGTTTCAAGACGCAGGCGCAGGCGCGTATGAGCACGGAAATGCTCCATAATGCGATAGTGCGTGGTCGCCGGTTTCCCCATCGGATGCACCGCCATATGAGTACGTTTGGTCGAGTGACGGCTGATAGGTTCGTTAACCGTACCGCCTGCTGTCATCGTACCAATCGCCACCGCTTCATATTCACGGGTGATTTCACGCAGTTGCAGCGCTTCCACCAGGTGCGTCTGCGCCGGGACGGTTTTCGCTACGACCATCAGACCGGTAGTATCTTTATCGAGACGGTGCACAATACCGGCACGCGGCACATCGGCGATGGCCGGATAATAATGCAGTAACGCATTCAATACCGTGCCGTCAGGATTGCCCGCACCCGGGTGAACCACCAGATCGCGTGGTTTGTTAATGACCAGGATGTCATCATCTTCATAGACGATGTTCAGCGCGATATCCTGCGCTTCCCAGCGTGCTTCTTCTTCTATCTCAGCGTTGATAGCGACCTTTTCGCCACCCAGCACTTTTTCTTTTGGCTTATCGACCACGTTGCCGTTAACCATCACGCGACGGTCAAGGATCCACTCTTTTATGCGAGAACGTGAATAATCAGGGAACATTTCCGCTAAAGCCTGATCTAAGCGTTGTCCGAGTTGTGATTCGGACACCGTTGCGGTGAGTTGTACTTGTTGTGCCATAAACAGCTTCTTCGTTAACGTTGGGTTTTCACGGCGATGCCGTTTAATATAATGTGCTATCGTACCTGGTCACTAAAGGGAGCTTAACGGACAGCTTCCGCAATAACACTCTGAGGATAATCAAATCGTCATGACGCGTATGAAATATCTGGTGGCTGCAGCCACGTTGAGCCTGGCACTGGTTGGTTGTTCCAGCTCCAAGGATGTGGTTCCTGACAGTCCACCATCTGAGCTTTACGCTACGGCCCAGCAAAAACTGCAGGACGGTAACTTTAAAGGAGCAATAACGCAACTGGAAGCGCTCGATAACCGCTATCCGTTCGGCCCTTACTCCCAGCAAGTTCAGCTAGATCTGATCTACGCTTACTACAAAAATGCCGATTTACCGCTGGCGCAGGCTGCTATCGATCGCTTTATGCGCCTGAATCCTACCCATCCGAACATCGACTATGTCATTTATATGAAAGGTCTGACGGATATGGCTCTGGATGATTCCGCGTTGCAAGGCTTCTTTGGTGTTGATCGTTCTGACCGCGATCCTGAGCATGCACGTAATGCTTTCCGTGACTTCTCACAACTGCTGCGCGGCTATCCGAACAGCCAGTATGCCGCGGATTCACGCAAGCGTCTGGTGTATCTGAAAGATCGTCTGGCTAAATACGAACTCTCTGTGGCGCAATTCTATACCAAGCGTGGGGCATATGTCGCTGTGGTTAATCGCGTAGAGCAGATGATGAAAGATTATCCGGACACTGAGGCGACCCGCACCGCCCTGCCGTTGATGGAAAATGCCTACCGTCAGCTGCAGTTAACCGCTGAAGCGGATAAAGTCGCAAAATTAATTGCGGCTAACCCGGCATAAATCGTTGAGACAAAAATGGCAGCCAGTTGGCTGCCATTTTTTTTGGCTATAAAAACATCAAACGTGACATTTATCAGCCGGGTTAACCCACCAATAATGCCCCGTTAAAACCGCCCCGGCAAGCCCTGTTACCACATTAATCAGCCAACATCACAGATTTATGTTGATTGACAAAAAGTGACAAATTTTCGTGATCTCAATCACACATCTTGCTCCTTTTCGCGCTATGCTGGACTCACCAAGACGGAAATGACAGAGAGGTAAGTACTATGGTTCTGAACATTACCAGCAAGCAAATGGATATCACGGCGGCCATCCGCCAGCATGTCGAAGACCGTCTCGCCAAACTTGAAAAGTGGCAAACTCATCTGATTAATCCGCACATTGTTCTGTCAAAGGAACCGAAAGAATTTGTCGCTGATGCCACCATAAACACGCCAAATGGTCCACTGATTGCCAGCGCTAAAAATGAAGATATGTATGCGGCAATCAATGATTTGATTAACAAACTGGAGCGCCAGCTGAATAAAGTACAGCATAAAGGCGAAGCACGCCGCGCGGTTGCCAGTGTTAAAGACCTGAGCGTTGTCGAGCAGGAAGAGTGATCAACTCATAATCAACGCGCCTGCGGGCGCGTTTTTTATTGACAGTAATAAATTGCAGCGGTTACTGTTAATGCTCAGCACTCACGGAAATCACCATGAAACTACACCCGTTTTTCTTCGCATTCTTTTTTACCTTCCCCTGAACGGGAGGCAATTCGTCGTGTGAGAATGAATGCGAAGACGAACAACAAAGCCTCCCAAGCGGGAGGCTTTTTTTTTGGACATCTGACAGGTAGCGATAATGAACACCGAAAACCCTCTGTTAGCCCTGCGCGATAAAATCAGCGCCGTTGATGAAAAACTGTTAGCGCTGCTTGCTGAACGCCGCGGACTGGCAATTGAAGTGGCGAAGGCGAAAATGGCCACGCAGCGGCCGATTCGTGATATCGACCGTGAGCGCAATCTGCTGGAACACCTGATTACCCTTGGCAAAAGCCACCAGCTCGATGCGCATTACATCACTCGACTGTTTCAGCAAATCATTGAAGACTCAGTGCTGACGCAACAGGCACTGTTGCAAAAACATCTGAATCAGACCAACGCGCATTCGGCGCGAATCGCTTTCCTTGGGCCTAAAGGCTCTTATTCGCATCTTGCCGCGCGTCGCTACGCCGCTCGTCATTTCGAGCAGTTTATTGAAAGCGGTTGTCTAAAATTTCATGACATCATCAATCAGGTTGAAACCGGTCAGGCCGATTACGCCGTGCTGCCGATTGAGAACACCAGCTCCGGCTCAATTAATGACGTTTACGACCTGCTGCAACAAACCAGCCTGTCCATCGTCGGTGAAATGACCGTGCCGATTCACCACTGCGTGCTGGTCTCTGGCACCACAGATTTGCAGCAAATCGAAACCGTTTACAGCCATCCGCAGCCGTTCCAGCAGTGCAGCCAGTTTATTAATCGCTTCCCACAGTGGAAAATTGAGTACACCGAAAGCACCGCCGCGGCGATGGAGAAAGTGGCAGAGATGAACTCGCCGAAAGTCGCGGCGTTAGGCAGTGAAGCGGGCGGTGAACTGTATAACTTGCAGGTACTGGAACGCGATCTGGCTAATCAACAGCAGAATATTACCCGTTTTATTATTCTGGCGCGTAAGCCGGTTGACGTTTCTGCTCAGGTGCCGGCGAAAACCACCCTGATTATGGCCACCGGCCAGCAAGCGGGGGCATTAGTTGAAGCGCTGCTGGTACTGCGTCAGCACAATCTGATAATGAGCAAGCTTGAATCGCGCCCGATTAACGGTAATCCGTGGGAAGAGATGTTCTATATCGATGTGCAAGGCAATCTGCGTTCCGAAGAGATGCAGCAGGCGCTGCGTGAGCTGACGCCAATCACCCGTTCGCTGAAGGTGTTGGGCTGCTATCCAGGTGAAAACGTGGTGCCGGTCGATCCACAGTAATTGCCGTCAGTCTCAGCCAATAAACAAACCGGGAAAATCCCGGTTTGTTTGTTGCTGTTGCGACTTACTGGCGACTGTCATTCGCCTGACGCAGCAACGTACGGCTCTCCACCAGGAAGCTTTTGGCATAATCACCAAACCAGTGCTCTACCTGGCGGAAGCTGTTGATAAACGCCTGCTTATCGCCCTGCTCCAGCAGCGTAATCGCCTCACCAAAACGCTGATGATAGCGTTTGATCAGTTCAAGGTTGCGACCAGAAGACATAATAATGTCGGCGTACAGCTGTGGGTCCTGAGCAAACAGACGCCCGACCATCGCCAGTTCCAGGCGGTAAATCGGTGACGACAGCGCCAGCAGCTGCTCCAGATTGACATTCTCTTCCGCCAGATGCAGACCATAGGCAAAGGTTGCGAAATGGCGCAGCGCCTGGATAAACGCCATATTCTGATCGTGCTCAACAGCGCTGATACGGTGCAAGCGCGCGCCCCATACCTGAATCTGCTCCAGCAGCCACTGATAAGCTTCCGGCTGACGACCGTCACACCATACTACGAGCTGTTTTGCCAGACTGCCGCTGTCCGGACCAAACATCGGATGCAGCCCCAGTACCGGGCCATTATGTGCCGCCAGCATCGCCTGCAACGGACGATTTTTTACCGAAGCCAGATCCACCAGGATGCAGTCATCCGGCAGTTTTGGCAGTTCGGCAATCACTTGCTCGGTCAGATGAATCGGCACGCTGATCATCACCATGCCAGCATCACTCAGTATGCTTTCCGCCTGGTCCCAGTCATCTTTATCCAGAAGTTTTACCTGGTAGCCCGACAAGGTCAGCATCTTTTCAAACAGCCGCCCCATCTGCCCTTTCCCCCCGACGATAACCACCGGACGCAGTTCAGGACAGAGAGTTTTAAAGCCTTTATCGTTCTCGCTTGAGTAGGATTCGCGCATGACACGGCGCAATACATCCTCAATTAAATCAGGCGGTACACCCAAGGCTTCCGCCTCTTTACGCCGCGAAGCCAGCATTGAGGCTTCGCGTTCAGGAACGTAAATCGGTAAACCGTAACGGCTTTTCACCTCGCCAACTTCAGCGACCAGCTCCAGCCGTCTGGCCAGCAGATCGAGCAGCGCTTTATCCACTTCATCAATTTGATCGCGTAGCGCGGTCAGTTCAGCCACCATAATTAAACCTCTCGTGACAGACGCGCCGTCAGCACTCCATCCAGACTTTGATGGATCTCACGCAACAAGGTTACGGTGGTTTCCCAGTTGATGCAGGCATCGGTAACGGAAACACCGTGGCGCATTGCGCTACGTGGCTGTTCAGATGACTGATTGCCTTCATTAATGTTGCTTTCCAGCATCAAACCGATAATCGAACGGTTGCCATCCTTGATCTGCGCAATGGCAGACTCAGCCACACCGGGCTGACGACGATAGTCTTTATTTGAATTGCCATGACTGCAATCTATCATCAAGGATGGACGGAGTCCCGCCTGAAGCATCTCTTTTTCACACTGCGCAACATCTTCCGGGCCGTAGTTTGGCGCTTTGCCACCACGCAGAATCACATGTCCATCAGGATTACCCTGCGTCTGTAACAGACAGACCTGACCCGCCTGGTTAATGCCCACAAAGCGGTGTGGCATCGCCGCCGCACGCATCGCATTGATTGCTGTACCGAGGCTGCCGTCAGTGCCATTTTTAAAGCCAACCGGCATCGACAGACCCGAAGCCATTTCACGGTGAGTTTGGGATTCCGTGGTACGCGCACCAATTGCTGACCAGCTGAACAGATCGCCAAGGTATTGTGGGCTGTTAGGATCAAGCGCTTCGGTAGCCAGCGGCAGCCCCATTTCCACCAGATTCAGCAACAATCGACGCGCAATGTGCAGACCGGCTTCCATATCAAACGAGTTATCCATATAAGGATCGTTGATCAGCCCTTTCCAACCGACAGTGGTACGAGGCTTTTCAAAATAGACGCGCATAACGATATACAGCTGATCCTTCAACTGTTCAGAGAGATCTTTCAGGGAACGGGCATATTCCAACGCAGCTTCAGGATCGTGAATAGAACAAGGTCCGCAGACCACCAGCAGGCGATGATCTTTGCCGCTGATAATGTCAGAAATGGTCTGACGAGAAGCGGTAATCTGCGCTTCCAGCTGGGCATTTAACGGAAACTGTTTTTTCAACTCTTCCGGCGTAATCAATATCTGTTCGTCGGCGATATGAACATTATTCAGCGCGTCTTTTTGCATGATCCTGATCCTTTCTCACTCGTTTATGCGTTCGTTAAGATCCTCAATGAGGTGAGAAGTACTTTACCATATAACGTAAAGCCTGCAATCCACATATGTACACTTTATTTACCACTTAGTGAAATTGCGGCGAAAAATCACATTAAATATGTTATTAATCAATGCAATAAATAAATACGCACACCATATTTACTGTACATTTTAGTTTACAACAATAAGCTTTCCTGAGACCTGCTGACCGGTAAAACTGCTTTTAAATCTGTCACCTGCATCACTATCGAAATCCTTTTCACTTCCCTCTATGCTGTAAAGCAAGACGGACAAATCGCTATAATTTACGATGGAGCTTTAATGAATATACACCTTCGCCCTTTTGCCATGCAGGATGCCGCCGCTTTTGCACAGGCGGTGAATGAATCACTGGAAAGTCTGCTACCGTGGATGGTCTGGGCGCATGCGGATTACAGCGAACAGAATGCACGTGAGTGGTTTAGCTTTACTGAGATGCAGCGCAATAAAGGTGAGGCGGATGAGTTGGGTATCTACGACGATAACGGACATCTGTTAGGCGGGGCCGGTCTGCGCTATGCGCGTGATAAATCCTGCCTGCCGGCAATTGGCTATTGGGTTCGTAGCAGCCAGCAGCGCAAAGGCATTGCCCGTCAGGCGGTCGCATATCTGGCGGAGCAGGCTTTCCGCTGCCCGGAAATTAACACCATCGAAATTCTGGCGGCAGAAACTAACCTTGCCAGCCGCGCGGTAGCCACAGCCAGTGGCGCAGAATTGATCGATACGCGTTATGGCTTGATCATTCTCGATAGCGGCCCGGTGAATACCGCTATCTATCATTTACGCCGCAGGCATCAGGCTCCGCAGTGACTGGAGTTGTTGTCCCTCCGCACTGAAGTTTTGCGGATCGAGCCATGTACTGATTGCCAGATCAATCGCTGGCCACTCGCTATCAATAATCGACAGCCAGTCCGTGTCGCGGTTGCGATTATTGCGCGCCATCATCTGACGAAATCGCCCTTCCCAGCGAAATCCCAGACGCTCTGCCGCCACGCGCGAGGGTGCATTCAGTGAATCGCACTTCCATTCGCAGCGACGATAGCCCAGCTCAAAGGTGGTTTTTAGCATCAGCCATAACGCTTCTGTACCCAGAACCGTGCGCTGCATAGCGGGAGACCAGCTCAGATGCCCCAGCTCCAGCACGCCATTACTGTTATCAATACGCATAAAACACGCCATTCCCACCGCTTTTGCCGTCAGATTATCGACGACAGCAACCGGTACCAAGGTAGAATCGGACACCTTGTCGGCAATCCACTCACGACAGGCCGCCACATCAACCGGTCGTGGACTCATCAGATAGGTCCAGTCGCGATCATCCTGTGCACTGGCATAAGCGTCATACAGATCCTTCGCGTGACTATTAATATCCAGTGGCTCCAGCCGGCAATAGCGTCCGGCGATCACCGCTCGCGGTGGCGACAACACCGGTTGCCAGTCAGGTAATGCTTCACCAATGGGTTGCTGGTACTGATTGGTTCGCTGCATAAAAAGCCTCAGTGATGTTAATGATGTCGTGGCCATTAATGTGACAGCACTGAGCGGTGACTTCCACACAAAAAAAAGGGGCTGACCAGTCGGTCAACCCCTTGTTTGCTATTAACTTTTGGATGCAGCGTAAGCTGTATCTTAGTTAAGACGCTCTTTGATACGAGCTGACTTACCAGTACGCTCACGCAGGTAGTACAGTTTGGCTTTACGCACGGCACCACGACGTTTAACAGTAATGCTGTCGATTACTGGTGAGTGAGTCTGGAATACACGCTCAACACCTTCGCCGTTGGAAATCTTACGAACAGTGAATGCAGAGTGCAGACCGCGGTTACGAATAGCGATAACCACGCCCTCGAATGCCTGCAGACGTTTTTTAGAACCTTCAACGACCCATACTTTCACTTCCACGGAATCACCCGGACGGAATGAAGGTACGTCCTGTTTCATCTGCTCTTGTTCAATTTGCTTAATAATGTTGCTCATAATAAATCTCTTATCCTGGGTAAACTGATATTTAAGGAGGTTAGCGTTACGCTTAACCCACCGCATCATCGTTTTGGTGCCCGGAGAATTCCCGTTGGAACTCTGCCAGCAACCTTGCTTGCTCTTCAGTCAGAGCCAGGTTTTCCAGAAGTTCAGGTCTTCTAAGCCAGGTACGGCCCAGCGACTGTTTCAGGCGCCAACGGCGAATATCGGCATGGTTGCCCGACAGTAACACTGGCGGAACCTCCATCCCTTCCAACACTTCAGGTCGGGTGTAGTGCGGACAATCCAGCAAACCATCAGAAAACGAATCTTCTTCGGCTGAGGCTTGTTTGCCCAGTACGCCTGGAATAAACCGGGATACTGAATCAATCAAGGTCATTGCAGGCAGTTCGCCACCACTGAGAACGTAATCACCAATAGACCACTCTTCGTCGATCTCGGTTTTGATTACGCGCTCATCAATCCCTTCATAGCGACCACACACCAGAATTAACTTCTGGTTAGTCGCCAGTTCGCAAACGCCATTCTGGTCAAGTTTGCGCCCCTGAGGTGAAAGATAAATCACCTTAGCACCTTCTCCTGCCGCCGCTTTTGCTGCGTGGATGGCATCCCGTAAGGGTTGAACCATCATTAGCATTCCCGGTCCGCCGCCGTAAGGACGTTCGTCTACGGTACGGTGCCGGTCCTGAGTGAAATCACGAGGACTCCAGCTCTGAATGCTGAGCAGGCCATTTTTTACTGCCCGGCCAGTTACCCCGTAGTCGGTAATCGCGCGAAACATCTCTGGAAAAAGGCTGATTATGCCAATCCACATCGATGGTGCCGCCTGCTTACCGCTTTGTTCGGAGGTCAAAAACCAGGATCCCAATCTACTTCAATGGTGCCGGTAGTGAGATCGACATTCTTGATAACCTGTTCATCAAGAAACGGAATTAACCGCTCCTTCGCACCGAAGGCATCTTTCAGGTTTGCCTGCACGACGAGAACGTCGTTTGAACCGGTTTCCATCAACTCAGTGACTTTACCCAGCTCATAGCCTTTCGTGGTGACAACCTGGCAACCGATAAGGTCTTTCCAGTAATAGTCACCCGTATCCAGCTCTGGCAATTGCTCGGAATCGACCACAATTTCGCAATTGGTGTACAGTCCCGCAGCATCACGATCGTCAATGCCTTTGACTTTGATGATCATGTCCTGATTGTGGCGCTTCCAGCCTTCCAGCTCGATAAGCTGCCATTGACCCGCACGTTGGATAAACCACGGCTGATAGTCAAAAATGCTTTCGGCGTCTTCGGTGGAGGAAAACACTTTGAGCCAACCACGGATACCGTATGCCGCACCCATCTTGCCGAGAATAAGCGGCTTAACAGGGGGCCGGGCGGCGAGTTGCTTGCTCATGTTGACCACCGTGACAGATTAAGCTGCTTTTTTAGCTTGCTTGATCAGCGTGTTAACGCGATCAGAAAGCGTTGCGCCCTGGCCAACCCAGTGCTCAATACGGTCCAGATCCAGACGCAGTGCTTCAGCCTGACCAGAAGCGATCGGGTTGAAGAAGCCTACGCGCTCGATGAAGCGACCGTTACGTGCATTACGGCTGTCAGTGACGACTACCTGATAGAACGGACGCTTTTTAGCGCCGTGACGTGCCAAACGAATTGTTACCATAACATCCTCTTTAGTTAATAAAACAACCGGGCCCCATCGAGGAACGGGGCCCGGCTGCAATATAAAAAGCCCGAAAATTTTACTCATTTTGGCGCAAAAAGCAATCGAAAGCTCACTATCGTTTTACGCCATGATGTTTCGGGCCCTGTCAGCGACCAGGAAATCCTGGTGGCATCATACCTTTCATACCGCGCATCATTTTTGCCATGCCGCCTTTCTTCATCTTCTTCATCATGCGCTGCATGTCGTCGAACTGTTTCAGCAGGCGGTTGACGTCCTGCACCTGCATACCGGAACCGGTCGCAATACGGCGCTTACGCGAACCTTTAATAATTTCTGGTTTCTCACGCTCTTTGCGTGTCATGGAGTTGATCATCGCTTCCATGCGCACCAGAACTTTGTCATCCATTTGCGATTTCACATTGTCCGGCAGCTGACCCATACCCGGCAGTTTGCCCATCAGGCTGGCCATACCGCCCATGTTACGCATCTGCTTCAGCTGCTCAAGGAAATCGTTCAGATCGAAGCCATCGCCTTTTTTCAGCTTACTGGCGAGTTTTTCCGCCTGTTCGCGGTCAACTTTGCTTTCGATATCTTCAATCAGTGACAGCACGTCCCCCATGCCGAGGATGCGCGAAGCAATACGGTCCGGGTAGAACGGCTCAAGGGCTTCGGTTTTTTCGCCGACACCCATAAATTTAATTGGCTTACCGGTGATATGACGAATCGACAACGCCGCACCACCACGCGCATCACCATCGACTTTGGTCAGTACCACACCGGTCAGCGGCAGCGCTTCGTTAAACGCTTTCGCGGTATTTGCCGCATCCTGACCCGTCATGGCATCGACGACAAACAGGGTTTCTACCGGATTAATCGCGGCGTGAACCTGTTTGATTTCGTCCATCATTGCTTCGTCGACGTGTAAACGACCGGCGGTATCCACCAGCAGCACATCGTAGAATTTCAGTTTTGCCTGTTGCAGCGCATTGTTGACGATATCGACGGGCTTCTGGCTCAGATCTGATGGGCAGAAATCGACGCCAACCTGTTCGGCCAGCGTTTCCAGCTGACGGATTGCTGCCGGACGATAAACGTCAGCTGACACCACCAGCACTTTCTTTTTATGCTTCTCACGCAGGAACTTACCCAGTTTTGCCACACTGGTGGTTTTACCAGCACCCTGCAAACCGGCCATCAGTACTACTGCCGGCGGCTGTGCGGCCAGGTTCAGGGTATTATTTTCATCACCCATCGCCGCGACCAGTTCGTTCTTAACGATCTTGACGAATTCCTGGCCTGGCGTCAGGCTTTTGTTAACTTCATGACCTACCGCGCGCTCTTTGACGCGATTAATAAAGTCACGCACTACCGGCAGGGCAACGTCCGCCTCCAGCAGCGCCATGCGCACTTCGCGCAAGGTTTCTTTGATGTTCTCTTCGGTCAGCCTTCCGCGGCCACTGATATTGCGCAGGGTCTGCGACAAACGATCGGTTAAATTATCAAACATTGTCTCTCGCTCAACGTCGTATAAGAGAGGCCGCACAGGCGACACAATTCGGCGGATTATAACACGAAGCGATGGCGATCTCTGCAATCAGCGATGAGATCGTTTGGTGCATGCTGCTGCTGGCGCTATACTGCTGTTTTTCTTAACGGCCGGTACCTGACAACATTTATGTTCGTATTCGCGATTGTGGCGCTTTTCGCCTACTCACTCAGCCTTGCCCTGATCATCCCAAGCCTGGTCCGTAAAAACAGTGCATGGCGACGTCTGGCGGTTATTTCTGCCTGCGTTGCATTGGTTGCTCACGGCGTTGCGCTGGAGCAGCGGATATTTGGCATGGAGGGTGGGCAGAACCTCAGCCTGCTGAACATCGGCTCGCTGGTCAGCTTACTGATCTGTACCATTATGACGATTGTCGCCTCGCGCAATCGTGGCTGGATGCTGCTACCGATTATCTACAGCTTCGCGCTGATTAACCTCGCCTTTGCCACTTTTGTCCCCAACGCCTTTATCACTCACCTGGAAACCACGCCAGGCATGATGATCCATATTGGTCTGGCGCTGCTGGCCTATGCCACGCTGATTATCGCCGCACTCTATGCACTGCAACTGGCATGGATCGATTATCAGCTGAAAAATAAAAAGCTCGCATTCAGCAATGATATGCCACCATTAATGGTCATCGAGCGCAAAATGTTCCACATTACCCAGGTTGGCGTAGTGCTGCTGACGCTGGTGCTGTGCACTGGCCTGTTCTTTATGCAGGATCTGTTCAGCCGTGAAAACGTCGACAAAGCGGTGCTGTCGATTATCGCCTGGTTTGTTTATATCGTCTTACTCTGGGGCCATTATCATGAGGGCTGGCGTGGTCGTCGCGTCGTCTGGTTTAACTGCGGCGGCGCACTTTTGCTGACCATGGCCTATTTTGGTAGCCGCGTCCTGCAACACCTCATGTCCTGACCTCTCACCACAAGGAATTCCCGCGTTGGAACATGTTTCAACCACTACCCTGATCATCACATTGGTGATTATGGTGCTCGTCTCGGCCTATTTCTCCAGCTCGGAAACCGGGATGATGATGCTCAACCGTTATCGCCTGAGGCATCAGGCGAAGAATGGCAATCGCGCCGCTCGCCGCGTTGAGAAGCTGTTACGTCGTCCTGACCGCCTGATAAGCCTGGTGCTAATCGGTAATAACCTTGTCAATATTCTCGCCTCTTCGCTGGCCACAATCGTCGGGATGCGCCTGTACGGTGATGCGGGTGTTGCCATCGCTACCGGTATTCTGACCTTTGTGGTGCTGGTCTTTGCCGAAGTGCTGCCAAAAACTATCGCGGCGCTCTACCCGGAAAAAGTGGCTTTTCCCAGCAGTTTACTGCTGGGTCCATTACAGATCATTATGCTGCCGCTGGTCTGGCTGCTGAACACCATCACGCGCATTCTGATGCGTATGGTCGGTATGAAAGCTGACGGGGCGATCAGCGCCGCACTGAGCAAAGATGAGCTGCGTACCATTGTGCATGAGTCCCGCACGCTGATGTCGAGTCGCAACCAGGACATGCTGCTGTCGGTACTGGATCTGGAGAAAGTCAGCGTTGATGACATTATGGTGCCGCGCAATGAGATTGTTGGCATCAACGTCAACGATGACTGGAAAGCCATTGTGCGCCAGCTTACCCACTCGCCGCATGGCCGCATCGTCCTCTACCGTGATTCGCTGGACGACGCGATCAGCATGCTGCGCGTGCGCGAAGCCTACCGCATGATGACCGAGAAAAAAGAGTTTACCAAAGAGAACCTGCTGCGCGCCGCCGACGAGATTTACTATATCCCGGAAGGGACACCGCTGAATGTGCAACTGGTGAAGTTCCAGCGTAACAAGAAGAAAGCCGGTCTGGTGGTTGATGAGTATGGTGATATTAAAGGGCTGGTCACTATCGAAGATATTCTTGAAGAGATTGTCGGTGATTTTACTACTTCAATGTCACCGACGCTGGCGGAAGAAGTGATGCCGCAGAATGATGGTTCTGTGCTGGTTGAAGGCAGCGCGAACGTGCGCGAACTGAATAAAGCGTTTAACTGGAACCTGCCGGAAGAAGAAGCGCGTACCGTCAACGGCATGCTGCTGGAGGCGCTGGAAGAGATTCCTTCAGCCGGTACCACCATTCAGTTAGGTGGCTACGCTATCGATATCCTCGATGTGCAGGAAAATATGGTGAAGCAGATAAAAATCATCCCGCAGAAACCGCTGAAAGAGTCGGTCGGTTCTTAACCGGATAAGACGGATAAAAAAGGCGACCCTCAGGTCGCCTTTTTGCTGTGTGTCTCACAGGGGCGGCATTCTCTTTCAGAGAAAACTAGATATGCAGCTCTTGCAGCTTCTCTTTCGGCAGCGCCAGTTCGTCGTTGTGGTTAACGCGAATCTCGCTGTCAACGATATGACGCGCGATTTCCTGTGCTTCGTCCAGTGAGTGCATTTCGTAAGTTCCGCACTGATACTCGTTCAGTTCCGGGATCTTACGCTGATCAGTCACTTTTAACACATCGCCCATCGCCGCTTTCCAGGCGTCAGCAACACGTTGCTCATCTGGCGTACCAATCAGGCTCATATAGAAGCCGGTACGGCATCCCATCGGTGAAATATCAATAATTTCCACGCCGTCGCCATTCAGGTGGTTACGCATAAAGCCAGCAAACAGATGCTCCAGCGTATGAATACCACGCTCTGGCATCACTTCTTTGTTCGGCTTGCAAAAACGCAGGTCGAAAACAGTGATGGCATCGCCATGCGGCGTGTTCATGGTTTTCGCAACGCGTACCGCAGGTGCGGCCATGATCGTGTGATCAACAGTAAAACTATCCAGCAGTGGCATACAGTCACCTCCTGTTTTAGAAAATTTTTTAAAAAAGATGAAACTTTTCTGGTCGCCGTGCGTCTGAATAAGTGAAAGACGCGCATTTTGTTATCATCATCCCTGACAACAGAGATGTTAATTTGGCCACAGTGATGTGGCCTTTTTCTTTTCTAGCCCGCCTTCGTGGCGAGGAAATCGTCAAAGCTTAACGTATCGCTCTCTTCGATCTGTTGCTGACTCGCCCGCGAACGCTCCGCTTCTTGTGCAAACTGCTGTTCAGTCAGCACTTCTAAATGCTCTTCTGCCAGCAACTGACGATATTGTTCCGCCAGCGCCTGCCCGCTGCCGCCAAGGCCATTTTCCTTCATCGCGTGCAGAATGCGTGCTGAATAGGTCAGTTCAGGATCGTCAAACGATGCGACCAGCCGATCGCAAACTTCCTGATAACGACGATCGCCCTGATTACTGTCCAGCGTTTCCGCCACACGACGCAGGTCGCGGAACAGTTGCTTACCGACCTCAACCAGCGGCTGTTGGGCAGTCTCACAGCCCATACCGATAGTCTGACCCGGTTTGCGCCCTTCCAGAATGACACGATTCCAGTTCTGACGGCTGCACAGCAACTCGTCACTGCTCATTTCCGGCGCGTCAGCCAGAGTACACCAAATCAGGAAAAGATCGAGGAAACGCACCTGGTTGGCATCAACACCGATTGGCGAGAACGGATTGATATCCAGTGATCGCACTTCGATATATTCAATACCGCCGCGCAACAGCGCATCGGAAGGCGCTTCACCCGATTGGGTCACGCGTTTCGGACGAATCGGTGCATACAGTTCATTTTCGATCTGCAACACATTGGTGTTCAGTTGCAAATAATCGCCATTTTCATCTTTCAGGCCAATTTCAGCATACTGTTCTGAAGGCGTTTTAATCGCGTTCTTCAGCGCGGTCACGTAATCCGGCAGATTATTAAAGGTAATACCCAGGCTGTTTTGTGATTTGTTGGTATAACCCAGATCGCTCAGGCGCAACGACGTGGCATACGGCAGATACAGCATACCTTTCTCGTCACGTTCAAACGGCAAAGCACTCTCTTTACCCTGCAGGAATGATGAACAGATTGCCGGAGAAGCACCAAACAGGTAAGGAATAATCCAGCCGAAACGGTAGTAGTTACGAATCAGTCGCAGATAACCGTCTGAGATCGCCTCTTTGCCGCTTTCCCTGTCTTTTACGCCCGCCCACTCTTGCCAGAACGACAGCGGTAGCGAAAAGTTATAATGCACGCCGGAGATAGTTTGCATCAGCGCACCATAGCGATTTTTCAGCCCCTGGCGATACAATGTCTTCATGCGACCTATATTGGAACGACCGTATTGGGCCAGCTCAATGTTGTCACTTTCATCAATAAAGCACGGCATGCTGAACGGCCACATCCGCTCTTCGCCAATATCACGCGCCACATGGCGATGGATATCGCGCAGAAACGCCAGCAGGCGATCGATATCCTGCTCAACCGGGGTGATAAATTCGAGCAGCGTCTCAGCGAAATCGGTAGTGATCCATTTGTGGGTCAGCGCTGAGCCGAGTGAGTCGGGATGTCCAGTATTTGCCAGATGACCATCGGGTCTGACACGCAGCGTTTCACGTTCAATACCGCGGCCAATGCCATTTAATGCGTTGGGATGAGCTTCCAGCCAGGAAAGCGCCTGTGATACGTCCGGGATCAAATTGACCTCCCGCTCAGAGAAAAATTATTATTGTTCAGCATAATGTTAACCGTAGCCCCGAATCAGCGAGAATCAATGCCACCACTCCATGCCCTGTAATGTTGCAGTCGCAACTACTATGTAACGTAGTGTCTTACCGATAGCCAGATACAGCACTACCGGGAACCACGAAAAGCGCAGCCAGCCAGCAATAACGCATAACAGGTCGCCAATCACCGGCAGCCAGCTGAATAACAGTGCTGCTGGCCCCAACCGGTGCAACCACGTCATTGCGGTGGCATGCCATCGTCCTTGCTGCTTTTGCGGCAGTAAGCGGCCAATCACAATATTGGTCAAACCACCCAGTGTGTTTCCCAGTGCGGCGATACCAATCAACCCCACCACTGATGACTTTTCTGCAATCAACAGCGCCACCAGCAGTACTTCAGAGCTTCCCGGCAGCAAGGTGGCACTCAGAAAGCTACTGGCAAACAACGAACCGTAAGTCAGCCATTCATTCACAGTAAACGGACATCAACAACGTCCATACCGGCAGCTTTTGCCGCCTGCAGACCAAAATCAGCATCTTCAAACACCACACACTTGCCCGGCTCGACGCCCATCAGCTGTGCGCAACGCAGGAAAGTATCGGGTTCCGGCTTATGGCGCGTCACATCATCAGCACCCACAATCACATCAAAACAGTCGCGAATACCTAAATGGCGCAGCAATCTGTCGGCCATCGCATGTTCACTGCCGGTGCCGACTGCCATTGGCCGCCTTCCGTGATAGGCCTTTACCACCTCAACCAGAGGCAGCGGCTGGACCGACTCCAGTAACATCTCATCAAGCGCCGCGGTTTTCTCCGCCGCCAGTACGTAAGGATCGAGATCCGCCTGATGGCTGGCGATTATCACCTCGGCAATGCGCCAGCTGGGAGAACCGTTAAGCCCAATCATTGCAGCTTCGTCAAAGGTCATGCCGTAGCGGTCCAGCACCTGATGCCAGGCCTTACGATGCGTCGGCTCCGTGTCCAAAATGGTGCCGTCCATATCGAAAATCAAGCCGTCATAACGATCGTACATGTTCTCTCCAGCCATTGAATCAATGAGCCATTTACTTTATCGCAAAGTGTGCGGATTGTCGCTGTCAGCGATTAACAGCAAATGCTTTGAAAGTAATGGAGAATTGACTAAGAAGCTAAAAGAGAGGTAAGCAAAACAGGATGGGTATGGGAGCCAGGATAACAAGGAGCGTGGCGGAATAAGATACGAAAGAGAGAATGCAGAGGAGTGAAGCTCAAGAATGGTGCATCCGGGAGGATTCGAACCTCCGACCGCTCGGTTCGTAGCCGAGTACTCTATCCAGCTGAGCTACGGATGCATCGGAAAAGCATTGTTGAAAAGATACTGCCTGTTACAAAGATGGTGCATCCGGGAGGATTCGAACCTCCGACCGCTCGGTTCGTAGCCGAGTACTCTATCCAGCTGAGCTACGGATGCATCGGAAAACAGTTTGGGAGATAATGCGACTAACCTGAGGGAATACCAGAGAATGGTGCATCCGGGAGGATTCGAACCTCCGACCGCTCGGTTCGTAGCCGAGTACTCTATCCAGCTGAGCTACGGATGCATAACTACTTCTTGTATAACGCAGGGTGCCAACTACTCACCTTGATACGCGCTGCTAACACGATATCGAAATTCTTTCTACTCAGTAGTAAACACTACTGTCGTAGTATGGTGCATCCGGGAGGATTCGAACCTCCGACCGCTCGGTTCGTAGCCGAGTACTCTATCCAGCTGAGCTACGGATGCATCAGTAATGGCGGTGAGGGAGGGATTCGAACCCTCGATGCAGCTTTTGACCGCATACTCCCTTAGCAGGGGAGCGCCTTCAGCCTCTCGGCCACCTCACCATACGCGTTCTTTCGAACTGCACCGCTGAACTTGTTTCTGCTCATCGGCACTGCGTGGCGCACATATTACTTTCCCGCACTTATAAGTCAAACAATTTTTCTGAGCTATTTGTTTGTTTGCACAATTCACAGTCAATTCGAGCACTTTGAACGCAAAAAGAGTGATTTATCAACAAAAAAGCGCTGACAAAGTTCACATAAACAGGAAGCTGACTTTACGAGGTAAGGAAAGAAATCGTGGGGAATAGCAGGAAAAACCGGTAGCGCCTCGCTAAAACAGCGAGGCGCTGGATCCGTTAGTAACTCGTAGGCTGAGTTTTTTCGGCCTGAATACGCTGGTAGATCTCTTCGCGATGTACCGAAACTTCTTTAGGGGCGTTCACACCGATGCGAACCTGGTTACCTTTAACCCCCAGCACCGTTACAGTCACCTCATCACCGATCATGAGGGTTTCACCAACTCGACGAGTTAGAATTAGCATTCTTTGCTCCTTGAAAGATTAAAAGAGTCGGGTTTGTAGGGCTCCCGGCAATATCCATCATATAACGCTGAACGTAGACTATGACAAATAACGCATTGTGCATCATCACGCCAATACATTCTGCTGATACTTAGTTTAGCCGAAATACACTACATCAACCTGACTTTATGATTACAGGGTGCGCAGCACCTGGAAGATCGCCGGGATTTTGTTACCCCGGCGCGCTCTGGCATTGCATTTTTTATCGTTACAGTTTTGCAGCAACCCATGACTCGACGCCAGCCAGTGCAGCAGGCAGCGCCTGTGCATCGGTACCGCCAGCCTGAGCCATATCAGGGCGTCCGCCACCTTTACCGCCGACCTGTTGCGCTAATGCGCCAACCAGCTCACCCGCTTTAACACGGTCGGTAAGGTCTTTTGTCACCCCAGCAATCAGGGATACTTTACCTTCTGCTACTGTTGCCAGCACAATGATTGCGGAACCGAGCTGATTTTTCAGATCGTCGACCATCGTACGCAGCATTTTGGGTTCAACATTGCTCAGTTCGCTGACCAGCAATTTTGCCCCTTTGATCTCAACCGCTTTACTGCTCAGTGAAGCACTTTCCTGCGCAGCCTGCTGGTCCTTCAACTGCTGTAGCTCTTTCTCCAGCAGTCGTACATGTTCAATCACCGAACGCACTTTCTCGTTCAGGTTACTGTTATTGGCTTTAACCAGATGCGCAATATCCTGCAGCTGCTCGCTCTGCGCATGCATCTGCGCCAGTGCACCTTCACCAGTGACGGCTTCAACACGACGTACACCGGCAGCAGTGCCGGATTCAGAAGTAATGCGGAACAGGCCAATATCACCGGTACGGCTGGCGTGAGTACCACCACACAGCTCGGTAGAGAAGTCACCCATGCTCAGCACGCGAACATGGTCGTCATACTTCTCACCGAACAGCGCCATTGCGCCCTTCGCTTTCGCCGCTTCCAGTTCCATGACATCGGTGTCTACTGCCAGATTACGCCGAATTTGCGCGTTGACAATATCTTCAACCTGACGAATTTGTTCAGGTTTCATCGCTTCGAAGTGTGAGAAGTCAAAGCGCAGGTATTTATCGTTAACCAGCGAGCCTTTCTGAGCGACGTGATCGCCCAGAACCTGACGCAGTGCTGCATGCAGCAAATGGGTTGCTGAGTGATTCAGACGGATGCGTGCACGACGTGCTTCATCAACCTGAGCATCCAGGCGCTCGCCGACGCGCAGCTGGCCTGAAACCAGTTTGCCGACGTGACCAATCGCCTGACCGTACTTCTGCGTGTCACTCACCGCGAAATGCGCAGCCGCTGCCTTCAGTTCACCGGTATCGCCAACCTGCCCACCTGATTCACCATAGAATGGCGTCTCATCAAGCACAATCACCCCTTCCTGACCGGCAGTGATTTCGTCTGCCTGCTGACCATCAACGAAGATCGCCGTCACGGTAGCGTTCAGTTCCAGCTGGTCATAGCCTTTAAAGGCGGAAGCAGAATCAATACGGATAACATTGTTGTAGTCAGTACCAAAACCGCTGGCATCACGTGCACGACGGCGCTGCTCCTCCATCGCCTGCTCAAAACCGGCTTCGTCGATTTTCAGATTACGCTCACGACACACATCCGCAGTTAAATCCACCGGGAAACCGAAGGTGTCATACAGACGGAAAACCGTTTCGCCATCCAGCGTGTCGCCTTCCAGCTTAGCCAGTTCGTCGTCCAGCAGCGCCAGACCACGTTCCAGCGTCCTGGCAAACTGCTCTTCTTCGGTTTTCAGCACCTGCTCAACCTGAGCCTGCTGATTTTTCAGTTCTTCACCCGCAGCGCCCATCACATCAATCAGTGGCGCAACCAGTTTGTAGAAGAAAGTGCCGGTCGCGCCCAGCATATTTCCGTGACGCACCGCGCGACGAATAATTCGACGCAGCACATAACCACGGTTTTCGTTCGACGGGATAACGCCATCAGCAATCAGGAAAGCACAAGAACGGATGTGGTCGGCAATCACGCGCAGTGATTTATTCGACAGATCGGTAGCACCTGTCACCTGAGCCACTGATTTAATCAGTTTCTCAAACAGATCGATCTCATAGTTGGAATTAACATGTTGCAGCACTGCGGTAATACGCTCAAGGCCCATACCGGTATCAACCGATGGTTTTGGCAATGGCAGCATGGTGCCATCGGCCTGACGGTTGAACTGCATAAACACGATATTCCAGATCTCAATATAGCGATCGCCATCTTCTTCTGGTGAGCCAGGCGGGCCCCCCCAGATATGATCGCCATGGTCAAAGAAGATCTCGGTACATGGACCACAAGGACCGGTATCGCCCATCTGCCAGAAGTTATCTGACGCGTAAGCACCGCCTTTATTATCACCGATGCGGATAATACGCTCGCGCGGAATACCCACTTCGTTTTCCCAGATGGCGAATGCTTCGTCATCAGTTTCGTAAACGGTCACCCACAGACGATCTTTCGGCAGGTTAAACCACTGCTCACCGGTCAGCAGCTCCCAGGCAAAGGCAATCGCTTCATGTTTGAAGTAGTCGCCAAAGCTGAAGTTGCCCAGCATCTCAAAGAAAGTGTGATGGCGTGCGGTATAACCGACGTTTTCCAGATCGTTATGCTTACCACCGGCACGCACACAACGCTGCGAAGTGGTGGCACGCGTGTAACTACGCTTATCCTGACCAAGGAAAACGTCTTTAAACTGGTTCATCCCGGCGTTAGTGAACAGTAACGTTGGGTCGTTATTGGGTACGAGGGAGCTACTGGCTACAACCTGATGTCCCTTGCTATGGAAAAAGTCGAGAAACGCCTGACGGATCTCAGCAGTGCTCTTGCTCATAATTGTCCTGGAATCACGATAACGAACGTTCCGTGCATCTTACGACGCGGACCCACCCTGTGGCAGCCCGGTGATACACGAACAAAAAGTGGGAATAAGATAAATTTTCTTCAGTGCGAAGTAAAATCCCATCGGAGGTCAATCATCAAAATTTCTGAAAATGGCCTGAATATCTTCCATAAAGAAGCCTTTCGACAGCAAATGACGCTGCAATTTAGCTTTTTCCTTCCATTCTGTTGGCAGTGGCAAACCAAACTTACGTTCAGCTACCTCAAAGGCTCGCGCTGCCCAGTCAATCTCTGTAGCGCCTAACGTCGCTTCAGTCAGCTCCCTGTTTACGCCTTTCTGCCCCAGCTCCATACGGATACGTTGTGGGCCATAACCTTTACGACTACGACTTATGACAAAACGTTCCGCAAAACGTGCATCATCCAGCCAGCCGTGCTGATAACACCAGGCCACCACTTTTTCGATATCCTCTTCAGCGATTTCTGGCGCTTCTTCCTGACGAAAACGTGCAGCACGCTGCGTAGACAGCGTCAGCTTCTGTCGAAACTCGGCTTCACTGTGGTCGCGCATCGCCAGAATGCGCATCGCGCGATCGAGCAGACGAGAAAATGGGTTACGGGCGGTGGTGGCGTCAGACATAACACTCCGGGCAGTTAAGGACTTTTTGATACTTAACCAGACAATAATTGCTTACTGGCAAGCAGAGCGTAACGAGAAATCAATACAGAAACAAAGGAAGTTGAGCAATAGCGAACAGAAACCGCTGGATTACGCGCAGAAAACAGGTCGGGAAGTGTGTAAAAACGGGGTGAGTACAGCAGGTGCGACGTCGATACGAACCCGTTTATAGAGCAAAGGCGGCATGAGTGCCGCCTTTATATTGATATCATCTGCAATCAGGGCGGCATCTGTGCCGCCCCGACATACATATCAGAAGTCCTGATTCGATTCGCTGGCTTCTTTCTCAAAATCGTCAGCAACGAAGTCTGGCTTATCGCTTGGATTATTCAGCAGCATCTCACGCAGCTTAAGCTCAATCTCATTGGCAACCGGCTGATTTTCTTTCAGATAGTTACCCGCATTGGCTTTACCCTGGCCGATCTTGTCACCATTGTAGCTGTACCATGCACCGGCTTTCTCGATCAGCTTGTGCTTGACGCCAAGGTCAACCAGTTCGCCGTAGACGTTGATACCTTCGCCGTACATAATCTGGAATTCAGCCTGTTTAAATGGCGCAGCAATTTTGTTTTTCACCACTTTGACGCGGGTTTCGCTGCCGACCACATTGTCGCCCTCTTTAATCGCGCCGATACGACGGATATCAAGACGAACAGAAGCGTAGAATTTCAACGCGTTACCACCGGTGGTGGTTTCCGGGTTACCGAACATCACACCGATTTTCATACGAATCTGGTTAATAAAGATCAGCAGAGTATTGGACTGCTTCAGGTTACCGGCCAGTTTACGCATCGCCTGGCTCATCATACGTGCCGCGAGGCCCATATGAGAGTCACCGATTTCGCCTTCGATTTCAGCTTTCGGCGTCAGCGCAGCAACGGAGTCGACGATAATCACATCAACTGCGCCTGAACGCGCCAGTGCGTCACAGATTTCCAGCGCCTGCTCACCGGTATCCGGCTGAGAACACAGCAGGTTATCGATATCTACACCCAGTTTTTTCGCGTAAACCGGGTCCAGCGCATGCTCAGCATCGATAAAGGCACAGGTTTTGCCTTTACGCTGGGCAGCGGCAATCACCTGCAGCGTCAGCGTGGTTTTACCTGAAGACTCAGGGCCATAAATCTCAACAATACGCCCCATCGGCAAACCGCCAGCACCCAGCGCGATATCCAGGGAGAGTGAACCGGTAGAGATGGTTTCCACGTCCATAGAACGGTCTTCACCCAGGCGCATGATGGAGCCTTTACCGAATTGCTTCTCAATCTGGCCCAGCGCGGCTGCCAGTGCTTTTTGCTTGTTTTCGTCAATAGCCATTTCCACTCCTAATCATGCAGGGTAAAGCACACTCGAGGTTGCTTTGCTGTAATACGAATGACAGTAATTATACTGTATAGTCATACAGTATCAAGTTTATTTTCGAGAAATTCATCATGCAGCGTTTGCAGCGCGTAAGCCGTTGCCTGACGGCGTACCGCTTCACGATCGCCAGCAAAAAGCTGACGTCGGGCCACCGCCCTGCCATCAGCCGCAGCAAAGCCAAACCACACCGTACCGGTGGGTTTTTCTGCACTGCCGCCGTCAGGACCCGCGATACCGCTGACCGCGACCGCAAACTGCGCATCGGCGGCGCGCAGTGCGCCCTGCGCCATTTCATTAACGACCGGTTCGCTGACCGCGCCCCATTTCGCCAGCGATTCGCCACTGACGCCAACCAACTGCTGCTTGGCATCATTGCTGTAAGTAACAAAGCCGCGATTGAACCAGGCGGAACTGCCGGCAATATCCGTCAGCACCTTACAAATCCAGCCGCCGGTACAGGATTCTGCGGCGGTTACCGTGGCGTTATCGCGCTGTAAAAGACGGCCTACAGCGGCGCTCAGTTGATTGAGTTGATCATCTGTCATATCGATTTTCCTGGCTGCGGGTAAGAGGCAACGTTAGCAATAAAGTGGCGCGAAGGCGTAGCGTTTTTCATGGCTATACACGGCTAAGTGCCGGTTTTGCGAGACGTATTCAGAACTACAGATGGGGGCGCACAGCATAAAACTCAAGCGCACCCCCGCATTCAGCTCAGCGCTGTTGTGCCACGATAAACAGGCGCGGAAAGGCCAGCAGCACATTGCCGTCGGTTTGCGGCAGATAAGCCTGACGGATTTCCGTCAGATAGTGCTGCAAAAACGTCTGTTGCTCTTTTTCATTCAGTGAAGCAAGGAAAGGACGCAAACCGGTGGCCTTCAGCCAGTCAATAATCGCCGCCGCATCCGGCATCAGATGATAGTAAGTGGTGCGCCAGATATCCACGCGGCAACCCGCCTGGCTTAACACATCGTAATACTGTTGCGCCGTAAGCAATTTTTTACGGTCGGCGACATGACTGCTGATTTTCTGTTGCCATTCCGTGCGTGCCGCAACGTCGCGCATCAGGCGGTGCGAAGGCTCGTCCAGATTATCCGGCATCTGAATCGCCAGTACGCCGTAAGGTGCTAACTGTGTAACCAGCTGCGGCAGCAGCTGTTGATGCTGATCCAGCCACTGCAATGAGGCGTTAGCGAAAATCACATCCTGCGGCGCGGTCGCCTGCCAGCTGCGGATATCCGCTGGCATAAAATGGCAATCAGGTAAGCGTTTTTTCGCCTGTTCCAGCATCGACAGCGAACTGTCCAGCCCGGTAATTTTCGCCTGCGGCCAGGCGCGCCACAGCAGCTCAGTGCTGTTGCCCGGCCCGCAGCCAAGGTCGGTCGCCCTGCTGACGTCAATCGCCGGAATACGCGCGACTAACTCCCGCGCCGGACGCGTTCTTTCCGCTTCAAACTGACGATAGAGATCGGGATTCCAGTCACTCATAAACACCTCACGATAGGATAAAAATGCGATCCAGCTCGGGGAATCAGAATAGCAGCTGTGACATCAACCGCGATTCAGCACTACGTTAAAACAACGTTTCATTTTCTGCGCGCAGGGAGAATACATTGAGTAGCCAATCTGAATTTCGTGGAGTCTGGTGCCCTTCCGTGACCCCATTTGATCGTCAGGGCCGGATTGATTTTGCGGCACTGAACCAGCACTTTGCCCGCTTGACCGCTTCCGGCATTGATACGCTATTACTGATGGGCAGCATTGGCGAATTTGCCTCGCTAAGCCAGCAGGAGCGCCTGTTACTGTTGCGTGAAGCGCGCACGATGTCGGCGCTGCCGATGGTCGCCAATGTTTCCTCCACCTGCATCGCCGATATAGTACAGCTGGCTGAACAGGCTGATCAATCGGGTTACGATGCCGTAATGGTGTTACCGCCTTATTATTATGCTCAGACGCGTCGACAGCTGCTGAGTTACTACCGCGAGCTGGATAAGCGCCTGCCGGGCAAGTGGTTTGCCTATAACTTTCCGGCGCGAACCGGCTGCGATCTTGACGCGGCCCTGGTGGCGGAACTGGCGGCGGAACTGCCGAAATTTGTTGGCATCAAGGACACCACCGATTGCTTGTCGCACAATCGCTTATTGATAGATGAGACCCAAAAGGTGCGGGCGGATTTTGCGGTGCTGTCGGGTTATGATGAATACCTGCTACCCAACCTGCTGGCTGGCGGCGCCGGGATTATCTCCGGCCTGAATAATCTGGTTCCCGAACTGTTTGCCGCGGCAATGCAGGCGTGGCAGCGCAAGGATTTAGCCGCACTGACGCGCATTCAACAGCGCATCGGCAGACTGATGGCGATTTATACTATTGGTGATGATTTCGTTAGCGCCATCAAAACTACTGTGTCACGCCGTTTTGGTTATATGACGCCTGACTCGCGCAATACTGGCGGCGCGCTGAGTGAACAGCAGTGTCTGGCAGCCGAGCGGTTATTTTCCGAGGAGAATGAGCGGTAACCCGCCGCAACGCGCCACTGCCGTACCACCGTCAAGTGGCAACGGCAGTAAGCCGCGCGCAATCAGTTTTTCTTCACGAACTCTGACTTCAGCTTCATCTGACCAAAGCCATCGATTTTACAATCGATATTGTGGTCGCCTTCTACCAGACGAATGCTTTTCACTTTAGTACCGATTTTTAGTGTTGAAGAGCTGCCCTTCACTTTCAGATCTTTTACTACGGTAACCGCATCACCGTCTGCCAGCAGATTGCCATTGGCATCACGCACTACCAACCCTTCATCTTCTGCCGCTGCCGACGGGTTTGCCGACCATTCGTGGCCGCACTCCGGGCAGTTAAGTTGCTCACCTTCCTGCCAGGTAAATTCAGAGCTGCATTTTGGACATTCTGGTAACTGTTGCACCTTAACCCCTTAAAATTGAATTAAATAAAATTAAAAACCTTGTGAATCATAAACCACAACGTTTGTATGTGTACATTTTACACTGATTAACCGCCGGAAGAACAGCCTCTTCAACGGATAAAATGCGGATTACGCTCTGCCCGCACTATCAAAACTGTTTTTTATCCGCCACTTATCCCTCCCCCTTGCCTCTCATCCCCCCAGATTCAGGTGACAGGATGAGGTGTTTTTTTCATCAGCGTCCATATTAACTGCATATCTGAAAATTCTGTTTGCTGCCCTGATAAGGAGAGCGATGAAAACCCTGCTTCTTTCGCTGCTGATGTTGCTGTCACCGCTGGCCGCAGCCAGCTGGACGCTGGAAAGCTTTCCCGCCTTCACTGCCGCCGGAGACGGACTGTTCACCAGCAGTGCCAGACTGCCAAAAGGCCAGCTGCCGCTGCGTCTGTATCAGGATAACCAGTGCTGGCAACCGGCGGGCCAGATCCGGCTGAACCAGACACTCTCTCTGCAACCCTGCGGCGATACGCCAGCAGTCAGCTGGCGGCAATTTCGCGCTGGCGAATACCAGTTGCGGATTGATACCCGCAGCGGCACGCCAACACTGCAACTCAGTCTGAAAAACAACGATCAACTCACCCGCGCTGTCGTCAGCCAGATCTGCCCGCGCTGGGATGGCAAACCGGTGACCATTGACGTGAGCAGCAGTTTTGCCGAAGGCGAAACCGTTCGCGACTTCTACGCCGGCCAGACGGCAACCGTCACGCAGGGCAAAATCACCCTGCAACCGGCCGCAGAAAGCGGCGGGCTGTTGCTGCTGGAATCCGCCGCCACGGCAAACAAAGCGCCGTTTAACTGGCACAATGCCACGGTCTATTTCGTGCTGACCGATCGTTTTGCTAATGGTGATCCGACTAACGACCACAGTTATGGCCGCCGCAGCGATGGCCAGCAGGAAATTGGCACCTTTCACGGTGGCGATCTGGCCGGATTAACGCAAAAGCTCGATTATCTGCAACAGCTGGGGGTTAACGCGCTGTGGATCAGCTCTCCGCTGGAGCAGATTCATGGCTGGATCGGCGGCGGCACTAAGGGGGACTTTCCTCATTATGCTTATCATGGCTATTACACTCTCGACTGGACGCGCCTTGATGCCAATATGGGCAACGAGCAGGATCTACGCGCCCTTGTGGAACAGGCACACAAACGCGGCATCCGCCTGCTGTTTGATGTGGTGGTCAATCATGTCGGCTACGCCACGCTCACTGATATGCAGACCTGGCAGTTTGGCGCGTTATATCTGCAAGGCGCAGAGCGCGAAGAAATCCTGGGTAAACACTGGGGCGACTGGCGACCGGCTGCGGGTCAAAACTGGCACAGCTTTAATGACTACATCAATTTCTCTGACAAAACCGGCTGGAGCCAGTGGTGGGGTAAAAACTGGATTCGCACCGACATCGGCGACTATGACTCGCCGGGTTATGATGACCTGACGATGTCGCTGGCTTTCCTGCCGGATATCAAAACCGAAGCGCCCGGCGCGAGCGGCCTGCCGCTGTTTTATCGCCACAAGCCTGATAGCGCCGCGCGTGAAATTCCGGGTGCGACGCCACGTGATTATCTGACCCACTGGTTGAGTCAGTGGGTGCGCGAGTATGGCATTGATGGCTTTCGTGTTGATACCGCCAAACACGTTGAAAAAGCGACGCTGGCGCAGCTGAAGCAGCAGGCTGGCGTGGCACTGGCGCAATGGAAAGCGCAGCATCCTGAGCAAGCCGTCGATAACGCGCCGTTCTGGATGACCGGTGAAGCCTGGGGCCACGGCGTAATGGAGAGTGATTATTATCAGCATGGCTTTGACGCGATGATTAATTTCGATTTTCAGGATCGGGCCGCCCAGGCGCTGAACTGCTTCAGCGCGATTGATGCTACTTATCAGCAAATGGCGGACAAGTTACAACGCTTTAATGTGCTGAGCTATATTTCCTCCCATGATACCCGACTGTTTTTCAGCCATGACGCCGGGCAGTCGCTCTCTTTGCAGCAGCGCGCGGCGGATTTGCTGCTGCTGGCCCCCGGCGCGGTGCAGATTTATTATGGTGATGAAAGTGGCCGTCCGTTTGGCGCTACTGGCTCCGATCCCTTGCAGGGCACCCGCTCCGATATGAACTGGGATGAACTGCAAGGCAGCAAAGCGGCATTACTGCAACACTGGCAGAAACTGGGCACCTTTCGCGCCCGCCACCCGGCGATCGGCGCTGGCATGCAGCAATCTCAGCAACGGACAAACTACTACGCTTTCAGTCGCCAGCATGGACAGGATCGGGTGATGGTGGTGTGGGTGGGCGACCGTCAGTAATTGCCCGATAGTGTGAGAGCAGCAGTCTTTTGCTCTCCAGCTGACAATGGATCGCACTGGCGAACAGGTAGCTGTCAGTAATGCGCCGGTAGCGCTCCAGCCACCAGATCATCATCACCGGCAGCAAACCGGTGTAATAGAGTGGAATAAAGTTAACAGGAAAAGCAGCAACCGCGACCAGATAGCTAAGAAACAGCGCCCAGCCGACAATCAGCAGCAGATAGATCAGATAGCGTGCCGGATGACGCGGCAACCATGCCGGGATGCGGCTGAAATTAGCCGCGGTATTGCCCGCCAGCCGCTCTCCCAGCATCACATAACCGCACTTCACCCGGCCAAAAAACAGCATCATGGTTAACACGATGGTCAGCAGCAGGGTAAAAGCCCACGCAAAGCCCAGCGGCTGATAGCCGCTATGCAGGCTGAAAGTCGGTTTCTCCACCAGCGGCAGCACTACGACAGCGTTAATCAGCAGGCTAACTACAAGATCCGCCACCAGATAATCAGTGACGGTTTTCTGTTTGCCACCAACGGTGATTGAGGATTTTTCCGCTATCAGCGCGGCATAATTTTTTACCCCCCAGGCCAGCACCAGAGTGATAAGTAACGGCATCAACAGTAAACCGCTGAGGTAAATAAACGGATAACGCCAGGCGGAAAACAGCCAGTCAAACAGCAGGCAGCTGGCCGCCATTGCCGCAAATGTCAGCAGTGAAGCCAGCCAGGGCGATAAATACCAGTCTGGCAATTCTTTGCTGCTGACACCAACAGGATGAGTCACTTTCAGCGCATGGATAAGATAAAACCAGTAGCTGTACGCGTCGCGTATCACAATATATGCCAGTGCCGCACAAATAATACCGGAGCCAATTATCAGTTGCTGCAGCGAAACAGCGGTAACATTACCGGCAAACAAGGCGCTGAACAGCGCGCAAGGCAGCAGCAATCTGACTGCGCTGACCTTTAACCAGCGCCAGAAGTATTGGTAAGCATCAGGCAACATCACCACACCATCCTTAGTCCCATATAGAAAACGCCTTTTTCACCAAAAAAGCCAAACTCCGAACGCGTCGATCCCAGCGCGGCTCGGGTGCCGACATAACCTTCCAGCGCTTCGGTTAAATATGAATTGACCTGTAGCGTCATCATGTTGCTGCCATCCACCAGGTTCATCAGCCCCGATAAGGTGATGCTGGGGCGCAGTATCCCGCTGTTCTGGCGGCTAATCCATGCAGAGAGATAGTGTTTGCCTTGCAGATAGCCGTAACGCCCGCTGTTATCCACTTCTGCTGCCATCCAGCGCGCGTACTGTCGGTAGCCCTCACGCAGCTCCGGCGTCAGCCATTCGGGGGGAATATGTGGCTGATAACCGCCATTCACCCACTTCGCAGTATCAAACATCGTGCGCCATTCGGCGCGGCTGTAGCCCTGGCTTTGCGCGTAATACTCAATGCCGTATTCCGTTTCATACTGACCGGCATAACGCAGCCCCACGCCCAGCTCAGCCCCCATATGCTGGCTATTTTGCTGAAAAAGGTTATCCACCGGTTGCTGACTTTGCAGCTGTTGCGCCACCTGACCATTAAGATGACGCCACTTTTGTCCCTGCGTCAGCGCGCCCTCAATGTTAAAGATAATCTTGTCATTTAGCGCGCTACTGCCGCCAAGCGCCAGTGCCGGTGTCTGCCCGGCGAGCAGCACGACCGTCGGGTTAAAGCGGTCAAAACCACCGGAGGTATAGGAAAGACTGTAGCGGTCGCTGGCGTTGGTGCGCTCCAGCATTTTCCAGTCCGCGGCCGAACGACGCGGATTACGGCCGTGCGTCAGCTGTGGCAAAGCCAGCAGTTCGTAAGTGCCCTCATCGCGAAACAGCGAAGCACTTAATCCTAAAGAGCCTTCATCATAGAAATTGCGCCAGCGGGCACCGGACGGATTAACCTGCACATTGCGCATAGAACTGACGGGATTACGCAGCACATCCAGCGGTGAAATGGCGAGCAGATAACCGCTGCTGCGACGGATTTTCCCGATATCCAGCGCCAGATCGTCGCGCATCGCCCAGCTAAGATAGCCCTGATTAACCACCAGCAAACCTTGCTGGCGCGCGCCCTCAAACTCGCCGAGTCGGGAAAACTGTCGCGCATACTCAGCACCCGCCTGTAGTGTTGCGCTAATTCCGGGCTGTATATCACAACCGGCTTTGGTCGAGAGATAGCCGTTGACCGACTGACTGGCACCAAACCCGTGGCGGCTATTATTCCATTCACTACTGCCGTTGCTTTTGCTGCTGGCCTCAGTACCGATAAAGCCACGTTGCCACTGGCAGTCCAGCGCCCAGGCAGCGGGAGTGATAAGCATCAGCAGTGACCACCACAGCCCTGAGTATCCAGGCCGACCGGAGACTGGCTGCAGCTTCATCCGTTGAACCTGAGCAAATACTCTTTCTGGAAATAGCTTTCGGGTAACGACTCCAGCACCATCTTCGAGTAATTCATGGTGGTGTAATTGTCCTTATGCAGCGCATCGACAATCACAATCTGGTGAGGACGAAAGGTGCCCAACGCAGTGCGGTAGTCCTTATACCATGCGCGTTTGATAAGCCGCCCGTCAGCGGCCAGAAAATCCGCACGATACGGACGATAACTCTGCTTTTCTACCCAATATTCAATCGCCGGATAAGTGACATAAGCCCAGCGACGCTTCAGCGCTAACTTGTAGCATTGCTGACTACCGCAGGCTTCTTCAGCCACTAAGGTCGAGATATAGGAGTAGTCAAAATCCGCCGCTACCACATCGCCATTGGATATTTGCCCGGTCAGCCGCTGCTGGCGGGAGATCGGAATGGGGCGACGGAGATCCGGCGCGTAATACCACATCTTATCGAGGTCTGAGAGCAAGACTTTCCCTTTGTCTCTGGCCGGTAAGATATAGCGCGCCAGTGCCCGTGCATCGCCTTTTTCGTGAATTTCCGAAGGCTTATAAAAACGCATTGAGATATCGAGGGTCTGCTGGCGGTCAGTAAGATCCCGCCCGTCTTTATGCTCCAGCAGCGTCAGGGTATAACGGAATGGGCTGTCGGGCGCACGCACCCGATCGGCCAGCCGGATAATGCGCCGCGCTTCCTGATCGTCTTGCATCAGGGCGTCAAGCTGCGCACGATCCAGCGATTTTAGTGCCTGCGGCAGTTCTGCATGGCTACCTGCCGCTATCAGTAGCAGCAGGAAGCCGGATAAACGCTGATTCATGGTCGTCCTTTCCATTTGCCTGCCGTGACGGGCAGGCAGTTGATCCATCAGGGTTGCAGCGTGATGCCGAGATCGGCGGTCAGGGTAGTGCCGCGAATAGCGCTGGAGCGCTCTGATGCCAGAAACAGCGCAATATCAGCCACCTCTTCCGGCTCCACCAGCCAGCGACGCGGATTGCTTTCGTAGCGGCGAAACATCTCCGGCCACAAATCTTTTAAAAACGGCACCATATCTGTGTTGACGATACCGGCGCAGATGCCGTTGACCCGAATACGCTTATCGTACAACTCCACTTCGAGATAGCTGACCAGGCTCTCCAGCGCCGATTTCATGACGCCCAGCGGGTATTTTGGTAAAACCCGCCGGCTGCCAAGACTGGATATCGCGCACAGCGTACCGCCCGCGCTCATCAGCGGAACGACCTGATTAACACAGGCAACATTGCCGATCAGATTGACGTTCAGCAGCAGCTTCCAGTCGCTGCGCGTCATCTCGGAAAAATGTTTAAACGGTGTCGAAGCGGCGTTAAGGATCAGATGATCGATGCGCCCGATGCCCTGATCTTTCAGGGCGTTAACCATCTCGCTAATTTCACGTGGCTCGCCCATATCCGCTTTCGCCAGCGTCACGCTGACGTTGTTTGCCAGCCCGCGAGTGATAAAACGCTGCAAATTGGCGCGGCTTTTACCCTGCTCGCTGCGATAATTAAGAATCAGGTCATAACCTTCCTGAGCAAATTTATTCGCCAGCGCCAGACCAATACCTCGTCCGGCGCCGGTTATCAGCACCCGTTGTCCCTTCATCTTCTCTCCCTGTAAAGCTGATTAAACAAAACGAAATGCCTGCGCAATCACCTGCCTGCCGGCGCGATGTGCAGGAATAATCGAGGCGATCACCGCGGTCACCAGCGGTAACGCACATGCGAACCAGAACAGCCGGAAATTCTGATCCCACATCACAAATGCCAGATAGCCCTGGCTGTAACCCGGCGAGGGCGGCATCGGCACCCCATGAATATTGATTAATGCCGCCAGCGCAACCCCGCTCAGCACGCTGCACGCGCAACCGATTAGCCCAATCACGACCCCTTCCAGCACAAACAGACGGCTGATATAGCCCCGGGTTAAGCCCAGCGCACGTAAGGTGGCAATCTCGCGCGTGCGCTCCACCACATTCATCATCAGGGTATTACCAATCATAAACATCACGATCACGCTGACGATAGCTTTGATAAACCAGAAGATTCCCTGAAACAGATTCACCACCTGATGATAGAAAATCGCCAGTTGATCCCAGGACCGCGCTTCCAGTGACAACTGATGGCGCTGCAACAACTGATTAATCCGCGTCAATACCGCCTGGGTTTGCGCCGTATCATTCAGCAGAATGATGATTTTGCTCACCCCATCGGTTTGCAGCAGTTGCTGTGCCTTGCTTAGCGGCAGCTTGATGGTGGCATCGTCATAGGCTTTCACGCCGGATTGAAACACCCCTCGCACCTGCGCTGACATGGCGTTTTGCCCCCCTTCGGCATTAACTACCAGCAAATCAACCCAGTCGCCATAGCCTGCCTCCAGTGCGGAAGCCACTCCGGCACCAAGAGTTATCGCCTGCGACTGAACACGCGACAAATCGCTGCCGGAAATAATATGGTCAAGCGAACCGAGGATTAACGAGCTTTCCGCTTCAATTCCGACGCCGGAAAAAAACGTTGATGCGCCCTTTTCATAACGGGAGAGAATGCCGGTGAACTCCAGCTGACCGGTGATGGATTTGATTTGCGGGGCAATGCTGCTGTCCGCCATCAGCTGCTGCTTAATCCGCTTAAAATCAGTAATGGTGTATTGCAGCGTGTTGGTCGAGCCGCTGGCGAGATAACCCTTCTGATACAACTGGATATGACCAAGATTGGTGCGAATGGTCTGTTCACGCAGCGCCCAGAAGGTGTAATCAGCAAAGCCACCAAAAATAAACACCGCCACCCCGCCGAGGGTAATCGCGAACAGCGTTACGCCGGAACGGCGACGCTGGCGGAACAGGTTAAGAAAGGTGTAGCGCAGATCGACAGGCCGCCGGATCGCACAGTACAGTACCAGCAGCAGCGCATAGAGCATTATCGCGCTGGCAAGATAAAACAGCAGCGTGCTCATCGCGTTGGCTCCAGCAAGGGTTGCAACACGTCAGCGATCTCCGCCGAAGTAATAAATGGCGAACGGCCGTCAGCAGTGATACCCGCCTGTGCCAGCGCGAGTCGGGCGATGGCGGCCTGTTGCGGCTGATGGCAGGTGGTCGCCGCATGCAGTTGCATCAATGAAATCATCGGCAGTAAACGCAGCGGAACCTCAGCCTGCTGCTGTAGCCAGCCAGTATCGCTTAGCGCTATCACACAGCGCCCTTCAAATGCCGCAAGGAAAGCATCGTAGCGTGCGCGCAGATAACGGATGCGCCAGTTATCCGGCGGGCTTTCGGCCGCTTCATCAAGATAAAAATAGCCCTGCTTCGCCAGTTCAGCCGCCCGCAGATAGTTCTTCTGCCGCCAGTACTCCGCCGCCAGCAATAACTGGCCGTAACCGAAATAGATTTTCAGCGTGCGATCTTGCGGGCTTTGTGCCAGGAGTTGCTCAAGCCGGGCCACCGCCTGCGGCACCTGCTGTCGGGTATACAGCTGGACAATCGCCTGTGCGCCGCTGTCGCCAGGCCGTAGCTGACTGAGCTGCTCCAGCATCCGCTGGCTGGTGACGATATCGGCTAACACCGGCAGCGCAAACAGTATCAAGCCGCTAAGCAGCAGCCCTATGAAACACCCCGGTTTAATCATCTTTTAGCTTCCCGTCTTCAATTTCCAGTATCCGTCTGGCGCTGGCACGCAGCTGCGGCGAGTGGGTTGAAATCACCAAAGTGGTGTCTGACTGCGCATTCATCTCCAGCAGCAGCTCAATAATTTCCTCGCCAGTACGCATATCGAGATTGCCGGTTGGCTCATCAGCGACCACCAGCGCCGGACGTTTAACCAGCGCGCGGGCAATCGCCACCCGCTGCTGCTGCCCGCCTGACAGCTCGCCGGGCGGGCGGCGATAGTGATTAATCAGCCCGACCCTCTCGATCATCGCCATGACCTGCTCATCTGCCAGTTTGCGACTGTAACCGTTCAGCATCAGCGGATAATAAATATTGTCGTAAACGCTGAGCACCGGTAACAGATTGAAAAACTGGAAAACGAAGCCGACCGATTGCGCGCGCAGGCGGGCGGTTTCCCTGTCGCTGAGCAAGCGTAAATTCCGCCCCATCAGCCATACTTCTCCCGAAGTGGGATAATCAATGCCGCCGACCAGATTCAGCAGGGTGCTTTTTCCACTGCCGGAAGGGCCGCACAGGGCAATAAACTCTCCCGGCCAAATCCCGGCAGTGACCTCCTGTAATGCCTGGACCTTACCCGCGCCTTTGCCATAGCATTTGCCAGCCTGCTGCAATGACACCAGCGGCAAGGGGCGGGCTGGAATTATCGCCATGATGATTTCTCCCGCGCATCGGGCCATATGCTCATCAGCCAGCCTGCTCCGGCACCATCGAGGGCATTAACCAGCAGTTGCGGATGCTGATTGTTTGCCGCGATGCGCACCGAAGGCAGGTGCAACAATGCCAGTAGCGGATTAATACAGCCGCTATCGCCATAGGTCGTAGTAAGGGCGTGCCAGGGTAGCGGCATGATTTTCAACGCTGCCTGCTCCAGCGTCAGCATTGCAGCACTGGTGTGGGTTGCTCCCAGCAACGCGCAGCATCCGGGCGTCCAGTGTCGCTGCCAGCGCTGCGCCAGTTGCTGTGCTGCCAGCTTCGGCTGACCCGACAACAAAAAGTAATCACTGAGATGCAGAGCCGCGCCTTCGCCTGCCGCCTTGCGCAGAATCAGCGCCGCGCTACGTTCGACGCTGATGTGAGTGGTGCCTTTCGCCGCCCTGACGCTGGCCGCGCTATGCTGAGAAAACACCATTAGCGGTAAGCTACGATAGTGGCCGCACAGCAACACGGTATCGATACTGCCACTGTTCAGCTGATCGATCGCCACCCGCAGCGCCAGCAGGAAACCCTGATGTTCACCGCGCACCTTGCAGGAGAACTCTTTAATGTTGTAATCACGCACGATACTGGCGGGTAGTACATCAAGACTGAGCGCATCACGCCAGCTGACATCCGTTTCAAACAGCGCGCTTTCTCCCCAGCAGTCAAAATAGATCAGCGCCGTTCTTTCGCAACGAATGCGCTGCCTCTGCTGGCGATCCAGGCTGGCAAACGCCTGGCAGCAAGCCTGCTCAATCGCGCGCAGAGAAGCGCGACAGTCCGCATCGCGCAGACGGGCACTGACCGGAATAGCATTATCGGTTGAGGTACCAAAGCGATTGAATAGCCACTGCGAAACACCGCTGCGCCGACGAGCCTGATACCAGAGCTGGCTTTCCCAGGCATTCAATCCGTCAGGCTGATAAGCAACTGGCGCGGCGGCAGGCTGAAGTACGCTTAAACCCACGACATATACCGCCGCTGGCGGAACCGCCTCAGCGGACACCATGAAAACCGCCAGATTCTTCCGCGCTGAACGCAGAGATGACGCAGGCCAGTGCCGCTCCGCCGAGGCCGAACGACGATTTTACGATATGCCGCTGCTTCAGACTGAGTGGTGTCGCATTACTGTGCAGCGACAGCTTCGAACGGTTATCCAGCGGCAGATGAGCAGTGAAAGCCAGTAACCGCCTCTGCCGCAATGCGTCAGTGGCAATAATCACATCGGCCAGTCCACTACAGCTCGACAGATAGCCCATTTGCGATTTATAACTGACCACCGGCACCGCCTCCGGCCCCCAGATATTGGCAATCGCCATCGCCTCAGCATTGTCGCTGGAGCAGATGCCGTTACCGTGCGGCAGCACTGCCGCAATCTGCGTGGTCGTCAGCCGGGCCTGTTGCAGCGCCCGGTTGAACGTACTGGCCATCACGCGAAAATCGGCAGCAAAAGCATGGCCGCCGCGGCGCTGGCCACTGGCCGATGCGCTGATGCCAACCCACGGATGCCGATCGCGCTGACGCGCATGCTGCTCACTCTCCAGCACGAATGCCACCACACCGCTGACGGGCAATACGCCCTGACTTTGTGCGGAAAACGGCTGATTATCGCCGTCACTCAGCATATTTTTAGCGCTGAGCAGCATCAGGTCTTGTAAGGTTTGGTCCATCCAGCCGACCACCAGCGCAATATCAATGATGCCCGCCGCGATATTTTGCTGCGCGAGGTGCAACGCCGACAGTCCTGAACTGCTGGCGGTGTAAATCTGCACGGGCGGCCAGCGTAATGCGTAGCGGGCAGCAAGCCGGTTTATCAGGCGGTCCTGGCGAAAGCTGTCACTGTGCAACGCTTTGATCTGCCGGAAAAACTGCAGATCCTGCGGATCGTTATGCTGCTTATAATGGATAAAATCGGCAATATTGGCGCGCATGGCATTACCGGCGATGTAACAACGCGAGCGCTCGCCCTGCAATAATATCTCTGCCATGCCAGCGTCGTTTAACGCCTGCCCGACCACCTTTTCCAGCAACAACAATACCTTCTCACCGTTCGGCGTGTGTGGCGACTTACTGCTGTGCGGCAATGGCACATAGCGCGGGTTAACCGGCAGACTCAGTGTCTCCGCATCACTGTCCCGAGCGAAAAAAGGCTCACTGGCGATCACTTTCCCCTGCTCAAGCTGAGCGATTAGCGCCTGGGGATTTTCGGCATAATGGTTGTAAAAGCCCTGACCGCTGATAGCGACCCGATCGGTAACCTGCGCCGTCATACCGGTTTACCCAGCACGAAAGCGTAATAATTACCGCCTTCACTGGCGCCAATCACCAGGGCGATACTCACCGGCTGCTGGCGAACCTCCGTGACAAAATCGATATCATCTGCGCAGAATTGCCGGGTCCAGGGAATCGGCAAAATCTCGCCGCGCTGCATCATATCCAGCACCACCAGCATATTCAGAATGCCGTAACAGGACTCTACCACGCCAAAATAAGCGGTATAGTTCACCAGGGGAATGTCGCGACTACGCGCGGTAAACACCCGGCGAATGGCTTCCAGCTCAATCTGTGTATCATCGTCGGTGCCATCGCTGGTGCCACAAATCAGCTCAACCTGTGCAGTAGTGATAGCGGCTTCATCCAGCGCCTGCCGGATGGCGCTGACCAGCCCCTGGGTGCGCTCGTCCAGTCGACTGCGATCAAAGTAGCAGCAGTCGTTAGCTTTGCCGTAGCCCAACAGCTCTGCCAGCAGCGGAATGCCACGAGCGCGGGCAGTATCATAATCCTCAAGAAACAGCATGGCTGCCCCTTCGCCCATCAGATAACCGCTGCCCTGCTGAGCGTATATCTGGCAATCTGCCGGATCGTCAGTCAGCCGCCACTGCTGATTCATCGCCTGCATGTAAACCACAAACTTATTCAGATTCTCATCCGCGCCGCCGACAATCACCTGCGGTTGTAAAGCCTGTCGCACCAGCTCATAGCCGTAACCTAACGCCCCGAACGCCGCATTGGTGCCGGTCGCCAGCGTGGTGTTATAGCCTTTAATTCCCTCGGCAATTGAGCAAAAGGTTGAAACTGCATTCATCAGGGAACCGGGAAATTCTGAGGTTCTGGCTTTGCCCGGATCGGGAAACAGGCTGTTCAGGTAGCGCTCAACCGTGGTTTGTGGCCCTTTCGACATGCCGAGAACCATTCCCAGCTTTTCGCCATCACGCTTTATTTTACGCCCGGCGCTTTTCATCGCCTGAGTCAGCGCCAGTAAGGCATAAGTGCTGACATTACTGGCTTTACGGTCGTCGAAGCGGCGCAGATAGTCGCGCGGATTTAAGTCACTAACCTGGTGCAGCCACACCGACTTATCGGACATGCTGCCGATATCATCCAGCGAAAAAGGCCCGGTAGTTAACTGCGCTAATTCAGGATGCGCGTTAACAATATTATTGACCAGCGCAGTAAACCCTTCACATATTTGCGCATTCTGCATCAGCGGCACCCGACTGCCACCGCATTTTCCGGCGCGGATATTCTGCAAAATAACCGATAATTCATGCCCCAACGATGACACCGCCCCCATGCCGACAATCGCCACCCGTTTGGGTTGATAACGGCTTGCCGGAATTTGCGCCAGCTGTGGGCTGGCAATAATGCAGCAGTTATTACCACCAAAGGCGTAATTATTTTTCATAAAAAACTGCACATCGGCGTGAATAAAATGGTTCGGCACATAATTTAAATCGCAATTTGGCCGTGGTGTATCGAAGTTTAAGGTTGGAGGGATCTGTTTTTCAGGCAAGGTCAATAAGCAGGCAATAAACTCCAGAATACCTGCTGCACCAATATTATGACCGATATAAGCTTTGGTCGAACTAATCGCAATCGAATGAATATGACTAAATACCTTTTTCATCGCCAGCGTTTCACAACGGTCATTGGCTTCCGTACCGGTACCATGCGCATTGATGTAGCCAATTTTCTCGGGTTGCAGCCTGGCGTTCGCCAGCGCGTTAACCATCACCTGTACCGCACCTTCGGCGCGTGGATCCGGTGCGGTTTCATGATGCGCATCACCCGATGTGGCATATGCGAGCATTTCGCCATAGATAGTCGCACCGCGCGCGACCGCGTGCTGGTACTCTTCCAGCACCAGCGATCCCGCCCCTTCGCCAATTGACATACCCGGTTCGCCGGAAAACGGGCTGGAAGGTGAGCGTTTCATCGCTTTCAGCGCATAGAAGCCGGCAAAGGTCGGCAGATAGAGCGGTTCAGTGCCAATCACCAGCATCGCCGGATTTTTGCCATTCTGAATCTGATCGTAAGCAATGCCCATTGCATTGGTGCTGGCGGTGCAGGCGGTGGCGACGATTTCAAACCCGCCTTTCAGTCCCAACAGGCTGGAGATAATCGCACTGACCGAGAAAAAACTGCCGCAGGTTTGCGCTTTTTTCAGGGAAAAGCGAGCAAACTGTTGTTCAAAAAGGGGTAACCAGGCTTCAGTTCCGGCCGAGGATACCCCAATCGTTAGCCCCATTTTTTCACGTAATCCGGCATCATTTATCGCTGCCAGCGACAGCGCCTCATCGCCCACTTTTAACGCCCAAAGCGCGACTTTATCGAGTTGCGCGATAAGCCCGGCGTCCACTCCCGGGTATTCAATCTCTGCCAGCACCTCAGAAGCATTCGCTTCTGCAAAATGGTGCCGGAAGCGCTCACTGGGTTTAATGCCGCAGCGTAACGCAAATAATGCAGTTTTGAAGTCTGTGATATTGGTCGCGAGTGACGATAATTGCCCCATACCGGTTATTACCACACGTTTACGTATCCGGGTCATAACGGCTACTCCCTGGCAAGAATAAAAGCTGCCCAATCCGGTGGGCAGCAAGAAATAATAATGGCTAAAAAAAGGTGATCAATCAGCCTGCACTACGCAGGTTTCCTGCTGTTGCTTCCATTGAGATTGTTCGAGAATATTTTTTGGCCGCGCCGGATCGATAAAACTATGTTCAGCGGGGTTAACCATAAAACTGAAGTTGCGAATAAAAGGTATGGCGCTGGTGGTGACATCCCTCGCCGTAAACTCACCCTGAAGGATAAAGTGGTTAATGTTGGCATAGGCGACATCGCTGTTTAGCATCACCCTGCCAACAGACGCCTCTAATTCAGGACAGTAAGCAGCGGTAATTAAGCTTCCTGCCGGTTTATTATCGAAGAAAATAGTCTGATTGGGCTGCTGCTCTGCTAACGGTTCCCCTTTGATTATGATGCCGATGGCGCGCTGAGCGGGCCCTTGCTCGAGTCGTTGCAACACCGCGTCACGACCCACAAAATCCCCTTTGTTGTAGCGCAACATCCACTGCATCTGCAGCTCGACCGGGCAACGGCTGAAAGGAGCCAATACCTCCGGTTGCCAGCAGGGATTTTCCAGCCGCACCTGTCGTTGATAATCCACTCCACCGGTGCGTAACTGATATTTTTCTCCGGCGACGATGGCCCGCTGCCAGGCATCAGCCAGTTGGTCAAATGTACCGATTAATTTGTAAGAGAACTCACCATGTTTACCCGCCCGCAGCAGCAACATATCATCGGTATGCATGTGCTCAAGGAAAGGCAGCCCGATAACATCGATACCGTAGAGCTCGCCCAGTAGCTCCCAGCTGTAGGGCCCTTCAAAGTGCAACATGCCCAGCGTAGTATCCAGCGGCAGCACCTGTTCAATTTCAGGTAAATTTTCGCGATGCTGTTGCCAGATATGGTTAATCATCTCGCACAGGGCTTCACCGCTGCACCATTCGGATAACAGTATAAATCGGTCTTCATCGCAAAGAATGTAGAGGTCAGTGACGATATAACCTTGCTCATCAAGGATCAGACTATAAATCGCCTGTTCATCACGAATGGATGAAACATCCGCCGAGACCAATAAATTCAGTAATTCCCAGCAATCTTCCCCGGCGACCTGCGCAATACCAAAATGTGAATAATCAGTCAGTAATATATTCTGACGAACAGCCTGATACTCAGCGTCCGGCTGACCATAGTGGAAAGGAATGGTGCGCTGATTACGCAGCCCCATTACGGCACCGTTAGCATGGTGCAGTGCAGTAAGTTTATTCATAGCGAGTTATCCCTGATTAATCTTTGCAGTATTCAGTGATGGAGCAACAGCCGGGCTGGCTGCTACATGCTGGTGCTGTAACACAAATGACGCCAGGCTATTGACACTGCGCATATAAGAAGGATCATCACCAACGGAAACGCGAATTCCAAACATCTCATCTAATAAAACCATCAGCTCGGTTGCATCAACGGAATCCAGTTTTAATCCATGACCAAACAGTGGTGTATCATCATCAATTTGTTCCACGCGCTGATAAAGGTTAAGACGCTCAATTAACCCCAGCTTGATTTTCTCCAGCACAACTTTTCGTTTTGCTATTTCGCTTTGATATTCCATATCACCTCTTACTTAATCCATTATTGATGTTAACGCCCCGAACGCTCACTCTGTTTATTTTCGCTACGGTAATTAATAATCCTTCCGCAGCTGGCAATATGGCGCCCAACGCGCGCCTCAACGTTATAATGACAGAACCCCTTTTCATCTACGGCTGTGAGCTGACTGGTGACATATAAACTATCCCCAGGAAAAACCACATGTTTAAACTTAATATTTTGTGCAACCAGATAACCAATAATACGCTTACGTTCAGCGATGATTGTTGCGACGCCACTGTCTGTAGTCAGTGCTTTTGCCACATCATCAAAACTGACCAGCGCTTTTCTCCACTCGTTTTGATAACGATCGGTAAAATCATTCAGCAGGCTTAAATATTCACTGGCCTGACTGAATACTTCCGCAATCATCACGCCTGGCATCACCGGGTTATCAGGATAATGCCCTGTTATATAAGGCTCATTAAACGTCACATGCTTAACCACAGTAATCGAAGCATTCTCTCCAGGCTTATAATCGGCAATACGATCAATCATAAATATGGGTGCACGCCAGGCACCAATCTGAAGCAATAAACTGGCCGACACCAGGCTCTTATCTAATCGGGACATCCTTATTCCTCATCAGTTAACGCATCACTAAACCGCCATCTACCACCAGCGTCTGACCAACGATAAATCCGGAAGCCGAAGAGCTTAAAAAAGCTATGGCATCGGCTATCTCTTCTGCGCGCCCAAGGCGCTTTAACGGTGTGGCAGAGACAACAGTCTGCACAATTTGACGCGGCACCTTTTTCACCATTTTTGACTCAATCATGCCCGGCGCTACCGCATTAATCCGGATACCTTTCGCTGCATATTCGGCCGCCAGAGAACGCGTCAGACCATTTATTCCCGCTTTGGCCGCGCTGTAGTTAACCTGACCAAAACTGGCGGTCACCCCAGCCACAGAAGAGACGTTTACCACCGTCGCACCTCTGGCACTGCGCAACATCCCCAACAGCGATTTACACAGGTTAAAAGTGCCGTACAGATTCACCTTGATCACACGGTCAAACTGTTCATAGTTCATAGCGCTAAACAGATTATCACTGCATAACCCGGCATTATTCACCAGCACATGCACACAACGGATCTGCTGCTCTAATTCAGCAACCAGTTTCTGCACCTGATCAGCATCCGTAATATCACAGCTTTTAATGATTAAATAATCGCCACGGGGATGGCTGCTTTTAAGCTGTTGCAGCATATTCTGGTGACTATGCGCCACAGCGAACACCTGACAATTGAGATTCAAATATTTTTCACAGATTGCCAGGCCTATATCACCATTAGCACCAGTAATAACCACGCTTTTATCTGATAAGTCGGGGTAAACAGACATTCAACATCCTTTGTCGACATTTATTAACGGGTGAATACCGCAACCGCAACGGCATGGCTCTGGCAGTGTGAAATGCTAAGTGCCGAACGTGTATATCCGCATTGTAAATAACGAATCTTAAACGCCCCACTAAAATGATAAGCAGGTGCGCCATCTTCATTATGCTGAATCTGAATATCATAAAAAGATATACCATCCCGGAAACCGCTACCCAGCGCTTTTACCGCTGCTTCCTTGGCTGCCCATACACCGGAAAAACGATGGATATTTTCGTGCACATCTCCCAATCTCTGCTGCTCTTCATCACTTAATACCCGCGCAATAAATCCAGCACCACTTCGGGATACCGCCTGTAATATCCGGCTATGTTCGACAATATCAATCCCAATATTCATATTATTTACTGAATGTCAATTTTAAGCGTTGCCATCGCGTTAAACGGTCCGGTAGCAGGGGTTACGCCTGTGGTACTGACGGGATAAGTTTTAATGGTTGTGCTCGCAACCTGTGACTGATAGTCAAAATTAATCGGCATACGATCCTGGTTCGGCTTAATAATCGCCCCCTGTTCATTTTCGATCACCACGCCAATATTACTGTTATTGGTAGCAATAGCATTCGGATAACTGGAATCATTACGCGCTTCAAAATATAATTCCAGCGTAGCTCCATTATCAATATTATTGCAATTAAACGTTAACGAATAGCTACGCGGAGTAAATCCATCAGGTTTCTGCCCCTGTTGATTAAACTTCGAGGCATGCAGTGAGCCGAAATCAACATTAAGCTGATTACCCTGAAGATCACAACCTTGCACCACAGTCACTCTTCCTCTCATCGTGACGACACTAACCAGCGCAGAGTTATTTTCAGGAACCTGATTGTCAGTCGCAGCGTAGATTCTGGCCAGTTCGACAAGGGGGATATCACGTATGCCCACAAAAGCTTTCAGAAACCTCAGCGTAATCGTCCCTCTTGAGCCGGTTTCAAACCCGGTGACATCACTGTTACAGCGCAGGGGAACCGCACCCGGAGCCTGACTGTATTGATTGCTCAGGTTAGTAAACGGCACCGCTTTGTAGGCCAACAAGCCACCTTTTACATAGATCTCAGTCGCAGCTTCAAGGTATTGATCGAGGACGATATAGTACCCAGGCGACCCCTCTGGCAGCGTGCTTTTTGCCGTGTAATAAACATCATAGTATGTACCGCTGTTACACAGGCAATGCATACTGTACTCACCTCCGGTGGCGCTCCAGTCATGCGGCGGCAGAGTAAGGCCGGGACGGTTATCATCCGGCGATGTCAGGCTGGGCGTATAAACAAACTCATACCTCTTTACTCCACCGGCGGGGCTACAAGCGCCAGCATAAGCCTGGGCACTGATCGCCATCAGCAATAATCCTGATAATATTTTCGCAATAGATAACATATTTATTCCTGACCCTGCTGGCACTGTTGCTGCGACAGAGTAATTAACGGTGTTGATGATTTAATTTCCGCTGGCAGATGATAATTGACCGTACAGGACTGAGTCCTGTCCTGCCCCCACTTCACTTTTAATTGCCCTTTTTCTGGTAATCCGGTGAGATAAACCTGACCGCGTTCATCGACAATGGCCGCCAGCGGCTCTTTGGCACGATCATCGACTAGCGACACCATGGCACCAAACGGCACCAGCTTGCCGTTAGATTGGTGCAGAGGCATCATCACACGATGTCCGACACGGGTAGCAAACTCGGCCCTGACGACTGCTCCACGGGTAGGAACCACATCTTTAGCCGTTTCCAGTAGCTCCGCGTTATTATCCAGTGAGGTGGCATCAACCCGGATACGCGTTTCGCGATAGGCAACCGACGAAGGAACCACTGCATAGCCACGCCAGTCGGTGCTTACCCCGCTGTTACTTAAGACGCGCAGATGACTGGCACCCGGTGCTTTAACCAAAGCAACGGTCTCATTCAGCGACTGCGATAAGGTGACCCCATCCTCATGGCCCACGACGCCACCACGCAGTCCATAGGTGAATTGCTGCTGATTAGGGTTATAGTAATAACCTAACTGGCTGCTACCTTGAGTTCCGCTGTAGGCCAGCGAAGCATTGCCACTGGCACCGTTTCCGTTATGACTGTAGCTTTGCTGCACGCTATAGCTCAGATTGTTATCTTCTAATAATGAGCCACTAACCCCTGCCTGCTGTGTTGTCTGACCACCACCGCGGGTTAATGAATAGTTGGTCCAGACCGGTCGACGCAGCAAATCATCAATCGGCACCGACATACTAAAAGACACAATGTTGTCGTTACTGGCATCATTGCGCGACGACTGGCTAAGACTGTAAGAAAGTGCATAGCTTATCCCCTGCCAGTTGCCGTTATAGCCGGTCTGCATTGACAGCTGGTTGCGGTTTCCATCCCAGTAATCCTGACGACTGAGGTTAAAAAATACCGAACCGTTATCACTGACTCTCTGGTTAAGCGAACCCTGAAGCTGGCTGCGTTTACGATAAGACGAGGAGGTGTTTGGATTCTGATGATCCAGCCGCCCATTGGCCTTCATTGCTTCATCAAAGGTATAAAAGCCCTCGGTAGAATAGCGGTAGCCCAGCAGGCGAAAGTGGGTGCCACTTTCAGCAAAGGATTTGGCATAAAGGAAACGCAGCGACTGCCCGTCACGCCGTCCGTCACTATTATGCAAATCGGCCAGTGATTGGGTGATATCAAAAGAAAGCGCCCCGAAAGAAGCGAAATTCTTGCCCAACCCCAGTACCGCTGACTGGTACTTCTCCGCCCCCAGCGCACCGCCATACAGTGTCATTCCCAGCGGTGAGCCCCACATCAGAGATCCCTGGGCGAAATTGCTGCTCTGACGATCATTGCCTCCGCGATACTCACCGGCAGCCAGGTTATATTTTATTCGCCCTTCACGCTGCATAATCGGTAAGGCGGAAAACGCCTGAATATAGTGCTGAACCTTGCCATCCGCCTCAGTGATGGTGACATCCAGATCACCACTTGAAGAGGTGGGAAACAGATCGGCAATAATAAACGGTCCGGGAGGGACATAAGTCTGATAAATAACATAGTTATTCTGCCGGATGGTCACCTGGGCACTGGTCTGAGCGATGCCTCGAATAACGGGCGCGAACCCCCGTAAACTATCCGGATACATGCTGTCATCGGAACCGAGTTGCACACCGCGAAACTTAATACTGTCGATAATCTCGCCCGGCGAAAAACTATCACCGACCGTGAGTTGCGACTTCAGCGCGACAATATTGCGTTGCAGATAACTGTTAATGGTTTGCCAGCTGGCGCCCCGTGGCTGGTTATACCAGGTAGAATAATTGCGCAGTCGCCATGCTCCAAGATTCAGGCCACTGCGTAAGTTAAGATATTGTGATCTGCCATTACCGCTGTTTTCGCGCTTTAGCTGTTCACTCCCGCTAAAGCTGTAATCGAGCAGTGCGGCAGGAATACCGTCATCCCAGCGTGAAGGATCGACCTCACCACGGGCAGTTCGTATCATTGATGCCTGTGGAAAGCTCAAATTAAGCCGTTGCTGAGAAAACACAAACTCAGCCGCAGATTGCGGAATGATTTTCTGAAAAGGGACACAGGCTTGCTGCTGGTATTTTTCATCCCTGAGCGCTGCAAAAGCCTCGACCATTACGCCAAACTTTTTTAATTGCGCCAGATTCAGACAGGGTTGCAACTCATCATTGGCAGAGTTTTCAGAGTGGCTGAAAATGAACTCCTCCGTGTAACCACTGTAGCTTCCGTTGACATAAACGGCGACCCGATAGGTACCGGGTAGCTGTGCCTGGGGGGAGAGCGTGAAAGCGCTCAAATCCGCCACTGCATTCTGGCCGTTAATATTTTCCAGAAAACTCGGGTTATACGTTGTCGGTGTCGCCGCCAGTGACGGCACATAAATAACAATATAACCAACTAACAGAGAAAGTATAAATCGACTCTGTTCAGGGATAGACAAGCCTTTCATATCATCATTCCTTGATGCATATTATCTTTTTTTATTTTTATTGAACCACGCCCTGATAAGCGGACGTATTCCCGCCAAAGTCATTAATGACGCCATATTTAACAACACTCCCGCGCCTGATAAGTTTTTTATTGCTATTCGGTATAATTAACGTGTCTTTAGCCGCGACAAAGTCGACTTTCCCCATCTCCCCACCATCAACCGTCACCCGCGAAATCACCACTGCGTAAGCACTGTCATTGATCACCTGTAACTGGTCACCGTTCAGTTTCCAGATTAGCTTGCTATAAGCATCCTCAGGCTTACCCGGAATACCCTCTGGGCGATAGAATAGTTTCATCCGCGTTTTAATTGCCAGCTGCAGGGTATTTTTGTCGCTCTCCGGTGCCGGGGGAATGGCTTTAATGCTAAGCCAGTAAACAGACTCGCGATCGCCAGGCATCTCCTCTTTGACTCGGACAATACGCAACATATTCTCTTTTTTGCCATCAAGGCGAAAAAGCGGCGGAGTCACAATAAAGGAATCGCTCTTTCCCCCCTTCTCATCTTCAACCCAGGACTGGATTAAATAAGCAGCACTGTAATTATTTAGCACTGTCATTGATGCTTCTTTACTTCTGGCATCATAAATTACACGCGTTGCCCCCACCGAAATACCATTCGCCAGAGTGGCAGAAGCAAAGAGAAATGAGAACAGAAACAATGAGCTGCGCCAGATACTCATAATATATCCAATCAGATAATTATTATACAGGCCGGGAAGGACATTCCGCCCGGCCTTACCGAAAGTGATAATCTAATAAACCATCACGGGTTACTGATAGACCAGGCTGAACTGAGCTGTAGCATTACCGGTACCCGGAATAACAGCAGCTGCGGTGGATACATAGCTGGAAATGAAGCGTAATGTTGTTTGCCCAGGGGCAAGATCAAATACAGCACTTGGCACACCATTATTAATTCGGGTGTTAGTTCTGTAATCGGCAATTTCTACCCCAACGTTTTTCGCCGCACTGGTCGCCAGTCCAACACCGAACAAGGTACTGTTACCTGTTCCTGGCCCCGGCACCGGGTCACCGTCGAACTGTATAGTCACCTTAGTCAGTGGATCAGTACCGCTAATATCACAATTCTCCAGCTTGATACTAAACGGCTGTGGGTCGGATTTACTGCCGACTGCCGTGAATTTTGCCGTGCGTACCTGCCCCAATTGCACTGTCTGGTTAAGATCACCAATAATGACATTACATGGCGCATTAACAATGCTACCAGTGAAGTTAACTGTGCCGTCTGCTGCAAAAGCCTGTTGAGCCATTACTAATGCCGCTAGCGCCCCAAGAGTAGTAAATACTTTTTTCATCATTCATCCTTGTATTTTATTTAGTCGCGGTTGCAGAGATACCATTGAAAAATGACATCCACCAGAAATCCTTTCCTGATAATTCAAGCAAGAATTTTTGCTGGATTCATACTGCAACAATGCGCGGGTTAATCGAACCTACATGCTTTGTATTTTGGCTATCCGATGCCGGTAAGGATTCTAGGCCAGCGAAACAGGAAAACTCAACCGGCACTAAACATAAAAGCGATCAAACCCGGCCTAAACAACATAAAAAACTGATTAAACACCTACCACTCACCTTTAAAGAGAGGAACAGATATCCTTTGCAGCAAAAAAGACCAGAAAATACATTTCAGATAATACAAAAATTGGTTAAATCAGTTTTTCCTTGGTTTTTTTCATCTTTAATAATAAGAGAAGTCTTAAAATAACCATCAAAGACTTTATACCAGGATTTCCCGCCTGCTGACTTCATCTGTTACAGGCGGCCATCCGGAATAATTAATTAAAATTCATTGACAATACTCTGTCACCCAGACTAAATAACACCAAGCCCCAGCTCTAATTAAGTTCACCTGAAAGAGTGGTTAATTAATCCATGCCGTTATTATATCGGTTAACTTTTTATAGATAGGATTCGAATTTATAGCCAGGTAATAATATGTTCAATATCATGTCTGAACAATTTTTGGGTTACTACATTATCTTTGACAATGGTATATCGATGATTTTTGTCAGTCATAGCGGCAGTCTTATCCGGCTGGAGGAAAAAAAAACCTCCTCGATTAAGCTGAAAGGGACAAATAAACTGCTGTTAGAGTATCTGCTGCGCAACGGTTTTGGCGAAACCATCAAGAAAGAGGATTTACTCAGGCACGTCTGGGATGAAAACAACCTGAGCTCGTCCAGTCAGCGTATGTGGCAGGTGTTTAAAAGCCTGAAAAGTAAAATAGCCATCCTCAATTGCCCCGCTGATTTCATTGTTTATACCAAAGGGGTGGGTTACTCGATAGAAAACGTCCATGTCAGTAAACTCTGGTATAACGTGTAGTCTGCCTGTCTTTACCGTTCGCTACCGAAAATTACGCATCACTACGCGCAATAAGCTGCTGGCCGGAAAGGCGATTAATCAATGCTTCGCCATCAGGCCATTCCCCGAATCCTGCGGCGGTGTGCAGATGACCCGCCCCCGGAAGCGTGATTAAACTCGCCCCCCAGCTTTCGGCAAGTTGTCGGGCTTTGCGGTACGAAAGAAACTCATCGTTATCACTGCAAACCACCGTGGTGGGAAAAGGCAGTGGCTGAAAAGCAAGCGGGCGCTGAACAATAATATCCTCAGGGATATCAGGACTATCCACATCGGCTGGAGCGACTAATAAAGCGCCAGTGATGCGATCGCAGTGATATTTTTCTGCCCACTGGCTAATGGTGACAGCACCGCAGCTGTGACCAATCAGGAATACCGGTCCCTCAACACTGTCGATAGTTTCATTTAATCGTTGCATCCATGGCTCCCTTTTTGGTGAAAACCAGTCATCCTGCTGCACCCTCAGCACCCGCTGATACTTTCTTTCAATGTGAGACTGCCAGTGCTCGGGCCCGGAATTGGTATAGCCGGGCACGATGATAAAAGTCACCTTCATGCTCATTAATTCTCCATGTTAATTTTAATTTGAGTTAATACGCCATTTATGTGCTGTCCGTAAATGGTTATAACGTCTTTTGTTAATTAATTTAACCGCAATAATGATAAAAATGCCGCCGCGGGGCCCCTTCCCGTTAAATTGAAAGATTAACGCCCGTGCGTTATTAATTATGGCAATGTTTAACAGGTATAATAATGGCAATGAATTTGCGCGTTTTAAGCCAGGCAGTAGGTTTAGCCCTGGTTGTTGGCAGCACCTCTTTCGCAGCCCAGGCTGAAATCACGGTATTAAAGCAAGATCCGCAGGCTGGCGATCCGCTCAGCCGTCTGAACTTTACCGTCGGCGGCAGCATCCGCGCACAGTTCAACAATATGACCGGTGACGGTGATAAAGGCTCATACAAGCGTAACGGCTTCGACGGCGGTACTCGCTTCCGCTTCGCCGCTGACTACTACCTGTTTGATGATATTAGCTGGGTCAGCTACTACGAGTTAGGCGTCAATGTTCCGGCACTGTTTGACTGGGATAATCACCACGCCGACGGTGCCAACAATACCAGTCGCCGTATGCTGTATACCGGCCTGAAAAGTGATACCTGGGGACAGCTGACCTTTGGTCAACAGAATAGCGTTTACTATGATGTGGTTGGCGCTAAAACTGATATCTGGGATTACGATATGATCGCCCAGGCATCAGGTAACGGTATTAATGGTGATTACGACGGCTCTTACCGTTCACGCAAAATGCTGAAGTATAAAAACAGTGTTGGCGATGCCGACCTCTACGCCTCTTATCTGTTCAGCGACAATGAGTACCTGCCGGGCAACGGCCTGCGTTATAAGCGTAAAGGCGGTGGTTCACTGGGTGTGAATTATCACCTGACGCCGGATCTGAGCTGGGGTACTGCGTGGAACTACACCCGTGCAGAGATGCGTAACCCTGCGGACAGTAACAGCAAAAAGTACGACCAGAACATCGTCGGTACTTCTCTGAGCTGGAAGCCAGACAACTGGACACTGAGCATCGGCGGCGGTTGGTATAATAACTTCCTGACGACGAAAAAGGCTGATGTGGCTAACTCTTTCGCTGGCGATGCCTGGGGAATCGAGTACTTTGCCGGTTATGCCGTACCAGTCGGTCAGTATGCAGTGAAATCCGTTATGCCTTACTTTATGGGCGATCGTCTGGAGTACGTCAACGGCCGCGATTATCAGCGTATTGATAATGGCCTGGGTGTCGCCGTCCAGTTTGATTACGGCTTCCGCGTTGATGTCGAACATGTATTGACCTCCAGCACCGACAACCTCGGTGATATGACGCTGGTGCGCGTACGCTACGACTTCTGATAAATTAGCGGCCCCTCGTCAGGAGGGGCAAGACAAGATAAAAAGCTGCCGTCAGGGAGCTTTTTATTCTTCCCCGGTTTTAACTCGTCTCCTCCTTACTGTTTACAGTTCAATTTTGCGGCATGCTTTCAGCTTTTACCTGTGACAGTCGATTGCTCCCCAGGCTAGTATAGCGCGCGTAGCCTGAACCCAGGCTTTAGCGCCTGATGCCGGGTTCTGCCTCCAGGCTTCATCATTGATCGTTGTGCACGATAAAGATTTGCCAGCCGCTTTGCCTGTCGGATAAGCTCCACTTTATAGACCAACTGATTGATTTACTTGAGCGGAATGATGACTGCTCAACCGGTATAATTGAATAATTTTTGACAGGACACTGTGATTGCTAATGATGACAAAGAAATCACAATTAACTTTAATTTCAATGGACTGGAAGCGGTAAACTTATGAACAGTACTGACAAACTCGACGCCCACACCCCAATGATGCAGCAGTACCTGCGCCTGAAGGCCGATCATCCGGATATCTTACTGTTTTACCGTATGGGTGACTTCTACGAGCTGTTTTATGACGATGCCAGACGTGCATCGCAGCTGCTGGAAATCTCTCTGACCAAACGCGGTGCATCGGCAGGTGAGCCGATTCCAATGGCGGGTGTGCCTTATCATGCGGTGGAAAACTATCTGGCCAAGCTGGTTCAACTGGGTGAGTCAGTCGCCATTTGCGAACAGGTTGGCGATCCGGCGTTAAGTAAAGGGCCGGTGGAGCGTAAAGTGGTACGCATCGTCACGCCAGGTACCATCAGTGATGAAGCTTTGTTACAGGAGCGCCAGGACAATCTGCTGGCCGCAATCTGGCAAGGTTCGCGCGGTTTTGGTTATGCCACTCTCGATATCAGTTCAGGCCGTTTCCGTCTGGCTGAACCGACCGATAAAGAGACCATGGCAGCAGAGTTACAACGCACTAATCCGGCCGAACTGCTCTACCCGGAAGATTTTGCTGCGATGGAGCTGATCGACAATCGTCGTGGCATGCGCCGCCGCCCACTGTGGGAATTTGAGCCGGATACCGCGCGTCAGCAGCTGAACATGCAGTTTGGTACCCGCGATCTCAGTGGCTTTGGTGTTGAGCAGGCGCATATGGCGCTACGTGCGGCAGGTTGTTTACTGCAATATGTGAAAGATACGCAACGTACCTCGCTACCGCATATTCGTTCGCTGACCATGGAACGCCAGCAAGACGGTATCATTATGGATGCCGCGACCCGACGTAACCTCGAGATCACACAAAACCTCGCCGGTGGCATTGAAAATACGCTGGCTTCAGTGCTGGATCGTACCGTAACGCCAATGGGCAGCCGCATGCTTAAACGCTGGCTGCATATGCCGGTACGCGATGCGGCAGTGATCAATAACCGTCAGGAAAGTATTGAAGCGCTGCTGGAAAGCGGTTCAGAGCTGCAACCGTCATTACGTCAGGTGGGAGATTTAGAGCGAATTCTGGCTCGTCTGGCTTTGCGTACCGCCCGTCCACGCGATTTGGCGCGCATGCGCCACGCTTTTCAGCAGCTTCCTGATTTACGCGCGTTACTGGAAACCAGCAAAGTAAAACATCTGCAGACGCTCCGCGAGCAGATGGGTGAGTTTGACGAGCTGCGTGACCTGCTGGAACACGCAATTATCGAATCACCACCGGTGCTGGTACGCGACGGTGGTGTGATTGCACCCGGCTATAATGCTGAGCTGGATGAGTGGCGAGCGCTGGCCGATGGCGCCACCGATTACCTCGATCGACTGGAAATTCGTGAACGGGAAAAACTCGGGCTGGATACGCTGAAAGTCGGATTTAACGCCGTGCATGGTTACTATATTCAGGTCAGCCGTGGACAGAGCCATCTGGTGCCGATCAATTACGTTCGCCGCCAGACGCTGAAAAATGCCGAACGCTACATTATCCCTGAACTGAAAGAGTACGAAGATAAAGTGCTGACCTCTAAAGGGAAAGCACTGGCGCTGGAAAAAAGGTTATATGAAGAGTTGTTCGAGTTGCTGCTGCCGCATCTGGAAGCGCTACAGCTCAGCGCGGCGGCGCTGGCCGAACTCGACGTCTTAGCCAACCTTGCTGAGCGCGCCTGGACACTGAATTACAGCCGCCCGACCCTGAGTGATAAAACCGGGATTAAACTTACTGCTGGCCGTCATCCGGTAGTCGAACAGGTATTAAAAGAGCCATTTATTGCCAACCCCCTTGCCCTGTCACCGCAGCGCCGGATGCTGGTCATTACCGGCCCGAATATGGGAGGTAAAAGTACCTATATGCGTCAGACCGCGTTGATTGCGCTGATGGCATATATCGGCAGCTTTGTACCGGCGGAGCAGGCAACCATTGGCCCTATCGATCGTATTTTTACCCGTGTCGGTGCGGCTGACGATCTGGCATCGGGTCGATCCACCTTTATGGTGGAGATGACTGAGACCGCCAATATTCTGCATAACGCCACTGAATACAGCCTGGTGTTAATGGACGAAATTGGTCGCGGCACTTCAACTTACGATGGGCTTTCGCTGGCCTGGGCCTGTGCTGAAAGCCTTGCCAATCGCATTAAAGCGATGACGCTGTTTGCCACTCACTATTTCGAACTGACTACCCTGCCGGAGAAAATGGAAGGGGTGGTTAACGTCCATCTGGATGCGATTGAGCACGGCGATACCATCGCCTTTATGCACAGTGTGCAGGAAGGCGCGGCCAGCAAAAGTTATGGTCTGGCGGTAGCGGCACTGGCTGGGGTACCGAAAGATGTGATTAAACGCGCGCGTCAGAAGCTGAAGGAGCTGGAAACGTTATCAGGCAGTGCGTCAGTATCCAGTGCCGATGGCCCGCAGTTGCCGCTGTTGGTGGAAGAGACCTCACCGGCAGTTGAAGCGCTGGAGGCGCTGGATCCAGATTCTCTGTCGCCACGCCAGGCACTGGAATGGATTTATCGACTCAAATCTCTGGTGTGACCAGGTTTTATTCAGGCAATAAAAAAGCGGTGGGATTAACCACCGCTTTTCGCATTTACTCATCGTGGATTAAAGCCTGCCTGTTTTACTCACGAAACAACGCTTCAATGTTCAGCCCTTGTGTCTGCAAAATTTCACGCAGACGACGCAGACCTTCAACCTGAATCTGACGTACACGTTCGCGGGTCAGTCCAATTTCACGACCCACATCTTCAAGCGTTGCCGCTTCATAGCCCAACAGGCCGAAACGACGAGCCAGTACTTCACGCTGCTTGGCGTTCAGTTCGAACAGCCATTTAACGATGCTTTGTTTCATATCATCGTCTTGCGTGGTGTCTTCCGGACCGTTGTCTTTCTCATCGGCCAGAATATCCAGCAGCGCTTTTTCAGAGTCACCGCCTAACGGTGTATCGACTGAAGTAATGCGTTCGTTGAGACGCAGCATACGGCTGACATCATCAACAGGTTTATCGAGCTGTTCAGCAATCTCTTCCGCACTCGGCTCATGGTCAAGCTTGTGAGAAAGTTCACGTGCTGTACGCAGATAAACATTCAGTTCTTTTACAATGTGAATCGGCAGACGGATGGTACGGGTTTGATTCATGATCGCCCGTTCAATCGTCTGTCGAATCCACCAGGTGGCGTAAGTTGAGAAACGGAACCCTCTTTCCGGGTCAAACTTCTCAACGGCGCGGATCAGACCGAGGTTACCCTCTTCAATCAGATCCAGCAGCGCCAGACCACGATTGCTGTAACGACGGGCAATCTTCACCACCAGACGTAAGTTACTTTCAATCATGCGGCGACGAGACGGTACGTCACCGCGTAGTGCACGGCGAGCGAAGAAAACTTCTTCCTCTGCCGTTAAAAGCGGAGAATATCCAATCTCTCCTAAATAGAGCTGCGTCGCATCCAGGACTCTCTGTGTCGCACCCTGCGACATCAACTCTTCTTCAGCTAAGTCATTATCACCAGGTTCGTTTCCGACAAGAGCCTTCTCGTCAAAAATCTCAGCTCCGTTCTCGTCGAATTCCGCGTCTTCGTGTAACTCGTTAACTTTCAGCGTATTCTGGCTCATAAGCGGCTCCTACCCGTGATTCCAGGGCAGAACACCAATCTTCAGGGTTCTGCCGGTTTATCGCTGCGGTAAATAACGCAACGGGTTGACGGATTTCCCCTTGTAACGAATTTCAAAATGCAATCTAACTGAACTGGTACCTGTGCTGCCCATCGTCGCAATCTTCTGTCCCGCTTTCACTTCTTGTTGTTCACGGACCAGCATTGTGTCGTTGTGCGCGTAAGCACTCAGGTAATCATCATTATGTTTGATGATTATCAGATTACCGTAACCGCGAAGAGCATTACCTGCGTACACCACACGCCCTGAGGCAGTGGACACAACAGGCTGTCCGCGCGACCCCGCAATATCGACCCCTTTATTGCCACCTTCGGAAGCAGAGAAGTTGTCGATGATCTTACCATCAGTAGGCCAGCGCCATGTTCCAACCGGAGTGGAACTATTGGAGGTGCTACTGACTGTCGGAGCGGTAACCGGGGCTGTTGTCGTTGCAACAGTTGTTCCCGACGAAGGCAACATTTTGCCTCCACTTGATTTACCAGAATCCTCAGAATACGTAATAACGGGTTGCTGTGCAACCGTTGGCGCTTTAATTTGCGTTGCGCTTGGTGGCGTCTGCACGCCGCCCTGCGTTGCATCGGCAACCGTAATGGCATTGCCGCCAGTAATCGGTGAACCGGAGCCGTTACCGACCTGCAAGGTCTGGCCAACGTTAAGGCTGTAAGGTTCAGGCACATTGTTGCGCTGGGCTAAATCACGGAAATCGTTGCCGGTAATCCAGGCAATATAGAACAGCGTATCGCCACGTTTGACCGTGTAGGTGTCGCCGCTATAGCTACCTTTGGGAATATTCCCGTAAGCGCGGTTATAGACGATACGACCATTCTGCGTCTGCACATTGGCGCCGGATGAGGCCATCGGGGTGGCTGGCGCGCTTCCCGATATCATGCCACCACGGCTGGCAGGCTGGCTGCTCATACCGGAGTTACTGCCTACGGAGCTGATAGGGGCCTGTGTTGAGTCGTTAGAGCAACCTGCCAACCAAAAACCAACAAGTGAAACGGCCGCAATACGGCTTAATTTAAAAACTGGGCTTCCCGTGCTCATTTATCCCCCGTGACGGCAAAACTGTGACCAATTATTGGCTTAAAACCGGGTGGCTCACGCAACGCGTGGCGTTTGCCCGGCATCTACAAACTGGTAGATAACAATGGATACTAACAATATCAACACCACCGTGCCATTACGCAGTTGTGTATAAATACTGAGAAGGGTGGCTGACGCATAACTTTATGCCAAATCGCCCTTAACCAGTGGAACAAAACGCACCGCCTCGACAGTATCGACAATAAACTCCCCGCCTTTACGTCGAATGCGCTTTAGCGCTTGCTGCTCTTCCCCCACCGGCAACACCATAATGCCGCCTTCGTCGAGTTGCGCCAGCAGTTCTGGCGGAATTTCCGGCGGCGCGGCAGTGACAATAATCGCATCAAATGGTCCGCGTGACGGCCAGCCTTGCCAGCCATCACCGTGGCGGGTGGAAACATTATGTAAATCAAGCTGCTTAAGCCGCCGTTTGGCCTGCCATTGCAAACCTTTAATCCGTTCGACCGAACAGACATGCTCGACCAGATGCGCGAGGATAGCGGTCTGATACCCTGAACCGGTGCCGATCTCCAGTACCCGCGAGGTCGGTGTCAGCTCAAGCAGCGCGGTCATTTTCGCTACCGTATAAGGCTGCGAAATGGTCTGGCCTGAGCCAATCGGTAACGCCACGTTTTCCCAGGCTTTATGTTCAAAAGCCTCATCGACAAAACGCTCACGCGGCACCTCTTCAATTGCCTTTAGCAAACGCTCATCGTCAATGCCCTGCTGACGCAATTGCGTCAGCAACGTATCAATACGCTTGCTCACCATTCCTTATTAACTCCGGCTTTGGTTAACCAGCTGGAGAGCACATCCTGCGCGCCGTGCGCAGTTAAATCGACGTGCAGCGCGGTGACCGAAACATAACCTGCATCGACCGCAGCAAAATCGGTATCCGGGCCGGCATCAAACTTATCGCCAGGCGGGCCGATCCAGTACAGCGTATTGCCGCGCGGATCCTGCTGCGGAATCACTTGATCGGAGGGGTGACGGCTACCACAGCGTGTCACGCGAATTCCTTTAATCTGATCGAGCGGCAGATCCGGCACGTTAATATTCAGAATGCGCCCGGTGCGCAGCGGTTCACGCTGCAATGCGCGCAGAATTGAACAGGTAATCGCCGCGGCAGTGTCGTAATGCTGATGACCATCCAGCGATACCGCCAGTGCCGGTAAACCGAGATGTCGCCCTTCCATTGCCGCCGCAACGGTACCGGAATAGATCACGTCATCGCCCAGATTAGGCCCGGCGTTGATGCCTGACACCACAATATCCGGCTTCGGCTGCATCAGGGCATTAACGCCCAGATAGACGCAGTCGGTTGGCGTGCCCATCTGCACGGCAATATCACCGTTGGGGTAAGGAAAAGTGCGTAATGGTGTTTCCAGCGTCAGTGAGTTTGATGCGCCGCTCCGGTTACGATCGGGCGCGACAATCTGCACGTCAGCAAATTCACGCAGAGCTTTGGCTAAAGCCTGAATGCCCGGCGCATGAATACCATCATCGTTACTCAGCAATATCCGCATCGTCACCTTCTTGTTCGAGGATTTCACGCACTACGCTGGTGGCAAAGCTACCGGCCGGCAGCCAGAAATTCAGCTCTACCGTAACATCATCCCACCAGTTCCAGCGTAGCTCGCGCGGGATAACTAACATCGCACGACGTGCCGCTTCAACACGTTCACGCTCAAGCAGTGTAATCAATTCTGCCTCTGCTGCCAGGCACTGTTGTTCAAATGCCAGTGCTGCATCACGGCTTCCCCATTCGCCACTGCCCGGCAGCGGCGCGGTAATACGCAATTCATTATTATCAACGCGTTGCTGCAACGTCTCAAATTCCGTCTCTTCAGCGACAAACCAGCTGCCGCGGCCGGTGAGCTGTAACGCATCACCTGCCATCACTTTACACAATGATTGCTGCTGCACCAGGCGCTCACTGACAACCTGATTAAACATGGCACTGCGCGCCGCTGACAACAAGAAACTGCGCTTATTGCGCTCACGCACGCGAATTTCATCCGCCGCCCAGCGCCGCGCCAGCGTCAGGTTGTTACCTTCATGGCCAAAGCGTTGCAGGCCAAAATAGTTTGGTACACCCGCCTGACGAATCTGCTCCAGCCGCTGTTCGACCGCATCGCGATCGCTTACCTGACGCAGAATCAGTTTAAAAGCATTGCCTTGTAACGCGCCCGTTCGCAGTTTGCGACGATGGCGCGCGCTTTCCAGAACTTCACAGCCTTCCAGCTGGAAGGTGCTCATCACTGGCGTCTCTTTACCTGGCAGACGCAGGCAGAACCACTGTTCGGTTACCGCATGGCGATCTTTCATCCCGGCAAAGCTGACGTCACGGGGATGAATACCGGCAAATTTAGCCAGCGCTTCGGCAACAAAGCGGGTATTACAGCCGGTTTTGCGCAGGCGCACCAGCAGCTGCTCGCCGTCGCCATCCGGGGTATATCCCAGATCTTCGATCACCACAAAATCTTCGGGGTTGGCTTTCAGCTTACCGCGTGCTGCTGGTTTACCGTGCAACCGGCTCAGATTCAACATATCCATTAAGACTGCGCCTTCACAAGCAGCGCCACCGCTTCACAGGCGATGCCTTCACCGCGCCCGGTAAAACCAAGCTTTTCGGTGGTGGTGGCTTTGACGTTGACGTCATCCATATGGATGCCCAGATCTTCCGCGATATGGATACGCATCTGTGGAATATGCGGCAGCATTTTGGGTGCCTGAGCAATAATGGTCACATCCACATTACCGAGTCGATAGCCTTTTTGCTGAATTTTATTCCATGCCTCGCGCAGCAGCTCGCGGCTGTCCGCGCCTTTAAACGCCGGATCGGTATCAGGAAACAGTTTGCCAATATCCCCCAACGCCGCGGCGCCGAGTAACGCATCCGTCAGCGCATGCAACACCACATCGCCGTCAGAATGCGCCAGCAAACCTTGATCGTAAGGAATTCGCACGCCACCCATAATCAGCGGGCCTTCGCCACCAAAAGCATGGACATCAAAACCGTGACCGATACGCATTTTGCGCTCTCCTTAATTATTTAATTGAGTCAGATAGAACGCGGCCAGCGCCAGATCTTCTGGCCGCGTGACTTTTATATTATCGCTACGCCCGACCACCAGCTCAGGATGATAGCCGCAATACTCCAGCGCCGACGCTTCATCGGTGATGGTTGCGCCTTCATTGAGCGCGCGCAGCAAACAACTGCGCAGGAGTTCAAGCGGGAAAAATTGTGGCGTCAGCGCATGCCATAACGCCTCGCGATCGACGGTGTGGGCAATCGCCGCGTTGCCCGGCTCCGCGCGTTTCATGGTGTCACGCACTGGCGCGGCAAGAATACCCCCGACGCGGCTGCGGGGCGCAATCGCCAAAAGGCGCGCCAGATCGTCTGCATGCAGACAAGGTCGTGCGGCATCATGCACTAACACCCATTCGGTGCGACCGGCAGCGTTAAGTCCGGCCAGAACCGAATCGGCACGTTGGTAGCCTCCGGTGACCGTAGTAATGCGCGCATCCCCGGCAATCGCCAGTTGCTGAAACTGCACATCCTCAGGACTCAGCGCCACAATCACACGCGTGACTGCCGGATGTGCCAGCAAGCTGGCAATACTGTGTTCAAGGATGGTTTGCGTGCCAATGGTCAGATACTGCTTGGGACACTCAGACAGCATGCGGCTGCCGATACCGGCCGCGGGAACCACGGCGATAACGTCCGGAAAGGAACCTGCAATGTTGGTCATTATTTATCGTTATTGGTTTTGAGCAGCCTGTTGCGCGTTTCGTCTGTTTTGATCCGGCACAAGGCGATAGAAAGTCTCGCCGGGTTTAATCATTCCCAGCTCGCTACGTGCGCGTTCTTCAATCGCTTCCGAACCGCCGTTCAAATCGTCGATTTCGGCAAAGAGCTGATCGTTACGCGCTTTTAGTTTGGCGTTATTCGCCTGCTGCACCGCGACGTCTTCATTGACGCGCGTATAATCATGAATGCCGTTCTTGCCCAGCCAGAGCGAATATTGCAGCCAGCCTAATAGTACAAGTAACAACAGCGTAAGTTTACCCATCCCCGCCCCCTGAAAAACGGCTCAATCATCCCATAACTTCTCGCCCGACTCCACTACACAGGCGAAATTGAACTGCTTTATCAGAGCAGCGCCCAAAAGTACTGCAAACAGCGCTTGCCTGACCGCTAATGAAAATGTATTTTTATGCACTTAAAATGCATAAGTAAGAACATTTATATTACCGGGGGAACACATGTTAAAAAGATTTGCTCTAATCGGCACCCTGCTGGCGCTGCTGACCTCTGCCGCTCAGGCGGAAACCTGGGTGGTGGGTTCAGGTGGTACTTATCGTCCTTTCGAGTTTGAGAATAGTCAAAAACAGCTGGAAGGCTTTGATATCGATATTATTAAAGCGGTGGCCAAAGCGCAAAATGCTGAGGTTAAGCTGATCAACACGCCATGGGAAGGCATTTTCGCCACTCTCGGTTCCGGCGATCGCGACATTATTATTTCCGGCATTACCATCACCGATAAACGTAAACAGATGGTGGACTTCTCCGCGCCTTACTTCCCGGCAGAACAGTCCATCGTGGTGCCAAAAGATTCAAAAATCGACTCACTGGCGGCGTTGAAAAATGAAAAAGTCGGCGTGGTGAACTCCAGCACCGGCGATATCGTGGTTTCCGACGTATTAGGCAAAAACAGCACCGCAATCAAACGCTTTGATAACACTCCGCTGCTGCTGCAAGAGCTGTTTGAAGACGGTATCGGTGCCGCAGTCGGCGACGTCGGTGTGGTGAAGTACTACATCAAAACCCACCCGGAAAAGCAGTTTAAGCTGGTGCCTGACGCCAAATTTGAACGCCAGTACTTCGGTATTGCGGTAGCCAAAGGTAACGATGCACTGCGTGAAAAAATTAACGCTGGTCTGAAAACTATCGTGGCCGATGGCACTTACGCCAAAATTTACAGCGCCTGGTTCGACAGCAACGTACCAGTACTGCCCGCAGAATAACCTCTCTTTTTCGCCGCCGCGTGCGGCGAATTCTCTTTACAGGATTGTGGTATGACAGGATTTCGTTGGGAAATCATTCAGGAATATATGCCGCTGTTTATCGACGGCGCGATGATGACCCTGAAATGTACGCTGATCTGTGTGATCACCGGTACGCTCTGGGGTCTGACCCTCGGCTTAGGCCGACTGGCGCAGGCTCCGCATGGCCCGTGGAAATTTATTCTGCGCTATTTCGTTCAGTGGCCGGTACGCATCTACATCAGCGCCTTTCGCGGTACGCCGCTGTTTGTGCAGATTATGGTGGTGCACTTCGCGCTAATTCCACTGTTTATCAATCCACGCGACGGCTTGCTGGTGACCAGCGGGCTGATGTCATCTGACGTGGCGCGTACTCTGCGTTCTGATTACGGCGCGTTTCTCTCCTGCATTGTGGCGATTACGCTGAATGCCGGTGCCTATGTGTCAGAGATTTTCCGTGCCGGTATCCAGTCAATTGACCGCGGTCAGATGGAAGCGTCCCGTTCACTCGGTATGCCGTATGGTCGCACCATGCGCAAAGTGATTTTGCCGCAGGCGTTCCGCCGCATGCTGCCGCCGCTGGGCAATAATGCCATTGCGATTGTGAAAGACTCCTCGCTGGCTTCCGCCATCGGCCTCGCCGATCTGGCCTACGCCGCGCGTACCGTTTCCGGTGCCTATGCGACTTACTGGGAACCCTACCTGGTGATTTCACTGATTTACTGGGTATTCACCTTCCTGCTTTCGCTGCTGGTTCAACATATGGAAAAGAGGTTCGGCAAAAGTGATTCACGTTAATAATTTGCAGAAACAGTTTGGTGAAAACCTCGTACTGCGTGGCATCAGCTGCGACATTAATCCGCAGGAAGTGGTATGCGTTATTGGCCCATCAGGCTCCGGCAAAAGTACGTTTCTGCGCTGTCTGAACGGGCTGGAAAGCATTGAAGGCGGCAGCGTTGAGGTCAACGGCTTTGCGGTGCATGATGTCAAAACCAATATTAACCAGCTGCGCGAATCGGTCGGCATGGTGTTTCAGCGCTTTAATCTGTTCCCGCATATGACGGTGCTGGAAAATCTGATTATGGCCCCGATGGAGCTGCGCAAGCTGTCGCGCAAGGCGGCTATCGAGCAGGCGAAAGTGCTGCTGGCAAAAGTCGGACTGAGCGACAAGATTGACGCCTGGCCAAACAGCTTGTCCGGCGGCCAGCAACAGCGCGTGGCGATTGCGCGGGCGCTGGCGATGGAGCCAAAGATCATGCTGTTTGATGAACCGACGTCGGCACTCGATCCTGAGCTGGTCGGTGAAGTGCTGGCGGTAATGAAAACGCTGGCGCAGGAAGGGATGACGATGGTGATTGTCACCCATGAAATGGCCTTTGCCCGCGAAGTGGCCGATCGGGTGATGTTTATCGATCAGGGCGTGATTCAGGAAATGGGTCATCCCGAGCAGCTGTTCAGCGCGCCAGTTAACCCACGTACCGCATCATTTCTCAGCAAAGTTTTGTAACGCTGTAACGGCGAATACGGGTCATCACAGGGGCGGCGAGAACGTCGCCCTTACAAAATTGATCGCACTCACCAGCCGGTCAGATACGAAAACACCAGCCAGAACAGACATACCACCAGCAGTGCAGTAAGGATTAGCGTCCAGATTAAACGCCCGCGCAGAAGCAAATTCATCGCAATACCCACCAGAACCGAAACCGGCAGCAGAGCAAGAAAGAAAGGCCAGGTGTAGAGGAAGAAAAACAGCGTGTTGGAGCCGTAAAGCACAAAGGGAATCGCCAGCGCGAACCAGTAAGCAACAAAGCCAATGACCCCACCGGGGAATGACCAGCCGTGCTCTTCCTGATCACCTTCATCTTTACGAGCAAGCATGGGGGTAACGTTCTGCATAAGTATCCTGTTGACGCGTTGTCGGCTCGCTCTCTGGCGTTAATAATCCTTATTTATTCGGGCCGCAGACAGTTGGCGAACCAACCGACCTGCAACCTGAAAAATGACGGATTAGCCGTAGCTATCTCAGGACTTGATAATATCGCGACCACGCAGCACGTCTAACAATTGCGCTATCAATTTTGTTACCAATTGTTCACCATCAAGATGGATTTCTGCCTGCTGCGGCGACTCGTAAGCCGCATCAATACCGGTGAAGTTGCGCAGTTCACCGGCGCGGGCCTTTTTGTACAATCCCTTCGGATCGCGCGCTTCGCAGATGGCTAATGGCGTATCAACGAACACTTCAATAAAGCGCCCTTCACCAAGCGCATCACGCACCATCTGACGCTCGGCGCGATGCGGAGAGATAAACGCTGTCAGGACCACCAGACCGGCATCCACCATCAGTTTTGCCACTTCACCGACCCGACGGATATTCTCTTTGCGATCGTCATCGCTGAAGCCTAAATCGCTGCACAGTCCATGACGCACATTGTCACCGTCCAGCAGATAGGTGCTGACGCCCTGCTGGTGCAGCGCCTGCTCCAGCGCTCCGGCCACCGTTGATTTACCCGAGCCCGAAAGCCCGGTAAACCACAACACCACGCCCTGATGACCGTTCAGCGTCTCCCGTTCCGCACGCGTTACCGCGTGCGAATGCCAGATGACGTTTTCATCATGTGTGGCAG
>NZ_JRXE01000018.1:0-40357 GCF_001267535.1 Winslowiella iniecta | reverse complement strand
GACGATCGATAAAGATCATGCCACCGGTCACCGGGTTTTGCTGATAAGCGTCCAGCACCATCGGTTCATCGAAGGTCACATCCACCAGACCGATACCGTTAAGCGGCAGACTTTCCACTTCACGCTGTGTCAGGCTGTTAATCTCAACCTGGTGCTGAATGCTTTCGATACGCGCGCGGGTTTTCTTACCGGCAATTTTCACATCATAGCTCTGACCCGGTGTCAGCGGCTGCTCTGCCATCCACACCACATCAATTGATGCGCCCTGCACCGCTTTCAGCGTGGCATCAGCATCAACCAGCAGATCGCCACGGCTGATATCGATCTCATCTTTCAGCACCAGCGTCAACGCTTCACCGGCAGCGGCCTGTTGCAGATCGCCATCAAAGGTGACAATACGGGCAATCGCCGATTCAACGCCTGAAGGTAATACTTTGACTCGCTGACCGACACGCACGGTTCCGGATGCCAGCGTACCGGCATAACCACGGAAATCGAGGTTCGGGCGGTTCACATACTGCACCGGGAAGCGCATCGGCTGCTGTTCAACCACGCGCTGCACCTCGACGGTTTCCAGCACATCCAGCAGCGTCGGGCCGCTGTACCAGTTCATCGCCGCGCTCGGTGTGGCGACGTTTTCACCTTCCAGCGCCGACAGCGGCACAAAGCGAATATCCAGGTCTTCCGGCAGTTGCTGCGCAAAATCCAGATAATCCTGTTTAATCTGCTCGAACGTTTCCTGCTTATAGTCGACCAGATCCATTTTATTGATCGCCACCACCAGATGCTTAATTCCCAGCAACGTGGAGATAAAGCTGTGACGACGGGTTTGATCCAGCACGCCTTTACGCGCATCGATCAGCAGAATCGCCAGGTCGCAGGTTGAGGCACCGGTCGCCATATTGCGCGTGTACTGCTCATGGCCCGGGGTATCAGCAATAATAAATTTACGCTTCTCGGTGGAGAAGTAGCGGTAAGCGACATCGATCGTGATGCCCTGCTCACGCTCAGCCTGCAAACCATCCACCAGTAGTGCCAGGTCAAGCTTTTCGCCCTGCGTACCGTGACGTTTGCTGTCATTGTGCAGCGAAGAGAGCTGATCTTCATAAATCTGACGGGTATCGTGCAGCAGACGACCAATCAGCGTGCTTTTACCGTCGTCGACGCTGCCGCAGGTCAGAAAACGCAGCAGGCTCTTATGTTGCTGCGCATGCAGCCAGGCTTCTACGCCACCCTGATCGGCAATTTGTTGTGCAATAACGTTATTCATTTGGTGGCTCCTTAGAAATAACCCTGGCGTTTCTTCAGCTCCATTGAGCCGGCCTGGTCGCGGTCAATCACGCGCCCCTGACGTTCGCTGGTGGTGGATACCAGCATCTCTTCGATGATTTCCGGCAGCGTTTGCGCTTCCGATTCAACCGCGCCGGTCAGCGGCCAGCAGCCAAGGGTACGGAAGCGCACCATACGCTGCTTGATCTCTTCGCCAGGTTGCAGATCGATACGGTCATCGTCGATCATCATCAGCATGCCATCACGCTCCAGCACCGGACGCGGTGCCGCCAGATACAGCGGAACGATCTCAATGTTTTCCAGGAAGATATATTGCCAGATATCCAGTTCGGTCCAGTTCGACAGCGGGAATACGCGGATGCTCTCGCCTTTATTAATCTGGCCGTTGTAGTTATGCCACAGCTCCGGGCGCTGGTTCTTCGGATCCCAGCGGTGGAAGCGGTCACGGAAGGAGTAGATACGCTCTTTCGCACGCGACTTCTCTTCATCACGACGTGCGCCGCCAAACGCAGCATCAAAGCCCCATTTATTCAGCGCCTGCTTCAGACCTTCGGTCTTCATAATATCGGTATGCTTGGCGCTGCCGTGGACAAAGGGGTTAATCCCCATCGCCACCCCTTCCGGGTTACGGTGAACCAGCAGTTCCGCCCCGATGTTTTTTACCATGCGGTCGCGGAATTCGTACATTTCGCGGAATTTCCAGCCGGTATCAACATGCAGCAGCGGAAACGGCAGGGTTCCCGGATAGAAGGCTTTGCGCGCCAGGTGCAGCATCACTGAAGAGTCTTTGCCGATGGAGTACATCATCACCGGGTTAGCAAACTCCGCCGCCACTTCGCGGATGATATGGATACTCTCCGCCTCCAGTTGACGCAAATGGGTGAGTCGTTTTTGATCCATAATCTTTCCTCAAGCCAAATTCACAACGGCGGATTCACGTCCGGCCTGCTGTGCTGAATGTTGAAACCAGGCCAACTGCGCATGCAGATTGACGACTTCGCCAATCACCAAAAGCGCTGGCGTTGGGGCGCGTTGCGCCAGTTCTTCGAGATGTTCGAGCGTACCGGTCAAGACCTGCTGATCCTGCCGGGTGCCGCGGCCAATCACCGCCACCGGCGTGCTGGCGTCGCGGCCATAAGCTATTAATTGCTGGCTAATTTCGGCGGCTTTGACCGTGCCCATATAAATCGCCAGCGTCTGACGCGCGCGCGCCAGTGAAGGCCAGTCGATACCATCGCCGTCGGGACGGCAATGACCGGTAATAAACAGCACGCTCTGCGCGTAGTCGCGGTGCGTCAGTGGGATACCGGCATAAGCCGTAGCACCGGCGGCGGCGGTAATTCCCGGCACCACCTGAAACGGGATGCCCGCCTGCCGGGCAGCCTGTAACTCTTCACCACCCCGACCGAAAATAAACGGATCGCCGCCTTTTAACCGCACCACGCGTTTGCCTTTTTTCGCCAGTGTGACCAGCAGACGATTGGTCTCTTCCTGCGGCACCGAATGCGCACCGGCACGTTTACCCACGCAGATCCTGTCGGCATCGCGGCGCACCAAATCTAAAATTTCGTCACTGACCAGATGGTCATACAGCACCACATCGGCCAGCTGCATCACCTGCAAACCACGTAATGTCAGCAGACCGGAATCGCCCGGCCCGGCACCGACCAAGATAATTTCCCCCTGCGCCTGTTCCGGGTTATCCAGCTGACTGTCCAGCGTCTGCCTGGCGCCCTGCACGTTACCGGCCGCCACCTGGCTGGCGAACAGGCCATTAAAGGCGCGCTCCCAGAAGCGACGGCGGTCAGACATCTTGCTAAAGCGCTGTTTCACCTTGTCACGCCACTGACCGGCAATTTCCGCCATCTGCCCGAGATTGGCTGGTAACAGCGTTTCCAGTTTTTCGCGCAGCAGGCGAGCCAGTACCGGCGCAGTGCCGCTGGAGGAGATCGCCACCACCAGTGGTGAGCGGTCAACAATCGACGGGAATATAAAGGAGCATTTTGGCTGGTCATCCACCACGTTCGCCAGCAGATGACGCTGATTCGCCGCGTCGAAGACGCGGGCGTTTAGCGCGCTGTCATCGGTGGCGGCAATTACCAGAAAGACGCTATCCAGCTGCGCCTCATCAAAGGAGGTGGCCAGCCACTCCAGCTGGTCGAGATCCGCCAGCGCCTGAAGTTCTTCACACAGCTCGCGAGCCGCGATCTGCACGCGCGCCCCGGCACGACGCAGTAATTCAATTTTGCGCGCCGCAATATCACCACCGCCTACCACCAGAACCGGTTTAGACTTGAGATCGGCAAAAATCGGAAGATAGTCCACGTCGACCTTATAAGAAATAACAGAAAGTTAACGCGACTATACGTCTGCATGTTCGGGCAGATGAAATTACTAATTGGAATGAGTAGTTACCTAATGGAATAACGACCTGACTAAGCTGAGAACAAAATGTGCTTAACAGATGATATTTAGGGCGTTTCAGAACGAATGAAATTGTCTAACGGCGAACACAATTTCATACTAACGCCGCAAAATTTTTTCGCTCGCGCGCTATGGCAATGACGCCTAAGGATTCTGAAATGTTTTCCACCCTCCGCCTGAGAGTGCTGGCCACACTGCTCAGTTGCGGCATCACTCTACCGGTCATGGCGGCACAATCGGCCGTCGGTAAGTTTGCTGAACAGCAATTGCGTAATATCGCCACCTGGTTTCCTGGCCGCATGGTCGGAAGCCCGGCCGAGTTATTGACCGCGGACTATCTGCATCAGCAGTTCAGCGAGATGGGCTATCACAGCGACAAACGTGATTTTAATACCCGTTATCAGTACCAGTATAAAGATGGCAGCACCGCGTGGCGCCAGGTCACCGGAAGTTCGGTGATTGCCGCACGTCCGGGCAACGCGCCGCAGGAGATTCTGGTGATTGCTCATCTTGATACCTGGAGCCCCTTAAGCGACAGCGATGTCGAAAACAATCTTGGCGGCTTACGTTTGCAGGGTGCGGATGATAACGCCGCCGGTCTTGGCGTCATGCTGGAGCTGGCGCAGCGGCTGAGCACCATGCAGCTGCACTATGGCATTCGCTTTGTCGCCCTAAGCGGCGAAGAGATTGGCCATCGGGGCAGCGAAGACTACCTCGCACGGATTAAAGCCGACGAGAAACAGCATACTCTGCTGGTGATTAACCTCGATAGCCTGCTGGTTGGCGATAAGCTCTATTTTAACAGCGGCAGTAACACCCCGGCGACGGTAGCGCGCCAGACTCGTGACCGTGCGCTGGCGATTGCCCATCGTTACGGTATCAACGCCACCAGCCAACCGCTGAACACACCCGCTAACCCGTTCGACAGTGCCGGTTTCCCGCTGCTTAATGTGCGCGCCGCTAACTGGAAACTGGGCAATCAGGATGGCGAACAGCAGCGCAGCAAGTCGCCGCACTTTCCGCAGGGCATTAGCCGCCATCAAACCGGGCGTGATAATCTCAGCTACATTGACCGCTGGTTGCCGGGCCGCATTGCGCTGCGCAGCCGTGACAGTGTCAGAATCCTGCTGCCATTAATTACCGAACTGGCGAATCCGACCGAGAAAAAGGAGCCATAATGTACCTCGTTTATCTGAGCTATTACCGCCCGGTAGAAGAAGTTGAGACCCTGCTGGAGCCACATATTCAATGGCTGGATCGCTACTTCGCCGCCGGGGTATTTATTGCTGCCGGCCGCAAAGATCCGCGCACCGGCGGAATGATCATGGTGAAAGATATCGATCGCCAGCGACTGGATGCCATTCTGGCCGAAGATCCGTTTGTCGCGGTAGCGAATTATGAGGTGACGAAAGTGAATGTGACGCGGGCTTCTGCGGCGTTTGACGCGCTGGTGGGCATCTGATCGACACCTAATACGGGCGGCCTGGCTTCCTGCCGCCGCCCATTAACGCTATCAGTTTTTACGATTAAGGATTTTCTGTAGCTCGGCACGCTGAGTGCTGTTCAGCGACTCATTTCTGACACAGCAACAGTCGCAGTAGTGACGCGCATGTTCAGCGGTCCAGCAATAAGCCTTCTCTTCTTTCATGCGTTCCACCAGCTTGTGGTACAGATGATTGATATTCATCGACCTCAGCACTTCTTTCAGACTCAGATGCTTATTCGGCGATAGCTGCTTACGTAAAAAAGCCAGCGTCGGTTTCACATCAGCCCGCAGCAGTGCTGTCGGCTTATTCTGGTATGCCGGATGCAGGCGGCTCTCCCCCACCTGCTTAAAGAACAATACGTCGCGATAAAAACGCGCCTTGCGCTCCTCTACCTGAATAAATAGGGTATCGATACGCTGGAAAAATACGGCATACAGAATAATCCACGCGTACAGCTCACGCAGAACGCCGCTGCCGCGATAACTCTCATCAATACATAACGAGCCAATCTCTGCGGTACGCTCCGGACAGCAGCCAGACTGGCCAATCTCCCTGGAAAAGACTTTTTCAGCAGGCAGCCCTTGCCCACTCTGTTTAATCAGCGCAATGGTTCCAATCACATCTTCATCGACTTTAGCCAGAAACAGCCGGTTAGCTGCAGTGAAAAACCAGGGGGAAAAAAGCATATCGCCGGGTTGGGCGGAAACCAGCCCCAGCTTCAGGTACGCCGCATGCAATTTGCTCATGCCAGTAAAAAAATCCTGCAGTGTACCCACCTGCTGGATATCAATTTCGTCAGATGAATGCTGTTTACCAAAACGCAGTGAATTCTTCAGAACTGAAGATGGATCTTTTATTGATCCAGACAACATCAGGTCTTTATCTGACACCAGGGTATCTCCTTGCTGAGTGAGTAAAATGTCACCCAACAAGGATTGATCGATAAGTTTAATTAAACAATGAAGTAACGAAAAATTAATGAAATCGCGATCTCAGACACAAAAATTAATAAACACGACTAAACTACATGGGAATAAGTTTAGCTAAATTTATCATTAACCCTCATGCAGGCCACATTCACGTTTCAGCCCAAAGAAGCGCGTCTCTTCCTCTGCCATACCGGGTTCCCATTTACGCGTGGTGTGCGTATCCCCCACGGACAGATAGCCCTGATCCCACAAGGGATGGTAGCTAAGGCCATTCTGTTGTAAATACTGATAAACCTGGCGGTTGTCCCAGTCGATAATCGGCAGGATCTTAAACACCCCGCGCTGAATGGCCAGCACCGGCAAATGTGCCCGGCTACCGGACTGATCGCGGCGTAAACCGGCAAACCATGTCTGGCCACCCAATGTTTCCAGCGCACGGTTCATCGGTTCAACTTTGTTAATCAGATTATACTTTTCGATGCCTTCAACGCCCTGCTCCCACAGTTTGCCGTAGCGCGCTTCCTGCCACGCCGCTGACTGCTCGGCGCGGAACACTTGCAGATTCAGATCCAGCTTCTCAGTCAGCGAGTCGATAAACTGATAAGTTTCAGCAAACAGATAGCCGGTATCGGTCAGAATCACCGGAATATTCGGCTGCTGGCGGGTCACCAGATGCAATGAGACCGCCGCCTGGATACCAAAACTGGAAGAGAGGACAAAATCCCCCGGCAGATTTTCCAGTGCCCAGCTGACACGATCCTGCGCAGAGAGTTTTTCCAGCTTGTTATTCACTTCCGCCAGCGCCATTACGCGCTCTACTTTTGGTAATTCACGCAATGTTGCGAGATCGAGTACCGACATATCGCCTCCGTTATTCCCAGAAATCACGCGCCGGATCGAGAACCGGTTTTACCACGCCAGCGCGGAGGGTGAAGTCGCCAAAACCTTCATCGGCTTCACGCTCTTTTGCCCAACGGCCCACCAGCTCATCAATGCTCGCCAGAATCTCATCTTCAGTGATGTTCTCGCGATACATGCGCGGAATACGCGTACCGGTGCGGTTCCCCCCCAAATGCAGGTTATAACGCCCCGGCGCTTTGCCGACCAGACCAATTTCAGCCAGCATGGCACGCCCGCAACCGTTCGGACAACCGGTTACGCGTAGCACTATGTGCTCTTCGCCAACGCCATGTTTATTCATCAGCGCTTCGACACGGGTGACAAAAGCCGGCAGGAAGCGTTCGGCTTCCGCCATTGCCAGCGGGCAGGTCGGGAATGAGACACAGGCCATCGAGTTTTCACGTTGGGCGGTGACGCTTTCCATCAAGCCCGACGCACGGGCGATCTGCTCAATCTTGTCTTTATCCGCTTCCGGCACGCCAGCCACAATCAGGTTCTGGTTAGCGGTCAGACGGAAATCCCCCTGGTGGATACGGGCGATCTCGGCCACGCCGGATTTCAGCGGACGATCCGGATAATCCATCAGACGACCATTTTCAATAAACAGCGTCAGGTGCCATTTATTGTCGATGCCCTTCACCCAGCCAAAGCGGTCGCCACGGGTGGTAAATTCGTACGGACGAATCGGTTCAAAAGTGATACCGGCGCGGCGCTCCACTTCCTGCTTAAAGGTTTCAACGCCGACACGCTCAAGGGTATATTTGGTTTTGGCATTTTTACGATCGGTACGGTTACCCCAGTCACGCTGCGTGGTCACGACCGCTTCCGCTACCGCCAGCGTTTTATCCAGTGGCAGATAACCAAATTCACTGGCCGTGCGCGCATAAGTGGCTTTGTTACCGTGTTCAATCGACAAACCGCCGCCCACCAGCAGGTTAAAGCCCACCAGCTTGCCGTTCTCGGCAATGGCAATAAAGTTCAGGTCATTAGCGTGCAGGTCGACGTCATTATGCGGCGGCACCACCACGGTAGTTTTAAACTTACGTGGCAAATAGGTTTCACCGAGAATCGGCTCTTTGTCAGTGGTAGCGACTTTCTCTTTATCCAGCCAGATTTCCGCATACGCCCGCGTCTGCGGCAGCAAATGCTCAGAGAGTTTTTTCGCCCACTCATAGGCTTCCTGGTGCAGCTCGGACTCAACCGGGTTCGAGGAGCACAGCACATTACGGTTAACGTCGTTAGCCGTCGCCAGCGCATCAAGGCCCACCTCGTGCAGCATCTGGTGAGCCGGTTTGACGTTACCCTTTAAGATGCCGTGGAACTGGAAGGTCTGACGGTTAGTCAGGCGCACGCTGCCATAAAGGGTATTGTCCGTGGCAAACTTTTCAATCGCCAGCCACTGAGTTGGCGTGATGATACCGCCCGGCAGGCGGCAGCGCAGCATCATCGCATGACGCGGCTCCAGCTTCTGCTCAGCGCGTTCAGCGCGGATATCGCGATCATCCTGCTGGTACATACCGTGGAAACGGATCAGCAGAAAGTTATCGCCTTTAAAGCCGCCGGTCAGGCCATCATCAAGATCTTCAGTGATGGTGCCACGCAGATAGTTACTCTGTTTTTTCAGGCGCTCTGCGTCGGTCAGTTTGCCTTCCACGACCAGCGGTCCAGGATGTTTTTCGCTCATTAGTAAACGTCTCGCTGATAACGGCGCTCAATGCGCAGCTCACTTAAAAATTCGTCAGCCGTTTCGATGTCCATGCCACCGTGTTCGGCTACCACTTCCAGTAATGCCTGCTCAACGTCTTTTGCCATACGATTGGCATCGCCGCAGACGTAAATATGGGCACCTTCCGCAATCCAGCGCCACACTTCCGCACCTTTCGCACGGATTTTGTCTTGTACGTATATTTTATGCTGCTGGTCACGGGACCAGGCTAAATCGATATTGGTCAGCAGACCATCTTTGACAAAGCGCTGCCACTCAACCTGATACAGAAAATCTTCGGTAAAATGCGGGTTGCCAAAGAACAACCAGTTTTTGCCCCCGGCACCGTCATTATCGCGCTGCTGCATAAAGGCGCGGAACGGCGCAATACCGGTGCCCGGCCCGACCATAATCACCGGGGTTTCCGGATTGGCTGGCAGTCGGAAATTATCGTTATGTTCGATAAACACGCGGATTTCGCCATCTTCTTCCAGCCGGTCAGCCAGGTAACTGGATGCGCCACCGGCACGCGGGCGGCCATCAATTTCATAGCGCACCGCCCCCACCGTGATATGCACTTCTGTCTCGTTTTCCGCCTGTGAAGAGGCGATGGAATAGAGACGCGGCGTCAGCGGACGCAGTAATTCGATCAGTTGCTCAGCATGCAGTTCGGTTGGTGCCAGTCGCGCCATATCCACAATCGGTGTGTTCTGCGCGTAATGCTGGAGCTGCGCTTTATCGGCAACCAGCGCCAGCAATGTTTCATTACGCGAAAGATGAGCAAAACGCTCGACAATCTGCGGCGTGTTGACCGTCAGTTCGAAGTGCTTCTGCAACGCGTCGGCCAGCGGCAACGTGGTGCCATTTACCTCAACGCTTTCGTCACCTTTTAACCACAGCAGCTCAGCCAGCTCCTGCACCAGCGCCGGATCGTTTTCATACCAGACACCCAGCGCATCGCCCGGCTGATAACGCAGCCCGGAGTCGCCTAAATCGATTTCGATATGGCGTACGTCTTTATCGGAGTTGCGACCGGTGATTTTTTGATTAACCGCAAAACTGGCAGTCAGCGGCTGTTCTTTAGTATACGGGCTGGAGTGCACTTCATTAACGCTACCCGCCGCCGTCGCTGCCGCCTGTGCTGGTGATTCACTCGGCACACGCGCTTTCAGTATCTCAACAATCTGCTTACGCCACTGTTCAGCATCGGCAGCGTATTCGACGTCAGCATCGACGCGCGCCAGCAGACGATCGCCGCCCAGCTCAGCCAGCTTGCCGTCAAAATCTTTACCGGCCTGGCTAAAGAATTCGTAGGAGGTATCGCCCAGACCAAACACCGCAAAGGCGGTATCGTTGAGTTTTGGTGCCTTTTTCGACATCAGGAACTTATGCAGCGCGACCGCCTCTTCCGGCGGCTCGCCTTCGCCCTGGGTAGACGTCACCACCACCAGCAGTTTTTCCTGCGCGATTTGCTTGAATTTATAGTCTCCGGCATTCACCAGATTGACGTTCAGTTTGGCCGCCAGTAAATCATCGCGCAGCTGCTCTGACAGGCGACGGGCATTACCGGTTTGTGAAGCGGAAAGAACGGTAATTGTCGGAACATCAACCGGCGCAGGTGCGCTGACCACAGCACTTCCCGGCGTCTGATTGACCATCCCCCAAAAATAACCAGAGAGCCATGCGAGCTGCGTGGTAGAAAAATCACCTGTCGCCGCCTGCAAGCGCGCGAGTTGCTCCGGGTTTAGCGGAAGCAGAGAACTTGGGGGTGCCTGAGTCGTCATTGCGTTGAGAATTCCAGTATCAGTGGTCCAGGACATATGAATGGGGGTAGGTTACCGAGTAGCATAATAACCATTAAATAAGGGTTAGAAATAATAAATAACCAAAATGACTAAATGGTTTTTCGGGTAAGGCTTAACGGCAAAACTGGTTAATAAAGAATAAGTTAATCAGACAGTTAATTATCATGCTGGCATTAGTCAGAAGTTGATCGCGTCATCTTGCGCTAAACGGGTGCGAAAAAAGGCGTTTTCCGTTAGACTTCGTCGGTTTTTTTGAGAGATTGAGACTGACACGATGGCAACCACGCTATTTAAAGATTTCCAGTTTGAAGCCGCGCACCATTTACCGAATGTGCCGGAGGGCCATAAATGCGGCCGTCTGCATGGACACTCCTTTATGGTTCGTATTGAAATCACCGGCGAAGTGGATGCGCATACCGGCTGGGTAATGGATTTTGCTGAGCTGAAAGCAGCGTTTAAACCGCTGTATGATCGGCTTGATCACTATTATCTTAACGATATTCCGGGTCTGGAGAATCCAACCAGCGAAGTGCTGGCCGCATGGATTTGGGAGCAGATGAAACCGACTCTGCCGGAACTGAGTGCGGTAATGGTGAAAGAGACCTGTACGGCGGGATGCGTGTACAAAGGTTAACCGCACACTGTGCTAAGGGGCGGCGCGTTCGCCGCCCTTAACTGAGTCAGGCAATATTCAGATATTTATGCGTCTGCATCGACAAGCGCCAGTTGCGCGCAATGCAGGTTTCAATGCACAACTTAGTCGCATCCTCTTTCTGACTGATCGGCTGCAACGCCACAATCCGCGGCTTATCGTCTGACAAGGTTGCCAGCAACGCCTCTAACGCCTCGATATCACGCTGACGTGCTACCGGATGCTTAATCTCATCAGCGCGAATCAACGCCTGCGACAGCACATCATAGCCTCCACGCATATTCACCTTCGGCGACACCGTCACCCAGGTCCTGGCTGAACACTGCACCTCATGGGTACCGCTGGTTTCGATCTGGCAACTAAAGCCGGCCGTTTCAAGCGCTTCGGTTAACGGCGTCAGATCGTAGATGCTCGGCTCACCGCCGGTGATCACCACATGACGTGCCGTCCAGCCCTGCTGCGCAATGGTCGCCAGCAGTGCATCGGCATCCGCCGAGCCCCAGGCATCGGTTTCCACGGTTTTAATCAGAATATCGCCCAGCGAGGTTTCCCGATCGGCCAGCTTATCCCACGTGTGTTTGGTATCGCACCAGCTGCAGCCAACCGGGCATCCTTGCAAGCGGATAAAAATTGCCGGTACGCCGGTGTAAAAACCTTCGCCCTGCAATGTCTGGAACATCTCATTAATCGGGTACTGCATCACTTTCTCGCTAACGGGTGGAATCAGGGGCGCAGATTATGTCAGATCGCGGCAGTTGCGCCAAATTTCACCGACAAAAAAGGCACAAAAGCACTTTACTCCCTGCTGCGCGGCTGTAACTGCGGCGACCTGGCGAACCATTCCACCAGAAAATCAAGCAATGCCCGTAGCGCCGGGTGCAACTGACGACGAGAACTGTAGACGCCATAGATCTGCAACGGCTCCAGTCTGGAGCCGGGTAATACCTCCTGCAATTCGCCGCTGGCAAGCAATTCAGCAACCGAATAGTAAGGCTGCATACTGATACCGCCGCTCGCCTGTGTCGCCGCCAGCAGAAAGAATGAGTCATTAGCACTGAGATTACCGCTTACCGCGACCTCAGTTAGCGCGTTGTCGTGGGTGATACGCCACAGGCTTTTGCCAAACCAGGTATAGGTCAGGCAGTTATGATCGGTCAGCGCCTGCGGGCTTTGCGGCTGGCCGTGCTGCGCCAGATAGTCCGGCGTGGCGCACAATACCGAATCACAAATGCCTAACGGGCGGGCAATTACTCCCGGCAGCAGTTCATTGGTAATACGCAACGCCAGATCAATCCGCTCTTCGACCAGGTTTACCTGCTGATTGCTGATATGCATATCAATGCGCACCTGTGGATGGCGTTGCTGAAACGCCATTACCGCGGCCGCCATCGTACTGTGCGCCAGCGACAGCGAGCAGGAGAGGCGCAGCAAACCGGATAATTCACTGCGGTGATGCAGGGAGTCGTTTTCAATCTGCTCGGTTAACTCCAGCAGCGCACGACAACGCAGCAGGGTGCGTTCACCGACGTCAGTCAGACTGAGGCGGCGGGTGGTGCGATGCAGCAAGCGCGCACCGGCCCACTGCTCCATCTGCGCCAGATATCGCGTCACCATCCCGCGTGACATCGACAGCGCTTCGGCTGCGGCGGTAAGGCTGTTGCGCTCGACAATCGTGACAAACACCTGGCTGGCGATCAGACGATCCATGATTTGCTCGATTCAGTAAACAATCTGTTGCTGATTATCCGGTTTTTCTTTTGATGCGGTCAAATTACTATCGCGATATCTTCACTTCAGGAATTAAAAAAGATGAAAATTCGCCTGTTATTATCAATGGCAGTGGCAACCCTCAGCCTCTCCTCTCCGCTGTTCGCCGCCAGCAAACTCAATATTGATGTCTATAATCCGGGCAAAGCCAGCGTATTTGCCGTCAGTTCCGCAATTATTTCCGGCCCGAGCGAAGTGGCACTGATCGACGCGCAGTTCCAGCGGAATGATGCGCAGGAGCTGGTCAAGCGGATTAAGGCCACCGGTAAAAAGCTGACGACGGTGTATATCAGCCACTCCGACCCGGATTACTATTTCGGTCTGGATACCATCAAAGCGGCGTTTCCGCAGGCAAAAATTCTTGCCACGCCACAAACCATCGCGCTGATCGACCAGACCAAAGATCTGAAGCTGAAGTATTGGGGACCGATACTGAAAGAGAATGCCCCGCAGGAATTAATGACGCCGCAACCGCTGCACGGCGATAGCTTCACCGTTGACGGAGAACGAATTGAAGTGAAAGGTTTGCAGGGAGCCTCACCGGAGCGTAGCTGGCTGTGGGTGCCATCGCTGAAAACCGTGCTTGGTGGTGTGGTGGTCAGTGGCAACAATATCCACGTTTGGCTGGCCGATACGCAAACTCAACAGCAGCGCGCCGACTGGCTGAAAACGCTCGACGAAGCTATCGCCTTAAAACCGCAGCGAGTCATCCCGGGCCACTTCCTGCCGGGTGCCGATGAGAACGTTAAATCGATCACCTTTACCCAGGACTATCTGCGCGCGGTTGAAAAAGCCCTGCCAGAGAGTAAAAACGCTGCTGAGCTAATCCAGATTATTAAAGCGCAGTATCCGGATTTAGAAGAAGAGTCGGGTCTGGAACTGAGTGCCAAAGTTCTGAAAGGAGAGATGAGCTGGCCGTAGGCCACTGCATCTGAACCAAAAAAAAGCCTCGTGAATACACGAGGCTTTTTGCTTTGGTGGCACCCATCAGCGATGAGTGCCAAAGCAGATTATTACTGACCTTTAACTTCTTTCAGGCCATTAAATGGTGCACGGCTGCCCAGTGCTTCTTCGATACGAATCAGCTGGTTGTACTTAGCAACACGGTCAGAACGGCTCATAGAACCGGTTTTGATCTGGCCAGCTGCAGTACCTACCGCCAGGTCAGCGATAGTTGCATCTTCGGTTTCGCCTGAACGGTGAGAGATAACAGCAGTGTAGCCCGCATCTTTCGCCATTTTGATCGCAGCCAGAGTTTCGGTCAGAGAACCGATCTGGTTGAATTTGATCAGAATGGAGTTAGCGATACCTTTATCGATACCTTCTTTCAGGATTTTGGTATTGGTTACGAACAGATCGTCACCAACCAGCTGGATTTTGTCGCCCAGAACTTTGGTCTGGTAAGCAAAGCCTGACCAGTCAGATTCGTCCAGACCGTCTTCGATAGAAACGATCGGGTACTCTTTGGTCAGATCTTCCAGGAAGTGGGTAAATTCTTCAGAGGTGAAGGATTTGTTGCCTTCACCAGCCAGAACGTATTTACCCTCTTTGTAGAATTCAGAGGCTGCACAGTCCATCGCCAGGGTGATGTCTTTGCCCAGCTCGTAGCCCGCTGCTTTAACTGCTTCAGCGATAACGGCCAGCGCTTCTGCGTTGGAACCGAGGTTTGGCGCATAGCCACCTTCGTCACCTACCGCAGTACCCATACCTTTGGATTTCAGAACTTTTGCCAGGGTGTGGAACACTTCAGAACCCATACGGATGGCTTCTTTCAGGGTTTTCGCGCCCACTGGCTGAATCATGAATTCCTGGATGTCGACGTTATTGTCGGCATGCTCGCCACCGTTGATGATGTTCATCATTGGCAGTGGCATAGAGAATTTGCCCGGCGTACCGTTCAGTTCAGCGATGTGCTCATACAGCGGCATGCCTTTCGCAGCAGCAGCGGCTTTCGCAGCAGCCAGAGAAACGGCCAGAATAGCGTTAGCACCGAACTGAGATTTGTTTTCGGTACCATCCAGCTCGATCATGATCTTATCGATGTTTGCCTGGTCTTTCGCATCTTTACCCTGCACCGCGTTAGCGATTGGGCCATTTACTGCTGCAACGGCTTTAGTAACGCCTTTGCCCAGGAAACGAGATTTGTCACCGTCACGCAATTCCAGCGCTTCGCGGGAACCGGTAGAAGCACCTGATGGCGCAGCAGCCATACCTACAAAGCCGCCTTCCAGATGAACTTCAGCTTCAACAGTCGGGTTACCACGAGAGTCGATGATTTCGCGACCGATGACTTTAACGATTTTGGACATTAGATTTTCCTCAGTACAAGTTAAGCTAAGCTAAAACTCAGACAAACAACGCGCGAAAAGTTCGCGCGTCATTCAGGTATTATTTTGCCAAACGCTTCTGATACTCGCTTGCCGCTTTCACAAAACCGGCAAACAGCGGGTGCCCGTCACGAGGTGTTGAGGTGAATTCCGGGTGGAACTGACACGCAACAAACCATGGGTGGTTCGGGATCTCAATGATCTCGACCAGTTGGTCATCCCCGGAGCGGCCTGCCACACGTAATCCAGCCGCTTCGATTTGCTTCAACAGCATATTGTTCACTTCATAGCGATGACGATGACGCTCAACAATGGTGTCAGAACCGTACATCTGACGGACCAGACTTTCGTCGGTCAGCTGGCACTGTTGACTGCCAAGGCGCATGGTGCCGCCGAGGTCGCTCTGTTCAGAGCGTACTTCAACGTTACCTTCTTCATCACGCCATTCGGTAATTAACGCCACTACCGGATACTTACAGTCTGGCATAAATTCAGTGGAGTTAGCGCCTTCCATGCCTGCGACGTTACGGGCAAACTCCATCAGTGCCACCTGCATACCTAAGCAGATACCAAGGTAAGGAACGTTGTTTTCACGCGCGTACTGCGCGGTCATCAACTTGCCTTCAACACCACGGTAACCAAAACCGCCAGGGATCAGGATAGCGTCCAAATCTTTCAGTAGTTCGACACCACGGGTTTCAACATCCTGTGAGTCGATCAGCTTGATATTGACAGTAACGCGGTTCTTCAGGCCACCATGCTTCAGTGCTTCAATCACTGATTTATAGGCATCCGGCAGTTCGACATATTTGCCGACCATACCGATCGTTACTTCACCGCCCGGATTAGCTTCTTCGTAAATCACCTGCTCCCATTCAGAGAGGTTAGCTTCCGGCGCGTTCAGGCTGAATCGTTTACAAATATAATCGTCAAGGCCCTGTGATTTCAACATGCCTGGAATTTTATAGATGGAATCAACGTCTTTCAGAGAAATTACCGCTTTCTCCGGCACGTTACAGAACAGCGCGATTTTCGCACGTTCATTGGCAGGCACGGCACGATCGGAACGGCAAATCAGCACATCTGGCTGGATACCAATCGACAGCAGCTCTTTTACCGAGTGCTGAGTCGGCTTGGTTTTCACTTCACCGGCTGCTGCCATATAAGGCACCAGCGTCAAATGCATGTACAGCGTATGCTCACGGCCCACTTCCACCGCCATCTGGCGAATCGCTTCGAGGAACGGCAGCGATTCGATATCACCCACGGTACCGCCGATTTCGACCAGTACGACGTCGTGACCTTCGCCGCCTTCAATGATGCGCTCTTTAATGGCGTTGGTAATGTGCGGGATAACCTGAATGGTCGCACCCAGATAGTCACCGCGACGTTCTTTACGCAGCACTTCGGAGTAGATACGGCCAGTGGTAAAGTTGTTGCGGCGTGACATTTTGGTACGAATGAAACGCTCGTAGTGACCTAAATCCAGATCGGTTTCAGCGCCGTCATCGGTAACAAAGACTTCACCGTGCTGTGTAGGGCTCATGGTACCCGGATCCACGTTGATATACGGGTCCAGTTTCATGATGGTCACGTTAAGACCACGAGCTTCGAGGATAGCGGCCAGTGAGGCTGCGGCAATGCCTTTGCCCAGAGAGGATACGACCCCGCCGGTCACAAAAATATAATTCGTTGTCATGCTGAACCTGAGAGTTTAGGTTTAAAGACGATGGAATAACCAGGACGGGAAAACAGTATACTCGAAACCCCCTGGGGTCACAATTGATCGTTTCCGGTTGTGTGCGCGCCGCCGTATTTATCAGACTAAATTATCGCACTAAGCCGTTAGCCAGATTGATTTTGGTCATAAGAACGGGGTAAAAAAAAATTTTGCTGAATCGAGTTAGTTGCGACGGATATTGTGCAAATATTCAGCATGGGCGGCGAGAACGCCGCCCTGACAGCAAAACTACTCTCGCTGCTTAATTTGTTGCCAGGCGGCTTCCATCTGCTCAAGAGTGGCATCGTTCATTGTCAGTCCATTTTCGGTAATAATGTGTTCGACCTGACGGAAGCGGCGCTCGAATTTGCGGTTGGCTTTTTGCAGGGCGGTTTCCGCCTTGCTGCCGAGGTGGCGCGAAAGATTGACCGTGGCGAACAGCAAATCGCCAATCTCCTCTTCCAGCTTCTCCTCATCCACCACCGCCTGCTGCGCTTCGTGCATCACTTCATCAATCTCTTCATGCACTTTTTCCAGCACCGGGCCGAGTGAGTCCCAGTCGAAGCCCACCGCGCTGCAACGCTTCTGGATTTTATACGCTTTCATCAGTGCTGGCAGGGCGTCAGGGATATCATCCAGCGCCGAATGCTGCGCTTTCTCAGCCCGCTCCGCCGCTTTGGTGCGCTCCCACTGCGCCATTCTCTGTTCACTCTCTGCCGGCTGCGCATCGGCAAAAATATGCGGATGGCGACGTTCCATCTTGTCGCTGATGGCGTGGCAAATATCGTCAAAGTTAAAGTGCCCTTGCTCGCTGGCCATCTGCGCGTAAAACACGATCTGAAACAGCAGATCGCCTAGCTCGCCGCGCAAATCAGCAAAATCTTCGCGCTGGATGGCGTCCAGCACTTCATAAGTCTCTTCCAGCGTATAGGGGGCGATGGTGGCGAAAGTTTGTTGGCGATCCCACGGGCAGCCGTTCTGCGGATCGCGCAGGGTTTTCATGATGCCCAGCAGGCGATCGAGAGCGTTCATTTTAATCCTTGAAAGGGTTTCAGGGGCGGCGCGAACGCCACCCGTTAATCAAATTAATGCAACCGTCTGGCGTCGATAATATCCGGCACCTGATTCAGTCGCGCCAGCACGCGGCTCAGTACCTGGTGGTTGTAGATTTCGATATCCATATCGATGGTGGCCAGCTGCTTTTTGGTATCGCTCCTGCTGGAGACACCCAGCACATTGACCTTCTCATTCGCCAGAATGGTGGTGATATCGCGCAGCAGTCCGCTGCGATCGTTGGCGGTCACCCGTACCACCAGCGAATAGCCGCTGGAGTAACTTTCACCCCACACCGCATCGACAATACGTTCCGGCGCATGATCGATCAGCTCAGCCAGCTGGTCACAGTCGGCGCGGTGAATCGAGATACCGCGCCCCTGCGTGATAAAGCCAACAATATCGTCGCCAGGAATCGGCTGGCAGCAGCGGGCAATGTGATGCATCAGATTACCGACGCCCTCCACCACCACTCTGCCACTCTCTTTACTGCGCGGCATGGCGGTTTGGGTTTTCTGCGTCAGCTGACGCAACGCTTCGCGATCTTCTTCCTCGGCACTCGGCTTATTCAGCTTCGACTGCAGGAAGTTGCTCATCTGATTGAGGCGAATATCGCCGCCCCCAATTGCCGCCAGCAGCTCATCCAGGCTGTTGACGTTATAACGCGGCAGCAGCAGTTTTTCCGCCTCTTTCAGGCTGATATCCAGCTGATCCAGCTCGTTGTCGAGGATCTGGCGTCCGGCAATAATATTTTTGTCACGATCCTGCTTGCGGAACCAGGCGTGAATTTTTGAGCGTCCACGGCTGGTCGTGACATAACCGAGGTTCGGGTTAAGCCAGTCACGGCTCGGGTTCGGCTGTTTCTGGGTGATAATATCGATCTGGTCGCCCATCTGCAGCTGATAGGTGAAGGGCACAATACGCCCACCAATTTTGGCACCGATGCAGCGATGACCGATATCACTGTGAATATGGTAAGCGAAGTCGAGCGGCGTCGAACCGGCAGGCAGGTCGACCACGTCGCCTTTCGGCGTAAACACATACACGCGATCGTCAAACACCTGACTCCGCACTTCATCCAGCATTTCGCCGGAGTCGGCCATCTCTTCCTGCCAGGCGATCAGCTTACGTAACCAGGCGATGCGCTCTTCGTGTCCGGAAGCACCACTGCGACCCTGGCTGGCAGACGGCCCCTCTTTGTACTTCCAGTGCGCCGCCACGCCCAGCTCGGCATCTTCATGCATCTGGCGCGTACGGATCTGAATCTCAACGGTTTTACCCTGCGGGCCTAACACCACGGTGTGAATCGACTGATAGCCGTTCGGCTTTGGGTTCGCCACATAATCATCGAATTCGTCAGGCAAATGGCGGTACAGCGTATGCACGGTGCCGAGCGCGCCGTAGCAATCCTGCAAACGCTCAGCAACAATGCGCACCGCACGCACGTCAAACAGTTCATCAAATGCCAGCGACTTCTTCTGCATTTTGCGCCAGATACTGTAGATATGCTTCGGGCGACCGTACACCTCGGCCTTGACCCCTTCTTTCGCCATCTCTTTGCGCAGGTTATCGACAAAGGTATCGATATACTGTTCACGATCGATTCGGCGCTCGTGCAGCAGTTTGGCAATGCGTTTGTATTCGTCAGGATGCAGATAACGGAAGCAGAAATCCTCCAGTTCCCATTTCAGCTGACCAATTCCGAGGCGGTTGGCCAGCGGCGCATAGATATTGGTACACTCTTTTGCCGCCAGTACGCGCTCATCTTCCGGCGCATCTTTCACTTCGCGCAGATGGGCAATTCGCTCGGCGAGTTTAATCACCACGCAGCGGAAATCTTCCACCATCGCCAGCAGCATGCGGCGGACATTATCTACCTGCTCCGAGGCCATCGAGTCATTGTGGGTGGCTTTAAGCTGACGAATGGCATCCATATCGCGCACGCCGTGTACCAGCAAGACGATAGCTTTGCCAAATTTCTCTTCGAGGATCTCTTCGGTGACGACGCCAGCATCTGCCAGCGGGAACAGCAAGGCGCTGCGCAGGCTATCGTTATCCATGCTCAGCATCGTCAGGATTTCCACCATTTCGATGCCGCGCCACAGCAAGATCGCCTGATCGGCATGTCCGCTGGTGGCGGCTTCGCAATAGCGCCAGGTTTCGGCCAGTCGTTCACATGACTGCTGGTTTGAGATCCCCAAACTGGTGATCCATTGGTCGAGCGCAAACTCACCAGCCGTATTCAAATGTGCACTTCTTACCGCAACCATATCCTCTCCTGGCAAAGCCCCGACAGTTCGGGCAACTACGTTTTGCTGAACAGCACCATGGACTCAAGATGACCGGTATGTGGGAACATATCGAGCATCGCGACCCTTTCCAGTTGGTAGCCGGATGTCAGTAATGTCTGACTATCACGGGCAAGTGTAGTCGGATTACAGGAAACGTAGACAACGCGTTGCGGCGCAAGTTTGATAATATGTTGCATCACACCCGGTGCCCCCGCTCGTGCGGGATCCAGTAACACTTTGGTAAATCCTTGCGCCGCCCACGGCTGGCGCGTGACATCTTCCTCAAGATTTTGATGATAAAATGTCACATTACTCAGGTTATTAAGTTGTGCATTATACGCACCCTTAGCCACTAATGCTGCAACACCTTCCACACCAACAACATTTTGTACTAACTTTGCTAACGGAAGCGTGAAGTTGCCCATGCCGCAAAACAGATCCAGCACCTTGTCATCCGGCTGCAGATCGAGCCAGGCCAGTGCCTGCGCCACCATTTGCTGATTAACCTGGTCGTTGACCTGGATAAAATCACGCGGGCTAAAAGTCAGTTTCATACGATCTGACTGATAATAAGGCATTTCTCCGCTGACCTGTTCCAGTTTGTCGCTGTCCGGCGCAAGAAACAGTGCCAGCTGATGCTTATGCGAAAACTGTTCCAGTTTTAGCCTGTCAGCGGCATTAAGTGCATCAAGATGGCGTAAAACCAGCAGAGGGCCGTTATCCGCCAGCACCAGCTCAACATGGCCGAGACGTCGCACCGCCTGTAAACTGCCAAGACACTGATGCAACGGCTGAATCAGTGCATTAAGTTCGGGCTTCAAAATGGGGCATTGAGTGATATTTACCAGATCGTTCGACGCAGGTTTGCGGAAGCCCATCTGCAAAGTCTGATTTTTTGGCTGATAATTCAGACCAAGCCGGGCACGACGACGATAGCCGTAAGCGCTGCCACCGATAATCTCATCCACCGCAACCGGCTGGCCCGATTCACGCGACAACATCCGCGCCAGCGCACTGGCTTTGCTTTGCTGTTGTAACGGCAGCGCGGCATGCTGCTGCTGACAGCCGCCGCAATGGCTAAAGTGTGGGCACAGCGGCTTAACCCGCTGCTCGCTGGCGGTTAAAATGCGTCTGGCTTTGCCACGGGAAAACTGGCGCTTATCTTCGGTGATATCCACCTCGACCTGCTCCCCGGGCAGTGCGCCGCTGATAAACATCGCCTTGCCATTATGACGGGCGACGCCTTGTCCAAAGAGATCAAGGTCATCGACGGTGACAGTAACTGTCTGGCGGGTCGTCACGCGCCGTTTTGCAGAGTAGAATTGCGCCATTATTAAATTACGTCTCAGAATTCGTAGATACGGTGAGCTGGCGGAACAGTGATGTTCGCGTTAAAGGCCCGGACGGTGATATCTCTATTGTCGCATACTGGAAATCCATGACCAAATACAGCCTGCGGGCAAGAATGATGATTTTAATACTGGCACCGACCTTAATGATCGGGCTGCTGCTCAGTACCTTTTTTGTCGTTCACCGCTATAACGAATTGCAGCGTCAGCTGGTCGATGCCGGAGCCAATATTATTGAGCCGCTGGCGGTCTCCAGCGAATATGGCATGACGTTTCACAGTCGCGAATCGGTGCGCCAGCTGGTGAGTCTGCTGCATCGTCGTCACTCGGATATCGTGCGGGCGATTACCGTTTTTGATGATAAAAATCAGCTATTTGTCACCTCAAATTATCAGCTGAACCCCGACCTGTTACGCATTCCCGATAACGGCCAGCTTCCCACCTCAATCTCGATTGAACGGCGCGGCAACGCGATGATTCTGCGCACGCCGATTGTCTCTGAAAGTTATTATCCCGATGAGTCGCCGGGGCATGATGCCAAGCCGACCGGCAATCCCCTCGGCTATGTGGCGATAGAACTGGACCTGCAATCGGTACGTTTACAGCAGTATAAAGAGGTGTTTATCTCTACCCTGCTGCTGCTGTTTTGCCTGTGTATCGCCATGCTGTTCGCCTATCGCCTGATGCGCGATGTCACCGGACCGATTCGCAATATGGTCAGTACCGTCGACCGCATCAGGCGCGGTCAGCTCGACAGCCGGGTGGAGGGCTATATGCTCGGCGAGCTGGACGTGCTGAAAAACGGTATTAACTCGATGGCGATGTCGCTGACCGCCTATCACGAAGAGATGCAGCAGAATATCGATCAGGCGACCTCCGATCTGCGTGAAACGCTGGAGCAGATGGAGATTCAGAACGTCGAACTCGATCTGGCGAAAAAACGTGCGCAGGAAGCGGCGCGAATTAAGTCTGAATTCCTCGCCAATATGTCACACGAACTGCGTACACCACTGAACGGCGTGATTGGTTTTACCCGCCAGACGCTGAAAACGCCGCTTAACGCTACTCAGCGTGACTATATGCATACCATTGAGCGCTCCGCCAACAACCTGCTCAGCATTATCAACGACGTTCTCGACTTTTCGAAGCTGGAAGCCGGCAAACTGGTGCTGGAAACCATTCCTTTCCCGCTGCGCGCGACGCTGGATGAAACCGTGGTATTGCTGGCTCCGGCCGCCCATGAAAAAGGTCTGGAGCTGACCATCAATATTCAGAGCGACGTGGCGGATAACGTGATTGGCGACCCGCTGCGCCTGCAACAAATTGTCACCAACCTGCTGGGCAATGCGATTAAATTTACCGAACGCGGCAATATCGATATTCGCATTGAAAAACGCTCGCAGGGCAATAATAAGATCGAACTGGAAGTGCAGGTGCATGACACCGGGATTGGTATTTCGGAAAAGCAGCAGTCGCAGCTGTTCCAGGCGTTTCGCCAGGCCGATGCCAGCATTTCACGCCGCCATGGGGGTACCGGATTGGGGCTGGTGATTACGCAGAAACTGGTCAATGAAATGGGCGGCGATATCTCTTTCCACAGCCGTCTGAATCACGGATCGACCTTCTGGTTTCACGTCAATCTGGAACTGAATCCAAATGCCGCCAGCGATCCACGGGCGCTCGACTGCCTGCAAGGGAAACGTATGGCCTATGTGGAGGCCAACCCGGCTGCCGCGCAGGCCACGCTGGATATCCTTAGCGCGACGCCAATGAGCGTCAGCTACAGCACCTCAATTAACGGCCTGTCAGAAAGCCATTACGACGTGCTGCTGATGGGCATTCCGGTGATGCAGAGCCAAAACCCGGAGATTCCGGCTGAACTGCTTAACTCACTACTGGAGCGTGCCGACTGCCTGGTCATGGCGTTACCGTGCCAGATGCAGATCTATGCGGAAGAGCTGAAAGCGCGTGGTGTGGATGGCTGTATTATTAAACCGCTGTCAATGACGCGCCTGATCCCGCTGCTGCTGGACCTGCTGGCACGTAAACTGTATGACCTGCCGGTACGCACCCGCCTGCCGCTGACGGTGATGGCGGTGGATGATAATCCGGCGAACCTGAAGCTGATCGGCGCATTACTGGAAGAGCAGGTTGACCATATTGTGTTGTGCGACAGTGGGGAAAAGTCGATTCAGCAGGCGCGGGCGCAGCAGCTGGATATTATTCTGATGGATATTCAGATGCCGGAAATCGACGGCATTCGCGCCAGCGAACTGATTCGCGAACTGCCGCAGCACGTTAATACGCCGATTGTCGCCGTCACCGCCCATGCGATTGATGGTGAACGTGAGCGGCTGATCAAAGCCGGCATGAATGACTATCTGGCTAAACCGATTGATGAGGTAAAGCTCAGCCATTTGCTGGCACGCTATTCGCCGGGTCTCCAGCGCGATATGCCGCTATTGCCGCCGGTTTCCCCTTCGCTCGACTGGCAGCTGGCGCTGCGTCAGGCGGCCAACAAAACTGACCTGGCGCGCGATCTGTTGCAGATGCTGGTCGACTTCCTGCCGGAAGTACGGGAAAAGGTTGAGCAAAATCTGGCGGATAACCATACCAGCGGCCTGCGCGATATCATCCATAAGCTGCACGGCAGCGCCAGCTACAGTGGCGTCCCGCGACTCAAACAACTGTGTCAGCAGCTGGAACATCATCTGCGGCTCGATGCCGACATTGTTACCATCGAACCTGAACTGCTTGAGTTACTTGATGAGATGGAGAATGTGGTCAGGCTGGCGAAAGAGGTGCTGAGTCGGGTGTAATTTAAGCCCGGGGGCCTGGCATCGTTTTTTTGGTCAGGGCGGCATTCTCGCCGCCCGTGCCGGGAGCTGGCACCGTGCATACCATCACCACGGCAACGAAAACGGCTCTCCTACACATTTTCTGTCGCGCGCCCAATCGCAATACTGGCTGCAATATTACGCGCGGTCATCCTTACATTCTCAGCCGCATTGTCCAGTGCCTCTTCCAGCGTACAGATACTGTAAATCACACTGAAAACCGCATCCAGCCCATGCTGATGCACAACCCCGACATCGTCGGTCAGGCTACCGGCAATGCCAATGACCGGCTTGTTGTAGCGCTTCGCCACTTTAGCCACGCCAATCGGTACCTTGCCATGAATGGTCTGACTGTCGATACGCCCCTCGCCGGTAATCACCAGCGTGGCATCCTGCACCAGCGCATCCAGCCCCAGCGCTTCAGTCACGATCTCAATGCCGCGCCGCAGTTCCGCATGGCAAAAAGCATGCAATGCCGCGCCCATTCCACCCGCTGCGCCTCCGCCCGGCACATGCAGCACATCAATATCCAGGTCGCGCTGAATAATCTTCGCATAGTGTTCCAGCGCCCGATCCAGCTGCGCCACCAGTTGCGGCGTCGCGCCTTTTTGCGGCCCGAAAATCGCCGATGCACCTTCATCGCCGGTCAGCGGATTGGTGACGTCACAGGCCACTTCAAAGCGGCAATCACGGATGCGCTTATCCAGCTGACTGATATCAATGCTCTCCAGTTGGGTGAGTGCGCCACCGCCATAACCGATTTGCTGGCCCTGCTTATCCAGCAGCCGCGCGCCAAGCGCCTGCACCATACCGGCTCCGCCATCGTTAGTGGCACTGCCGCCGATACCAATAATAAAGTGCTGCACTCCCTTATCCAGCGCGTTGCGGATCAGTTCGCCGGTTCCCCAGGACGTGGTGATTAACGGATCGCGCTGCGCGGCCGGCACCAGTTCTAAACCGCTGGCAGCGGCCATTTCGATAAAGGCACAGCTTTCATCACCGGAAAGACCATAAAACGCTTCGACCTGTTCACCCAGCGGGCCGGTCACGTTCAGCCTGACGATCTTTCCCTCCGTCGCCGCCACCATCGCCTCAACCGTCCCTTCGCCGCCATCCGCAACCGGCAGTTTCACGTATTGCGCGTCAGGAAAAATTTCACGGAAGCCCGCCTCAATTTCCGTGGCGACCTGTAAGGCAGATAAACTCTCTTTATATGAATCCGGTGCGATTACTATTTTCATAGGTTGTCCGAGCGCTGTTGAGCTGGTCGAAAAAAACAACCCATCCGGCGCGGTCAGACGCCGAATGGCTGTATTACCGGGAAACTTCAACCTTGGCTAACTTTTCATAATAGCAGGCCAGCGCACTGTGGTCGGCAGTGCCGAGACCCTCGGCTTTCAGCGCCTGCATCATCTCCATAACCGCGGCAGTCAGCGGCAGCTGCGCGCCGACGCCATGCGAAGTATCCAGCGCATTGGCGAGGTCTTTAATATGCAGGTCGATACGGAAACCCGGCTTGAAATTACGATCCATCACCATTGGCGCTTTGGCATCCAGCACCGTGCTGCCTGCCAGCCCACCGCGAATCGCCTGATAAACCAGATCCGGATTCACCCCGGCTTTCGTCGCCAGCGTCAGCGCCTCAGACATCGCAGCGATATTCAGCGCCACAATCACCTGATTCGCCAGCTTGGTGACATTGCCAGCACCAATTTCGCCGGTATGCACCACTGAACCGGCCATCGCTTTCATAATGTCATAGCATTGATCAAACAACGCTTTATCACCGCCGACCATCACTGACAGGGTGCCGTCGATCGCTTTCGGTTCACCGCCGCTGACCGGCGCATCCAGCAGACGAATGTTTTTCTTCGCCAGCTCATCATGAATTTCACGGCTGGCCAGCGGCGCGATTGAACTCATATCGATCACCACCGTGCCCGGCTTCGCACCCTCAATAATGCCGTTTTCACCTAATGCGGCCTGTTTCACCTGTGGCGAATTCGGCAGCATGGTAATCACCACCTCACACTGCTCCGCTACGGCTTTCGCGCTTTTTGCCACGGTTGCGCCAGCCTCAAGCAGCTCTGCCTCGTTTTCAACGTTGTGATCGCGTACCACCACGCTGTAACCCGCTTTCAGCAGGTTTTTACTCATTGGCTTACCCATAATGCCCAGACCAATAAATCCAATTTTCATTGCTGCGTCTCCCCTGATTATTCAGTTATTTTTTAAAACGGTCGCACAACGCCTGAGTGGCGGCACGAAATACGCCTAAATCACTGCCTACGGCAACAAAACCTGCGCCCCATTCCAGGTAACGGCGCGCATCAGCCTCGACCGGTGCCAGAATGCCGCTCGGTTTTCCCGCCGCTTTGGCGCGGTCAAAAATATACTTAATCACTTTCACCACTTCAGGATGCGCCGGCTGGCCGAGATAACCGAGCGCCGCCGAGAGATCGCCCGGGCCAACGAAAATGCCATCAACACCGTCAACCGCAGCAATGGCATCAATATTATCGACCGCCTGTTGGGTTTCGATCTGCACCAGCACGCTGATATTGTCATTGATCGTCAGGTTGTAATCCGCCTGGCTGCCGTACATATTGCTGCGATGCGAAACCGACACGCCGCGAATCCCGGCCGGTGGATAACGTGTTGACGCCACCGCACGCTGCGCTTCCTCTTCCGTTTCAACAAACGGAATCAGCAGGTTGTAAAATCCGATATCCAGCAGGCGTTTGATAATCACCGGCTCATTGCACGGCGGTCGCACCACTGGCGCACTCGGGCTGCCTTTCAGCGCCATCAGCTGTGGCACAAAAGTGGTGATGTCATTAGGCGCGTGCTCACCATCCAGCAGCAACCAGTCAAATCCGGCTAATCCCAACACTTCGGTGGTGATCGGATTCGCCAGTCCGCACCAGCTGCCAATCAAGGTTTCACCGCTCAGCAGGCGCTGACGAAAACGGTTGGGATAATGTGTCTCACTCATAATCACTCCTGTAAATTTGACCGCACGGCATCGGCGCGGCCATAAGGTTTAGCGCACCAGACAAGGACGTTTATTATCAAAACGCCAGTCAGGCACCAGGAACTGCATCGCCTGCGCATCATCGCGTGCGCCAAGACCATGTTTTTGATACAGCGCGTGGGCGTTCATCACCTGATCCATATCCAGCTCGACGCCCAGCCCCGGCTGTTGTGGCACCTGCACCATGCCGCCTTTGATTTGCAGCGGTTGTTTGGTCAGGCGCTGATTACCCTCCTGCCAAATCCAGTGGGTATCGATAGCGGTAATGGTGCCCGGCGCGGCGGCGGCAACATGGGTAAACATCGCCAGCGAAATATCGAAATGGTTATTGGAGTGAGAGCCCCAGGTCAGGCCGAAGTCGTGGCACATTTGTGCGACGCGTACCGAGCCTTGCATAGTCCAGAAATGGGGATCGGCCAGTGGGATATCCACCGACTGCAAAGAGAGCGTGTGGCCCATCTGCCGCCAGTCGGTGGCGATCATATTGGTGGCGGTCGGTAAACCGGTGGCGCGACGGAATTCAGCCATCACTTCACGTCCGGAATACCCCTGCTCAGCCCCGCAAGGATCTTCGGCATAAGCCAGTACACCGCGCAGCTGTTTACCGAGCTCAATCGCTTCATTCAGCGACCAGGCACCATTCGGGTCGAGGGTAATACGCGCCTGCGGGAAGCGTTTTGCCAGTGCGGTGACCGCTTCGGCCTCTTCACTGCCCGCCAGCACGCCACCTTTTAATTTAAAATCATTAAAGCCGTATTTCTCATAGGCCGCTTCAGCCAGCCGCACCACGCTGTCCGGCGACAAGGCTTCTTCGTGACGCAGGCGATACCAGTCACACTGCTCGTTACTCTGGCTCTGATACGGCAGTGAGGTTTTACGCCGGTCGCCGATATAAAACAGATAACCCAGCATTTCGACGCGGTCACGCTGCTGACCATCGCCCAACAGACTGGCGACATTAACTCCCAGATGCTGGCCCAGCAGATCGAGCAGCGCCGCTTCAATGCCGGTCACCACATGAATCGTGGTACGTAAATCAAAGGTCTGATTGCCGCGCCCGCTGGCATCGCGATCGGCAAAGGTTTTGCGCACGTCGCTCAGCAGGTTTTTATATTCGCCAATGCCTTTGCCGGTCAGCAGCGCTTCTGACTCCACCAACGTCTGGCGAATTTTCTCGCCACCGGGAATTTCACCGACGCCGGTGTGACCGGCATTGTCTTTAATAATCACGATATTACGGGTGAAAAATGGCGCATGCGCACCACTCAGATTCAGCAACATGCTGTCGTAACCGGCCACCGGAATGACCTGAAGTGATTTAATTAACGGTGTCGCACTCTGTTGATTCATAACAGTTATCCTTTAATTCAGATAGCGATTCAGCGACCAAATGCCGGACGCTTACGATCAAATTTCCAGTCGGGAACCAGATACTGCATCGCCGCAGCATCATTACGGGAGCCACCCGGCAACTGTTTATACAGCGCATGCGCCTGCTCAACCCGCTGCCAGTCCAGCTCAATCCCCAGCCCCGGCTTATCCGGCACGGCAATTTTGCCATCGCGAATTTGCAGTGGCTGCCTGGTCAGCCGTTGATCGCCTTCCTGCCAGATCCAGTGGGTGTCAATCGCGGTCGGTTTGCCCGGCGCAGCGGCACCGACATGAGTAAACATCGCCAGCGAAATATCGAAATGGTTATTGGAGTGACAACCCCAGGTCAGCCCCCACTCATCACACAGTTGTGCCACGCGCACCGCGCCGCTGAGCGTCCAGAAGTGCGGGTCGGCCAGCGGGATATCGACCGCATTCAGCATCACCGCGTGATTCATCTCACGCCAGTTGGTGGCGATCATATTAGTGGCAACCGGCAGGCCGGTGGCGCGGCGAAACTCTGCCATCACTTCGCGGCCGGAATAACCCTGCTCAGCCCCACAAGGGTCTTCGGCGTAGGTCAGGACATCCTGCATGCCTTTGCACAACGCGATAGCCTCATCCAGCAGCCAGGCACCGTTCGGGTCGACGGTAATCCGCGCATCAGGAAAGCGCTTTTTCAGTTCCCTGGCCGCATCGATTTCCTGTTCGCCGCGCAGTACGCCCCCTTTAAGCTTGAAATCTTTAAAGCCATATTTGTCCTGCGCCGCTTCGGCCAGCCGCACAATCGCCGCGCTATCCATCGCCCGCTGGTGGCGCAGGTGATACCAGTCATGACTGGCATTTTCGCCATGCAGATAAGGCAGATCGGTTTTTTCCCGGTCGCCGATATAGAACAGATAGCCCAGCACCGTCACTTCATTGCGCTGCTGGCCCGGCCCCAGCAGCTCGGCTACCGGCACATTCAGGCACTGCCCGAGCAGATCCAGCAGCGCCGCTTCCAGCGCCGCCACCGCATTCACCCGCAATTCAAAAGTCCAGGCACCTTTACCAAAGGTATCGAAGTCGGCCGACTGATTGCCCTGATGCACCTGCTGCACCAGCCGGTTCATCCGCGCCACTTCATGCCCTTTAACCTGCTTGATGGCATCGACCAGCGTCTGATAAATCACTTCGCCACCCGGCGCTTCACCAACGCCGGTATGACCCGCACTGTCGGTCAGCACCACAATGTTGCGGGTAAAGAACGCGCCGTGCGCACCACCAATATTCAGCAGCATGCTGTCATAACCGGCGACCGGAATAACTTTCATCTCAGTGATCACCGGCGTGCTTTGCGTGCTCATGCAGACTCCTTAAGCTTTCACTTTCAGTTTGATACGTTTGATATCACCCACCAGCACCAGATAGCTGAGTACCGCAACAAACGCGTGGATACCGACGTAAATCAGCGCCCCGTTATAGGAACCGGTAGTGGCGATGATGTAACCAATGGCAATCGGCGTAATGATGCCAGAGGCGTTACCAAACATATTGAACAGCCCGCCGCTCAGGCCACTGATCTCTTTCGGTGCGGTATCCGCCATCACTGCCCAGCCCAGCGCACCGATGCCTTTGCCGAAGAACGCGGTCGCCATAAAGAACACCACCACCCACTCGGTATCGACGTAATTACAGATCACCATCGAAATCGACAGCAGCATGCCAAGCACAATCGGGGTTTTGCGGGCGATATTCAGCGAGCCGGTTTTGCGCATCAGCCAGTCGGAGATAATCCCGCCCAGCACGCCGCCGAGGAAGCCACAGATGGCTGGTACCGAGGCGATAATGCCGGCTTTAAGAATCGACATGCCGCGCGCCTGCACCAGATAAACCGGGAACCAGGTGATAAAAAAGTAGGTCATCGCATTGATGCAGTACTGGCCGAGATAAATACCGAGCATCATGCGAGAAGTCACCAGCTGTTTGATTTGAAACATTTTTTCGTTCCAGCTGACTTTGTGCTCTTCCTTTTTGCGATCCATATTGATCAGCGCGCCGCCCTGCTCCATATACTCCAGCTCGGCTTTATTAACGCCCGGATGGTCAGTCGGGTCATGAATCACTTTCAGCCAGATAAAGCTGAGGATGATGCCAAGCCCCCCCATAAACCAGAACACGTGCGCCCAACCCACTTCAGAGGTCAGCCAGCCCATAATCGGCGCGAAAATTACCGTGGCAAAATATTGTGCGGAGTTAAAAATCGCCACGGCGGTGCCGCGCTCTTGCGCCGGAAACCAGGCGGCGACGATGCGGCTGTTACCGGGGAATGACGGCGCTTCGGCCAGCCCGACCAGAAAGCGCAAGGCAAACAGCGCCACGATAATGCCAAAGCCGCTGAAAATATCGACAAAGCCCTGTAACAGCGTGAACAGTGACCAGATAAAGATGCTCCAGAAGTAGACGCGCTTCGAACCAAAACGGTCCAGCAGCCAGCCTCCCGGAATCTGACCAATCACATATGCCCAGGAAAAAGCGGAGAAGATATAGCCCATACCAACCGGATCCAGCCCAATCTCTTTTGCCATGGTAGAGCCGGCAATGGACAGGGTGGCACGGTCGCCATAGTTAAATGAAGTGACGATAAACAACATCACCACTATCCAATAGCGCGCGTTGGTTCGCTTTTGTACTGCGCTCGCGGCCTGGCTCACAGAATTCATGATGCACTCCTGAAAATAGAGCGGTTAGCTATTTTCACTCTGAACAACAGACACCGGCGTGGGTATCAGAATGATGTTGGGTTAAACACAGCGTTTTTTTATCAGCAAATACGTTGATTACGCAGCGTGGTGAATAACCTGACTTTCAACACCAGAAGAAGTATATGAATCCCGCGCCAGCGGCACATTAGAACCCTGCATGACATTAGCGGTGTTTTGAACCCTATTTTATGGCGTTTGCACAATACGATGCGCGACCGCTCACGAAATGGGTTTTTTCCATGAGATTTGCCGCACACTGTGATTTTGCTGGCTTTTGTTTGTGAGCATCTTCTCTTGCCTTCGTAGATTTGCACGAAATCTGGACGTCAGCACGGCGTAAACACCGACATTTGCATAGTGTCGGCGGCAGCCAGCGCAACATATACTTTCGTTCAGCAAATATGATTGATGTCGTGGCAGTAACCCGTTTTCCAAAAGCCTGTACCTGCAAATAAAAAACAGGACATTAGAGCAATGAATAAAATAACTGATGAAGTACCGCTGTATATAAAGGTGCATGAAACCGATAACGTGGCGATTGTGGTGAATAATAATGGCCTGCCCGCTGGCACCACATTTAACTGCGGTCTGCAATTAACCGAACATGTTCCACAGGGACATAAAGTGGCGTTAAGTCCTATCGCCAGCGGCGGTCATATTATTCGTTACGGCGAAGTGATTGGTTATGCGCTGCGTAATATCGCGCGAGGCAGCTGGATTGAAGAGTCGCTGGTGGCGCTACCCGAAGCACCACCGCTGGCCAGTTTACCGTTGGCTAATCGTGTACCCGACGCGCTGCCAGCCCTGGAAGGTTACACTTTCGCCGGCTATCGCAACGCCGACGGCAGCGTCGGCACCCGCAATCTGCTGGGGATTACCACCAGCGTACACTGCGTGGCCGGCGTCGTGGACTATGTGGTGGCGATAATCGAGCGCGAATTGCTGCCGCGTTACCCGAATGTCGATGGCGTGGTGGCGCTGAATCACCTTTATGGCTGTGGGGTGGCGATCAATGCACCCGCTGCGGTCGTGCCGATTCGCACCATTCATAACCTGGCGCTAAACGCCAACTTTGGCGGAGAAGTGATGGTGGTCGGTCTTGGCTGCGAAAAATTGCAGCCGGAGAAACTATTGACCGGCACTGAAGACGTGCAGGTCATCTCGCTCGATGAGCAAGATATTGTGCGCTTGCAGGATGAAAAACTGGTGGGCTTCCAGGCGATGGTGCAGGAGATTTTGCAGGTGGCCGAACGCCATTTGCAGCGACTGAATCAGCGCCAGCGCGAGCAGTGCCCGGCGTCGGAACTGATTGTCGGCATGCAGTGCGGCGGCAGCGATGCCTTTTCCGGCGTCACCGCCAATCCGGCGGTCGGCTTCGCCTCTGACCTGCTGGTGCGCTGCGGTGCCACAGTGATGTTCTCTGAAGTCACCGAAGTGCGCGATGCGATCCATCTGCTGACGCCGCGCGTGGTTAATGAAGCGGTCGGCAAACGGCTACTGGAAGAGATGGCATGGTATGACGACTATCTCAATCAGGGGCAGACTGACCGCAGCGCCAATCCGTCACCGGGCAACAAGAAAGGTGGACTGGCGAATGTGGTGGAAAAAGCGCTGGGTTCGATTGCCAAGTCCGGCCGTAGCGCGATTGTTGAAGTGTTGTCACCGGGACAGCGTCCGACCAAACGCGGCTTAATTTACGCCGCCACGCCCGCCAGTGATTTCGTTTGCGGCACGCAGCAGATGGCTTCCGGCATCACGCTACAGGTATTTACCACCGGACGCGGTACGCCATACGGCCTGGCGGCGATTCCGGTGATCAAAATGGCGACGCGTAACGCGCTGGCAGAGCGCTGGCATGACTTAATGGATATTAACGCCGGCACCATTGCGACCGGCGAAGAAACCATTGAACAGGTCGGCTGGCGTCTGTTTGAGTTGATTCTGGAAATTGCCAGCGGCAGACAGCAAACCTGGTCCGATCGCTGGGGAATTCGCAATGCGCTGGCGGTGTTTAACCCGGCACCGGTTACCTGAAGTCTGGTCGGGGCCAGCCGTAGCGGCCCCGACTCATCAGATCAGTTTTGCCCAGGCCTCAACCCAGGGCGTAGTGACCGCTTCTGGCTCAGGATTTTCCATTGCATCAATGGTCAACAGCTCGCCCACGCGCGTCGCGCCCTGCTCCTGCAACAACGCATCAAAGTTTTTGCCCGCGCCGCAGAAGTGATCATAGCTGCTGTCACCCAGGGCAATCACCCCGTATTGCAGCTGCGGCTGGTGACCCAATTGATCCCTGATTGCATGAAACAGTCCGGCGATGCTGTCGGGAAAATCGCCCTGACCGGTGGTAGAGGTAATAATCAGCGCCACCTGGTCGCTGTACTGCTGCCAGTCAGCCAGCGTGGCATCCTCAAAAATCTTTACCTGATGGCCCGCCTGCTGAAGCACTGGCTCCGCCTCTTCCGCCACCAGCAATGCATTTCCGTAAACGGTTCCGACAAAAATACCCACCTGCGACATAACTTATCTCCTTAAATTGATGCACTATCCTGACTTGCTGTCGCGGCAAACTCAACCCTGGGAACATCAGGGAGACACTGTTGCCAGCCAAACTGCTGCATCATCTGTTGCCAGACAGCATCCAGCCCGGCACGGATCACCAACGGTTCGCCGGTCACCGGATGGTTAAGTGCCAGACTGCTGGCATGCAGCATCAGGCGCTGACAGCCGAAGTGTTGCGCTGCGCCGCGGTTCTGCTTTAAATCACCGTGCGCGCTGTCGCCAATAATCGGATGGCGCAGATGCGACATATGGCGACGCAACTGATGTTTACGGCCGGTATGCGGCTGCAATTCGACCAGCGTGTAGCGCGCACAATCATAGCGGCCAATCGCAAACGGCATCTCAACCTGAGCCACGGAACGATAATCGGTTATCGCCGACTTCGGCCCGTTATCCCCGCTGGCAAACTTATCAGCAATCTTGTCCAGCTCTTCCGTCAGCGGATAGTCGATACGTTCTTCGCCATCCAGCCAGCCACGCACCAGCGCATGATAAGTTTTCTGCATCTGATGTTGTTCAAACTGCTGCGACAACAGACGGCCAACCTCACTCGACAGGCCCATTAACAGCACGCCAGAAGTCGGTCGGTCGAGGCGATGGGCGGTAAAGACATGCTGACCAATCTGGTCACGCACTGTCTGCATCACTACCACTTTCTCTTTACGATCCAGCCAGCTGCGGTGAACCAGCCAGCCAGCGGGCTTGTTCACCGCGACCAGGTGTTCATCCTGATAAATAATTTCCAGCATTAGTCGGCGCTGTCCGTAAAAAGATCGTCCAGCGCTTTTAGCTGGCTCAACAGCAACAAGCGGCCGGCTACGCTGGCTTCCAGCGCCTCTTCATAATAAGGGGTGACGGAAAAATTTTTCGGTAACGGTGCGCTGGCGTCCAGCAATGCCTGCATACGCGGCAGCAGCACCCACTGCAACCACTCCAGTGGCAACATGGTGTCGAGGCAGAAAGGCTCGGTACTGTTAAACGCGGCGGTATCTGGCGCACTGCTTTGCCACAGCCCGCTGTCCTGCATGACCTGGGCTATGTCCAGCAAACGTTGGTGAACCTGTTGTTCACGACTCATCGGCAACCTCGGGTGAAGAGACAAGAGAAATTGGGCGGCAAGAATAACACCCCGCGACGATCGGGTAAAAAGTATGAACAAAAAAAGGGAGCACTGTAAAAACAGTGCTCCCGGTTCGTTTGCAGCGCTCCAGCTACTTTTGTGCTCCCTGCTCATCCTTGAAAACTTTTCCTGTGTGCCATCCTGACACATTAAGCCATCCCGGCTTATCATCCTTTGGCATCCTGGCCCACCACACCTTCCTGGTATGGCTCTCATTCTCCTTCCTGGAGGTGTCCATATCTCATCCTGAGATATCCTTGCTTCTTCCTGAAGCCTTTCCGTGCATCGTCCGGATGTGGTCCGCTTCATCCTGAAGTGACATCATCCTGACGTCGTCCAGTCCACAGTCTCCTTCCTGATGCCAGGCATTCTGCCAGAACAGCAACAGTAAACAAGATAGTTGCCGCATTTATGGATTCGTCTTACAACTGTCATACTGTCAGAATCGCTCTAACTTCATGATTTAGAATATTTTCACTTTTTAATCGTGAAATAACGTCATGGATTTTCTGGCGATCTCTTACATGCCATGTAAGAGATGTCTCACACCAAAGCGGGGTAATATCGCAAAAATATCATCTAACAGGTTGTATTAACGCGAGAAACTCAGCAAGTGAACCGGCCAGAACCTCACGTTTTTGTTTACCCAGCTGCTCGACAATCACTTCACCGCTGAGATTACACACCGATATCACCTCTAATTCTGACTCGGTGGTGGCAATAAACAGCGTCGGTGAGTGCTTCAGACGGCGCTTCATCACCAGGTGGCCAATCAGATTTTCCTGTACTCTGACGAAATCCTCTTCACTCCAGACCTGCACCAGAGACAGTTCCCGTCCGTCCAGCTGAGCTGACATATCGCCAGCAAACTGGGTGGTATAGAACGCCTCCACGGCGGGCTGAATCCGCAGATCTATCGCGCGCTCCACCGCATCAAGATTTTTTGCCAGCGTAAAGGGCTGTGGCTGCCAGTAAACTTCGTCCTCCAGCGTTTGTGCAATACAGGGGGACGCCACCCCGTACAGTGCGTCGCTGGCGGGCAGATGTCCGCACTGCTGCTGCCAGAGCGCACAGTAGCGGGTGGTAAAATCTGTCAGCGCCTGGGAGGTCTGTTCCATCTTTAATTTTCTCACTGTTGGCCAGCTAAGTTACACTTATAAACCGTCGTATCGGCGATTAGTATACCCAAAGTAGTTGGCGTTGCAGCTACACAGGTAGATTCGACAGTTTAGCCTGCGGAGCAGGCCATTAAGGTAACAGTATGTCTACACACGAACAGCATCAGGCTTTGCACGGCCTGACCTTAGGTAAAGCAACAGAATATCACGATCGTTACGATGCCAGTTTATTGCAGGCGGTGCCACGCAGCATGAACCGCGAGCCGCTGGGTCTCTATCCGGACAGCTTACCGTTTAGCGGTGCCGATATCTGGACCCTGTATGAGCTGTCATGGCTGAACAGCAAAGGCGTACCGCAGGTTGCCGTCGGCGAAGTGGTGCTGAATGCCAGCAGCCTTAATCTGATAGAGTCGAAAAGCTTTAAGCTCTATCTGAACAGCTTTAACCAGACGCCGTTCTCCGACTGGGGCGAAGTTCGTCAGACGCTTGAGCGCGATCTCAGCGCCTGTGCGCAAGGTGAAGTCAGCGTGGCGCTGTTTCGCTTGCAGGAAGTTGAAGGACAGCCAATCGGCCATTTTGACGGCAACTGCATTGATGAGCAGGACATCACCATTGATAACTATCAGTTCAATGCTGATTACCTGAAAAATGCCACCGCCACTGAAGTGGTGGAAGAGACACTGGTCAGCCACCTGCTAAAATCCAACTGCCTGATCACCAATCAGCCAGACTGGGGGTCGGTGCAGATTCGCTATCGTGGCCCTCGCATTGACCGCGAAGCGCTGCTGCGTTATCTGGTCTCTTTCCGTCACCACAACGAATTCCACGAACAGTGCGTTGAGCGGATTTTCAATGATATCCAGCGTTTCTGCCAGCCAGAAACACTGTCGGTTTACGCACGCTATACCCGTCGCGGTGGCCTCGACATTAATCCGTGGCGCACCAATAGCGATTTTACCCCGTCACATTCACGACTGGTTCGTCAGTAATTGCGAGATATCTCGCAGGCCAGTAAACGGGTTGCGGAATCAGTTGTGAAACCGGTACAGAGGACGTTAATCTGAAGTCGGGCGCTGCGTAATAAGCTGGCGTCGACAAAGGATTTTTCGTCTCTGTACCGACTTATGCGCACAGAGTCACCAATCACCCAGGCGGGTGCAAAGGAGTTCATTTGATTACACATATTAGCCCTCTTGGCTCGATGGATTTGCTCTCGCAGCTGGAAGTTGACATGCTGAAGCGCACTGCCAGCAGTGACCTCTATCAGCTGTTCCGTAACTGTTCACTCGCCGTGCTTAACTCCGGAAGTCAAACCGACAGCAGCCATGAACTGCTCTCCCGCTTCGAAAGCTTTGATATCAACGTGCTGCGTCGCGAACGTGGTGTAAAGCTGGAACTGATCAATCCGCCGGAAGAGGCGTTTGTCGACGGTCGCATTATTCGCTCGCTACAGGCCAACCTGTTTGCAGTACTGCGCGATATCCTGTTCGTCAATGGCCAGATTACCCATGCCGAACGTTTCCAGCACCTGAATCAGGAAGACTCCATCCATATCACCAATATGGTGTTCTCGATTCTGCGTAATGCGCGGGCGCTGCATATCGGCGAAGAGCCGAATATGGTGGTCTGCTGGGGTGGACACTCGATTAACGCGACGGAATATCAGTATTGTCGCAGCGTCGGTTCACAGCTTGGCCTGCGCGAGCTGAATATCTGTACCGGCTGCGGGCCAGGCGTAATGGAAGCGCCAATGAAAGGCGCCGCCGTCGGTCACGCCCAGCAACGCTACAAAGATGGCCGCTTTATTGGCCTGACGGAACCATCGATCATTGCGGCTGAGCCACCCAATCCGCTGGTCAATGAACTGATTATTATGCCGGACATTGAAAAACGCCTTGAGGCGTTTGTGCGCATTGCTCATGGCATTATCATCTTCCCCGGCGGGGTCGGTACCGCGGAAGAGTTACTGTATCTGTTGGGAATTCTGATGAACCCGCAGAACCACGATCAGGTGCTGCCGTTGATCCTGACCGGCCCCAAAGAGAGTGCAGATTACTTCCGCGTGCTGGATCAGTTTATCGTCAATACGGTAGGTGAACAGGCACGTCGCCATTACACCATCATCATTGACGATGCCGCCGAAGTGGCACGCCAGATGAAAAAGGCGATGCCGCAGGTTAAAGAGAATCGTCGCGAAACCGGCGATGCGTACAGCTTTAACTGGTCGATTCGTATTGCGCCAGACCTTCAGGTGCCGTTTATGCCGACCCATGAAAATATGGCTAATCTCAATCTCTATCCGAATCAACCGCCAGAGAAACTGGCCGCCGCGCTGCGCCGGGCATTTTCAGGCATCGTTGCCGGTAATGTAAAAGAGATGGGCATCCGCGAGATCAAAGAGAAAGGGCCGTACAAGCTGCACGGCGATGCGCAAATGATGCACCACATGGACGATTTACTACAGGGATTTGTCGCTCAGCACCGCATGAAGTTGCCGGGCACCGCCTATATCCCCTGCTATGAAATCATAAAGTAACCTGCCAGTGAGCGGCATCCGTGCCGCTCTGACTTCGAGCTTATGACTAATCATCTGTTAATTGTTGATGCGCTGAATCTGATTCGCCGCATTCACGCTGTTCAGGGCTCTCCCTGCCAGCAAACCTGCGTACAGGCGTTACAGCAACTGTTAATGCATACCCGCCCGAGTCATGTTGTCGCGGTATTTGACGACGACGAGCGGCGCGACGGCTGGCGGCATCAGTTGCTTCCCGACTATAAGGCCGGACGCCCGCCGATGCCGGATACCCTGCAAGCAGAGATGCCGCTGCTGCGCGAAGCCTTTGCCGCTGCTGGCGTTACCTGCTGGACTTCACCCGGCGATGAAGCCGACGACCTGGCGGCCACGCTGGCGGTAAAAGTGGCGTCAGGCGGCCATCAGGCGACGATTGTCTCCACCGATAAAGGCTATTGCCAGCTGTTAGCGCCGACGATTTTTATTCGCGACTATTTTCAGAAGCGCTGGCTGGATATGCCTTTTATCGCTAAAGAATTTGGCGTTACGCCACAACAGCTCACCGACTACTGGGGCCTGGCAGGCATCAGCAGCAGCAAGATCCCCGGCGTGGCCGGAATCGGACCTAAAAGTGCCAGCCAGTTATTGGCGGACTTCGGCTCACTGGAGGGCGTTTATCAGCAGCTGGATGCAGTCCCCGAAAAATGGCGTAATAAACTTGAGCAGCACCGTGAAATGGCGTTTATTTGCCAGCAAGTGGCAACGCTTAAAACGGATTTAATGCTGGATGGTAATCTTAAAGAACTGCGTTATGAGGCGGGTTAAGTTATTTTAATCGGGTGGCTTAATTATCAGGTCACCCGGCTTAAATAATAACGATAATATCGCCTTCAATTATCAAATTACACTGAGCACCCTGCCAGCTTAAATGCCACCTCAGATCCGCATGATTAATCGGATCACCGGTGCACCAGAGGCGGACTGCATCCCCGGTAACCGTTACCCAGATGGTTAATCTAACAATACGCTCCTGATAAAATTCATCATATCCGCATTCGGATTATGCACTACTAATAATATCCATCTTAATTATTTGACACTGGGAAAAATTAACTCACACTGTAATAAGAACAGTTAACGAAATCGCGCTGATTATTTTTCCGACAGACTATCATTGTGTTCCGCTGTCTCGTATATTACTTACCTGAGGAACTGAAACATAATAACAGGATGTTATCTATGGATACTCATATCGACGAAAAACCGCAGGTTGCGGCGCTGCAACTGCCAATCCGTATCTATGAAACCCAGCGTAAAATGGATGATTACTTTGCTGATGATATGAACTATGGCGATATCAGCG
>NZ_JRXE01000017.1:113578-122857 GCF_001267535.1 Winslowiella iniecta | reverse complement strand
ACTGGCGATGAAAACCCCGGCGTAGATCGCGCCCTCCACCAGCCCACTGACAAAATCACTCAGTAACGAGCTGTGTACCAGCGGGTCGTCAAGCCTGGCGGCAACGTAATCGGCCATGGTTCAGGCCTCCGCCACAGTGGGGGAAACACGGGTAGTGCGCGAACAGGAGCGGGACAGCGGCTCAGTGCCGGAGGGTGTCCGGAAAAGCCGCTGTTCGACGGGGAAGAGTACAGAAATGCGTTCAGGCATAGCGTTTCATCCATAAAATAATTCACTGCCCCTGCGACGGGGAGTTCACCTGATCCTTCAGGGAGTCATTATCAATATCTTTACTGGCAGGGCACAGTGCGCCTTCGCGAGGCTTTAGCGACAGCCCCGGTTTTTTCGATTGGCAGAACGCTGCCTTGCATTGTTTTAAACTAACCGTTGCGAAAGCGCAACGGCAAAAATCACCTATTGCGCATTGTTCTTTTGCCAATAAAAAACAGGCGTATTGCTCAATTTATTTCACTGAGGATTTTTAAAAAAGCAGAACCTGTCCCCTGCTTGCTTTTTAACGAGAATTTATTTTTCGTTTCCCAGACTGCCCTTACTCTCTCTAATCCCTTCACTTTCCCGCCACTGCTTTAATAACCGCTGCCGCCGCTGTGGATAGCGCTGTTGCACGCTCTCCAGCGCGCTAATACGGTCGATACGAAAATGGCGAAATCCCTGACGTAACTCGCACCACGCCAGCAGCATGCGTAACCGATCAAAGTAGCCGACGGCAAACGGCCATATCCTGCGCCGCGAGTGACTGCCTTTCAGATCGAGATAATCAATATCCAGTTTGCGCTCGGCGCGAACGGCCTGACGAATCTGCGGTAACAGTGCATCGGCGGTTTTGCTGTAGCTGCCGGGGCCAATCAGCAGCGCATTTTCATCCAGCGACTGACGCAGGTCATCCGGCAGTACCGCCGCCACTTTGTTTAGCGCGCTTTTGGCCGCTGCCGCCAGCGGATCATCGCCGCGCGCGGCCAGCCAACGCGATCCCAGCACCAGCGCCTCGATCTCTTCCGGCGAAAACATCAGCGGCGGCAGCATATAACCCGGTCTTAATACGTAGCCCAACCCCGCCTCACCTTCTATATCGGCACCCTGCGCCTGTAGCGTGGCGATATCACGGTACAGGGTGCGCAAACTGATATTGAGCTGCGCCGCCAGTTGCGCACCGCTTACCGGAAAGCGATGACTGCGCAGGATATGAATCAAGTCCAGTAAACGTTGAGCACGCGACATACCTGTTCTCCCTGATAAAAGCGGCAGCTATTCATTAGCCAAATAATAATTCCTGCAATCTTTATCACAATTGCTTAGTTCTCTCCGATCCCGTCTCGCCAGATGATAAACCGACAGCACAGACTCTCTGATTATAAAGGAATTCACCATGCGCACTCGCTTTGCTTTTAATGCCGTTCAGCGCACGCTGGCATTAAGTGCACTTTTTGCTTCACTCGCCGGGACTCACACTGTTTATGCCGCTGAAAACGCGGCGGTTAAAGGCGGCACGCTAATCTATCTGGAGCAGCAAGCCCATACCAATCTCTACCCGCCCGCTGGCGGTTTCTATCCTAACGGCGGCATCCTTAATCAGATTACCGATAAGCTAACCTGGCAGAACCCGGAAACGCTGGAAGTCGAGCCGTGGATCGCCGAAAGCTGGAGCACCAACGCCGATAAAACCGAATACACCTTTAAAATACGCCCTGGCGTCACCTTCTCCGACGGTACGCCGCTGGATGCCAGTGCGGTGGCGAAAAACTTCGATACCTATGGTCTCGGTAATAAGGCGCAGCGCCTGCCGGTCTCCGAGGTAATTAACAATTACGATCACAGCGAAGTGATTGATCCGCTAACGGTGAAGTTTTATTTCAAAAAACCGTCACCAGGTTTTTTACAGGGCACCGCGACCATTGGTTCCGGGCTGGTTTCCCTCAGCACCCTGGCGCGTAACTTTGATGCGCTCGGCGATGCCCGCCACATTATTGGCTCCGGCCCGTTTGTGGTGAAAAATGAGAAGCTGGGTCGTGAAGTCGATCTGGTAGCGCGTAAAGAGTATAACTGGGGGCCGAAAAATAGCGCCCAACAGGGCGCGGCGAACCTCGACGGCATAAAAATTATCGTTACGCCGGAAGACAGCGTGCGTATTGGCGCGCTGCTGGCGGGTCAGGCGGATGTGATTCGCCAGGTTCAGGCTTACGATGAGAAGCAGGCCAGCGATCAGAACTTCCCGATCTACGCTGCACCAACGCGCGGCATCAACGACAGTATCAGCTTCCGACCGGATAACCCGCTGGTCGCCGATCTCAAAGTGCGTCAGGCATTGCTGCACGCCACCAACTCGCGTCAGGTGGTCGATACGCTGTTCTCACCGAACTATCCGCAAGCCACTTCGGTGGTGGCGAAATCCGCCGCCGGTTACGTCAATCTGGCCGACAAACTGAAATATGATCCGGCGCTGGCGCAGAAACTGCTGGATGAAGCGGGCTGGAAACCTGGCAGCGACGGCATTCGTCAGAAAGAGGGCCAGCGTCTGGCGCTGACGATTTACGAATCGCTGCCGCAGCCGCAAAACAAAGAGGTGCTGCAATTGATCGCGCAACAGTGGAAGCAGGTCGGCGTCAGCCTGGCGGTGCGCGCGGGCGATGCCGGCAGCCGCACGCTGGACAACCTCGATCCGCAGAAAACGCCGCTAACGGTCTCCGAAGTGGGACGCGCCGACCCGGATGTGATTAAGAGCCAATTCTACCCGTCAAATCGCGATGCGCTGCTGCAAAAAGGCGGCTCCAGCGACAAAGTCGCCCATTTCCGTGACGACAAACTGAATCAGCTGTTAGTGGATATTTCAGCAGAAATCGACCCGCAAAAACGCCTGCAACTGGCCGGGGATGCGCAACGTTACCTGCTGGATAACGCCTATGTGATTCCGGTGTTTGAAGAACCGCAAGTCTTTGCTGCCGCTCCGTGGCTAAAAGGCATCAGTTTTGAAGCGGTTGGTCGCCCGAGTTTCTACGGTTCATGGCTTGAAAAACACTAAGCCGGAGAGTACGCGATGAAAAGCTATCTTACCCAGCGACTCGGCCAGGCACTGCTGGTGCTGTGGGCGGCGTTTACCGTCTCCTTTGTGCTGTTGCAGGTGCTGCCGGGTGACGCCATCCTGATTAAATTTCAGAATCCCGATCTGGGCCTTAGCCCGGATCAGATTGCCGAAATGCGCCTCGCCTATGGCGCGGACAGCCCGTTATGGCAGCAGTATCTGCATACGCTGGCGGCGATGCTGCGCGGTGATTTTGGCTACTCGGTACAGGCCGGGGTACCGGTCAGCGATCTGCTGGCCAGCAATTTCCCCGATACGCTGCGCCTGGCGCTGCCGGGTTTTCTGCTGGCGGTGGTAATTGCTGTACTACTGAGTTTTATCTCCAATCTGGTCGGCTTCCGCTGGCTGAAAAATGCCTTACAGAGCCTGCCGTCGCTGTTTATTTCGCTACCGACCTTTTGGCTCGGCATCGCGCTGATTCAGCTGTTCTCCTTCCAGTTGCGCTGGATTCCGGTAATCAATCCTGGCCCATGGCAGGGGCTGATATTGCCAATTATTACCCTTGCCATACCGATTTCTGCTCCGCTGGCGCAGATCCTGATCCGCAGCATCGATCAGGTACAGACGCAGCCATTTGTGGCGGTCGCCCGCGCCAAAGGTGCCAGCTACAGCGGCGTGTTATGGCGTCATGTGGCGCTGAATGCGCTTTTACCGGTGCTGACGGTTGCCGGTTTGCTGCTTGGCGAACTGATTGCCGGGGCGCTGATTACCGAAACGGTGTTTGGCCTGAGTGGTCTCGGCCAGCTGACGCAGCAGGCGGTCAATAACCAGGATATCGCAGTATTACAGGCGATTGTTATGATCTCGGCGTTTGGCTTTGTCACCATCAATCTGCTGGTTGATCTGCTGACCCCACTGCTCGATCCACGTCTGCAAACTTATCGCGGAGCGACCTTATGAGCCTGATCGATCAACTTGTACGCCCAAAAGCGGCTCCGTCCCCTGCCCGCCGATTCAGCCGTTATCCTTTGCCCGCCGGAGCGCTGCTCGCCTGGCTGGTGATATTGCTGGCGATTGCGGCGGCTGTCGCACCGGGATTATTTACCGATTACAGCCCAACGGAGGGCATCGCCGGGGCGCAGCGGCTGGCACCGCAGGCCAGTCACTGGCTGGGTACCGACCAGCTCGGTCGCGATCTGTATGCACGCATTGTCTGGGGCGCTTCCCATTCGCTTTCTGCGGCACTGGTGGCGGTGGCGCTCGGTCTGGTGGTTGGCACCCTGCTTGGCGTGCTGGCCGGTGCAACCGGGGGGAAAACCGAAGCGGTGGTGATGCGCATTATTGATGTGCTGCTGTCGATTCCGGGTCTGTTGCTGTCACTGAGCGTCATTATCTTGCTCGGTTTCGGCACGGTAAACGCGGCAATCGCCGTCGGTGTAACCTCGATTGCCAATTTCGCCCGACTGGCGCGCGCCGAAGTGGTACGGGTACGCCACAGCGATTATGTCGAAGCGGCATATGGCAGCGGCGGCACCTTCTGGAGCGTGCTGTGGCGTCATATTCTGCCCAACTCGCTGACCTCGGTTATCGCCTTCTCCGCCTTACAGTTTGGTAATGCCATTCTGGCGCTGTCGACCCTGAGCTTTCTCGGCTACGGCACGCCCCCGCCTACGCCAGAGTGGGGGCTGTTGATCGCCGAAGGGCGTAATTACATCTCGACCGCCTGGTGGCTGACCACCTTCCCCGGCCTGGTGGTGGTCGCCATCGTTTTAGCGGCTAACCGTATCAGTCGCCAGGTTTCAGGAGCACGCCGATGAACGATCAATCACCGGTGCCGCTGCTGGCACTGGAAAATCTGACGCTCAGTTATCGCAGTGGCAGCCAGCCACGGCGGCAGGTGGTGCACAATGTCTCTTTTCAACTGAAAGCCGGTGAGATGCTGGCGCTGGTTGGCGAGTCCGGCTCGGGCAAAACCACCACCGCCCAGGCAATTATCGGCCTGATGGCAGAGAACGGCGTGCGCGACAGCGGACGGATCTTGCTTAATGGCGTCGATATCAGCGACTGGTCGCAGCGGCGGCTCGATACGCTGCGCGGCGCGCGCATCAGCCTGATCCCACAAGACCCCGGCAGCTCGCTGAATCCGGTCAAAACCATTGGCGATCAGGTGGCAGAAATCCTGACGCTGCATCAGCGCCTGGGTCGTACCGAACGCCAGCAGCGAGTGATTGCCCTGCTGACCCGCGTCGGTCTCAGTCATCCGGAGCAGCGTGCGCGGCAATATCCGCATCAGTTATCCGGTGGCATGAAGCAGCGAGTGCTGATTGCTATCGCCATTGCCTTGCAGCCCGCGCTGATTATTGCCGATGAACCGACCAGCGCGCTGGATGTGACAGTGCAAAAACGCATTCTCGATTTGATCGACGAATTGCGCCGTGAGTCCGGCACCGCGGTGCTGTTTGTCACCCACGACCTGGCGCTGGCGGCGCAGCGTGCCGATCGGCTGCTGGTGTTCCGCAACGGTGAAATTCAGGAACAGGGCGAGACCGCCACGGTGATGAATGCGCCGCAAAATCCTTATACCCGTCAGCTATTTGCCGACCTGAGTGCGCTGGCTCCGCCCCAGCCACCGACCCGCCATGCCAGCTTCTCCTCACCGGCAATTGTGGTTAACGGGGTGAATAAAACCTTCCAGCTGGGCAAAGATAAACAGCAGACATTGCAGGCGCTGCAAAATATCGCCTTTAGCGTAACGCGTGGCACCACCCATGCCTTGGTTGGCGAGTCGGGTTCCGGTAAAACCACGCTGGCGCGCATTCTGCTCGGTTTTCAGCGCGCAGACAGCGGCCTGGTGCTGATCGACGATATCGATGCCACCGAATTAAGCGGTGAGGCACTGCGCCAGCTGCGGCAAAAAATTCAGCTGGTGTATCAGAATCCGTTTGCCTCACTCGATCCGTCACAAACCCTGTACGACATGATTGAAGAGCCGCTGCTGAACTTTGCGCCATTAAGTAAAGCTGAGCGCCGTCTGCGGGTAGAAGATGTGGCGCTGCGGGTGGCGCTGCCGGTCGAGCTGCTGACGCGCAAACCGCGCGAGCTGTCCGGTGGTCAGCGCCAGCGCGTGGCGATTGCGCGTGCGCTGGTATTACAGCCGGATATTCTGGTGCTGGATGAAGCCACTTCCGCGCTGGATGTCACCGTCCAGGCGCAAATTCTCGGCCTGTTGCAACAGCTGCAACACCAGCTGGGTCTGACCTATCTGTTTATTTCTCACGATCTGGCCACCGTGCGCCGTATCGCCCACACCGTTACCGTGCTGCGTGCCGGACAGGTCGTCGATCAGGGTGATGTCGACACCCTGTTCCGCCAGCCGTCCAGTGACTATACCCGTGAGCTGATTAACGCCATTCCTTCCCTTGCCGCTGAACAAAAGGATTTCGCATGAGCCAGAAACGCTTAGGCTTTTTTACCCGTTTGCTGGATAAAACCGGACCACAACAGCGCTACCGCCTGGCGCTGGAACAGATTCAACATGCCGAGCGCTTCGGCTTTGATACCGCGTGGATTGCCCAGCACCATTTTCATGAAAATGAAGGCGGTCTTCCGGCACCGCTGGTGTTTCTCGCCCATGTCGCGGCGCAAACCCGGCACATTCGCCTGGGCACCGCTATTATCACCCTGCCGCTGGAGAACCCGCTGCGGGTAGCGGAAGATGCGGCGGTACTGGATTTGCTGGCGGACGGACGGCTGGAAATTGGCCTTGGATCCGGCGGCACCCCCAGCTCGTTTCTGCCCTTCGGCCTGAGCATTGAGCAGCGCGCCGCCGCTTTTGCTGAACATCTGCAAGTGCTGCATAACGCCTGGAGCGGTGAAACTTTGGGTCATGCCGATAACCGCCTCTATCCGCCCGCTCCGCAGCTGACATCGCGGGTTTGGATCGCCACCTTTTCCGTTGAAGGCGCGGCGCGTGCCGGTAAAGCCGGGCATGGTCTGATGCTGTCGCGCACCCAGCCGCGTCCGGCCGGGCAGCCGGGATTAGCGCTGGATGCGATACAAAATCCGATGATTGATGCCTATCTCGCCGCGTTACCGGCTGGCGTGCCGCCGCGTATTCTGGCTTCGCGCACCGCTTTCGTCAGCGACAGTCGCCAGCAGGCGCGCAAACTGGCGCAACCCGGATTACGCGAACAGGCGGAACATTACCGCGCCACGGGTCATCAGCTGGCAGGCGACACACTGGATGACTATATCGCCGCCTTTGATGTGCATCTCGGCACTCCGGACGAGGTGAAAGCCTCACTGGAACACGACAGCGTGTTGCTGCGTGCCACCGATATTTCTTTCCAGGTGCATTCGATCGATCCGCCACATCAGCAGATTCTGCGCTCCATCGAACTGCTTGCTACCGAAGTCGCCCCGGCGCTTGGCTGGCGCACCGCTCATTCAATTGTTGATCAGGGAACCCCCGCATGACACAGACTACCGATTTACTGGCTGAACTGGCTGATATCGACCCGGCCTCCCCGCTTGCCGCCGCCCGTCAGCAGCGGGATGCCGCAACGCGCCATAGCCAGGGCAGTTACCGGGCACTGTTCAGTGACGGCAGTGCTGACTTCCCGCTACAGGAACGCGTTGCGCTTGCCGCAGAGGTGGCGCACTGGCATCAGGATGAACAGCTTGCCGCGCATTATGCCGCGCAGCCGGGGAACGCCGCCAGCAGCGCCCGTTTTCAGCTGGCGCTGGAACATGCCAGACGCCTGACTTTTCAGCCGGTCACCGCCACTTCCGCGCATCTGGCGGCATTACAACAGGCAGGCTGGACGCTGGATGCTATAGTGACACTGTCACAGATTGTGGCTTTTGTCAGCTTCCAGAGCCGACTGGTGCGCGGTTATCGACTGATTGCCGGCCACGGTGTTTCTGACAGCAACACCGCCTTTACTGCCGGAGAGTGGCACACACAGCCGCAAACCCAAACCGGCAAAACCGCGCCGGTGTATTTTACCACCGCAGAGCTGGGCTGGGAGCCATGGATAGCGGCTAAACCGCTGGCGGAATTTGCGGCTGAACAGCAGCAAACGCTGGCACGTTTTGGTCATAGTGATTCTGATTACTTCCGCCTGTTAGGGCGAAACCTGCCGGTGCTGGAACAGCGTACCCTGACGGATAAGGGCATTTTTTACACTTCCGCCGGTCTGTCGCGTGCGGAGCGCGAACTGGCTGCCGCTGTCGCCAGTAAAGTAAACGGCTGCATCTTCTGCGCCTCGGTACATGCGCGTAAAGCCGCGCAGTTAGCTAAGCAGCCGGAAGCGGTTCAGCGCCTGCTGGATACGCCGCCGGGCGGGCAACTGAGTGCCGATCAGTCGTCACGCTGGCAGGCACAGATCGATTTTGCCGCAGCGATTTCTGCTACTCCCGCCAGTGCCAGCGCACAGCAGATTCAGCAACTGCGTGCAGAGGGACTGAGCGATCTGGAGTTACTCGACCTGCTACAATCAGCCGCTTTCTTCGCCTGGGCTAATCGTCTGATGCTGACCCTGGGTGAACCCTTTATTCCGGCGGAGAACCACGCATGACATCTTTAAAACCGCTAGTCGATCATGTGGTGATCAATGTCGCCGATCAGCTTGACGAAGCCAGCGCGCTGTTTCGCCGCCTCGGTTTTCAGCTCAGCGCGCGCGGTCATCATTCGCTCGGCTCCAGTAATTATTTAGCCATTTTTGGCGAAAACTATCTTGAACTGCTGGGTTACGAGCCGGAACGCGGCAATCAGCGCGAAGATTTATGGCAGTCGCCGCGTGGCCTGAGCGGCCTGGTATGGAAAACCGAGGATGCCGACGCGGTTTATCAGCATCTTCAGCAGCAGCAGCTGGCTGGCGATCCGCCTGCGGCGTTCTTCCGCCCGGTCACCCTGCCGGACGGCAGTGAACAGCAGGCACGTTTTCGCACCACCCGACTGCGCAGCGATGCGGTTGCGAATGGACGCAGCTTTTTCTGTCAGCATTTGACACCACACGCGGTATGGCAGCCAGCATGGCAACAACATCCCAACGCGGTGACCAATATCAGCGGTTTTATTATTGCTGCGGATAATCCGGCCGCCGCCGCCGAGGTGTATGCGCAGCTGTTTACTGCCGGGAGGGTGACGACGCTTAACGATGGCAGTCTTGAATTACCGGCGGGCGTCACCGGGGTGCGCT
>NZ_JRXE01000017.1:58740-113534 GCF_001267535.1 Winslowiella iniecta | reverse complement strand
TGGCAATATTCGCTTTACTGAGCGGAATAACACGATTCAGGTCAGTGCTGAGGATGGCTTTAATCTGGCGCTGATTTTTACTGCGTAACACTTATCATCAATGGGCGACAAACCGGTCGCCCGATTTACATCGGGATTAAATTATTCATCATGCCATTCTGGTGACGGGTTTAGTTGCGGCATCCCTTTTTTAATTTAACTATTCTGAATTGAGATGAATTAATCACAAAAAGAATTTCGCACGTGATCAGTTTTTTATGCCTGACTGTAGAAAAAAGATTTATCCCTGGCAACATGCTTGCTTAAATGCTGATTCTCAGGCGTTGAAATCACCCATATCAGACAATGGTCGTGGATGGCTAAAGATGTCCCCGCTGCGCTTATTCAGCAGGTTTTGCAACTCGGCCACCAGCTCTTCCTGACGGGTTTGCAACTGCTGCAATAAAAGCATCAGTGACTGCTGTTGCAGGGTAAGATGTTGTTGTTTAACGTGGATACTGGCAATTTTTTGCTTCTGCATCCTTAATTCACGCGGGGCTAAGTTACCTGACCAGCTCAGCATCTTTTCCAGTAACAGACTTAACTCGTTACTTTGCGCAATACAGCTTTGCTGTGTATGTAACGTCTGCTGATATTGTTTTTTCAGTTCGGCAAGGCGAAAACAGACTCTTCCCTCGCGTCGCGGTTTAAGCATCCGCAAGCTGTATAATGATAACTCTGCTGCGGATGAAACTAATTTTCCTGTCGCTGCACGGCGTCGCATGATTACTCTCCTTAACTTGGGGTAAAGGGTGTAAATATCAGACGGAGCTCTTATTTATCCCCCCGCCCTTAATGCGACAGTTTGCGCTGATAACCATACAAATCCACTATTATCCTTTATGGGTTAACATTCTATTTATCTTAACCGTTTTACCTTCAAGGGAAATAACCGAATTTTATCATAAAGCCATGAGAAAGTTGACTTTCGTAAATAAAGCATGACTGTTTATGCTGGAATACAGAATGCTGGCCTACGGCATGGGCGGCGTTCACGCCGCCCATGATGGAAATTACTGCTGGCTGGCCGTAGCAGTCACGCGCCAGACGCTGTTACCGGCGTCATCGGCAATGATTAATCCGCCCTGCTGATCCTGTGCCAGCCCCACCGGTAATCCTCGGACTTGCTTTTCATCATCAGTCAGAAAACCGGTCACTATCGGTTTTGGCTGCCCCACCGGCTTGCCATCTCTGAAGGCTACCCAGTCAACCCGATAACCATTCAGCGGTTTTCGATTCCAGCTGCCATGCTCACTGATAAACGCCCCGCCGCGATATTCAGCAGGCAGGTTGTTGCCGGTATAGAATAACAGCCCCAGCGGTGCCACATGGGAACTTAACGCGTAATCCGGCTTGATGGCTTTTTCTACCAGATCCGGGCGCGGCGGTTGCACGCGTTGATCAACATGCTGCCCAAAATAGCTGTACGGCCAGCCATAGAAACCGCCTTCCTGTACCGAAGTCAGGTAATCCGGTACCAGATCCGCGCCAATTTCGTCGCGCTCATTAACGATGGCCCATAACTTCCCGGTCTCGGGTTCCCACTGTAAACCGGTGGGATTGCGGATCCCGCTGGCATAAATGCGGCTGGCACCACTGGCGGTATCCACTTCCAGCACCGCAGCACGACGATATTCAGCCCCAATGCCGTTTTCCGCCACGTTACTGTTAGAACCGACGCCAACATAAAGCTTGCTGCCATCAGGGCTGGCTAACAGCGCTTTGGTCCAGTGATGATTAATCGGGCCACCCGGCAGTTCCGTCAGTTCCACACCCGGAGCGGTAATTTCGGTTTGTCCGGCCTGATACGGATATTTGATAATCGCATCCGCATTCGCCACATACAGCGTATTGCCGACCAGCTGCACGCCAAACGGTGAATGCAGGTTCTGCAACAGAATATGTTGCTGCCACTCGCCATTGTTGTTGCGCAGTAAAGTGATGCGGTTGCCGCCTTTAGCGCCTTTACCGGATGATTTCTTTATCACCCCGGTAATCAGTTCTTTTGGCTTCGTGGTAGGTTTTGACGGCCCGTTGGCCTCCACCACCAGAATATCGTTATTCGGCAGGGCATAAACCTGGCGTGGATAGAGCAAGCCCTCCGCGATTTTCTCGATTTTCAGCCCTGGCGCAACTTTTGGGGTCTCTCCGGGCTTCCAGTCGATCTTGTCTGGCACCTGCATCGGTGGCAGCAGGAAGTTTTTTGCCTCGGGCAGCGTCGGGTCGGAACCAGTCTGTTGTTCCGGCTTTATTTTTGCACCGTCATCACAGCCCACCAGCATCAGTGGCAACGATAAACCGATCAGCGAGAGAAAACGTGAAATTCTCATCAAAACTCCTCCTTAAGCAGTGCGCTGGCGCAAAGCAAGTTGCAGATTAGCGATAAACAGCAGCAGCACCACCATCGTCGAAAGCGTCACGCCAGCAGGCACGACGGCCCAGGCATCGCGGCTGTGAACAAAAGCGTTAATAATCGACAGTATCACCGCCAGTGCCCAGGCCCAGAAATGCAGTTTAAGTGCGGCGGGTTGCCGCGCGGCTGTACCCGGCCAGACATGCGTAAGGCTGATCAAGCGTGGAATAATGGCAATCACCAGCCCGAAAGCAATCAGCCAGCTGGCAGCCTGTGTCCAGAAGATTTCATAGCTGTACAGATAAATGATATCGAACAGCCAGGCCGCAACAAAAAAACCGAGCGGAATCGGGTTTAACCATTCATACAACACCACCGCAACGGTGGAGCGAGGGGGAATGCCGTTGGACTTCATCTACAGACTCCTTAGCAACAATCAATGTAAACGGCCAGAGAGCGACCGTATCCCGGAACCCTAAAATATTAGTAAATGTAATCAGTTTAGACAGAAAGCTATAACAAAAAGTCGCCCATGGTGTTGCAGTGATTTGATTATCACCGCAGGATGATGCAGTCTGAGGTAAGAAAAAACAGACAGGAACAGAGAATGTTAACTCCGCGAATTGGCGTCGGCGTACTGATTTTTCGCGACGGTAAGCTATTGTTAGGACGCAGAAAAGGCAGCCACGGAGCCGATAGCTGGTCCGCACCTGGCGGTCACCTTGAGTTCGGCGAATCCATAGAGCAGTGCGCGCAACGCGAGGTGCAGGAAGAGACCGGTCTGAGACTGGATAAACTCCGCATCGGGCCGTTTACCAACGATATTTTTGCCAATGAGCAGAAACATTACGTTACGCTGTTTGCCGTCGCGCATCAGCCAGTGGGTGAGCCGGTGTTGTGTGAGCCGGAAAAGTGCGGCGGCTGGCAGTGGTTTGCGCTGGACGCATTACCTCATCCCCTGTTTATTCCCCTGCAAAATCTGCTGCAACAGCATGGTGGCGATTGCTTAACCCGACTGTCACAGCAGACTGACTAACGATCTCAGAAGCTCTCCAGTCCGGCTTCCATCCGGTCCAGAGGATCGGGCGCTTTCTGTGCGTGGCAAAAGAAAAACGGGATGTAACCGGCGCCCAGCGCTCCGCCAATCACGATACTGCTTAGCACACCGGCATACGGCACCGCGTTAGCCGCTGCAAATGTCGTTGCAAACAGTGAAGATCGTGCGGTGATGGTATTCATCAGCAGGTCGGTGCCGGTTTTCAGGTTTATCTCGTCAGCCGGACGAATGTTAAGACTGTATTCGACTGCCGGATTTTCCTGTTCCGATGCGTTAAGCGTACGAAAGGTTATTTCATCAGCCGCTTCACCCGCCGTATTCACCAGCGCCTTACCCACCATATTTGCCGCCGCTTTTCCCAGCAAAGGTTCCAGCGCAAGGGCTAACATGTCCATTCCCTCCGAGACCAGTACCTGATTAGCGGTATAGACCACAGCGGATTTGCTGCAAACACTCAGATTGAGAGAGGGTTTATTGTTATCACCCAGTTTCACAAAGTATTGCAGGGCATCTCTTATCGGCACATACACAAATACCGCGGCGATTAACGCATTGGCGGCAGCGGCAACACCACCGGTGGCGACCAGGGCCGAGCCGGCACCGGTTATCATCGCGATATTCGCCAGCCGTGCGCTAAGGCTGGCGCGCGTCTGGGTGCCAGCGTGCAGATCCCGGGCAATACCCAGTAGTTGCAGGGCAATCGGCACGGCGAGGGCAATGCCAGCCAGCGCAATATTCGCCGTGCCTGGCGCATTGCGTAATAACAGCGGCAGGATATTTTTAGCCATATATTCACGCATCGCGGTGGGTATGGCGACCGATAACATATTGCGACTAAGCACCTTGCCGATATTTTTCGCATGCCGTTGCAGTGCATCCATATTTTCTTTTGAATGCAAATCAGCCCAATAATTATTACCGGAATGACGCACGTTGAGCTGTGGTTTCTGCAAAGTAATAGTTAACTGATCACTTAACTTCTGCTGAGCATTTATCTCATCATTTGCGTTTAATTCCGCACCCGCATCTATCAGAAACATCTGTGTTGACTGACTATTGAGACTGTTATTTCCATAACTTTTGCTGTCCTCTTCCGGCATATTAATAATGACACTTTGTGAACCCATCTCGCCACGCGCTGGCATCCCGTGAAGCGGATTTTTTATATCTGGTATATAGCTACGCCGGTGCGGATGCACAGCGCCAAGTGGCGACAACTGACTGATATGCATATCTTTTACCAGATAATCACCGCGCTGATTACGCGTAGCTATTAGCGTTCCCTGAAACGAGTAACAGCGCGGCCTGATGGCAGGAGACGCTTGCGATAAAGGGGGTAAGTTTTCAGGAACCGACGCCACGCGACGTAAGTTTTGGGAAAAAGAATCCGTTTCAGCACAATCAATACTTAAGCTTTTATTATTAACTGAGTAATCCAGGAAATTACCACTGACTTTATCTGTTTGCATAAAACACCTCCTCCGCCTCAGTATAATGAAACGGAACCTTCCCGCAGAATTAGCGTATTCTAAGCTTAGAGGAGGAAATTATTCACACTTCCACAAAGCGCTCATTATATATACCCGCCAGTCATAGGAAATACTTATATATAGTAAAAAATATTACTGATATTCCACCTGGCATAGCCCATGATGATATTTGTCTGGCCAGTAATCTGACTCATCCAGTGACACTTCACTGCATGGTTAAATAAGCAGCAAATGTGACTATGATAACACCCAACGGCTATTTATTTTATTTTTTCACCATTTACACAGGTAACAGATGCTTAACAATTTCTCCGTTTGGAGAGGGTCAATATCAACGTTATCAGCCTATACACCCGCAGATTGACGAAAAATGATGTAGGTGTGTTAATGCATTATTAACAACTGTGTCGCATTTAGTGAATAGTCACGCAGGGTAATACTTTTCAATTTGCGTCAATAAGGTTTACTATATGCGCCATTATCGTTCCAAATGGTTCATTTACCCCATTATGAGTAGTGTTTTTATGCTAATCAGGATTGAGCTCGAGTGCTGAAAAAGCAGCTAATTTCGGTATTTACGCGGCGATCGTGAGGGTATCCGGCGGCTTAGTCGTCTGGCCTACAGCCGGATACTGACGCAATTCTTTCCCGGAAAAAGTGCCCGATTGCGGGCTGGCGATGGCGTTTACCGCATCCTGCAGCCGCGCTTTTCGCAAGCCTGTTTAAAAAACATCCGGTTGCAGTTAGCAAATTTTCTAATAATGGACGTTAATTTAAGTACTGGTTGTGCCAGGTAGCGATAATTTTCTCTCAAACTGTTAATGCACTTATGCTGTGGTCATACCATAGCTTCATGGTGAGATAAATCATGTCAAATCAAAGCAGTAAACGTAGTACAGGGGTCTGGCTGATGTGGGCGCTTGGCGCTCTCATGGGGATCATTGGTGCTGCCATCGCTATCGGCGGCGGCTGGCTGGTGTCATTAGGCGGAAGTCTTTACTTCCTGCTGATGGGCCTGGCGATGATCATTTCTGCCGTACTGATTATTAAAATCAAACCTGCGGGTGCCTGGCTGTACGCGCTGGCATTTGTGTTATCTGTTATCTGGGCAGTGTGGGATGCGGGCCTGAATTTCTGGCCTCTGTTCTCACGCCTGTTTATGTTCGGCGTACTGGCTTTCCTGACGGCGCTGGCTTATCCGTTCCTGAAACTGCGTGCCGGTCATGATGGTCGCAAAACCGCCAGCTACAGCCTTGCGGGTTTGCTGGCCATCGCGCTGTTAGCCGGTTTCGGTTATACCTTTGTGCCTGCGCCAATTATCAGCGCCAGCGAAGATATTCCGGTGAAACCTGTTGCTCCGGGTAGTGAACAGAAAAACTGGGAACATTGGGGTAATACCACTCACGGTGACCGTTTTGCCGCGCTGGATCAGATTAACAAATCTAACGTTAATCAGCTGGAAGTGGCGTGGATCGCGCATACCGGTGATATTCCACTGAGCAACGGTTCAGGTGCAGAAGACCAGAACACCCCACTGCAAGTTGGTGACAAACTGTTTGTTTGTACCGCTTACGGCAAAGTGCTGGCACTTAATGCTGATGATGGTAAACAGCTGTGGGCATTCGACCCGAAAGCTGAAGCGCCAAACTGGCAGCGCTGCCGTGGACTTGGCTACTTTGCTAACAGCGAAGCCCAGCCAACCCCCTCTGCCGCTGCACAGGGTGACGCTCAGCCATCTGCTGCTGCTGCCGAGGCTGCATCACAACCGGCTGCGGCCAGTGGTGAGACACCTGACCAGCACCCAACCGGTGCCGCTGAAGCGACTCCGCCAGCAGCAGCGGCTTCACAGCCACAGACTCCGGCCAGCAATATCAATGCTGCCGCGCCTGCCATCTGTGAACGTCGCCTGTTCCTGCCGACCATCGACGCACGTCTGATCGCTATCAATGCTGATACCGGTGAAGCCTGTGCCGATTTCGGTGATAACGGCGTGGTGGATCTGAAAGTCGGTATGGGCGAAGTCAAACCAGGCTACTACCAGCAGACCTCTACCCCGTTAGTGGCGGGCAATGTCGTGGTGGTTGGTGGTCGCGTCGCGGATAACTTCTCCACCGGCGAGCCTCCGGGTGTGGTACGTGCTTATGACGTTCACAGCGGTGAACTGGTCTGGGCATGGGATCCGGGTAATCCGGCGGTGACGAAGCTGCCACCAGAAGGCATGACTTATACCCGTGGTACACCTAACGTCTGGTCAGCGATGGCGTATGACGCCAAACTGAACCTGGTTTATCTGCCAACCGGCAACGCTACGCCAGACTTCTTTGGTGGTGAACGTACCGCGCTGGATGATAAATACAGCTCATCGGTAGTGGCAGTCGATGCCTCAACCGGTAAAGTGCGCTGGCATTTCCAGACCACCCATCACGATCTGTGGGACTTTGACCTGCCTTCACAGCCGCTGCTGTACGACCTGCCAGACGGTAAAGGTGGTACGACGCCGGTACTGGTTCAGACCAGTAAGCAAGGCATGATCTTTATGCTCAACCGCGAAACCGGTGAGCCAGTAGCAAAAGTTGAGAATCGCGAAGTTCCACAGGGCAACACCCCAGGTGAGCGTTACTCGAAAACTCAGCCTTTCTCTGTTGGTATGCCGAATATCGGCAATGAAACGCTGAAAGAGTCGGATATGTGGGGTGCCACGCCACTGGATCAGCTGCTGTGCCGCATCGAGTTTAAAGGTATGCGTCACGAGGGCGTCTTCACCCCACCAGGTTTAGATCGTTCCCTGCAGTTCCCGGGTTCACTGGGCGGTATGAACTGGGGCAGCGTGTCGGTTGACCCGAACAATGCCATTATGTTTGTTAACGATATGCGTCTGGGCCTGGCTAACTACCTGGTACCACGCAGCCAAGTACCAAGCGGTGCCAGCGGTATCGAAATGGGGATGGTTCCGATGGACGGCACACCTTATGGTGCGGTGCGTGAGCGCTTCCTGTCGCCTCTGGGCATTCCATGCCAGAAGCCACCATTTGGTACCATGTCAGCGGTTGACCTGAAAACCGGTAAAATCGCCTGGCAGGTTCCGGTTGGTACGGTGAAAGATACCGGACCAATGGGCATTAAAATGCATATGCCAATGGAAATCGGTATGCCAACGCTGGGCGCAAGCCTGTCTACCCAATCCGGTCTGCTGTTCTTCGCCGGTACTCAGGATTACTACCTGCGTGCTTTCGATACTGCAAACGGTAAAGAGATCTGGAAAGCGCGTCTGCCGGTTGGCAGCCAGTCTGGCCCAATGACTTACGTTTCACCGAAAACCGGTAAACAGTACATCATTATCAGCGCCGGTGGCGCGCGTCAGTCGCCAGATCGCGGTGACTACGTGATTGCTTACGCCCTGCCTGACCAGAAATAATCGGTCAACAGACCACCTGTTAAAGGTATAACTAAAACGGCTTCCCTGACAGGAAGCCGTTTTTTTATTTAATTTACGCAAGCCGTTTGCGCCTTTCGCTCTGATGATATGCAGGGTGTAAATTGGCCGCGCTGGAGTGAATTATTAATGATTGCACCAGTATATAAATGGTCTTTAATGCTGGATGTGATAACACAAGCGAGTAGGTTGAGCCGATTAAGGAATCAGCTTTTCAGCCCTGAGCTTATCAAACAGCTCGATAAAGGCATCGCGGGTGCACTGATAACCGTCAAAGCCGGCTTTACGGCTTTTACTGATATCAGTAATAACCTCCATTGGACGACCCAGATCGGCATCGGTATGCCACCATGAGGCCAGCTTATTCACATCGGCCTGCTTCAGTGAATACTGGCTGGCAATCTGCTGCCACTGAGCGGCGGCATCTTGCATGCGCCCTTCCAGCGGTTGCATTTCGCCGCTGAAAGGCACCGCTTCAATACCAAAGTAATCAGCAATTTGCGACCACATCCACTGCCAGCGGAATACATCGCCGTTCACCACATTGAAATCTTCGTTGTTAGCCTGCTCACGGGTGGCGGCCCACTGAAGCTGGTCGGCCAGCAAACGCGCATCGGTCATATCGGTCACACCATTCCACTGCATCGCTGAACCCGGGAAAATAAATGGCTGCCCGGTGTGCTTACACAGCGTGGCGTAGACCGCCAGCGTTTGCCCCATATTCATCGCATTGCCCACCGCGTAACCAATAATGGTATGCGGACGGTGCACGCTCCAGCTGAACTGGTACTTTTCGGCGGCGGCAAACACTTCATCTTCCTGCGCATAATAGAAGTTATCGACCGGCTGACGTCCCATCTCTTCGCGGAATGGCGTAACCGGCACTTCACCCTTGCCATAGGCGTCAAACGGCCCGAGGTAGTGTTTCAGACCGGTGACCAGCGCCACATGACCGCCCTTCAGCCTGCTGCCCAACGCATCCAGTACATGGCGCACCATCGCGCCATTGACGCGGATATTCTCTTTCTCATTTTCCTGACGCGCCCAGACGCTAAAGAACACCTTGTCCACCTCGATACCTTCTAACGCCTGCTGTACCGCGTGTTCTGAGGTTAAATCGGCGGTCAGCGCGGTGCAGCCTGCGGGCACTGCACTGTGACCGCGTGATAATCCATAGACCTGCCAGCCTTCAGCCAGCAGTTTGCTCGCCAGTGCGCTGCCGACAACACCACTGACGCCAACGATCAATGCACGTGATTTCATATGTACTCTCCTTCAGATTAAGAACTTCAGCTTAATATGGAATTTAATTCTCATCTCAGGTATATATTCATCAATTTCATGACAAAAATTCACAAATTATGATTTCCAGCGATCGCCTGAAAGGCATAACCCCGTTTGTAGTCAGCGCAGAAACCGGCAGTTTTACGGCTGCGGCGGAAAAGCTGCATCTGAGCAATTCCGCCGTCAGTAAAAGTGTCGCCCGGCTGGAGGAGCGCTTAGGTTCGCGGCTGTTTGACCGTACCACCCGCAGCCTGTCACTGACCGACGCTGGCCAGGCGTTCTATCAGACCTGTAGCCGGGTGCTGGATGAGCTGGCCGAGGCCGAGTCGGTGTTGGTCGCCCAGCGTAACCGTCCGGCGGGTCGCCTGCGCCTTGCGCTGCCGCACTCCTTTGGCCGTTTGCAGGTGGTGCCGCTGTTAAATCGCTTTTGCCGCGACTATCCCGATTTGCAACTGAACATCACTTTTACCGATCGCTTTGTCGACATTATTGAAGAAGGCATTGATATTGCGGTGCGTATCGGCGGCCCGGGTGATTATCCCTCCTCGCTCGGCTACCACTATCTTGGCAGCGAACGGCTGATTTTTTGCGCATCACCCGCGTATCTGCAACAACACGGCACGCCGTTATCAGCGGAAGCGTTAAGTGAACATCGCTGTATTGCCTACGCCCGGCATGACGGCAGCACCACACCGTGGACGTTTCCTGCCGCCAGCGGGAGGCCCCTGACGCGCGAAATTGCTCATACGATGGCGCTGGGCGATGGTGAAGCCCTGCGGTCTTCCGTGGTCGCCGGGCTGGGCGTGACGCAAATTGCTACCTGGCTGGTGAGCGAACAGCTGGCTTCAGGCGCACTACAGCCGCTACTGGAGCCGTTGACGGTGGAAGGTTTGCCGCTCACTATTTTGTGGCCGCAGAAAAAACAGCTGACGCCAAAAGTGGATGCCTTACTGCAGGCATTGAAAACGCTGACGATCAGTTAACGTGCTACCGGCGAGAGCATAATTTCAGCGATACTCTACACTCAACCCATCCTCAACGAACAACATTAAAATTGGTGTGACATCACAAAACTGAAGTTGTCTTGATCAAGGTTAATCTGGTTTTTATTCAGAAAATTACACTACCCGGCAATATCAATCTTATCAGGTGAGTCACTATGCCTATCTTCAAACGCATTGCTGCGCTGTGTCTGGGTTGCATGCTGCTGGTTAACCCTGCCCGGTCAGCGCCGCTGCCCGCAGTGCAAGTTATCACCACCCAGTTAAAACCCACTGCCACAGCGTGGGTCTACATGGGCCGGGTTGAAGCAATCCAGACGGTGGAGGTGTTAACCCGCGTTGAAGGTTTTATTGCCCGTCGCCATTTTACCGAAGGACAGATGGTCGAATCCGGTCAGTTACTGTTTGAAATTGAACCGGCCCAGCACCATGCGGCGGTCGAGCAGGCTAAAGCCCGGGTGCAAAGCGCCCAGGCGGTGGCACGCAATGCACAACTGCATCTCAGCCGATTGCAGCGCTTAACCGCCAGTAATGCGATCAGTAAATCCGATGTTGACGCCGCTGAAGCCGAGCGTGATATCGCCCGCGCCAGCCTCGCACAGATGCAGGCGGAGCTGAAAACCCAACAACTGAATCTCGGCTATACACGCATCACCGCGCCGATTGCCGGACGCATCGGTCACACACGCTTTAATACCGGTAGCCTGGTCAATCCCGCCAGCGGTTCGCTGGTGACGGTGACACAACTGGACCCGATTCGCGTCAGGATTGCGGTCAACGAACACGACTATATCAGCGCAATGCAACAGCCAGAGACGGCGAAGAGTTTTCACTCACAGCTGACCCTGGCCAATGGTTATCCATATCCTCAATCCGGGGAATTTGAATCCGTTGATAATCACATTGATCCACAGACCGGCAGCGTGGCAGTGAGACTGCGGTTTGCCAACCCACAGCATCTGCTGTTACCGGGCGGAGTGGTAAATGTCGCTCTGCAAGCCGGTCAGTCGCAAAATGCCATTACCATCCCGGTGGCTGCCCTTTCGCAGGACAAAGAGGGGTTTTTCGTGCTGCTGGTTGATCACGATAATCGCGTGGCGCAACGCCGCGTCACACCGGGTCGCCAGCGTGAACAGCACTATCTGGTGACCGCCGGTCTTAAGCCTGGTGAACAAGTGATTGTCTCCGGCATCCAACAAGTCAGACCCGGCATGGTGGTCAACGCCACTGCCGCCAGCGAATAAGGCGGCGACGATGCTACATTTTTTTGTCAGACGACCGAAATTTGCGATGGTTATCGCACTGATTCTCAGCCTGGTCGGTTTGCTGGCGCTGACGATTATTCCGGTGGAAAAGTTTCCCGAGATCACCCCACCGGTCGTCAGCGTCAGCGCAGTCTACCCCGGAGCCAGCGCCCGCGATGTCGCCGAAGCGGTGGCTTCACCGATAGAAAGCCAGATCAATGGCGTCAGCAATATGCTGTATATGGAGTCCAGCAGCAGTAATAACGGCAGTTATTCACTGACCATTACTTTCGCCAGCGGTACCGACCCTGATATGGCAGCGGTTGAAGTACAAAATCGTCTGTCGCAGATCAGCGCCCAGTTGCCCGCTGAAGTCAACAACAATGGCATCTCGGTGCGCAAACGTGCCACCAATATTCTGCTGGGCCTCAGCGTTCAGTCGCCTGGCGGCACACACGACGCGATGTTTTTAACTCACTACAGCAGCATCCGCCTGAAAGATGCGCTGGCAAGAATCGATGGCGTAGGCGATGTGCAGATTTTTGGTGCCCGCGATTACAGTATGCGCATCTGGCTGAATCCGCTACGCATGGAAGCGCTTAATGTCACCAGCGATGAGATTATTGCGGCGCTGCGTCAGCAAAATGTGCAGGCGGCCGCCGGTCAAGTCGGTGCGGCTCCCACACCCGCCGATCAACAGAAAACGCTGACCATTAGCGGCAGCGGACGCCTCTCTTCGCCGGAAGCGTTCGCCCGCATTGTGATTCGCAGTAATCAGAACGGTGGCATGGTCAGGCTTGGCGACGTCGCCAGTACCGAACTGGGAGCCGAAAACTACCAGGTTAATGCGGCGATGAATAATACGCCTGTCGCGTTTTTGATGATTTACCCGACGCCAGGCGCTAACGCCCTGCGTGTTGCCAGTGCGGTAAAAGCAGAAATGGCGCAGCAGGCCCAGGCATTCCCTGATGATATGACCCTTGCTATCAATTTCGATTCAACCGATTCCATCAGGGAAACCCTGCGCGAGATTAGGCATTCGCTGGTGCTGACCTTACTGGTGGTACTGGCGGTGGTTTATCTGTTTATGCAGAGCCTGCGCGCGACCTTTATCGTGGCGCTGACCATTCCGGTGTCGCTGCTCGGTACCGTGGCGGTACTGCTGCTGTTTGGTTACTCAATAAATATGCTCAGTTTATTCGCCATGATTCTGGCGCTGAATATCGTGGTCGATGACGCGATTGTGGTGGTGGAAAATGTTGAGCGCATTATGGTGGAAAATCCGCAGTTTGGGCCGGTGAAAGCCACCCGCGACGCGATCACACAAATTGCCGGGCCGGTCATCGCCACCACTATGGTACTGCTGGCGGTATTTGTGCCGGTGGCGATGTTGCCGGGAATTACCGGTGAGCTGTACCGTCAGTTTGCCGTCACGCTGGCCAGCGCTATGGTGCTGTCCAGTGTTAATGCCCTGACGCTGACGCCGGCGCTTACCGCCACGTTACTGAAATACCGCCAGCCCGCAACCCGTGGCCCGTTTGGAGCCTTTAATCGCCTGTTGCAAACCACGCGTGAGGGTTACGTAGCAGCCGTAAGGCGAATAAATCGTTACAGTGTCACAACCATGTGTGCTTTGCTGCTGGCTGCTGGCGCGACATGGCTCTGTTACAGCCTGTTGCCTGGCGGTTTCTTACCGGAAGAGGATCAAGGCTATCTGTTTATTAACGTCCAGTTGCCCGACGGAGCCTCACTGGCGCGGACGCAGACGGTAATGGAGCAGATGTATCAAACGGTCGCCGCGAATCCGGCAGTAGAGGATGTGATTAAAATTACCGGTTTCAGTCTGCTCGGCGGTGGCAACGCGGCGAACAGCGGTTTTGCCATCGTGCAGTTAAAGCCGTGGAATGATCGCGATCCGGTCGACCAGTTGCTGCCCGTTATTCAGCAACAGCTGGCCACTAATCCTGCGGCGATGATGATGGCGTTTATTCCGCCGGCAATTAACGGACTGGGCAATGCCTCCGGCTTTGATTTACGTATTCAGGCGCTTGACGGCCAATCACCGCAGGAGCTGGCGCGTACCAGCCATGCGCTGATTATGGCCGCCAATCAGCAGCCTGAACTCAGCCGGGTGTTCACGACCTTCAGCGCCAGCGTGCCGGAGATAAGTTTAACCGTCGACCGCGAACGCGCCGCGTTACTGAATGTGCCGGTGGATCGTATTTTTACCACGCTGCAAACCGCGCTGGGTGGCATCAACGTTGGCGATTTCACTCGCAACAACCGGCTGTTTAGGGTGCAGGTGCAGAATGAGATGAACTATCGCCAGCGCAGCGAGCAAATCCATCAGTTATCGGTGCGCAGCGACAGCGGTGCGCTGGTCAGCCTCAGCCAGCTGGTCACACTGACGCCGTCGGTTGGCTCACCGTTCATCGCGCAATATAACCAATTCCCGTCGGTGGCGGTCAGCGGTTCGGCAGTGGAAGGCGTCAGTTCAGGTCAGGCGATGGGCATCATGGAACAGCTGCTGAACAGCGAGTTGCCGCAAGGCTACGGTTATAGCTGGAGCGGCATGTCCTTGCAGGAGCGGCAAAACAGTGGTCAGGCGATAATGATTTATCTGGCCGCGCTAATCTTCGCCTATCTGTTCCTGGTCGCCCAGTATGAAAGCTGGACGATTCCGGCGGCGGTGTTACTGTCGGTGCTGTTTGCACTGATGGGCGCAGTAGTGGGATTAACGCTGGCCGGTTTAGCGAACGATATTTATGCGCAAATTGGCCTGGTGTTATTGATTGGTCTGGCGGCGAAAAATGCTATTCTGATTGTTGAGTTTTCCCGCGATTTGCGGGAAAAAGGATTGCCGATTCAGCAGGCTGCGCAACAGGGTGCGCAACAACGTTTCCGGGCGGTGATCATGACTGCCGTTTCGTTTATTTTCGGCGTATTGCCACTGGTACTTGCCAGCGGTGCGGGCGCAGAAAGTCGGCAAATCATTGGTATCACGCTGTTCAGCGGTATGTTAGCCGCCACAGCAATTGGACTGTTCTTTATCCCGTCGCTGTATCTGCATCTACAGCGCCTGCGTGAATGGAGCAAAACGAAAGGAGAGTAGCGGCGTGTTAATGTCATCGACGGATAAACTGGTCAGAGTGCTGGCAATTATCACCATGCTGCTGGTGATTTTTGCCAGCCTGAAAGCCGCGTCGGCGCTGGTGGTGCCGTTAATTTTATCGCTGTTTTTTGCCATTGTACTGAATCCGTTGATCCGTCTGGCGGAGAGGATCCGCGTGCCACGCGTGCTGGCCATTCTGCTGCTGATGTGCTGTTTTGTGGTGATTATGCTGCTGCTGGTGGCGGCGCTCAGCAGCACGCTCAATGAATTTGCCCGCACGTTGCCGCAATATCGCAGCATGTTGACTCAGCCGCTGCTGGATACCCGCGCCCTGCTGCTGACCATGGGGATTAATATCTCGCTCGATGAGATGATGCATTATATCGATCCGTCGATTGCCGTGCGGCTGGTGTCCGGTGCGGTCGGTTACTTTTCCAATGCGATGACCGCCATGTTCCTGCTGATTATGACGGTCGCGTTTATGCTGCTGGAAGTTCCGAGCCTGAAGCAGAAAGGACGCATCCTGTTTCCGGTACCTTCCCGCGCGATGGCGGCAATTCGTCATGGTCTGAGAAGTGTCACCCACTATCTGGTATTAAAAACCGTGATCAGCCTGATAACAGGCCTGACGGTTTGGCTGATGTTATGGGTGATGGATATTAAATTCGCCTTCCTTTGGGGCACGCTGGCCTTTGCGCTCAATTATATTCCCAATATCGGCTCGATCATCGCCGCCATTCCGCCGATTATTCAGGCGCTGCTGTTTAATGGTTTGTATCCGGGACTTGGCGTGATTGCCTTCTACCTGGCGGTTAATCTGCTGTTCGGGAATATTCTTGAACCGCGCCTGATGGGCAGAAGTTTAAATTTATCCACGCTGGTGGTATTTATCTCGCTGCTGTTCTGGGGCTGGCTGCTCGGTCCGGTCGGTATGATCCTGTCGGTGCCCCTGACGGTGGTGGTCAAACTGTTGCTGGAGCAGTTTGAGGGCGGGCAAAAACTGGCGATCCTGCTGAGTGATAATGTGCGCTGACCGTCAGCGCACAGCCGGTGGATAGTGAATTAAATCATGCAGACGCACATTGTGTTGGCTGGTATTACGATAGCTGTGCGGGCGGTCGGCCTGGAAGCGTAGCGCTTCGCCCGCCGCCAGCTGATGCCACACCCCATCGACCATCAATTCCAGCTCACCTTCAATCACAATCACATGCTCGATCACCCCTGGTTCATGAGCCGACGATTCGCTGACCGCACCGGGTGCCAGATCGATAACAAACATATCGAAACCGAGCAGGTTATCGAAAGGAAACAGCGGTACCACGCGCATATCGGCAGTGTCCTGACTGAACACCGGCAAATCGGCATAGCGCTGCACGCCGGGCGGCGGTGACCCGGCAGCGCCGCCGAGAAACACTGAAAACGCCACGTTAAACCCGGTAGCGATTTTCCACAGTGTCGCCACCGTCGGGCTGGATTCTCCCCGCTCAATCTGCCCTAACATCGCCTTACTGACCCCGGTCAGCTCTGCCGCCTGAGTCAGACTCCACTGGCGCTCGTTGCGCAGCTGTTTAAGCGTTTGTGACAGATGCTGGTTAAGTTGTTCCATTGCCGATCCCCGTAAAACCCGTGCTGATTATAGCGACTTGTGCGTTATAACGCACGATGCTATCGTTGTGCGCTATAACGCACAATCAGGATCGGGCTATGCGCGCAACACCGTCGGACTCACACTTCAGCTCAACGATAATTGCCGGTTTTGTCGCGGTACTGGTGGGCTATACCAGTTCCGCCGCGATTATCTTCCAGGCGGCTGAAGCCGCCGGCGCCTCCGCGCTGCAAATTGGCGGCTGGCTGACCACGCTGGGGCTGGCGATGGGGATGACCTCACTTGGCCTGTCACTTTACTATCGCGTGCCGGTACTGACGGCCTGGTCGACACCCGGCGCGGCGCTGTTGATCACCAGCCTGCCCGGCATTGCGCTGAATGAAGCCATTGGCATTTTTATCTTCGCTTCCGGGCTGATTTTTCTCTGCGGCATCACGGGACTGTTTGCCCGACTGATGAACATCATTCCGCTGGCGATTTGCGCCGCGATGCTGGCCGGAATTTTACTGCGTTTTGGCCTTGAGGCTTTCGCCTCGCTGCAGATCAATTTCGCGCTTAGCGGCGGAATGTGTCTGGCTTATTTACTCGGACGCCGCTTTATGACGCGTTACGCGATTATGCTGACGCTGTTGGTCGGCCTGGCGGTGGCGCTAATACAGGGAAATATCACTTTCCCGCAGCAGTCACTGCACTTTGCCGTGCCGGAATTTATCACCCCGCAGTTTAACGTATCGACACTGCTGGGTGTTGGCGTGCCTTACTTTATGGTGACCATGGCCTCACAAAATGCCCCTGGTATTGCCACCCTGAAAGCAGCGGGCTATGCGGTTCCGGTATCGCCGCTGATGAGCTGGACTTCATTAACCTCACTGTTACTGGCACCTTTTGGCGGTTTTTCGGTCTGTATTGCCGCGATTACCGCCGCGATTTGCATGAGCGACGATGTGCATCCCGATCCAAAGCGCCGCTATCTCGCCGCCGCCGCCGCCGGGGGCTTCTATCTTGTGACGGGCGTATTTGGCGGTGCTATCGGCATGCTGTTCAGCGCCCTGCCGACCGCACTGATTCATACCCTTGCCGGACTGGCGCTACTCGGCACGCTTTCCGGCAGCCTGCAACAGGCATTAAGCGACAGCAAGCAGCGCGACGCGGCAATCATCACCTTTTTAATTACCGCTTCTGGCGTGACGTTGCTCGGCGTCGGCGCGGCGTTCTGGGGATTAATGGGTGGCGTGCTGGCACATATTATTTTAACGCTGCCGCAACGCGCCCGCTAAACAGGATGTTAGTGGTATTCATTCTTTCAGCCCTGGTCTGGCATACCTTTTAACCTGGTCTGAGGCTAATCCGATAACCTGCGGATTATCGCTGTCCGATCATGTCATTCCCCCACTCCGCTGGCGTTGCCTGATACAATCATGCGCACAAAAGCAACGCCAGCGGAGAAACTGAACAGTGAACCTCACTCAGCGAGAACATATTGCCACGGTGGTCAATGCCCTTAGCGCATCCCCGTCGTCGATGGCCGTACAGCATTATGATCCGCAGATCCGTGATTCATGGCGACGTTGTGTTGAGCTTTACGGCTTTGAGCCTGGCCGCATGCAGCAGGCCCGAATTTTAACCGCCCGCGAGCTGAACGACCACCGTCAGCCGCTCGACGAATTCAGGCACATCGCTCAGCAAGGGCTGGCGCAGCTTTACCAGCAGATTGCACCGGCGGGTTATATGGCGTTGCTGACCGATGCGCACGGCGTTGCCATTGATTATTGCGGCGACCAACAGGCAGAAATCCCGTTACGCCGCGCCGGACTGTTTCCCGGCGCGCAGTGGAGCGAAGCCAGCGCTGGCACCTGCGCTGTTGGCACCGCACTGGCGACCGGCAAAGCGCTGACGGTGCATCAGACCGATCATTTTGATGCCACCCATATCCCGCTGACCTGTAGCGCGGTTCCACTGTTTGACCCCACCGGTCCACTGCTGGCGATTGTTGATATTTCGGCATTGCATTCTCCGCAGCCAAAAAACAATCAGCACCTGGCACTGCAAATTGCGCAGATCGCCGCCCGCCAGATTGAGAATGCCTGGTTCAGCCATCGCCATCGCCAGGACTGGATACTCAGGCTCAGTGAGCCCGATTTATGCCTCGCTGCCGACAGTGAATTTCTGCTTGCGTTTAACGACAGCGGGCAACTGGTGGGACATAATCATCGTGCGCAGCGTATGCTGGAAACTGAGCTGGGTCTCAGCGCGCTGGCGCTGCACAGCCTCAGTCCACTGCGCGGCCAGCGCTTTGCGCAGATTTTTCAGCAATCGTTTGAACAGTTGCCGGTTTACCCCGACCGACAAGCCAGCCTTGATCTGCTGCACAGCCAGCGTTCACTGATAATCAGCGCCCTGGTCGCGCCAGCACCGCGTCGTCAACAGCGGCAAATCGTCTCATCACCCCTTCCCGCCGCGCTGACGGCACTGGATAGTGGCGATGCGGCATTCCATCGTCAGTTGCAACGCGCGGCAAAGCTGCTGAATTCGTCTCTGAGTCTGGTGATCCACGGCGAGACCGGCAGCGGCAAAGAAATTTTTGCCAAAGCCTTTCATCAGGCCAGCGGGCGGGCGGCCGGACCTTTTATTGCCATCAACTGTGCGGCGATCCCGGCCACCCTGATTGAAAGTGAGCTGTTTGGTGCAATGCCCGGTAGCTTTTCCGGTGCCAGCAGTAAACCGAAGCGCGGCCTGATTCAGGAAGCAAATGGCGGCACGCTGTTTCTTGATGAAATCGGCGATATGCCACTGGCATTGCAGTCACGCTTGCTACGCGTGCTGGCGGAGCGTGAAGTGTTGCCGGTCGGCGCATCGCGGCCGATACCCATCGATGTGCGGGTGATCTCCGCTTCGCATCATCCACTGCAACAACGTGTTGATAGCGGGCATTTCCGTGCCGACCTCTATTATCGTCTTAACGGCGCACGCATTACGCTGCCGCCACTGCGCGAACGCAGCGATCTTGATGCGCTAATCGATACGCTATTGGCCGCCAGATATGGCATCTCCGCCGCCGCCCGCCACTGTTTACAACAGCACCACTGGCCGGGCAACTTACGCGAGCTGCGCAATGTTCTCGATTACGCGTGTGAGATGGCTGAACAGGGCTGGATTGAACCTCATGATTTGCCGGAAGAATTACAGGTCAGCGCGACAACCGCCATTTTTGCCAGCCCGCAACCGCAGTGTGCCGAAGCCGAACAGCTACTGCAAAGCCTGCGCGCCGCACAGTGGAACCGGGCGGCGGTGGCGCGCCAGCTAGGGATTAGCCGTATGACACTTTACCGCCGGATGCAGCGGCTGGGTATTCGCTCGCCGCTGGACAGCCATTAAGTTAAACAGGTAAATGTATGATTGACCCGTAGCGGAGCCGTTCCCGGCTCCCGCGTTGATAGTCTTGTACGGGCGGCGTTCTTGCCGCCCATACCGGTCCGTTAATGTGCCGGACGCACCAGAATCTTAACCTGCTGCTTCTCGCGCACCAGCGTCTCAAAGCCCTCTTCGACGATATCCGCCAGTTCGATTCTTTTGGTTACCAGCTTATCGGCCTGGAAATAGCCCTGGGTCATCAGCTCCATTACCGCCGGGAAAATATGACGATAGGCGATAATGCCTTTTACCGAGCGCTCTTTCAGCACCAGGGTGTTCGGGTTAAACGCCGCTTCACCTTCCCAGATCGACACGACAATCGTCTCGCCTTCAAAACTGGTGCTGTTAATACACTGTTTCAGCACCGCCGGCACACCGGTGACTTCAAACGCCACATCCACGCCGCCATCGGTCAGCTGACGTATGCGCTCTACCGCATCTTCTTTGGTCGGATCGATCACCAGCCGTGCGCCCAGCTCCTGCGCTTTCGCCGCACGCTGAGGTGACAGCTCAACCACATAAATTTCTGACGCCCCGGCAGCACGCAGCGCTTCGATCAGTAATAAGCCAATCGGCCCCGCGCCATACACCGCCGCTTTGCCACCGACTTTAAGCGTACTCATCCGCACGGCATGCAGTGCCACTGCGGCAGGCTCCACCAGCGCCCCCTGTTCAAACGAGAGGCCGTCTGGCATCCGGTGAACCATCTGTTCGTTAACCACAGTGAATGAGGAAAAACCACCACCGCCGCCGGACAAACCATGGAAACCTAAGCCTTCACAGAGATTGTATTTTTGCGCGCGACAGGCTTCACATTCGCCACAGGAAAGAATCGGTTCAACCACCACCCGGTCGCCAGCCTTAAATTTGCTGACGCCAGCACCGACTTCCACCACTTCACCGGAAAACTCATGGCCCATCACTATCGGCGCAATATCACCGCTGACCGGATGTGGCTTTTCCACCGGCACAAAGATCGGGCCGGCAAGGTATTCATGCAAATCGCTGCCGCAAATCCCGGTCCATGCGACCTTAATTTTGACTTTTCCTGCTGAAACCTGAGGTTCATCAATCTCATCAACCCGAATATCGCGCGCGCGATGCCAACGTGCAGCTTTCATTTGATTCTCCATTTCAATACAAATAAAACTTTCCCCTGCCGCGCTCTACGGTTGCGGAAAGCTTGTTCAGGTTTTAGATAGCGAAATTCATGCCAGGTTTAGAAAAGGAAAAAACGTGGTTAAAATGATTAAAATGTTGATTTATGTCATTTAATTGTGCGGATTTGCCGCATTTTTCACCGTATCGACAGGTTACAGTGTTACGGCTGTAACAGTGACAGCTGTTACAGGGTGTGGCGCTGATGAGGTTGGCGTTACTCGCAGTTCGCAACAGAACTGATTCAACGTGGTTTCACCAAGGATGTGGATCTATGTCTTGCTGAAGATATAAGTGAGAGCGCTGCGTGCTTAGTAGGAGATGGTTATCGCTGCTATTAATTTTGGCGCATCAGGAATGATAAACTTTTTTCTACTCAGGATTTAATCGCTGCGTCGATGTATTGAATTTCCCAGCCCACCGATGCCACAGACAGTTGCCACTTTTAGTGCCTATTCCGGCGTTTGATCTGCCGCTGGCAGCATTAAAATCATCACAATTCCGGATAACACCTTATTTTCTGCCTCAGGCATCGTGATAAAAGGGCCCTGATACGTGGCAAAATCATTTTTACGCAGCGGAAATCTGGATGCGGTGCTGGCGCTTGGGGAAAATGGCCAGCCGGTTTACGCTTCTGCACTCCCGCTGCGCGAGACATTACGTCTGCGAAATCAAGCAAAAATCGCCGATTGTCTGGCAATTCCTCAGCCTGATGAACGGGGTGAGCGTATCGACTGGTACGCACCGTTCAGCGGCAAAGTAAAATCGTGGATCGCCGCCAGCGACAGCGAGCGCACTGCCGCCATTCACCTGCTGGCAAGCTATCAGTCGGAAGTCGACGCCATCAGCCAGCGGGCGCAAAGCGAGCAGAAACCCGCCATGCGGCTGTTCGGTATCCTGCTGAGTAAAGTTTTCCAGTTTCCCGACCAGAACTATCTTTATCTGGTAGATGGCAAACCGGTTATCACCTTCTGGGGCTTTGTCGACCTCGATAAAAAGCCACGCGTCGATGCCCTTGATTGTCTGCGCGCCACGCTTAAAGTCACCCCGCCGCCGCTGCTACCGATTGAGATTGCTCCGCAACCCATGGTTGCGCTGAAGGCCGCTGAGCCTGAGCCACAAGTTATGATGCCAGAGCCACAAAAGAAATTACGTCTGTGGCGTCGTGCCGGCTGGTTGCTGCTCCCCCTGGCGATTGCCAGCGCGCTGGTCGGATATCAGTACGCCCCTTCGCAGGCCAGCAGTGAACCGGTGGTCGACACGGCGAAACCACCTGTTACGCCGCCAGTGACAGTCACTGAAACGCCGAAAACGCCGGTAGCGGTAAGTGACGAGAAACCCGCTGCGCCAGTGCCGTCTGTCGACAGGCCAGAAGCGCCAAAAATTGCCGAGTCGCTCAGTGAAAAACCCGTCAAGGCGGTCGCTGATATCCCCGCGGCAGATGATCTGGTGATGCCTGCTGATGCGGTAAAACTCGGCTCGACCCAATTTCTCAATGGTCGCTGGCGCGTCACGCTGGAGACCAACAATTTACCCACCGGAAAGCCACCGAGCCTGAGATATCAGATTAAAAATGGCGCGGGCAGCGCACGCATCACTCAGGGGGACGGTATCCGCTGCAAAGCCGATATTGCTGCCGGCCTGATGAGCTCGGGCAATCTGGTGATTAACAGCCGCTATACCGCCCGTTGCAGCGATGGCAGCCGCTATAAAATGCCGGAAATTGTCTGTAAAGCGACCGGCGGTGCCGCTGGCTGCGAAGCGCGCTATGGCACCGAGACGGTGTTCCCGATGACGATGAAACGTGAGACTCAGTGACCATGCTGGCCCCCCTTACCGATTTTAACCAGAAAGTATCGCTGATTCAGGATAGCGGTATTCAGTTCCTCGACTTCGCCATCAGCGCACAACCGGATGCGGACATGCCGGGCAAATTTGTGCGTAAAACCGCCAATGGCCCGCTGCTGTTGCTGGAGCATGAAAGCAGAAGCGGCAAATATCAGCTACGTATGGCACCGGGCATCGCGCCGGAGGTGGTAAAACCGGAATTCAGCTTTACGCTGGAGCAGTCCCTGGCGTTACTGGAAGATATCTGGCTGCCGCTGCCGGTGCTGCGTTGTACGCCACCGCGCAATTTTCTCGGCGGCCCGGAAAACTGGGCGCGCGTGCGCATCAGCAGGCTGGAGACGCCGGACCAACAAGGCCATACTCATCGCGCCTGTCTGGCTTTTGATACCCAAAGCTGCGCGGATGGCGACGATAATGAAACCCTGGCGCTGTGCGCCAGCGATGCACAGAATGGCGTCAGTTTCGCGCTGGCGTGGCACAACGATGAGCTGGGCGAGTTCCTCGATCTCACCTGGATCGACGGCTGGTTACGTGAAGTGTTTACTCAACAAGCGGGGCTGCGTGAGCAGCGTCATGCGGTTAATGTGAAAATCGGTCTGAAAGCGTTCGAGTATCAGGCGCACTACCTTAACCTGCTGAATCTGCTCGGCGGCCAGCTGCAACTGAATGAAATTAAAATACACACCGCCACGCTCCAGGAACCGGTGGTCAATGTGGATTTGATTCTGGATGTCGGCAACTCACATACCTGCGGCATTCTGGTGGAAGATCATGCCGATGAGAGTAACGGCCTGAAACAGACCTATGAGTTGCAGCTGCGCGATCTGGCTGAGCCTCAGCATGTGTATAACGAGATGTTTGCCAGCCGCGTTGAATTCGCTCAGGCCAATTTTGGTAAAGCGAACTTCTCGCTGGAAAGTGGCCGTGAAAACGCCTTTGTCTGGCCGTCGCTGACACGCGTCGGTCGCGAAGCCAGCCGGATGGCCGTGCAACGTCTTGGTACTGAGGGCGCGACCGGCATTTCCAGCCCGCGCCGTTATCTGTGGGATGAAGAGAGCTGGCTGCCGGGCTGGCGTTTCAATCAGAGCAACGAAGCAGCAGCCACCGCCGCCCCGCTGATGAATCTGCTGAATGATGAAGGCCAGCCGCTGTATGCGCTGCCGTCTGAAGAGCGCCTGCCGGTATTTTCCGCGCAATACAGCCGCAGCTCGTTAATGACATTTATGTTGTGCGAACTGCTGGCACAGGCGCTGATGCAGATTAACAGCGCGGCTCAGCGGATGAAAATGCCGCACAGCACTGCCCCGCGTCAGCTGCGAAATATTATCCTGACGCTCCCTTCCGCCATGCCAAAACCGGAGCGGGAAATTTTTCGTCGCCGGATGAACGAAGCGATTGCGCTGGTGTGGAAAGCGATGGGCTGGCATCCGGTCGATGCGCCGTTTGCCAGCCACAGCGATAAAGCCAGCAGTCAAAAGCCGGTGCCGGAGGTGCAGATGGAGTGGGATGAAGCGACCTGCGGTCAGATGGTGTACCTGTTTAATGAAACTCAGGTCAATTTTGCCGGACGCGCAGAGGATTTCTTTGCCAGCATGGCGCGACCGGATCGCCCGCTGGCTGCCGACGAGCAGCCGGGTAAAACCTTGCGCATTGCTTCGATCGATATTGGCGGCGGCACCACCGATCTGGCGATCACGCACTACGCGCTGGACGACGGTACGGGCAACAATGTGAAAATCAATCCGCGCCTGCTGTTCCGCGAAGGTTTTAAAGTGGCGGGCGATGATATTTTACTCGATATGATTCAGCTGTATGTGCTGCCCGCGTTGCAGCAAGCGCTGAAGAGCGCCGGGCTGCTGAATCCTGAAGTGCTGATGGCGAAACTGTTTGGCCATGATGGCCGCACCGATGCGCACTCGACGCTGCGTCAGCAGGTCACTTTACAGATTTTTATGCCGTTAGCGCGCACCATCCTGGAAAATTACGAGCGCTTTGATCCGCTCGACAGCAGTGCGGAAATTGATGCCACCTTTGCGGAAATGCTGACCGAGCCGCCGACCCACAAGGTTCTGGAGTATATCAATGGCGAGCTGCAACGCGCTCTGAATGGCGATCAGGTATTCGATATTTTACAGGTTCCGCTAATCCTGAAACTGAATAAACTGCACGGCGAATTCTTATCCAACCGGATGTCGATTGTGCAGACGCTACGCTCAATGGCGGAAGTGGTGTCGCTGTACAGCTGCGACGTGCTGCTGCTGACCGGTCGTCCGTCGCGCTTCCCCGGCGTGCAGGCGCTGTTCCGCCATCTGCAACCGTTGCCAGGCAGCCGTATTTTATCGCTGGAGGGCTATCACACCAGCGACTGGTATCCATTTAATAAACTCGGCCGGATTGATAACCCGAAATCCACCGCCGCGGTCGGCGCCATGTTGTGCCTGCTGGCGCTCGACCTCAGACTCTCCAGCTTCTGGTTCCGTGCCGGTGATTTTCAGCCCTACTCAACCATTCGCTATCTCGGCATGCTAGAGGCCGATAATCTGCTGAGCAGCAGCAATGTTTATTACCGGGATATCGACCTTGATCAGCCGGAGTTTACCCTCGACAGTAAAGCCAGCTTCCGCATTCGCGGTGGATTGTGCCTCGGTTTCCGCCAGCTGGATAACCACCGCTGGCCCGCTTCGCCGCTCTACAGTCTGACCATCACCGATCACAGCCTGGCGCGCAAAGTGGCCGGTGACAGCGAGCTGCGTATCAAACTGCGGGTGGTTGCCGGTGAAGACCCGTACAGCCCGGAGCGCTTTGAGATTGCCGATGCGCGTCTGGCTGACGGCAGCCGGGTACCGCTGGCGCATTTACGCCTCAGTCTGAATACCTTATCTGCCAGCGGCAACAGCGCAGCACAATACTGGATAGACAGTGGGAGCGTGTTTAAGAAATGAAATCTATCACCCCGGAACAACAGTCTGACCGGTTGCAGGCGATTGGTGACGGTATCGGCCAGGCGCTGACCTGGCTGGATAACAGCCGCAACAGCGCCACGCGTCTGGATATGGAAGCCGCCAGTCTGACAACGAAATTACGTCGCTGCCGTCATCAGGCGCGCCAGCTGCATGCCACTGCAGCGACCCGCAACACCCTCGCGTTTTACGGTCAGTCGCAGGCAGGCAAGGCCTCGCTGATTTCGTCACTGGCAGGCGATGCGCAACAGCGTCTGGAAAGCGTAATGGCGGGGAAAACCCTCGACTATTACAGTCATATCAATCCGGGCAATCAGGATTGCGGTATTGTCACTCGCTTCAGTCATCAGCCCGTCAGTGAAAATCCGCACTGGCCCTGTGAACTGACGTTGTTTAGTGAAGCCGATATCACCTGCATGGTGCTGAGCTGCGGTTTAGCGCAGTCCGCCGCAGTGTTTGATGAAGTGCAGATGATGCAGCAACTGACCCACCTGCAACGCCATCGTCAGCCGCAAGCGGTCGCGGGTATCACCAGTGACCAGATGGTGTCGATTTACGATTTTATGCTGCGTCACGATGCGCCACGCCAGAAGCAGCTGGCCGGTGATTTCTGGCCAGCCGCAATCGCGTTAGCGCCATGGCTGACCATCGACGATCGCGCCCGGCTGTTTGCGCTGCTGTGGGACGGTAACGCCGCCCTCACCGACCTGTGGCGTCAGCTGGCGCACACGCTGCAACACCTTTCCGGCTGCCAAAAAGTGCTGGCACCGCTGAGCCTGCTGATCGACGAGGCGCAGTTACCGGCAGCGTTGCTGCTGAATCCGGCCAGCGCGGCCCGTTTAAATAGGGCCGACGACAGCTATGTCCAGGTCGCGCCTTACCAACACGGACGCGCCGCAAACGCGCGGGATATTTCGCTGGCGGAGCTGGTACTGCTTACTGTGGAGTTACGCGTACCGCTAAGTTCGCTGCCGGGTGAAGCGTTGTCGGCTCAGACGGATGTGCTGGATATCCCGGCGGGTGGTGAACCGCGGGATGAATCGCTGCGTCAGGATGCACAGCATGCGCGGCTAAAAAATCCGCTGGTGGCCGATCTGATGCAGGCGAAACGCGGCTATCTGCTGGAATATTACAGCGAGCGCCAGGTAATCAATCTGCTGATGGTATGCGGTGCCGCCGGTAACCGCAATGAGGTCAAAGCAGCCAGCAAAGCGCTGGATTACTGGGTGCGCACCACACAGGGGGAAAATTCCGCGGTGCGCAGTGCCGGTAAACCGGGCCTGATCTGGGCGATTACGCCTTATGATCAACGCCATTTCCAGTACAATCACGATGAAGCGGTACAACGACGCATCGGCAATGCGGGCGATATGTGGGGCTCGATGCTGGTGCTCGATCGTGGCGGTATGCAGCGCATGACAAACTGGCTGGCAACGGCGCTGCGTCGTGATGTGAAAACTGCTCGAATCAACCAACAGATCGCCGAATTGCAACGCGAAGTGGCGGATAACCTGCTGGGAAGCTGGAATCAAAACGACAGCGACACTCAGCTGCCGCTGAAAAAACAGCAGATCGCTGAAACACTGCTAAAAGCGCTGCAAACCCGCACCGGCCTGCATGGCGAGCTGCTGGAGCGACTGCAACCCGCCCGCGACCAGCTGCGTCGTCTGTGGCTGCATCAGCCATCTGCCGCAGCAGAATTCTCTACCGCCAGCGCGCTAAGCCATTTTGGTATCGGTATTACCCTTGACCTGTTCAGTGAACTGCCGGATGCCGCACCGGAAAAGTCTGTCGCCGAGACGGATGATGACAGCCAGTTTGCGCAAAACGTCCAGCGCTTTTGGGTAAATCATCTGCGTAATCTGCCGGAAAACGCCTCGCTGCTGGAGCTGCTGGATATCGATAAAGCCACGCTGCAATTGCTTGTTGAAGAGCTGATCATTGCCAGCTTCCGCCTGAAGGTCGGCGAATCACTGCGCAAAATATTAACTGAAAGCGAAACCACGGCGGGCAACCGTGAAGCCAAAGCCGATCGCCAGGTTTCACGTGCATTAACGGTGTTGGGGGATTTCGTCGCCTGGCTCGGGTTTCTGCAACAGAGTGAAACGCAACGCCCGGAAAGCCGCATTAATCGCGGCCAGAAGATCTTTGCTCAGCCCGCAACGCCGACGGTAAGCTTTGGCGATGCCCGCCGCCTGACGCGTCTGTCGGCTGCCCCGGCCAATACCACGGCGTTTTATATTTATGACTGGCTGGTCGGGCTGAATGCGCTAATTGTGCAGAACAGCGCTGACTGTGCGGGCAGCGAATTACAACCGGCTCAGCGCCAGCAACTGATAGAAATCGTGCAAGTAATCAAAGGCTGAATCATCGCCGGGGCGAAAAACAGGCCCCGGCTTTGACGTCAAAAATAATATTGTAATCCCACAGCCGCGCTGTACCAGGTATTGGCAATGCCAGCAACATCACCTTCTACTCGTTTAGTCAGCTTGTTGTTGTTATTAATGACTTCGGTGCCGCCTTTACCTTCCTGATAGCGATTATAAGTTAATTCAGTATAAACTTTGGTATTTGGCAGGATGTAATAGCCAGCATCGACCATAAGTGAATAATAGCCTGAACGATTGCTTTTATCCCGAAAAGTGAGCTGACGCAAATAGTGCTCATCATTATCTTTGGCTGTTACCCAACCGCTATATTTTACCAGCGCATTAAATTCAATATCGCTGGCGCGATATTGTCCCGCCATCCCAATATAGGGCGCGGAGAATTTTTGCTGATAGCCAATCACCGACTTATTATCCGGGAAGCTTCCCGTATCCTGACCATTATCGTAGCGATAATTGCCACCTGACGCGGTCCAGCTAAAGCGGGTTTCCTGATAACCTACCGCCGGTCCAACACGGTAACCCTCTCCCTTCAGCAGCCAGGCTTTCAGGTTCAAATCAAACTCATTGGCATAATTAAGTGGCGTACTGGAATGCCAGGAGTAGTGCGAGGGATCTGATTGCTGTTTATACAGCCAGTCGCGATCTTCCATATGCCCTTTGCCGGAGGTCAGGGTGCTCCAGCCGCGGGCATTGGCGGTCAGCCACGGCATCGCATCCCAGCTGATGTCACCTTTAATGATTGCAGCATTTTTTATTTTCCAGTCGAGTTGGCTAAGCTTACCGCCACCGTTTGGGACATAGACGGACTCTTGCGCACGGCCACCCAACCATCCCAGCGAGGTCGCGACAGCAACAGAGTCGGCACTGTCATTTAACCGCCAGATATCACTTTCGGCGCAACTGCTTCCTGACAGAAACATTGCCGCCAGCGCGATACACTTCACTTTCATTGTTTTCTTCCTTGTTAAATTTAACGTTAATCCATTGATTAAAACCATCAGATCTCACTCTGATTTTTCGTGGCTTATTTTAATTATCACTAAAATAATATGCAGAGTAATAAAAACCTTTCATTTATCAATCGCTGGAATCACGCAGATAATAGAGTGGAAAAATTAAATAGATGCATAACAGAAACCCGAAAGGCATAATATTACTATGCCTCAGAATAACAGGAGAATTTATAGGTGATTTAATTCCGTGTTAATAGCAGCGCGCCATCAAGTTCTTCGGCCGCCTCTTCCAGCGTGGCAATAATCGCGGCGAATTGCGCCCTGTGCGGATGCCGATGCAGATGTGTTAGCTCGATTTTAACCGGCAAGGCTAACTCACCGGTGAGGACATCCCACAGCGCATCAAGATTGGCACCAAACGCCTCACTCAGCTGGCATTTCTCGGCAAACTGGCGGTAAAACTCGGCGCGATCGGCGATATAACGAAAGTCGAGGCTGATTATCCGCATGATTAATTCACCTTATTAAAGCTGCGATAATGATCTTTAGTCACAAATATCAGCCCGTCGCTGGAATACAGCAGACGATCGGCATTGCGGTGACCACAGCGATAATTCACATCCGCTTCAAACCATTTTCTTCCCTGCTGCTGCGGTAAGCGCCCTTCGCGGTTAGAGAAATGATCGCCGCCAATCGCTTTACCCGGCAGCGTATTGCACAGGTTGCCTTTACTCGCATCCCATCCCTGGCGACGCGCCTGACTTTTGGTGAGGTAGTAATCCGGCAATCGCTGATGCTGTTGCAGATAACCGGCCACCCGGCGTTCAGCTGTTAACTCACTGATATCGCCCTGCGTCACGCGGGTCTGCTGCCCGGAGGACTGTGGCGGTGCCGGAGTCTGCTGCTTGCCCGGCTGTAATCCCGCCACCGCTGCCACTATCGCCACCAGCAGCGCTACCCACAATTTTTTACTCATGTTGATACCTGAACAATATGTATGTCGGCGATTATAACCGTTCAGACTCAGACAATCACAATGCTTTGCGGATTCCAGCCTGGCGTCAGCGGCAGGATTAAAGGCCGTCATTGAGAGAGGTTCGGATATCGGTTTCGGGCAGCAACACTCCCTGACATCCCGTCACGGGTATAGTTGAAACGCTTCTTCATTATTATTGCGTGGTTAAAGCCGGGACAAAAAATTACATCGCGGGCCGGGTGAGCCGGCCCTGGCGCAGGCTTAACGGTGCATGCTCTCGACTGATTGTGCATGGCTGGAGGTTCTGCGCCACGCCCCTGGCGCCTGACCAAACTGGCGTTTAAAGCTGCGGTTAAACGACTGCTGAGAATCAAATCCGAGTGAAATCGCCACGTTCAGAATCGGCTCGTCGCTGTTCGTCAGCCGGTCGGCAGATTTTTTCAGCTTCTCGGCGCGAATATACTCGCCAAGCGGCAAACCGGTGTGCTCTTTAAACATGCGTTGCAGATGCCATTTGGAATAGCCGGCGCGTTCAGAAACGGTGTTGAGATCCAGTCGCCCTTCAATATGGTTATCAATCCAGTCAAGCAGATCGTGAATGAATGCCTCACTTCTCATCTTCTCTCTCCCGTCACGGTGACGAATAGCAATAATATCAGTTACACTTTATGCTGAGTGATCTTTGGGCTAAATGCAAGTTTTATTATTGCATTTAAAACCCTGCTGGCAACAAGGATTTTCCACCTTTTTCATAACATTGCAAAACCGCACATAAAGTGTATCAGTAATTCTTGCAGTTAATCCCCCCGCTCCTTACCATTCTGCAAAATCTGTGGCATCAGGGAGGCAAAACGTCTCCTTTTACTTTTATCAGGAAAAAAATAATGCTAAGCCTGCAAAAACCTTTGCTTGTTTATGGACAGCGCCTGTTGGGGACAGCACTGCTCATCACCTTGCTCGCCGGATGCGATAACAGCGCCGCGCAAAATGGCGCGCCGCCAGCGCCCGCCGTCAGCGCCGCCGAGGTGGTGGTTAAACCGGTCAGCCAGTGGGATTCGTTTAATGGCCGTATCGAAGCGGTGCAAAGCGTTCAGCTGCGCCCGCGCGTTTCTGGCTATATCACTCAGGTGAACTATCGCGAGGGCCAGGAAGTACAAAAAAACCAGCTGCTGTTTACGATTGATGACCGCAGCTACCGTGCGGCGCTGGAACAGGCTCAGGCTGAACTGGCGCGCGCCCGCACGCAGGCACAACTGACACGCAGTGAGTCCGGCCGTACCGAACAGCTGATTGGCAGCCAGGCAGTCTCCAGGGAGATGTGGGAGCAGCGCCGCTCTGCCGCTTCCCAGGCTCAGGCCGAGGTGCTGGCTGCGCAGGCGGCCGTGGATATCGCACAGCTGAACCTCGATTTTACTAAAGTCACCGCACCGATTGCCGGTCGCGCCAGCCGTGCCATGATCACTGAAGGTAACCTGGTCAGCGCCGGAGACAGCGCCAGCGTGCTGACCAGCCTGGTATCACTTGACACCGTGTATGTCTGGTTCGACGTTGATGAAGCCACTTTTCTGCGCTATCAGCAGCTGGCTCGTCAGGGACAAGCGGCGGGTGCCGATAATACGGCATTGCCGGTCGAAATAAGTCTGACAGGCGAACAGGGCTATGCGCATCAGGGTAAGCTCGACTTCCTTGATAACCAGCTGAACGCCAGCACCGGCACCATTCGTATGCGCGCCCTGCTGGATAACCGCCAGCGTCTGTTTACCCCTGGCCTGTTTGCCCGTGTGCGTTTACCCGGCAGTGCCGAATTCAGCGCCACGCTGATTGACGATAAAGCGGTACTGACCGACCAGGATCGCAAGTATGTCTATGTGGTTGATAAAGAAGGTAAAGCACAGCGTCGGGATATTGAGCTGGGCCGTCTGGCCGCCGGGCTGCGCATTGTGCGTCACGGCCTCAGTGCTGGCGACAAAGTGATAGTCGACGGACTGCAAAAAGTGTTTATGCCGGGAATGGCCGTTAATGCCAGTACCGTTGCAATGACCGCCCGCTCCGGCTCCGCTGCCGTTAACTGATGCCAACCAGAGAATCCTGACTGATGGACTTTTCCCGCTTTTTTATCGACCGGCCAATTTTTGCGGCAGTGCTGTCGATCCTGATTTTTATTTCCGGGCTGATTGCGATTCCGCTACTGCCAATCAGTGAATACCCGGATGTGGTACCGCCGAGCGTGCAGGTGCGCGCCGAATATCCCGGAGCCAACCCGAAAGTGATCGCCGAAACCGTGGCCACCCCGCTGGAAGAAGCGATCAACGGCGTCGAAGGCATGATGTATATGAAATCGGTGGCCGGTTCTGACGGCGTGATGGTGACTACCGTTACCTTCCGTCCAGGTACGGATGCCGACCAGGCGCAAGTGCAGGTGCAGAATCGGGTGGCGCAGGCAGAAGCGCGTCTCCCGGAAGATGTGCGCCGCCTCGGCGTGACCACCCAGAAGCAGTCGCCGACCATGACTCTGGTAGTGCATCTCTCTTCGCCGTCCGGTAAATATGACTCGCTGTATCTGCGCAACTACGCCACGCTGAAAGTGAAAGATGAGCTGGCGCGCCTGCCGGGTGTCGGACAGATTCAGATTTTCGGTGCCGGTGAATATGCCATGCGCGTCTGGCTCGATCCCAATAAGGTGGCGGCACGCGGGCTGACCGCGTCTGATGTGATTGCTTCGATGCAGGAGCAGAATGTTCAGGTTTCAGCCGGTCAGTTGGGTGCCGAACCGATGCCCAGCCAGAGCGATTTCCTGCTATCGATCAATGCACAAGGTCGGCTGGAGAACGAAGAGCAGTTTGGCAATATCATTCTGAAAACCACTACAGATGGCTCGATTGTACGGCTGCGCGATGTGGCACGTATTGAGATGGGTTCAGGAAGTTACGCCCTGCGTTCACAGTTAAATAATCAGGATGCAGTGGGTATTGGCGTGTTCCAGGCTCCCGGAGCCAATGCCATCGACCTTTCGAATGCGGTACGCGCCAAAATGGATGAGCTGGCAACCCGTTTCCCGGACGGTATGCAGTGGCAGGCACCTTACGACCCAACGGTGTTTGTTCGCGACTCGATCCGCGCGGTGGTCCATACCCTGCTGGAAGCCGTAGCGCTGGTGGTACTGGTGGTGATCCTGTTCCTGCAAACCTGGCGCGCGTCGATTATCCCGCTGCTGGCGGTGCCGGTATCGGTGATCGGCACCTTTAGCGTGCTGTATCTGCTCGGCTTCTCGCTGAATACCCTCAGTCTGTTTGGGCTGGTATTAGCGATTGGCATCGTGGTCGATGATGCGATTGTGGTGGTGGAAAACGTCGAAAGGAATATTGAGGAGGGACTGACACCGCTGGCCGCCGCCCATCAGGCCATGCGCGAAGTGTCCGGGCCGATTATTGCTATTGCGCTGGTTCTGTGCGCGGTGTTTGTGCCAATGGCGTTTCTTTCCGGCGTGACCGGCCAGTTTTATAAACAGTTTGCGGTAACCATTGCCATTTCCACGGTGATCTCGGCGATTAACTCGCTGACCTTATCGCCCGCGCTGGCCGCGCTATTGCTGAAGCCGCATGATGCAGCAAAAGATATGCCGACGCGACTGATTGACCGGCTGTTTGGCTGGCTGTTTCGCCCGTTTAATCGCTTCTTTCAGCGCAGCTCAGAAGCTTACCAGCACCAGGTCGCGAAAATTCTCACTAAACGCGGCGCGGTGTTTGTCGTTTATCTGCTGCTGCTGGGCGGCGCAGCGCTAATGTTTAAAGCCGTACCCGGTGGTTTTATTCCAACGCAGGATAAATTGTATCTGATTGGCGGGGTGAAAATGCCGGAAGGATCGTCCCTGGCGCGTACCGATGCGGTGGTGCGCCAGATGAGTCAGATGGGGATGGAAACCGAAGGCGTGGCTTACGCGGTGGCGTTTCCTGGTCTGAATGCATTGCAGTTTACCAATACGCCAAATACCGGCACGGTGTTCTTTATACTGAAGCCGATTGAGCAACGTCACCGCAGTGCGGCGCAGATTAATGCGGAAATAAACGCCAAAATCAGCCAGATTCAGCAGGGCTTTGCGTTCTCAATTATGCCGCCGCCGATCCTCGGTTTAGGCCAGGGCTCGGGTTACTCGCTGTATGTCCAGGATCGCGACGGACTGGGTTACGGCACGTTACAGACCTCGATTAACACCCTGTCCGCCGCGGTGATGCAGACGCCTGGGATGCATTTCCCAATCTCGTCATATCAGGCCAATGTGCCGCAGCTGGATGCGCAAATTGATCGTGATAAAGCCAGGGCGCAAGGGGTGCCGCTGAATCAGTTATTCAGCACTTTGCAAACCTATCTTGGCTCGGCTTATGTCAATGATTTCAATCGTTTTGGCCGTACCTGGAAAGTGATGGCGCAGGCCGATGGTCAATTCCGCGACAGCGTGGAAGACATTGCGAATCTGCGCACCCGCAACGACAAAGGCGAAATGGTGCCGATTGGCAGCATGGTGCATATCACCACCACTTACGGCCCCGATCCGGTGATTCGCTACAATGGCTACCCGGCGGCTGACCTGATTGGTGATGCCGATCCGCGTGTGCTTTCATCAGCAGAGGCGATGACGGAAATTGCTGCTTTAGCCCGCCAGGTCCTGCCTGCCGGTATGAACATTGAGTGGACCGATCTCAGTTATCAGCAGTCAACCCAGGGGAATACCGCGCTGATTGTCTTCCCGGTGGCGGTACTGCTGGCATTCCTGGTGCTGGCGGCGCTGTATGAAAGCTGGACGCTGCCGCTGGCGGTGATTTTAATTGTGCCGATGACCTTGCTGTCGGCGCTGGTTGGCGTCTGGCTGACCGGCGGCGATAACAATGTGTTTGTGCAGGTAGGGTTAGTGGTGCTGATGGGGCTGGCCTGTAAGAACGCGATCCTGATTGTGGAATTCGCCCGCGAACTGGAGTTGCAGGGTAAAGGCATTATCGAGTCGGCGCTGGAAGCCTGTCGCTTACGCCTGCGCCCTATCGTGATGACCTCCATCGCCTTTATCGCCGGAACCATTCCGCTGATTCTTGGCCACGGAGCCGGTGCCGAAGTGCGCGGCGTTACCGGGATTACCGTCTTCTCCGGTATGCTGGGCGTGACGCTATTTGGACTGTTTCTCACTCCGGTATTTTATGTAGCCCTGCGCAAGCTGGTGACACGCCAGCGCGGCGTTCTCGTCGCCCGTGGCGAAAGTTAGCACCCCGCATACCATCATAACGGGAGCCGAAAACGGCTCCCGTACGCGATTAATCGCAACTAACCTTCTGATTTCGCGACTTTTTCCGGGTACACATCCGCCACTCTGATGGTATAAATCATATACGCTGCGGGCGGAATATCCGGTGGATATCCGGCATCACCGTAAGCTAATTCCGGCGGAACCAGTAATGTCATGCTGCCATGATTTTCAAGGCGAGCCAGCGCATCACGAAATACCGGAGGATACTCGGACAGTTTCTGCGTCAGCACTGCGCCGCTGGCATCCATATCCTGAATTACCTTACCGTCGACACGCATCTCTTTTACCGCAATCTCAACCACTGCATCCGGCGTGATTTTGCCTTTACCCGCATAATCAATCTGATACCAGTAGCCCATCGCGGCGGCTTTGGTTGCCGGCTGGCGGGCGAATTTAGCCTGAAAATCCCGCCCCTGCTGCTGCTGAGCGGCCATAGCTTTCTCTCTGGCGGCGGTAATCGCTGATTCCACTTCGGCAAGGGTGTCATTCACTTCCGCAGGGGACAGCAAAGACTTATGCTCAAACGCATCATTAATGCCGGCCAGAATCACTGCTTTATCGGCACTGATGCCCCAGCGGGCATGTTCGGCCTGCAGCGCAAGGATCTCGCTGCCGAGTGATACCCCGGCGGCATAATCCTGACGAACTTTTGCCTGTTGAATGCTCTGCTGACTCAGTGGCGAAGGTAACTGCGCCTGCGTTTGCTGCCAGCGTTTCGTCAGCCCGGCATATTGCTGCTTCAGCGCGGTCAGTTCATTTTGTCGTTCGGCCAGCGTATGACGCAACCGGCTAAGTTGCTGACGTTGAACAGATAACTCAGGTGCCGGGGTTAACGCCTGTTTTAAGTGGTTCACTATCCCCGCCAGCGCCACCGGCACATCCGCAAAGTTTACCGCCTCGGTTAACCGATCATTAGCCGCCTGCAACGCCTGTTGCCGCTGCTGTGCCAGATTAAGCTCCAGTTGCAAGCGCTTAACTTCCTGATCATTCGCACCCAGTCGCCACGCCGGGGATTTAGCGGGTGAGCTAACCGGCTCAGGTCGTGCGGCAGGCGGTTTTTTGCTCTGCTGCTGACGGCTGGATTCGGCGGGTGACGCTTGTTTCTGCTGATAATGCTCGGCAAATTGCAGAATCGCCGGAACACCGGCATCCTGATTATCCGCGCTGGCGCTGGCGGGATAGAGCATCGCTCCACCCATCAACAGCAGCAAACCCGCAGCACGTTGCTGCTTACTGACTGCCTTTGCCCACGTCATGGCAGGCTGTCATCCTGTCGGCTCAGAGCGGTTAATAGCGCCTGATCGATTCGGGAACATAAGCTATTAACCCGATAACGATAAAGCGCATCAACCGTGTCCTGATTGAGCGCGCTGATATCATTGCGCACGTTAGCGTAACTGGCAGCGCCGCTCATTACGCGGTTAAACTCGCTGAACAACGCATTATAACTCTCCGCCTGCATCAGCTTTAACGCCTCTAATTGTTTATGGCATAACTCCAGCTGTTGGCGCTGATTATTAGTTGTCGCCAGTTTTTCAGCAGCTTTAACCGCATCGCGGTTCTGGCTGTTTTTATTCGCCTGACAGCCCGCCAGCGCCAGACAAACCAGTAACAGCGCGGGTAATTTCACGCTTTTCTTCATTAACGTCTCCAGGGTGTTTATCAGCCAGCTGACTGACCGTCAGTTATACTCAATATAAAATAATACCTGCGCCTGAAATGGCCCGGTAATAACCGGCGAAGCACGTCCCTTCAAAACTGAAGTAAAATGCAGCACATTATCGCCATCATTTATTCGTTGCCACGCCACCGGCTGGCCATTAATCACCTGCTGACCAAAATGGTCGCGAATCGCAATCCCCAGGCTGCTGTTATTTTCAGCGACCGAGAATAAGCCGTCACTAAAAGCAGTGCCTTTAAATGTCACCCGTACTTTATTCTGGATATCAGCAGAGCAGCGAGCGAGTTCAATATCTAAATCAACAGGTTCAGATTCATGACCATTCTGCAACGCCGCAGCGCTGAGCTGGCCGAAATCCAGCTGTAAATTATCTTTGCCGGGTGAAATCGAACAAGGGGCATCAATCACTACCCCATGAATATTGACATTACCAAAACCGCTGTCCGCTGCCGTCGCACACTTTGCGCACAGCAATAAACTCACCAGCGCGAAATTTGAGATTTTCATTGTCACCCTGCCTTATATTCTCTATGAGTAGAGTAACCAGTGGTAGAACTCCAGATTATGTGGCATATCTAATTTCAGCATCACCGAGCGCTTATAACTGCTGATGGTTTTTGGATGCAGTTTCATTTCGCTGGCAATATGACTAACACTACTATTATGGCGTAATTGACAGACTAATAGTTTTTCTTGCGGTGACAGTAAACTGCTGTCAACCGACCTCTTATCAATAATGGTCAGTACCGTTCTTTGTCCGCCAGCCCCCACCAGCCTGCCGATTAGCGCAGCAAACTCATACAGTGACTGCCTTTTATGCATATGGATCAATGAATGCGGTTTCAGCGACTCAGGAATAGCATCACGATTCACTTCATCAGCCTCGTGCATCAGCAACACTTTTCCATTATGGCTCAGCATCGGCGTATAAAATCGGGCGACAGAGACCGATACCCGATCAAGTCCGGTCATTAACAGATCGATTTTGTGCACTCTCCTGCCCGAAGATTTAATCATCACGTCCGGATAGTGGCTGCGGATAAAAACCAGCATCCCGTCGAGAAAAAAACGATTGCTGTCAATCAGCATAATGGTTAATCGATTAATCGCTGCCATAACTCCCTGCCCTTTGACTGAATAAATCCGGGTTACTGAAGACTCATCACCAGCACGGCAGAACCGCTAAATGGTCCGGTAGCGATATCTTTTTTTGAGGACTTCACTAATACGAAGTTAAAGTCATCACTGCCCACACCATTCACAATCTGGCTTTTCACACTATCAAAGGGTTTTATCAGCGTTCCCTGATGATAAAGCTCCACGCCTAAATCCGGATTAGTGGTTTTAATCGCCGAAGCGGAGAAGTTACTGGCGTCTGCCGACAAAGTAAGTTTAATCGGCCAGTCAGAGTTATCTTTGCAGCGGTAAGGAACGGTAATTTCCCGGCGAAACGGACTGGTACCGGCACTCTGCGTCAGCTGATCGCGCGCAATTAAACCAAAATCCACATCAATATCATGACCGTCGTTAATATCACAGGTGCCGGAAGTATAATAAGCATCATTGGCGGCAATAATCCGCCAGTTGGCGGTAAATACCCCGCCTGCTGGCACACTCCACTTATAGAATTGCATACTGGCCACCACCGCCCCGGCTTTAATATACACCCCTTTAGCCGGACTGTTTTTTAACTGATAGAAGGCTTTTACCTCCAGGTCATGCCAGTTACCATCGCGCAACTCAAAAACATTGACTGATGAGTTAATCGGATTTAAATAACGTTGCCCTTTGATCTCCAGCCCGCTGTTAAATGAGGCATCCAGCGTGGTGTTGTAACTGCCGGCATTAAGCCGCATATAATCAACATATCTGTTGGGAATGGTATTCATACAAGTGAAATAGTCCGCCAGGTCAAATATCACCACATCGCCGATCATAATCTCAGGCGATAAATTGACCGTAACATCGATATTACGCTGGCCTACCGCATCAAAAGCTTTACCATCGCGTTTATCAATACAGGAGAAAGCCAGCGCTTTCCCCGGTATTAACAGGAAAACAAAGAGCATTACAGTGAGCGGAATAAAAACACGCTTAATCATAGCTGACGCCCAGGTGTAAAACTGCATAATAAGAGCCGGGTTGTAACACCCCCAGCGTTCGCTCCGCGGCAATATGCCAGATCAGCCTGTTGTCACCCGGCAGTAACGATCGCGACGTCCATAGCGCCTGCGCTGACAGCGGTTGCCTGTCGCCGTCCAGCAGCCGGAGTCCGACACCCTTCACCCCTTGCAGACTAAAAAGCTCAGGGTTCAGCGCGTCCTTTACGCCATAAAATTGCACGCTGATCGCCGGTTGATCGCGGCTCCACAGCCTGTTTCCACGGCTGTCACGCAGATCGCTATCGCTGCTGACACAATCACGCATCATTATCGCTATCTCAATCGCCGGGCCACGTTCACCGGGATTGCGCAGACGGGCGCTGCCAATATCGCCCAGCGTCACCGTCTGGTAAGCCGATTCCATCGCCAGCTGACAGGCGCTCTGTAACAGATTGCCAGTGACATAAATTTCACCTTGTGTCTGACCGGGTTCTGCCTGACCGATTGCTGCTGGAGTAAAGGGGCTGAGCGCCATACATAACAGCATGACTAACTTGCCCTTCCGCCGATTTGCTTGCCGCATGGCTGCCACCTGAATTGTCTGAACTTAGCCTTTGCCTGCACCCGGTATCACTTCACAGGTTGTCGCGCCGCACTGAAACACCAACAGCGATCGGCCACCGAAATCATTGACGTACTTCAGCACCGGTGAACGGCCCATCGTGCCCGCCGGGATGTCCATCATTTGATTTTCTTTCGGCGCGATCATCGTCGGTTTAAAGGCAGATATCGGCTTACCCCCCTGGCGGTCACTGGCCTCAACAAAAGTGATGTAATAACCGGTCGGGTTATTGATACGGTATTTATCGCCAATACGCGTCAGCGTCACTTTCTGCTGCACCGGATTGTTATAATCGGCAGAGGATAATTTCAGTGCGGTTGGCCGCCAGAACAGTTTTATTCTGGTTTGCAGCGCAATCTGTAAGGTATTCGGCTTATCTGAGCGTGGCGGAATCTCTCTTAAATTAAAATAAAACAGTGTCTCTTTATCCTGTGCCAGTAAATCGACACCAGGCAAAGACTGCACCTTGATCTGACTTTTATCGCCCGCCTCAATGCGCTGCACCGGTGGTAATACCGTCAGCGGACCTTTTATTTTATTATTCTGCTGATCTTCAATCCAGCCCTGAGCCAGATAAGGCAGCTGATTATTCTCATTAGTAATTTGCAGACTGACAGAGCGGTTTTCCGCATCCATAATAATCCGCGTCCTATCGAGTGCGATAGCCGCATATGCCCATGATGAAAACAGTGTGGTTGTGACAGCAAATACACTGACGGCCGTCATCCGGTTTAACAATAACATTTTACTTCCTCTGTTGATTATTCAGCAGGCTGATGGCTTTTCGCTGACAGCCAATAATCAGCTGATTGATTTTCACTTTTTCCCTCTGCTGCACCGACCGGTGAGCAAGGGAGTAACAAATTCGCCAGCGCACTCGGCGTGATCATTTCCGGTAACGACAGCAGGCATTTTTTCTCGCCATCCCAGTGAACCGACATCGATTCACCCGGCTTAATCCCGCTCAGCCAGACACTGCCGCCATCTCCCACCAGGCCCACCTCCTGTTGCCGCAGGTTAAGCACCTGAGCGCCAAACGGCGGTACGCTGCCATTTGCCAGACGAATCACTGCCATCGCTTTTTCACCTGACACCACCGCAAACTTACGGTAGCCAATCGCCCCTTCGGTCAGCGTGGCCTGCACCACCGATGAGGAGACATCGGCATTCTCCGGCAGCTTATTAATATCGATGTTGACCTGGTTGCGGTAATAACTGCTGACGTCCGGAATAACCAGCTTACCGAACTGATTACTGTAAACAGCGCCGCCGCTTCCTCTGACCGGAATATCCGCTACGCCATCGGTATCCAGTAATAAGCGCGTTCCGCCTGGCGTATTCTGACGATGCAGCGCCATCCCGTCTGCGGTTGCGGTAATACCGCCTTTAATCGTTCCACCCAGCGAGGTGAAATTACCCTGCTGGTAATTCACGCTGCCACTCATTTGCGCCAGACTGCTTTCACGCTGATAATAACCGCCAAGCTCCGGGCCATTACGGCTGATTCCGCTGCTGAGGCTATAAGTGTCTCCATTATCCCGACGGTCAGAATAGTTAAGCTGATTGCTGTTGTTTCCCCTGCCGAGCGAGCCGTTGTAACTGAGAGTGCCACCGTTACCCAACGGCACCGACAAGGATAAATAGACGCCATCGTCGCGGTTATTGCTGTAACGGTTTCGCCAGGCGGAAAGCGAAAGACTTAAATTTCTCCACTGCATAAAATCAAAATAGCGCGACAGCGCGATACTGTAGCGCTCACTTTCCGGCCGGTCCCAGTACGTCTGGCGGTTATAACTAAACTGCGCGCTGGCATCAATTGGCTTAATATCTTGCGCAAAGGTGATGGTATACATCTCTTTACTGTTACTCATTCCGCTGCGTCGGGAACGGGCGTCCAGATACTCCCCCATCGACATAAACTGCCGCTCAGAGAATCGATAACCGGCAAACGTCACCTGACTGCCATAATCATCAAAGCGCTTCGAATAGCTGAGGCGATAAGAGTTACCTTGCAGGGTTTCACCCCACGGCAACTGTGCGACAGAGCGCGTCACGTCAAACGCCATCGCGCCGAAAGCCAGCAGATCGCGACCGACACCCAGTGCCAGCGCCTGATATTTTTCACTGCCAATTGCGCCGCCATACATCGACCAGCCGCTGTTAATTCCCCAGGAGAATTCACCACTGGCAAACTCAGGCCCATCAACGCTGTGCTGCCAGTCAACCGGTCGCCCGATACTCATCTTGTAACGCACCCGCCCAGGCCGCGTCAGGTAAGGAATATTGGCGGTGTTCAGGCTAAAGGTCTGCACCGAGCCATCCTCTTCCTCTACCCGCACATTCAGTTCGCCCATCACTGAATCACTGATATCCTGAATACGGAACGGCCCCGCCGCCACCTGCGATTCATACAGTACGCGCCCCTGATGCATCACAATCACCCGCGCATTGGTGCGCGCGACGCCGGTCACTTCCGGCGCATAGCCGCGCAGATTCGGCGGCAGCATATTGTCATCAGTGCGTAAACTGGCACCCGCATAGCGAAAACTGTCAAAAATATCCGAGACCAGATAATCCTCACCCACCACCAGCTTTGCTTCCAGCCGCGGAATGGCGCGATAGGCGTAATAACGCGTCCAGTCGAAACTATTGCGCTTGTTGTCGCCTTCCTGATCGCGACGCCCTTGCCATTCGGCGCGCAGACGCCAGGCACCGGCATTGGCCCCGACGGTTCCCATTCCACTCAGGCTGCGTCGGTCACTGCCTTCCCGGTTGGAACGCAGCTGACTGTTGATATTGTAATCAAACAGAATGCCGGGCACGCCGTTATCCCAGCGTGATGGCGGATCCCAGTTAGCCGACTGATATTCGAGATACGCCTGCGGCAGACTGAGGGTTAATGTTGAGTTCGACAGATCGCCGCGCGCCTGCATCCCTTTCAGACTGCGAATATCGAGACACTCACCGCCATGCCACCAGGCCAGCTGTTCGGCGGGCTGTGGCCGCAGGCCAAATTCATTGACCAGCTTAGGCGAAAGACAGGCCAGCGTAATATCCGGATTATCTTCCGCCGGATAAAAGTCAATCGGTCGCTCCGCCAGCACATCCTTGTTCAGACGCACACTCATCAGATAGCGGCCTGGCATGATGTAACCTTTATGGGCAAAACGCGTGATATCGATATTATTGCGGTCTTCAACATCGAGCACATCGGTATTAAACTGAATATCCCCGCCCCACGCCCAGCGTAATCCCGGAGCCAATGCCAGAAACATGGAAAAAGCCAAAAAACCCGGCGATTTTATTTTGAATTTTTTAATTCCCATGATCTTCCAGTGACCCTAATTCAGTGCGACAGAATTCAGTTTGCCGTGCTCCATAAACTGATTAATTAATAGTAAGTAATATTAAATCTGATCGTTGAGTGATAACTCCCGGGTTTAAACGGCTGATGATTGCTAGCTACCCGTAATAAATAATTTAAACGCATTGCCTTACGATCAATTTCCCCGGACGAAAATACCGCGCCCGGCGTCGCAATCCTGCCGGCTGTATCAACAATTTCAATGGCAATCCCTTCCGCTTCTCCGGCTACGCGGAACTGGTTCTGTTGATGATGACCATCAAACCCGAGGCGAAATACCGGTGTTCCTTGCGCATCTTCCAGTAACATGCAGTTCACCAGCTGAATACTGAACGGTGCCGCAGCACTTTTGTCACCGCGTGCCAGCTGACCGATCGCCACATCTGGCAGGGTGATGGTCTGATGACGGTCCTGCATATTAATGCCGCACGAACCGGCAACGATCTTTCCGGTGAGCGTGATTCTGCCCCGATCGCCCTGAATAACTTCACGATGAGTGTTTCCGCTGGCGAACAGCGGCGCGGGCAACGTCATGATCAATACCATTATCAAGCGCATCATCGCAGCCCCCTTCGTCCGTGAAGTTTCACCTCAGCGCCCGGCTATTCCGGACGCTGTTGCCCACTTTGCAAAGCAAAGCCGTTATGGATAGGCCAGGGTAAAGTTGGTCACTGCGGTGAATGCACCGGTACCGATTGCCACCGGCGCATCTTCCGTGCCATCGCCTTTTAACGCGGCGCTGAATTGCAGCGTGTTATCACCGGCATTTAAGGTCTGCGCGTCAGTCGCGGTGCCCAGCTCGATTTTCTTACCGCTGGCATCACGTAACAGAATGCTGGCACCAGAAGCCTCGCCGGTGATACCCAGACGGCCATCAACACCCGCTTTGCCGGTGAAAGTGGTGGTCACAGTGTGCTTAGTGGCGGCATCGCAGTTCAGCAATTCAATGCTGAAAGGCTCAGCCTTTTGCTCACCGCCGCCCGCAAGCAGCGTATTGGAAACCTGGCCCAGAGGGATTTCCTGTTTGTCCTGATTAGGTGCAATTGAGCATGGCGCATTAACAATGGAGCCGGTAAAGGTAATTTTCCCGCTCCCTTGATCGGCTGCATTAGCCACCCCGGAAACGCCCATAGCAAGCATGGCGATAGCCGCAATTTTTTTGAGTTCCATTTTAATATCCTTGGTTGGTTGGTACTGACAGAATGAGCGCAGCCATAAAAATAAACCGCCCGCCGGTTTTGAATAAGCGAGTTGGTAATTTTCAGACTTACCTTCCGTATCTTGATCGCTGTTTATACGTAAATACCAGAGGCGAAGTACGCATATTGAGTTAGCTCATAACCTGTATTCCTGTGAGCAGCGTTTGCAATACTAATCAGATAAATTTACAAGTCACTGTCCATAATTGTGCCTAATTTAAATCAGAGTAAAAACAACCACATAAACGCATAAATATCATTAACGTGTTGATTTAAAACAATTTATATAGAGTATTTAGCAAAGCATTATCATTGCTTAGCGGTAAATGGCTACAATTTTGATACAAACTTATAAATAGTTTTTTGCTTACTTAAAGCCTGTTAACTTAAACGAATGTAAAACAAGGGTATTATTGAAAATAAAATCAAGAAATTATCATCAGTTAATGATAAAAAACCTGCCGTTTTGTTGACAGAATTAAAATTACGAAATAAGATAATTCCTAACCATTTAACATTAAAACAATAAAATGACAAAAAATGCCTTTTATTAGTAAAAAGAAGCTGGAACTCGAAACTAAGATTATACAAAAGTCTATAGAATTCAGGGAGAGAGATAACATTAATGAAGCCATTAAACGTCACTATGAGTTGTTGCATAAACTCTATTTAACTAATCCGCTGTATTTCAAAACCATCTTTAAAGCAAATCGCTTTATCATTGGTTCGGCGATACTCGGGATTTATTACACTCGTAACGGCAGTACCTTTAAGGATATTAAAAAATTCTGTATCGCTAACGATCTGCTGAGCATTAATGCACTCGACTCTTTTTTATTATTTCTGCGGGTCGGTGGCCGGCTTGAAGTTTATCGGGATGAATCAGATAAACGTAAACTGAACTATAAGCCGACGGCTAAAGCGCTGTCAGAGACCAAAAAGATGATTAACACCATGTTAATCCCCTGCGCAATGCTCTCTGCCGAGTTTGACCTGGCGTACTATGAGAATTATCAAAATTTTGTGCCGGCATTTTTTAAATCCTATGCCGAGATTACGCTTAACCGAATTTTTGTTCATGATATGGTGCCGGGCAGCGGCGATTTTTTAAGCCGTGATGGTGGGCATATGATTATGTTTAATCTCTATCTGGAGAGCATTAAGCAGAACACGCTGGACGTAAACTATAACTTTCTCAAAGCTTCTTTTTCCTGTGGTGTCTCCCGCTCGCATATTAAGCGGTGCTTGCAGGCAGTAGAGCAAAATCAGCTGTTAACTATTGTTGAAAGTAAACATATCGTGTCGCTGACGCCCGCTTTTATGCAGATGGTAAGAGACTATTTTGCCCTGTACTTAGCCAGCGTGAAACACGGTTTGACCGGGATGCCAGCAGAAACGGGTTAAACTGTGGAAGAGATAAAACGGCCGTCAGATTAACGGCCGTTTTTTTTACAATCGGTGGCCAGTTCAGGCTCGGGAAAATCCATGCAGCCGCTGGTATCGGCTTTTTTCAGCTCGGTTAACGCATCGGCTACGGTGCGACGCGCCAGCACGTCGAGCGAAGCCTGCTCGGCTTCATCCGCAATCGCTTTAAAATACCAGCAGGCGTTGGCGCTGACGACGCAACGTGCCGGTACGTCCGGGCGCGATGCCCAGATGCGCTTATCTTCAATCACCGAGAGGTAAATATCGCGCAGTGTGATCTGCTCTGCCGGACGGCCAAGGTGAATGGAGCCGGTGCGACCCAGCGTCGAGACGATAATACCGTCACGGGTCAACGGCACCATCAGCTTACGAATAAAGCTTGGGTTAGCCTCCAGACCATAAGCCAGAACGGCGCTGGTCGAACGTTTACCCAGTTGCTCCGCCATCGCTACGCTGAGAACCATCTGCAAAGCTGTCGGGAAGCGATAATCTAACATTGTGTCATCCTGGTTACGGCGAATCTTGTTATTGTTAGCGCCGTGGCTGTGAATAATCAATGACCAATAATATAACAAACACTGTTGCTTTTTAGAAGCCAGCCCGGCTGCGCAAGGCACATATTCATAATCCCTTGCGCGGCCAGGAGACGCGTGTTGATAAGTCAATTCAGCGGAATTCAGCCCGCTGGCGCGTCTGATCAGCCGTCAGCCAGCTGCGCCCTGGCGGTTTTTAACTGCTCAATGCTGACATCGCCGTTAAACAGGTCTGTGGACAGATAGGTCAGGCCGCTGTCGGCGAGGATGACCACAATCTTCTTGCCTTCGTTCTCCGGGCGGCTGGCAACGATTTTCGCCGCATGCAATACCGCACCCGATGACTCACCAATCAGAATTCCGTCGCTCTGCGCGACTTCCCGCGCCGCCTGATATGCCTGCCAGGTTTCGACCGCCAGCGCTTCGTGGTAGATATTGGTGTTCATGGCTGGCGGAATGCGCTCCGGCGCGATATCGGTAAACTGATGTACGCCGGTGATCTCCAGCGGATCGGGATTCTCTGCACTCGGGCGCGAATTCACGCCCGGCTCCACGGCAATAATCTGTATCGCCGGGTTTTGCTGGCGAAGAAACTGGCCGATACCGGATATCGTCCCGCCGGTTCCCACCGCGGCGATCACAATATCCAGCTGGCCATCGGTTTGCTGCCAAATTTCCGGCCCGGTGGTGACGCTGTGAATATTGGGATTGGCCGGATTCTCCAGCTGCGCGGTGAAATAATGGTCAGGTAATTTGGCAATTACATTGTTTTCCAGCCATTTGGTGGCGGCAACAAAGTCACCGTCGCTGGCTTCCAGTATCTCAAGGAAATTTTCCACCTCGCTAAATTTTATCACTTCGCCGCCAAAAGCCTGCACCACTTTGGTTCTTTCCAGGCTGACATAGTCATTGATATAGACCCGGAACTTATAGCCTTTCGCCGCAGCAATTGCCGCTAAACCAATGCCGGTATTGCCGCTGGTGGTTTCAACCAGGGTATAACCGGGTTTTAATCTGCCGCTGCGTTCCGCCTGCTCCACCATTGCCAGCGCCGTGCGATCTTTAATACTGTGATTAGGATTAAAGTATTCCAGTTTGGCAATCACCTCCGCCGCCAGCTGATGTTGATGAATAAATCCGCGCAGCGCTAATAATGGCGTTCTGCCGACTAATTCAGCGATCGAATGGTAAATCTCTCTGCTCATAAACCCGGTTCCTCATTCAGTTCTGCCCCCAGCTGTGCCAGCGCACGGGTTCGCAAGGCAATCAGTTGCGGATCGTTGCGCCGCCGTGGAAAAGGCACATCGACATGGATAATTTCCAGTATTTTCGCCGGGCGCGCACTGAATACCACCACCCGGTTGGCCATCAGCAACGCCTCTTCGACGTCGTGCGTCACCATCAGCGTGGTAAAGCGCTGCTCTTGCCACAGACTGACCAGCTCGCGCTGCATACGGATGCGGGTTAATGAATCCAGCTTGCCCAGCGGCTCATCGAGAATTAACAGCCTCGGCTTATTGACCAGCGCGCGTGCCAGCGCGGCACGCTGCGCCATGCCGCCGGACAGCTGACGCGGCCAGGCATTGGCAAACTGCGTCAGCCCGACACGCTCCAGCACGCTGTCGATGCGCTGACTGGCGCTGGCATCACGTTTGCCCTGCGCCTGTAATCCCAGCGCCACGTTATCGCGCACGGTACGCCACGGATAGAGAGTCGGATCCTGAAATACCACCACCCGTGAAGGGTCCGGGGCGGTAAGCGGAATATTATCCTCAAAGATCTCGCCTTCGGTCGGCAAATCCAGCCCGGCCACCAGGCGCAATAGCGTTGATTTACCGCAGCCAGATGGCCCAAGCAGCGCCACAAACTCACCGGGTTTAACCTCCAGCGAGACCTGCTGTAACACCGGCAGACTCTCATTTTCCAGCCAGAATTGATGGCTGACGTGGTTAATAGTTAATGCCAGTCCATTATCCTGCTCTGTCGCGGCCGCTAACGTCATACTGTTCTCCTGCGTTTTTCACAGATTTATCACCGCTGCCGCTAAATCAAAATATCAATTCCGGCAAAGCTATCCCTGAATAACGCGGGAAGCTTGCTGGCGCGCTATATATGATTTCCCGCATAACCACATGCGGCTTTGTTATTTCTCCCGCCGGGTTTTTATTTGCATGATGCTTTTTAATTAAACGGGATGTTTATGCGAGGAAAATTATGCACGGCAATAACTGTTCGCTTTCAAGACGCCATTTTATGCGTAACCTGGGATTATTAGGCGTCGGTCTCAGTGCCAGTTCATTAATACCGTCCACGGTGCTGGCGCAGGATAATTCACTGACCACGGTGAAACTGGCGTGGGGACAAACCGCGGTCTGTCAGTCGCCGATTTCCGTGGCGCTCAAACAAGGCTTTTTCAAGAAATATGGCCTGAATGTTGAACCGGTAAATTTTAGCGGCCCGACCGATGCGCTGTTACAGGCGATTGCCACCGGCCAGGCCGACGGCGGGATTGGTATGGCGTTGCGCTGGCTGAAGCCGCTGGAGCAAGGGTTTGACGTTGATTTAACCGTCGGCACCCACGGTGGCTGCATGCGGCTGCTGACACCGAAAAATTCCGGGATCAACAGCGTGAAGGATTTAGTCGGTAAATCGGTGGCGGTCACCGATCAGGCCAGCCCGATCCGCAATTTCTTCGCCATTCAGCTGGCTAAACTGGGCATCGACCCGGATAAACAGGTGAACTGGCTGCAATATCCTGCCGATCTGTTTGGCGAGGCGCTGCGCAAAGGTGAAGTGCAGGCGCTGGCGACTGACGATCCGCAAGGCTGGTTATTGAAGAAACAGCATCAGCTGGTAGAAGTCGACAATAACCTGAACGGTGAATATGCCAACCTCACCTGCTGCGTGCTCGGACTGCGCGGTTCACTGGTGCGCGATAATCCGGCGGTGGCGAAAGCCATTACTCAGGCAATTGTCGATGCCCAGCAGTGGACGGCACAACATCCGGCCGAAACCGCCAAAATTTTTGCCCCGTTTGTGCCCGGCTCAGTGCCGGTCGACGATATTACCGCGATGCTTAGCGAACACACCCATGGTCATCACTCGACCGGTGCGCAACTGCGCAAAGAAGTGGCGATCTACGTTAACGAGCTGAAAACCATCAACGTGATTCGCCCGGAGACCGATGCACAACGCTTTGCCGATCACTATGTACCGGAACTGCTGCCCGCAGGTGAGCAGCATCAGCATCATGCTGCGTAATGATCAGGAGGGATGATGTCCAGTGAAACCGTCTCTTTAGCCAGACAGGCAGGCGAGCCGCCACGCATTACGCTGGCGCTACAGCTGGCGATTGTCGGCTGGTGGGCGCTGGCGGCGCTGATGATCTACTGGCCGGATAAGCCGGTAGGTTTTGCCGCACCGCGCTTTGTCAGTGAAACCCATCAGCTGTTTGTGCTGCTGGCGGCGGCGCTGACGCTGGCGGTGCTGGCCGGGCGTTTTCTTGCCCTCTCCTCACTGCTGCAACCGTTGCGGCGTGCGGCACGCTGGCTTATTGCCCTTGCGTTGTTGCTGGCGGTGTGGGAATTCGTCACCGCGAAACTGGCACTGCTCCCGGCGCCGTTTTTCGCGCCGCCGCGTGCGCTGATTGAGGCCTGGGCCACCGACTGGCCACGACTCGGCGACAGCGTGCTGCACTCGCTACGTCTGCTGGCGCTGGGCTTTATACTCGGCAGTATCAGCGGGTTTATTACCGGGGTGGCTATTGGCTGGTCGCGTGGCCTCGGCTATTGGGTACATCCGGTGCTGCGCTTTCTCGGTCCGGTTCCCTCAACCGCGCTGTTACCGCTGTCGCTATACTTTTTCCCGTCAAGTTTTTCGGCGGCAATTTTCCTGATCGCCCTGGCCACCTGGTTCCCGGTCACCGTACTGACCTGGTCGGGCGTAGCCAGTGTTGATCAGCGCTACTACGACGTGGCGCGCACGCTGGGTGCCAGCACACTGTTTCTGATTGCGCGCGTGGCGATTCCGGCTTCATTGCCACATGTGTTTGTCGGGCTGTTTATGGGGCTGGGCGCTTCTTTCTCCGTGCTGGTGGCCGCCGAAATGATGGGGGTGAAGTCAGGACTTGGCTGGTATCTGCAATGGGCGCAGGGGTGGGCGGCGTATGCCAATATGTATGCCGCGTTGATCGTGATGGCGTTGCTGTTCTCATCACTGATCACCCTGCTATTTGCTTTACGCGACCGGCTGCTGGCCTGGCAGCGCGGCGTAGTAAAATGGTGAAACGATGAAAAATGATCAACTGCGGCACCGTATCCGCTTTAGTTACTGGAATGAGCTGTGCACTCTTCGCTAGCGAGCCGGCCGGACATTGCGTCCTGAGATTTCAGGGCGCAGCACCGGCCGGGTTGATTATTTGCAGAAAAGAACAGATGCTGGAAATCACTGGATGCCGCTTGCCAGCCGGCGGCACGTCTCCCGCCGTTAACAAGCTGATTCGCTACTTTTGCAGTACCTGCTCACCCACTCCCGGCTTCAGGCGCAGCGCATCAAGCCATGCCAGCAGCGCCAGACCGGCCACCGCCACAAATGCCCAGGCAAAATCGCTATTTTCCGGTTGCTGATGCCCGTGCAGTGACATTGAAGTACGCAATGCCAGCGCGGCAAAGGCAATCCCGATACTCATACTTAACTGGAAAAACATGCTGAACAGCGTCGAGGCTTCACTCATTTGCGCTTTGGGGATATCAGCAAAGCCCAGTGAGTTGTAGCAGGTAAACTGCATTGAACGCGACATGCCGCCGATAAACAGAATCAACGCCAGCCACGGCCACGCCAGCGCCGGCGTTAACAGCGCACAGACCACTATCGCGGCGATGCTAAGTAAACCATTAACGATCAGAACCTGACGGAACCCCCAGCGCTTCATCACCGCCGTGGTAAACGGTTTCATCGCCAGATTACCGGCAAATACCCATAACACCAGCATTCCGGCACTGGCCGCCGACAGACCAAAACTGACCTGAAACAGCAGCGGCAGTAAAAAGGGAATCGCATTGATCGCGGCACGAAACAGTGAGCCGCCCACCAGCGTACTCTGAAAGCTGGCAATAGCGAATGAACGAGTGGAGAGCATTGGCGTGGGGTGCTGGCGACTGTGACGAAAGGCCAGCCAGCCGCAGATTAGCCCAGCCACCAGCAGCGCCGCGCCCTGCGGGAATTCACCGCGGCCCAGGCACTCAAGCCCGCTAATCAACGCCGCACAGGCCAGCGCGGTAAACAGAAAACCGCGTAAATCAAATGGCCGCCGATCGCTGCCGCCACCGCGCGGAATCAGCCAGAATGTCGCCAGCAGCGCGGCAATACCCAGCGGAATATTCAGCCAAAAAATCCACTGCCAGTGGCCGTAACTGACCATCAATCCACCGAGCGGCGGGCCAAGCACCGGGGCAATCAGGCCGGGCCAGGTAATAAACGCAATCATCCGCACCAGATGCTGTTTTTCGGTGATGCGCAGTACCACTAAGCGCCCCACCGGCACCATCAGCGCACCACCGATACCCTGTAATACCCGGCTGACGGTAAAAAAATCCAGTGACTGACTGAAACCGCACATCACCGACGCAAGGGTAAACAGGATAATCGCGCCGGAAAATACCCGGCGCGCACCTAAGCGATCGGCCAGCCAGCCGCTTAACGGAATAAACAGCGCCACCGCCAGTAAATAGGCGCTGATACCGACATTAAGCTCAATCGCTGTCACCGAGAAATCCCGCGCCATTTGCGGTAAGGCGGTAGCAATCACCGTGGCATCGAGGTTTTCCATAAAAAACGTCACCGCCACCAGTAGCGCCACCCAGGGTGCGCGCGTGGCCAGTGTCGGGGTAGCGCTCTTTTCCATTAGTACTCCGTTTGGGCGGGCAGACATCAGGCCAGTGTTTCTGTCACTGGCGCGCGGTGCGTCGGCAGCGCACGCTTAAGCAGAAACACCAGCAGCACATTAATCAGCGCCAGCGCGCACAGTAACCAGATGGTGGCTTGTGGCCCCATCGACTGATAGACATAGCCACACATCAGCGGCGTGATCGCCTGGCCGATTAGCGCCGGGCGTGCCATCCGACCCACCACCAGCGCATACTCTTCGGGTTTCACCATCGCCAGCGGTAAGGTGCCGCGCACAATGGCACGCAGGCCATTACCCGCGCCGTACAGCAACATACTCAGCAGCGCGAAATGCGGCATCAGCGCCAGCATCAGTAATCCCAGCGCCACTAATCCTGTTGAGAAAAAGGTGGTCCAGATGGGATGACCGCGCTTAAAGGCGATATCCACCAGACGCGAGGCGACCTGACAAGGCCCGAGAATGGCGCTGACCGCCAGCGCAGCAGCCAGCGAGTAACCGCTGGCCTGCAACAGGGTAATCAGCTGCACGGATATGGCGGTCATGATCACCGACGCGAGAGTGAAAATGGCACACAGCAGCCAGAACAGAAACGGCGCAATCGCGCTGTGTCCGCTGGCTTTCGCCCGGGTTGTCTTTGGCAGCGTTGCCGTCGCAGGCAGTGACCAGTAATACATCGGCCACACCGTCAGTGCGAGGATCGCTGCATACGCCAGACAGGCATCGCGCCAGCCAAGCCACTCAATCAGCAGTGCGGTGCCCGGCCATACCAGCGTGGTACAAAAACCGGAAATCAGCGTAATGCCGGTAATCGCACCGCGGGCAAATCCGCCGTACAGTGTCCCCAGCGTGGCAAACAGCGCATCGTACAATCCCATCGCCATCCCGACACCAACCAGCACCCACGCCAGCAAAAATAGCCACAGCGCATGGGATAAGCCGATAATTACCAGTCCGGCAGCCATTACCAGCCCGCTACTGGCCAGCATACTGCGCCCGCCATAACGTGAAATAATTCGCCCACTCAGCGGTGCCAGCAATCCCGACACCAGAATACCGAGCGACAACGCGCCATAGACCCACTGCTGCGACCAGCCGGTCTCACGCACCACCGGCGCGGCCAGCACCGCCATGATATAAAACGAGCCGCCCCATGACAGAATTTGCACCAGTCCCAGCAGTACAATACTGATGACGCCGGGTTTTTCGGGATGATTTTTCACGCGCTGCCTTTCCATTTTTCCATGTTTGTCAGGGGATTAACCAGGACGGAAAACGAATAATAAACCTCATGCCGTCAGTTTTGCCAGCGCTGCCGCACTGATTTCATCATCCGGCACATACACCAGCAAGCGATCGCCATTGCGCGGCGTTGACCACCAGTTATTCTGCCGCAGTGCCATTTGCCCCACTTCAGCGCGGTAAAAGTGTCTGACGCGATTCTCAAAGCTTTTCAGTTCGTAACGCTGCCAGGTTTGCCGGAATTCCGCGGACGTCGCCATCAGTCTTTCCAGCATATTTTCCCACTCCGGCTCGCCAAGGTGATCGCCCATCTGCGCACGAAACAGTGCCACCATATGCGGCATGACTTCCTCCCAGTCTGCCATGGCACTGCGCCAGGCATCGTTGGTAAAGGCCAGCCAGATACAGTTACGCTCTTCGGGCGGCAAACTGTTCAGGTCGATGCCCATTAACCGGCACCATGCAGGGTTGTGCGCCAGAATATCAAAGCGCTTATTCTCAATAATCGCCGGCAGCGGATCGAGCGCATCCAGCATAATCTGACTGTGTGCCGACACTTTGGCGCAGGCCTTAGCTGCGGTAAGAGTGGGTTGCTGATGACCGGCGAGACGGAACAGATGACGGGTTTCCGCTTCGTTACACTGTAACGCAATCGCAATCGCTGAAAGGGTTTTCGCTGACGCGTTGATATCACGTCCCTGCTCCAGCCAGGTATACCAGGTGACCCCGACATCCGCCAGCTGCGCCACTTCCTCACGGCGCAAACCCGGCGTGCGGCGATTGCGCACGCGCGGTAATCCCAGACGCGCCGGGTCGAGCGCCTCACGTCGACGACGCAAAAACGCGCCAAGCAACTGGCGATTGCCCTTTTCATTGACTGCGGCATCGGTAATTATCGACATAATCAGGCGCTCCACCGCCAGGCAGGTAGTGCTGATACCATGATAATCAAGAACTGGTACCCGTTTTAAAGATCCCCGATGCTATGCCCGGTGACTCATTAAAACAAGGGTAAATATCATGAATTACACCGGGCCTGGCCGCGCTGGTCTGCTGGTTCTGTTAGCCGGTCAACTACTGCCGATGATTGATTTTTCGATAGTCAATGTGGCGCTG
>NZ_JRXE01000017.1:0-58676 GCF_001267535.1 Winslowiella iniecta | reverse complement strand
TGGCGATGGGCGGCCGTTTTGGCGATAACTATGGCCGCCGCCGGGTGTTTATTACCGGCGTGCTGCTGTTTGGAATCGCTTCATTACTCTGCGGCCTGGCGAACAGCGTCTGGCTGTTAATGCTGGCCCGGGCACTGCAAGGCGCAGGTGCCGCGCTAATTGTGCCGCAGATTCTCGCCACGCTGCATGTCTGCCTGCATGGTCGTGAGCATGCGCGTGCCATCGGCCTGTACGGTGGCATCGGCGGTCTGGCGTTTATTATTGGTCAGGTACTGGGGGGCTTTCTGATTGCCGCCAATATCGGCGGCTCTGGCTGGCGCAGCGTATTTTTAATCAATATTCCCATCTGTCTGATAATCCTGCTCAGCGCCCATAAAGTGGTGCCGGAAACCCGGAATTCACAGCGCGTCAGCATCGATTTGGCCGGGACGACGCTACTCGGCAGTGCGATTGCCAGCCTGCTGGTTGCGCTGTCACTTGGCCCGCTGCTGCACTGGTCATGGCCTTGTATTCTGCTGCTGGCACTGTTCCCGTTGTTGCTAAAACGCCTGTGGCAAGTTGAACTGCGGCTGGAAGCGCGTCAGGGCTCCCCGCTGCTGCCGCCTGGTTTGCTGCGGTTACCGAGCGTCAGATTTGGTCTCAGCCTGGCGGTACTGTTTTTCTCCAGCTGGAGCGGCTTTATGTTTGCCGTGGCATTAACACTGCAATCGGGCATCGGGCTGAGCTCGTTTCAGTCGGGTAATGCTTTTATTGCCCTTGGCGTCGCCTACTTTATCGCCGCGATGTTCAGCACCCGCATGGTCGGACGCTATGGCAATCTGGGGACGCTGCTGATCGGCTGCGCGATCCAGATGGCCGGATTGTTGCTACTGATGCTGACGTTTCAGCTTAGCTGGGGAGCGATTGGCATCAGCACCCTGATTCCCTCCACCGCGCTAATCGGTTTTGGGCAGGCGCTGATCGTCAGTTGCTTCTACCGCATCGGGCTAAGTGACGTGCCAAAACATCAGGCCGGTGCGGGCAGCGCAATGCTGTCCACCGTACAACAATCCGCGCTGGGGCTTGGCCCCTTGCTGATGGGAACGCTATTTAGTCAGCTGTTACAACATCAGGCGAATTATCAGCAGGCGATTATTGCCACCCTGGCCGTGGAATGGCTGGTAATGTTGCTGCTGGTGGCGACCGCCATCGCCACGCGCCGCCAGCTTCAGCCCCAGGCAGACGGCTGACGGCATCACGGGCCGCTGTCGCGGCCCTGTTTACCCTTTGTAAACAGAGAATAAAAAAATATCGATTTTGATGATTTTTAGGTTTATCTCATCGCATAAATAAAACACAATACCCGCCTAAATGTGATGGGCGTCACTTTTTTTCGCCCCTGTGGATTTCGCTGCGTCGAAATAATCTTTCCTTTCACTATTCTGTTAACTTCATGCAATCAACCACAGTTTCACGCAAAACGGCCTGGCTACGCGTCGTTCTGCTCTCTGTCGCGGCGTTTATCTTTAACACCACCGAGTTTGTGCCGGTTGGTTTGCTGTCCGATATTGCCAGCAGTTTCTCGATGAAAACCGCTGACGTCGGCATTATGTTAACCATCTATGCCTGGGTGGTGGCGCTGATGTCTCTGCCGCTGATGCTGGCTACCCGGCAGGTGGAACGGCGCTTACTGCTGATGGCGATTTTTGCCCTGTTTGTCCTCAGCCATGTGATGTCGGTACTGGCATGGGATTTTTGGTCGCTGGTGGCGTCACGCATCGGCATCGCGCTGTCGCATGCCATTTTCTGGTCGATTACCGCCTCGCTGGCTATCCGTGTTGCTCCGGCCGGTAAAAAAACTCAGGCGCTGAGTATGCTGGCGACCGGGACTGCGCTGGCGATGGTTCTGGGTGTACCGATTGGCCGCATTATTGGTCAGTATCTTGGCTGGCGTATGACCTTCGGCATGATTGCCGCTTCCGCCCTGGTTTTACTGCTGATGCTGGCAAAACTGTTACCTAAACTGCCAAGCGAACATACCGGTTCACTGAGCAGCGTACCGGTGCTGTTTAAACGCCCGGCGCTGGTCGGCCTCTATCTGCTGACCACCTTAGTGGTGACCGCGCACTATACCGCCTACAGCTATATTGAGCCGTTTATGCAGAGCGTGGCATCCATGGGCGAGAACTTCACCACCTTCTTGCTGCTGATTTTTGGCGCGGCGGGCATTCTGGGCAGTATCATTTTCAGCGTGTTTGGCAACAAATTCCCTTCCAGCCTGCTGATCAGCGCCATCAGTCTGATCACCCTGTGCATGGGATTATTGCTGTTTGCCGCCATTCATCCACAGGCAATTTCCGTGCTGTGCATCGTCTGGGGGATGGCGATGATGATGATTGGTCTTGCAATGCAGGTGCGCGTACTGTCGCTGGCACCGGATGCAACCGATGTGGCGATGTCGCTGTTTTCCGGGATTTATAATATCGGTATTGGCGCGGGCGCGCTGCTGGGTAACCAGGTCAGCAGCCATTTGAAGATGGCCGATGTGGGGAATGCGGGCGCAATACTCGGACTGGTCGCACTGTTGTGGTGTCTGTATATCTTCCGCCGCTACCCTCAGTTGCGTAGCAACGGTTAAAACAGAAAAGGCTTCGTCAGTCATTGGTGACTGGCGAAGCCCTCGTTCTGCGCGATAACTAATTAGTTATAGATGACTGCGGTGCCATGCAACTTGTTCTGACCAGAGGTCGAAGTGATGCGGAATGACTTTGCGCCCGCGGCTTCCGCTTTCTCTGCTAACTGGTTTTCCAGCGAGGTCAGATTGGAACTTCCGCTCGCGCTAATCACACCCATCTGCTGCTGATCGGCCGGGGTGACATCCACCTGCTGAGCGGCAAAACCGGCAAATGAAACGGTGCTAAGCATCAGGGCAGCCAGGGTAATTTTTACGTTTTTCATTATCATCTCTCTTAAAATCAGTTGAAGTTTTCGGCTGGTCGTTAATTAGTTAACGATCGATAACTAAATGCTAAACCTTCACCCCGCCTCTCGTCAAATCTATTTTTTAATGATCGTTAACTTAATTGACATGCGATTGATATCTAATGAATTAAACTTTTTATGTTCATGATGATCGTGCGCATTAAGCTGCGGTTACATGATTCACGCCCTGCGCCCTTGCATAATTTTTTAATGATCGGTAATTTAATTTGTAAGGTTTAAGAGTGTTAAGCGAGGAACCATGACTATCAATCAGGACGTCTGTGCCAAGAAAGGTCGCGGCAGGCCGAAACTTTTCGATCGTGAAACAGCACTGGATAAAGCGCTGGAGCTGTTCTGGGCGCATGGTTATGAAGCGACGTCGTTAGCCGATCTGGTGGCAGCCACCGGCGCTAAAGCGCCTACGCTGTATGCAGAATTCGAGAATAAAGAAGGGTTATTCCGCGCGGCAATGGATCGTTATATCGAGAAGTTTGCTGAGCAGCGTAAAGCCGCGCTCGCCTGCCCCGAACGCACGGTCGCTCAGGGTATTGAGAACTACTTCCGCTCGACTGCCGCCTGTTTTACCGACCGCACCAAACCGGCTGGCTGCTTCTTTATCTGTACTTCCACGGCGCTCTCTGCGGCGTCGGGTGAAGTGGCAGAAATGCTGCGCACACGTCATAACGCGCAAGAAGCGACGCTGCTGGAATTTCTGCAACAGCGCCAGCAGCAAGGTGAGATTGCCCGCGCGACCGATACCGATGGCGTGGCGAAATATCTCTCCTGTGTACTGCAAGGGATGTCAGTTCGTGCACGCGAAGGCGCATCTCGTGAAGAGCTGGAAGGAATTATCGATACCGTGATGCGGTTATGGCCGACGCTGGTGATGCCCGCCTGAAACTAACAGCTTATTGCTGGCTGCCGCTGCCAAAATCAGAGCGATGACGGGTTCAGCCGATGAGGCTGTCGGCAAGCGTGCATAACCCGAAAAACAGCCACATTCGTGGCTGTTTTTATTTCCAGGACGGGTCGTTTTCACCCGTCGTGCAATCTTTACGCCAGATGAAATACTTCGCATAAAGCATCGCTGACCGGACTACTGTCTGCATTCGACGGCATCAGTTCACGCATTGACTGCCACCAGCGCTGACAAACTTCGGTTTGCGCCACGGCATCCCAGCGCTCCTGTGACTCAATTTCCACATAAGCAAACAGCAGATTGCGCCCGGCATCGAGGAAAATGCTGTAGTTATGTGCACCATGCTGCCTCAGCGTCTGCTCCAGCTCTGGCCAGATCGGGGTATGCCGCTGCTGATAAGCCGCATGCGCCTCTGGGTAAACCTGCATCACAAAAGCTTTACGCAACATTGCGCTTACCGATGTCGAGTGCGGCTTGCCAAGGATGCACGCCAAAGCGCTCGCCCAGCGCCACCAGTTCATCCGTGCTGATAGTCTGCTTCATACCGCCCATTGAGATCACTTTGACCAGTACTTCAGAGGATTTTTCGGCAGTATCAATCAGACCAAAAGTCTCATCCAGCGTGGGGCCTGCGCCGAAGATCCCGTGGAATGGCCACAGTACCAGGCTATGTGATTTCATCTGTTCCGCGGTAGCTGCGCCAATGCCGTCGGTACCCGGCACCATCCACGGCACAATACCCACGCCATCCGGGAACACCACCAGACATTCGGTGCTGCCTTCCCATAACTGGCGGGTAAAGCTGGCGGCATCCAGTTCCAGCACATAGCTTAGCGCGATAAAATGAGTGGCGTGGCAGTGCATAATCACGCGGTCGCTACCGTTAGTCAGCTGCTTGCGCACTGAATGGGACTGGAAATGCGACGCCAGTTCCGAGGTCGGCACCCCGCCATTGACCAGTCCCCAATGGATGCGGAACGACAGGCCATCTGCGCTGACCTGCAATAACACCAGACTATCAGCGGGATCAAGCTGCACATTACGGAAAAACTTACCGGAACCGGTGACCAGGAACCAGCAGTTGGCCAGCGCCGGAGCCGGCTGGCTCAGTTCAAGGTGGCGCGGCTCAGCGTAAAAATCAGCGGCAAACGGTTTGACCTCTTCTTCCAGCAGTCGCAGGCTAATATTTCCGCCGTTGCGCTCATCCCAGCCTTTCAGCCACATATCACTGGTGGCTTTTACCATTCCCTGTACAAACCATGAAGAAAGAATGCTTTGCATAATAAATCCTTAGCGTTGACTGAGTATTTGTTGTTCGTAGTTGCGCACATCGCCCAGCCAGCTGGCATCAGCAGGTACATCATGGCGTAAGCAGTAGCTTTCCCATACCGCCTGCCACGGCAGCGATTTCTGCTCTTCCAGCAGCGCCAGACGCGCGGTGTAATCCCCTGCCAGCTCCAGTTCACGCAACTGATCGGATGGCTCGAGTAACGCACGCAGCAAGGCTTTCTTGGCATTACGCGTTCCGATAACCCAGGCGGCAATACGGTTTATTGAGGCATCGAAGAAATCCAGCCCGATATGAACTTTATCGAACAGACGCTGACGCACGATTTCACTGGCAATCGCCTGAGTTTCGTCATCCAGCAGCACCACATGGTCGCTGTCCCAGCGCACCGGGCGGCTGACGTGCAGCAGCAGGCGTGGCACATACAGCATGGCGGTAGAGATCTTGTCGGAAATCACTTCGGTCGGATGGAAATGGCCGGCGTCCAGCGTCAATGCGGTCTGGCGGCTGGCAGCATAGCCAAGGCAGAACTCATTGGAGCCGACGGTGTAACTTTCTGCACCAATACCAAACAGCTTGCTTTCAACCGCATCAATATGGTGTTCAGGGTTAAGTTTCTCTTTGATAATCTCATCAAGGGAATTCAGCAGGCGCTGACGCGGAGCAAGGCGATCCACCGTCAGATCCTTCATGCCGTCCGGCACCCAGATATTCATTACCGATGGTGTGCCCAGTTGCTCACCAAACCACGCGGAGACTTTGCGACTGGCCTGACAGTGCTCAATCCAGAACTGGCGGATTTCCGGGTTGCTGTGCGCCAGGGTAAAGCCGTCAGCACTTAATGGATGTGAGAAACAGGTCGGGTTAAAATCCAGCCCCAGCTTGTTGCGCTTCGCCCACTCCACCCAATTGGCAAAATGTTTTGGCTCGATGGCATTACGCTCCACCGGGCTGTCGCTTTCCAGGTAGATAGCATGCAGATTCAGCCGTTTAGGCCCCGGAATCAGTGACATCGCCTGATCGAGATCGGCACGTAACTCTGCCGCGCTGCGCGCCTTGCCCGGATAGTTACCGGTGGCCTGAATACCGCCGGTTAAGGCACCCTGCGGATTTTCAAAACCGCGTACATCATCACCCTGCCAGCAATGCATAGAGATCGGCAGTTGATCCAGTTGCGCCATGGCGGCATCGACATCCACGCCGATGGCTGAAAAACGCTGTTTCGCCAGTTCGAAAGCCTGTTCGATTAACCGGGTCATAGGCAAAGCTCCTTCGTAGGTTGACTGAGCGCCTGAAAACGCGGCCAGCAGGCCGTGAAAGCACTCTCGTGATAAGGTTTAACACTGTGCTGCGGGAAATTTTGCACCACCCGCTGACGGAACTGACCGACATCCGCCAGTTCGCCAAGCGCAATCAGCTGACAGCCGATATTTCCCAGCGTCGAAGCTTCGACCGGCCCGGCGCTGACCGGCAAATTGCAGGCATTGGCGCAGAGTTGATTCAGAAAATGGTTCTGACTGCCACCGCCGACAATGTGCAGCTGGCTGAAGCTTTTGCCGCGCAGCTGTGTCAGCTCGCCCATCACCTGGCGATACAGCAGCGCCAGGCTGTCAAAAATGCAGCGCGCCAGTTCGCAGGCGGTTTGTGGAATCGCCATCGACTGACCGGCGCAGGCATCCTGAATTTCACGCACCATACTGGCGGGGTTGATAAAGCGCTCATCGTTCGGGTTGATAATGGATTTGCAGGCCGGCAACTGCGCCGCCTCTTCAATCAGCTGGCAGAGATCGGCAATCCGCAACTCGTCACACACCCGCTGTAACAACCACAGTCCCATAATATTTTTCAGCACCCGGTAGCGCCCTTCTGCACCACCTTCATTGGTAATATTGGCCTGCATCGCGCTGCTGCCGGTGCACGGCTGGCGGCTTTCAAAACCCATTAATGACCAGGTGCCTGAGCTGAGATAGGCGCTATCGTCACCACTTAAGGGTGTGGCGAGAATTGCGCTGGCGGTATCGTGGCTGGCCACCGCAATCACCGGCACCTGGATGCCCTGAGCATTCTGCCACTCGCCCACTCTTTTTCCGGGCTGTGAAGCGCTGCCGAACCAGTCACGCCTGGCGCCAGCCCACTGCAACAGCTTTTCATCCCACTCACCGCTGTCGATATTCAGCAACTGCGTGGTAGTGGCATTGGTGTATTCCCAGTTCAGCTGACCGGTCAGCCGCCAGGACAAATAATCGGGGATCAGCAAGGCATGGGCGACACGTTCAGCCTGCTCAGGGTGCGCATCGCTAAAGGCGCGCAGCTGATAGAGGGTATTGAACGGTAAAAACTGAATACCGGTGCGCTGATAGATCGCCTGACGCCCCAGCTCACGTTCGGCTTTTGCCATCAGGCCGTGAGTGCGTTTGTCGCGATAGGAAACCGGCAAACCGACGCGGTTACCCTCGTCGTCAATCATCACCAGATCAACCCCCCAGGTATCGATACCGATGCTGTCCGGCACAATGCCTTCACTATCCAGTAGCGCCAGTCCGGCACGGATTTCAGCTTCCAGTGCATCGACATCCCAGCAATCGTAGCCTTCCACCATCAGCCGCTGATTGGCAAAACGACTGACTTCACGCAGCGTCAGACCGCCGTCTTCCGACTGATAACGCCCCAGCATCACACGCCCACTTGAGGCGCCAAGATCGATGGCTACAATATTGCGAATGGTCATGGATTTAGCTTCCTGGTGATTCAATGCCCCCAGTGTAAAATCCACCACGTTTGCCACCTTCCTGACACTGCCAGTGACCCGAGCTCGCTGGCAATCGCACAAAGATGAACGTGAATCAGCTCACAGTTTCGCTTTTCCGCCACCACATCAGCAGATGTGACGCATTACGCATTTCTGATTTTTTCCCAATGATTCTTGAAAAATTAGCGCGTTAAGCGAGTTTCCTCGTGCAAAATTCAAGGTAAGGTTGAACGGCGCTGATTTAGTATCGGTTACAGTCTTGTTAACAGAGGGCAAACCATGACCGTATTGCACAGCGCTGATTTTTTCCCCAGCGGAGGATTTCCGGTTGCCATTGAACCGCGCGCGCCGCAGGGCGCTTTTCCTGAACATCATCATGACTTCCATGAAATCGTGCTGGTGGAGCAAGGTTCTGGCATCCATGTGTTTAATGGCCAGCCACAAACGTTGTGCGGCGGCTGCGTCTGTTTTGTACGCGATCATGACCGTCATTTGTATGAGCAGACAGAAAACCTGCATCTGACCAATGTGCTCTATCGCGGGCCTGATGCTTTTCGTTTTCTTACCGGGCTGCGTGATTTGCTGCCGCAGGAGCAGGATGGACGTTATCCGTCACACTGGCGCATCAGTAATAAACTGATGACTCAGGCCAAAACGGTGATCGATCAGCTGGAAACACTGCCTGCAAATTACTCGCTGGAACAACAGGCTGAGCAAGAGCTGCGCTTTATGCAGTTGCTGATGCTGTTACGCCAGGGTTGCCGCGAACAACACAGTGACGATCAGGATGGTCGCTTGCGTCGCTTACTTGACTGGCTTAACGACAATTACAGCGATGATATCGACTGGGACACGCTGGCAGACAGATTCTCATTGTCGCTGCGCACCCTGCACCGCCAGATGAAACAACAAACCGGCAATACGCCGCAGCGCTATCTGAACCGACTACGTCTGTTACAGGCACGCCATCTGTTGCGACATAGCGATCACCGCATTACCGATATCGCATTTCAGTGCGGTTTCGGCGACAGTAACCACTTTTCGACGCTGTTTAAACGCGAGTTTGGCTGTGCCCCGCGTGCCGAACGTCAGCAATCACTGTAAGAGGAAGTTGCATGAGCCTTGTGCTGGCCAGAGCGGATTATTTACCTTCGGATGCCATGCCGGTGGCGGTTGCTGACCGCGCGCCGCAGCCGTCGTTTCCGCCGCACCGTCACGAGTTTTATGAAATCGTTATCGTCTGGCGCGGAAATGGTCTGCATGTGCTGAATGACCGCCCGTGGCCGGTCACCTGTGGCGATATTTTTTATATTAAAGACAGCGATTGCCACAGTTATGAGTCGGTCAACGACCTGGTGCTCGACAATATCATTTACTGTCCGGAGCGCTTTAAGCTCGGCCTGGACTGGTCACAACTGCTGCCGATGGATGACCCTGATCATCCCGCCTGCTGGCGGCTGACCACCCGTGGTATGGCCATGGCGCGCAATGTTATTGCGCAACTTGAACAGGAGAGTCGTAAAAGCGACCTGCTGTCGTTGCAACTGACCGAAGCTCTTTTTCTGCAACTGGCGCTGATTCTGCGGCGCTATCGTTATGCCGTCGATCGCGCTTATGAACAGCCGGAAGGAGAACAGCTGGACCTGCTGATGGCGGCGATTCAGGCCGACAGCGAAGCGCCTTTCGATCTGACGCAATTTTGTCAGCACAGCAATCTGTCTGAACGGGCACTTAAACAACTGTTTCGACAGCAAACCGGCATGACCATCAGCCACTATGTGCGGCAGCTACAGTTGTGCCGGGCAAAATATCTGCTGCGCTGTAGTGACTGCCTGATCGGTCAGGTGGCCGCACGCTGCGGCTTTGATGACAGCAACTATTTCTCTGTAGTATTTACCCGCGAAACCGGGATGACGCCCAGCGCCTGGCGTCAGCGATTCGAACAGGCGGGGAAAGCGGCGATGAAAACGGCATGATTCGTTAATCACATGCAGATATCATCGACTGATGCGCCAGATGACATCTCAATGCGCGGCTATATTAATGACTCTTTCCGCCGACGCAATCGTTGAAGGGCGATGAGCGATAATAATTCGCGTAATCGCCAATCCATTAATCGCCTGATTAATCAGCGCTTCATTTTCTTCATCCAGATGACTGGTGGCCTCGTCCATAAACAGAATACCGGGACGCCGATACAACGCCCGCGCAATAAATATTCGCTGACGCTGCCCACCGGATAATCCTTCGCCAAGCTCACCTGTCAGAGTTTCATAACCCATTGGCAGAGCCATAATATCATCGTGAATATGGCTGAGTCGGGCGCAGCTTTCGAGCCAGGGTTCATCGACTTCATCATTAAAGCCAGCGATATTATCGCGTAGAGAACCGGCAAATAATCGGTCCTCTTGCAGAATACAGGCCACCGCACGTCGATAATTACTGACGCCAGCAACGTGGATATCCCGCCCGTCCACCAATACTCGCCCTTCCTCTGGTGCAGTCAGACCACAGAGAACTTTCATCAGCGTGCTTTTTCCACATCCCGAGGGGCCGGTGACCGCGACGCTTTCCCCGGCAGCAATACTGAGATTCAGACCGTGAAATACCGGTGATGACTGGCTGTCATAGCGAAAACTGAGACTATGAACCTTAAGAGAGAGAGCTTTGCCGGGTGGGAACAGCTCTTTCTCTGGCACATCCGGTTCCGGCGTGGTTAGCGCAATATCAGCAATGCGTTCGTTATGCAGGGATAACATGCGCAAGCGCAGCAGCATATGCGTTAAACTCAGTGCCCGATCGGTAAAAAGCTCACGAAATACGGTGAAAGCAACAAAAGCACCGATAGTCATTTGATGACCAATAATGGCGCTGATACCCAGCCACAGAATCACAACATTATCACAGGCTTTAATCAGTACACTGATGCTGTTGAAGAGCATATCGAAGCGCCGCTTAGTGACTGAAGCGTTGGCAGCATCAACAGTCAACGTTAACCAGTTACGACGTCGCTGACCCGCGAGGCCTTGAGCTCGTAAGGTCGCGATGCCGTACAAGCTCTCAGTGAAATGTGAGCTGGCGGTGGCACTTTTTATCAATTGTTCCTCGGCAAGCTGCCGATAACGGGCAAAGGTTCCCAACCGCAATATTACGTACAACAGCGTGAACACCACAACCACCGCCGACAGCATGCCACCATAAAGAATCAGTAGCACCAGTGCACCGGCCATCATGATGCTGTCAATTACCGTACCGGTAATATCATGAATCAGCGTGTCACGCAGCACGTCCAGCGAGCCAAACCGCGACTGTACATCCCCCAGCTTACGTTTTTCAAACCACGGTAAAGGCAGGCGCAGCAGATGGCGGAGTAGTCCGTCCTTCCACTGAATATCCGTCAGCGTATCCGTGATCATCACTGACCATGATCGAACCAGATTGAGCGCGGCCTGCAGCAAGATCAAACCCAACAGCGCAAAGCAGACCAGTTCCAGCAAGCCATGATCGGCAGCCGGGATAACATGATCCATCACGACCTGGGTGCTGACCGGTAACAGCAGACTGATAAATTCAGTCATCAGCGAAAAACAAAAGACCTTTATTAACGCGCGACGAAATCCACTGATGCCTGCCATTAATTCGCTGATTCGCAATGTCTTGCGACGAACTTCGGCGACAAATCCGCTGTCGGGCCACAGTTCAAGCGCCACACCAGTGAAATGCTGAGACAGCATTTTGCGACTGATAATTCGCTGGCCGGTGGCCGGGTCATGAATCACAAAACGGTCGGAAGTCGCGCGCACCAGCACGACAAAGTGGTTGAAGCCCCAATGCAAAATACAGGGAAGCCGCAGTTTACTGAGTTCATCCAGTTCCAGTGACAGCGCCCGGCTGGCAAGTCCGTTGCCTGTGGCAATATTATGTAACATACCCAGGGTGGCTCCACGCGAAGAGACGCCAAATTCCGCGCGCAGTGAAATAATATCGGTATAACGGCCATACCATCCCCCCACCATTGCAATACAGGCCAGCCCGCACTCAGTCGCTTCGGTCTGCAAAATCAACGGTACACGTCGCCGCAGCGAAAAATTAAGCCGCGATCTCAGCCATTCCAGGTTGCCGTTATCCATCGGTTATCCCTCCCACACTGTCGCGAATGTCGTATAGCGGAGACAATATCCATTGATAGAGCTTTCGCTGTTCAAGAAAAAGTGTCGAGGTCGCTTTCATACCGTTTTCCGCTTCCAGTGGCCTGCCTTGCCAACTGAATGTGCTGCTGTCCGGCTGTACCGTGATTTTATACCAGGTATTTGGACCCGACTGTTCTGCATGCGGTGCTGCTGGATAGGTCGCCCTCTCTTGCCAGGAAGACGGCGTAGCGGAAATGCCCGAAATGCTACCGGGAAACTGACCAAACTTATCGGATGAAAATGCGTCGTAGCGAATATTTACCCGATCATCAATTTTTAAAAAAGGCACGGCGTTATCTGGCACCCAAAGCACTAATTCAAAACGACTGACGCTGCCGGGAAGAATCTGCGCCAGACTGTCACCACCGTTTACCATCTGGCCGGGCGTAACGCTTAAAGAGTCAACCCGGCCCTCCACCGGAGAAGTGATTAACAGCGTACCGGCCGCCTCGGCATCGGTGAGTTGTCGCTTCAGATCATTCCTTTGCATATTTAACCGATAAATTTGATTATCAAAGTCGGCAGCCTGAATACGGATATTTCCCTCAAGCGTCAGCACCTGTAGTGCATTATTCTCGTGTTGCCCACGAAGAGTCTGCAATTCGTTTTGCTGCTGATAATAAAGTGCGATTTGACTGGTAAGCTGATCTTTATTGATCAATCCACTCTGTTGGTAACGCTGATAGTTTTCCATATTCGCTTTAATAATGCTCAACCCCTCTTGCGCTTTGTTCAGAATCTCAGCAGAATTTGCCTGCGCGGCCTGATAACGGGTCTGCTGTTGCAGCAGCATATCCAGCGTGACCTGTTTACTTTCCTGTAAGCGAATAATCATGCTTCCAACCGTGCGTATCTGTTCTTCGATGTCTTTTCGCTGATGTTGACTGACGACGCCGGAAGTAGTAGTGCGGCTAACATCAATCGCGTAAATCACCTGCCCTTTTTTAACCGTATCACCCGGTTCGACCAGACGATTAATAATAAATCCGTGCTGGGGTGACATTACGTTGACGGCTCTGGGTACAGAAACCATTTCGCCGTTAACATTAATCCGCCGGGTATAACTACCCAATAACAAAAATGCTATGCACCCGCTGAAAAACAGCAAAGTAACACTACTTACAAGCCACACAGGCAACCCGGATAATAATAATGCTTTACCTGACCAGGCGTGACGTCGATAATCAAGCGCATCCGGGCGATAGAGTGACATGGGAATTCCCTTCTTATGCCTTTGATTAAGTGATTGGGTCTTATAACAATCTATTAGCAATATTAAGAAGCCCCCGGGGAGGCTTCTTAATGGTTAATTAGCGACGATGTCCGCCATCCTCTTTAGCCGGTTTTGAACTTCCCCCACTATTTGATGAACTGTCACCGCCATTATGACCAACGCCAGGCATATTAATATTACACCCACCACCGATACTAATTGATGTTGAGGTCGCACCGTTGCCATCGTTAGTATGGCTTATTGAAGCTCCGCCCTGACAATCGCCTATAGTAAAACCGCCAGCAACGTCTTCCATTTCTTTTGTATCAAGTTCACGCATAATTTAATCCTTTTTACAGTAGCTTGCGAAAATAACGCCTTTTTCTCTCATCGTGTTATGCCAGTGAGAGGGGGATTCGGAGAAAAAAATATTTTCAACTCCAAATTTCTTCATGTTCTGAATGGAGTATGAAAAACTTCCTTCAGGATAGTGTTTGCGAAAATCTTTTCTTAGTTGAGGGCAAAAGGGCATGCGATAATCGACGCCGATTTTTTGGTAAAACTGTCGTTCTTCTCGTTGAAATGATTTAAATTCCTTCAGGTTGAGGAATTCTTTTTTAGTCATTCCTCCAGAGTTTTCATTAAAACTAATCCTCTCTGCCGGGCTATTCATAGATCCATGCCATATAATGATAGAGTAGTCATGTATGATTTTATATTGACCTGCCGGGAAAATATAATTCGCACACGAGGATGCACATAAACTTCGCACCTCAACATCCATCTTTTTTTCGAAAATAACTCGGGCAATTTTTAACGCCGCTTCCACATCACCACCGGTACTGTTTATTGACAACCTTCGTATATCCTGCTGGTTAAGCAAGTCAGCGAGCTGGTCATAGGTATCGCTATTGATTTTTCCATCAAGATATACCACTCCGTCTCTTGCGGAAATTGCCGGGGGATTCAATCCTGATGTTGTATCTTTAAACTGAATGCCTTTGTAACTTCCGGAGCATCCGGATAAAAACAAAGGAAATGTAGTGAAGAGGAAAGAAAGAAATATGACCTTTAACAAGCGCAGATTTTTTATTGGGTGATCAACCAATAAAAAATGATGAGTCAACGTTGGCTTTTTCAATAATAAACGTGGCAAACCGAGGGCGAGGTTGCCCGTAAGGAAAGAATTCATCCATAAATTCATTAGACTTTTTCCAATAAACAGTTAGTAACAGGAAACTTATTGGAAAATACTATCCATTAAAAACTCACAAGTAAATAGAGATTACAAAAATAAAGTATCATTGCCCTTCCCATAAACCAGCGAAAGGGCAATATCAAATAACATGTTCCTGTATTATTGCGCCATACCCAAACCAACAATATTCGCCGCCAGAATAATCACCAGGCAACCGATACTTAATACGCCAACCGGTCGGCGCCCTACCGATTTCCACTCTTTTAGCACCAGGCCGACAATACCGCCGCACAGGACATAGAAGCTCATATGCAACATCCAGCTGACGAAGTCATACTGCGCCGGAATATTGGCGTGACCCCAGGCGTAGAAGAAGAATTGCAGATACCACATGGTGCCGCCCAGCAAAGCAAACAGCACATTGGCAATTAACAGCGGTTTTGCCACCGAGAAATCCGCTTTGATCGACAGGTTGGATTTGGTCGCTAAACGAATAAAACAGTACGCCAGGTTTACAATTGCCCCCCCGCCCATAATCACCACATAGCTGGGCAGCGCCACATACAGCGGATCAATACCCAGTGCCGCAGCCGCTTCATGCATAGGTTTCGCCGCGTCCATGGCAAATGACATACCGGCAGAGAAAATACCGCACACTACCGCCAGCATCAGCCCTTTTTTCAGATTGAACTCTTCCGCCTGAATGCCCATTGCGCGTTCTTTCAGTAAGCCTGCGCGCGCCACCACGGCCACACCGATCAGCGCCACCAGCACGCCCAGCAGCGTCAGGCGTCCACCCGGCGAGCTGAATAACTCAACAAAGCGTCCCTGTAGCAGCGGCGTCATCAGCGTGCCGACCACCAGCGTAATGCCGATGGCAATACCAATGCCCATCGACATGCCGAGATAGCGCATGGTCAGGCCGTAGTTGATATTGCCGATTCCCCACATCGCACCGAACAGAAATATCGGCAACAGGGTCGCCAGATCGAATGAGGCATAGTAGCGCCAGAATTCCGGCAGCAGAATGGCACTGACCAGCCACGGCAGAATCAGCCATGACATAATACCGCCGACCGACCACATCGTTTCCCATGACCAATTTTTGACTTTTTTTAGCGGTGCATAAAAGCACGCGGCGCTGGCGGCGCCGACCAGGTGCCACATAATACCGAGCAGGATCGCGTTATCCATTATTATTCCTTCGTAGACAGAGGCCGTCAGCAACCGTGCGGTTGGCTGAGTAACGAGGAGTCTAAAGAGTCGATGGCCTGCTCAACCTTATGCTGGCTGCCCGGCGTCCGCCAAAACTGGCAAAATTCAGTGGATGACAACGATTGCGATCACAAAATTATCCAGTGCTCCCTTGCCGCTGCTTGCTGGCTTCTGCGCGGTTAAGATCCGGCAGAAGCTGCGGTTTTTATCAATTTGTTAGCGCTGTGCGGTGAAACATAACGTTATTGCCAGTGCCGCCTTTTTCATGGCACTCAGAGAAAGGTGCCGGAGGATAAACTGCGTCACTTTTTGCTTAATCAACAGCAGTTTTGCAAAGCATTAACAAAAAACATCACCACTTGTGACGGAGACCGGAAAAATGGCAACGCCCCAGCAACGTATGTATATCAACGGACAGTTTGTTGAGAACCAGAGTGATAAATGGATCGAGGTGATCAATCCGTCTGACGAAACGGTACTTTCGCAGATCCCGGAAGGCAGTGCCGATGATGCGAAACGGGCAATTGATGCGGCACAAGCCGCCCAGCCCGGCTGGGAAGCGCTGCCGGCGGTTGAGCGCGGTGTCTGGCTGCATAAAATTGCTGACGGCATTCGTCAGCGTGCGGACGAACTGACGGATGTGATCGTCGCCGAGGGCGGGAAAACCTTCGGGCTGGCGCAAACAGAAGTGCTGTTTACCGCCGACTATCTGGATTATATGGCCGAGTGGGCACGCCGCTATGAAGGCGAGATTGTGCAAAGCGATCGTCCAAACGAAAATATTCTGGTGTTCAAAAAAGCCATCGGCGTGACCACCGGGATTCTGCCATGGAATTTCCCGTTCTTTTTGATTGCGCGTAAAGCCGCACCGGCATTGATCACCGGTAACACCATCGTGATTAAACCGAGTGAATTAACCCCGAACAACGCGGTGATCTTCGCCGAAATCGTCGACAGCATTGGCCTGCCAAAAGGGGTATTCAATATTGTCTTTGGCTATGGCCCCACCGTGGGTCAGGAGCTGGCGGCCAACCCGAAAGTGGGCATGGTCAGTTTAACCGGCAGTGTTATCGCCGGGATTGAAACCATGAAAGCCGCCGCGCCAAACGTCACGAAAGTGTCGCTGGAACTTGGCGGTAAAGCACCGGCTATTGTGATGAATGATGCTGACCTTGATATCGCCGTTAAGGCCATCGTCAGCTCACGCGTGATTAATAGCGGACAGGTGTGTAACTGTGCCGAACGTGTCTATGTGCAGGAAGAGATCTACGACAGCTTTATCACCCGCCTGACCGCCGCCTTCGAACAGGTGACCTTTGGCGATCCGGCGCAGCAGAAGGAGCTGGATATGGGGCCGCTGATTAATGCTGCGGCATTGCAGCGCGTTGAAGAGAAAGTGGCTAAAGCGGTGGAACAAGGGGCGCAGGTGCTTATCGGGGGCAAACGTGCCGGTAACAAGGGTTTCTTCTTCCAGCCGACGATCCTGACCAACGTCAACCAGCAGATGCCCATTATGCGCGAAGAAATTTTCGGGCCGGTACTGCCGGTGGCTACGTTCCGCACGCTGGATGAGGCCATTGCGCTGGCTAATGACAGTGAATATGGCCTGACGTCCTCAATTTTTACCAGCAATATCAATACCGCAATGATTGCGCTGCGCAAATTAAAGTTTGGTGAAACCTATATCAACCGCGAAAACTTTGAAGCAATGCAGGGTTTCCACGCCGGATGGCGTAAGTCCGGGGTCGGTGGTGCCGATGGTCGTCATGGACTGGAAGAGTATCTGCAAACTCACGTGGCTTATCTGCAATTTCAGTAAACCCGCGTCCGGATACGGGCCAGTCTGACTGGCCCGTTATTTACCAGGGCGTCAGTAAACTGCCACGCAGCGGTGGAAAATCCCGCTCGCTGCCGACAATCAACTTGATCGCCCGCTGTGCCAGCGTCTCCAGCGGTAAACTAATCAGCGGCAGCAACGGTTCACTAAAGGCGGCTGCCGATCCATCAAGACTGAATACCATCACCTGCTGCGGCACCGCCAGTTGATAACGTTTCAGCAGCTCGACCACCTCCAGCCCCTGGTAATAATCCGTCACCAGCACCGCATCAAACGCCACCCGACGGTTGATCAGCCCCTGCAAAGCCACACTAACCGACTGTTCTTCATCCATAATTAACTGCCGGTTAAACGGCATCGCCATGGTTTCCAGCGCACAGCGATAGCCCTGTAACACCTGCTCCGCGGCTTCCCCCGGATTAAAATTCAGCAGGGCGATTTTGCGCCGCTGTTGTGTAAACAGGTAGTGACTGGCGGTCTGGCTGGCAAATTCATAATCAATGCCTATCTGCTGTTCACCCGAGGCATTCAGGCAGTCAATCAGTACCGCCTGCTGCGCGCCAGGCGGCAGCGCAAAACGTGCGCCGACCACCATCATTGCGTCACATAAGCCGGTGCTGAGTTCAGAAATCGCCTGCTCAACCGCGGCGGTAGTGTTGGCAAAGCGCAACAGCAGATGCTTTTGATGCAAACTCAGTTGCTTTTCCAGCGCCTGCAAATACGCGGTGGCCTGCTGGATATGCTCCGTGGCGCAAATCACCCCAATACAGTGGGTGGTCTGGCTGGTCAGTGATTGCGCGATGGCATTCGGTTTATAGTTGAGAATGTCTACTGCACGGAGAACCGCATCGCGGCTCTCCTCTTTAACGCCACGGCTGCCACTCAGCACCCGTGACACTGTCGCTTTAGAGACCTGCGCCAGACGCGATACATCATTAATACTCGCCATCATTGCTCTCTGTTATTGCTACTACTACTGGCCGGAAAAACCGTTCTCGCTGGCGGTGCGGGCAAACCATTCACCGCTTTTTTTCACGCTGCGCTGCTGCGTTTGCAGATCCAGCTGGACAAAACCATAACGGTTTTTATAGGCATTACACCATGACCAGTTGTCGATAAAAGTCCACATATGGTAGCCGAGGCAGTTGCTGCCTTCCGCAATACCGCGGTGTACCCACTGCAAATGTTCACGAACGAAATCAATACGGTAATCATCCTGGATCTGACCAGCTTGTGCAAAGCGCCCTTCATTTTCAACGCCCATACCGTTTTCCGAGATAAAGCAGCGCGGATTGCCATAATTTTGCCGCAGGTTGGTCAGGATGTCATAGATCCCCGGCTCATAAATCTCCCAGCCGCGATAAGGATTCATTTTTCTACCCGGCATTTCATAGTGATCAAAAAACCACTCCGGCATAAACGGGCTGTCGGGATTCACCAGCGAGTCACGACATTTAATGCGGCGCGGCTGGTAGTAATTGATTCCCAGCAGATCGACGATGCCAGCTTCCAGCAGTTCGCTATCGCCCGGCTGGCATTCGGGTAGCTGTCCATGCTGTGCCAGTAATTCCACCAGCTGTTGCGGATATTCACCGCGCAGCGCCGGATCGAGAAAACTGCGATTAAACATCAGGTCGGCAATATTCGCCGCCTGCTGATCTGCCGGATTCCCGGAGCGGGCATACGATGGTGTCAGATTGAGGATAATCCCAATTTCACCGCCCTGCTGACGTCGACGATATTTTTTAACCGCCAGCGCATGAGCCAGCATGGTGTGATACGCCACCGTCGCGGCGCGTTTGAAATCCACCACATTCGGATAGTGAAAGTCATATAAATAACCGCCCTCAACCGGCACAATCGGCTCATTAAAAGTGAACCAGTGCTGAACCCGATCGCCAAACAGCTGAAAACATTTATCGGCATATTCAGCATACGCCTCAACCACTTCACGATTTTCCCAGCCGCCCTGCTGCTGCATCACCAGTGGCATATCAAAATGGAACAGGTTAATAAACGGCGTAATGCCCTGCGCCAGCATCTCATCGATCATCTGCTGATAAAAATCCACCGCCTGCGGATTCAGCTCACCACGTCCTTGCGGGATTAATCGTGCCCATGAAATCGAGGTGCGAAAAGTGTTGTGATTCAGTTGCTTCAGCAAGGCGATATCATCACGCCAGTGCTGATAAAAACCCGAGGTCTCTGCCGGCCCAACCTGCTGGTGGAAACGCGACGGCTGTCGGGCAAACCAGTGATCCCAGATCGTGGCGCTTTTACCGCCGCTCAGGCTGTGACCTTCGGTTTGTGGTGCCGAACTGGCACTACCCCACCAGAAATTGTCAGGAAACTGATATTGCATGGAAATTTCTCCTCAGGTACGGGCGGGAAGATCGTTACTCTGCGCAGCAGCGTCAGCCTGTTGTTTTTCGGCGTCCTGTTGCAGCAAAGTGCGCTCATAAACGCGCAGGAAAGGCAGATACATCAGCGCCGACATCAGCATACAGAACAGGCACATAAATACCGGACTTAGCGCCCAGTTGGCAGCCCATGAAGCGCCAATGGGGCCCGGCGTGGTCCACGGCGCCATCGACACCACCTGCGCCACCCAGCCCAGCTTAGTCGCCGTCCAGGCAAACACCGCGTTAATCATCGGCACACAGATAAACGGCAGGAAAAACAGCGGATTCATAATAATCGGCATACCGAACAGAATCGGTTCGTTGATATTAAAGAAACTCGGCACCACCCCCATCTTACCGATAGTGCGCAGATGCACGGCGCGACTGCGTAACAGCAGAAAGGCCAGCGGCAGGGTTGAGCCGACGCCGCCAATCAGCAGATAAAAATCCCAGAATCCCATCAGATAGGTATGCGGCAACAGGCTGCCCGCTTCCAGCGCTGCCTGGTTCGCCGCAAGGTTGGTTAACCAGAAAGGATTCATAATTCCGGTCACAATCAGCGCGCCATGGATGCCGGCGAACCACAGCACTTGACAGACCAGCACCGAGATCAGCACTGCCGGCAGAGAGTCGGAGGCCGATACCAGCGGAGCCAGCAGATGCATTATCGCCTGCGGGATAATCATTCCGGTCCAGGATTCAATCAGCAGATTCAGCGGATGCAGCGTAGCGACAATCACAATCACCGGAATCAGTATTTCAAACGAACGCGCGACGCCGGTCGGCACCTCTTTCGGTAAGCGAATGGTAATATTGTGGCGTTTCAGCCAGGCATACACTTCACTGGTATACAGTGCGGTAATAATGGCGGTGAAAATTCCCTGACCGGAGAAGTAGTCGGTGGCGATTTTGCCATCCTGATAAGGCGCCGCCACCAACAGAAAGCCCATAAAAGCCAGTAAACCGGTCATCACCGGATCAAGTTTATGATGCTTACCAATACTGGCACCGATGCCAACTGAAATAAAAAAGGTCATCACCCCCATGCTGAGGTGATAAGGCAGCATCAGCTGTTGACGATGGTTCACCGAGAAGTCCAGCCATGCGCGGGCGAACCCCCATGTTGTGTCCGGTGAGAACGGCGGAAAGATAAACACCAGCATAAATGAGCCAATGATCATAAACGGCAGTGCGGCAACAAAGCCATCGCGAATCGCGATAACATGGCGTTGCTGACCCACCGCTCCGGCCATCGGCGTGATTTTACGCTCGATGATAGTGATTAACACCTGATAGACCGAGCTCATCAGGCTGCTCCTTTTTCGGCGATCAGCTCAAGGGCAAAATCCAGCACCTTATCGCCACGCTGCATACCGTAATCCATCATATTAATCGGTGCCACCGGGATACCAGACGCGGCGGTCTTCTCTGCCAGACTCTCCAGCATATATTTTATCTGTGGCCCCAGCAGCACCACCTGGTAATCCGCAAAACGGTCGTCAAATTCTGTGGCACTGTAAGCGGCGATATCAACATCCAGCCCGCGCTTATCGGCTTCTTCCAGCATTTTTCGCACCAGTAAACTGGTAGACATCCCGGCGGAACAACAAAGCATAATCTTGTGCATAACGTGTACTCCCTGTCGGTGATTGACAGTGAGTGGAAACGATATGGAAACCGGTTTCCAGACAAATTAAGCAATAATGAGAGCTGACTCAAGAAACCCGTCTCACTTCACCTGCGGGATGTGAAATACATCACGCGGCTTTAAGTGACGGGTACAGTAAGAGATCCTGAACAGGCTGTTTTCAGGATCCCTCAGTGCTGATGACGGTCGGTTAGGTCAATATTCCCGTGGCACGCCAGTAATTAAGATAACGCATTAACAGCGGGTGATTCATCGGTATAAATGGCGGAAAGGACATCTCTTCTGTTGCCAGTTTCATATTCCTCGCATCATATACCGGCATATTTTCATACAGTTCCCAGCGGGTTTTTTGCCGATACACCGCTTCGGACAACATCGGTAACAGCGGCGTTAACGGATTTTCTGCGGATTGATCCGCTTCCAGCCGTGCCAGCCATTCGGTATAGCTCAGCGGCTGTAACGGATAACCACACTGATTTAACAATTCGAAGAAAGCATTAAAATCGACCGACTGTTCTGGATCGGGTGGCACCAGATGATAGGCTTTAGCCAGATTTGCATGATTGCGTGAAATATGTAACAGCGCAGCACTGACATAATCAACCGGAACAAACTCATCACGCTGGTTAAATAACAGTGGCGATGCGCCGAGTTTAATACAGCCTTTTATCAAACGGGCGATAAAATCGGATGGATTCCCTGCCCCGCTCTCGCTGTCTCCGGTGATAAACCCAGGCCGGTAAACGGCCAGCGGAATACCGCGCTCTTTTGCCTGCCAGATTAATTGTTCAACTACCCACTGACTTTGTGAATAACCGGAAGCATATTGCATTCCCGCGAGGAACGGGGCCAGATCGTCGCCTTCATAAATACGCGTTACCGGTGAAAGCAAACTTGCCGGACCAAATACCGCAATCGTTGAAACATAGTGCAACGGCTTGGTTTTTCCCTTTACCGCAAAACGTAAAACATTCAGCGTGCCGAGCACATTGGCAGCATAATGTGCCGAATAAGGCTGAATATAATTAACATGCGCAGCCAGGTGATATATCAGATCGCACTGCTGTGCCAGATGTTCGTAGCTCACTTTATCCAGAGCCAGATGCGGCTGTGCGATATCGCTGACCAGTGCTTCAATGCGCCCGTCAAATGCCGGCTGCCACAAGCCATACTGTTGCAAATTTTGCTTAAGCCGCAGCCGTGCCTCGGCATTGCTGGCAGCCCTTACCAGACAAATCACCCGCTCAGTATCATGCTGTAGCAGCAGGTCACGCAGGAAAAACGCTCCGAGAAAACCGCTGGCTCCGGTCAGTAACACCACGTTGCGACTGGCGGTCAGCGGGCTGGCATGGGGCTGAATATCGGGAGGTAACCGACTGTCATTGCGCATTATCGCGCAGGGATCCTGAGGTTTTCCCGCTTCATCGTGTTGCAGGCTGAGCGCCATCCAGCGCGGCGAGGGTGCGTCGTAAAGATTTTGCACCGACACTCGCCGCCCCAGGCTTCGGCCTACCTCGGTCACCACTCTGGCCGCCTGCAAGGAGTTCCCCCCCCACTGGAAGAAATCGTCATCAAGGGTTAACTCAGGTGCATCAAGCACCTCTTGCCAGATGCGCAGGATAACTGACTCGTTATGCTGCGTGTCAAAATCCGCAGGTGTCAGGCAATTCTTTTGCTGGAATTCGGCCAGCAGCCGCCGTCGATCAATCTTGCCGCTGGCGGTCATCGGCAGACTGTTGACCACCATCATGCGCGGCAGCATATAGCCGGGCAGACGCTGTTTAAGCCACAGCTCAATTTCGCTCTTGGCAAATCTGTTGGGTAAAACCGGCACGATAAAGCCGATCAGATATGGTTCTGCGCGGCTACTTTTAATCACACAGACGGCAGCGGCCTGCAACAGTTCGCTCTCCAGTAGCTGATGCTCAATCTCTTCAAGTTCTACCCGGTGCCCGCGGATCTTAATCTGGTTATCCAGCCGACCGGCAAACATAAACATTCCGTCATCGCGCTGCCAGGCTAAATCGCCGGTGAAATAAAGGCGTTGTGGCTGGCTTTCGCCCTCGGTCTGGAACGTGCTGAAGTGCCGGTGATTCAGCTCCGGCTGATTCCAGTAGCCCCGCGCAACGCCTTCGCCGCCAATATAGAGGTTGCCGATCACCCCGGCGGCAACCGGCTGTTGTTGGTTATCCAGCACCCAGGCGCAGGTATTATCAATCGGCAGGCCAAGCGGGACATCTTCGCTGACCTCTTCTGCCGAATGCAGTTCACAGCTCAGCGCAAACACCGTGCACTCAGTCGGGCCATATACCGCAATTAAATGACGCGGCGGCGCGCTGTTTAACACTTTGATCAGGGTCGCGCGGTTGGCCACTTCCCCGCCAACCAGTAGAGTATTGAGATAACGAAAAGCCTGCGGGCAAGTGGTGGCCACCAGATTAAAGAGTGCCGTGGTAATAAACATGACACTGACTGAATATTGCTGCAGTGCGCTGGCAAATAACCAGGGGTCGACCACCGTTTCCTTCGGGATAATGACCACCGCGGCACCGTTAAGCAACGCTCCCCAAACCTCAAACAGTGAGGCATCAAATGTCGGATTGGCAATTGCTGCCACGCGATCGGTAGTGGAAAAACTCACATAATGCGTATTCAATACCAGACGAATAATACCTCTGGCTTCAATCTCCACCGCTTTCGGACGACCAACTGAACCCGAGGTAAATAAGATATGACTGCGGTGATGCTGCTGTAGTTTATAATGGGAGATTGGCTGTTTTGCACCAGCCGGTGGCGTGATGTTCTCCAGCAGTATCTGCCGACCGGGCAAATCATCGCGGCGCGCACTCTTATTTGTCAGAATCACATCAACCGCTAAATTTTGCAGCATGTAACTCAGCCGGGTATCAGGCAGCCCAGGATCAAGGGGAACACAACTGCCTCCTGACCATAATATTGCCAGCTGACAGATAATATTTTCAATACCCGGCGGCAGCAAGATGGCCACCGGCATTTCATAATCGATATCCCTCTCTTGCAGGCAGATTGCCAGTGCGCTGGCTCGCTGGGCCAGCTCCGCATAATTAACCGTATGCTCCGGCGTAATAATCGCGGGATGTTGCGGGGAGGCGTTAACGTGCTTCAGAAATAAATCGATTAAGCCACTTTCATTTGCCGGGGCAGATTTTTGACCAATGTTATGTCCATTACTGCGGAGAAAAAACTGTTCCATAGTCGTTCACCTTAACGATCCTGTCAGAATAAGCAGTATAAGGTAATTTTATTTTAGCAAAAGCACTGGCTGGACAATTTTTACTCAGCAGGAATATCAGTTTGAATAGTAAGTATTTCTTAATTTTAACCGTGGCAAAAATGAGCAGGGACGGCGGAAGCGCGTGGTGGCTTCCGCCGCTTTCAAACTGTCAGTTACGCCAGTCGTCGCTGGCTGCGCAACAACGCCCAGCCACTCAGCAGCGCCAGCAGCATCAGGTAATAGCTCGGTGCCAGACTGGTGCCGGTCGCCGTGATCAGCAAGCTGCAAATCAGCGGCGCGAAACCACCAAACACCGTGACGGCGACGTTGTAACTGATCGCCATACCACTGGCACGGGTTTCCACCGGAAACAGATCGGCCATTAACGACGGAACGGTAGAGAAATAGACCGATTTCAGCAATGCCATCCAGCCAACCAACAGTATCAGGGTAAGCGGTGTGGTGTGGTTAACCACCATGCTGAACGCCGGATAAATGGTTATCACTAACAGAATCAAGGAGCCCCACATCAGCGGCATACGCCCTATCTTTTCAGCCCACAGCCCCATCAATGGCGTGACCACCGTCAGAATCACCCCGGCTATCAGTGTGGCGGTAAAGGCCACCGATCCCGGCAGATACAGGTTTTTCGTGGCCCAGGTGGGTACATAGTTGAGCATATAGTTGATTGCAGTGGAGATAACCATCAGGCCAATCGCCAGCAACAACAGCTCTTTCTGCCGACCGGCCAGGGTTTTCAGCGGTGTGCGCGGGTTATCCCGCTGCGGCTTAAAGCTGGCAGGTTCATGCAGATGACGGCGAATATACAGACCAACCGGGCCAATAATCAGCCCGAAGGCAAACGGAATGCGCCAGCCCCACTCCTGAATCTGCGCCTCGCTTAACCAGTACGTCAGGCCAAGGCCAAAAGCCGAGGCCATCAGGGTACTCGCCCCCTGGGTGGCAAACTGCCAGCTGGCAATAAAGGCTTTACGCTCAGGGAAATGCTCGACTAAAAACGCGGTGGAACTGCCGAACTCGCCGCCAGCAGAAAAGCCCTGAATCAGTCGCGCCAGCAAAATCAGTAGCGGTGCGGCCAGCCCGATAGTGGCGTAAGTCGGCATAAAGGTAATGATCGCACCGCCAAGCAGCATCAGCGAGATCGACACCAACAACGCTTTTTTACGTCCTTCACGGTCGGCATAGGCTCCGAGTACCACCGCACCCAGCGGTCGGATAAGAAACGACACGCCAAAACTTCCCAGCGCCAGTAACAGCGAAACCGAAGCATCCTCGGTCGGGAAGAAAGCGTGGGCAATATAGTTAGCAAAGAAGCCATAAACCGCAATATCAAACCACTCCAGCGCATTGCCGATACAGGTTGCAAACAGCGTTTTATGCAGATTGGGTTTTGCCGGGCTGTAAACATGCTGCTGTTCCACGACGTCACTCATCATGCTGTCCCCTTCGATGCTTTATGTGCCTGATGCTGCGCAATCAACGCTGCACCCTGTTCCCCCAGATCCCAGAACAGCGCGGTCATCATCTGCAAACCCTCACGCGCAATGGATTTCAGCATATGTTCGTCGACCGCGTGCTGACCGCAGGCGGGATAGGAGTGCGGAATCCACAAAGTGGGTAAGCCAAGAATATCGGAGAATACGTCGTTTGGCAGTGAGCCGCCGAGATTAGGTAACAGCGCCGGTTTCTTGCCGCTGGTTTTATCCATTATCCCCAGCGCCCAGCCCACCAACGGATCGGTCGGATCGAGGCGGGTCGCGGGTGAACCGCGAAGAACCTCCACCTCGACGTTGCTGAACCCATGCAGCCGCAGATGCTCACTGACGTGATGCGCCAGATGCTGCCAGTCGGTTTCGACGACAAAACGTAGCTGACAAACGGCAGTGGCCTTGCCGGGAATGGCATTCATTGGCCGCGCCGGGTTGCCGGTGAGAAAAGAGAGCACTTCGAGGGTATTCCAGCCATACAGACGCTCGGCAGGCGACAGCCCCTCTGCACCCCAGCGGCTATCGATCTCAGGGTCGGTTTCACTGCCCGCCGGATCGATATCGCTGAGGATCTCGCACACCGCCGCACTGATTGCCGGGGGGTTCAGTGCTGCAACCTGCAACTGTCCTTTTTCATTGACCAGGCAGGCGACAGCGTTCGCCAGCTGCGTGCCGGGATTACTCAGCAGGCCGCCCCAGTTGCCGGAGTGATAATCTTTTGCCCGCGCGTTGATGCTTAGACGAAAATTAATGCAGCCGCGAGAACCGAGAAACAGAGTCGGACGCACAGCGTTAAGACGTGGGCCGTCAGAGGCAATAAACAGATCCGCTTTCAGCAGTTGCTGTTGCTGCTGACAAATTTCCGCCAGCCCCGGTGAACTGATCTCTTCTCCCATCTCAAACAGGAAAGTGCAGTTGAAACCCAGCTGACCACCACGTGCTTTATAAACCTGCTCCAGCGCGGCAATATTAATGCTGTGCTGTCCTTTATTGTCCGCACTGCCACGTGCATACCAGCGGTCGCCCTCTTCCACCAGCTGCCACGGCGTCAACCCGCTGCGCCAGTTTTCATCATCGCCGAACACCACATCGCCATGTCCGTAGCAGAGCATGGTGGGTAACTGCGGATTCTCGACGCGCGTGGCAATCAGAAACGGGCGGTTTTCAGCCTGCGGATTAGCAAACTGATGTAGTTTAAAACCTAATTCGCTGAGCGCCGGGGCAATCTCGTGATCAAGATAGCGCTGTAATTCGGCATCACGATCGTCGCGCTGACTTTCAGTGACCATCGCTACACGCCGTGCCAGTACTGATTTAAATTCCCCACTGTCGAAATACGCCGTTGCCAGCGCGACTGCTTGTTCACCTGTCATATTTTGCCTGTTGTGTTTGTCTGTTTTGTTATTGGAATCATCTAAGCTAAAATCACGCTTTGCCACAATTATAAATTTTTGAAACAATCGTTGCTTTAAAGGCAAAGCTCCGCTGCCCGATAACAAGGCATGCACCGTTATGAGGCAGGTCAATGCACAGCAGTGAAATTCGTTATTTTCTGGCAGTCGCTAACACCGGTTCGTTAAGTGCGGCCAGTGAGCAACTTTATGTCGCGGTCTCAGCGATAAGCCGCCAGATCCAGCGGCTGGAAGCGCGAATCGGCGTACCTTTGTTTGAACGTCATGCGCGCGGTATGATCCTGAATGAAGCCGGGCAGATTTTCGAAAATCACGTGCGCAAAAGTTTGCTGGATATGGAACATGCTATCGCTGAAATCAAAGGGCTGACCGCCGTGCGCCGCACGTTGATTCGCGTGGCCTGTACCGACGGTATGGCGTTTTATCTGTTACCCACCCTGTTCGCCCTGTTTCGCCAGCAGAATCCGGCGGTGACTTTCAGCCTGCAAGTGGGGAGCGGCAAACAAGTCGCAGACAGCGTTCGCGATGGCGAATGTGATGTGGCGTTCCAGTTCAGTTTACACCCGGAGCGCGGTGTCGATGTGATTGCCTCTTACGCCGCGCCGGTGCTGATTGTGATGAAACAGCAGCATCCGCTGGCACAGCAACAGGTGACGCTAAGCGATTTGGTCCATTATCCGGTCGCCTTGCCGGAATCAGGCACCACGGTGCGGCAGCTGTTCGATCTCGCCTGCCAGATGAGTGGGACCTTTATTGAGCCGGTGCTCACCTGCAACTACTTTTCCAGCCATTACAATTTTGTGCTCAATTCGCCACAGGCAATCACCCTGTGCAGTCATTTCACCGTCATGTATCAACCACAAGAACACGACCTGATACTGAAAAAATTTGGTGTCGAACAGCTTAGCCAGCGAACCTTACAGATTCAGACCCCGCCAGGTCGCCAGCACAGTGCGGCACTGCGCTTGTTTTTACAATTTGCCAGCAGCGAGTTGAAACAACAAAGCGAAGTGGCACAGCGCCAGTTCGGCTTTTGATCGCCGAAAGCAAAGCCGTGCGGACTGCAACAGACAGTTAATGACGCCAATACATTGCGCTGAAGAAGTTAATCAGACTAAAAACTGCCAGCGGCAATCATCGGCGACGATGGTTAATTTCCGTTGTTATTGACCAACAATCATTAAGTAATCAATTAACTCACCAGTGCCAATCATCAGGGGGTGAAAACCGATCAAAGTTTCAACTGTTAATGCCACAAAATATTAATAAAATTATAATATTCATCCTTAACTAAAGCAGCTATTCACTTTCGCTTACTTACCTCAGGTAATTTTTACCCGACCTCGCACGTGACCAATGCCGCTAACTGCCTGATTCAGAATGATCTTATCCGCTGACAGAGTTGAAAACTTGTTGACCTATCAATATCTTAGCCTGCCATAACATAAGTTTTATAAAACAATCCGTACAAAAACAAACACATTGCGACATAAAAATGCCCGCTGATTCTGAAAAATAAATCAAAACGCTGAGTTTGCTCAAAGATTATGTAATCAAACGTACACCAGGGCTTATCGAATTATTTACTTGCCTCCCCCTTAATGATAAAGTTCTTTTAAGGGTATGTAAAAATGCTGCAGGAAATAATTAACTTAGGAACTATCAAAATGTTAAAAATATTCGATGTAAACTACAACTTGCTGTCCGACAACAGGTCCGAGGAGTTATTTACACTAAGAAAGAAAACATTCAAGGATCGCCTGGACTGGATAGTTAATTGCGAAAACAACATGGAGTTCGATGAATATGACAATAGTCATACCACCTATTTATTTGGTGTTTATCAAAACCTGGTAATTTGTAGCATCCGGTTTATTGAAACCAAATACCACAACATGATAACCGGTACATTTAAATCCTACTTTAATAATATAGAACTTCCACAGGGAAACTATGTTGATGCCAGCAGGCTGTTTATCGATAAAGAACGCGCCAGAACACTGGGTATCAGCCAGCAACCTATCAGTACTATACTTTTTTTATCGATGATCAATTACAGTCGGCATGCTGGTCATGAAGGGATTTTTGCCATTGTCAGCCACCCGATGTTTATTATTTTTAAACGCTCCGGATGGCTTATTTCAGTGGTCGAGCAGGGCTTATCAGAAAAGAATGAGAAAATTTACTTAATTTTTATGCCGGTAGATGACCATAATCAGCGCATCCTCATCGAACGGATAAAGAAAGAAAACTCTTTATCAGACAATCAGTTAGCTTCATGGCCATTATCGTTTGGCGTCAGGCAGCACCGGTCTGATAAGCTGCAGCTCAATGCCCAGCCTTATGGCATGCTTGGCGTTAGTAACACCTAATTTTTTTACAGCATTGCCGATATGGAACTTCACTGTGCTCAGTTTTATCCCAAGGATAAGGGCGATTTCCTGATAGGTTTTCCCCATGCTTGCCCAGTAGATAATTTCATTTTCACGCTTAGAAAATATCTCTTTATCTATTTTTTCATTTTCGGCAATGCTGTTAACTTCTTGATAGAGTAATAGCAGTTTTTCATGTGCTGTGATCAACAGCATCTGAAGTTCTGATTTGCTTTTTACAATTTTCTCTTCCATATTATCACCGCTGTGCTTATCGATAATAATAGAGAGCACAACCAGGTTATGGTTCTGGTCGTGAAGCACAAAGGTATAACCGTTGATAAAATCATAATTACGTGCCATATCGAAAATCTTGGGGATTTTCAGACCGGATTTGATGGCAATGTTTTCATCCCAGGAAAATGGCGACACTCTGTGTGAGGCGGTGATAAGAACCGGGTCGATAAACTGGTAATTATTTTCCGTATAAATCTGGAACCATTCCATACGGTTTGAGATGATGGTGAACTGTGCCGGGTTCTTCTTATTCATTATGGCATAGGCATACTCGATGTTCTGATAACCATCCAGTTTCCTTTCCAGATAATCCTTTATCGTATTGTTAATAAATTCATTATTGAAGAATAGATTAGACACTCACTCCTCCGCTTATCGCCCATGACAGTCCTTAACAAGGAGGTGAAGTATAACATAAACAAAACTTTAGTATATTAAAAAAATTCCTATAATTTTTTATGCAATACTTTTTACAATAATAATATTTTAATAATTTATTATCTCTCGATATTAATTATCTCTCGCCGCCGGAAAGAAATTTGCAAGCCCCCACGGTTTGCCATTGGGTTAATCAGATATTTCCTTTTATAACTTTTAACGGTGAAATTTGTAAAAAATCTTTTCGCTATCAGTAAAATCAGCCAATGTTAATCTTACCCACTGAGGTTTACGCGTGCCCGCGCATGCTTTACCCTGGCGAAACAGCCTGTATCCCCCTTTAAAAACCTTCGATTTGACAGGCATCCGCAGATGATTAATCCGACACATTGACAGCGCATTTAATGAAAATCGACAATAAAGAAATTTATCACTTTATTGGCGTAAACGGTGTGATGAAAAATGACCACCCCTCTGACATCATCAGTGTTTTACCTTAAATTTCATGAGGTTATGATAATAGCCCCTTATCAACTTCATATTCACCGAAGATAATCCTTACTTTCTCCCGGCGGAAGTATCCGTGCAATTTTCGATCTCCCTCTCTTCACATGGACAGCTTTTATTACCTGACTAATTGTTTCCCCATAAATTAAAAATAACCGCCTTTCCTGTTTACAGCTGGCACAACTTATTAGTTCATCACCGTGCATAAATAAAAGTACAGTGCTTACCTATACCTAAGTCCAACTAGTTTTAATCGATAAGATCATTTAAAGTCTTTTCCATAGACAGCCAGACAGTTAATAAAGCTGCAGATAATCACCATTGAAAATCTGTTCTTGCTGAAACAGATTGACGGACAATCCTGCACCAGGGAAACTTTTGTCCATTGTTATATTTGTCGCTGGTCTGGAGCTGCTGATATAAAGCGTTAACGCTTAAAAAATAAAAGCTCCGGACTAACGACCTCTTCTGCTGTTGCCTTTATCATCGATTTACTTACCATTCTAAATCTGAATAACTCGTGATTCGCCACCCACTCCAGATTTCCCGTACAGGAAACCGGCCCTTCCCGTTGCGGAAAGAGCCATTTCGCTTACTTTAACTCCACCTGCCAGAAGATATGCTTACCAAAGGGGTCGACCTCGTAGCCTGATACCTCTTTGCGTACCGGTTCGAAGATGGTTGAATGTGCAATCATTACTGCCGGTGCCTGCTCATGCATAATTTTCTGTGCCTGCAGGTACAGCGCCGTACGTTTGTTCTGATCCTGTTCTGCCCGCGCTTCGGTAATCAGCTGCTCAAACGGCTGGTAGCACCATTTCGCCGAGTTGGAACCGCCCTTCGCTGATGTGCAGCTAAACAGCGGACCAAAGAAGTTATCCGGGTCACCGGTTGCGGTTGTCCAGCCCATCAGTGCCGCCTGATGTTCACCATTTTTTACCCTTTTCAGGTACTCGCCCCACTCAAAGCTGACGATATTGGCCTTGATACCCACTTTTGCCCAGTCAGCCTGAATCATTTCCGCCATTCTGCGCGCATTCGGGTTATAGGGACGCTGCACCGGCATCGCCCAGAGATCGATAGTCGTTCCCTCAGGCAGGCCAGCGGCTTTCAGCAGCGCTTTAGCTTGCTCAGGATCGTAATCGTAATCTTTGAGATCTTTGTCTGCACTCCAGACGCCTGGCGGCAGCAGATTTTTTGCTACCGTGCCGGTTCCCTGGAATACCGCCGCAATAATTGCAGGCTTATTGATCGCCATCGTCAGCGCCTGACGGACTTTGACGTTATCGAGTGGGGCTTTCTGAGTGTTAAATGACAGGAAACCGGTGTTCAGTCCCGCCTTCTGCATCAGCGCGATATCTTTATTTTGCTCCATGCGCTTCAGATCTGCCGGATTAGGGAAAGGCATGACCTGACACTCATTTTTTTCCAGTTTGGCGTAGCGCACCGACGCGTCTGGCGTGATGGAGAACACGATGCGATCCAGCTTCGCTTTACCCTGCCAGTATTCCGGGAAGGCTTTATATAAAATGCGCGAATCTTTCTGATATTGCACCAGCTGGAACGGCCCGGTGCCGATTGGCTCCATATCTACTTTCTCTGGCGTACCAGCCTTTTGCATCACATCAGCATATTCCGCTGAGTGAATCGAGGCAAAGTACCACGCCAGATCCGCGAGGAATGGCGCTTCAGCATGTGACAAGCTAAAGCGCACAGTGTGGTCGTCCACTTTATCAATCGCGGTAATCAATGAACCAAACTCGAGACTTTCAAAGTTGGTATATGCGCCGCCGGATATTTTGTGATAGGGGTTGTTGGGATCCTTCTGGCGCATGAAAGAAAAAATCACATCATCGGCATTGAAATCACGCGTGGGGGTAAAACTTTTATTGCTGTGGAACTTCACGCCCTGGCGCAGATGAAAGGTATACACTTTTCCGTCCGGGCTAATATCCCAGCGTTCTGCCAGGCTCGGAGTCAGCTCAGTGGTACCGACTTTAAAATCAACCAGCCGGTTAAATACCGGTACCGCGCTGGCATCAACGCTGGTGCCGGAAGTGTAAATTTGTGGATTAAAGTTTTCAGGCGAACCTTCCGAGCAAAATACCAATGTTTTTGCCGAAACCGTTGATGCTAGCGCCAGCGTCAGTGCCGCCACAGCAAACCGTGTAACCGTTTTTTTCATCTCCATCCTCGCTTTTTATTGACTTCAACACGACCTGGTGAGTAAAACAAATTTACATCTGTTTAATAAATAACATGATTTGGCATCTTACAGAACAACTCATCGGTTTCACTAATAAGGAAGCGTTATGCATCAGCATCTGGCCAGCCAGTTAACCCAACGTTTTTATCGCTATCTGGCGGTCACCAGCCAGAGCGACGCCTCGGCAACGGTACTCCCCAGCACGCCACAACAGCATGATATGGCGAAACTGCTGGCCGAAGAGCTGCGTGCGCTGGGTTTGCAGCAGGTGGTCATTGACGACTACGCCACCGTGACTGCGGTGAAACCGGGCAATTGCCCTGCCGCAGCGCGCATCGGTTTTATCACCCATATTGATACAGTTGATGTCGGATTATCACCGGATATTCATCCGCAAACGCTGCGATTTGAGGGTAACGATCTGTGCCTGAATGCAGAGCAGGACATCTGGCTGCGCACCGCCGAACACCCGGAAATTCTCGCTTACCGCGATCAGGATATTATTTTCAGCGACGGTACCAGCGTGCTGGGTGCGGATAACAAAGCGGCAGTCACGGTGGTAATGACGCTGATGGAAAATCTTACCGGCGACCATGGCGATATTGTGGTGGCTTTTGTACCAGACGAAGAGATTGGTTTGCGTGGCGCAAAAGCGCTGGATCTGAAAAGCCGCTTTGACGTCGATTTTGCTTATACCATCGACTGCTGCGAACTGGGTGAAGTAGTTTATGAAAACTTCAACGCCGCAGCAGCTGAGATTCGGCTGACTGGCGTCACCGCCCATCCAATGTCCGGCAAAGGGGTGCTGGTCAACCCGCTGTTGATGGCGCAAGACTTTATCAGCCATTTCGACCGGCGGGAGACACCGGAGCATACTGAAGGCCGCGAGGGATACGTCTGGTTTAACGATCTGATCGCCAATGCCAATGATGCGCGTCTGAAAGCTTCCATCCGCGATTTCGACCTGGCAAGTTTTGCCCAGCGTAAGCAGAAAATAGCCGAGGTGGCAGCGATAATTGCCGAACAGTATCCGACCGGTAAAGTGGAATTCAGCATCACTGATACTTACAGCAATATTAGTAATGCCATTACTGACGATCGCCGGGCAATTGATCTGATCTTTGCGGCGCTGAAGCAGCTGGATATTGAACCGAAGGTGATTCCAATGCGCGGCGGGACCGATGGTGCGGCGCTGTCAGCAAAAGGATTACTGACGCCAAATTTCTTTACCGGCGCGCATAATTTTCACTCGAAGTTTGAGTTCTTGCCGGTGCCGTCGTTTGTGAAGTCGTATCTGGTCGCCGAAAAGATCTGCCTGCTGGCGGCGAAATAATTTGATAAGCGGCGGTGAGAATACCGCCGTCGTACCGGGGATGAGCACCCTGCGTACCATCTAAACGGGAGCCGAAAACGGCTCCCCAGGGGATATCAGAAAGAAACCCATTGGTCGCTGTTTTTGCCTGCAACAGCAGGTTTTACACTGGCAGCCTGAGTCACGGATGGCTTACTGACGGCTGACGTGGTGGTGTGACTGTCTGACAGACGGAATTTCGCTACCGAGCTTTGCAGTGCTTCGGTCTGACGTTCGAGCGCGCTGGCGGCGGCAGAAACCTGCTCAACCAGTGAAGCGTTTTGCTGGGTCACACTGTCCATTTCAGAAATCGCGCTGCCCACCTGCGAAATACCCTTGCTCTGCTCTGCCGAGGCAGCAGCAATCTGCTTCATGATTTCAGTGACGTCAGTTACTGCTTTCAGGATTTCGCTCATGGTGGCACCGGCTTCATTCACCAGCCGCGAACCGCTGTCGACCCGCTGCACCGAATCTGCAATCAGCCCTTCAATCTCTTTTGCCGCTCCGGCGCTGCGCTGCGCCAGATTACGTACTTCACTGGCGACCACCGCAAAGCCGCGCCCCTGTTCTCCGGCGCGCGCCGCTTCTACCGCCGCATTTAGCGCCAGAATATTGGTCTGGAAGGCAATGCTGTTAATCACATGGGTGATTTCAGCGATTTTATGGGAACTGCCGGATATACCCTGCATGGTGGTGACCACCTCGTTGACCAGCTTGCCGCCTTTTCCGGCAGTGGCCGAAGCATTATCCGCCAGCTCGCTGGCCTGACGCGCATTATCAGCATTCAATTTCACCGTCGCGGTCAGTTGCTCCATGCTGGCGGCGGTTTGTTCCAGTGCTGCCGCCTGCTCTTCGGTACGCGAAGAGAGATCGTTGTTACCGGAGGAGATTTCTGCCGCGCCACGCCAGATATTCTCAGTTCCGCCACGAATCGCCCCCACCGCATCGCGCAGGCTATCCTGCATCGTCCGTAATAACGGCACCAGTTTGCCAACGCAGTTACGCCCCATATCGCTCACCGGCTGGCTGAGATCGCCTTCCGCAATGGTGCGAAAATGTTCACGAATACGATCCAGCGGGCGCACCAGCATATTGACCAGATAGCGATCGGTAAACAGCAAAATCATCAGCCCGACAATCACGGCAATAACAATAATGATTTTGGTCATCAACGTCAGATGATCGACGTTCACCCGGGTGTTATCGAGCATCTCTCCTGCCGCAAGATTAAACTTTTCGGCTCTGGCACCAAAGGCACGACTCAGTGCGGGTGTGATATTACGCGACTGCTGACGATAAGCATCCAGCGTCGGTTGCTGTGCCGCCTGCATTTGCGGCACCACACCCTGTTCCAGCAGTTTTTGCCAGCTGTCGATCACGCCATTTACCACGCCAGAATCGATTGGCCCCGGAGCCAGTTGCCGAAAATCACTCAGTAGCGCGCGCATATTATCGAGCGATTTTTGCACTGACGCCAGATCGCCAGGGTTCTCTGCTGCGCCATTCTGCCTGGCCTCAATCAGTCGCGACAGGCGCGTAACAAAGCGGAAATATTGATCGTTGCCCTTACTCAGCACATTCATCTGGCTGACAATATGACGATCGACTTCATTACCTTTTCCCAGTGCGTTCAGCGAGTAAACGCTGTACATGCCGACTCCGATCCATAACAAACAGAACAGACCCAGGATCCACAGCATCACTGCGCGGATTGTGAAATTTTTTAAAAAGTTCATAACTGCTCCAAATCGGTTATCACCGGTTATCCCGGCCCTATAAGTACCGGACTTCAGTAACCGTTATCGGCAGTTGCAGCGGAAAATTTTAGGGGGATTAGCACGAAAAATTCTTGTGTATCAAAACCTTAATTTCAATGCGGAGTTAAATAACTTGTTGCTGTACAACAACTTTTTACTGATCAGCGCTGACAACTGATTGGCCGAACTAATCAGTTCAGCCAGTCAGCACCGTTTAACGGCTGCCCGGCTAATTTAGTCGCACCAGCGTACGCATCATCAGTCGAAAAATCTGCATTCTGCGCTTCATAAAGCGCTTTTCAATGCGGATCTCTGGCCGATGAAAGTCACCAAAGCGCAGCGTACTGTCGTCGGCGGGATGCCAGGCGGGCCATGGCACTGCGCCAGCGATATGGCGCGAGTGCGGCGTGATGTCCCGCGCAAAATTCAGCCAGTATTCACTCACCTGCCAGGCAAACTGACGGTCGTTATCGGTAAATGGCCGATCGCTGCCAGCATCCATATTACTCAGGGTATCCAGCACATAAGGCACCTCATTACCATGCCATGTGCCATTGAGGTAAAGATCGCGCGCATTTTCCGAGACATAATCAAAGTAGTAGCGCCAGCCAGGCACCCCGGCGCGGTGCTGCGCCAGTACCGCCACATAGCCCATGGTGGTAAACGCAATATCACGCGCCACCTGGCGGCCAAGCGACTCATCGTCAGCAGCGGTATACAGCCATTTCATCAGCCGATAAGCCAGCTTATGTTGACGGCGAATACCGGCGATGGACTGTGCGGCATCCACACCAAAAAACGCCAGCACACTGGCTTCATCACTGTTGCTGCCAATCATCAATGGATATTTGTGCTGGCGCGCGCGGTTAAACACCTCCAGCGACGCGACCGGCAGTACCCGATCGCCCGTAATCGGCACCGGCCCCTGAGCCAGCGGATTTTCCAGCGGCCAGAAATCTTCCGCAGGCAGTGCGCGCAGCTGCTCCGCCGTTGCGGCGGTCAGACTGAAATGGCGGCCAATCGCCTCGCCCATTTTCAGCGCCTTGTGGCGCGGCATATCCGGCAAGGAATAGGCGCTCTGCACAATGCCTTTATGGAACAACCCTTCAGCCAGCGGAGAACAGAACAGCGACAGCACGCTGCGCCCGCCGGAAGATTCGCCCATAATTGTTACATTGGCGCAATCGCCGCCGAAAGCAGCAATATTACGCTGAACCCACTGAAGTGCAGCTATCTGATCCAGCAGCGCAAAATTATTGACTACCTCACCCGCCGGGTATTCCGCATCCAGCGCCGGGTGCGCAAAAAAGCCAAGATGGCCGAGGCGATAATTCAGTGTGACCAGCACCACACCGCGCGAAGCCAGCGGCGCGCCATGATAGGGTGCCAGCCCGCCCGCACCAATCGTAAAGCCGCCGCCGTGGATCCACACCATCACTGGCAGCGGCTGCGACGGCTGGACGTCAGGAGTCCAGACATTCAGATACAGACAATCTTCACTAAACTCTCCCGGATCGCCGCCGCCCGCCATCAGGCAATATTCCCGGTTCTGCCAGCTTGAGTTTCCCCACTGGGTCGCATCGCGAGACTGCTGCCAGGGTTCTACCGCGGCCGGTGCGCGCCAGCGTAATGGCCCGACTGGCGGTGCCGCGTAAGGGATCCCTTTGAACACCAAAATGTCATCTTCCTGCGTGCCGCGCAGCTCACCCTCGGCGGTTTTTATCGTTAATCGTGGATCATTATTCATTAATTTTTCCGTGGTCCATTGCGCTTCTGATAGCGGCAGCTAACGGATCATTCTCCATATTTCAGCGCTGCACGCGAATAAAAATGCCGCATCAATCAATTTTCTGAATGAGTTCATCAAGTAAATTGAATATTATCCTGGCGTTAAATTGCCTACATTCTTAACAACACGAAAAAAGGAATAAATCATGTTTAGCGCGATCAATAACGGTTTTACCCGCATTTTTGATCATCCGGACTTCGGCAAACTGCTTCTGCGCCTGACTTTTGGCATCTTATTGCTGTTTCATGGCGCAGCGAAGATTCAACACGGTGTCGGCTGGATTGCCAGTATGCTGGCTGCTCATGGTTTACCTGGATTCATTGCCTACGGTGCCTGGATCGGGGAAATAGTTGCGCCAGTCATGGTGATTATCGGTCTGATGACGCGCCCTGCGGCGTTTGTTATCGCGGTAAACATGGTGGTTGCAACGTTGCTGGTGAAGACAGGCGCTTTCTGGTCACGTACTGATGTTGGTGCGTGGGCTCTGGAAACGGAAGCGCTCTATTTCTTCGGTGGCGTGATTATCATGCTGCTCGGAGCCGGGAAATATACGTTAATTCGTAACCCGCGCCTGCAATAGTCATTATAAAAATAGCCAAGGGTCAGTGAATAACTGACCCTTTTTTTATGTCGCTCTACAGCAAACCGCAGCGTAGTTTGCTGGAACGTTCGCGCTGCGCATAAAGCTCAATTTCATCATACACCTGCGCGCCCAGCGCCTGCTCAAACTGCTGACGGCTGGCCTGCCCCTGCGACCGCGCTTTGCTTTCGCTGCCAAGGTTAGACTGGAAAATGCCGGCGGCACTGACCGGCAGAAAGTCCTCATAAATAATCGGATCGGCCTTCAGTAGCCCCTGCGTCAGTAGGCTTTCAATATCACTGGCGGGTGTGATTTGCTGGTTTTCTCCTGCTGGCGTGCGGCGATACTCAAACCATGCCAGCTGCTGCTGGCGCAGGCTGGCTTCATCATCCGGAAAATCACTAAATACGTCGCTGAGATGCTGCTGATGTTGCTGGTTATCACTGCCACTGCCGGCCTGTGCCAGCAAACGATCATACAATTCGCGGCCTTTATGGGTCAGCGCCACGCCACGCTGTTCGATCTCGCCAAAACGTGCAGTATGCGTGCCCTGATGGCTGTCACGAAAACGTACCGGTTCATTCAGCGCCTTAAAACTGGTCTGGCGTAACAGAATCGGCACCGCACGGCGCGGCGGCCCTTCGATAATCGCTTTCGGCGTAATCCCGTGCTGCGGCATCAGCGTCTGCACGCGGTCAATGTCCAGCGTGCGCGGCGTCAGGTGATTAATATGGCAACCGGGGAAGCACACCACATCGGCAATCAGCCGATGCTGATCGCTAAGTGCCTGATAAGTGGCGCTGTCGACGGTGGTTTGCTGATGCCAGCGGAACGTTTCCAGCACCTGCTCCACAAACTCTGCCGCCTGCTGCGCATCAAATCCGCCCTGCTGCTGATGCAGCGCCACCAGCTGGCGACAGCGTGCAGTAAAAATATCGCGGGCAGCGAGGATCTCACTGGCCTGCTGCCGCAACGCCTGATCTTCAATCAGCTCCAGCCGTAGCAATGAGGTAAACAGGCGGAACGGGTTGCGGCGCAGGGCAGCATCATCAATCGGGCGAAAGGCGGTGGAATGCACCGGCACCCCTGCCTGTGATAAATCATAATAGCCAACCGGATACATACCCATAATGGCAAACAGCTGGCGCAGCATACTCAGCTCGGCGGCAGTACCGACCCGGATAGCGCCATGGCGTTCAACGCTCAGTCGCGCCAGTTCGTCGGCTTCAGTCAGGCGCTGCGCCAGCGGCGGATCGGCCTGCAATACCTGCTGATTGACCTCTGCCACCAGCCGGAGCAAGGTGCCATATTGCGGCACTTCCTGCTGATACATGGCCGACATCGCCTGCGAAAAGCGCTCACGAATGCTGTCTGCACTGACCCAACGGTTTTCCATCGTCATTATCCTGTTGCCGTATTTACCAGCAAATGTAATGGATTGGCGTCGCAGCGGGGAAAATTATGCAGAATTTGTGATCGACTACGAGAAAGTCATGGCGGGCGGCGGATGTCGCCCGCAGATCGGCGGTTATTCGCTGCGCTGGTAGCCGAAAACACTTTTGACCACCAGCATCAGTGAAGTCAGCAGTGCCGGAATCGCCAGCAGTATAAATACCTGAGTAAAACTCCAGCCTAACGACAGCATTTCAGCACCAGCAAAGGCGCTAAGAATGGCGCCAATACGCCCAACGCCGTGCATCCAGCTGGAACCCGTAGCGCGTGCATGGGTGGGATAATAGCTGGCAGAAAGCGCGTTCATCCCGGTATTGGCCCCATTCAGGCAGAAGCCGCTACAGAAGGCAATGGCACTCATCACCAGCGCATCCGCAGGTGCGAAGCCAATCGCCACGGTAAAAATGGCGCCACAGGCGTAAATCGACGCCAGCGCCAGGTTGGCGTTAAACCTGTCCATTAGCCAGCCTGCAAACAGCGAGCCGAGGGTGCCGCCCGCCTGATACATCGCGGTAACCAGCGCGGCCTGGGTCACCGTCATGCCGATATCTTTTATTAGCGACGGCAACCAGCTGCCAATCAGATAGACCAGAAACAGCCCCATAAAATAGCTGCCCCACAGCATCAGGCTACCTGTCAGGTAGTTGCGTGATACTACGGTATGCATCGCCCCCTGCTGCTTTACCTGAGTCAGTAACTGAAAACGGGCATCCGGCGGGGTAGATCCCGGCATCATCTTCTCGACAATGGCGCGGATTTTTTCCGTGGGTGCACCGCGACTGAGCAGGAAGCGCACCGACTCCGGCAAATACTTCACCAGAAATGGCACTACCATTAGCGGCAATAGCCCACCGAGCAGCAGTACCGAATGCCAGCCAAACTGCGGGATCAGCCAGGAGGCGGCAAATCCCCCTGCGGCAGCGCCAAAGGTAAAGCCGCAAAAGACCACGGTGATCAGAAAAGAGCGTTTACGTTCCGGAGAGAATTCCGCCACCAGCGTGCCGACGTTTGGCATCGCAGCGCCCAGCCCTAAGCCGGTAAGAAAGCGAAACAGCATCATTTGTTCGAGGTTTTGTGACAGTGCGGTCACCAGCGTCCACAGCCCAAAGAATAAAACGCTGGTAATAATGATGACCCGGCGACCAAAACGATCCGCCAGCGGACCGGCAAACATCGCCCCTAGTGCCAGACCGATTAATGCAGCACTGATCACGCCACCCAACTGATGATTAGTGACATTCCATGAGGCTTTCAGCGCCGGAGCAATAAAACCCATCAGCGCGATATCCATGCCATCCAGCGCCACCACAATAAAACAGAGCAGAATAATGCGCTTTTGATAGCCGCTCATTACAGCTGTATTGATAAGCTGGCGAACGTCAATCGCCTGAGTGCTGCTCACGGTATAGCTCCCTGTAACGCCGAAACCTCCCTTACAGACGTCAGAAACATCATTCGTCAGGTTTCATGGAAAAAAGTGAGCGCTATGATAGCGGATTCGCAGCGGTTTTGTCTGGTTCCGTTTTGCACTACCCGGCGTCATTCGCTCAGTGATTTTTCCAGCATCAACAGTGAGCGATAACCGTCTGCCGCCGTGCTGTGAAGCGGCGATGTCACCAGCTGTTCATTAAAGATTTCCAGCGACCATGGCCCGCGATAGCCATGCTGATGCAGCTGACGGGCAAAACGCGTCAGGTCAAAATCGCCCTGACCAGGGAAACAGCGGTAATGACGGCTCCAGGTTAATACATCGAGGTTAAGCTGCGGCGCATCGGCAAACTGCACAAAGGTGATTTTCTCCGGCGGCACTCTGTCGAGCTGATTCAGCGTATCGCCGCATGACAGGATATGAAAGCTGTCGAGCACAATGCCAAGATTAGGCTGATCAACCTCAGCCACTCGCTGCCAGGCCTGCTGCCAGCGGTTAACGTGCTTACCCCAGGCCAGCGCTTCATAGCCCACGTCAACCTGGAAGCTGGCGGCCAGTTCGGCCAGCGCATGCAGATCGTCAATCTGTTGCTGCCAGTCGCTGCTACAGCTGTCACTGGCGTTGCTGCATAACAGCAATCTTTTGCAGCCCAGCTCGCCCATCAACTCAAACTGCTGCCGCGCACGCGATAGCTGATCGCCGGTTTCACCCTCAAAATTGCGGAAAGGCTGTAATAAATCGATGCGCAAACCGCGCGTCCCGACCATCTTGCGCACTTCAGCGGCGCTGCGCTGACAGTGCTGTAAATCGGCTTCGAACAGCTCAATGCTGTCGAAACCCGCAGCGGCAATGGCATCGAGTTTTTGTTCCAGTGTGCCGCTGACAGAAATAGTGGCAATACATCGTTGCATGTTTCTTCCCCCTGATGTGACAAAAAACGGCGCGCCATAACGGGAGACAGTATGTCGCGCTGATTACCATAAGTTATCGTCATAAATAAGCGGCGCGTCAAATACTGTCACCTGACGTAACGAGTTAATTCGTGGTGATATTTTGTGCAAAAAGGGCAAATGTTAAATTAAATTTGCAATAAGGTTAACAGATTCCACTAATGGTGCTTGCTTCAGATCTTCAGACCTCACTACCCTGTGGTATGGATAAAAATTACGTTTTTAATCAGCGCATTCGCTTGCGCCATTTGCACACCTTCGTCGCAGTTGCACAGCAAGGGACGCTGGGACGTGCGGCAGAGACGCTTAGCCTTAGTCAACCGGCGTTATCTAAAACGCTGAATGAACTGGAGGAGCTGGCGGGTACGCGTCTGTTCGAGCGTGGACGGCTGGGCGCGCAGCTCACCACCATGGGCGAACAGTTCCTTACCCACGCGGTGAAAGTGCTCGATGCCCTGAATCATGCCGGTCAGTCATTTACCAGCGCCATCAGCGATCAGCCGGTGGTACTGCGGGTCGGCGCCCTGACCACGGCGGCAATGGGCATGTTGCCGTCGATTCTTGATCGTTTCCATCAACTGCAACCGCAGGCCACCGTACAAGTCGCTACCCTGCATAACAATGTGTTAATTGCCGGGTTAAAGGCCGGAGAGTTTGATATTGGCATTGGCCGCATGGCCGACAGCGATATGATGGCTGGCTTAACCTACGAACTGCTGTTTCTTGAGTCTTTACGGCTGGTAGTGCGACCTGAACACCCACTGCTAAGTGACAACGTCACGCTCTCGAAAGCATTGCAGTGGCCGGTGGTGATTTCACCTGAAGGCACTGCACCGCGGCGTATTGCGCAGGCAATGATGGATGAACAAGGCTGCACACTGCCTGCTAACTGCATTGAAACCTCCTCCACTTCGCTGGCACGTCAGCTGGCACAACGGTATGACTACGTGTGGTTTGTGCCATCCGGTGCCATTAAAGAAGATCTATTGCATCACTCTCTGGCGGCACTGCCAATTGCTTCACATGGCCCCGGCGAACCGGTGGGAATTATGACGCGTTCTGGCAGTCAGCACTGCCTGAGTGCCGAAATTTTGCTGGCCACCATTCGTAAGTGCCACTCCGGCTAATATAATTTGTCACCCGCCGGGAACGCTAATCCCGGCAGACTTACACCCTTCCGCAATATAATCGTGTAAATCACCTTCATTCAGGCTCTCTGCTTATCCGCATTTTTATTAATCAGAACGCTATTCACCCGTTTCTGTAAGATATTGACGCATAAATTTCCGCCTGGTTAAATAATCCAAAAATCAAATAACCCCAGGTAAAACCCACTTGTCGTCAAAGTAATTCCCCTGGTGATTTACAATTACACATTATTAATTATCTTACCTTACATAAACCCTCTTAAGATTTACCGATTTATTCATCGAAAAATATTACAAGATTTTATTAAAACCTACTTTTCCATTTATAAGCCTAACAAACTAAAAAACATGCCGGGGCTAGACTTAAGTCCAGTTCTTTTTTTCCATGTGACATGATAATTATTTATGAAGAAACCCATGGAGGGATTGCCTATCGAAAAAGACCTAATCAAACCCGTCAGCTTATTAAATTCATGATTTATATTACCTGTGAAATTCCCGGGCGCATTCTTACAAATGCAGCACGCTATAACGGGCACAACAATAACAAACCCTGACTTTTATTACCTTTAAGAACCTTTAGCTTTAACAGTAAAGAAAAATTAACTTTTCTTTGCCGTTACCAACTAGTGGAATACATTATGGAAAATGAAAAAATATCTAAAACACGCAGGAATTTACTTGTTGGTGGAGGTATTGTGGCCACCGGTTCATTACTGTCCGGATCTCTTTTTCCGCAGCTGGCATTGGCAGAATTAGCCAATACCTCTGCCATCACACCGCTGGCGCAATCCGTCGGTTACGCACTAAGGGGAATCAATAAGGATGAGGTTAAAGTCCCCTATGGGCAAGGAAACCAGGTCATAACATTGAAGGAGATGTCAGAAGCTGCCGCGAATGGTTTCTCCAACCTTCATGGTGCCCTCGATCAACTGTTTAAGGACGCGCCTGTTTTAGCAATGTCATCGCTGGTTGAATCACTGATACTGAAGCTGGCGGGAGGATTTCTTGGCGGCATTGCCGGTCCGCTTTTCAGCGGCGCGATAACCGGCTTATTTAGCTATTTTAATAATTTGTTTACCACCAGCAAACCTTCTATCGAAGAGGAGATAAGAAGAATAACAGGTCAGATGATAGATGATAATAACTACGGAATTCTGAAATCAAGGATGCAAGGACTGACCACTGTATGTGGTGCGTTTAACACCTCATTGAAAAAATTCCTCGATCAGCAAACGCGTAGTGATTTAAAAGGCGAGGTTCTTAATCGCTTTAGTAATCTGATTGGGCATCTTCGCATCGAGATGCCGCTTTTTCTGAACATTTCTAATGGTATCGGCTATCTTTTTTATATGCAGGCCGCCGCGCTGGGGCTTATCAGCTACACACAGTTATTAAGCAACAGAAAAACCCTGAATCTGGATGACGACTATTATGAGTTACAATTCGATGATCTGAGAAACGATGCCACGAGCTGGATGAAGGTATCGCAAGAAAACCTGATTAAACGCTATCATGACACCGGCTTCAAAACCAATGAAGTCATCAGGTTTTGCCGCAATGTTTATACTGGTGGTTACGCCATGTTGCTTTCAGCCTACAGGGCGTCATTCTCTCTCGAGGCAGGTGTTGAGCTGAATATCAGAAACACCGCTGAGTTATATTCCGATGCACCAACAGACGTCGCCAATGGTTCTTTTACTCCGGTACTTGCGAAAATCAATAAAGATATACACCTGCGCAGCTCATTACTGGCGGATATCGGCATGATGGGCCACCTGGATAACGTACTGGCAATAAACCATGGATACTTTGACGGCACAGGACAGTACCGACGAACTTATTTCGAAAGCTGCTATAACCCTTCATCACATCCAAAAGTCCGTTATGCTAACCGAGACTTTAATCTTAATCCCTTCCAGCCCGGCGGCGAGAATATTGATGGTGGCACCAATATCAACACCATGATAATCAACATGTCGACCAGCGCGAGCGGCGCAAGGCTTTATTATTTACGCATGTTAACCCCAACCGGCGCTCTGCAGCCCACCAACAATGCCAATGAATCCGGACTTTATAATATTAACATCCCCAATTACTATATCAGTGGCTTAGTGGTCGGCGGCTATCATAACGGCAAGCAGTGCACTGCCGATGCGGGCTGGGGATTGAGGGTCGACTGCGCAATCTTCAGGCATTATGACGGGCTTGAAACGAAACGTGTCCTTGAAGCAAATGAAGCAGGCGAAATAAAAAAAGGGATTGCTTATGAGTTAGACTTCAACGGCGGTTATGTCTTCAATGAGGACGGCGCACCGCATAATAATGTCTACAGTGATATCCTGATTGGTAAAAATATTATCACTTCAGGAGAAAACCATCCGATTAAAATGAATTTCACCTTAATCGCTGATGAAAGTGTCAATATGACCTGGCAAAATCATATCAAAATACTCATTTTCTCTTCTGAGTTGCAAGGCATAAGCAGATTAATGATTCGGGATGATAATGACAACCGTCTGTTCTCTACTGGAGTCACCAACTTTAAAAAATTACCCAACTTTGAAATAAAGTCTCTTGCTGGAAAGCCGTTTTACCTTTATGAACTGCAAGTCGCAACCGCAGCGTACAGCGGTCCGTTAAATCAGATTCGGATCGAATTGCAGCCACAAAACAGTGATTGTCATTTTGCCAGCATGACACTGATCACGATGTGAGATAATCCATCACAACATGTCATTACAGCCGTTTAAGCGTTCCGGATCCCCTCTCAGTTATCAGAGGGGATCTGTTTAGCGGCTGCGTTTGGCATGCCTTTCCCGATTATCCCTGCGCGCCTGCTCCGTTTTTCGCAACCCGACATACAGCGCCCCGCTGCCGCCATGCTGAGGCTGCGCCACGCAAAAAGCCTGCACATCATCAAATTGCTGTAACCAGCGCGCGATACCGCTGCGAATAACATTGCCATGGGCGCGATCGTCGCGCCCTTTACCATGGATAATCAGCAGATTGCGCAGATTTGCCTTGCGCGCTTCCAGCATGAAATTAAACAGTGACTGACGGCAGCTCTCTACCGGCTGGCGCAGCAAATTCAGACTTGCATCCAGTTGATATTTTCCCAGCCGTAGCTTATCCACCACCCCCTGCTGAATGCCTTCGGCGGCAAACTCCAGCGGCTGACTGAGCGGTATCACCTCGATAAACCCTTCGACCAGGAAATTATCCGGCGTTTCGTCGTAACGCGGGCGCTGAGTTTTCATCCCCGGCGTTTTTAACCAGTGAACAGTGGCACACTCTTTCAGTGGCGTGACATCTTCCATGGCGTGTTTAAACAGATCGTTATCGTCAAGGTTCATCGTCACTCCTCAGGCCGCGAAGGGTAGCGGCGACAGCAGCTAAAATGAAAAAATAGTCTTTCTGGCGTGATGCGACAAGCCCTTTTAAATTAAAAAGGCCACCCTGAAGGTGGCCGGAAGGATTGCAGACAGATTAACGGCGACGCGTGGCCAGATTGACCGAAGCAGACCAGTTAAAGTCGCCCACTTCACTGGCACTGAGATTTTTCGCCCGTGTTTTACGCGGCGTTTTTGCGGGCGTCGCTTTCTCTTTTGCCAGCCGCGCTTTCATCACCAGCCGTTTGGCTTCTTTCGTGAACTCCTTGAGTTGCTTATCGTCGGGCGTTTTCCCTGATTTCGCGATCAAGGTTTTAACCTGCTGATCGATTGAGACTTTTTCATTCTCAGTAAACGCATCAATCGATATTTCCTTTTCATTTTTCATCGTGCAGCTCCGCCAGAGATCACTGTTACAGGTATGGAGACTATCCATACGGGGTTGCCAGTCAAATCACCTTCAGTGGCGACGCAGACTGGCAAATCTTTGCACTGTCGCTAACATAACTCTGTTGCCGATGAGTTGCTATGACTTCTGTGACTTTTCACCGTTGTCGCACTGACCCACATGCTACAAGGAATTTGCAGCATAAATTCACCCACTATGCCCAGACGGGCATATCGCCTGGAATGGATAACCGTTCGAAAATCATGATGACATTACTGGAAGATACTATCCCGACTCCCCTGGGACAGCTGAGAATCATCAGCGATGAACAGCAAAATCTGCGCGCCGTCGAATGGGAAGAGTACAGCGATCGCATGCAGCGACTACTGAATATTCATTACGGTGCTCAGGGTTACCGGCTACGCCAGCTGGATAACGCTGGCGGCCTGAGTGCGCAGCTGACCCGCTATTTTGACGGCGACCTGACGGTGATCCGCCAGCTGTCGGTGGCGACCAATGGAACTGATTTTCAGCGCTCGGTCTGGAATATGCTGCGCGACATCCCCTGCGGCAGCGTACTGCGTTATGGCGAGATGGCGACCCTGTTGGGTCGGGCTGGCGCGGCGCGTGCCGTCGGTGCTGCTAATGGCTCCAACCCAATTAGCATTGTGGTGCCCTGCCATCGGGTTATCGGGGCTAATGGCACGCTCACCGGCTATGCCGGTGGCGTCGCGCGAAAACAGTGGTTACTGAGACACGAAGGCTATAAGCCTTTGTCGTTATGATTGCGCCAGCGCCGCTCTGGCACTGGCTTCATCAGTGACTAATCCGCTGATCCATCCCCCTTTCAGCGCCGCGCAGATGGCACGATGTTTCTCTTTGCCGCCGCAAAAAGCAATGATATTGCGCTGAGTGTGGGCGCCAAGCGTGACGCTGGTTAAGCGCGTATCCAGCTCACTGCTGACGCGCTCGCCATCTTCACCGATAAAATGCCCGAGCATTTCCGCAACCACGCGCTGCTGTTGTAATTGCGCAACCTGCTGGTCGCTGATAAAGCCATCGGCATTGAGCGGGCAACCGGCGTCAATATGGCCGATACCGAGAAACATCACGTTAGCCTGCGCCGCTTTTTCGGTTACGGTGCGGTATATACGGTGATTGCACCACAGCGTGCGGTCGTCAGGGCTGTCGGCAAACAGCGGTGCGGGCAGAATAAAATAGCGCCCCTGGGTCTTTTCTGCCATCCACAACGGCACATCGTAGCGGGTACAGGATCCGTCACTGGCAATCGCGCCGATTAACGACACGCAGCTGTGTTGCGGGCGATCGAAGGTTGGCAGCTCATCGATAGTGGCGCGTAGCATTCGCCCGGATCCGACGGCAATAATCTGCGGCGCGCTCTGTTTCAGGGTATGCGCCATCACTTCCGCACCGGCCACCGCGATCATCTGATGAATCCCGGGGCTATCGAGTCCATCAGAAGGCACCACCTGACAGACGTCCAGTCCATAACGTCGCTGTAGTGACTGCGCCAGCGACATACACTCTGCCACCGGATGGCTGATATTCACACTGACTAATCCCTGCTCTGCCGCCAGTGCCACCAGCCGTTGTGCCACCTGACGCGACACGCCCAGTTTTTCGGCAATGTCCTGCTGCGTTTCACCGGCAACATAATACATCCAGGCGGCACGCGCAGCCTGTTCGAGCTTTTTGTCGTGCTTACTCATGGTGCTTTCGATCCTCTTCAAACATCGTCACAGCTTACTCTGAATATTTGCCCTACATTTGGGCATTTATTGTTTTTTGTGATCTGCCGCGCAGACAACCCACTGAATATTGCCCAGTCTGTAACACATTTCCGGCATAAGCCCACATTAAGGGCAATTGCTCAAATCATCAGGAGCTGTCTTATGACTCAATCAACCGCTAACGTCTGGATGCATATTGGTGCCGGTTCATTCCATCGCGCCCATCAGGCATGGTATCTGCATCGCCTGTTACAACAAGGGGATGAACGCTGGCATATTGCGCTGGGCAATATTCGTCAGGATGCCGATGCCCTGCTCAACCAGCTCGCCGCGCAAAACGGCGAATATACGCTGGAAACCGTGACGCCGAAAGGTGAGCGCCGCTATGAAAGGATCACCTCGATAAAAAAGATTCTGCCCTGGGATAGCCAGCTTAGCGCACTGATTGCGCAAGGCAGCGACGCCACCACCAAAGTGATCGCCTTTACCGTAACCGAAGGCGGCTACTATCTTGATCCTGACCACCAGCTCGACCCGCGCCACCCCGATATTCAGGCAGATATCAATGGTGAAGCACGCACGCTGTACGGTGCGCTGACCCGCATTTTGCTGGCCCGCATGGCGGCGGAGGGTGAGCCGGTCACCCTGCTGAATTGTGACAACCTGCGCCATAACGGCGAGCGTTTCCGCCACGGTTTTCTCACGTTCCTGCGCCTGCGCGGCGAAGAAGCGTTGCTGAATTGGGTGACCCATCAAACCCGCTCGCCGAATACCATGGTCGACCGCATTACCCCGCGCCCGACCACGGATATCGCGCCGCGCGTTAAACAAGCCACCGGCTTTGATGACGCGGTGCCCGTGATGGCGGAAGCGTTTATCCAGTGGGTGATTGAAGACGATTTTATTGCCGGACGCCCGGCGCTGGAAAAGGTTGAAGTTGAACTGGTCGATTCGGTATTGCCGTGGGAAGAGGCAAAAATCCGCATTCTTAACGCCAGCCACAGCTGTATTGCCTGGGCGGGCACCTTGCTCGGTCAGTCATTTATTCATCAAAGCACCCGCACGCCAGCGATTAAACAACTGGCGTGGGACTACGTTACCGAGGACGTCATCCCGTCATTAAGCCCAAGTCCGCTGGATCTGCCAGCCTATCGCGATCAGGTGCTGGATCGTTTTGCTAACCCGTGGATTGAGGATACCAACCAGCGCGTCGCCGCGGATGGTCTGTCAAAAATTCCCGGCTTTATTACGCCGACGCTGGTGGAAAGCTGGCAGCGTGGCGAAATTCCCCGCGCCACCGCAGTGTTACCGGCACTGTTCTACCTGTTTTTGCAACGCTGGCATCTCGGTGAACTGCCGTACCGCTATCAGGATGGCGTGATGGATGAAATGTCGCTGCATCATTTGCTGGCCGCCGATAATGCGCTGGCAGAGTTTGCCGCCGATCCGGCGCTGTTTGGTCCGTTAGCCAGTCACGCGCAATTTGCTGCCCTGTTGCAGCAAACGGTTGACCGGTTACAGCAGTGGATTGCCCAGCCGCAGCTGGTCAGCGAGTAAGGGGATCACCATGTATCTGGGAATCGATGCAGGAACGTCCGAAATTAAAGCGCTGGTGCTCAACAGCGCCGGGGAGATTATGGCCACGGCCGGTGCGCCACTGACGCTACAGCGTCCGCATCCACACTGGTCAGAACAGGATCCGGCGCAATGGTGGCAGGCCACACAACAGGTAATCGATCAACTGCGCCAGCAACTTGGTGCCAGCTGGTGCGAAATCCGCGCTATTGGCCTTTCCGGCCAGATGCATGGCGCGGTGCTGCTCGGCCAGGATAACGAGGTGTTGCGTCCGTGCATTTTATGGAACGACACGCGCAGCGCCGCCGAGTGCCAGCAACTGAACAGCCTCGCCCCTGAGCTGCATGCGGTGGCTGGCAATCTGGCGATGCCCGGCTTTACCGCGCCGAAGCTGTTATGGCTGGCGCGCCATGAACCAACGATTTTTAATCGCATCGCCACGGTGCTGCTGCCGAAAGACTATCTGCGCTGGATGATGAGCGGCGAGAAAATCAGTGAAATGTCCGATGCTGCCGGGACTCTCTGGCTGGATGTGGCGCAGCGCCAGTGGTCAGCCAGCCTGCTGGCAGCCTGCGGGTTAACCCGCGAGCAGATGCCACGGCTGGTGGAAGGCAGCCATCCGGCAGGCAAACTGAAAGCCGAGGTGGCCCGTCAGTGGGGGTTAAGTGATGAAGTGATGATTGCCGGCGGCGGTGGTGATAATGCCGCCAGCGCGGTGGGCATCGGCGCCATCAATCCGGGTGATGCGTTTATCTCCCTCGGCACCTCGGGCGTGCTGTTTGCGGTTAACGACGGCTTTCGTCCCGATCCGCAATCGGCGCTGCACGCTTTCTGTCACGCCCTGCCGCAGCGCTGGCATCAGATGAGCGTGATGCTGTCGGCGGCCAGCGCTCTGCGGTGGTTGTGTGACCTGCTGCAAACCAGTGAAACCGCACTGTTAGCCGAGGTCGCAGCACTCAGCCATGAGGAGCAGCTGCACTCGCCGCTGTTTTTGCCGTATCTCTCCGGTGAGCGCACACCCCATAACGATCCGCAAGCCTGTGGCGCATTTCACGGCCTGACCCACGCCAGCCAGCGCGCCTCGCTGGCGTACGCGGTATTGGAAGGCGTCAGCTTTGGTATGGCCGATGGTCTGAGGGTGTTACAGCAGGCGGGAACTGAGCTGACCTGTTGCTCGCTGATTGGCGGCGGCGCTCGCAGTCCGTGGTGGGCGCAGCTGATGGCCGATGTGCTGAACCTGACGATTATCACCCATCGTGGCGGCGAAGCCGGTGGCGCACTGGGTGCCGCCCGTCTCGGCTGGCTGGCGGTGGGCGGTGATGAACAACAGGTTTGCCAGAAACCCGCAGAATTAGAACGTTATCTGCCCGATGCCTCACGCCATCAGCAGCTGCAACCGCGATTGCAGCAATTCCGTCAGCTCTATCAACAGCAGCGCGCGATGCGTCTTTAGTCACTTAACACCGGTCGCATGGCGTCCGGCCCACTTATGGTCAGAGGATTGCATTATGCACTCAGATAAAAACGGCATCGGCATGCCGAAATCCCTGTTCTGGGGCTATATCGCCATCGCAATTTTTATGAGCGGCGACGGCTTTGAAATGGCGTTTCTTTCCAAACATATTACTGATTTAGGTTTCTCTCCGTCCCAGTCGGCACTGGTCTTTACCCTTTATGGCGCCGCCGCCGCGCTGGCAGCCTGGAGTTCCGGCGTGGTAGCGGAAATCATCACCCCGCAGCGGGCGATGCGTATTGGCTTTATCCTCTGGGTGGTAATGCATGTGCTGTTCCTGACGCTCGGATTGGGAATGCGCAACTATCCGCTGATGCTGCTGTTTTACGGGATTCGTGGCCTTGCCTATCCGCTGTTTATCTACTCGTTTGTGATGCTGGTGGTGCAGACCGTGCCAAAACATCAGTTGTCATCGGCGATGGGCTGGTTCTGGGCGATGTACTCGGTCGGCATCGGCTGTGTCGGTAGCTATCTGCCAAGCTTTACCATTCCATTTATGGGTGAAACCGGCACGCTCTGGTTTGCCATTGCCTGGGTGGTTGCGGGCGGTCTGATGGCGATGATCCTGCTGCGCAACGTGGGCGGTGAAAGTGACAAAGCGCATCTCTCCACCAAAGAGAAGATGACCGAACTGTCGCGTGCGGTGACCATTCTGTTTACCAACCGCAATATCTTTCTCGCCTGCCTGATACGTATCATTAATACTCTGTCGCTGTTTGGCTTTGCGGTGGTGATGCCGATGCTGTTTGTCGGGCGTCTCGGCTTCAGCATGTCCGAATGGCTGCAAATCTGGGCGGTATTCTTCTTTGTGACTATCTTTACCAATGTGATGTGGGGAATTCTCGGCGAATATATTGGCTGGATCCGTCAGGTACGCTGGTTCGGCTGCCTGGGGTGTGCGATTTCCAGCCTGGCGTTCTACTATCTGCCGGTCACTTTTGGTCACAACTACTGGGTGGCGATGATTCCGGCGGTGATGCTGGGTATCACCGTGGCCGCGTTTGTCCCGATGACTGCGGTATTTCCGGTGCTGGAGCCGAAGCACAAAGGGGCAGCGATCTCGATTTATAACCTGTCGGCGGGCTTAAGTAACTTTCTCGCTCCGGCAATTGCTTCGCTGGTACTGCCGTTTTTTGATGTTAAAGGGGTGGTCTGGACTTATACCGCGCTGTATCTGTTTGCCGGGGTATTGACACTGATCATCAAAGTTGAACAACCTGCCAGAGTCAGTAATAAAGACAGAAAGAAAGGCTATCAGAGTGTTGTAACGCTGGATAAACAGCCGTAGAACGAATTTCAGGCAGTTTTTCAATGGGATGCGGTTTGTTCAACACATCCCTAATGTTTATGTGCCTTATACTGCTCAGATGAGTTTCTTTTTGTAACTTAAGAATGTTAAAATTGACCACAGTCAATTATCGTCAGAGCGTATATTATGATCCCAGAAAAACGCGTTATTCGTCGTATTCAATCTGGTGGCTGTGCGATTCACTGTCAGGATTGTAGCATCAGCCAGCTTTGTATCCCGTTCACGCTCAATGAACACGAGCTGGATCAGTTAGACAACATTATTGAACGTAAAAAGCCCATTCAGAAAGGCCAGACGCTGTTTAAAGCGGGCGATGAACTGAAATCTCTCTATGCCATTCGTTCCGGCACCATCAAAAGCTACACCATTACTGAACAAGGCGATGAGCAGATTACCGGTTTCCACCTCGCCGGCGATTTAGTGGGCTTTGACGCCATCAGTTCTGCCTCTCACCCCAGCTTTGCCCAGGCGCTGGAAACCGCGATGGTGTGTGAGATTCCATTTGAAACCCTTGACGATCTCTCCGGCAAAATGCCCAGCCTGCGTCAACAGATGATGCGCCTGATGAGCGGCGAGATTAAAGGCGATCAGGATATGATCCTGCTGCTGTCGAAGAAAAATGCCGAAGAGCGCCTGGCGGCGTTTATCTGGAATCTGGCACGTCGTTTTGGCCAGCGCGGTTTCTCACAGCGTGAATTTCGTCTGACCATGACCCGTGGCGATATCGGTAACTATCTCGGTTTAACCGTTGAAACCATTAGCCGTTTGCTTGGCCGCTTCCAGAAAAGCGGGATGCTGGCTGTAAAAGGCAAATACATTACCATCGAGAATCACGACATCCTTTCAGAGCTGGCCGGACAGAGCCACTGATTGCTGAGAGGCTACGCCGGGTTAATATTTGTTATTTTATTGATCCGGCAACAACTTTTTCGCTTCTTCCCTGAGCGCTATTGGGCTATCTTTAAGCAGACACCTCGTCGTGTAAGGAGACCCCAGTATGGTTAAGTATCAAAACATCCTTGTGGCGATCGATCCTCAACAGGATGACCAGCCGGCGCTGCGCCGGGCGGTGTATCTCAATCAACGGATTGGCGGCAAAATCAAAGCTTTCCTGCCTATTTATGATTTCTCCTATGAAATGACTACCCTGCTGTCGCCGGATGAGCGCACCAATATGCGCAAAGGCGTCATCAGCCAGCGTACCGAATGGATTCGCGAACAGGCTCACGCTTATCTTGAAGCTGGCGTCGATATCGAGATTAAAGTGGTCTGGCATAATCGCCCATTTGAAGCGATTATTCAGGAAGTGCTGACTGGCAACCACGATCTGGTACTGAAAATGGCCCATCAGCACGATCGGCTGGAAGCGGTAATTTTCACTCCAACCGACTGGCATCTGTTACGCAAATGTCCAAGTCCGGTCTGGATGGTAAAAGATCAGCCGTGGCCGGAAGGAGGTAAAGCGTTGGTGGCGGTTAATCTGGCCAGCGAGGAACCGCATCACGATCTGCTCAATCAAAAACTGGTCAAATTGACACGCGAACTGGCAGATATGGTGAACCATACCGAGGTTCATCTGGTAGGAGCCTATCCGATTACCCCGATTAATATCGCCATCGAACTGCCCGATTTTGACCCCAGCGTTTATAACGACGCGATTCGCGGCCAGCATCTGGTGGCAATGAAAGCCCTGCGGCAAAAGTTTGCTATGGATGAGAAATTCACCCATGTTGAAAAAGGCTTACCGGAAGAAGTGATCCCCGACCTGGCGGAACATCTGGATGCCGGTATTGTGGTGCTGGGTACCATTGGCCGCACCGGCATCTCTGCGGCGTTTTTAGGGAATACTGCGGAACAGGTTATTGACCATCTGCGCTGTGACCTGCTGGTGATTAAACCGGATGGTTTTGCGACTCCGGTTGAGCTGGATGATGATGAGGATGACTAAGGCGAAAGCGGCCTGAATCACTCCTGATATAGCGTGAACGGCGGAACAAAAAACCGGTAATGACGAGCCTGTCAGCCGGTTTTTTTATCGCGTTCAAAAAGTAACAAACCTATTTCCTTCGGATATTTCGCTACCTTTCCCGCCGATCGACAGTGGCATTTTTTTGCTGCACCTTCTCTCTTCCTCCCTGATTTATAATCCTTTTTTTAATTCATCCGCGCAATAATTAAATTAATTGCATATTTATTGGTGCATTCAGCTTTGTAAGACTAATCTTACAAGGCTGATGAAAGGTCAGATTAAAAAGTGACTGAGTAAAGCGTGCAAGACGACGCATTCTTTACGTTGTGGTTAAAAGTAAACTTTGGCGATAAATGGAGATATCCTTATGAATGAAAACTCAGCTACTGCGACTGGAAATTACAATGATAATTTAGTCGCGCCGGTCAGAAGCACGCCATTAAAACGTATTTCGTGGAGCGCCATTTTTGCTGGTGTCATTATTTCGATGGTGGTTTATCTTTTACTGGCGATACTGGGAACGGCCATTGGTGCCAGTACCATTGATCCGTTGAAAGAGCAAAACCCTCTTGATGGCATCGGTACCGGTGCAGCAATCTGGACCGGCGCCAGCATGCTGATTTCTATCGCCGCCGGTGCTTATGCCAGCGGGCGTCTGGCCCAGCGCGAAGGCGCGTTGCATGGCCTGCTAATGTTTGGCGTCAACACGCTAATTTGCACCTGGTTCCTGATTGTGGTGGTCAACAATACCCTGACCGGCGCAGGTAATATTATCGGTTCAGGTTTACAGACATTGGGTAGCGGAATATCCGCCATTGCGCCACCGGCCACCCGGATGGTTAAAGATAAACTGGCTGAAAATAACATTAATCTCGACAGCTTGCAGAATGAGCTGGAAACCACGCTACGCCAGAGTGGTAAAGCAGAATTACAGCCGGAAAATCTGGAAAATAAAGCGCAGAATGAAGTTAACAATGCGCAAAATCAGGCATCCGCTACGGCCAATGCACCGCAAAATGCCGATACCGACCTGGCTGGCTTTATTCAGGGTCTGATCGAACGCAATGAAAGTACATTCCAGGCTGCCGACCGTGATGCGTTAAAAAATATTATCAAGGCACGTACCGGCAAGAGTGATGAAGAAGTTGATCAGATGGTCAACCAGGCTGAAAAAAGTTATCAGCAGGCGCGGGCTAAATACGAAGAACTGAAACAGCAAGCTGAGCAAAAAGCGCGTGAGGCCGGTGAGAAAGCCGCCGCTGCTACCGCGAAAGCCAGCTGGTTCGCCTTCTTTATGTTAATTGTTGAAGCCGTACTGGCGGGCGCAATGGGGATGCTGGGTCGTCGCACACAGCCTCGTCCGTTAGCTCACCATCAACGTCTGTAGCAGATAACGCTGACGGGCCCACAGCATGCTGCGGGCCCTTATTTACTCTCTGGCGGTTCAGACCGGCAATGGCGGCAATTCCAGACTGCTGCGAAAATCTTATCTCTGATAATCCTCGTCCAGTAAACCGCATTTTCGCAGCTCCGGCAGCAAACCAAAATCGTCGTTATCTTTAAACCCCGCCGCGTCGTTACCGGAAATCCCCTCAATCGCCTCCACCTGACCAGAGAGCAATGTACCGGTGCCCAACGGTACTGCGGCTTTTTCACAAAGGTCACTTGCTGACCTTTCTCATAATTTTGCAAAATAAACGGACCGGTACCGGCAATCTCTTTGCCGCCCGCTTTCAGTTGTGACGATGAGCATGCAGATGATTTGCTTTCATACTGTCCTTACTAATCATCATATGTGGTGGTGTTTAAGCCGGGGCTGGTATTCAGGCGCTGTGGAACTGCGGCGTACTGAAACTACAACAGGAGGATGGCAGCAGATCTTTTTTCAGATAAATAAGCTCTTCGCCTGGTGGATTGACCCGGCGATGAAAAGGCCGATAGCCGCGCTTCTGATATATCTGGGTAAGCCACGGATGTTTAATGGCGGTGGCTAAATAGACCGCCGGCGCTTTCAGCTTATCCGCCAGCAGCGTGCTTTCCGCCCAGCTTAATATCTGATCGCCAAATCCCTGACGTTTATATTCCGGCGCAACCGCAAACCAGTGAATAAAAGGCAGTGCCGGCAGTTCAGCGGGATGATTTTCCTGCGGCAGACGAACGGTCACGGTGGCGATGGCCTGCCCCTGCTGACGCAGCACCAGTACCGTCTCTTCCTGAATCGCCTGTTGCACCACATCAACACTGGCGCGGGTAATGGTGAAATTGACATTCAGATCTGACAACGCAGCATAGGCGCGTTGCAACAGATTATATATTTCTTGCGCGTCTTCGGGTCTGGCAATCTGAATTGTGCTGTTCATCACGGCTGTCCGTGTTAATTATCCGAACCAAATTATTAGAACAGCACCGCTGGCTTGTAAAACGACAATATTGAGAATCATTTCTCTGAAAGTGGGAATATAAGGCGACAGGGCGGGAGATCGTGACAGGATATTGCCCCTCTCAAACCGCGAGAGGGGCCAGACAATTACAGCGCTTTCAGAATGGCTTCAACGCTGGCTTTTGCATCACCAAATAACATCTGGGTGTTATCTTTAAAGAACAGCGGGTTCTGCACCCCGGCGTAACCGGTGTTCATGGAACGCTTAAACACCACTACATTCTGCGCTTTCCACACTTCCAGCACCGGCATACCGGCGATTGGGCTGCGGGGATCTTCCTGCGCTGCCGGGTTCACGGTGTCATTGGCACCAATCACCAGTACAGTGTC
>NZ_JRXE01000016.1:78063-127124 GCF_001267535.1 Winslowiella iniecta | reverse complement strand
TGATCTCGGCAAACACGCTGGCGTGCATCAGCGCATCGCCCTGACGGGCTGCACGGTTATCGTTCATGGTTCAGACGTCCTGTCCGGTTTGTTTTATCTCGTCACGGCTTCCGCGTGCAGAGATGAAAGATGAGTTATTCTGATTAATTTCACACGGTGATTAGTTTTTTACCGTGACGACGATCGCGAAGGCGCTTCAGGGGATATTTTGGGGCGCGGGCGGAGGCAAAAAAAATCCGCCACCCGGTGAAGGATGACGGATTAAAGCAAAGATCAGTATGGGCGGCGAAACTTAATAAAAATCGCAGCCTGCCGCTTCTGCCTGAGCCAGCCAGACCGGTTTAGTGCTGGTTTTGCTCCAGAATCGATGCAGATAGCTGTAGAAGCGCGCACGATCCTCGCGGAATAACATCACCGGCAGCGCCAGCAGACCAATAATGACCGCCGCGACGCGACGCAGAATGACTTTATGCAGTGAATAGTGTTGATACATGGTCCACGCCCTCCGAAGTTAAAAAATGCTGTATGTAATCTGTCCAATAATAATACGCCGCCTGATGTAATTTTACTACTGATCCGACCACTTTTTTGAGCAAAAAAGCGCAGTTTTTGGCTATCGCTGTAATTGAGTTACAAAATTGTTATCAAACGATCGCCAGGGATTAACACTCCGGTCATTTTTATACTTTTTTTATACCGCGCCCCGCTTTCTATACACCGTCTTTGCACGCCAATGATTACTCTGCGTTTATCTGAATCACACCCCGGAGGTGTACTGTGAGTGTTGGGATTATCGCTGGCGTGGCAGGGGTTGCATTACTGACCGGCTACCTGATTTATGCGCTGATTAATGCGGAGGCGTTCTGATGGCCGCCTCCGCAAGCCTGTTACTGTTTAGCTTTGTGGCACTGTTACTGCTGCTGGCACAGCCACTGGGTAAAAGCATGGCGAAACTGGTGGACGGCGATGCTGGCCGATGGCGGGCGGCCTTTGAACGCCGCCTGTGGTGGCTGTGCGGTGTCCGCCAGAAAGAGATGAGCTGGATCCGCTATTTTTGGGCAATTATCGCCATTAATCTGCTGGGCGTGCTGGTGCTGTTTGCCATCCTGATGTTGCAGGATCGTCTGCCGCTGAATCCACAGCAGTTCCCGGCGATAAGCTGGCATCTGGCGCTGAACACCGCCATCAGTTTTGTCACAAATACCAACTGGCAGGCGTACAGTGGCGAAAATACCCTGAGCTACTTTAGCCAGATGGTGGGCCTGACGGTGCAGAACTTCCTGTCCGCCGCCAGTGGTATCGCGGTCGCTTTTGCGCTGATCCGCGCTTTCTCGCGCCAGAGCGTACAGACCCTCGGTAACGCCTGGCAGGATCTGCTGCGCATCACCCTTTATCTGCTGCTGCCGCTGTCATTTATCCTCGCGCTGTTGTTTGTCAGCCAGGGCGTGCTGCAAAACATTAATCCTTATCAGACCCTTCACTCGCTGGCCGGATCGAGTCAGACCTTACCCATGGGGCCAATTGCCTCACAGGAGTCGATTAAGCTACTGGGTACTAACGGCGGCGGCTTCCTCGGTGCCAACTCCGCGCATCCGTTTGAAAACCCCAATGCCCTGACCAACTTTATGCAGATGCTGGCGATTCTGCTGATTCCGGCGGCACTCTGTTTCACCTTCGGCGAAGCAGTGCGCGACCGCCGTCAGGGTCACGCGCTGCTGGCGACCATGACGCTGATGTTTATCCTCGCCGCGATCGTGGTGATGTGGGCCGAGCTAAACGGCAATCCGCATCTGCTTTCCGCCGGCGCTTCCTCGCCGTTCAATATGGAAGGCAAAGAGGCGCGCTTTGGCATTCTCAGCTCCGCACTGTATGCAGTCGTCACCACCGCCGCCTCCTGTGGCGCGGTTAATGCCATGCATGACTCGTTTACTGCACTGGGCGGGATGGTGCCGATGCTACAGATGCAGATTGGTGAAGTGATTTTCGGCGGCGTCGGCTCTGGCCTGTACGGCATGATGCTGTTTGTGCTGCTGGCGGTATTTATTGCCGGGTTGATGATTGGCCGCTCGCCGGAATACCTCGGTAAAAAAATCGATACCCGGGAGATCAAAATGACCGCGCTGGCGATTCTGGTCACGCCGACACTGGTGCTGCTCGGCAGCGCGCTGGCCATCGCCACCGACGCCGGACGCGCAGGCATACTGAATCCTGGCGCGCACGGCTTCAGTGAAGTGCTGTATGCCCTCTCCTCGGCGGCGAATAACAACGGCAGTGCCTTTGCCGGTCTGAGCGCCAATACCCCGTTCTATAACCTGTTGCTGGCGTTTGCCATGTTTGTCGGCCGCTTCGGCATTATTCTGCCGGTACTGGCGATTGCCGGTTCACTGGTGGCGAAAAAAGCCCAGCCGGTGAGCAGCGGCACCCTGCCGAGCCATGGCGCGCTGTTTATCGGTCTGCTGACCGGCACAGTGCTGCTGGTTGCCGCACTGACTTTTGTCCCGGTGCTGGCGATTGGCCCGGTGGCTGAACATCTTCAACTGACTCAGTAAGGCGGAGCAACTCATGACTCGCAAGCAACAACCTCTCTTTGATGCGGTAATGACGCGTCAGGCGCTGATTGATGCGCTGAAAAAATGCGATCCGCGCGTGCAGTGGCGTAATCCGGTGATGTTCGTGGTGTATCTCGGCTCGATAGTCACCAGCCTGATCGCCCTGGCGATGCTATCCGGTTACCGCAGCGGCAGCGGCGGATTCACCGCCGCTATCGCCATCTGGCTGTGGTTTACCGTGCTTTTTGCCAACTTTGCCGAAGCGATAGCCGAAGGCCGCAGCAAAGCGCAGGCGAACGCGTTAAAAGGCATGAAGAAAACCAGCTGGGCCAATAAGCTGACCGCCGCACGCCATGATGCGCCTGCCGAACGTGTTCCGGCTGAGTCGCTGCGCAAAGGCGATATCGTGCTGGCCGCCGCTGGCGATACCATTCCCTGCGACGGCGAAGTGATTGAAGGCGGCGCATCCGTCGACGAAAGCGCCATTACCGGCGAGTCCGCGCCGGTGATTCGTGAATCGGGCGGTGATTTTGCCTCCGTCACTGGCGGCACGCGGGTGCTGTCCGACTGGCTGGTGATTCAGTGCAGCGTGAATCCTGGCGAAACCTTCCTTGACCGGATGATTGCGATGGTCGAAGGGGCACAACGCCGTAAAACGCCAAGCGAAATCTCACTGACCATCCTGCTGGTGGCGCTGACGCTGGTATTTTTATTTGCCACCGCCACCCTCTGGCCGTTCAGCGAGTTTGCCGGTCAGCCGATTAGCATCACGGTGCTGGTCGCACTGCTGGTGTGTCTGATTCCGACCACCATTGGCGGATTGTTGTCGGCCATTGGTGTCGCCGGGATGAGCCGGATGCTGGCGGCGAATGTGATTGCCACCAGCGGCCGCGCGGTAGAAGCCGCCGGTGATATTAATGTGCTGCTGCTGGATAAAACCGGCACCATCACGCTGGGTAATCGCCAGGCGTCCGCGTTTTTAACCGCACCCGGCGTCAGTGAACAACAGCTGGCGGATGCCGCTCAGCTGGCGTCGCTGGCCGATGAAACCCCGGAAGGCCGCAGCATCGTGGTGCTGGCAAAACAGCGCTTTAATCTGCGCGAACGCGACCTGCACGCACTGGATGCCAGCTTTGTGCCCTTTTCGGCGCAGACCCGGATGAGCGGCGTCAATATCCAGCAGCGCATGATTCGTAAAGGCGCGGTCGACGCCATTAAACGCCATGTCGAAGCGAATGGTGGTCAGTTTCAGCCGGAAGTGATGGCGCTGGTTGAACAGGTGGCGCGCACCGGCGGTACACCACTGGTGGTCGCCGAAGGCAATGTGGCGCTGGGCGTCGTGGCATTAAAAGATATCGTTAAAGGTGGCATAAAAGAGCGCTTTGCCGAGCTGCGCACCATGGGGATTAAAACCGTGATGATCACCGGCGATAACCCGTTAACCGCCGCAGCGATTGCCGCCGAAGCCGGGGTGGATGACTTTCTGTCCGAAGCCACGCCGGAAGCCAAGCTGGCGCTGATTCGCCAGTATCAGTCCGAGGGGCGGCTGGTGGCAATGACCGGTGACGGCACCAATGATGCACCGGCGCTGGCGCAAGCCGATGTCGCGGTGGCGATGAATTCGGGTACCCAGGCGGCAAAAGAGGCGGGCAATATGGTCGATCTTGATTCCAATCCCACCAAGCTTATCGAGGTGGTGCATATTGGCAAACAGATGCTGATGACCCGCGGCTCGCTGACCACCTTTAGTATTGCCAATGACGTGGCGAAGTATTTTGCGATTATTCCGGCGGCGTTTGCCGTTACCTGGCCGCAACTTAACGCGCTGAATATTATGCACCTGCACTCCCCCGCCTCGGCGATTCTGTCGGCGGTGATCTTTAATGCGCTGATTATCGTCTTTCTGATCCCGCTGGCCTTAAAAGGGGTCAGTTACCGGCCGCTAAGCGCCGCCGCGCTGCTGCGTCGCAACCTGTGGATTTATGGCGCAGGCGGCATGCTGGTGCCATTTGTCGGCATCAAAGTTATCGATCTGCTGTTAACCATTACCGGTCTGGTTTAAGGAAACACTATGTCCCTCTTACGTCCGGCACTGCTGGTGTTTATTCTGCTGTCACTGATTACCGGTGCCGCTTATCCGCTGTTAGTTACCGGCGTGGCGCAGGCGATTTTCCCGTGGCAGGCGAATGGATCTTTGGTCACTGTGTCAGGTCAGGTGCGTGGTTCTGAGCTGATCGGTCAGCCCTTTACCGATGCGGCTGATTTCCACGGTCGCCCGTCCGCCACTGCTGACACGCCGTATAATGCGCTGGCGTCAGCAGGCAGTAATCTGGCCGCCAGCAATCCGGCGCTGGATCGGTTAGTTGCCGAGCGCGTCGCGGCACTGCGCGCGGCGAATCCGCAGGCCAGCCGCGAGGTGCCAGTCGATCTGATTACCGCTTCCGGCAGCGGGCTGGATCCGGAAATCTCACCGGCAGCCGCGTACTGGCAGGCAGCACGTGTGGCACAGGCGCGCGCGATTCCGTTGGCAGAGGTTAATGCGTTGATTGCGCAACATATTCACCAGCCGATGTTGAAATTTGCTGGCGAAGCGACGGTAAATGTCCTTATGCTGAATCTGGCGCTTGAACAAAAGTACCCGCAGTCACCCCGCTAAGGGCAGCGCCGCCCGAGCCGATAATAAGGAAAATTCATGAACCAGGAGCTACAGCGTCCGTCGCCGGAAAAGCTGTTGCAGCAGCTCAGCTCCCCGCCGCGCGGTAAGCTGAAGATCTTTTTCGGTGCCTGTGCCGGTGTCGGTAAAACCTTCGCCATGTTGCAGGAAGGGCGTCGTCTGCGCGAACAGGGTCTCGACGTGCTGGTGGGCGTAGTGGAGACCCACGGGCGGCGCGAAACCGCCGCCCTGCTGGACGGCCTTAGCCTGCTGCCACTGAAGTCATGGACGCAGCAGGGCCGACAGTATCCGGAGTTCGATCTCGACGCGGCCCTCGCCCGTGCGCCAGCGGTTATCCTGGTTGATGAGCTGGCGCACAGTAATATTATGGGTTCACGTCATCCGAAGCGCTGGCAGGACGTGGAAGAGCTGCTGAATGCCGGTATCGATGTCTTTACCACGGTCAATGTTCAGCATCTGGAAAGTCTGAATGATGTGGTCGGCAGCATTACCGGTATTCGGGTGCGCGAAACCGTGCCGGACCCGATTTTCGATCTGGCCGATGAGATTGTGCTGGTCGACCTGACGCCGGACGATTTAAGACAACGGCTGGCGGAAGGCAAAGTGTATATCGCCGGGCAAGCGGAACGCGCTATCGAACACTTCTTCCGTAAAGGCAATTTGATTGCGCTGCGCGAACTGGCGCTGCGCCGCACTGCCGATCGCGTTGATGATCAGATGCGCGCCTGGCGTGACCATAAAGGGCGCGAACAAGTCTGGCATACCCGCGATGCGGTGTTGCTGTGTATCGGCGAAAGCGCCGGCAATGAAAAGCTGGTGCGCACCGCTGCGCGTCTGGCGGCAAAACTGGATGCGCCGTGGCACGCGGTGTATGTCGAAACGCCGCGGCTGCATAAATTGCCCGGCGAACAGCGACGCCGCATCTTGCAGGCGTTGAAACTGGCGCAGGATCTCGGCGCGGAAACCGCCACGCTTTCTGACACCCACGAAGAGCGGTCGGTACTGCGTTACGCACGTGAACACGACCTCGGCAAAATTGTGATTGGCCGTCGCGCTTCACAGCGCTGGAAACGCGACGGTTTTGCCAACCGGCTGGGCAAACTGGGGCCGGATCTCGATCTGCTGATCGTCGCGCGGGATGAACCCGATTCTGCGCTGTCAGCCCGCCCGGTCAGTAATAAAAGCGCCGCCGAAAAATGGCGTAAACCGCTGGAAGGCTGCGCGCTGGCGGTCGCATGGTGCGCGACCCTTACCGTCGGTGCCAGCTGGCTGTTTCCGCAGGTGGCCGATGCCAACCTGGTGATGCTGTATCTGCTCGGCGTGGTGATCGTCGCCCTGTTGTATGGCCGCTGGCCATCGGTGGTGGCATCGCTGATTAATGTCGCCAGCTTTGACCTGTTTTTTATTGCGCCACGCGGTACCCTGGCGGTGTCGGATCTTGAGTATTTGCTGACCTTCGCCATTATGCTGACGGTGGGTATCATTATCGGTAACCTGACCGCCAGTATGCGTTATCAGGCGCGGGTGGCGCGCTATCGTGAAGCACGCGTGCGTCAGTTATATGAGGTTTCCCGCGCGTTAAGCCGCACCCGTAGCCAACAGGATATTATTGCGGTCAGCCAGCATTTTATTGATAACACCTTTCGCGCCAGCAGCGAGCTACTGATCCCCGATGCCCACGGACAGTTACCGCAGCCGCGCCAGGCCGATGCCGCGATTGCCCGCTGGAGTTTTGATAATGGTCAGCCCGCCGGAGCGGGTACCGCCACCCTGCCAGGCCTGCCCTGCCTGATACTGCCGTTGATGATGCAGGAAAAATGCTGGGGATTGCTGATTATTGAACCGTCCAGCTTGCGGCAGCTGATGATCCCGGAACAGCAGCGGCTGATTGAGACAGTGATTGTGCTGATCGCCAGTGCGCTGGAGCGGCTGGCGCTGACCCAGTCCGAAGAGCAGGCGCGCTTCTCCGCCGAAAGTGAACAGTTACGCAACTCGCTGCTGGCTGCGCTGTCCCACGATTTACGCACCCCGCTGACGGTGCTGTTTGGCATGGCGGAAATCCTGACGCTGGATTTATCCGCCGTTAATTCGCCGCACGCCCCGCAGGCGAATCAGATCCGTCAGCACATTATCAATACCACCCGGCTGGTAAATAATCTGCTGGATATGGCGCGCATCCAGTCCGGCGGCTTTGTGCTGCGCAAAGAGTGGCTGACGCTGGACGAAATTATTGGCAGCACCCTTAATGCCATGGCACCGCTGCTGAATGGACGCCGTATCCTTACCGATCTCCCCGATGAGCTATTGCTGGTTGAAGTTGATGGCCCGCTAATTGAACGGCTGCTGACCAATCTGCTGGAGAATGCGGTTAAATATGCGGGTAACACGGCGCAAATCGGTATTCGCGCGCGCCGCACCGACAATCTGCTGGATATCGAAGTGTGGGATAATGGGCCAGGCATTTTGCACGGGCAGGAAAAGCAGATTTTTGATAAATTTATGCGTGGTAATAAAGAGTCAGCGATCCCTGGCGTCGGGCTTGGCCTGGCGATCTGCCAGGCGATTGTTACCCTGCATCAGGGTGAGATTATCGCTGAAAATCGTCCGGCCGGTGGTGCCAGCTTCCACCTGCGCCTGCCACAGGATAAGCCGCCAGAATTGGCCCCCGAAGAGACAGAGGAAATGTGACCACCGTCCTGATTGTCGAAGATGAAAAAGAGATTCGTCGCTTTTTGCGTATCGCGCTGGAAGGCGAGTCGTTGCGCGTGTTTGACAGTGAAACGCTACAGCGGGGATTAATCGAGGCCGCCACCCGCAAACCGGATCTGGTGATTCTCGATCTCGGGCTGCCCGACGGCGACGGCATTGAATTTATCCGCGATGTACGCCAGTGGAGCGCCATGCCGATTGTGGTGCTGTCGGCGCGCAGTGATGAACAGGACAAAATTGCGGCGCTCGATGCCGGAGCCGATGATTTTTTGTCGAAGCCGTTCGGCGTCGGTGAACTGCTGGCGCGGGTGCGGGTTGCGTTACGTCGTCAGGCTTCCGCCAGTCCGCAGGCGGCGGTAATCAGCTTTTCTGCCGTTACGGTGGATATCGCCGCCCGACGCGTCACCCGTGACGGCCAGGAGCTGCATCTGACGCCGATTGAATTTCGTCTGCTGGTGATCTTACTGAACAATGCCGGAAAAGTGCTGACTCAGCGCCAGTTACTGACTCAGGTGTGGGGGCCAAATGCGGTGGAGCACAGTCATTATCTGCGCATCTATATGGGTCATTTGCGACAGAAGCTGGAAGCCGATCCGGCGCAACCCAAGCATCTGCTGACAGAAACCGGAATCGGCTACCGGTTTATGCCTTAATGATTGGCACCCTGCCAACCTTCGGCACGGGCGGCGCAAACGCCGCCGCTACGCCAGAATGCGCGCCAGATAAAAAAAAGGCGCTGATTGCTCAGCGCCCTCTGTTATCAGCTGCGTCAATTACGCGTTTTTCAGCACTTCGCTGACAATCTCTACCGCTTCTTTTTCAATCTTTTCACGATGCTCAGCACCGAGGAAGCTTTCACAGTAGATTTTGTAGGCGTCTTCAGTACCGGACGGGCGCGCGGCAAACCAGCCATTCTCTGTCATCACTTTCAGACCGCCAATCGATGCGTCATTACCTGGAGCCGCCGTCAGACGTGCGGTGATCGGGTCACCGGCCAGCGTATCTGCGCTGACCATTTCCGGTGACAGCTTAGACAGCGCCGCTTTCTGCGCGGACGTCGCCGACGCTTGCAGACGGTTGTAGCTTGGTGCGCCAAAGCGCCCGGCCAGCTCATCGTAATGCTGCTGTGGGTTTTTACCGGTCACCGCAGTGATTTCCGCCGCCAGCAGGCACATAATGATGCCGTCTTTATCCGTTGACCACGGCGTGCCGTCAAAGCGCAGGAAAGATGCCCCGGCACTCTCTTCGCCACCGAAACCGAAGCTGCCATCAAACAGCCCATCAACGAACCATTTGAAGCCCACCGGAACTTCCACCAGCTTGCGACCAATGTCGTTGACCACACGGTCAATCATCGCGCTGGAAACCAGCGTTTTACCGACGGCAACCTCTTTGCCCCACTGCGGACGATGCTGGAACAGATAGTGGATCGCCACCGCCAGATAGTGGTTCGGGTTCATCAGACCAGCAGGCGTGACAATGCCGTGACGGTCATAGTCCGGGTCATTGGCAAAAGCCAAGTCGAACTTATCACGCAGCGCCAGCAGGCCCGCCATCGCCGATTCAGAGGAGCAATCCATACGGATAGCACCATCTTTATCGAGATGCATAAAGCGGAAAGTCTGATCGACTGCATCGTTAACAATTGTCAGGTCGAGATGGTAAAACTCTGCAATGCGCTGCCAGTAGGCAATGCCGGAACCACCAAGTGGATCGACACCGATTTTCAGGCCCGCTTTCTGGATCGCCGCAATATCCACAACCTGCGCCAGACCTTCGATATAAGGCTGGATCAGATCCTGCTCCTGAATATGGCCGCTCGCCCAGGCTTGATCCAGCGTCAGACGGTTTACCCCTTTCAGGCCATCCTGGATCAGCTGGTTAGCGCGATCTTCCACCACTTTGGTGACGTTTGTATCCGCCGGACCGCCATTCGGTGGATTATATTTAATCCCACCGTCTTCTGGCGGGTTATGTGATGGCGTGATCACGATCCCGTCGGCCAGCGCACCCGCGTGCTTATTGTGTTCCAGAATCGCGTTTGAGATCGCCGGAGTTGGCGTGTAGCCATTATCCTGCTGAACGATCACATCCACACCGTTGGCTGCCAGCACTTCCAGCACCGAAATAATCGCCGGCTCAGAGAGTGCGTGCGTGTCTTTACCGACATAGCACGGGCCGGTGATGCCATTTTTTTTGCGTTCTTCTGCAATGGCCTGTGCGATCGCCAGAATATGCGACTCGTTAAAGCTGTGGCGTCCTGCGCTGCCGCGATGGCCAGATGTACCAAATTTCACCGCATGTTCTGCATTGGCCAGATCCGGCTGCAGCACGTAATACTGGGACGTTAATTGTGCAACGTTAATCAAATCGCTTTGCTGGGCGGGTTGCCCGGCACGGGGGTGATTGGCCATTGGCGCTTCTCCCTGACGCTTCAGTTAGATGGTGCCGCAAACCTTCTCTGTCAGCTCCACCGGGAACTGCATCGACAACATGATGTGTTCAATCATGCTGCATTTGCGACCTGTATTAGTATTGGTAATCACCCAGTATGGCGTGCCGGGAACGTGCTTCGGCTTGGTATGGGTGCCATTCTGGATCAGAACTTGTTGATTTCCCGCAAAATAGACGCGAGTACGGCCGTGAAGTGACTCGGTCGCCTCGGCAAACGCTTTCGGATCGAGTGAATACAGGGTCGACAAAATCAGCATAAAGCGGTTAACCGCTCGTTTCTGCTCCGCATATTCATCGGACAGCAGCAGTTCACGCACGGCGCGGACACGGTCCTGCGGGCGGGATTCGGTTTTCACCACTGCGGCTTCTTTCACCGGCAACGTTTGCGGTGCTACTGCCGCTGGTGCGCTCTGACCGGCGGTAAACTTCAGCATACGCCGCAAAATATCAGATGCGCTTTCACCAATGTGTTGAGTGTGGCTGGCAATATAGCGGTATAGCTCTTCGTCGACTTCAATCGTTTTCATCTTTATCCGTACGGTTATTGCGTTTTGCAGAACCGGTCCCATCTGGTCGCAGCCGTTAGTATTAACGTCTGCACAAATTGTGACCCGGCTCTAACATAAGGATTATAAAGTTAAATCTTGTGGCAGTGTAGCGCCAGCGACCTTTGCAGGCAAAAGTCAGATTATGCCGCAAAAAGTTCGTTAACCGCGTTGCGCTTTCACCCGGCAAGAAATGTGAAATCCATGATAACCTAAGCTTTCGTTTCCACTGTAAGAACTTTGCCATGAATTTGAATGCTCGCCTGCAAACTGAACAATCTGTCGCTAACTCTACCCCGATTCTGCTGATCCATGGGCTGTTTGGCAGCCTCGATAATCTGGGTGTGCTGGCACGCGGCCTGAAAACCGATCGACCGATTCTGCAGGTTGACGTGCGCAATCATGGTTTGTCGCCGCGCAGTGAGGAAATGAACTATCGGTTGATGGCGCAGGATGTGCTCGACACGCTGGATGCTCAGGGCATTGATAAGGTCGCGGTGATTGGCCATTCCATGGGCGGAAAAATTGCCATGACACTGAGTGCGCTGGCACCGGAGCGTATTGAACAGCTGGTGATGATCGATATCGCGCCGGTGGATTACCAGACGCGCCGCCATGACGCCATCTTTGCCGGGGTGAATGCCGTCACCGAAGCCGGTGTCACGTTGCGCTCGCAAGCCGCTGAAGTGATGCGCAGCCAGATTGATGAAGAGGGCGTGATTCAGTTTCTGCTGAAATCGTTCCACGAAGGTCAGTGGCGCTTTAATGTGCCTGCGCTGTGGAACAATTACCGCACCATTTCTGGCTGGGAAACCGTCCCGGCATGGCCCCATCCGGCACTGTTTATTCGCGGCGAGCTCTCCCCTTATCTTGATGATATTCATCGTGCTGCGCTGCTCAGCCAGTTCCCGCAAGCGCGTGCTCACGTGATCGCCGGAGCCGGACATTGGGTGCATGCTGAAAAACCTGATGCTGTTTTGCGCGCAATTCGCCGTTTTTTTGCGCTTTAAAAGCAAATAGTTGCTGACACAGTGAAATGATTGTCGCGACGACTTTCACTGGGGTATGATGGCGCGCTAAAATTTTGCCGCTGTACGCAACGGCGGCAAACCGGCTCATACTTAGTCAGAAACCTTGGCGTTTTCAGACGCCGACGCTCATTCAGTATCACGATTCTATGGCAAAAGAGAACACGGACCGCACGACGATCGATCTGTTTGCAGACGAGCGCCGCCCGGGACGACCAAAAACCAATCCGCTTACGCGTGATGAACAGCTGCGCATCAATAAACGCAATCAGTTAAAACGCGACAAAGTTCGTGGGCTGCGCCGCGTCGAATTAAAGATGAACAGCGATGCGGTTGATGCGCTCAATCAGATGGCTGAAGAGCGCAATATGAGTCGTAGCGAGCTGATTGAAGAGATGATTCTGTCACAGCTTAACGCCACCACCCTATAACTGAGGCGCGGTCAGCTGCGGCTTTGAGCGCACAATGCGACAAATCCGGCAGCATTTGAAGTTCCGCGCCCCGACACTGTCTGCTATCATTGCCAATAACTGGCTATCTGTAGTATTCACCATATCATTAAGTTTCAAGAGGTTATTAAACTCATGGCAATCGTAGGCATTTTCTTTGGCAGCGATACTGGCAATACGGAAAACATTGCAAAGATGATCCAAAAGCAACTGGGTAAAGATGTTGCTGAGGTTCATGACATTGCCAAGAGCGCCAAAGAAGATCTTGAAGCCTTTGATATCTTACTGCTTGGCATCCCGACCTGGTATTACGGTGAAGCGCAGTGCGACTGGGATGATTTCTTCCCGACGCTGGAAGAGGTCGACTTCAATGGCAAACTGGTCGCCCTGTTTGGCTGTGGCGATCAGGAAGACTACGCTGAGTACTTCTGTGATGCGATGGGCACCATTCGCGATATCATTGAGCCAAATGGCGCGGTGATCGTTGGCCACTGGCCAACCGAAGGTTATCATTTCGAAGCCTCAAAAGGGCTGGCGGATGATAAAAACTTCCTCGGCCTGGCGATTGATGAAGATCGCCAGCCAGAACTGACCAACGAACGTGTTGATAAGTGGGTTAAGCAAATTTTTGATGAACTTCAGCTGAAAGAAATCATCGAAGCTTAAGCTGTCTGGCCATTGTGGGCGCTAACTCACAATGAGCCAGTGGTTTTTCCTATAGAAATGATAGATACATATTTGTAACTGCAGACTGTAAATCTGTACAATACCCCTCATCGGTCACCTCGCTAATGACTCTTTTTTGAGAGTACAGGGTTTAGCAAAGTAGCCATAATGGGACAGGCTTTGAAGCATGAACTTCTCACGGACGTAACGCCTTACATCCTGTGGTAGTTTATCGCCCTCCCTGCGGTTTTCATTTCAAAGCACGAGTTCTATAATGAGACGCCATTAGATCTGGCGTCGACCGATGTTCAGGGCTTTTCAGCCACATTGTGACTAGCAAAGTAACAGGACAATATCCGCATGACTGACAACAACACCGCATTAAAGAAGGCCGGCCTGAAAGTCACGCTTCCACGTCTGAAAATTCTGGAAGTGCTTCAGGAACCAGAGGGCCATCACGTCAGTGCGGAAGACTTGTATAAGCGCCTGATTGATTTGGGCGAAGAAATTGGTCTGGCGACGGTATATCGCGTTCTTAACCAGTTTGATGACGCGGGTATCGTTACCCGTCATAATTTTGAAGGCGGCAAGTCCGTTTTCGAACTTACGCAGCAGCATCATCACGATCACCTGATCTGCCTTGATTGCGGCAAAGTGATTGAATTCAGTGATGAATCAATTGAAACGCGTCAGCGTGAAATCGCGACACGTCATGGCATCAAGCTGACCAACCACAGTCTGTACCTTTATGGTCACTGTTCGACGGGTGATTGCCGCGAAGACGAAACGCTGCACGACAAATAAATTCTGCGCTGCAGAACGTTAAACAAAACCGGTGACTTGTCACCGGTTTTTTTATGCCTGCATTCAGCGCGCGTAAACCGGCAGCAGATCGGCGTAGGACAGTAAACTGACCACGATATTGATGCCGCCAAACAGTAATACCAGCATAATCGTCAGATTGCCGCCGGCCACGCGATAGCCGGTGTAATCAAAACGCTTTCTGGCTTTTACTGCCAGTAACGCCGGGGTAATGACCGCCCACAGGGTTGCCGCCAGTCCGGCATAGCCAATCGCATGCAGAAAACCGTTCGGATAGATCAGGCTGGCTGTCAGCGGAATAGCAAAAGTCAGTAGCGTGGTTTTCAGCCGCCCTGCCGCATTGTTCGCAATGCCAAACAGATCGGCAAGATAATCAAACAGCCCGAGGCTGACGCCCAAAAATGAACTGGCAACGGCAAAGTTGGAAAACAGCAGCAGCAACATACCCAGCCACGGGCTGCTGATCAGATCGCCAAATGTCGCCACCAGCGCATCGATATTGCCGCCAGCCTGAGCGATAGCGATAAATTTCGGGCGCTGAATATTGCCCATCGCGCTGATTAACCAGACAAAGTAGATTGCCAGCGCAATCACCGTGCCGTAAATCAGGCACTTCCTCACCTTCGCGGCATCCTGACGGTAGTAGCTGACCAACCCGGAAATATTGCCATGGTAGCCAAACGACGCCAGGCAGAATGGCAGCACCATAAAGATGTACGGGAAATAGCTCGCCCCACTCTGCTGAGTATCCAGCAAATTATCGACCCGCACATGCCACAGCAGACCGCCAAAGGTCATCAGAAAAGCGGCCAGCTTAGCGAACAGGAAGATAAAGGTCATTCTGCTGACCACTGCGGTGCCCAGCCAGATAAACACCGCCAGCAACAGGGTAAACAGCAATCCCGCCTGACGTTGTGATAGCCATGGCAGCGTGCTGCTAAAGGTATGATGCAGGATGGAACCGCTGGCAGAGATATAGGCGTAAGTTAAAATTCCCAGCACAAACGCGATGGTGACACCGTTAACGAGATTCCACTTACTGCCCAGCAGATCGCGGGTTACCGTGGAAAAATTTGCGCCGTCCGGATAATGCAGACTCGATTCCAGATACAGCAACCCGGATAACAGCATGCAAAACCACGAGAACAGCAAGATCAGCGTCGACCATGAAAACCATGCGCCGGACATCACCACCGGCAGTGAAAACATGCCTGCACCAATAATTGTGCCGCTAATGATCATGGTTCCCCACATCACCGACGGCGCTTTTCGTCCTGAAAGTATTTCAGCCATAAAAATGTTGTCGTGTCCTTAGCCGATAAAAAAAACGCAGCTCTCAGGCTGCGTTTTTCACTGTCACAGCGGGATTATCCGCCGATTTTCGCCCAGGTGTCGCGCAGGCCAACGGTGCGGTTAAATACCAGCTTTGACGGGCTGGAATAAACACTGTCAGCACAGAAGTAACCTTCACGCTCGAACTGGTAAGGGCTGCTGGCTTCTGCCGCTTGCAGGCTCGGCTCAACAAAGCCCTGCTGGATCACCAGTGATTCCGGGTTGATGCTGGCGAGGAAGTCCTCAGCACTGGCCGGATTGGGTACGCTGAACAGGCGGTCATACAGACGGAATTCCGCCGGTAACGCATGCACAGCAGAAACCCAGTGAATCACCCCTTTCACCTTGCGGCCATCAGCCGGGTCTTTACTCAAAGTGTCAGTGTCGCAGGTGCAGTACAGGCAAGTGATATTGCCCGCTTCATCTTTGGCCACGCGCTCGGCTTTAATCACGTACGCATTACGCAGACGCACTTCTTTGCCCAGCACCAGACGCTTGTACTGCTTATTGGCTTCTTCGCGGAAGTCAGCGCGATCGATATAGATCTCGCGGCTGAACGGCACTTCGCGGCTGCCCATTTCCGGCTTGTTCGGATGAGCAGGCATCGTCAGCAGCTCTTCATGACCGGCCGGTAAGTTTTCGATCACCACTTTCACCGGGTCCAGCACTGCCATCGCGCGCGGCGCGTTCTCATTCAGGTCGTCACGAATACAGGATTCCAGCGACGCCATTTCGACAATGTTATCCTGCTTGGTGATACCGATACGGCGGCAGAACTCGCGAATCGAAGCCGCAGTATAACCACGACGACGCAGGCCAGAAACTGTCAGCATACGCGGATCATCCCAGCCTTCCACCACGTTCTCGGTGACCAGCTGATTCAGCTTACGCTTGGACATAATCGCGTATTCGAGATTCAGTCGCGAAAACTCGTACTGGCGCGGATGCACAGGAATGCTGATGTTATCCAGCACCCAGTCATACAGGCGACGGTTATCCTGGAACTCCAGCGTACACAGTGAGTGGGTAATCCCTTCCAGTGCATCGGAAATGCAGTGGGTAAAGTCATACATCGGGTAGATGCACCACTTGTTACCGGTCTGATGGTGGTCAGCGAATTTAATGCGATACAGCACCGGATCACGCATCACAATAAAGTTGGACGCCATATCGATTTTTGCACGCAGGCAGGCGGTGCCCTCGGCAAACTCACCGTTACGCATTTTTGCAAACAGTGCCAGGTTTTCCTCTGGCGTACGATCGCGGTATGGGCTGTTTTTGCCCGGCGACGTCAGGGTACCGCGATATTCACGGATCTGTTCTGGCGTCAGCTCATCAACATAGGCGAGGCCTTTGTTAATCAGCTCAATCGCATAGTTGTGCAGTTGATCGAAATAGTCAGAGGAATAGCAAACTTCGCCGCTCCACTGGAAACCGAGCCATTGCACGTCACGCTTGATAGATTCAACAAACTCCAGATCTTCTTTGACCGGGTTGGTGTCGTCGAAACGCAAGTTACATTGACCCTGATAATCTTGCGCGATGCCAAAGTTCAGGCAGATCGACTTTGCATGACCGATGTGCAGGTAGCCATTCGGCTCCGGCGGAAAACGGGTATGCACACTGGCGTGCTTACCGGTCGCCAAATCTTCGTCGATAATCTGACGAATAAAGTTAGTTGGGCGGGCTTCTGCCTCACTCATCTTAATTTCCTCAACACAATATATGTCTGGTGATTTGTATCACGAAATAACGGAGTATGATCCACAAAGCAGAGAAGGGAAACAACCGTTTGTTGACGGAATAACGTAAAAAAGGGCGGGAATCGCTTCCCGCCCTGCTCAGGCTTCATATTCAGACCGCAGATGCTCTGACAGCATCCGCGACTGACTTAGCCTTTAATTTCGAACAATTTGGTTTCACCCGCCACCACCGAACCGCTGGCCAACAGATTCACACCGGCAAAGTCATCAATATTGCTGACCACCACCGGGCTGATCATTGAGCGTGCGTTGGCGTTAAGGAAATCAAGATCCATCTCCAGCACCGGCTGACCGGCCGTCACCACCGCGCCCTCTTCGACCAGGCGGCTAAAGCCTTTACCGCCCAGCGCCACGGTATCCAGCCCCATATGCACCACAATTTCCACACCGTTGTCAGATTCCAGACAGAAAGCGTGATTGGTGTTAAAGATCTTCACGATAGTCCCGGCAATCGGTGCCACCACGGTTTTGTCGGTCGGTTGAATTGCCAGACCGTCACCGACCGCTTTACTGGCAAAGGCTTCGTCAGGCACGTGTTCAATTGCCACCACCTCACCGCTGACCGGTGCCACCAGCGTGGCAATAATCCCTTTCGATGCGTTGGAGACCGCTTGCGGCTGTGCCGTTGGCGCAGCGCCGGATACCGCAGGAGCAGAAGCCGCAACCGGACCTTTGGCTAGCACGGTTTTCATCGCCGAAGCGATGGTTTCTGCACGCGTCCCGACAATAATCTGCACGCTCTGCTTGTTAAGACGAATCACTCCCGACGCGCCAAGGCGTTTGGCCACCGCATCATTCACTTCAGCAGAATCTTTCACATTCAGACGTAAACGGGTGATACAGGCATCAATCCCGGTCAGATTATCGGAACCGCCCACTGAGCTGATATAACGGCGCGCCAGTGATTCAGCTTCTGATTCACCCTTACCGCTGTGATCAACGCTAGTGTCATAACCATCACTTTCATCACCGGCCACCGACAGTTCACGACCTGGCGTCATCAGATTGAATTTTTTAATGGTGAAGCGGAATACCACGTAGTAAATAACAAAGAACACCAGACCCTGTGGAATCAACATATACCACTGGGTCGCCAGTGGGTTACGCGATTGCAGTGCCATATCGACCAGGCCAGCACTGAAGCCGAAACCGCTGATCCAGTGCATGCTGGCGGCGATAAATACCGAGATCCCAGTCAGAGCAGCGTGCAGTACATACAGTACCGGCGCCACAAACATAAAGGAGAATTCCAGCGGCTCAGTAATCCCGGTAAAGAAGCTGGCGAAAGCGGCAGCAATCATAATACCGGCCACTTTCGCGCGGTTTTCCGGACGGGCACAGTGATAAATCGCCAGCGCCGCACCCGGCAGACCGAACATCATAATCGGGAAGAAGCCCGCCTGATAACGACCGGTGATACCGACAATGCCTTTACCGGTTTCGATAGATTGCGCGCCGCCAAGGAAGTTTGGAATATCGTTGATACCGGCAACGTCAAACCAGAACACCGAGTTCAGTGCGTGATGCAGACCGACCGGGATCAGAATACGGTTAAAGAAGGCGTAAATACCCGCACCGGCAGAGCCCAGTTTCTGAATGTGCTCACCAAAGTTGACCAGACCATCAAACACCACCGGCCAGATATACATCAGGATAAAGGACACGAAGATCATCAGGAAGGAGACCAGAATCGGCACCAGACGACGTCCGCTAAAGAATGAAAGCGCTCTTGGCAGTTCAACATGGCTGAAGCGGTTATACACTTCAGCAGAGATGACCCCCACCACAATACCGACAAACTGGTTTTCAATTTTGCCAAATGCCGCAGGCACCTGATCAAGTGGGATCTTCTGGATCATCGACACGGCGGCAGGTGAACACAGCGTGGTAACTACCAGGAAGCCGACATAGCCGGTCAGCGCAGCGGCACCGTCTTTGTCTTTCGACATACCGTAAGCCACACCGATGGCAAACAGTACTGACATATGGTCAATAATCGCCGAACCTGATTTCAGTAATAAAGCCGCCAGCGCATTGCTGGCTCCCCAGCTATTCGGATCGATCCAGTAGCCGATGCCCATTAAAATCGCTGCTGCAGGCAGTATGGCTACCGGCACCATCAGCGCCCGGCCAACCTTTTGTAAGTAACTTAAAATATTCACCTTTTCCCCCTCCGAGAGCCGACAAGGTCACGAAAACTGTTTGGTATTATTATCACAATTATCAGCTAACCTGATGACAGTACACATCACAATACGAAGTGTAAAAAAAAATTAATTCGCTGCGCAAATTAAAACCGCTGCATCTGTGATATTTATCACCAAATACCGCACATTTTCCTCGATACGGCTGGCTATGGCTGCAAACTTATTTTATGATCCGAATTATCAGGGCGGTTTTTTCCTCTGTCGTTATAGCTAAGTCAGGTTACGCTTAGTTGTATCAGCACCAAGGCCGTCTTAAATCTGATTCAATTCCGCTTAAATGAGGTGAAACATGAGACTGATTCCACTGGCAACCCCTGGGCAAGTAGGCAAATGGGCCGCTCGTCATATCGTCAACCGTATCAACGCATTCAAACCCACGGCAGATCGTCCGTTTGTTCTGGGTCTGCCAACCGGCGGCACCCCGCTCGAAGCTTACAAACATTTAATTGAGATGCATAAAGCGGGCCAGGTTAGCTTCAAACATGTTGTCACCTTCAATATGGACGAATATGTCGGCCTGCCAAAAGAGCACCCGGAAAGCTATCACAGTTTTATGTATCGTAATTTCTTTGATCATGTTGATATCCCTCGTGAAAATATCAACCTTCTCAATGGTAATGCGGACGATATTGACGCAGAATGTCGCCAGTATGAAGAAAAGATTCGTGCATACGGTAAAATCCACCTGTTTATGGGTGGCGTAGGCAACGATGGCCATATTGCGTTTAACGAACCCGCTTCTTCTCTGGCATCCCGCACCCGCATCAAGACGCTGACGCATGAAACCCGCTTAGCGAACTCTCGCTTTTTCAATGGCGATGTTGATCAGGTCCCTAAATATGCTCTGACGGTGGGTGTTGGCACCTTGCTGGATGCAGAAGAAGTGATGATTCTGGTTATCGGCCACGTTAAAGCGCAGGCGTTGCAGGCGGCAGTGGAAGGTAATGTTAATCATATGTGGACCATCAGCTGCCTGCAGCTGCATGCCAAATCTGTGGTGGTGTGTGATGAGCCGTCAACCATGGAACTGAAGGTAAAAACCGTAAAATATTTCCGCGAAATGGAAGCGGAAAATATGAAAGGTCTGTAATCGATCTCTGACGCTCACACCCACAGAGTTAAGGCGCGGAGAGGCTTCGCGCCAGAAATAACCAGTCATTTAGTCAGAATAATGCCGGGAGATAATTATGTACGCATTAACCCAGGGCCGCATCTATACCGGCCATGAAATCCTTGACGATCATGCAGTTGTCATTGCTGATGGCTTGATTGAGCGCGTATGTCCGCTCGCTGAGCTCCCTGCTGGCATCGCAACGCGTGACGTTAAGGGCGCGATTATTGCCCCCGGCTTTATTGATGTGCAGCTTAACGGTTGTGGCGGCGTGCAGTTTAATGACGACATCAACGCCATCAGTGTGGAAACGCTGAATATTATGCAGCGGGCCAATGAAAAGTCCGGCTGCACCAGCTTTTTACCGACGCTTATCACCAGCAGCGATGAGCTGATGACGCGTGCGGTTGAAGTAATGCGCGCTTATCTGGCGCAAAATGCCCATCAGGCGCTCGGCTTGCACCTGGAAGGCCCGTGGCTGAATGTCGCCAAAAAAGGCACCCACGACCCGGCGTTAATTCGCCAGCCGGATCCGGCGCTGGTTAATTTTCTCTGCGAAAATGCCGATGTGATCACTAAAATCACGCTGGCACCGGAAGTGGCAGGCAGCGAGGTGATTCGTCAGCTGCGCGCAGCCGGGATTATCGTTTCTGCCGGTCACTCGCATGCCACTTATCAGGAAGCAAAACACGGCATCACCGCGGGCATCAGCTTTGCCACTCATCTGTATAACGCCATGCCGACCATTACCGGCCGCGAGCCGGGCCTGATTGGCGCGCTGTTTGATTCCCCGGATGTATACTGCGGCATTATTGCGGATGGTTTACATGTCCATTACGCTAATGTGCGCAATGCAAAACGCATTAAAGGCGACAAGCTGGTACTGGTTACCGACGCCACCGCGCCAGCTGGTGCGACCATTGATCAGTTCATTTTTGCAGGCAAAACAATATACTATCGTAACGGGCTGTGCGTTGATGAAAACGGTACGCTCAGTGGTTCTGCATTAACTATGATTGAAGCAGTAGAGAACTGCGTCGAACATGCCGGTATTGCACTGGATGAAACCCTGAGGATGGCAACGCTCTATCCAGCCCGCGCAATGGGCGTGGACAAACAGTTAGGTTCTGTTGAAGCAGGAAAAGTGGCAAACCTGACTGTTTTCACCCGCGATTATAAAATTATCCAGACTATCGTTAATGGTGACGAAGTCCTAAGCGAGTAATCACTGAATGACCACTGGCGGCCAGGCACAAATAGGAAATGTCGATCTCGTTAAGCAACTGAACAGCGCAGCCGTCTACCGGCTGATTGACCAGCAGGGTCCAATCTCGCGCATCCAGATCGCCGATCTCAGCCAGCTTGCTCCCGCCAGCGTCACCAAAATTACCCGCCAGCTTATTGAGCGCGGGCTGATTAAAGAGGTCGATCAACAGGCCTCTACCGGTGGTCGCCGCGCGATCTCCATCATCACGGAAACCCGTGGTTTTAACACCATCGGTGTACGCCTTGGCCGACATGATGCCACCCTGACGCTGTACGATTTAAGCGGTAAATCCCTTGCTGAAGAGCACTATTCGCTGCCAGAGCGCACCCAGGAAACGCTGGAAAATGCGCTGTTCACTGCTATCGAAAACTTCAGTGAACAGCATCAGCGTAAACTGCGTGAGCTGATTGCCATTTCGGTGATTCTGCCCGGTCTGGTCGATCCGAAAAACGGTGTGATCCGCTATATGCCGCATATCAATGTCAGCAACTGGGCGCTGGTCGCGCAACTGGAAAAACGTTTTAACGTCACCAGTTTCGTCGGCCACGATATCCGTAGTCTGGCGCTGGCTGAGCACTACTTTGGTGCATCCCGCGACTGCGCTGACTCCATCTTAGTGCGTTTACATCGCGGCACCGGCGCCGGCATTATTACCAACGGCCATATTTTTCTCGGCAGCAATGGCAACGTTGGTGAAATTGGTCATATTCAGGTCGACCCGCTGGGTGAACGCTGCCATTGCGGCAACTTCGGCTGTCTGGAAACCATTGCTGCCAATGGCGCCATTGAAAATCGCGTGCGCCACCTGCTGACGCAGGGCTATCCGAGTTCCCTGACACTGGACGATTGCCAGATTCAGCAGATCTGTAAAGCCGCCAACCGTGGCGATGCGCTGGCCTGCGAAGTAATTGAGTACGTTGGCCGCTACTTAGGTAAAGCGATTGCGATTGCGATTAACTTGTTTAACCCACAAAAAGTGGTGATCGCCGGTGAGATTACCGAAGCCGAGAAAGTGCTGCTGCCGGCGATTGAAGGCTGCATCAATACTCAGGTACTGAAAGCGTTCCGCAAAAATTTACCGGTCGTGCGCTCCGAAATCGATCACCGCTCTGCTATCGGCGCTTTCGCGCTGGCCAAACGCGCGATGCTGAACGGCATTCTGTTGCAGCGTTTGCTGGAAGCGTAATACCTCAGCCAGCCTGCTGCTGGCTTACTCCCTACGGATAAGCGTAATGACCTTGAAAAATGTAATTTGTGATATTGATGGCGTGCTGATGCACGACAACACCGCCGTTCCTGGCGCCAATGAATTTCTCAATCGCGTGCTGGAAAACGGCATGCCGCTGGTGGTGCTGACCAACTACCCTTCTCAGACCGCGCAGGATCTGGCCAACCGTTTTGCTTCAGCCGGGATTGATGTGCCGGACAGCGTGTTTTACACCTCGGCGATGGCGACCGCGGATTTTCTGCGGCGTCAGGAAGGTAAGAAAGCCTATGTGGTCGGCGAAGGCGCACTGATTCATGAACTGTATAACGCCGGTTTCACCATTACGGATATTAATCCTGACTTTGTGATTGTCGGTGAAACGCGCTCTTTTAACTGGGAGATGATGCATAAGGCCGCCTTCTTTGTCGCCAATGGCGCGCGCTTTATTGCCACCAACCCCGACACCCACGCGCGCGGCTTCTCCCCGGCCTGCGGTGCCCTCTGCGCCGGGATCGAAAAAATCTCTGGCCGTAAGCCGTTCTACGTAGGCAAGCCAAGCCCATGGATTATTCGCGCCGCGCTGAACAAGATGCAGGGCCACTCTGAGGATACGGTGATTGTCGGCGATAATCTGCGCACCGATATTCTGGCCGGTTTCCAGGCGGGTCTGGAGACCATTCTGGTGCTCTCCGGCGTCTCGACATTAAGTGATATCGATGCCATGCCTTTCCGCCCGACATGGATTTACCCGTCGGTGGCGGATATCGATATTATCTGACCTTGATAAGCCCGGCAGCGCCGGGTTTTTTTACGCCCACGCCTCGCCTGTTTTTTAGGCGCTTTTGCGGCTTTATTGTCGAATCGTTAATAAATACCGCTTGAAACTGATAAATCATCAAAGATCCACGAAGGTCAACAGACAATTTCTCAGGTAAAGGCTAAATTGCTTGATTGAAGTTCAGATATAGAGCATTTTCTTATGCATCGGGCAGCAAAAGCGCTGCGTAAATAAAATCATTACCGCCAGGGTTAGCCGTTAGGAGCGTTACTATGTGTTCTATTTTTGGTGTGCTGGATCTGAAAACCGATCCTGTTGAGTTGCGTAAGAAAGCGCTGGAGCTTTCCCGCCTGATGCGTCATCGCGGTCCTGACTGGTCTGGCGTTTACGCCGATGACAATGCCATTCTGTCCCATGAGCGTCTCTCGATTGTTGACGTTAACAACGGTGCACAGCCGCTGTATAACGCCGCTCACACCCACGTTCTGGCCGTTAACGGCGAAATCTATAACCATCAGGCGCTGCGTGCCGAGCTGAGCGATCGTTACGAATTCCAGACCGATTCTGACTGTGAAGTGATTCTGGCGCTGTATCAGGAAAAAGGCATCGACTTCCTTGACGACTTGCAGGGCATGTTTGCGTTTATCCTGTATGACAGTGTGAAAAACACCTATCTGATTGGCCGCGACCATATCGGCATCATCCCGCTCTATATGGGTAACGATGAGCACGGTAACCTGTTTGTTGCCTCAGAAATGAAAGCGCTGGTGCCGGTGTGCCGCAGCATTAAAGAGTTTCCGCCGGGAAGCTACCTGTCGAGCGAAGATGGCGAAATACGCCGATACTGGCAGCGTGACTGGTTCGATTACGACGCGGTTGAGCACAACACCACCGATGCCACCGCGCTGAAAAACGCGCTGGAAGAGTCAGTCAAAAGTCACCTGATGTCTGATGTGCCTTATGGTGTCCTGCTGTCAGGCGGCCTCGACTCTTCGATTATCTCGGCAGTCACTAAGCGTTATGCCGCAAAACGTATTGAAGATCAGGATAAAAGCGAAGCCTGGTGGCCACAACTGCACTCCTTTGCTGTCGGTCTGGAAGGTTCACCGGATCTGAAAGCGGCTAAATCCGTCGCGGAGCATCTCGGCACCGTGCACCATGAAATTCATTTCACCGTGCAGGAAGGCCTTGATGCCATCCGTGATGTGATTTACCACATTGAAACTTATGATGTCACCACCATCCGTGCTTCCACGCCGATGTACCTGATGTCACGTAAGATTAAAGCGATGGGCATCAAAATGGTGCTGTCTGGCGAAGGTGCGGACGAAGTCTTTGGCGGTTACCTCTACTTCCATAAAGCGCCGAATGCCAAAGAGTTCCACGAAGAAAACGTGCGTAAGCTGCTGGCACTGCATATGTTCGACTGTGCGCGTGCTAACAAAGCGATGTCCGCATGGGGGGTTGAAGCGCGTGTGCCCTTCCTCGATAAGAAGTTCCTTGACGTGGCGATGCGTATCAATCCGCAGGATAAAATGTGTGGTCCAAACGGCAAAATGGAAAAACATATCCTGCGTGAATGTTTCTCATCTTACCTGCCGGAAAGTGTGGCATGGCGTCAGAAAGAGCAATTCTCTGACGGCGTAGGCTACAGCTGGATTGACACACTGAAAGAAGTGGCAGCCCAACAGGTGAGCGATCAGCAGTTGCAGACCGCGCACTTCCGTTTCCCGTACAACACGCCATCCTCGAAAGAAGGCTATCTGTACCGCGAAATCTTTGAAGAGCTGTTCCCGCTGCCAAGCGCTGCGGAATGCGTACCCGGCGGCCCTTCAGTGGCTTGCTCATCTGCGAAAGCGATTGAGTGGGATGAGTCATTCAAAAACATGAATGATCCATCAGGACGCGCCGTCGGCGTGCATGCCTCTGCATACAAATAAGCAATTGTTTCACTGATTAAAAACGGGCCAGTTATGGCCCGTTTTTGTTTACCACCAGCGTCTGTTAGCCTAAAAACGCTGCCTTTATCACCAAACTGGTTACAACCCAGACAAACAACACGTTTCAGCTAAAAAACGACAAAAAAGAGGTTGACGCTTTCAGGCCACTTACGCATAATGCGCCCCGCAACGCCGATGAAGGTAACGCGAAAAAAGATGGCTACTTAGCTCAGCTGGTTAGAGCACAGCACTCATAATGCTGGGGTCACAGGTTCGATTCCCGTAGTAGCCACCATCTTTTTTTAGCGGGAGTGGCGAAATTGGTAGACGCACCAGATTTAGGTTCTGGCGCCGCAAGGTGTGCGAGTTCAAGTCTCGCCTCCCGCACCATTTCCAAAAGCGACGTTGTACGGATGGGATATCGCCAAGCGGTAAGGCACCGGTTTTTGATACCGGCATTCCCTGGTTCGAATCCAGGTATCCCAGCCACAAACTGATTTATCACGGACACGTGGTACGGATATTGGGATATCGCCAAGCGGTAAGGCACCGGTTTTTGATACCGGCATTCCCTGGTTCGAATCCAGGTATCCCAGCCAAATCAGTTTTGTAGTAAGATGTGTAGTGAGAAAATGTAATTGCAACAAAAGGCTACTTAGCTCAGCTGGTTAGAGCACAGCACTCATAATGCTGGGGTCACAGGTTCGATTCCCGTAGTAGCCACCATTTTCTTCTAAAAATTTGGGGTGTCGCCAAGCGGTAAGGCTCTGGTTTCTGATACCAGCATTCCGGGGTTCGAATCCCTGCACCCCAGCCAAATTTTAAGACGATTTGTAGTACAGATCGCACCCAATCTATTGGGGTGTCGCCAAGCGGTAAGGCACTGGTTTCTGATACCAGCATTCCGGGGTTCGAATCCCTGCACCCCAGCCAAGTCAGTAAAAAAGCCCGCTTTTGCGGGCTTTTTTACGTCTGTTTGTAGGGAAGGCGTTTTCGCCGCCTGAGTCACCCGAGTCATTAGCTGGCACCCTACCTGTCATCAGGGCGGGAGCCGAAAACGACTCCCCTACCTCTCTGACTACAATCCCAACGCGTAACGCAGTGCCTGACGCTTTAACACGCCGGAATGCTGCGCGGCGATCAATCCGAGATTACGCATCACTTTCAGCGGGCCAAGTTGATTACTGAAGGTGAAATAGAACAGATCCATGCCGCTCTGCATCAACAGGTTATCTTTCTGACGTTTTCGCTGATAGCGCTGCAACACTCGGTTCGCCCCCCAGTCCTCGGCCTGATTGCGCGCCTCGCTCAGAATGTCAATCAAGGCGTCAACATCGCGATAGCCCAGATTCACCCCCTGCCCCGCCAGCGGATTGATGGTATGTGCCGCATCGCCGACCAGCGCTAAGCCATCCATCACATAGTGGGTAGCGTGACGTCGCACCAGCGGGAAGGAACCGGCGGCGACCGCGCTAAAACGCCCTAAGCGCGCCGGGAAGCTGGCCTGAATCTCTTTTTGCAGTTGTGCCATCGGCATCGCCTGTAACTGGCGGATACGCGCTGGCGCGTCATACCATACCAGCGATGCCCAGTGATCAAACAGCGGCAGAAACGCCCGCGGCCCCTGCGGGGTAAACTGCTGCCAGGTGGTATCCCCGGCAGGATGTTCACAACGAATACTGATGAGCATGCAGGACTGGCTATAGTTCCAGCCATGAATACCGATGCCGGCCAGTTGACGCACCTGCGAATTCGCCCCGTCGGCACCCACCACCAGCCGCGCCGTCAGTTGTTGCTGGTTATTCAGCGTTACCGTCCAGCCGCCGTTGCGCTGCTCAATATTTTGCAGGCTGGCCGGGCAGAACAGTGTCACCTGCGGCTGCTGCTGCAAACGCTGCCACAGCGCACGCTGCAACACCCGGTTCTCCACCATATACCCCAGTTCAGGTAATCCCAGCGAAGCGGCATCAAAGCTCACACAGGCGGTTTGCCACTCCCAGGTTTCCAGCTGGCGATAGGCAGCCGAACGCATCTGCTCGATGGCGGGCCATACCTCAAGCTGTTTCAGCAGATCCACTGATGCGCTGCCAATCGCAGAAATTCTCACATCAGGGTCACTTTGCGCATCAAACTCCGCCGCCTGCTCCTGCTCCAGTACCGCAATCGAAAATCCTTGTTGCGCCAAACCGCTGGCCAGCGCTGCGCCCACCATGCCGCCACCGACTACCACGACATCAAAATGTGTTTCTTGCATAGTATTATCCTTATGCGGCCGGGGATGGCTGGCCGTTAAGTCAGAAAGTGCTTTACGCTAAAGTGTACCGGATTTTCAGCGGACAAGCAGAATCGCCCGCCCCACTTGCATAATTCGCCCGGCGGTCAGCCACATCTCCCGCCAGTTTGAAAGGGTATGCTGGTCACAACAGCATGTAAGCATTACAATACGAGCCCTGCCCCCCCTTCTGCATTGAGTAATGGCATGTCGATGACAAAAAAACTGCATATTAAAACCTGGGGCTGTCAGATGAACGAGTACGATTCATCAAAGATGGCTGACCTGCTGGAAACGACTCACGGCTATACCCTCACTGAGGTAGCTGAAGAGGCCGATATTCTGCTGCTGAATACCTGCTCGATCCGCGAAAAAGCGCAGGAAAAGGTATTTCATCAGCTGGGCCGCTGGAAAACGTTGAAAGAACGCAATCCCGAGCTGATTATCGGCGTCGGTGGCTGCGTGGCATCGCAGGAAGGGGATCATATTCGTCAGCGCGCGCATTACGTCGATATCGTCTTCGGCCCGCAAACGCTGCATCGCCTGCCGGAAATGATTAACACCGTGCGCGGCTCCAAAAGCCCGGTGGTGGATATCAGCTTCCCGGAGATTGAGAAATTCGATCGGCTGCCAGAGCCGAAAGCTGACGGCCCGACCGCCTTCGTGTCGATTATGGAAGGCTGCAATAAGTACTGTACCTTCTGCGTGGTGCCCTATACCCGCGGTGAAGAAGTCAGCCGTCCGTGCGACGATATTCTGTTTGAAATCGCCCAACTGGCGGCACAGGGCGTCCGTGAAGTGAACCTGCTGGGTCAGAACGTCAATGCGTATCGCGGCATGACCTTCGACAATGAAATCTGCACCTTTGCCGACCTGCTGCGCCTGGTGGCGGCCATCGACGGCATCGACCGTATCCGCTTTACCACCAGCCACCCGATCGAGTTCACCGACGACATTATCGATGTCTATCGTGATACGCCGGAGCTGGTCAGCTTCCTGCACCTGCCGGTGCAAAGCGGTGCTGACCGTATTCTGACGCTGATGAAACGCGCGCACACCGCGCTGGAATATAAAGCCATTATTCGCAAACTGATTGCAGCACGGCCCAATATTCAGATCAGCTCAGACTTTATTATCGGCTTCCCTGGCGAAACCCAGGCTGACTTTGAACAGACCATGAAGCTGATTGGCGATGTAAACTTTGATGTCAGCTTCAGCTTTATCTACTCTGCCCGTCCGGGAACGCCAGCGGCCGACCTGCCAGATGATGTGTCAGAGGAAGAGAAAAAGCAGCGCCTGTATATTCTGCAGGATCGCATTAACCAGCAGGCGATGGCGTGGAGCCGTCGTATGCTGGGTACGGTTCAGCGCATTCTGGTGGAAGGCACCTCCCGTAAAAACGTGATGGAGCTGTCAGGCCGCACGGAGAATAACCGCGTGGTGAACTTTGAAGGCACCCCGGAGATGATCGGTAAATTCGTCGATGTTGAAATCGTTGATGTGTATACCAACTCGCTGCGCGGCAAATTAGTACGCACCGAAGATCAGCTGGGTCTGCGGGTGGTTGAAAGCCCGGCCTCAGTGATTGCGCGTACGCGTAAAGAAAACGAGCTGGGTGTGGGTACCTTCCAGCCTTGATTCCCCGACGATACTGCGGCGAGCGTTCCGGCTCGCCGCGCAATTTCACCCCGTTGCTCTTGCTTTCTGAAAGCAGCGCCCAAATATCTGCTCTCTCGCTTGCGACATTTTGCACGGACATAAATAATTCATGTCATGGCGCTGACCTGAAAAGTCAGTTATCCGGCATTGCCGGTCAGCAAGCTATTGTTCCCTTATCCCTGTAACTGGCCCTGAGCGACCCAAAGGATTAGTTTGAATATCGAAACTCGCGAAATAGTGTTAGAACCCGCCGATAATCGCCGGTTACTCAGCCTGTGCGGGCCGTTTGACGATAACATTAAGCAACTGGAACGTCGGTTGGGCATTGAGATCAATCGTCGCGACAACGCCTTTAAGCTGGTTGGTCGCGCACTGGTGGTGAATGCCGCTGCGGACATCCTGCGCGATTTGTATGTTGAAACGGCACCAGTGCGCGGTAACAGTACCGACATCGATCCCGAACAGATTCATCTGGCGATCAAAGAGAGCCGCGTACTGGAACAGAGCGCCGACAGCGTGCCGGAATTCGGCAAAGCGGTAAATATCAAGACCAAGCGTGGCGTGATCAAACCGCGCACACCTAACCAGGCACAGTACATCGCCAATATTCTTGATAACGACATTACCTTCGGTATTGGTCCGGCCGGTACCGGTAAAACCTATCTGGCGGTGGCCGCCGCGGTTGATGCGCTGGAGCGCCAGGAGATCCGTCGTATTCTGCTGACGCGTCCGGCGGTGGAAGCCGGTGAGAAACTGGGCTTCCTGCCAGGCGATCTCAGCCAGAAAGTCGACCCGTACCTGCGTCCGCTGTATGACGCCCTGTTCGAGATGCTGGGCTTTGAGCGCGTAGAGAAGCTGATGGAGCGCAACGTGATTGAAGTTGCGCCGCTGGCTTATATGCGCGGTCGTACCCTTAACGATGCCTTTATCATTCTTGATGAGAGTCAGAACACCACCATCGAGCAGATGAAGATGTTCCTGACGCGTATCGGCTTCAACTCGAAAGCGGTGATCACCGGTGACGTGACGCAAATCGACCTGCCGCGCAACCTGAAATCCGGTCTGCGCCATGCGATTGAAGTATTATCCGATGTTGAAGAGATCAGCTTTAACTTCTTCCACAGCGAAGATGTGGTACGCCATCCGGTGGTTGCCCGTATCGTGGTCGCCTATGAGGCATGGGAAGAAGCCGATCAGAAACGCCGCGATGCACAGGCTGAAGAGCGTAAGCGCGAAGCCCTTGCCGCACAAGCTGCCCAGGAGCAGAAATGAGTGAAGTGATTCTCGACCTGCAAATCGCCAGCGAGTCTGCCGAAGGTTTACCGCAGGAAGCTGATTTTCAGCACTGGCTGGACGCGGTTTTACCCCAGTTTCAGCCAGAGAGTGAAGTGACCATCCGCATCGTTGATGAAGCGGAAAGCCACGAGCTGAATATGACCTATCGCGGTAAAGATAAACCGACTAACGTGCTGTCATTTCCGTTCGAGGCACCGCCCGGTATTGAGCTGCCGCTACTTGGCGACCTGATTATTTGTCGTCAGGTGGTGGAGCAGGAAGCCGCTGAGCAGCAGAAAGCGCTGCTGGCCCACTGGGCACATATGGTGATTCATGGCAGTCTGCATTTACTTGGCTATGATCACATCGAAGATGACGAAGCCGAAGAGATGGAATCGCTGGAAACCGAGATAATGCTTGCTCTTGGTTACCCCGATCCGTACATTTCGGAGAAAGAAGAGCCGTAATGGCAACCGGCAGCCGATTTCTGCTGCCGGCTTCTGCAGAATTACACAGCTGTCAGCAGTGCGTTGGCAGACCGATCCCCAAAAGAGAGACCTTAACAAAAACGCCATGAGCGACGACCATTCACAAAACAGCGACAGTCCCAGTAGTAAAAAGGGATTCTTTACCCTTATCCTCAATCAGCTTTTTCACGGCGAGCCCAAAAACCGTGATGACTTGCTGGAACTGATTCGCGACTCTGAACAGAACGAGCTGATCGATCCCGATACCCGTGACATGCTGGAAGGTGTGATGGATATTGCGGAACAGCGCGTTCGCGACATTATGATCCCCCGTTCGCAGATGGTGACGTTAAAACGTAACCAGACGCTCGACGAATGTCTTGCCGTAATTATCGACTCCGCGCACTCGCGTTTTCCGGTAATCAGCGAAGATAAAGATCATATTGAAGGGATTCTGATGGCCAAAGATCTGCTGCCGTTTATGAGCAGTGCCTCTGAGCCATTCAGCATGGAAAAAGTATTGCGCCCGGCGGTGGTGGTACCGGAAAGTAAGCGTGTTGACCGCATGCTGAAAGAGTTCCGTTCCCAGCGCTACCATATGGCAATTGTGATTGACGAATTTGGCGGTGTTTCTGGTCTGGTCACTATCGAAGATATCCTCGAGCTGATCGTCGGTGAAATTGAAGATGAATATGACGATGAAGAAGATCGCGATATCCGTCAGCTTAGCCGCCACACCTACACCATTCGCGCGCTGACGCCGATTGAAGACTTCAATGAAGTGTTTGAAACCAACTTCAGCGATGAAGAGGTCGACACCATTGGCGGTCTGGTGATGCAAGGGTTTGGTCATCTGCCGGCACGCGGTGAAAGCATCGACATTGATGGCTACCAGTTCAAAGTTGCTATGGCCGACAGTCGACGCATCATTCAGGTCCACGTTAAAATTCCGGAAAATTCGCCGCAACCCCAACTGGAAGAATAATTGATCTATGGCTATCGCCTCACTTTACCAGCGTCAGCGGGTTCGCCTGCTACTGGCGCTGATTACAGGTGCCTGTGGCACGCTGGCATTTTCGCCCTATGATTTCTGGCCCGCCGCACTGGTTTCACTGGTCGGTTTACTGGCTTTAACACTGAACCGCACCACGCCTCAGGCCACTGCCATTGGCTTTATCTGGGGAATGGGACTGTTTGGTAGTGGTATCAATTGGGTCTACGTCAGCATTGCCACATTTGGCGGTATGCCAGGGCCGGTAAACGTATTGCTGGTGGTGCTGTTGGCGGCGTATCTGTCGCTGTTCACCCTGCTGTTTGCCGCATTACTTAACCGCCTGTTTCCGCGCACCTCGCTGGTGCGTCTGGTGCTGGCGGCACCGGTACTGTGGCAAATCACCGAGTTTTTACGCGGCTGGATACTGACCGGCTTCCCGTGGCTGCAATTTGGCTACAGCCAGATTAACGGCCCGTTGAAAGGCCTGGCACCGATGTTCGGCGTCGAGTCGATTACCTTTGTGCTGATGATGATTGCCGGCCTGCTGGCGTATGCGGTTACGCAGCGCCATCTGCTGGCCGCTGTCGGCGCGATTGCCCTGCTGTTACTGCCATGGCCGCTGCGTCAGCTTAGCTGGTATCAGCCGTTACCTGAACGCGCAGTGAATGTAGCACTGGTGCAGGGCAATATTGCCCAGTCGATGAAGTGGGATCCCAACGAACTGCTGAAAACACTGCGCGTTTACAGTCAGGCTTCACGTCCGTTTTTCGGCAAGTCACCGATTATTATCTGGCCTGAATCGGCTATTCCTGATCTTGAAGTCAATCAGCAGCCATTTATTAAGTCGCTGGATGCTGAACTGCGCGCGTCCGGCAGTAGTCTGATTACCGGTATCGTTGATTCACGCCTTGAGGGTAATCGCTACCATGATTACAACTCAATTATCGTGCTGGGCGGTAAGCAGCCTTACAATTACAACAGCGGCAATCGCTATCAGAAAAACCATCTGGTGCCGTTTGGCGAGTTTGTCCCGCTGGAAAGCGTGCTGCGCCCGCTGGCGCCGTTCTTCGACCTGCCAATGTCCTCGTTCAGCCGTGGCGATTACGTGCAGCCACAACTGGATGTGGCAGGCTATAACCTGACGGCGGCCATCTGCTATGAGATTGTGCTGGGCCAGCAGGTGCGAGATAACTTCCGCCCGGATACCCATTTCTTGCTGACGATTTCCAATGACGCCTGGTTCGGTCATTCGATTGGTCCGTGGCAGCACTTCCAGATGGCGCGCATGCGTGCGCTGGAACTGGGGCGTCCGCTGCTGCGCGGCACCAACAATGGTGTCACTGCGGTGATTACCGCTGACGGTGAAGTGCAGAAAATTATCCCGCAGTTTACCCGCGAGGTGCTGGACGCACAGGTCACGCCAACCACCGGCCTGACCCCATACGCACGTTTCGGCAACTGGCCGGTGTGGCTTATCACTCTGCTGTTTGGCGTTGCTGCGGCAATATTCGGATTGCGTAAGCCGCGCTGATTTCTCTTCCGATGAGGCACGGTATTGACGCCGCCCTGACGATATTCTGTGCTCAGGGCGGCTCTTCCGCCGCCCCCCTTCAGTCACGGTCTGTAGCTGTTAGTTTGCCCCTTGCGAAGACCACAGGGCCGGGTTGACGGCTTATTAGCCCAACGCTAGTATGACTCACATCTACTTTTTCATTCAGGAACTGACATGCTAACCCTGTTCGCTTCGGATCAACTCGTTACCCGAGTTTGCTCTGACATTCGCTTGCGATGAAGCATTGTTCAGAGCCTGATCGGGAGGGTTAACCTCCATCCATTTATCGCCAGGTTACTTTATCCGCGTTCAGATAAGCGGTGATGCAAGGTATGTGGCGAGGAATTCAGGGCCATGGATGATTTTTCATCCATGGCCCTTTTCGTATGAATTGCCTTATGGCAACGACTCATAACGAGCAGGGCATTCCCTGCTCGTTTTTTTTTGCCTCATTCAGAGGCCCCCGGACATTTAAGAGGTTTACCATGTCTCAAAATATTTACGACAATCAGGCGTTCTTCGATGGTTACGCACAACTCCCCCGCTCGCAGTTAGGCCTGGAAGGCGCCCCCGAATGGGCGGCGATTCAGGTCATGCTGCCGGACCTGACCGGTAAAAAGGTTATTGATCTCGGTTGCGGCTACGGCTGGTTTTGCCGCGCTGCACGGGCTGCTGGCGCCGCCGAAGTGACCGGTATCGATTTATCTGAGAAAATGCTGGCGCGAGCACGCGAGCTGACTCACGATTCCGGCATCACCTACCAGGCTGGCAATCTCGGGAATCTCACCTTGCCCAGCCAGGCGTACGATCTGGTATACAGCTCACTGACCTTGCATTATCTGCCCGATCTCGCCCCGCTGCTGGCCACCATTTTTCAAGCGCTGCAACCCGGTGGATGGCTGGTTTTCACCACCGAACATCCCATCTACACCTGTCCAGTTCGCCAGGGCTGGCTGACTGATGAAGATGGCCAGCGGTCCTGGGCGGTCAATAATTATCAATATGAAGGCCAGCGCATTAGCAACTGGCTGGCAGACGGAGTAATAAAATACCATCGCACCCTTGGCACCACCTTAAATGCGCTGATGGCTGCCGGTTTTACTCTTCGCTGTGTGAATGAGTGGGGGCCAGATGCGCAGCAGATTGCCTCGTTCCCGGCGCTGGCTGAAGAGGCAGAGCGGCCGATGATGGTACTGATCTCCGCGCAACGATAACCCTCCCTTCTGCCACCTAAATTAACTGAGGTGGCAGAGTTTTATGTTATCGATTTGGCACACAATCCTTCTCTCTCCCTGCTTAACGCATTTGGCATGATGCTTGCTACCTCTTTCAGTGTATCTGCTGCTGAGACTGCCCTGTAACGCAATGAAAAATTGATTTGCACTGTTGAGGCTCACAACTTGCCCCAAGGCGGAGCACAGCCAAAAAAATTGCCTTGTATTGGTGCGGGCGAGTTCGCAAAAAAGAAACTTTTTTGTTTCATGGCGTTAACATTCCGCTATTTTAATAGCTATCAGAGCAGTAAGTGAACGGCTATCAGAAGCAACGCAGCTGGAATTACACACAACATCATAATCGGCGCAGTTTTATTTTTGTGTCAAAACGACAAAGGAGTTGGAACATGAAATTACGGAAACTGGGGCTTAGCCTTGCATTGGCTGGATTAGCCTCCGGTATCGCTCATGCAGAAGATGCAAAGCCGCAAACAGCAGACCAGGCTGCGGTTGCACAGCAGCAAATGACCACTCTCGATAAAATCAGTAAAAATGGCGTTATCGTGGTCGGCCATCGCGAATCGTCTGTTCCTTTTTCCTATTACGACAACCAGCAAAAAGTCGTCGGTTATTCGCAGGACTATTCCAACGCCATTGTTGAGGCGGTGAAGAAAAAGCTGAACAAACCTGATCTGCAAGTGAAGTATTTGCCCATCACTTCGCAGAACCGTATTCCACTGCTGCAAAACGGCACTTTCGACTTTGAATGTGGTTCCACCACCAACAACCTTGAGCGTCAGAAACAGGCTGCCTTCTCTGACACCATTTTTGTGGTCGGTACGCGCCTGCTGGTGAAAAAAGGCGGCGCGATTAAGGACTTCGGCGATCTTAAAGGCAAAACCGTGGTTGTCACCTCCGGCACCACTTCCGAAATTCTGCTGAATAAGCTGAATGACGAGAAGAAAATGGAGATGCGCATTATCAGTGCCAAAGACCATGGCGACTCATTCCGCACGCTGGAAACCGGTCGCGCGGTGGCCTTTATGATGGACGATGCACTGCTGGCCGGTGAGCGCGCGAAAGCGAAAAAACAGGCTAACTGGGACATCGTCGGCACGCCGCAGTCCAAGGAAGCGTATGGCTGTATGCTGCGTAAAAACGATGCTGAGTTTAAAAAGCTGATGGATGACACCATTGCCCAGGCGCAAACGTCCGGTGAAGCGGCGAAATGGTTTGATAAATGGTTTAACAACCCGATCCCACCGAAAAACATGAACCTGGATTTCGCGCTGTCGGATGATATGAAAGCGCTGTTTAAAGAGCCGAATGATAAAGCACTGAACTAATAATGAAAAAAAGGGCAGCCTGCCTGCCCTCTCGATTGTTGATAACCGGCCCGGACAGACACCATGTTGACTGGTCGTTCCCCAGACAACATTACCGGGGGCCTCTCACCAATCTTCAGGGTAGCTTCGCTACCCTTTTTTACCGGAGTTATTTATGTCAATCGATTGGAACTGGGGTATTTTTTTAGAACAGGCCCCGTTCGGTAATACCACCTATCTTGGCTGGCTGTGGTCAGGCTTTCAGGTCACCATTGCGGTGTCGGTCTGCGCCTGGGTTATTGCCTTCTTTATTGGCTCGCTGTTTGGCATCCTGCGCACCGTGCCCAACCGCCTGCTCTCCTCAATCGGCACCTGTTACGTTGAGTTATTCCGTAATATTCCGCTGATCGTGCAGTTCTTTTTCTGGTATCTGGTCGCGCCGGAGCTGGTCGGTGAAGATCTCGGCATGTGGTTTAAAGCTGAGCTGGACCCGAATATTCAGTTCTTTATCTCCTCAATGATCTGTCTTGGCCTGTTTACTGCCGCCCGCGTTTGCGAGCAGGTCCGTGCGGCCATTCAGTCACTGCCGAGCGGTCAGAAAAATGCCGGACTGGCGATGGGGCTGACGCTGCCACAAACCTACCGCTATGTGCTGCTGCCCAATGCTTACCGGGTGATTGTGCCGCCGATGACCTCGGAAATGCTCAACCTTGTGAAGAATTCTGCCATTGCATCAACCATCGGACTGGTGGATATGGCCGCCCAGGCCGGCAAGCTGCTGGACTATTCCGCTCACGCTTACGAATCCTTCACCGCCATCACTCTGGCGTATGTGGCGATCAACCTGGTGATTATGCTGATGATGAGCCTGGTCGAACGTAAGGTTCGCGTGCCGGGTAATATGGGGAGTAAATGATGTACGAGTTTGACTGGAGTTCGATTATTCCCAGCCTGCCGTATCTGCTGAACGGACTGGTGATCACCCTGAAAATTACCGTTACGGCAGTGATTTTCGGCATCATCTGGGGCACCCTGCTGGCGGTGATGCGCCTCTCCACTTTTAAACCCATCAGCTGGTTCGCCAAACTGTACGTTAACCTGTTCCGTTCGGTCCCGCTGGTGATGGTGCTGCTGTGGTTTTACCTGGTGGTGCCCAGCTTTCTGCAACAGGTACTGGGATTATCGCCGAAAACCGATATCCGTCTGATCTCGGCGATGGTGGCCTTCTCACTGTTTGAAGCGGCCTACTATTCTGAAATTATCCGTGCAGGCATTCTTAGTGTGTCACGCGGACAAGGCAACGCGGCGCTGGCACTGGGTATGACGCAGTGGCAGTCGATGAAACTGATCGTTCTGCCGCAGGCATTCCGCGCCATGGTACCGCTGCTGCTGACGCAGGGCATCGTCCTGTTCCAGGACACCTCGCTGGTGTATGTGCTTAGCCTTGCCGACTTCTTCCGTACCGCCTCAACCATTGGTGAACGCGATGGCACCCAGGTCGAGATGATTCTGTTTGCCGGTCTGGTCTATTTTGTTATCAGTCTTTCCGCTTCGATGCTGGTCAGCTATTTAAAGAAAAGGACAGTTTAAATGATTACCCTGAAAAATATTTCCAAGTGGTATGGTCACTTTCAGGTGCTGACCGACTGCTCAACCGAAGTGAAAAAAGGTGAAGTGGTGGTGGTTTGCGGCCCTTCTGGCTCAGGGAAATCGACGCTGATTAAAACCGTTAACGGACTTGAGCCGATTCAGCAAGGTACCATTGAAGTCAACGGCATTACCGTTACCGATAAAAAAACCAATCTGGCCCAGCTGCGCTCCAAAGTCGGCATGGTGTTCCAGCATTTCGAGCTGTTTCCACATCTCAGCATTGTGGAAAATCTGACGCTGGCGCAGGTCAAAGTATTAAAGCGCAACAAAGAAGAGGCGCGGCAGAAAGGGCTGAAATTACTGGAGCGTGTGGGCCTCGCGGCACATGCCAATAAGCATCCGGGGCAACTTTCCGGTGGTCAGCAACAGCGCGTGGCGATTGCCCGTGCGCTGTGCATGGACCCGGTGGCGATGCTGTTTGACGAACCGACCTCAGCACTCGACCCGGAAATGATCAATGAAGTGCTGGACGTGATGGTTGAGCTGGCCAATGAAGGCATGACCATGATGGTGGTAACGCACGAAATGGGCTTTGCGCGCAAAGTGGCTAACCGGGTGATCTTTATGGATGAAGGGAAAATTGTTGAGGACCGTCCGAAAGACGAATTCTTTAATAATCCGCAATCCGAACGCGCCAAAGACTTCCTGGCGAAAATCCTGCATTAATCATGATGGGCGAGGTTCGCCTCGCCCTGCTGCCACAGCCGATCACGGCGCAAAAGGCTGACGCTGAAACTGATCGTGACCACACTCCGTGCAGCGCGTTAAGGTTTCCGGCGTATAAATCGCCCGGGTGAAATGGCACTTTTCACACACCAGATTGCCTAATCCCACCACTTCACCACTCTGGTACACCCCATGGTGGTTCAGATCCTGAAATACCTCGCGCCACTCCAGCTGGCTTTTATCGGTAATATCGGCCAGTTCTTTCCAGACGCTCTGGCGAATCACGCGCATAAACACACTGTCGTTAAGATCTTCCTCATTCTCACTGTAGCTACGGGCAAACTCTTCCAGATCGCGCCGCACCGCGCGCAATACTCCTTCGACTTCGCTACGGCTCAATTCGCCGGTAGCCAGTAACCGCTGGCGCGCATTGTCTACCAGCGCATCAATATCACGATCGCCCTGGTTCAGCCGGTCAGTTAACGATGCGACTAATTCGCGATAATACTGAGCAACCTTGTTCATGTTCTCTCCTGTAAAATCCTGAAAGATAACCCCCTTTAACTATAGCCTCTGCCAGGCGTTTGCCCTGTCGGCAACGTCACAACAGTGAAAATCTGCAAGCAAGATTCCGGCTTGAGGATAAATCCGCCTCGTCTGGACGCTAACTATTGTTGCTGCGAAGGCTTATCAGCTATGCTATGCGGATCTGATGTCTACTAATCTAAATAGTAAATTAGTTAATAATTGAGCTATTCATAAGGACCACTGGCAGCCATGCAAGAGCAATACCGCCCGGAAGAGATAGAATCCCACGTCCAGCTTCACTGGCACGAGAAGCAAACTTTTAAAGTGACTGAAGAGGAAGGCAAAGAGAAGTATTACTGCCTCTCCATGCTGCCCTATCCTTCTGGCCGCCTACATATGGGCCACGTTCGTAACTACACCATCGGCGATGTGATCGCCCGTTACCAGCGTATGCTGGGCAAAAACGTGTTACAGCCGATTGGCTGGGACGCCTTTGGTCTGCCAGCAGAAGGCGCAGCGGTTAAGAACAATACTGCTCCGGCGCCGTGGACCTACGACAATATCGACTATATGAAGAACCAGCTGAAACTGCTGGGCTTTGGCTATGACTGGAGCCGTGAACTGGCGACCTGTCAGCCGGAGTACTATCGCTGGGAACAGTGGTTCTTCACCAAACTGTATGAGAAAGGCCTGGTTTACAAAAAGACCTCGGCAGTCAACTGGTGCCCGCATGACCAGACCGTGCTGGCGAACGAACAGGTTATCGACGGCTGCTGCTGGCGCTGTGATACCAAAGTTGAGCGTAAAGAGATCCCACAGTGGTTTGTGAAAATCACTGATTATGCGGATGAACTGCTGAACGACCTCGACAAGCTGGAAGACTGGCCTGAGCAGGTTAAAACCATGCAGCGCAACTGGATCGGTCGCTCTGAAGGGGTGGAAATCACCTTTGATGTTGTCGACAGCAGCGAAAAACTGACGGTCTACACCACCCGTCCGGACACCTTTATGGGTGCCACTTACCTGGCGGTTGCCGCCGGACATCCGCTGGCAGCACAGGCGGCGGCGAACAATCCGGCGCTGGCAGACTTTATTGCTGAATGCCGTAACACCAAAGTCGCGGAAGCCGAAATGGCGACCATGGAGAAGAAAGGCATGGCCACCGGCCTGTTTGCTCTCCACCCACTGACCGGCGAACAAGTCCCGGTATGGGCCGCGAACTTCGTATTGATGGAATACGGCACCGGCGCAGTGATGGCAGTTCCGGCACATGACCAGCGCGACTGGGAATTTGCCAGCAAATATGCCCTGAACATCAAACCGGTGATCCTTAACCTGGATGGCAGCGAGCCAGATGTCAGCGCTGCGGCGATGACCGATAAAGGCACCCTGTTTAACTCAGGTGAATTTAGCGGCCTGTCTTATGAAGAAGGCTTCAACGCTATTGCCAATAAACTGGCAGAAAAAGGCGTTGGCGAGCGCAAAGTAAACTACCGCCTGCGCGACTGGGGTGTTTCCCGTCAGCGCTACTGGGGTGCGCCAATTCCAATGGTGACGCTGGAAGACGGTACCGTGATGCCAACGCCAGAAGATCAGCTGCCGGTGATCCTGCCGGAAGATGTGGTGATGGACGGTATTACCAGCCCGATTAAAGCCGACCCTGAGTGGGCAAAAACCACTGTTAACGGCCAGCCGGCGCTGCGTGAAACCGACACCTTTGACACCTTTATGGAGTCTTCCTGGTACTACGCGCGCTATACCTGCCCGGACTACGACAAAGGGATGCTGGACCCGGCTGCGGCCAACTACTGGCTGCCGGTCGATCAGTATGTCGGCGGTATCGAACACGCCATTATGCACTTGTTGTATTTCCGCTTCTATCACAAGCTGCTGCGTGATGCCGGTCTGGTCAGCTCTGACGAGCCAGCAAAACGTCTGCTGTGTCAGGGCATGGTGCTGGCCGATGCGTTCTATTTCCTCGGGGCGAGCGGCGAGCGTAACTGGGTCTCTCCGGTTGACGTTACCGTCGAGCGTGACGAGAAAGGCCGCATCGTGAAAGCTTCCGACGCCGAAGGCCATGAGCTGGTCTACGCTGGCATGAGCAAAATGTCGAAGTCGAAAAACAACGGCATCGACCCGCAGGTGATGGTTGAACGTTACGGCGCTGATACCGTGCGTCTGTTTATGATGTTTGCTTCACCGGCAGAAATGACGCTGGAATGGCAGGAATCCGGTGTGGAAGGGGCGAACCGCTTCCTGAAACGCGTCTGGAAACTGGTGTTCGATCACACCGAAAAAGGTGCGGTCAGCGCGCTGGATATCGCGGCGCTGAATGACGATCAGAAAGCCCTGCGTCGCGATCTGCATAAAACCATCGCCAAAGTTTCCGATGATATTGGCCGTCGTCAGACCTTCAATACCGCGATTGCGGCTATTATGGAACTGATGAACAAACTGGGTCGTGCGCCGCAGGAGAGCGAGCAGGATCGTGCGCTGATGAACGAAGCGCTGCTGGCAGTGGTTCGCATGCTGTATCCGTTTACCCCGCACGCCAGCTTCACTCTGTGGCAAGCGCTGGGTGGCAACGAGGATGTGGATAACGCACCGTGGCCACAGGCTGACGAAGCGGCAATGGTTGAAGACTCGCTGCTGGTGGTCGTTCAGGTCAACGGCAAGGTACGTGGCAAAATTACCGTTCCGGCTGATGCCACTCAGGAACAGGTACAGGCACGTGCTGCGCAGGAGCATCTGGTAGCGAAATATCTGGACGGCGTGACCATTCGTAAAGTGATTTACGTCCCCGGCAAACTGCTTAACCTGGTCGTAGGTTAAGTTCAGGAGGAACTGTGCGACATCCGATTTTGACTCTGTTTTTAGGCCTTGCGGTGCTGGTCACCGCCGGTTGCGGTTTTCATCTGCGTGGCACCACTCAGGTGCCATCAGAAATGAAAACCCTGATCCTCGACAGCAGCGATCCGTATGGCCCGCTGGCGCGTTCGGTGCGTGAGCAGTTGCGCCTGAATAATGTGTCGATCGTCGATAATCCAGGACTGCGTGATGATATTCCATCGCTGCGCATTACGGGTTCTACTGAAGGCCGCGATACCGCCTCTATTTTCCAGGACGGCAGAACGGCGGAGTACTCGATGATGATGACGGTCAATGCTCAGGTGCTGTTGCCGAATAAGGGAATCTATCCAATTAGCGCGACGGTTTATCGATCCTTCTTCGATAACCCACTGGCAGCGCTGGCGAAAGACTCCGAACAGGAGATCATTCGTCAGGAGATGCGCGAGCAAGCCGCACAACAGCTGGTACGTAAGCTGCTGACGGTACACGCTGCGCAGGAGAGCCTTGATGACGCTGCGGCTAACAACGCGGCGGCCGCGGGAAGCACAGTTAATCCTCAGACCGACAGCGCACCGATGTCAGGTGCAGCCGGTCGCCAATGATCAGGATCTATCCTGAGCAACTCAGCGCGCAGCTTCGGGATGGGCTGCGCGCCTGTTATCTGCTCTGCGGCAATGAGCCGCTGTTACTTCAAGAAAGTCAGGACGCCATCCGTGCTGCGGCTCAGCAGCACGAATTTAGTGAACACTTCAGCGTCACCCTCGATGCCAGCACCGACTGGGATGCCATTTTCAGTACCTGCCAGGAACTTAGCCTGTTTGCCAGCCGGCAAACCCTGCTGCTGATTCTGCCGGATAATGGTCCGAATGCCGCTATCGGCGAACAGCTGGTTAAACTGTCGACCCTGCTGCACAGCGATATTATGCTGATTTTGCGCAGCCCCAGGCTGACCAAAGCGCAGGAAAACAGTGCCTGGTATAGAGCCTTAAGCACCAACGGCGTGGTGGTTCCCTGCCTGACGCCCGAGCAGGCGCAGCTGCCACGCTGGGTCGCCACCCGCGCCAAAGCGATGAAGCTGACGCTTGATGATGCCGCTAACCAGCTGCTCTGCTACTGCTATGAGGGCAATTTACTGGCGCTGTCACAGGCGCTGGAACGCCTTTCATTGCTATGGCCGGACGGTAAACTGACGCTGCCACGGGTTGAACAGGCGGTCAGTGATGCCGCGCACTTTACCCCTTTTCACTGGGTCGATGCGCTTCTGGCCGGTAAAAGCAAACGCGCGTTACATATCCTGCGCCAGATGAAAGCGGAAGACAGCGAGCCGGTGATTATGATCCGCACGCTGCAACGCGATTTGATGACCTTGTTGCAACTGCAACGGCAGATGACCAGTACCGCGCTGCGCACGCTGTTTGATCAGCATCGCGTCTGGCAGAACCGTCGCCCGTTGTTCAGCGATGCTTTGCAACGTATTAATGCACGACAGTTATTGCAGGCGATTCGCCTGTTAACCCGCATTGAAATGACGCTGAAGCAGGATTACGGTCAGTCGTTATGGTCAGAGCTGGAAACGCTGTCGCTGCTACTGTGTAATAAATCGTTTCCTGAGAGCTTTTGTGATGTCTGAACACCTCTCGCTGCATGCGCTGTTTGGCGGCACCTTTGATCCGATTCATTTCGGTCACTTACATCCGGTCGCAGCGCTGGCGCATCAGGTGGGTTTGCAGCAGGTGACGCTGTTACCCAATAACGTACCGCCGCACCGGCCTCAGCCCGAAGCCTCAGCGGCTCAGCGGGTGGAGATGGTGAAACTGGCGATTGCTGACCAGCCGCTGTTCCGCCTCGACCAACGCGAATTGCAACGCGCCACCCCGTCCTGGACAGTCGAAACGCTGGCAGAACTGCGTCAGGAGCGCGGCGAACAGCAACCGCTGGCGTTTATTATTGGTCAGGATTCGCTGCTGACTCTCCATAAATGGCATCGCTGGCAGGATCTGCTGTCGCTGTGTCATTTGCTGGTGTGCAAACGTCCCGGCTATCCGGCAACCATGGAGAGCGCCGAGCTGCAACAGTGGCTCGACAGTCACCTGACGACCGATGCCCGCGCATTGCACCAACAACCTGCAGGCTGGATTTTTATGGCAGATACGCCACTGGTGTCGATCTCCGCGACAGAAATTCGTCAGCGACGCCATGATGGCGAATCCTGTGACGACCTGTTACCTGCCGCAGTCAGCGCGTATATCGATCGTGAAGGGTTATACTCTCACTGCCAGGGTCGTGATATACTTCGCCGCTAATTTTTTGGGCTGCTGCCCATGGATAAATCCTGTTACGGTTATCAACGACTGTTCAACGCTCGTTATGAGATAACCGTCCAGACACAACTACCCGAGGGGGAACCTTTTGCAAGGTAAAGCACTCCAAGACTTCGTTATTGATAAGATTGATGATCTCAAAGGTCAGGATATCGTTTCCCTGAATGTTCAGGGCAAGTCCAGTATTACCGACTGCATGATTATTTGCACCGGCACTTCCACCCGTCATGTCGCCGCCATTGCTGACCACGTGGCGATGGCATCACGCGCTGCGGGCCTGATTCCAATGGCGATCGAAGGTCAGAGCATCGCCGACTGGGTGGTGGTTGATCTCGGTGAAGTGATTGTGCACGTGATGCAGGAAGAGAGCCGTCAACTGTACGAGCTGGAAAAACTCTGGGGTTAATGCGTGAAGTTGCAGCTTGTTGCCACAGGCACCAAAATGCCCGATTGGGTACAAACCGGCTTTATGGAATACCTGCGCCGTTTTCCCAAAGATATGCCGCTGGAGCTGACTGAAGTTCCGGCAGGCAAACGAGGCAAAAATGCCGACATCAAACGCATCCTTGATAAAGAGGGTGAGTCGATGCTGGCTGCCGTCGGCAAAGGTAATCGCATCGTTACGCTGGATATCCCGGGCCAAAAGTGGGAAACCCCACAGCTGGCTAATCAGCTTGAACGCTGGAAGCAAGACGGACGAGATGTCAGCCTGTTAATCGGCGGCCCCGAAGGGCTTTCACCGGCCTGTAAAGCCGCTGCCGAGCAGAGCTGGTCTCTCTCAGCACTGACCCTGCCCCATCCGCTGGTACGTATTTTAGTTGCTGAGAGTCTTTATCGCGCATGGAGTATTACTGCGAATCATCCTTATCATCGTGAATAACCGATATACCCGTCATAGCAGTGCGTGTGGGCTATGTGGGCGGCGATAACGCCGCCCCGGCATACCGGCAACGCCAATTATTTAGGGTATGCATTAACCGGATAGAATAAGCAGCGGATGAAATTACAACGCAACTCTTTTCGTGACTACTCCGCCGAACAATCGCTGTTTGTGCGGCGTGCGATACTCGCCTTTTTAGGCATTCTGATCCTCTCCAGCGTGCTGGTGGTCAATCTGTACCATCTGCAAATTCTGCGTTTCGACGATTACAGTACCCGCTCCAATCAGAACCGAATCAAACTGGTGCCGGTTGCTCCCAGCCGCGGCATTATTTACGACCGTAACGGCATTCCACTGGCACTTAATCGCACCATTTATCAGGTTGAACTGGTTCCCGAAAAGGTGGATAACCTGAAGCAGACGCTCGAAGAGTTACGTCCGGTGGTCGATCTGACCGATGCGGATATCGAGGCGTTTGAAAAAGAGCGCAAACGCTCGCGGCGTTTTACCTCTATCGCGGTGAAAACCGGGCTGAATGACGTGCAAGTGGCACGTTTCGCCGTTAACCAGTACCGTTTCCCCGGCGTTGAAGTCAAAGGCTATCAGCGTCGTTACTACCCGTATGGTGCCGCACTGACCCACGTGATTGGCTACGTTTCTAAAATCAACGACCGCGACGTGGAACGCCTTGATAAAGCCGGTAAGTGGCCGAACTATGCCGCCACGCATGACATTGGCAAGCAAGGGGTCGAGCGCTATTACGAAGATGTGCTGCATGGCAAAACCGGCTATGAAGAGGTGGAAGTCAATAACCGGGGTCGGGTGATTCGTCAGTTGCATGAACAGTCACCGCAGGCCGGGCGTGATATTACCCTGACCATCGACCTGAAACTGCAACAGTATATTGAGACCCTGCTGGCTGGCAGCCGTGCGGCGGTGGTGGTCAGCGACCCGCGTACCGGTGAACTGCTGGCGCTGGTGTCGATGCCAAGTTATGACCCGAACCTGTTTGTCGATGGCATCTCCAGCACCGACTACAATCGCCTGCTGCACGATGAAAACCGTCCGTTAATCAATCGTGCCACTCAGGGAACTTACCCACCGGCTTCAACGGTTAAGCCTTACGTGGCGGTCTCGGCACTCAGTGCCGGGGTTATTAACAAAAATACCAGCCTGTTTGATCCCGGCTGGTGGCAACTGCCTGGCTCGGAGAAACGCTACCGCGACTGGAAGCGCTGGGGTCATGGTCGTCTGAATGTCACCAAGTCGCTGGAAGAGTCGGCGGATACCTTCTTCTATCAGGTGGCTTACGATATGGGTATCGACCGCCTGTCAGAGTGGATGAGCAAGTTTGGCTATGGTCATCTGACTGGCATCGACCTGTCGGAAGAGTACGCGGGCATCATGCCAACGCGCGACTGGAAGCTGAAGCGCTTTAAAAAGCCGTGGTATCAGGGTGACACCATTCCGGTCGGTATCGGCCAGGGCTACTGGACGGCAACACCGCTGCAAATGAACAAGGCGATGATGACGCTGATCAACGACGGCATTGTCAAAGTGCCCCACCTGCTGCGCGCCACCCATATTAACAATGTGATGGTGCCGTATAAGCAAGCCGAAGAGCCGCCGATTGGAGATATTCATTCCGGCTACTGGGAAATTGCCAAAGATGGTATGTACGGCGTTGCCAACCGACCAAACGGTACCGCACATAAGAGCTTTGCTGATGCGCCGTATAAAATTGCGGCGAAATCCGGTACTGCTCAGGTGTATGGCCTGAAAGAGAATGAAACCTATAACGCTCATAAAATTGCCGAACGCCTGCGCGACCACAAACTGATGACCGCGTTTGCACCTTACGACAAGCCACGTGTTGCCGTCAGCATTATTCTGGAAAACGGTGGTGCCGGGCCGGCGGTAGGAACCATTATGCGCCAGATTCTCGACCACATTATGCTGGGCGACAACAATACAGATCTGCCTGATGCGCCACCGATGCCATCAGGTTATGAAGGTGAATAAAGCATGTCCATGAACGATAGCCCGCAAAAAAGGAGCATCTGGACCAAACTCCATATCGATCCGATCTTCCTGGTGATTATCTCGGGGTTACTGATTTACAGTGCCTTTGTGATGTGGAGCGCCAGCGGCCAGGATCCGGGCATGATGGAGCGCAAGGTCGGCCAGATTTTTATGGGGCTGGTGGTGATGATCGTGCTGGCGCAGGTGCCGCCACGCGTTTATGAAGGCTGGGCGCCCTATCTGTATATTGTCTGCGTGATACTACTGATCGCCGTCGATGCTTTCGGTCATATCAGTAAAGGCGCGCAGCGCTGGCTGGATCTCGGTTTCGTCCGCTTTCAGCCATCGGAAATCGCCAAGATTGCCGTGCCGTTAATGGTGGCGCGCTTTATTAACCGCGATGTCTGCCCGCCGACGCTGAAAAATACCGGTATCGCGCTGATTCTGATTTTTATGCCGACCTTACTGGTCGCCGCCCAGCCCGACCTCGGCACCTCGATTCTGGTTGCCGCTTCCGGTCTGTTTGTCCTGTTCCTGGCAGGCATGAGCTGGCGACTGATCGGCATTGCGGTACTGTTAGTCGCCGCCTTTATTCCGGTGCTGTGGTTCTTTTTGATGCATGACTACCAGCGCGACCGCGTGATGATGCTGCTCGACCCGGAGAGCGATCCGCTCGGTGCCGGCTATCATATTATTCAGTCGAAAATCGCTATCGGCTCCGGCGGTCTGCGCGGTAAAGGCTGGCTGCACGGCACCCAGTCACAGCTGGAATTCTTGCCCGAACGTCACACCGACTTTATCTTCGCGGTACTGGCGGAGGAGTTAGGCTTAGTCGGGGTACTGATTTTGCTGGCGCTCTATATATTGCTGATCATGCGCGGACTGATTATTGCCGCACGTGCGCAGACCACTTTTGGTCGGGTGATGGCAGGCGGTCTGATGCTTATTCTGTTTGTCTATGTTTTCGTTAACATTGGTATGGTTAGTGGTATCTTACCGGTAGTTGGCGTACCTTTGCCGCTGGTCAGTTATGGTGGCTCTGCGTTGATCGTACTTATGGCCGGATTTGGCATCGTGATGTCGATCCATACTCATCGAAAAATGTTATCAAAAAGCGTTTAAGAGGCTTCACATGCGTAAGGATTGGCTTTGGGTTGGCGCAGCATCACTGGTACTGGCAGCATGTACCACCCCGGATCAGCAGACACAAGCGCCTCAGCAACCGGCTTATAATGGCCCGGTGGTTGAGATTGGCGGTGTGGAACCCCGCTATGAGCCGATTAATCCCGGCACCAATCAGGATTATTCGGTTAACGGCAAAACCTACCGTATTGTGAAAGATCCTTCGAACTTCAGCGAAATCGGCCTGGCGGCCTGGTATGGCGATGAAGCCGACGGCAACCAGACGGCCATCGGTGAAACCTTTGACTCCAACGGGCTGACTGCCGCCCATCCAACCCTGCCGCTACCCAGCTATGTTCGCGTGACGAATATGGCGAATGGTCGCCAGATTGTGGTGCGCGTCAATGACCGCGGGCCGTACACGCCAGGACGGATTATTGATCTGTCGCGCGCGGCGGGCGATCGCCTGAATATATCCAATAACACCAAAGTGCGCGTCGACTATATTCAGGTCGCGCCAGATGGCTCGCTTTCTGGCCCAGGCACGGTGGGCACCACCGTGGCGAAACAGAGCTATGCCCTGCCGCCACGGCCGGATATTGCCGGTGGCATGGCGGTTATGGGTGGCGCTGCCGCCAGCCAGTCACAGCCGGTGGCAAGCCAGGACGATGGCAGCCGCCAGCTGGATAATCAGAACCTCAACAGCGACGACAATCCAGGTGCACCGGTGCGTAGCAGTGGTTTCCTTGGCGCCGCCACACCA
>NZ_JRXE01000016.1:0-78046 GCF_001267535.1 Winslowiella iniecta | reverse complement strand
CCGGCGTACTGGAAGGCAGCGAGCCTGTGGCGGTTGCGGCTCCGGCGGCTGCCGTTGCCGCCCCTGCCGCTGCCTCTTCCGCCGCCGCAACCGGTGGTTATGTGGTACAGGTCGGTGCACTGAGTGACGGCACCCGTGCGCGCCAGTGGATGCAATCCCTTAGCCAGCAATTTGGCGTGCCGGGAAATGTCGCGGCTAACGGCAACGTTTACCGCGTACAGTTAGGGCCGTTCAGCAATCGTCAACAGGCGGCGGCGCTGCAGCAACGTCTGTCAAACGAAGCACAACAGCAATCTTTTATTACTGTCGCACCAGGCGGAATGTGATCTTTGCAGGTAGCCGAACCGCTTCTTGTTCACCGATGCCAGACGTGTAACGTCTGTTAACAAGTGAGGCGGAAAGTCGGATGCCTGCAAAATAAGCATTTGCTATAGTGAGTCACTTTTTTAACTTAACTCCACGGATGTTGTAGTCCCAAACATGAACACTCAGACACCTTCTCGTTTTCTAAAACGCCTGACAGTGGGTTCACTGATCGCGATCAGCATCACCACCTTCGCCCATGCCGAAGATGTTAATCTGAAAACCATGATTCCCGGCGTGCCGGATATCGATGCTGAAGCCTATGTCCTGATCGACTACAACTCAGGAAAAGTGCTGGCGGAAAAAAATGCCGATGCACGCCGCGACCCGGCAAGCCTGACCAAAATGATGACCAGTTATGTTATCGGTCAGGCGGTGAAAGCGGGAAAAATTCATCAGGATGATATGGTCACCGTGGGCCAGGACGCCTGGGCAACCGGTAACCCGGTGTTTAAAGGCTCCTCCCTGATGTTCCTGAAACCTGGCGACCGCGTGCCGGTTTCCCAGCTGACGCGCGGTATCGTGCTGCAATCCGGTAACGACGCCTGTGTCGCCATGGCCGATTATGTCGCCGGCAGCCAGGACGCGTTTGTTGGTCTGATGAACAACTACGTTAAAGCGCTGGGTCTGCAAAACACTCACTTCCAGACCGTTCACGGCCTGGATGCCGAAGGTCAGTACAGCTCACCGCGCGATATGGCGCTGATCGGCCAGGCGCTGATCCGTGATGTGCCGGAAGAGTACGCGGTTTATAAAGAGAAAGAGTTTACCTTTAACAATATCCGCCAGATGAACCGTAACGGACTGCTATGGGACACCAGTCTGCAAGTTGACGGTATTAAAACCGGTCATACCAACGCGGCAGGTTACAACCTGGTCGCCTCGGCGACCGAAGGCCAGATGCGTCTGATTTCAGCAGTGATGGGCGGCCATACTTACAAAGGTCGTGAGACTGAAAGTAAGAAACTGCTGACCTGGGGCTTCCGTTTCTTCGAGACCGTGGCTCCCCTGAAAGCAGGTAAAGAGTTTGCCTCTGAGCCAGTGTGGTTTGGTAACAGCGACCGTGTGCAACTGGGCGTGGAAAAAGATGCTTACCTGACCATTCCACGTGGCCGGATGAAAGATCTGAAAGCCAGCTACGTGCTGACCAATACTGAACTGCACGCACCGCTGCAGAAAAACCAGGTGGTTGGCAGCATCAACTTCCAGCTGGATGGTAAAACCATCGACCAGCGTCCGCTGGTGGTTCTGAATGAAGTAAAAGAAGGTAACTTCTTTGGTCGTATCGTGGATTACATCAAACTGATGTTCCACCACTGGTTCGGCTAATCATTTCGTTGCGGGCGGCGATCGCGTCGCCCGTAATCTTTGCCACAACGGGCGTTAATTTCCCTGATTGATGGCACTTTTCATTTCCGCCTTGATAATTACCGCCAGAAACCCCATATAATAACTATCAGTTAACTCCCGTTGTTGTGGGAGTCTTCGTTTTGAGCACCGGAGCATTTATGAAAACCAACCTGAAAGAACTACTTGAATTTCCTTGCAGCTTCCCGTTTAAAGTCATGGGCCTGGCGCAGGACGAACTGGTCGATCAAGTAGTCGAAGTGGTTCAGCGTCACGCACCTGGTGATTACACCCCGGAAGTTAAACCGAGCAGCAAAGGTAACTACCACTCGGTGTCGATCACTATCACCGCGACCCATATCGAGCAGATCGAAACGCTGTATGAAGAATTAGGCAAAATCGAAATCGTTCGTATGGTGCTGTAAACGCACCTTCCGGTAAAGGGCGAGTAGCTCTCGCTCTTTAGCAACGCTATACTGCCCTTCCCTTTTCCTGCCGGACACTCGTTTTGTATCAGGACAGCCTCATCATACGCCAACTGGGCCTGCGTCAGTGGGAACCCGTTTCGCAAGCCATGCATCAGTTTACCGATCAGCGTACTGCCTCTACTGCCGATGAAATCTGGCTGGTCGAGCACCCCGCGGTTTTCACTCAGGGTCAGGCGGGCAAAGCCGAACATCTGCTGATGACCGGTAATATTCCGGTGGTGCAGAGTGACCGCGGCGGCCAGGTGACCTATCACGGTCCAGGCCAACAGGTGATGTATGTGCTGATCGATCTTAAACGTCGCAAAATTGGCGTGCGCCAGTTAGTCACTGCCATTGAGCAGACGGTGGTGGAGACGCTGGCACATTTTGGCGTCAGCGCGCATGCCCGTCCGGATGCTCCCGGCGTCTATGTTGACGGCAAAAAGATCTGTTCTCTCGGCCTGCGCATACGTCAGGGCTGCTCGTTTCATGGGCTGGCGCTGAATATTCATATGGATTTAGCACCGTTTCTGCGCATCAATCCCTGCGGCTATGCCGGCCTGGAGATGACCCAGCTGAGCGCCTTTCAGCCCGAAGTCACTCTGTCCGATGTTCAGCCGGTATTAATCGACAAATTTATGACGCTACTGGCGATAAATGCGTCAGAATACCGCGATCCACAAGAGCTGAACCTGTGGTGATCTGTGACTGTGCGTGCTGCTTTACAATTCTGCAACGTTTTCCCCTGTTACCGGGCTGATTGTCAGGCGGTGAGGTGATATAATTTTTGCGCTTTTATCAAATAAAGTTGAAAATTGATTCCGACTCACTGAGTTTTTATGCCTCTTTCAGAACGCAATCCACATTGGAACCTGCAAGCTTATGAGTAAACCTATTCAGATGGAACGCGGCGTTAAGTATCGCGACGCAGACAAAATGGCACTGATCCCGGTAAAAACCGTGATGACTGAACGGCCGGAGATCTTAAGAAAGCCAGAGTGGATGAAAATCAAACTGCCTGCTGACTCCACACGTATTCAGGGCATCAAAGCCGCAATGCGTAAAAACGGTCTGCATTCCGTCTGTGAAGAAGCCTCCTGCCCTAACCTTGCAGAGTGTTTTAACCACGGCACCGCGACCTTTATGATTCTGGGTGCCATCTGTACCCGCCGCTGCCCGTTCTGCGATGTGGCACATGGTCGCCCGATGACCCCGGATGCCAACGAACCGGGCAAACTGGCGCAAACTATTGCCGATATGGCATTGCGCTATGTCGTTATCACCTCGGTTGACCGCGATGATTTACGTGACGGCGGTGCCCAGCATTTCGCTGACTGCATCACGGCCATCCGCGAAAAGAGCCCGACCATTAAAATTGAAACGCTGGTGCCGGACTTCCGTGGCCGTATGGATCGCGCGCTGGAGATTCTGAATGCCACGCCGCCAGACGTGTTTAACCACAACCTGGAAAACGTGCCGCGTGTTTACCGTCAGGTCCGTCCGGGTGCCAACTATGAATGGTCTCTGAAGCTGCTGGAGCGTTTTAAAGAAGCGCACCCGGAGATTCCTACCAAATCAGGTCTGATGGTCGGCCTCGGCGAAACCAACGCGGAAATCGTTGAGGTAATGCGCGATCTGCGTCGTCATGGCGTCACTATGCTGACGCTCGGCCAGTACTTACAGCCAAGCCGCCACCACTTACCGGTACAGCGCTACGTCAGCCCGGCTGAGTTCGACGAAATGAAAGAAGAAGCCATGGCGATGGGCTTTACCCACGCGGCCTGCGGACCTTTTGTTCGTTCTTCTTATCATGCCGACATGCAGGCGAAAGGTCTGGAAGTGAAATAACAGCGGGCCAATGCTGGAATATATCCAGGGTAGCCTTTTTCGGCTGATACTGATCGTTTAAGGAAAAATCACCGAAATGTCTGGAATGCTGTAGAGGAGCCGTTTTCGGCTCCCGTCCTGATGACATGCGGGGTGTTTACCTTCGGCACAGGCGGCGAGAACGCCGCCTCTGGGGAAACCACATCATCCTGAAAACTGTAATCTGTAGTTACATTTTCGTAACAAAAATTCAGTCTTTATGCACCACCCGATCGGTTGTAACATCTTCAGCAGGGGTTTTCTTCGCTGATGCATCGTCGTCGCTCATGGCTTTTTTAAAGCCTTTAATGGCAGACCCAAGGTCACCACCAAGCGAGCGTAACTTATTAGTGCCGAACAGCAGTACGATCAACGCACCAATAATCAGCAGTTTGGCAATACTGATACCTTCCATAACACCTTCTCATTTTACCAGAGTACACACCTGTCAACGTTATTAACGCGCAGTTGTACGGGTAATACAATCGCAATCTGTAACAGATTAAGACCTGTGTCGCAGCGCTAAGGCGACGGTCGTCAGGATGATTTCAGTTCCGGGCGGGCAAAACGTCGATTTTCCAGCACCGGCAGCACGCTGCGCGCGTAAGCAAGACGAGATACATCGAGATCGGCAAACACCAGCGCTGGCGCTTCCGCGGCTTTTGCAATCGCCACGCCCAGCGGATCCACCACCAGACTGTTACCAATATTACGTGGACCACACTCGCCTACTGCAATCAGATAACAGGTATTTTCCAGCGCACGGGCGGTGACCAGCACCTCCCAGTGCATCTCCTTCAGCGGCCCTCTGAGCCACGCTGACGGCAGCACCAGTACATCGGCACCATCCACTGCCAGACGTCGCGCCAGCTCGGGAAAACGCACGTCATAGCAGGTCATCAAACCCACCTTCATTCCATCAATCTCAATCAGCGCAGGAACCTGCTCACCGGCAGTGATATTTTTTGATTCTTGCACCGCAAAAGCATCATAGAGATGGAGTTTGTCGTAGCGCGCCACAATTTCGCCATTGTGAATGGCAATCAGCACATTGAGCGCCCGACCCTCGGCGGTAGGCACCGGCACGCTCATGATGGTGGTCAGGCAGCTATTGCGGCTGGCGGCCAGCAGTTGGCTGACAAACGGCCCGTCCAGCGTCTGAGCAGCTTTCAGTACAAAATCAGCATCGGTGTTATCCCGCGCCAGTACCGCTTCCGGTAACACCAACAGTCGGGCGTTAGCGGCCGCCGCCTCGCTCATCAGTCTGATACAGGTTGCCGCATTATGCTGCCAGTCACGTTCGACCGCGAACTGTCCCATCGCTATTTTCATCATCATTCTCCGGGGCAGCGGGTTCGTCAGTTGAGAGGTTTAATATGGTAGCGCGGTGATTCCTGATAGCCTTCACGGGCGTAAAAACCGTTGGCTTTGATACGGTGCTCATTACAGTGCACTTCAACGCGATCGCAGCCGCGCTGCTGCGCCAGCTGCTCAGCATACTGTAACAGCTGCTGCCCTGCCCCTTTACTTCTCTCACCCTCGGCGATGCAAAAGTAGCTGATACGGGCAAAATCACCGGCCAGCGCCAGCTGAGGGATAAAATGCAACGACAGGAAGCCCAGCACCGACTGGCCCTGCTCCGCGACTAGCAGGCGCTCATTGGGGTCAGCGATTAACTGCGCCAGACGTTGATTGATAAAATTTTCTGTACCGCCATAACCTAACTCTGTCAGCAGCGCACTGAGCGCGAAGCTGTCCTGCAATTGTGCCGGGCGAATATTCATTGAAACGTCCTCAGTCTGAGCGGGGATGATCAAGCCGGGAACTGCTGTAACGAACCGATAGTCAGAATGTCAGGTAAAAAAAAACCCGCCATTGGCGGGTTTTAAAAATTCTGTCTGATAACTAACTTAAATTGCAGCAACGTTAGCAGCAGATGGGCCTTTAGCGCCGTCAGTGATTTCAAACTCTACACGCTGACCTTCAGCCAGGGTTTTGAAACCGTTGCTCTGGATAGCGGAAAAGTGTACGAATACATCTTTGCTACCATCTTCAGGAGTAATGAAACCGAATCCTTTGGACTCATTAAACCACTTAACGCTACCTTTAATCTTAGACATCAATATTACCTTTACATGAAAAATGGACACTAAACTGTGTCGAGTGTTAGTACAGCAATTGCGAGCGCTTTTGTCCAGTCCGGCATGACGAAAAAGTGATAAATATCGAGTTTTTTTCATGTTTGCCGCACCAGGCGCTCAATTAAACAACTAAAAAGAGATGCGCGCCCAGGCGAAGTAAACATTACCGTTATTGTAAGTGCCCGGAATATAAGTCATTTGGAATGTAGCCGGACCGTAACCTACTGATGCTAAAGGAAGCAGTACCGGAATCGGGATATAACTCCAGTTATCGCGTGCTGTGACCCCGACAGTATAGCCGGCACCCAGATGAAAATTCTGGTCACTAAATGGTCGCCAGGTTTTTTCCCAGCCGTAGCCACCAATCGGCTCCCATTTATTAAACGAGTCCTTAAACGCCATCAGATAGATGCCGTTCCAGTTACCGTGCTCGTCATAGCGCGAAATACCACCGCCGGCGCCCCACGGACGCTCATTGTATTTATCGGTTTTTTCTTTGTCGTATGTCCAGCGGTTGTGCCAGGTGATGGCCGGGACATATAAATCCACCGAGTCGGGTGAGGTCCAGGTTTTTTCGACATTGCCGGAAAAGGTTTGCCACCAGATCTTACTCTGTTGGCTAATTCCAGCCGCCGATGCTATCGAAGAAAACAGGCAACTGGTGAGAACCACTGGCAAGAGATATTGGTTTATTGCTTTCACTTCAGTAACTACCATTCTTTGTATGAAGATAAATTTTAACAGCGCATAGTTCAACGTTGTTTAAATCAGCCTGTGGGACAAGGGCGCAGCAGGTGTATATTCTGATACCTCAGCAATTAAAAGATAATAACTGCGCTAAAATCTGACGACTGGGCGGTTCCTTTACCCTGGCACATCCGCCAATTTTCATCGGTTTTAAACGGCATGATTTCTTTACATCTGTGTGCAACTGATTGATTCAGATATTATAGTCTGCCCACCCCAAATAGCGACGTTAATCAGAAATTTCGCAAAAGAATCAATGTGAAGATTTTATTGATTAAAATCATAAAATCCGCGAAAACGTGTCTCATCAGCATCACTGCCAATATCAGATAAACCTACATATGAAAAAAATAGTTCGTGAATTCAGGTAAATATCTATTTTTTGACGACATTCAACTCAGATAAACTTTATTTATCGATTTCTGATATTTTTTTGATAAGATAAATCTCATCTCAGCAGACAAGGATGAGTGAAATGGTCATGAAAGTGAGATGTACTTCGTGCGGCAGCAAAAAATTTGTCTATACCTCTAAAGGAGAAAATCCTACAGAGCATCATGGCGCAGTTTGCGCGAACTGTAGTAAACCTCTAACCCTGCAAGACTTACTGCCATTAACGCCGATGGACCCGATTATTAAATGTCTGATCGGGAGGCGAAAAACAGGTTAAAAAAGCAGACTGCCGCTGAATACAGCGACAGCCAGACAGACAGGATTAAAAAATCAGTTTAAATACGCCGGTCAGCGTCAGCAGGCCGACGATAAAGATAATTGCGATAATCCAAAGAATAATTTTCATTCCATTTTCCTCGCCAGTAAAAGAGACAAACACCACATTTCGTAGTGACTTAAGTATAGAAGAAGATTCAGGTATTGTCGGAAACCGACGATTTTTTACCTGCCGCCCCCCCTCTGCCGAAGTCTGACCCGCCCAGGCGCGGGCCGCTCTTTTCTTTTTTTACAGCATCAGCCAGCCAAGCCAGACAAATGCGAATCCTGCCAGCCCCATTACCGTTGTCAGAACCGTCCAGGTGCGCAGACCATCGGCAACCGACAACCCCAGATAGCGCGTGACGACCCAGAATCCGGCATCATTAACATGCGACAAGCCCAACGCGCCAAAGCAGGCGGATAATGCCACCAGCACCAGTTGCATCCCCTGCAACTCCGCTACCGCGCTGCTCAGCAGGCCGCAGGTTGTGACGATAGCCACCGTCGCCGAGCCTTGCGAGGCACGCAGCGCCAGCGACAACACAAACGCCGCCGGAATAATCGGCAGATGGATGCTCTCCAGCAGCAGCGCCAGTGCCTTACCGACGCCTGACTCGACCAGCACTTTGCCGAATGCGCCACCCGCCCCCGCCACCAGCAGTACCCCAGCCGCGCCGGGAATCGCGCTGGTAATAATGGTATCCAGTTTCTCTTTGCCCCACCCACCGCGAAAACCAATCAACCATGCTGCCAGCAACAGAGCAATCAGCAGCGCAATAGCGGGTGTGCTGATCAACGCCACGACACCGTGTAACACACCGGTGTCGGGCAACCACGGCGTCAGTAAGGTGCCAAGCATAATCAGTAATACCGGAATCACAATCAGCGTTGAAATCAGCATTGCTCCCGGTGGCTGCGCCGTCTCCGCACGCGGCTTTTTCTCTTTATCTGCCAGTTGTAGCTGTTCCAGCACTTCAACCGACAGATGATAATTTTTACGGTTCATCAGCTTCGCGACGTAATAACCGAAAATTGCCGCGGGTATCGAGATGGCAATCCCCAGCATCAGTACCCAGCCAATATCCGCCTTCAGTAATCCTGCCGCCGCTGCCGCGCCCGGGTGCGTCGGAATTGACACGTGAACCAGTAACATTACACCCGCCATCGGCAGACCATATTTCAGCGGTGATACCCGCGCCACTTTGGCAAAACCGTAAATCAGCGGCACCACAATAATAAAGCCGACTTCAAAAAACACCGGCAGGCCGAGAATAAACGCCACCAGCGTCAATGCCGCCACCGAGCGTTTAATCCCCATACTGTGGGTAAAGCGCGCGGCCAGAGAGTCTGCGCCACCGGAGGCTTCAATAATCGCCCCTAACATCGCGCCCAGTACAATAATAATCGAGATATGCCCCAGCAAACCGCCCATGCCGGACATAATCACTTCCATGATATGTTTCGCCGGAATACCGGTGCTGACGGCCACAAACAGGCTGGAAATTAATAAAGCGACGAACGGATGGACTTTGGCTTTTATGACCAGTATCAGCAACAAAATAACGCTGACAGCAGCAATAGTTAACAATAGGGTGGTAGACATAGTAAAACCTCGGTGTCGGGCGTTATTATATTTAAGACTCTGTTTTAATTAATACTTCCCAGGTGTTTAGCTGATTTTTGGCATAGCGAGGCTGTTGCCGGACGCCATACGCCCGGCGCAACAAGGGTTCAGCCGTTATTTCAGTGAACGCCAGTCTGCAAACCAGCCAAGTCCGTCAACGGTCGCGCCGCGCGGAAAATATTCGCAGCCAACCCAGCCGGAATACCCCACCTCATCCAGTAACTGAAACAGCCACGGATAATTAATCTCTCCTTCATCCGGCTCATGGCGGTCAGGAGCGGAGGCGATCTGAACATGCTGATAGCATCCGGCATACTGACGGATTAAATGACTCAGGTTGCCATCGACCAACTGCGCATGAAACAGATCAAGCTGAGTAAACACATTGTCACGGTCGATGCGTTTGACCATTTCAAGTGTCTGATACTGGCTGGCATAGAGATAATGTGGTTTGGTGGTCGGATTGAGTGCCTCAATCAACAGACGAATTTTGTGTGGCGCAAAACGTTCGGCGGCATAGCGCATATTGGCGATAAACGTCTGGCAATACGCTTCACGATCCGCCCCTTGCGGCAGCGTCGCAGCCATCACATGCACCTGCGGGCAGTTCAGCGCAACGGCATACTCCAGCGCATGGTCGATATCACGCCGCGCCTGCTCCTCGCGTCCGGGAATCGCCGCCACGCCCCACTCACCCGCCGTCACGTTACCAGGTGCGGTATTAAACAGCACCAGCTGCAACTGATTGTGTTGCAGCCGCGCTTTAATGACTTCGGCCGGATAGTCATAAGGAAACAGAAACTCGACCGCCTGAAAACCCGCTGCTGCTGCGGCATCAAACCGTTCGAGAAACGGCAGTTCGTTAAACATGGTCGATAAATTGGCTGCAAACTTAGGCATAATTAACTCCTTAACTCTGCCACTTCGTCATCACTGAGATAACGAATCGGACGGTCGCCGAGAGTGAAAATCAGGCGTGCCGTCTCTTCCAGCTCCTCGGTATTGTCTGCCGCTTCACGCAGGCTTTTGCCCACGACTACCGGGCCGTGGTTGGCCAGCAGGAAAGCGTTAAAGTGCGGCGCAAGCCGGGCTAAATCCTCACCGAGGCGCGCATCACCCGGGCGATAATACGGCACTACCGGCACATCACCGACACGCATCACAACATACGGCGTAAAGGGTTTGATACAGTTTTTACTGTCCAGACCTTGCAGGCACGACAGCGCGGTCAGATACAGGCTGTGGAGATGCACCACCGCCTTGCATTCTGGCTTATTCAGGTAGATAGCCCGATGAAAACTGATCTCTTTCGACGGTTTATCACCGGACAGCCACTCGCCGTCCAGCGTCACTTTTGACAGCGTGTCAGGGTCGAGTTCGCCGAGGCAGGAGCCGGTTGGCGTCGCCAGTAAGTGCCCGTCCTCCAGCATCATCGACAGATTTCCTGCCGAACCGGTGGCGTAGCCACGCTGAAAGAACGACGCGCCCAGTTTTACCATCTGTTCGCGAGCTTGTTGTTCGGTCATTGTGGAAACTCCGTTTGTGCGCGGGCAAAGAAATTCTCATCGCCGAAATTGCCAGATTTCAGCGCCAGCGAAAGTGGCTGGTCAGTATCCCGCACCCATGGCACGCCTGGCGAGATTACCGGGCCAATATGAAACGCACTGACGCCCAGCGTCTGCGCCACCACGCCGGACGTTTCCCCGCCGGCGACGATAAAGCGCTGGAAACCGCGTGCCTGCAATTCACGCGCTACCGCGGCGAAACAGTACTCGACCGCCTCGCTGCTGCGTGCTGCACCATACTGCTGCTGAATTCGCTGCAACTGTTGCGCATCCGAAGTGGCAAACAGCAGCGGCGCTAACTCACCGTCGGCGTTCTGCTCCACCCAGTCACACAGCTGCAAGGCATAGCTTTGCGCATCAGCAAGGCAGGCCTCCACTTCGACCACTTTAGCCGCAGCCTGCTGGCGATAGGCCGCCACCTGACGGTTGGTCATTGTCGAGCAGGAGCCTGAAATCACCACCGCACGCCCACCCTGAGGTGCGCCCGCTGCTTCGGCTTGCTGCCGATCGCGGCTGCCCGAGGCCAGCTGACGTGCCAGCCCAATGGCCAGACCGGAACCGCCGGTGACCAGCTTCATCTCCTTCAGCGCCGCCCCCTGGGTCAGCAGATGCTGTTCATGTAGCGTATCCAGCACCACATAACGCACCGCGTCGGCTTTCAATGCTGCCAGCCGGGCTTGTACCGCTTCCGGTCCCTGATCGATCACCGCGCTGGCGATCAGCCCCGCTTTGCCGCGCGCCTGGCGCTCCATCAGACGCATCAGGTTACTGTCGGTCATTGGCGTCACCGGATGATGGCGCATACCCGACTCGGACAGCAGCGTGTCCATCACAAACAGATAGCCCTGATAGACGGTGCGACCATTGACCGGCAGCGCTGGCGAGATAATGGTTTGCTGTTCACCCAGCGCATCCAGCAGCGCATCGGTGACCGGACCAATATTTCCCTGCGCGGTGCTGTCGAAGGTGGAGCAATACTTGAAGTAAAAGCGCTCGCAACCCTGCTGTTGCAGCCAGCGCAGCGCCGCCAGTGAATCACTGACCGCCTGCTCTGTCGGGCAGGAGCGCGATTTCAGGCTGACCAAAATCGCATCGGTGCTGAAGCTTTCATCACCCGACGGCACGCCATTCAGCTGTACTGTCGACATGCCGTTCTGCACCAGGAAACTGGCAATATCCGTCGCGCCGGTAAAATCGTCGGCAATCACTCCGAGGCGCATTATGGTTGATCCTTCTTTTCCGGCAGCGTAATACCGCTAAAAATCTTGATGACCGCACTGTCATCCTGCTTGCCAAAACCGGCGTTGCTGGCGGAGGTAAACATATTAAACGCGGTTGAGGCCAGCGGCAGCGGGAAGTGCAGCGCTTTAGCGGTATCCGCCACCAGCCCGAGATCCTTAACAAAAATATCCACCGCCGACTTTGGCGAGTAGTCGCCATCCACCACGTGCCGCATACGGTTTTCAAACATCCACGAGTTACCGGCTGCGTTGGTCACCACGTCATACATGGTATCGAGCGGAATACCGGCACGCGCCGCCAGCGCCATCGCTTCCGCCCCGGCAGCAATATGCACCCCGGCCAGCAACTGATGGATAATTTTGACGGTAGAACCGAGGCCAATCTCACTGCCGATGCGATAGACTTTGCTGGCCACGGCATCCAGCACCCGTTGCACTCGTTCAAATGCCTGATCGCTGCCGGAAGCCATCACCGTCATTTCGCCCAGCGCGGCTTTGGCTGCACCACCGGATACCGGCGCATCCAGCATCAGCAGTTGATGCTGTGCCAGCTGCTGCTCAATCCACTGCGCATCCTGTGAAGAAATGGTTGAAGAGACCATCACCACGGTGCCAGGCTTCAGCTTACTGGCAACGCCCTGTTCGCCGAACAGAATGCCTTTTACCTGCGCCGCATTGACCACCAGCAGCAGCACCGCGTCCAGCTGGCTGGCGAAGGATGTGGCACTGCTTTCAGCGGCCTGCGCACCACTTTGGCGCAGGGTTTCCAGCGCCAGCGGATTGAGGTCGACACCAAAGGTATTCAGTCCGGCCTTAATGCAGGATTGCGCAGCGCCCATGCCCATTGACCCCAGGCCAATCACGCCGACGTTAAGTGCTGATGTCTGTGCCATAGCTTCCTCGTGTTAATTTTGGTGATAATTTGTTTTGTTGTGTTAAGTATAAGCACTCTTCGCGCGCTTTCACGTGATGAACCTCACAATTATTAACGTCAGAATCGTCGGTTTTTAACACTAATTAACAAGCGTAGTGATGCCATGCAAATAACTTATAATTAAAATCAATATGTTATATAAGGCCACCTGCATGATGATAGTGATGGATTTTTGATCAACCCATAAATCAATGAGCCGGAATGTGAAAAATTGATAAAACCGCCGCAGCGCCAGCGCTATACTGGAAGCACTATGTCAGGGTCAGTCAGAAAGGAGCAGTCATGATCCCGGTACAACGGCATCAACAAATTTTAGCGCTGATAGCAGAGCGCGGTGTGATTAGCATTAACGAGCTAACAGAACGTCTGGGTGTTTCCCATATGACCATCCGGCGTGACGTGCAGAAACTGGAGGAGCAAGGTGCGCTGCTGTCGGTTTCTGGCGGGGTACGTTCGACAGAGCGACTGGCGGCAGAGCCGTCGCATCTGGATAAAACCGCCATGTTCAGTGAGGAAAAATGTGTTATCGGACAACGTGCCGCCCGGCTTATTCCGCGCAACAGCTGTATTTATCTGGATGCCGGCACCACTACGCTGGCACTGGCGCGTGAACTGACCGGGCGTGACGATCTGTTAATCGTGACCAATGACTTTATGATTGCCAATTTTATTATCGAGTCTACCCAGTGTCGGATGATTCATACTGGCGGCAGCCTGTGCCGCGAAAATCGCTCCTGCGTCGGCGAGGCCGCGGCACGTGCTTTGCAGAACCTGTCGATTGATATTGCCTTTATCTCAGCCTCCTGCTGGGGGCTGCGCGGCATCTTTACCCCGGATGAAGATAAAGTGATGGTGAAGCGCATGGTCGCCGAAGTCAGCAGTAAACGCGTGTTGCTCAGCGACAGCTCGAAATACAATAAAATTGCCACTTTCCTCGCGCTGCCGCTGGATAATTTTGCTGCGGTGATCACCGACAGCAAACTGCCCGACAGTGCGCAGCAAGCGCTGGCGTCAGCCTCGCCGGAATTGATCGTGGCAAGCTGACCAAAAATTTTGCGAGCACCATCACGGGACAGACGTTTCTGCCCGCTTGCCCGCTGCCAGAGCAACTAAACTTAATGGCGTTGGCCTGGGCTCTTTAGTGCCCTCACTTGTTATGAGTTCAAACCAGCAGGTAACAAGGAGATGATATGAGCATGATTAACACGCGCATGGGCAGGTACAGTTTGAAAGCTCGCGATGCGGGCAATCATATCCGCGGCACCATTGCGATTAATGATGAAGGTGGTACTCCGCTCACCATGCAAGAATTTGATGAGCACTATCTGGATGATGTGATTAATAATGTCATCTATCCGGTAACCGGTGGCAATCGTGAACTTACCCGACTGCTACGCGATCAGATGGTGAAAGCAGGCTTTGAACAGCCACATTAAGCCATCCTTTTCGGGCCGCCGCAGGGTGGCCCGTATTGTTTCTGCTGCCAACAGAGGATGTGATGCATAACGATTTCAGCTGGCTTAACGAACCGCCGCAATGGTCGGTAAACAGTGATTCGCTGCATGTTGTCACCGCCGATAACAGCGATTTCTGGCGCGAAACCTGGTACGGCTTTACCCGCCACTCGGGGCACTTTTATCACTGCGAGGTCAGCGAAGACTTTACCTTTCAGGTGAAGGTGAATGCTGAATTCTCTGCGCTCTATGATCAAGCGGGCATTATGATCGCCATTGATGAGCAGCAGTGGCTTAAATCCGGCATCGAATTCTGCGATGGTCAGCCGATGATGGGTAGCGTGCTGACCCTTGGTCACTCAGACTGGGCCACCGGTCTGTTTACTGCGGATGCCGAACAATTCTGGATGCGTATCACGTTACGTAACGGTTGTTTGCGGCTGCAATACTCGGCTGATGGCATCAGCTGGCCGCTGCTGAGACTATGTCGCTTCCCGTCAGCCAGCCATTACCGCATTGGCGTAATGTGTTGCACCCCGGAGCGCGCCGGTCTGAGTGTGGTGTTTAGTGAAATCAGCCTGACACCCGCGCTGGATTTGGATCTGCATGATTTAAGCTAAGTCGGGAGTAGCGCTGGCGCAGGTTATCAGAACGGGCGGCAAGAACGCCGACTATGAGTCTGAAATCGAGTAGGGGCGACGTTTTCGCCGCCCGCAAACCCGACATCAGTGGCGATTAAATCACATTCGACAGCAGCAGACAGCCCACCAGTCCGCACACCGAAATAATCGTCTCCAGCACCGACCAGGAGCGGATAGTCTCGCCGATGGTCAGGTTAAAGTACTCTTTAAACAGCCAGAAACCAGGATCGTTAACGTGAGAGAAAATCACGCTTCCGGAACCCACGGCAATCACCATCAGCTCAGGACTGACACCGGTGGTCAGAATCAGTGGCGCAACAATACCGCCAGCGGTAATTGCCGCAACGGTGGCTGATCCCAGCGCAATACGCAGCACCGCCGCGATAGTCCATGCCATCAGAATCGGCGACAGGTTGCTGGCATGCATCATGCTGGCGATATATTTATCGACGCCGCTGTCCACCAGCACCTGTTTAAACGCCCCGCCACCACCGATAATCAGCAGCATCATGGCGATGATTTTAATCGAATCACCGATAGTGCCCATCACCTCATCCATACTGCGGCCACGGTTCAGACCGAAGGTAAAGATAGCGATCAGCACAGCAATCAGCGTCGCCATAATCGGGTCACCGAGGAACTCGGCGTAAGGCAGAATAACATGGCCTTTTGGCAGCACCATTTCGGCTACCGCGCGCAGTGCCATCAGGATCACCGGCACCAGTGAGGTCAGGACGCTGACGCCAAAACTCGGCATCTCCGCATCGGTAAAGGTTTTCGGGTTATACAGCCCTTTTGGAATCGGCTTATCAATGCCTTTCAGAAAACGCGCATACACCGGCCCAGCAAGAATCACCGTCGGGATACCCAGCAGAGTACCGAACAACAGGGTTTTGCCCATATCGGCATTAAACAGCGTGGCAATCGCGGTCGGCCCCGGATGCGGCGGCAGAAAGCCGTGGGTAACGGAGAGCGCGGCCGCCATCGGCACGCCAACAAACAGTAACGGCACGCGTGCAGAAGCGGCGATGGAAAACACCAGCGGCAGCAACAGCACAAAGCCGACTTCATAAAACAGCGCAAAACCGACGGTAAAACCGGTCAGCACCACCGCCCACTGAATATGTTTTTCACCAAACTTATCAATTAAAGTGGTCGCGATGCGCTGGGCACCGCCGCAGTCCGCCAGCAGTTTGCCGAGCATCGCGCCGAAGCCCATGATCAGCGCCAGACTACCCAACGTGCCGCCGACACCCGCTTTAATTGAACCGATCACTTTATCAACAGGCATACCCTGCATAACTCCGACCGCCAGGGCGACCAGAATCAGCGCGATAAATCCATTCAGTTTGAAGCGAATCATCAGCAGCAGCAGCAGCACTACCCCGATCGCAACGATGACTAATGGCATAATTCTTCTCCGGTGCATACGCGCCATCAGCAGGTTGATGACGTCATATTATTATTTTATTACCAACCTCAGACCTGACATTTTCAGGATGGATTGGCTGGAATCCCAGAACAGACATCAGGTGAAGCCGCCTGTTACCGATAACATGTTAGCGGTAACATTCGGTAACAGTAATCCCTGACACAGGCTGAATTACCATTTTGAGAGCATGATCAAACTTTTGAAATAAGGTCATTAACCGATTTTCCTTCCCGACGGGTTATCACAGGTAGACTGTCTGCTCACCAGTGAAAAGATAATGTTGAGAGACCCGATGAATATCAGTCAGATGATTTCCAACCGACAGACCTTTTTCGGCAGTGGCAGCCTGCGTGAACTTCTCCCGCTGCTCGCGGCTTCACCCGTCCCTACCCTGCTGTTTTGTGGGCGCTCTTTTCTGCACAGCACCGCTTATACCCATATCAGGCAACCATTGGATGCGCTGCTGATCGGTCATGAAATTGTCAGTCATGAAGCCTCTCCCGATGAGATTGATCGCTGGGTGGCGCGCTGGCGTGGCAAAGCGTCACGGGTGGTGGCGATTGGCGGGGGCAGCGTGCTGGATGCCGCAAAAGCCTTCGCGGCACTGTGCGAACATCCGCTAACGACCCTGCGCTATCTGGAGAAAGTCGGTGATAGCCCACTCAGCGGCAAGACGCTGCCACTGATCGCCATTCCGACCACAGCCGGAACCGGCAGTGAAGTGACGCAAAATGCCGTGGTGACCGACAAGAGCGATATCAAAGTGAAAGCTTCGTTGCGCCACGCGAATTTTGTGCCAGCGGTGGCAATACTCGATCCTGAGTTATTGAAAGGTGCGCCGGACCAGGTGCTGGCCAGCTGCGCAATTGATGCTTTTACGCATCTGTTTGAAGCGTACCTGTCCGCGAAAGGGAATGCCTTTAGCCGCCAGACCGCCATTAGCGGTATGCAGGCATTTATCAACGGCTGGCCCGCGCTTAACCGTGACGATCGGCGCGGTGATGAAGCGCGTGAGCAGATGATGATGGCCTCCTGGCTTGGCGGACTTAGCCTGAGCATGGCGGGATTGGGCGTCATTCATGGTATTGCCGGGGAACTGGGGGCAATTAAGAATTATCATCACGGCGAAGTGTGTGGCCGCCTGCTGTTTCCATTTTTAACCCTGCTAAACGACAGCGACCATCCACAACAGCAGTCGTTGATGGCGGAACTGGCTGGGAAACTGTTTGCTGAAACCCACGCCAGCCCGGCATTACAGCTGTCTGAATGGTTAAAAACACAGGCTATCACTGAATTCTGGCAACAGCCGCAACCGCTGACGGATGCTGAGCGACAGTGGATTCTTGCGCGTTCCAACAGTAAAAATTCATTAATTGAGTATTCGCACGAGCAGCAGCGCTGGATGCTGGAACAAGCTTACCCGTAGGGCGGCGCGCCGCCCGTGCCGAGGATTAGCACCTCGCATGTCATCAGGGCGGGAGCCGAAAACGACTCCCCCTGGGATATTCCAGAAATCCCGGTGCTTTTTACTTAACCGGAACCCACTGATTTAAAGATTAACTCACAGTTGCTGCCCGTTACTGGCAATCACTGCTTTATACCAGTCGAAACTCTTCTTGCGCGAACGCGCCAGCGTACCGCTGCCATCATCATGTTTATCAACATAAATAAAGCCGTAGCGCTTGCTGTACTGCCCGGTGGTAAAGGAAACACAGTCGATGCATCCCCACGGCGTATAGCCCATCAGATCGACACCATCTTCAATCACCGCTTTTTTCATCTGCTCAATATGCGCCTGCAGATAAGCGATGCGGTAATCATCATGGATACTGCCATCGGCCTCAACGCGATCTACCGCACCAAAACCATTTTCCACAATAAACATCGGTTTCTGATAACGCTCATAAAACGCATTCAGGGTATAACGCAGACCAACCGGGTCAATCTGCCAGCCCCACTCTGACGCTTTAACGTGCGGGTTCTTCACGCTGCCGTTAAAACCGGCAATCGCATCACCACTGGCATTGTCTTTCGCCGCGTACTGCACCGCATTACTCATGTAATAACTGAAACCGAGATAGTCGGCACAACCTTCACGCAGCGTCTGCTGATCGTCAGCGGCCATCTCAATCTGGTAACCTTTGCGCGCCCATTCGCTGAGGATATAAGACGGATAATACCCACGCAGCTGAACGTCGCCGAACAGATGACGCTCGCGCATCGCTTCCTGCGCAAACATCACATCATCCGGATGACAGGACCACGGATAAAGCGGCACCAGCGCCAGCATACAACCAATTTTGAACTCAGGATTGATCTGATGGCCGAGTTTGACCACTTTGGCGCTGGCAACAAACTGATGGTGCAGCGTCTGATACATCGCCAGCTCAGGGTCAGGCTGATCGGTAAACACCACGCCGGAACAGCAGTAGCCAAACAGCGGATACTGCCAGTTGCGTTGGTTGTTGATTTCGTTAAACGTCATCCAGTATTTTACTTTTGACTGATAACGCTTCATCACCACTTCACTGTAGCGTACAAAGAAATCAACCACTTTACGGTTCAGCCAGCCACCATACTCCTTCACCAGATGGTGCGGCATCTCAAAATGCGACAGCGTAATCACCGGCTCAATATTATATTTCAGCAGCTCATCAAACAGATCGTCGTAAAACTGTAATCCGGCCTCATTCGGCTGCTGCTCATCGCCATTAGGAAAAATACGCGTCCAGGCGATTGAGGTACGAAAACACTTAAAGCCCATCTCGGCAAACAGCGCGATATCCTGCTTATAGTTCGAGTAAAAATCCACCGCCTGGTGATTGGGGTAGCTGTAACCCGGCTGAACGCCGTCAGTGATCACCCGATCCACGCCGTGTGCACCGCCGGAAAGCACATCACAAATGCTGACGCCCTTACCACCTTGATCCCAACCACCTTCAATCTGATGCGCCGCTACCGCGCCGCCCCACAGAAAGTCTTGCGGTAATTGTTGTTCAGACATGCAATATCCTTTTCAAATACAGATAAATAGCGCTGGCGCATCGCCAGCGTGGTTAATACTCAACTGCGCCATTAAGATTTTGCCCGTTGCTGCGGATAACGCGTTGATACCAGGCAAAACTTTTCTTCTTAAAGCGCGCTAAATCTTTCAGATCATGTTCGTCACGGTTGACGTAAATAAACCCGTAGCGTTTGCGGATGCCCTGATGGGTACTGACCAGATCGATAGCCGACCACGGGCAGTAGCCAAACAGATCCACTCCGTCAGAGATGGCCAGCTGCAACTGCTGAATATGTTCACTGAGGTAGGCAATCCGGTAATCATCATAAATTTTGTTACCCGCCACCAGCTCGTCAAACGCGCCGAGACCATTTTCAGTGACAATTAATGGCAGATGATAGCGGTCATAAATTTCGCGGGCGGTAATGCGGAAACCCACCGGGTCGATATACCAGTTAAACTGATTTTTCTTCAGGTAACGGTTTTCCGTACCGACATAGACACTTTCATCAATGCCCGCCAGCTGCTGGTCGACTAACTGGCGTGACGCTTCTTCGTCACTGTCTGCTGGCAGCCCGGCTCCGACCGTGGCTGAGGCATAGTAATTAAAGGCGATAAAGTCCGGTTTCCCTTCCCGCAGAATCGCCATCTCGGCGTCGGTAATGGTGGGCAGATAACCTTTCTCCGCCATAAAGCTCCAGGCGACGGCGTTATAGCGTCCGTAACAGGCCAGATCGAGGTACAGCCAGTTACGTATTGAGGTGAAATTATTTGCTGCCAGCACATCTTCCGGGCGCGGGCTGGCCGGATAGACGCAAGAGATATTCGGCGCTGGCCCAATTTTCGCCTGTGGCAACATCTGATGGCAGGCAATCATTGCTTTGGCCTGCGCCAGCATCATATGGTGATTCTGCTGATATAGCGTTTTTTGCGGATCCGGCGTACCCGGCGGCAGCGTGCCAATGACATCCCCTTTCAGGATCATCATGTTCTGTTCGTTAATCGTCAGCCAGTAATTGACGCGATCGCCATAGAGTTCAAAGGCGGTTTTGGCGAAATGTTCAAACGCATCGATGGTGGCCGGATCGGACCAGCCGCCCTTCTCCTGCAATGCCCACGGCAGATCAAAGTGATACAGGGTGACCAGCGGTTCGATCTCGTGCTTACGCAGCTCATCAATCAGACGCTGGTAGAATGCCGCGCCTTCCGCATTCAACTCTCCGCTGCCTTGCGGGAACAGGCGGCTCCAGGCAATTGAGAAGCGATAGGTTTTCAGCCCCAGTTCGGCAAACAGCGCCACATCCTGCTGAAAACGGTGATAGTGATCGCTGGTGACGGTAAAATCGGTAATGCTGTCGCTAAAGCTGGCCTTGTCGATAACCGATGGCCCTTTGCCGTCTTCATTCCATGCCCCTTCAACCTGATAAGCAGAGGTCGAGGCTCCCCATAAAAATCCTTCAGGAAACGGCGTTAACTGCTGATGTTTCATCCTTTCACTCTCCTGAAATTAGGCGGATTTAAGTGCGGCAATTTCGCGGTGCAGTACGATGATCTCTTCTGCCAGCTCACGACACAGCATGGCGTTCATCAGATGATCCTGCGCATGGACCAGAATTAAATTCACCGGGATCTTGCCGCAGCCTTCATCGGCACCGATCAGCGCGGTCTGGATCTTATGCGCTTCCCGCGCCGCCGCTGAGGCGGCCGTCAGGTGTTGATCGGCGGTGGCCCAGTCGTGTTTACGTGCCGCACGCAGCGCTTCCATCGATAACGAGCGCGCCTCACCGGCATGGATAATCAGCTCCATGACCGTGGTCTCATCAAGTTCCATTAGTGGCTCTCCACAGTTTGCAAATTCTGTTTTTCTTTCTCTTCGGCTTCGGCTTGCGCCAGCAGCTGGCGCTCATACATTTTGAAGAACGGGTAATAAATCAGGGTGGAGACACCAATCAGCACCGCCACCAGAATAATCGCCCGATAATCCCAGCCGGTTGACCAGGCGGCACCAATCGGCCCCGGCGTGGTCCAGGGTGCCAGCGAAATCACATGGTTAACCAAATCGGTACGCGTAGCGGCCCAGGCAATGATGGCGTTAACCAGCGGCGCGGTGACAAACGGAATAAACAGCAGCGGATTCATCACCACCGGCGAACCAAAAATAATCGGCTCATTGATATTAAACATGCTCGGCACCAGCCCCAGCTTACCGATGGAGCGCAGGTGCGGTGCGCGACTGCGCAGATAGAGGAACACCAGCCCCATAGTCGAACCGGAACCGCCGACCACAATAAAGAACTGCCAGAACGGCTCAATAAAAATTTGGGTAATCGGTGCACCGGCATTCAGCGCCTGCTGGTTAATGCCAAGGTTAGTCAGCCAGAACGCCTGCAGAATACCGCCGACAATTACCGCGCCGTGAATGCCGGCAAACCACAGTAAATGACAGAGCAGCACCGCAATCAGAATGGCGGGCAGCGAGTCCGATGCCGAGATAATCGGCGCAAAGATCGCCATAATCGCCTGCGGCAGCAGCATGCCAAACTGATGCTGAATAAACAGACTGAGCGGGAACAGCGTCAGGAAGATCGCCAGGATCGGAATCAGCAGATCAAACGACTGGCGGATCTTGGGTGGCACCTGCTCGGGTAATTTAATCCCGATATGGTGTTTTTGCAGAAAGTGCATTAATTCAGTGCTGTAGAGCGCCACCAGAATGGCGGTAAAAATCCCTTCACCACCGAGCGATCCCACCGGCAGTGCGCCATGACTTTGCGGTGCGGCCACCACCAGAAATGACATCAGCGACAGACAGGCGGCCATAAAACCGTTCATTTTGTAGCTTTGCGCGAGGTTATAGGAGATAGCCGCCGCGATATACACTGCCATAATTCCCATGGTCATATTGTAGGGCATCATGATCTGTTCAGAATAACGGGCCACCATCCCCAGCCACCATTTAGCTATCGCCCACTGGCTGTCGGCGCTAAACGGCGGATGAGCAAACAACAGCATAAAAGAGCCAACAATCAGAAACGGCATTGACGAGATAAATCCGTCCTTAATTGCCGTGACATGTCGCTGATTCGACAGCCGTGCGGCTATCGGGCTGATACGGTTTTCGATAATGCCAAATAATGACTCACTGAATGCGCCCATTATTATTCTCCGCGTGAGGTGATCAACGCCAGTGCATCATTGAGGACTTTTTTACCGTTCATCATACCGTAATCCATGGTATTAATTACCGCCACCGGCTTGTGCTTCTCAGCAGCAATCGCCTGAAATTCGGCTAATTTGTATTTAATTTGCGGCCCGAGAAGACAGCAATCCCAGGCATCAATCTGACTGACGAAGTCATCGAACCCCACCGCCAGCATCTCTACGGCAATCCCTTGTTCTTTCGCTTCTTTTTCCATTCTTTGCACCAGCATACTGGTAGACATCCCGCCGGCACAGCATAGTAATATTTTTTTCATCCCAATCTCCCGCCTGTTGTTTATCCTGATTTAGACAAATCAACCAACAATCTGCAACCGGTTTCATATTACTTTTCACAATTTGTGATTCGGATCGCATCAGGATAAAAAGCCCTATTAAAATGGCAAGAAAAAATTAATTGAATATATTTCAAATCCGCACTATTACTTATTTCATCTATTATTAATTACTAAACTTAACCAGCAGCCAAATTAAGTACGTAAGCTCACTGCAGACGTAAGCTGCTGCACATAAAATCGCAATACGGTAAACTCAACCCGGAGTTTTCATCTTCAGGAATCCAGTATGACGACAATGCTAGACGTGGCCAAAAAGGCCGGTGTCTCCAAAGCCACGGTTTCTCGCGTGCTTGCCGGCAACAGCTATGTCAGCAAAACCACCAAAGATCGGGTATTTCAGGCGATTGAAGAGACGGGGTATCGGCCAAATTTACTGGCGCGTAATCTGGCGACGCGGAAATCGCAAAGTATCGGTCTGGTGGTGACGAATACGCTGTATCACGGCCCCTATTTCAGCGAACTGCTGTTTCAGACTGCCACCCTGACCGAGCAGCATGGTCGTCAGCTGATTCTGGCCGATGGCAAGCACAGCGCGGAAGAAGAACGCCAGGCGATCCAGTTTTTACTCGATCTACGCTGTGACGCGATCATTATCTATCCACGCTTTCTTAACCCGGCGGAACTGGATGAGATTATTGAACAGCATCAGCAGCCGATTATGGTGGTGAATCGCCAGCTCAGCCGCCATCCGGATCATTGCGTCTTCGCCGCGCATCAGCTGGATAGTCAGGAGGCAGTCAGCCACCTGATTGCCCAGGGCCACCGTCAGATCGCCTTTATTCGCGGCGTCGCCGGTTCACCGACCAGTGAAAGCCGCTATGCCGGCTATCAGCAGGCGCTGGCTGCTCATCATATAGAGCTTGACACGGCACGGGTGATTGAGGGCGCGTGGACGCCTGAGAGCGGACGGCTGGCCGCACAACAGTTGCTGGCGCGCGGCGTCGACTTCTCAGCCTTAGTGGCGAGTAATGATGATATGGCGATCGGTGCCGCCCGAGCCTTTCACCAGGCTGGTATTGCGGTGCCGCAGCAGATATCGCTGCTGAGTTTTGACGATACGCCAACCGCCTCGTTCTTTATTCCGACCTTAACCACCGTGCATGTGCCGGTGGCGGAAATGATTAAAGAGACGCTGAACCGGCTGGTCAACTTACTGGACGGCAATCAAAATGCGCCGCAAACGCCGTTCAGAGGCCAGCTAATGATCCGTGAGTCGGTTATTCCGTTTTCCGATCGCGTGCTGGCCAGCAAATAACCAGCAGTCCGCTGACAATTAACACCACGCCGCCGAGTGTGCCCCAGTAAAAGGTTTCGTTCAGCCCAGGAACAAACAGCGCGGCGAGCCACACTAAAATATAACTCAGGCTGAGCAGCGGATAGGCGCGGCTCAGAGTGATATGGTGCAGCGCCATCACCCAGCACAGCATCGAAAAGCCATAGGCGCTTAGTCCGGCAAACAGCGCCAGTGCGCCAGGGGTAAAGGCGAATAAAGCGTGGAAAAAAACCGCCAGATCCTGCGCTGGCGGCAAATTCAGCATCGCCCATTTCATACTGAGCTGTGCTGCGCTGACCAGCAAAATACTGAGTGCTGCCCACAGATAGCCAGTCATGCATAAACTCCCAGCACCACCACCCCGGCGACAATCAGCATAATGCCGAGGCTGTGACGCAGGCTGATGCGCTCCTGCCATAACCATCGTGCGGCAAAGGCGATAATAATAAAGTTCAGACTAAGCATCGGATAGGCAACGCTGACCGGCACCTGCTGTAACACCCACAGCCATACCAGCATCGCGCCAGCCAGCAGCAGCACGCTGAAACTCAGCCATAACAGCATATGCCGTTTACGCCGCTGCGCATCGCCACAGTGAGTAGCCTGTTTCTGGCACAGCTGACCTGCGCAACTCAGCAGGCTGGCAATCACAATCAGCAGAATATTCATGGTAGCTGATTATATTGATACAGAATGAAGCGCCCTTGCTGATAAATAAAGTCAGCAGCCGGCAGCTGATGACTGGTTTCGTCTTCACCACGCGACAACAGCAATATTAGCGAGACTTTCCCCTCGCGGCGATGCGTCTCCAGCCAGTCAGCAAAATCACGTCCATCGAGTAGCCGGTGGCGGGAATCAGCATATTCCAGACCATATTTCAGTTCCCCGGCTTCCTCATAGAAGCCGATATCACTGCGTTTCAGCTCCCAGGCGATGCCCGCCGCCACGCCTGGGCTGTCGGCGAGAATATAGCGGCTGTCGCTGATATCCTGACGTATCGCATTAATAAATGCCTGCGGCAGCTTCGAATCCTCCACCTGTTGCGGGATCACTGCGCCGATAACCAGCGCAATGCCCAGCGGACAAAGCACCGCCGCTGGCCAGCGCCGCGTGGCGTCTTTCAGTGTAAAAGCCCCCACCAGCGCCCAGAACAGAAAGCCACTTGCGGCCAGCAGCACTTTCAGCAGTTCATGGTGAGCATACAGCGGATGCCGCGTGACGCTCCACGGTGCCAGCACCAGAAGTACCACCAGCGCGCAGATCAGGCCAAACAGCATATTGATCCAGCTATTGGCGCGCAGTACCGCACCACCACTGGCAACCAGCTGCACCGCATGCCGCGCCATTAATATCGCCAGTGGCGCAAAACAGGGCAGGATATAAGTCGGTAACTTGCCTTTTGCCACGCTAAAAAACAGCAGCGGCATCACAAACCAGCCCAACAGATAGAGGCTGCCGCTGTCTTGTCCGCGTTGTTGCCAGCCGCGCCGCAGTGCACCAGGCAGCAGCGCCAGCCACGGTAAGGCTCCGCCCAGCAGTACCGGTAAGTAATACCAGAATGGCGCTTTATGCTGCGCATTCTCCTCGGCAAAGCGCTGAATATGTTCCACCCAGAAAAAATAGTGCCAGAAATCGGGCTCGCGCCGGGCAATTGCCAGCGCCCACGGCAGGCTAATCAGCACCGCGCCAAGAATGGCCAGCGGACCAAACAGCAGCAGCTCTTTCCAGCGCTTTTGCTGAATCACCCACGGCAAAACGCCTACAACCGGCACCGCCAGCGCCAGAAAACCTTTGGTCATAAAGCCCATGCCGCAGGCCAGTCCCAGCAACAGCCAGGCCAGCACTTTATTGCGCCGGGTTTTCGCCTCCACCGCCAGCCAGAAACTGCACATGGCCGCAGCCAGCCACAGGGTGATCATCGGATCCAGCACCGCATAGCTGCCAATGGCGTAGACTAAAAAACAGCTGAGGAAAATCACAGCCGCCATCAGCGCGGTTCTACTGTCACGCCACATTTTCCAGCTCAGCCAGTAAACCATTAATGCCGTCAGGGTAATCGACAATACTGAGCCAAAACGCACGCCAAAATTACTGGCGCCAAACAGCCACTGACCAAGGTTATTGATCCAGTAACCCGCGACCGGCTTTTCGAAATAACGCAGGTCAAAAAAGTGCGGCACCACCCAGTCGCCACTGGCTAACATTTCGCGGCTGATTTCCGCATAACGCGTTTCATCAGGCTGCCACAGACTACGAAACTCAAGAGGAATCAGGTAATACAATGAAAAAAGTACCAGCAGAAGCCAGCCATTTTTGAGCATTTTCATGTTGTCTTCACTCTGATAGTTGCTCGCATCCCAGCCACCCTTCCCTGCCATGCAGTGAACCGCGCACCACCTTACCGACCGGTAACGTGGCGATATCCTCCGGTAATAACTCGCTGAGTGGACAAAACTGAACCCCCTGCTGCTCAGCCATCGTCAGCAGATCGGCAAACAGCTGGCGCATCGCGATGCCTTCAACTTCAGCATGGATGGTGTAAACCGGCGTTCCGCGATGCTGCTGAATTTTTTCAAGAATGAAGGCGTTGTAGTGCTCAGCCGTCACCTCACGGCCAATCACTTCATCCCAGGTCGGCAAGGTAACCGGGATCTGCACCGTGCCGAGCGTTCCATCGCGCAAGCGCGGTCGGAAAGGCGCGTTGCCACGGCAGTCGCTGTTATAACGAAAAGCGAAGGCTTGTTTGGCCTGGACGACCCGCTGATCGGCACGCCAGCCCGCCACCGCTGAGCAGCTGACGGCATCGCCGATAATCCGGCTTAACGCGTCATGCCCACGGCGTATCTGCTGGCTAAGTTCTTCCTCTGACCAGACGCCAGCCCAGGTTTGCCAGGCGAAATGATCCCAGGCGTGCAGACCCATTTCATGATGCTGAGCGGCCGCGCGAATCACCTCCGGCAGCCCCTCACCGATATTGCGTCCGGGCCACGCGGTGCCCGCCAGCAAGATATCCCAGCCATACAGCGAGGCCGCATTAGAGCGCAGCATCTTCCAGAAAAACTTCGGTTTCAACAGCCGCCAGAGATGACGTCCCATATTGTCTGGCCCGACACTAAAGAAAAACGTTGCGCTGGTCTGGTGCGCACTAAGCAGTTTCACTAAGGCGGGAACGCCATCGCGCGTGCCACGCCAGGTATCAACATCAATCCGCAAACCGACCTTTTTCATCTGCTCCCTTCCACCGGTTCAACGGTCTTCAGGAAGAAATCCAGCGTGTCATCAATGGTTTTGTCCATCCCCACTTCCGGCGTCCAGTTCAGCAGGCGACGCGCATTACGAATGCTCGGCTTGCGGTGCTCGACATCCTGATAGCCTTTGCCGTAGTAACTGCTGCTTTCCACTTCACGGAAACCGGCGAAAGGCGGGAACTGGTCGCGCAGTGGATGGCGCTCGAAGCTCGCCAACAGCTGTTCTGCCAGCTGTTTGATACTGGCTTCATTGTCCGGGTTACCAATATTGATAATCTGCCCGTCGCAGTTATTGTTTTTATTTTCAATAATACGGAACAGTGCTTCAACGCCGTCGGCGATATCGGTGAAACAGCGCTTCTGCTGACCGCCGTCGATCAGTTTAATCGGCGAGCCTTCTACCAGATTAAGAATCAGCTGAGTAATCGCCCTTGAGCTGCCGATACGCGCCGCATTCAGGTTATCCAGGCGCGGCCCCATCCAGTTAAAAGGCCGGAACAGGGTAAAACGCAGCCCCTCTTTTTCACCGTAGGCCCACAGCACGCGATCCAGCAGCTGTTTCGACACCGAATAGATCCAGCGCTGTTTGTTGATCGGCCCGACGATCAGATTGGAGTGGTCCTCATCGAATACCGGATCGCTGCACATGCCGTACACTTCCGAGGTTGACGGGAAAATGATGCGTTTTTTATATTTCACGCAGTCACGAATAATCTTCAGGTTCTCTTCGAAATCCAGTTCAAATACGCGCAGCGGATTGCGGGTATATTCAATCGGCGTGGCAATGGCCACCAGCGGCAGAATCACATCACATTTTTTGATGTGATATTCAATCCACTCGGAGTGAATGCTGATATCCCCTTCGACAAAATGGAAACGCGGATTGGCGATAAAGCGGCTGATGGCATCCGAGCTGATATCGAGGCCGAATATCTCAAAATTATCATCACGCAGTAAACGCTCGGTCAGATGGTTACCAATAAAGCCATTGACGCCGAGGATTAACACCCGGGTGCGGCGTTTTACTGCGGCATTTGGCAGACTATTCAGTAACGCACCGGGGACCAGACCCAGCGTCTGCGCCAGCTGCGAACCCTGCATATATACGCCGTTTTCACTCTGCCCAGTCAGCACCTCCAGTGCTTCACTGCCACAGGCGATAATCAGCGGCTGCGTCGACAGAACCGTTCCGGCTTTTGCCGCTGGCCTGTCGCTGTGCACGCGGGTTTTCCAGACGGTAAATTTACTGGCACCGACATAGCTGAAGGCTCCCGGCCAGGGATCGGTCACCGCACGCACCAGATTATGAATCACCGCCGCGGGCTGATCCCAGTGAATACGGCCATCTTCCGGCGTTCTGCGACCAAAATAGCGGGCTTTGCTGTGATCCTGCGGCAACTCGGTGAATTCACCGGTTTTAATCTCTGGCAGAATGCCGCTCAGCAGACCGGCAGCGGTCTCGTTAAGTTTGCCATGTAAGCTGCGCGCATTATCTTCCGCAGTAATTGTCACCCGCTGCTGGGCAATAATTGCGCCAGCATCCGCACGTGCAACCATGCGGTGCAGCGTCACACCGGTCTCTGTTTCGCCGTTTACCAGCGCCCAGTTAAGCGGTGCGCGCCCGCGATAGTCAGGTAGCAATGAACCGTGAAGATTAAACGCGCCCTGCTTCGCGCAATGAATAATCTCGTCACACAGCATATTGCGATAATAAAAAGAGAAGATGGCATCAGGCTCGCTGCTTTTAATCCGGTCAATCCACAATGGATGATTAATCTCCTCCGGGGCAAATACCGGAATACCCAGCTCGGCGGCAGTGCGCGCTACCGAGGCAAAGAACTGATTCTCACCCGCCGCATCAGCATGCGTATAGATAGCGGCAATGTCATAACCCGCGTTGACCAGCGCATTGATACCAACGCACCCCATATCGTGATAAGCAAAGACGACGACTTTCATTATTGATTGTCCTGTGCGGAAGAAGATGATGAGTGTTTAACTACGCGCTGGATGAAATAACGCGGGCGGGCGCGGACATCGTTATAAATACGTCCAATATACTCACCTAATAAGCCCATGCCGACGAACTGCGCACCAATAAAAATAAACAGAATAGCGAACAGCATAAAAACCCCTTCCGCCGCCCACTGCGGACCAAAAAACAGCCGCAACAAAATCAACAACAGCGAAATGGCAAAGCCAAACAGCGCAATCACGCTGCCAAATACACTCAGCATGCGCAGTGGCGTGGTGGTCAGACAGGTAATCAGGTCGTACATCAAATTAATCAGCTTCATAAAGCTGTATTTTGAATCGCCAAACTCGCGCTCGGCATGTTTAACCGGTATTTCAATGGCGCGACGGGCAAACGTGTTCGCCAGAATCGGAATAAAGGTGCTGCGCTCGTGGCAATGCAGCATCGCCTCAATAATATGGCGACGGTAGGCGCGCAGCATGCAGCCGTAATCGCCCATGGCTTTACCGGTGGTGCGTTGAATCAGGTGATTAATCAGTCGCGATGCACGTTTTCGAAACCAGCTGTCCTGGCGGTTTTGCCGTACGGTGCCGACCACGTCATACCCTTCTGCCGCCACGCTAACTAAACGCGGGATCTCTTCCGGCGGATTTTGCAGATCGGCATCCAGCGTGATAATCAAATCCCCGCTGACGTGGCTGAAACCGGCCATAATCGCCGAATGCTGACCATAATTACGGTTCAGTAATACCGCGACAATATGACTGCCCGGTTGTTCTGCCGCCGCCGCCATTATCTCCGCCGAATCATCACTACTGCCGTCATCCACCAGCAAAATTTCATAGTCCATTGGCAGTAAGGCGCAGGCAGCACAGGTGCGCCGGATCAATTCAGGCAGGCACTCCTGCTCGTTAAATACCGGGATTACGACCGAGACCTTATTAATCTCTTGCTCATTCATGATGTTATTTTCCGGCAATCTCGTTTAGCGCGCGAATAACGCGCGTGGTGTCTTCATCGGTCATGGCCGGAAACAGGGGGATTGAACAAATACGCTCAGAGTTCCACTCGGTATCCGGTAATGAGAGCTTAGGAAAGCGTTCGCGATAATATTTTTGCGTATGCGCCGCGCGGAAATGGAGCCCGCTGCCAATGCCACGATTTTTTAACTGCTGCATCAGATCGTCGCGACGGATACCGGCTTTCTGCTCATCAACCCGGATAATAAACAGGTGCCAGGCGTGATGATGTTGCCAGTCAGGCAGCGCCAGTGGCGTAAAAGGGCCATCGGACAGCGCCTGTAAATAACGCCCGGCAATCGCCGCGCGGCGCGCATTAAGCTGGGGTAGCTTCTCCAGCTGCACCAGCGCAATCGCGGCGTTAATATCGGCCAGATTGTATTTATAGCCAGGGCTAATCACCTCAGCTTGCGGTGCGCGACCGAGCGTCTGACGGTCATATGCATCAACGCCCAGACCATGAAATTTGAGACTACGAATACGGTTCGCCAGTTGTTCGTCATCAGTCACCACCAGCCCGCCTTCCGCGCAGGTGATATTTTTAATTGCATGGAATGAGAAGATGGCGGTGCCGGATGCCCCCACATGCGCGCCCTTATAACCCGTCCCCACCGCGTGCGCTGCATCCTCAATCACCGGGATGCCATAGCGTTCGCCGAGGACGCGAATCGCATCGATATCCGCCGGAGCACCGGCATAGTGAACCGGCACAATCGCCCGGGTGCGCGGGGTGATAGCGGCTTCAATCAGCTCCGGTGTCACCATCAACGTTTCGCGGTCGACATCAATCATCACCGGCTCAGCGCCCAGCAAAGCGATCATATTCAGCGTCGAAACCCAGGTCAGCGAAGGGGTAATCACTTCATCTCCGGCCTTAATCCCCAGCGCCATCAATGTGACGTGCATCCCGGCAGTTGCCGAACTGAGCGCAATGGCATGCTGATTACCGGTTAACTGACAAAATGCCTGTTCCAGCTGCTGATTCTTGGGGCCAGTGGTGATCCAACCTGATGCAAAAACCTCGCGAACGGCAGCCAATTCGCTTTCACCCATTTCGGGTCGGGAAAAAGGCAGGAACTCAGACATCGTTAAATTTCCTTAAGCCATTAGCAGTTGCAATATTAGCAATTCGTGCTACCAGTCAGCCGCAAATTGACAAATCTGACTGTGATGCACTACGCAAAAATCATAACTGCCGATTATTAAATGAATATTTAACAGTAATTATATTGTTATTATTTCCAGACGATGAGGGTAAATTAAGATTAAAATATATAAAACAATGGGTTATACGATAAGCACCTGGCGCATAATGGCTGATTGAAAATTAGCCAGTTTCAAAAAGTGACTTCAGTCACAAATTTATAAAAATTTTGGAGCGACACTCAGCCAGCAGAGTTCAATACCAGAGATGATTAAAATAACTCATGTTTATAGCGGTGAGTTTCGCGCCAAATGCACGCCGGGACACAGCACAGACTGAGGTTATGGCAGGCCATCTCACGGGTTTCAGGAGAGGTAAGAAACGGCTGGCGACCACTGCGCCAGCTCAGGCAGTGGGAAATTAAAATTCTCTGTCGACGCTTAAAAATACATTCAGCGTGTCATAACGGTAAAAATCAATATTGCTGTCGATTCGTTTATAAATAACATTAATCTTCGGCATCAGATTAAAGAAATAGAGATCCCGATGCCACAATGACAGCGCATAAAGCTGCTCTTTATCCTGACGTTTCTGCTGAAAAATATCATTTTCCGCCTGATAGCGGCGTTGCGCAAAACTGGCCATCGCGCCCATTGATATGCCATACGGCAATGCCGTCTGTAATCCGAAGCGTCCGCCAACGCGCTGGTGAGTTTCTGAGGCTAATTGCGTTTTTTGTTCACCGATATCAATACCGCCAAACAGCGACAGTCGTGAATTAATCGCATGTGCCAGCGTGGTAGAGAGTAGCCGGTTGTCACCCCGCAGGTAACGATAATCCTGGGAATCATAACTAAGCTGTTGATACTCAACCGCCTGACTCAGTTGCCAGTCAGCCGCAATCAGGTAACTGAACTCCCCGCGCACACCAGCACCGTAAGAGTAAGCTGCGGTGCCATACCAGCGTTTTTCATAAAAGGGCAATAACGCCAGCTGCTGGCGTGCATCCTGATAAACATAGCCGAGATAAGCACGCGAAATAATGTCGTCATATGCATGATTATTCCAGTATGACTTTCCGCTCAGTGTGGTTCTGAAGCGAATATTATGATGGTCAGCCTGATTAAAATCGCGCTGCAACGTGCCACCATAATAAATGCCTTCGCCGCGCTTCGGGTACGAATCGGGATCGCGTTCAAACAGCCGGTCACCAATACGGATGGTTTTACCGTCCGAAGCATTATTCACATTACTGTCATTCAGATAACTCAAACTGAGGTTTCCCACCCAGCCGCGGTGGTTCTGAATATAACTCAGGTAGTGATTAATATTTTCCTGCACGGCTGGCGGAGGATTCCCGGCGCGCGCCTGCTGAAAATTCCATGCCGCCGCTTCATACTGGCGATCCTCAAACAGCGTCCGCGCCAGATCGAGACGCACCGGCACCAGATCAGGATGCTGAGAGAGCATTTCGCGATACAGCACCGCCGCTTCCGTCAGTTTTCCTTCATTGCGCGCCAAGCCGGCCTGCGCATACATCACCAGCAGCGGATCGGCCTGCGGACTGGACTGATATACCGGCAGAATGCCTTTTACCACCGGCCACTGCTGTTGCTCCACCGCCTGATTCAGTAGCGCCCCGGCCATCGCCGGCTGGTTTTGCAGCGTCTGGTTAGTGACGGTTTGCCGCTTTTCTTCAGCCGACGTGCTGCCGCGTTGCGACGGTGTCAGCGCATTCAGGTCAGGAGCCGCAGGAATCACCACGGTATCGGGCTGGACAGCTTGCGAAGTCATGGCCGGAAATAAACAACACAACAGCAGAAAACGGCGGGCGGGAAATTCCATGGGTATACAGCTTCATATCATTAACACTAAGCGGGTTTTCCCGGCCCTGCTGAACAGCAGAGCCGGATACAGTTTATTTCTGTGCAGTCGCGCCAAATGCGGCGTCCATCTTCGCGTCAGCAAACTGCGCGATACCACCCAGCTCCTCGGCCTGAGGCCCATTAAAATGACCAACAAAGGTGCCGGTCTGGCTACCCGTCTGCGCGCTGCCTTTAAAGCCTCCGCCTTCAATGTTGCCCTGCATGGCAATCGCTGAGCCGAAGGCGCTGTCGCCGCTCACGTTACCTTTAATTGTTTTCGCGGCAAAATCGACGTTAAAGGTGGCGTCTGCCACACTGCTGCCACGGATCCCGCTACCGGTATAGGTTGCACTGCCCTGAGTTGGCACGGCACTGGCCGCGGTGCCTTCGCCGGTGTAAAACACTGCGGAAGTCTGACCGTCAGCGGCGGACCAGCTGCCGTAGTTGGTGTAGCTCATACGGCCGCAGCAGTAAGTGATCGCTTCACCGCCGATAGTTAACTGCGTCAGACCACCAGCAGAAATACCGCCGTTGCGCAGAACATACTGTTTGCCGTTCGGCGCAACGTAGGTGTAAGCGGTGATCGAACCCGCAGTTGCTTTACTGGCCGGAATGGAAGCGCTGTTTTCGCCCGCGCCGTTGTTATCAGAATTCCCGTTATCCGTGCCGCTACCGCCAGAGGCTGGCGTTTCATTGGTGACTGCCGGGCCGTCGTCACCGCCACCGCCACCGCCAGAACATGCGGTCAATAATATTGCAGAAATAAGGGTAGCAAGCAGCGGGGCAACCTGAGTGTTCTTCATGGTATGACGTCCTGTGTTGTCAGTTTTTCGCTAAGAGGTATTAATAAATTGAAATAGTTGTTAATAAGCGCGATGAGTATATTTTAAGAAATTATTAAAATACAATCGGATAAATCGTTGAATTAATCCGGTGATGTTGAAATTCACTCAAGTAAAATTAATTGATAAGATTTGTGAATGTTAAATTTATTGCGATATTGAGCAGATTTAGCCAGAAAGGCCGGAAGGAATTTTCAGCAGCTTGTGAACAGCAACGACATGAACGCCGGGCGATGTTTCCACCGCCCGGATTTATCACCGATTATCAGTGTTTCAGGTTTTCACGGATCTTTTTCACCTGATCTGCACTGACCGCAGCAGCGTTATTGCTCCATCCCTGACGGATAAAGGTCGCCAGCTGCGCCACTTCATCATCATTCAGACGCCCGGCAAAACCAGGCATCACCAACGTTGAAGGTGCACGCGCAGTAGAGGGCTGCTGTGCGCCCGCAAGAATGGTATGGATCAAACCACCGGGCTCCTGCGCATTCACGATCGTCGCCTGATCCAGCTCCGGGAAAATGCCCGGAGAACCTTTGCCGGTAACAAAGTGGCAGGCACCGCAGTTATCAAGGTAAAGACGTTCGCCAGTGGTCAGGTTTTTCGCCGCCGTCAGTTTGGCTTCGGTGGCCTGTGCCGCTTGCGTATCGCCTTTCACCAGCGGTGGATTGCCGCCGAGGAATTTCAGATAAGCGGCAATCGCCTGCAAATCGTCGTCGGTCATATACGAGGTACTGTGCTCAACCACCGAGGTCATTTCACCGCCCACCGCCGCCTTGTCATTACGTCCGGTCGCCAGATAATCGACAATCTCCTGCTCGCTCCAGCGCGGCATGCCACGCAGGGTCGGTACTTCCCAGCCGTTAAGATTGCCACCGGCAAGGAACTGCGGATCGCTGCTGTCGAGGGCTTTCTCATTCATACCCAGGCCACGCGGAGTATGGCAGCTGCCGCAGTGACCCAGGCTTTCGACCAGATAGGCACCACGGTTTATCTGCGCAGAAGCACCGCCAATTGGCTGGAAAGGCGTATCACTGGTGAACGCCCAGTTCCAGAAACGCATGCCCCAGCGCTGGCTAAACGGGAAGCTGAGATCGGTTTCCGCTGGCTGCTCTGCACTTGCCTTCACGCCCTGCATAAAGTAAGTGTAAAGCGCGTGCATATCCTCATCGTTGATCTTCACATAATCAGGATAAGGCATCGCCGGATACAGGCGAGTGCCATCCGGCAACACGCCCTTGCGCACCGCATCAGCAAACTGCTGCTCGGTATAATTACCGATACCATGCTGCTTATCGGGGGTGATATTGGTCGAATAAATCGTGCCAAGATTCGACTCGATTGCCAGTCCACCAGAAAACTCAGCTTTGCCCGGAATCGAGTGACAGGCACTACAGTCACCCAGCCGCGAAATATACTCGCCTCGCTTAATCAGCTCAGCATCATCAGCGTGCGCGCTGGCACCCCAACCCAGTGCTGCCACCAGTGCATTGGCGATAAAAAAACCTTTAGCATTGATCATTTTCATCTCACTTATGCCTGTACCAGTGGGCCCGGATTTTTCAGATACTGATCTTTGATCGCCTGCGCCGCCATTAAGGTGATGGCACCAATGGTATCGGTCGGGTTGGCCTGGAAGTTTTGCGGGAAAGCATTGCCGCCCGGCACAAACACGTTATGCACATCCCAGCTTTGCAGGTAACGGTTCAGCGCAGACGTTTTCGGTGACTCGCCCATCACTGCGCCACCGACGTTGTGAGTAGAGACGTATTTGGTCAGATCAAAATGCGCATCCATACCGAGGAAGCTTTCGCTGTAACTGTCCGGATTCAGCTCTTTGGTGATATCGCCGACGATGCCGCGCAGATGCTGTTGCAGTTTCAGCTCGTTCTCTTTCCAGTCAAAGGTCATGCGCAGCAACGGATAGCCGTACTCATCTTTGTAGTTCGGGTCGAGATCGAGATAGATATCGCGATAGGACATACAGGTGGTGGTGATGCTGATCTTCATCGAATGGCCGTACCACTCTTCCAGCCCCTCTTTCCAGCCGCTGCCCCAGCCTGGCGTACCTTTTGGTAACGCGGTACTGATTGGCGTGCCGGTTGCCTGAGAACTGTGGATCTTCGCCCCGCCGATAAAGCCCAGCGACGGACCATCAAAGTTGCCTGGCGAAATATCATTAAACATCTGGCCGGTGGCACCCGCCGTGGCGAACGGATTGAAGTTTTTGTCTTTAAAGAACAGCGTCGCGCCGCCGTTGCTCAGGAAGGCATAGTTACGCCCAACCACACCTTCATTGGTGATCGGGTTATAGGGTTGACCAATGCCGGAAAGCAGCATCAGGCGCACGTTAACGAACTGGAAGCCGCTCAGTACCACGATTTTCGCGGGCTGGAAGCACTCGTTACCCTGCTCATCAATGTAAAGCACGCCTTTGGCGGTTTTCTTATCATCATGCAGCACCACTTTCATTACGTTGGCATGCACTTCATAGGAGAAGTTATCCATGCGCTTCAACGCGTCCATAATCGCGGTTTGCGGCGAGGCTTTCGAGTAGTTCAGGCACGGATATTTACTGCAATAACCGCAATAGTTACAAGGCGCGATCTGGTTGCCGTACGGGTTGGTCCATGGACGGGAAACACAGGCGGACGGATTCGGGAACGGATGGTAGCCGAGCTTTTTCGCCGCTTTTGAAAACAGGGTGTTGTTCAGGGTGTCGTCGAGTGGCGGCAGCGGAAACGGATTCGCACGCGGGCCTTCAAACGGATCGCCACCTTCCAGAATCTGACCGCGCAGGTTGCCGGTTTGTCCCGACTGACCACAGATCATCTCAAACTTTTCGTAGTAAGGTTCGATCTCGTCCCAGCTAAACGGGAAATCACCGATTTCCATCTCTTCGGCGAGAATACCCGGTTTATATGCCTGATCGGCATAGGTTTTCAGTTTCAGATCGGTGGGTGTTGGACGGATCAATACCGCCGTCCAGTGCAGGCCAGAACCGCCCACACCGTTACCCGGGCAGAATGCCCCCCATTTGCGCGTTGGTAAGGCGGTCTGACGCATATTATGACGCACGGTTACCGCCGCTTCTGCCGGGGTCGCCATCACTTTATTACGGACCGCGTATGCGTATTCGTCGGCCGGTTTCGGATAGGCAAACGCATCGTATTTACGATCCGGGCCGCGCTCCAGTGCACGGACTTTTAATCCTGCCATTGCCAGCTCGATACTCATCAGCGAGCCAGCCCATCCCAGGCCGACCACGACAACGTCGACTTCTTCTTTATTCAGCTGTGCCATTGTTAACCCTGTCAATCTGCAAAAAACTAAAAAAACTCAAACGGTTCAGGCGCGTGCGCCCTGCACACTCACCGGGCCTAATGGATAAGGCACGTTGTGCTGTTTAACCCACTCCAGGTAGCTGGCGCGTGCACCGGGAAAGCCAATGGCAATCCATGCTTTCATGCCTTTATTGCCACCGTACATCGGATCGGAGAGATAGCCGTGTTTGGTTTCAGAAAGCAGTTCGCTGAAGAATTGTGAAGGTTTCAGGGCGTCTTCACCCATGCTGGCAAAGTCGATCTCATTTTTCTGTAACTGCGTCAGCACCGTCTCTTTATCCTGATCGGATAACTGACGGAAAGGCTGCTGATAGTGCTGCTGGCACCAGCGATTGGTCAGCTCAATACCGATTTTGAAAATTTGCTGCGGGCGGTAAGGAATCTGATAACCCATAGTGGCAGGCGCGTGCGGCTCGAACGGCCCCTGCATATAGATTTCTTCACCCAAATCGCCATGCAACTGCTGATCGATAAAGATCGGCACATTGGTTTCCAGCGCGCCAGGCGCTTTCCCTTTACCACCGGCCGGGATTAAACGGTCGCAGGCAGCCATCACGAACTGCCACTGATCGGCAGTAAAGAAGACAGGTTTATAGTCCAGCAGGTCGGGTGCGGCCATTTCTGCCGCCTCGGCAGCAGTCAGACCTTTGAAAATCATATCGCTGACCGGTAACGCCATCAGCGAGCCGATTAAAAACTTACGGCGGGAAGTCTCTTTTTGAAGCAGCATAGCATTACGACTCTCACATGCTTAAAAGTAATAACAAAGTTAATAAATGTTACGAAATTAGAACCAAATAAATAATAACATGGATGCATGTATTACAAATTGTAAGCTTTATAGCCATTTTGTGTTTTTATTAATTTTAATCACAAATAGCGTTTCTTTACCAGTCGATAACTTTCTGTTCACCTGTCAGTAAATTCGAATAAATCAGTTATTAACACAAATATGGCGATAATTTATGCGACAAGAGGGGAAATATAGTCACCACCCGTGACAGTCAGTTTATTGAATAAATAAACACAATTATTTTTGATAATAATTCTTATTTCTGATAAATCCCCTTCCCGACTTATTCGCATCTCATTAATGAATTTTGCTCATAAGCTCTAATTATTTTCATCCATAGTCTGACGCGTGCGATGCTTTATCATCATCGGTACGAAACATCGCCCCTCTTCGCAAAGGAAAATTTGATGATTGATATTATTAAAAACGGCGCTAAACCGACCGCAGAAGGCCCGGCTGATTACTTTACCGGTTCGGTAGCAATCAATGCGCCGTTCCAGGCCAGCGAACCGGCACGCGTGGGTGGCGCGACGGTCTCCTTCCAGCCGGCAGCACGTACCGCCTGGCACACCCATCCGCTCGGGCAGACTCTGATTGTCACTGAAGGCGAAGGGCTGGTGCAGGAGTGGGGTAAAGAGGCCCAGGTGATCAGCAAAGGCGATATCATCTGGATTCGTCCGGGGGTAAAACACTGGCATGGCGCTTCATCCACTTGTGCGATGACCCATATCGCCATCGCCGAATCCCTCGAGGGTAAAGCGGTCGACTGGCTGGAACATGTCAGCGACGAGCAGTATCCGCAGTAATCTCTGACTTACCGGAGGAATCCTCCTTCGGTTTTTCTGCGTACACATTTAGCCCCTCTTATCACGTGCGATCCGCCACGTACTATCTTAATTCACTTCCTCGCCGATTACGGAACCGCCGATGTTAAAAGATAACTTCAATGATTTACTTTCACTGATCGTGATTGCCAGAGAGAAAAGCTTTACCAAAGCGGCGGCGAAGCTGGGAGTCTCGCAATCAGCATTAAGCCACGCGATTCGGGGTCTGGAAGAACGTCTGGATTTACGGCTGTTAACCCGCACCACCCGCAGCGTTGCGCCGACGGAAGCTGGTGAAAAGTTAATTAATGCTCTCGGGCCGCGCTTTGCAGAAATTGAAAGCGAGCTGATTGCGCTAAGCGAAATGCGTAATAAACCCGCCGGGAATATTCGTATTAATGCCGGTGAACATGCGCTGCGATCTGCGCTCTGGCCAGCACTGGAGAAATTCCTGAAGGCTTATCCCGAAATTAATATCGAAATTGTCAGTGACAATACGCTGACGGATATTGTCAGCGGTCGTTTTGATGCCGGCGTCCGGCTGGGTGAACAGGTCGCCAAAGATATGATAGCTGTGCGGATTGGCCCAGAGATGCGCATGGCCGTTGTCGGTTCTTCCGACTATTTATCACGCTGCGGCAGGCCGCAAACTCCGCAGGATTTGCAGCATCATAACTGTATTAATATGCGCTTACCCACCATGGGCGGGCTGTATGCGTGGGAGTTTGAAAAAGATCAGCACGAACTGCGCGTACGGGTTGAAGGCCAGCTAACGTTTAATAATCTGCAACCGCGTATTGACGCCGCAATAGCCGGTATCGGTCTGGCGATCGTGCCGGAAGACACCATTATCGAGGCCGTCGCCGACGGAAAACTGCAAACGGTGCTGGATGACTGGTGCCCTGCTTTTCCAGGCTATTACCTCTATTACCCCAGCCGTAAACAGCATACCGTGGCATTTGCCTTGCTGATTGACGCGCTACGCTATTCAGCAGAATAAATTCGCCGATATTTCAGAGGGGCGGCTTTTCGCCGCCCGTGCCGAGGGTCGCCCCCGGCATCACATCACAAAGCGTTAACGCCCAACCCTTTTCTGTAGCGCTTCCGGATAGCGCGCGCCCTGTACTTCAATCCCCGCCAGCGCACTGTCAATCAGGCTCAGTTCCTGCGCTGAAAGTGTCAGTTGCGCTGCAGCAATATTCTCTGCCAGCCGATGCAGTTTGGTGGTGCCGGGAATTGGCGCTATCCACGGCTTCTGCGCCAGCAACCAGGCCAGAGCAATCTGCGCCGGCGTGGCGTCTTTCTGCCTGGCGATATTGACCAGCTCATCCACCAGGATCTGGTTGGCTTTACGCGCCCCGGCACTGAAGCGTGGCACTTTATTGCGGAAGTCGGAACTGTCAAAGGCGGTGTTTTCGTTGATCGCTCCGGTCAGGAAACCTTTTCCCAACGGGCTGAATGGCACAAAACCAATGCCCAGTTCTTCCAGCGTCGGGATAATTTCCTGCTCTGGCTCACGCCACCACAGTGAATACTCACTTTGCAATGCCGCGACAGGTTGTACCGCGTGGGCGCGACGAATAGTCTGTACTCCGGCTTCGGACAAACCAAAATGTTTGACCTTACCTTCCGCAATCAGCTGCTTAACCGTACCGGCAACATCTTCGATCGGCACATTCGGATCAACACGGTGCTGATAAAGCAGATCGATAGCTTCAATATTCAGGCGTTTCAGCGAACCTTCCACCGCCTGGCGGATATGTTCCGGGCGACTGTTGAGAATTTGCTGGTTGTCGGGTTGCGGCAGATCAAAGCCAAATTTACTGGCGATAACCACCCGATCACGGAACGGAGCCAGCGCTTCACCCAACAGGGTTTCATTGGTAAAAGGGCCGTAGACCTCGGCGGTATCAAAAAAGGTAACGCCACGCTCAACCGCAGTGCGGATTAGCTTAATCGCCTGTTGCTTATCGGTTGCCGGACCATAGCCGAAGCTCAGTCCCATGCAGCCAAGCCCCAGCGCTGAGACTTCAGGGCCGTGGCTACCCAGTTTACGTTGTTGCATATTCTCCTCCGGCATCAGGTTGGAGTATGGCAATGGCCATCCATCACACCCCATTACCTTAAGAAGCGCAGGCGAAAAAAACTATCTGCATTATCTGCTTGATGCAATGAGCTGAACTCATAAATCAAAAAGAAGCGTTGTTACAGGCTGTTGCGGAAATCAGCAATCGCCGTCGAGACCGCGAGATAGCTCACTGTCATACCGGATTTACAGAAGATACAGACTGCACCATGAGGATTCTTTGGGGAGACGTCATACAGGGAAGAGCGATACTGATGACCGTGGCAACACGGGCATTTGAATTTTAAATTTAAGATAAAAACCTTCATTATTGCTTATTGAGACATCACACTAACACGGCAAAACGGCGCTGTCTGTTTTATTTTAACACCAGGCTAACGCGGGCTGGCATAAAAAATTATGCCAGCCCAACACCTTAATCGCTGGTTATGCAGCTCAGGCCTTGCGTGCTGCCAAGGAAATGATAATCAAGCTGTTTTTCACTGACGCTAATGGCACTAAAGTCAGGCACCGACAGGATGTCACGGTTATTGACATTATTAATGGCGATACAGTGCGCTCCTGCCGTCAGCGCCGAAATAATTCCGTTATCCGAATCCTCAAAGACTAACGTCAGTTCTGGCCGGGTTTTCAGGCGCTCTATCGCCGTGGTATACGGCAGTGGATCAGGCTTGCCGCGCACCACGTCGTGCCGGGAGACAATGCAGCTAAAGATATGCAGGTTATGCTGATCCAGCACGTTATTGATTTTCTCCGGCCAGCTGCTGGTAACAATACCAATATTAACCGGGCACTTTTTTAGCTGAAACAACAGTGTCTTCAGACCATGAATCAACACGCACTCCGCCTCAGCCTCCCGTTGATCGACCTTTTTATGAATCACTTCGCGTAATTCAGGGCTGAAATGCGGAAAGATATTTTCCAGCGTATATTTATGCGATGCACCGATAATATACTTTTCTATCTGTTCGGGGGAAATATCACAACCATATTCTCTGGCAGTGGTTTTCCAGGCGTTAACAATGGCTTCATTGGAGTCGATAATCACCCCATCCAGATCAAACAAAATCGTATTAATCCATTTTGACTCACATGCTTTCATTAATTGTTCCTTGTTACGAGGAATTTATCATTAAATATCACCGCATCCACCGCCCCTTCACGCAAAACGGACAGTGCCTGCTGTGGAGTATTAATTATTGGCTCTTCGTGACGATTAAATGAGGTGTTGACCAGGCAAGGCTGACCAGATAACTGGTACCATTTATTGATTAAGGTATACATAAAAGGGTCGCTCTCTTCGCTGACAATTTGAGGACGAGCGGTATTATCAACATGTACGGTCGCCGGACAGCGCGCGGTCATGACTGGTTTACAGTTATAAGTAATGGTCATAAATTCTGCCGACTTATCCTCGCCAGACCAGTTACAGAAACAGAACTCTGCCAGATTATCCGCCGTTACCGGAGCAAAAGGCATAAACTCAGTGCGCTGCAGTTTTTTATTCAGCCAGATATTCACATCCTTATTATTGGCGTGATAGATGATGCTGCGCTGACAAAGCGCACGGGGGCCAAACTCCATACGACCCCGGAAAAACGCCAGAATGGCGTCTGAACGCAGCAACATTAAAATCTCTTTAGACAGATCCCCTGGCTGCTCAACTTTCAAATCGCTCTGTTGCGATAAAATATCCTCAATCTGACGGTTACTGAATTCGGGGCCGAGCGCCATACTGTTGAGCAAACAGCGATTTGCTGTTTTACGCCACAATGCTGTCACCGCTGCCGCCAGCGGTAATCCTTCATCCCCCATGCAGGGAAGGACAAAAACATTGTCAACACCGGCCAGCTCGCGGACACATTGGTTGAGTCGGACATTGCCAAATAGCCCCCCCGCCAGACAGATATTCTTAGCCTTATAGTTTTTCACATACGGCAGCAGAATTGCCGCGATAATATCCTGGATATGTTTTTGTGCCGCAGCGGCAATATCCTGTGGGGAAAAGCTCCTGATTTCATTGATCAGCTTTTCTGAGTAGCAATGATAAGACGGCAGATAATAATCGCCACAGTTGGCAATCAGCCGACTATCGCGCACCTCTATCATTTTGCGCATCAGCGGCAGCGCCTTGAGCGGGTCGCCATGCGCCGCCAGTCCGGTGATTTTACCTTCATGGCGGTTGGGTTTAAAACCGAGCAAATGGGTGATCCGACCATAAAAATAGCCAAGACTGTCGAGCGTGGTTTCCCGTTGCAGCACCACCTCACTGCCGTTATCAATATAACGCACGGTTAACGAAATAAAGTCGCCTCTGCCATCACAGGTCATTACCAGCGCCTGATCAAAGGGTGAGCACAGCCAGGCTCCCCACGCGTGCGTGTCATGATGGTCGATATACATCACTTTGTTGTGCAGATTATTATCCGCAATAAAACGATCGAACTCGGCTCTTTTTCCGGCATCATTAATCATTTCATCGGCAATTCTTTTCTTTAAAATATTCACATTATTAAAATTATTGATGCATTCATAAATAATCCGCTCGACATATAAATTAAGGCAATACTCCTCATTAAATCCGGCCTTCCAGCCGTAGGCGACGACATCCACGTCCGCTAAGGTTTTTTCTGTAGATTTCAATAAAAAATCAATCGACATTTGTGGCCAGACTTTATGGCCTTTGATCCGGGTAAATCGCTCTTCATGCGCCGCAGCAATGATCTTGTTACCCTCAACCAGACAGGCTCCGGCGGTATCACTATTGGTAATGCCGAGGATTAACATAGCACCACCTCCTTCAGCACATCATCTGCCGCCGTTTCGCTGATTAGCGCGAACTTATCCAAAGCCTCTTTATTATTTCTTGCGATAATATGTAAGCGGGAAATGTTAAATTGCTGTAATAAAACCGAGCGAATAATCTCGCCCGCTTCAGCCTCATCAAGTGACTGGGGAACAACGGTTTTTCCTTTGACGAAAAAGATAAAGTGTTGCATTTCCATAACGTCCTCCTTTACCCGCATTTAGCCAACTGTGATCAAAGTCACGGCACGATGTTTTCCAGATATTAGAAGACAAGAAAAGATGAAAATATAATCAAAATTAATCTGCGATTGATAACGAAACGGAATGGATATTCGACTGTTACAGGCATTCGTGATGCTGGCCGAAACCAAAAACTACCGCGAAGCCGCGCATAAGCTTTTTATCACCCAGCCGACGTTAACGAAAAAAATCCAGATGCTGGAAAATGAACTGGGCGTCAATCTGTTTCTTCGCGGACGCCATGGTGCGCAGCTCACCCATGCAGGTATGCAACTGGTTGATAAGGCGCAGGAAGCTGTCTGCGGCGTGCGCGAGTTTCGCCAACTGGCGCTGAATGTCGCGCGGGGAAAAACCGGCAATCTGGCGATAGGTTTTGGCCTGTCCGGGATTAAAGTGGCACCCGAACTGGTGGCACATTTTCGGCGCAGCTGGCCTGAAATTACTGTCAGCCTCGAAGATATGCCCTCGGCAGTGCAAGTGGATGCCTTACTGTCCGGGCGTTTACAGCTGGCCTTTATGCGTTTGCCGGTCGAGCCGCCGTTGACCGGCATTGCACTGAAAGCAGAATCACTGGTGTTGGCGGTGCCGCAAAAAGAGAAAGACCTGATCAATGCCCAGCTGAATGCCCCCGGGCATTATCAGGCGTTCGCCGGGCTACCGCTATTGCAGTTGTCTGCCGACAGAGGCCCGGGGCTTAATCGCCAAATAGCGAGGTTTATGCGCTTTAATCAGGTCGAGCCGCAGGTAGTGCAGCAGGCCAATGATATTCAGACGCTGATTGCCATGGTAGCCGCCGGCATCGGCAGCGCCATTGTGCCGGAAAGCGCGGTGTATATCGCGCCCTCGGGCATCGAAATGATTCCGCTGTATGGCCCCTATTCAGGCTGGGATGTTGGAATTATCTGGAATAGCGCGCACCAGGATCGCATCCGCGATCTGTTTATTTCTTTGGTGAAAAATGGCGGCGTGGTGCCGTAATACCTGCATCAGCCGCCGCTTACGCATAATTTTCAGCGGTAACGAGTTTAAAATCGACCTTTCCGCTCTGATAAATATCCGGTTCAATCTGGTTTTCTAATTTCTTTAACAGAATATCTAACGCCAGCTGGGCGTGCTGACGGGCATTCTGATCCAGCACCAGATTGAGCTGATCCGCTGCCAATAACCGACGCGTTAAGCTGTACAGTTCGTGAGTGATATAGGTACAGCTGCCCAGCAATCCGCATCCGGCTAACACTTCACTGACCTCGGTATTGCCGGAACCGGTATTATAAATGCCCACCACGCTGGCCGCATTTTCAAGATTTTTACTCAGCAGACGATGAATTTTCTCGCGCTGATCCTGCCCCACCAGCACTTCCCGCAGGGTGATATGCGGAAAACGCTGCTGAATCACCTGGCGAAAACCCTCGATACGCTGGCGATGGGCCGTGTAATCAAAACTGCCACTGACCATAATCACCTCACCCGCGACGCGCGACATGCTGCCCATTAACAGCCCTGCGGTGCGCCCGGCTTGCAGTTGATTAATGCCGACATGACATAAGCGGCTGGCGTGTGGAAGATCGGTGACAATGGTAATCACCGGCATCCCTTGATCGCGACAGTGTTCCAGCGCGTGGTGAACGGCGGGGTTATCCTGAGCAAAGACGATGATGCCGTCACGCTTTTTTGTACAGTTAATCAGATGACGCGCCAGCTTTTCTGGCTCGGATTCAGCCACAAAGGTGCGGCTGAGCTTAACCCGCTGGTAGCCGAGTGAACTGGCAATCTCACTGAAATCTTTGGCAAGTTGCTTAAAGAAGAACGAGCCATTGCCACTGAGAATCACTTCGATATGCCACGGCTGTTTATACTCCTCAGGCAATACCCGCTTCAGGCCAAGTTCACGTGCCGCCTGTAAGACTTTGCGCGCGGTCTCCGGCGAAACGCCTCCGCGCTCGTTAAGCACCCGGTCGACGGTTGCCACACCAACGCCTGCCATCTGCGCCAGCCTATCCAGAGTGAGCTTTTTCATTATTTTTCCATCGTGCCAAATCTGTTGAAAATGTAATACCAGTCAGCAAGTCATCATTTATGTACAATAGTTAATCATTCCGGATCTTTTGCAAAATCGGCGCGAATTTGATTAAGCGGGGTTATTATGCTGCGCTGACTCTTTCCTGCAAGGCGGTAATTGTTGCAAAAAAAGATCGCCTTTTGCGTAACTGTTAATAACCGGCTAAATCACTGACTACATGCCTCTCTCTCCGCCCGGCCACAACAGTAAAAAAGGCCAGATAACTCAATCACTTTAATTATCACCGCCGCTAAATTATTGCTGTTACCGTTGCCAACCCGCACCGCTGCTGGCTTGATGGAAAACCATCAACGTAAAAGTACACATTTTTCCAGGGACAATTTACTATAGCGCCGATGTTACTTTTTTATTAATTTCATTAATTCTATGTAAATAACAACTATCTCATCTCTGGTTTACGGCTTGCAGAATAAGCCCGTATCACCATCTTTTTTTGGTAAAAACTTGCTAAGCCATTGTGCCGGGCTGATTAATTCAGTCTGAGATAACTATTAATTTTTTTCTTGATGGCAACGATTTTTTAGCCGCGGTGCGGTTATTTAGCATCCGAACGTAATGAATTTGATGACAGGGAAATTTAATGAAACGAAGACAATTCCTTCAGTCCTTTGCCGCCATCGGGCTGGCAACGTCTTTGCCAGCCACGAACGCCGCAGAAGTCAGTGGCGGGCAACCCTGGGAGCCGGGAAAAATCTTTACCCCGCCGCCGCCGCCGAAAAAAGGCGGACTACAGTATCTGACGGCGCATGAGTTCGCCACTGTCGGTGCCATTGCCGAGCGCTTTATCCCCGCCGACGAGATGAGCATCAGTGGTAAAGAAGCCGGCTGCGCCACTTTTATCGACCGCCAGTTAGCCGGTGATTACGGCAATGCCGTCACGGTCTATCGCCTCGGTCGCTTTGTGAAAGGGACGCCGGAACAAGGTCCACAGTCTCCCCTCACTCCGGCACAACGTTATCGCCAGGGGCTGGCCGCGCTGGACGTTGCCACGCAGAAACAGTTCGGCAAAAACTTTGTCGACCTCGACGGCGATCAGCAGGATAAGTTGCTGCACGCGATGGAGGCCGATCAACTCGATCTCGGTCCACAAGTCGAGACCAAAGTGCTGTTCGAATTACTGCTGCAAAACGTGCGCGAAGGCTTTCTCTCTGACCCTCTCTATGGTGGCAACAAGGACATGGCAAGCTGGAAAATGATCGGTTTTCCTGGCGCACGCTATGACTTCCGCGATCTGCTGAGCAAGAAAGGGCAGAAGCTAAATATTATCCCTACCAGCCTGATTGATAACAATCTGTAAGCTGGCATTTTAAGTAATTGAGCGATAACGAGTTTTAATAATGAAAAATGTCCGTCCTAAAGCTGATGTCGCCATTGTCGGCCTGGGCTGGTGCGGCTCTCTGATCGCAGAAGAGCTGACGCGTGCAGGTCTGAATGTCGTTGCCATAGAGCGTGGCCCCTGGTTTGAAACCGCCACTGACTTCCCGCCATCGATTGATACTGATGAACTGCGCTGGGATACCCGCCGCAGCATGTTGCTGCCGCCCGCGATTGAAACCACCACTTTCCGTAATAATCGGCTGGAAACTGCGCTGCCCTCCCGCGACTGGAACCTTAACGAACTCGGCTATAACGTCGGCGGTTCCGGTACCCACTGGGCAGGTATGGCCTGGCGCTTTACGCCATTTGACCTGCAACCCTATACCCAGACCGTTGAGCGCTACGGCAAACAGAAAATCGCTAAGGGCCTGATTTTGCAGGACTGGGGCGTCACGTATGATGAACTGGAACCTTTCTACGACCGTTTTGAGAAGATTGCCGGGGTTTCTGGTAAAGCCGGGAAATTAAACGGTGAAGTGATTGAAGACGGTAACCCCTTTGAAGGCAACCGCAGCAGCGAATATCCGTTACCGCCGCTTGAGAGCATGCGTCTGACCGATCTGTTCCGCGATGCGGCGAAATCCCTCGGCCAGCACCCGTTTATGGTGCCAGCGGGCCAGGCATCACGGGCGTATGTTAACCCACTTGGCGTGCGGATGGGGCCGTGTACCTATTGCGGTTATTGCCTGTTCTACGGCTGCGGCAATTTCTCCAAATCCAGCCCGAATGCCTGCGTGGTGCCGGCACTGATGCAGCGTGAGAACTTTACCGTGCTGACCGATTCGGCGGTGGTAAGAGTCAATAAAGCCGCTGATGGCAAAACCGCGACCGGCGTGACCTATATCGACCGCAATAAGCAGGAGTGGGAACAACCTGCGGACATCGTGATTTTATCCGCCTTCCAGATGCAAAACGTCCGCCTGCTGCTGCTGTCGAAAATCGGCAAGCCTTACGATCCGGTGAGCAAAACCGGTGTGGTCGGTCGCGCTTACAGTTTCCAGACGGTTTCCGGTGCCAGCCTGTTCTTTGAAGACGAGAACCTCAATCAGTACATTGGCGCAGGCGCACTTTCCCAGCAGGTCGATGACTTTAACGGCGACAACTTCGACCACAGCGATCTGGACTTTATCGGCGGTGCCGGAATCCTGGTGGTGGCACGCGGTGCACGTCCGATTGGTAACGCGGATGCCCTGCCGCCGGGAACGCCGCGCTGGGGCAAAGAGTGGAAAAAAGCCTACACCCACGCCTTTCAGAACGGCACCTTTATCTTCGGCCAGGGAACCAGCTTCTCGCATGAAGATTACTATCTTGACCTCGACCCGGAATACAAGGATGACAACGGGAATCCGCTGGTGCGCGTCACCTTCGATTACAACGAAAACGATCGTCGCTCAGCGAAATTTATCGAAGAGAAAAGTGTTGAGATTGGCAAAGCCATGGGCGCGAAAATCGTTATCGGCACCAACTCCGCTGCCGGTAAATATTCGCCGTTTAACTTCGCCAGCGATCACACCATTGGCGGTGCGGTAATGGGTACCGATCCGCAGACCAGCGTGCTTAACCGCTATCAACAGAGCTGGGATATGCACAACCTGTTCGTGCTCGGTGCCTCTTCATTCCCGAATAACGCCGGATACAATCCGACCGGAACCATCGGCGCACTGAGCCTCTGGACAGCCAAAGCCATTATCGATCGGTACCTGAAAAACCCTGGCCCACTGGTAAAGGTGTGAGATGAATAAAATAAAATTAGCCGGCGTTGCGGTTGCAGTCGCCGCCGTGGTGGCGGGCGTGCTGCTTTATCAGAATGGTAATACCTCAGCAGATAATGTTGCCGACAATACGATACTGATGAAACAACCGTTAACCACGGCTGACGCCGATGCCGTTAAGCGCGGGAAATATATTGCGATTGCGGGTGACTGCGTTGCCTGCCATACCGCACCGGAGAGCAAAAATGCTTTCGCCGGCGGCTACGCCATCAGCACGCCGTTCGGCGGCATCTATGCCAGCAATATTACCCCGGATGCCGAAACCGGTATTGGTAACTGGACCGAACGCGATTTTTATCGCGCGGTACGCCACGGTAAAGGCAAAGACGGAGAAAACCTCTATCCGGCGATGCCGTACAATGCGTATATCAAGGTCAGCGATCGGGATATGCACGATCTCTGGATGTATATGCGTTCGGTAAAACCGGTGAATTACGCGGTGCCGGAAACCCAACTGCCGTTCCCGTATAATATTCGCCTGGCGATGATGGGCTGGAACCTGCTGTTCTTTAAAAACAGCGGCTTTACCCCGGATGCCAGCCAGTCAGCGCAGTGGAACCGCGGCGCTTATCTGGTTGAGGGTCTGGAGCATTGCGCGGCCTGCCATACGCCGAAAAATATTATCGGTGGTGACACCAGCGCCTATTTGCAGGGCAGTAACCTGAGCGAATGGTACGCGCCGGAAATTACCAGCAATACCTATACCGGTATTGGTAACTGGTCTGAAGATCAGATCGTCGACTACCTGAAGCTTGGCAGCAACCATGTTGCGGTCGCCGCAGGCCCAATGGCAGAAGCCGTCACTCACTCGACGCAGCATCTGACTGATGAAGACTTGCGGGCTATCGCCGTCTATCTGAAATCCCAGCCGGGTTCCGATCGGCAGAAACCAGAACCGCTGAAAATGGACAGCGCGCAGATGAAAATGGGTGAAAATATTTATTCCATCAACTGCACCGCCTGCCATAACAGCGACGGTAAAGGCATTCCGAATCTGGCGGCCAGCCTGGCGGATAACCCGGCGATTATGGGACCGGACGCCTCATCGATTATTACCACCATTCTGCAAGGTGGCAGAGGCGCGGTGACGCAGGGTAATCCAACCAGCGGCGCAATGCCGAGCTTCGCCTGGAAATTTACCGATGAGCAGGTGGCGGCGGCGGCGACCTATATCCGTAACGCATGGGGCAATGCAGCACCTGCCGTCGACGCGAAAGAAGTGGCCGCGAAGCGCAAGTTGCTTAACCTGCCGGAGCAAATGCCACAGGACGTGCCGACCCAACACTGATTGCGGTTGCCACTGTTTACCCGCCATCCCTGCTGTTTGGGGATGGCGATTCTGCCCGAGGCTAACCCCGCTTTATCCGTTCGCTGCCTGCTGCCTGCGCCACCCCCCCGGCGACATCTGGTAGATCTGCCGAAAAACTTTGGCAAACTGCATCTGGTCGCGATAACCAACCGAAAACGCGATCACTTTGATCGGCAATCTGGCGTCGATCAGCAGTGAAGTGGCGACGTTCATACGCAACATAATCAGATAGTGTTTCGGACCGTAGCCAAAGCGCTGTTTAAACAGACGGCTCAGATAGCTGCGATCCACCCGACACCAGGTGGCAATATCACTGACGCTGATATTTTCATGATAATTGCGCTCCATCCAGTGAATGGCTTTTTCCACCGGATGATCATCGTCCTGCCGTGCCGGGCGGCTGTTCGCCGCATTCGCCAGCAGCGCATCAAGAAACAGGCAGGTCAGACCGGCGATACGTAATGACTGCTGCGTTTCCTGTCGGACAATTTGCTGTAAATAGTGCAGCGCTTCGCGCTGTTCACTGCCTGCGGCGGGAGCATAGACCGGATTATCACGATGTAATCCGCAGGACTCAAAAGCGCGGGAAACAATTAAGCCGTCAATCTCAATCCACATATATTCCCACGGTTGCCGTTTATCGGCGCTGTAGGTAGTAATTTCATGAGGGTGGATCAGAAAAGCCTCTCCGGCTTTAATCTGATAGCGTCCCCGCTCGGTAAACAGCTCGCCGGTGCCACGAATAATATAATGCAGTAAATAGTGCTGACGTACCGCCGGACCATAGCTGTGCCCCGGCCGACACACTTCATGACCATACTGAAAAACATTCAGTCCAAAATGCGATATCTCTTCAGGTTTTAAATCTTTCTGCATTGTTACCTCAGATATTACCGCCAGCGTTACATCACATAACCCCATAGATAATCTTGTTTGTAGTGTTCTGATGCTCTGCTTGCAAGCACTAAGCCGTTGCTAAATGGTGATTTGAGAACAACTTCACAGTTTTAGCCTGCGGTTATTTTTCGCCATATTGATGTCACAAAACGACATATACATTAATTCGCTCTCTGCCTAGAGTCTTTTCAGCGCAACATTCACTGGCAAAGGAAAGAACCATGAAAATCACCTTTATTGGTGCAGGCAGCACCGTATTTGCAAAAAATGTTCTCGGCGACATTATGGCGACGCCGGCATTATCCGACGTGCAAATTGCACTGTACGATATTGATGAAAGTCGCTTGCAGGACTCGTGGAATATGCTGAATAACATTAATCAGAATATTAATCAGGGGCGCGCCACCATTGAAAAGTATGTCGGCGTCGGACAACGCCGCGCAGCATTACAAGGGGCGAAATATGTGATTAATGCGATTCAGGTTGGTGGCTATCAGCCGTGCACAGTTACCGATTTTGAGATCCCGAAACAGTTTGGCTTGCGTCAGACCATTGCCGATACGCTGGGGATTGGCGGCCTGTTTCGCGCCCTGCGCACCCTTCCGGTGCTGTTTGATATCGCCCGCGATATGGAACAGGTGTGTCCCGATGCGTGGTTCCTGAACTACACCAACCCGATGGCGTCCCTGACCGGCGCGATGTTGCGCCACACCGGCATCAAAACCGTCGGCCTCTGCCACAGTGTTCAGGTCTGCGCTGAAACGCTGCTGAAGGCGGTGGATATGCCCACCGATGGCGTGACCTGGCAAATTGCCGGTATCAACCATATGGCATGGCTGTTGGATATTAAGCGTCATGGTGAAGATATTTATCCGGAAATTAAACGCCGCGCCGCCGCGCTGCAACATAAGCATGACGATATGGTACGCCATGAAATCATGCGGGTCTTTGGCTACTATGTCACCGAATCGTCTGAGCATAACGCCGAATATATGCCCTACTGGATTAAACGCAACTATCCGCAATTAATCGAGCGCTTTAATATCCCGCTGGATGAATATCCGCGCCGCTGTATTGAGCAAATCAATAACTGGCAATTGCAACGTGAGCAATTAACCCGTGACGAAGCGCTGACTCATCACCGCAGTCATGAATATGCGTCTTATATTATTGAAGCGATGGAAACCGACCTGCCGTATAAAATTGGCGGTAATGTGCTGAACCGTGGGTTGATTACCAACCTGCCGACAGAAGCCTGTGTCGAAGTGCCGTGTCTGGTGGATGCACAAGGGATTACGCCAACCGTGGTTGGCGACCTGCCGCCGCAGCTGGCAGCGCTTAATCGCACCAATATCAACACCCAGTTACTGACGATAGAAGCCGCCGTGACGCTGAAAAAAGAACACATCTATCACGCCGCGCTGCTTGACCCGCACACCTCGGCTGAGCTGTCGATTGATGACACCATTCGCCTGTGCGACGCGTTAATCGAGGCGCACGGCGACTGGTTACCGGCGTACCGCTGATCCCCACCTACCCTACATTTAAGCCGCATCGAAAGGAGACCGACGCTGTTTTTCCGGCTGTCAGCGTCGGTACTCCGGGGACATGCGGAGATTGTCATGAGCGTATCGTTAAAAACTAAAATCAGCTATGGATTCGGTGCCTTTGGTAAGGATTTTGCCATCGGCATTATTTATATGTACCTGATGTACTACTACACCGATGTGGTCGGCGTATCCGTCAGTATGGTGGCTTCGCTGTTTCTGGTGGCGCGTATTCTCGATGCGCTGCTTGATCCGGTGATGGGCTGGATTGTCGAACGCACCCGCACGCGCTGGGGGAAATTTAAACCCTGGATTCTGATTGGTACACTGGTGAATTCCGCAGTGCTTATCAGCGTATTCTGCGCGCACAACTTCTCGGGTGGCGCGCTGATCGCTTACATCTGGGTGACCTATATTCTTTGGGGCTTTACCTACACCATTATGGATGTGCCGTTCTGGTCGCTGGTGCCCTGCATCACCGTGGATAAGCGCGAGCGCGAGGCGCTGATCCCGTGGCCGCGCTTTTTCGCCAGCAGCGCCGGTTATCTCACCGGGGTGATTGGCCTGCCGCTGGTTAACCTGCTGGGCCAGGGGCATCAGGGCGAGGGTTTTATGCGCTTTACCTTTATTCTGGTGTTCTTTTTTATCCTCTCGACCCTCGTCACGCTGATTAACGTCAAAGAGAAATACTCCTCCTCGCACCCTGGCGCTACGCAGGTGCAACATGGTCTGAAAAGCGTACTGATGATGATCGTGCGCAATAAACCGCTGTTTGCACTGCTGATTATGGCGCTGTCGTGGAATATGGCTCATAACGTGATTCAGTCTTTTGCCATCTACTACTTCAAATATGTTGTCGGTCGGGAAGAGCTTTTCCCGTGGTATATGATGTATGCCGGTATCGCCAACCTGGCGACCATTGCGCTGTTCCCGATGCTGGCGAAACGCTTTTCGCGACGGGTGTTATGGATTAGCGCCTCAGTTTTACCGGTATTGAGCTGTCTGCTGCTGCTTTACGTCGGACTCTATGCGCCGCAAAGCGCCGCGCTGATTGCGCTGTCTGGTATTATGGCCAACAGCGGGGGGGCTTTCTTCTGGGTGTTGCTGGTGATTATGGTGGCTGACACCGTCGACTATGGTGACTATGCATTGGGGATGCGCATCGAGAGCATTGCCTTTGCGGTGCAAACCATGGTGGTTAAGGCCGGTGCGGCTTTTGCCGGGCTGGCGATTGGTGTACTGCTGGGGGCTGTCGGATATCAGGCTGGCGTCGCGCAAACCGCCAGTACCGTGATGGGCATGCAGGGCATTATGATTGTGCTGCCGATGCTGTTCTTTGCCCTGACGCTGTGGGTCTATCTGCGCCACTACACGCTGGATGGCGCACTGCTTCAGCAGGTGCAAAATCATCTGAAACGCAAATATGATGAACCGGTGGATGCCGCCGCACGCGCCGCCGCGGTAGCCACTGACTTTAAGCCAGCAGCGGGTGAACCGACTACGGTTAAGTCGTAAAGCGAGATTCAGGGGCCGGTCAGCAGCATCGGCTCCTGAATGAATATCATTTTAATGATTAACACGGCAGGGTTAATAAACATGATGATATAATAACTACACTTGTAATATTATTATTATCTAACTTAATTAAAATCATTTCATTTGAATCTAATTATTTATAACCATCCTGATTGACAGCCCCTCATTTCATAAGTAAATTTCAAGCTTAAGCATTAGAATTAATTTCCAGCTTCAAGACAACCGCATGATTTAATTATTAAGCTTACCGTATTTCGCGTTATCTAGGCTCTGTTATTTATAAGTTTTTATAATATTACAGACACATGGATATGTCCTCGCATCGGTCAGCAATATTAACGGCTTAAAGGAAATGGGCAGGCTTAATTATGAAAATATCTTCCGCAACATTGCCAAAAAGACCCGCTGAAAATCCGTCTCTCCGACTGCTGCCCTGGCGGAGAGAATGATGGAGAAAATTAATCAGCAACCACTACCCATGGTGATTATTGTTAATGCCATATCGACCGGCGCACTGTTAGCAGAAGAGCTTTACCGCGCTTTTCAGCTGATCCATATTGAGTCCAGCGCCTCAGTGAAAGCTAACGATAATCCCTGTTTTCAGCGCGATAAATTTTCACAGTTTTTCACCTGGTATGATGACGATGAGGAAGCCATCATCGACGAACTCAGAGCGATGCGCCCTGTTGCTATTATTCCGGGCAACGGGGCCGCCGTAGAGCTGAGCGACCTGCTTGCCAGCCGTCTGTCACTGCGTGGCAACTCTCCGCGTACCACGCACCTGCGGCAGGATAAATACGCCATGAATCAGGCTGCCAGTCAGCATGGGCTGCTGACTGCTGCTCAGCACATCAGCAACCATCCGTCTGAACTGAAAAGATGGTACTTACATCAGGGATTTATCCGCGCGGTGATAAAGCCACTGAACGGTGCCGGTTCGGGGGATGTTTACCTCTGTGAAACCGCCGGGCAGGTTGAACAGGCAGCACAGCTGATTATTGGAAAATATCACCGCACGCAGGTCAGAAACCATGCTGCGCTGGTGCAAAAATTTATCGAAGGCCCGGAGTATAGGGTGAATACCGTCAGCTTTGAAGGGCAACGCTGGACCACCGATATCTGGAAAGTGCATAAACGCTTCCGGCAAGGGCGCAACCTGTATGACTATGACGAGCTCTGCAATCCACAGCATCCGGATGCCAGCGCGTGCCTCAGTTATACCTTACAGGTGCTGACCGCAATTGACATTGTCACCGGCGCAGGCCATACCAGGCTGATTCTTTCGCCGGAGGGTCCGCAGTTGCTGAAAACTGTCGCACACGCATCCGATGCGGCTAATCCGCAGGCGATTCGCCTGGCGACCGGTGCCGATCAGCTGATGCTGATGCGCTATGCCTACACCGCGCCGGAAAAACTGACGTCGATCCCACCGGTTTATCCGTTTCGCAAACATTTGCGCTGTGTGCACGCCATTGCCTCTGTTATCCGGCCATTCTCCCGGTGTAAATTACAGGCGTTCTTGTTACAGCTGGAGTCGTTTTTCAGCGTGGTAATGAAATCTGCCGAGGGTGCTGTACTGAAACCGACCGTGGATGTCGCGAGCTGTCCGGCGGCCTTTTTTCTTGCCAGTGACCATCCGCAGCAGATTGAGCACGACTATCAGTTATATCGCTTATGGGAAACAGATAATTTGTGAGGAAAGTATGTTACCGTCAGAACTAAATGTCCGGGCGGCGTTGTCGCCGCCCGAGATCATTTCGCGTTAAAAACTATACTGCAAACCTATGCGGAAGCGCGTTTGTCGTTCATCGCTGGTTTTACGAACGCTGATATTCCCCACCTCAGTGTAAGGTGCCCAGTTTTTATCCAGCTTCCACAGTACTTTCACATTATGCTCATAGTCCCACTTCTTATTATCGAAACGAATCTGGTCACTGTGTTTATAAATATAGTTATATTCGAAACGGAAATCCTGATAGCGGTATCCCAGCCAGAATTCGCCACGATTCGTTTTTTCATCTTCTTTGCCATCCTCCGAGACCCGTTTATATTCGTAACGATAACGGCCATTTAAATAAACCCCACTGTCAAAGGTATAGCCAGTGGTTAAAAAAGGCTTGTAGATACTGCTGTTGCTGGATGATTCGAGGGTAAATCCTGGCTGAACAAACCAGGCTGGCGTAATTTTATACTGGTAATTGATACTGCTTTCCGTGCCGTTACTGACGATATCGTGGAAAGCTTTGTTGCTGTTATCGCCATCCGATTTCCATTTTGCTTCCAGTGAGAAGCCAAAGCCGTTATCAAAACGATGGGAAACGGCAAAGCGATCTTTATGGACTTTGCTGTCATCCTGCCACTCATGCCGCACATCCAGCGTTACCGCCGCAGCCTGAAAAGAACACAGCAGTAACCCGCAGATCATTAACGTCTGTTTATTCATTACAAAACCCCATTGGTATTTTTTATTAGTGTTACATCAGGTTTTATTATTTCGCTGTTGGTTTATTATCATCCAGCGTCAGGAAGCGATTATCTTTCAGGCGGCCGGTTACCGCATCGGCATATTCCGCTGGTGAGCTGCGCAAGGAAACATTGCCCTGCAACTGACTCTGTTTATCTGCCTGAGTGTAAGGACCGGGACGGAAAAGATAATTAAAGCGTTTATTATCGATGGCAGTATTATTGCGCACCACTAGGGCACCCGGATTAAAGTTATCGGTAAAGCCATCCATGCCATTTTCTATCGCGACACTGCCCGATACCTGATGCGCCACGGGTAAACCTTCACCGCCGAGTTTAAAACCATTATTACGATTACGCAGTGCAATACTGTTTTCGATAATCACCCGACCGTTCGGGCCATCTTCGATTTTATTAAACAGGTCAAAACCATCATCAACGTTATCATGGGAGAAACAGGCAATCAGTTTATTCCCCTCCCCGACACGCATTTTTACCGCAAAGCCATCAGCATTAATCTGACCGGGATCTTTATTGCCATAAGACTCAGAGTTAGAAATGATATTGTGGCTGGCCCACAATGCGCGCCCTATCCCCGCCGGGGAAGCCACCCAGATACCGGTGTCGTCAGCATGGTGCGCCACTACCCGATCAATATGGTTATAACTGCCGGAAATATTGAAGCTTTTTTCCGTTACCGTAATCCCCTGAATATCCCAGTGGCTGGCTTCCAGATTCAGCCCATAAAACACCACGTGTTTGCCAAGCGGGCGCAGCTTCTTCGCCTGCTCTGGGGTGCCGCTGGCGCTGGCAGGCAGAGTGGTCAGCGGGTAGTTACCTTCAGCCAGCCACAGAGTGCCGCCCGGTGACAGCACGGCGGCAGCGGTGGCAAAATCCAGCGGCTGCTCACGGCTACCGTTATTATCAGCCTTACCTTGCGGCGAAACATACAGATTGACCGCATCGGCGAGTTTGACCGGCTTCACCGTCAGCTTATCACTCAGGGTTTCACCGCTGTTGGTTACCAGACGCCAGCTTATCTCGCTGGAATCCGCGCCGGTATTCACCGACAACGACTGCATCTCACCGGCTTTTAGCGCTTTATCCTGCACCAGTGGCTGGCCATTGCGGCTGACGCTCAGTTTGCCTGGCTGATTACTGCGCAGCTGGAAGCGGTAATCCGGACGCGCGGTCAATGATGAAGAAGCTATCTCGACCCGGGCCGGTTGCGCCGCAGCGACAAATTTCTCGGCAGCAACCGCGTGATGCTCACTCAGTGTCAGGCTGGCCTGATGAACGGTAATCCGCGCATTGCGCGAGGCAAAAAAGCCGACGTAATAACCGCTGTTATCCTGCACCGTCACCCGTTCTGCATCCCCCGTTTTCTGCGTCACCCACTGGTCACTGTCCACTGCGGCCCAGCCGGAGATAAAACCGTCATCCGTTCGCGCCAGCCGCAGACGAAAACGCGGCGTTTGCCGGATATCCAGCCGATGGTGGTATGCCTCGCGAACCATCTCCACACCCGCATTGCCCCAGGGATTTTTGACGCCGTTGCGCGCGATTTGCGTCACCTGTAGCAAATGGTGAGATTTTTTATCTTCGGTAAGCAGCGCATTCATCACCATATTGGCGGCGGCCGGAAACTCTTCGTAACCGGGTTTCAGCTTCTCAGCGCGCGCCTGCCCCAGCACATCTCTGACCAGCAAGCCCGCGCCCTCCTGCCCGGCGGGCAGCGCGCCATTTTCCGGGCCAAATTGCTCAACGCTGATCTCGGCATCCAGCTGCATATTGGCGCTGGCGGGCAAAAAGGTGTAATAAAACGTCAGGCCGTCGTGGCTGTTACCAATTTTGCCGCCACGGCTTTCAATATGAACCGGCGTTATCAGCTTGCTTCCTTGCACCGGTACAGGCTGACCATTTTCCCGCGTCACCTGATTGACGCCGACCTTCTCAGGCAACACATTCGTGGCGAAATTCACATCGGTCGACTGACCGAAGGCAATCGCTCGCCATACCAGCGTATTGCTATCAGGTAACTGACTGGCGGCGCTGCAACTGATGCTCAGCATAAACAGCGAGCAGGAAATGACCTTTATTTCCCTCATTTCTCTTTCCTCAAAACGAGTTAATCCCTTCCTGCCCGACGGGCAGGAATGTAGTGATCGGATATTGCTGTGGTTTTAGCGTTGTGGCAGCTGTTCCGACATCGCGGGCGCAGCCTCTTCGGCAAGCTTCATTTTCCGCGAGATATCGCTGTTACCCCAGCACTGCTCGTAGGGATAACCCACCAGGGTTTCAATGACTTCGCGCACGTCAGGTTTGATGGCACTCAGCTCGCCACCGGCTTTGATACGCGCCACTTCTTCCAGCACAATGCGATGCGTTTTGCGATCGAGGGTCATCTGGCGACTAAAGATAATCGCTACCAGCGCCAGCACAATCACACCACCGAAGAACACCCACGAAATCGCGGTAATCGCGCTTTCCGGCTGCACATGCGATTTCGACTGGAAGCCGTAATAGCTGAGCAGAGCGCCCATTGCAAAGACGATAATCGAACGCACGATTTTACCGGCGAAGGTCATGGCACCGGCATAGATTCCTTCACGGCGACGGCCAGTAAAGACTTCATCCACATCCGCCAGGAAGGTGTAGACCGTCCATGGAATGTAATACACCCCGCCGGTTCCCAGGCCAAAGATAACGGTCACACCAATAATCGCCACCGTGGCAATATGGGCTGGCAGGTGCAGGAAATGCAGTAAGGTATAACAGCACACCGCGAAGATAACGATTAACAGCGCCCAGGTGTAAGGCTTACTAAAGCCGCGCTTAACGCAGATACCAATAAAAATCGCGGTGGAGAACAGTTGCAGAATCGCATTCAGGCTGTTCAGTCCGGCCAGAATAGCCGGGTCGTATTGCAGCACAAAAATCACATAGTAGGTAAAAACGGAAGCAAACAGCCACTCAGCGCCAAAACCAAACAGATACATCCCCAGATGCTTACGGAACACCCGCAGATAAAACGTCGACTGCATATCACGCGCCAGCGCCACCACGGTTTTCCACAGGGTCTTTTTCTGCCGCACTGCTTTTATGCCGGTATCTTTTCGTTCCCAGGAGAAGCCATGTAACAATGCCACCGCGACAAACAGGATCAGGCCATAGGTAATGCCGGTATACAGGAAAGGCTGCGCAGACTCTTTACCGTACAGCAGGATAAATTGTCCGGGAATAAATGCAGCGAGGAAGTTGGCGATTTTGCCAAACATCGCCTTATAACCGGTCAGTTTGCTGCGTACAGCAAAGTCATCGGTCATTTCAGTGGCCAGGGTTTCATACGGCACCATAACCGAGGTATAAATCAGTTCAAAAATGACGTAAGTGGTCAGGTAATACCAGAAGCCAAAGCCTTCCACCCACAGTAGCGGGTAGAACATCATTAACGGTGCGCCAATAAGCAGGAAGAAACGCCGACGGCCAAAACGTTTACCCAGCCAGGTATTACCAAAGTTATCACTCAAGTAACCCATTAATGGGTTACTGATGGCATCGATCACGCTGGCCACCGAAAAAATAAACGAGGCCTCCAGCAATGTCAGCCCGCAGAAGGTAGTATAAAAATAGAGTAACCACGCACCAGCAATGGCCAGGGCGCCACTTCCCAGCAAATTGCCTCCGCCGTAAGCCAGTTGATGCCCCAGCGTGACCTTCCGCCCATCTTCCAAAAGTATCGTTTTTTTAGTCATAACATTCAGGTCTCTTGAAATTAATGAACCGATGTTTCATTTTTAATAAAGCATGGTTTTATATATTTATGAGACCTTAATTGATGTGACAGCCGTCACTCAAAAACATAAGGAGATTTTTTTATTTACTTTTTGCGACACAGATAACAATTTTTGTCTTATGCTGGCGTTAGCATTTAAATACAACTATAAAATCACCTAAAATCAATAAATTAACCATCATTTAAAGTGATAAATGTGATGTTAACGTCATACAAATTTCCACCGAGCTGGCGGCCAGAGTCTGGTAATACGATAACTTTTGATTGATATTCAGGAACGGGAGAGAAGTGGGTTAACCCGCGTGTCGGGGTGGGATATTTGACATGATGGTATGCAGGCCAGATAGCCTCTGGCACGGGCGGCGAGAACGCCGCCCCAACGGCCTTGATCGATGATAACCTCGGCACGGTTGTAGGGAAGCCGTTTTCGGCTCCCGTTCTGAGGATATGCAGGGTGCAAACCTAAGCTGATAGCGAGCCTGACGTTATTGATTGACTGGTGACACTGAGGATCTGCGACGCATTTTATCCAGATACATTACCGCATCCGCTTCGCGTAACGCCATATCCGGAGTAGCACTCGCCGGATTAGCGACTATCACGCCAACACTGGCACCAGGGTAATCGATAAAACAGGATTCGAGCTGGTATTCCCCGGTCAATAATGCCGACAGCCTGGCTCTGAACGCCTCGGCTGCATCGACGGCATGGTCATAGTGTTCCGGGCCAACGAACGCCATAATAAATTCATCCCCTCCCAACCGCCCCAGCACTTTATCGCTGGTCGCCTCCTGCCGCAGGCGTTCGGCGATAGATTTCAGAAAGGCGTCGCCGGTTTCATGTCCGTAACGATCGTTAATTTGTTTAAAACCATCCAGATCGGCAAATGCCACCAGCACATAGCGTGAATCATCACTGGCGCGGGAAAACAGCTTCGGCAGCTGCTCGAAAACCGCCCGGCGATTAGGCAGGCTGGTCAGTTCATCGGTTAAGCTTACCGCCGTCAGTGCGGCATTGGCTTCCTGCAATTGCTGCAACAGCTGCTCTTTACGAATGTATTGACCAATCAGCTCGGCAAAGAGTTGTAACACCTGCTCGGCGCGCTCGGACAGACGGTGACTCTGGCTACTGGCAGCACAAAGCGTGCCGTAAAGATTGCCCTCCGCCAGCATCACCGGAGTGCTGATATAAGTGGTGATACCCAGCTGTTTTGCCGCCTGTGAGTCACCCCAAACGCCGGGCACATCACAGGTGAAAGACCGCCCTTCATCCAGCGCCCGTTTACATAAGGTATCTTCCCAGGGAACGGACAAGCCTTCAGGAATCTGCATCTCTTTGCTGTTACGCGAGAATAAAATCTGCTGCTGAATTCCCTCAGCGTCAATACGCGTCAGGTAGGTCGACTCCATCTCAGTGACCAGCTCAAGCATTTCCAACAACTGACGAACAAAGCCTTCAAGCGTGTTTTCAGATTCCAGCGCAGTGGAGATGCGCTCAATCAAATTTACCGTCATAAATCTGCGTTTCCAGTTCTCAGGTGTTGGTGTCAGTAAAAAGCAAAATGGCGGCGGAGCTTCTCGCCTGTTAAAGATAATTGATTGATTTTATATCTTTTTTATAACACATTCGCGCCAGCGTCATATCAGCGTTCAAAGGCTGCCGGAAATTTTTAAGATTTTTCGCCAGATGAAAAGGCTATCTTAACAGCGCAGACAGGATTGTCTCAATGGGGGGAATCTGAGCAACCCCGGATAACCAGGGCTGCTCCACAGGCGGCAACGATTACTGCGGTTCAACCTTTTCGGCACGACTAAAGCGCTTGCCGTCAGCACTGGCGGAGCGAACCCAGACTTCGCCTGTTAAGCGCGGTCTGTGCCGATCGTCATATGCCAGCCACTGCTGACCGCCATCGACGGAATACTGGATTGCGACACCCGGCAGGGAAATATTGGCTTGCAGAATGGCATCAACCACACGAGCGCCCGGCAACGGCAAGCGGTACTGAATGTCGGCTTTGTCCATTTTTGGCAATTCGCGCTGACCCAGCAGCGTGGCGAAGCGCGCCCAGTCATGCTGCAATCTTTTCTCATTCACAAAGTGCGTTTTGCCCGCAGAAAACTCACGACCCGCTTTATACTCCAGCTCCCAGTCGGCACGATGCCACGCGCGCTCTGCCAGCGGAATTATGCGCGGATAAATGCGGTACTCCATATCGTCATCGGTGCGGACGGTCTCGCTCCACAGTTGACCCGAGATACCGTAAGCCCCCGGCCAGGCTTTGTCACTTTTGGCGACAAAGCTATTGCCGTCACGATCACGCGAAGTTTCCGCATTTTGCGGCAAGTTGTCGGGTGCGAAGCTAAAGATCTTCGCTTCATCGGTATAGCGGGTGCCCCAGTAGTAACCGCGCTCCTGCGGATTAACTTCTGCCGGGAAGTCAAAATAGACGTAATCCGGGTTAGACAGGGTGACTTCATAACCTTTATTGGCCCAGTCGTTGGCCGTATCAAACCCGCCCCAGTAGAGGGTTTCCCAGAAGTTAACGCCAACCCGTTTGGTGGCAAAAGCATTGGCATCTTTGGCATTTTTCAGGCCATCTTCCCATGCCTGCATTTTTTCGATGCCGTGAGCATGAACCAGTTTGCTGACTTCCACCGCAAAGTGGCTGGCAAGATGTTCAACGTCCTCGATTTTTCCGTCACTGACCAGCTTCTGGCAAGCGGGTGACTTCGCCCAGGGCTTATCCTGATTACTCAGGTCTACCCGCCCTTTCCCCGCCTCCGGCTTACCGCTGTAGCCGCCGCCGAGGTAGATATTTTTCGCTTCATCACCGCCAAAATGCCAGGTCGTGAGCGGCTGACCGGCTTCCTGATGCATCCGCGCCATTTCGCCAATCACTTTATCGGCAAAGCGTCGCGACGAGTCGAGGCAGGGGTTAAGATAGCTGTGGCGATCGTAATATTGCACTGACGTGGTATTGGACGTATCCGCGGGATCGAGCAGGCGGAATTCACTGGCCTGCTGCGGCTGACCGGCGGCAGTGAGTTTACGGTAACGCGCTTCCATCGCGATAATCGCAGCCCGGGCGTGAGCGGGCATATCGATCTCCGGAATCACTTCAATCTGTCGTGCCTGAGCGTAACGGACAATTTCAATATAATCGGCACGCGTAAAATAGCCGCTGCCATTATTATTGCTGTCGGGGCCGGAACCCAGTTGCGGCAACAGGCAGGTGGTTTCCGTCAGATCGTGACAGCGCTTGCCGCCGACGTCGGTCAGCTCCGGCAGGCCAGGAATTTCAATACGCCAGCCTTCATCATCACTCAGATGGAAGTGGAACTTATTCAGCTTATAAGCTGACATCTGATCCAGCATCCGCATTATCGCTTGCTTCGAATGGAAGTGACGTCCGACGTCGAGCATCATGCCGCGATAGTCAAAACGTGGCGCATCTTTCGCTTCCAGCTGGGCGATAGTTTTGCTGCCATCAGCCGGAATCAGCGACAGAATAGATTGCAGACCGTAAAACACCCCGGCCTGGTCGTAGCCCGTCACTGTCGCCCCTTGCTGACCGAGACTCAGCGTATAAGCGCCGGATTTCGCCAGCTTACCGCTGAAAGCCGGTTTATTAATCTGGGTGGCAATCGGATATCCCGCCGGGTCGCTGGCAATGCCCAGCGCGGCAAAACGCTGTAAAACCGCCTGCGCGGATGGCTTCACCAGCGCACTGAGATCAAGCGCAACGCCGTTACTGAGATCAACATCCTTAGGGTGGATTTTCACTTCCAGCGGAGTCGGTACAATCTGTCCGCGTAGCGCTGCTGCCGTGAGCGGTTCTAACGCTTTATTTTTTGCAAAACGCGTGGCTGGCGACATCAGAATATTATTGTCCGAGGCGGTACGCTTCCACTGGTCGCCGCGAAAAGGGGTGACAAACTGATGCAGATTTTCACTGTCGGTATTCGCCAGTACCTTCGGCTGCGCATCACCGGAAGTGGCGTACCAGCGCGGCATCAGATCGGTTTCAAACAGCTGCCAGTATTCCCCCACCACCGGAATCGTCACTGACTGGCTGGCAGCAAAGCCATTAAATTTATCCGTTGGCTCCAGTTTATGCAGATCGCCGGTCACTGGCGTGATGGTAAAGCGGTCGTTATCCACCTGCAGAATGCGGCGAATACTGTGGAAATAAATCGCCCAGTCACGGCCTTTAATCTCCTGCCCGCCGTTGGTCAGCGTAATCGTGGCGGTGTAGCAGGAGGCAAAATCAGCGCCCAGTTCACCACACTTCACTCCGCTATCTGCCGCACGGTTATCCTGCACGCGGTAATTTACCTGTAGCTGACTGAGCTGATCGACAAGATTTTGATCCGCCATGCTGCTACCGATACAGCCAAATAATCCCGCTGCAACCATCGCTGTTAATTTAAATGCATTCATCTGCAACCTTATCCTTACTGTGCTGGTTTTGAACATCAGAAGAGAGTGAATGGCGCGATAACGATAAATTTCACGTCTTTCTCATCCTGGAAAATATTGCCGTAACCGCCGCTCCAGCTTGGCAGGTCGGAATGATTGTTGTACTGGGTGTAATGCAGTTTGAACTGCGTATCTTTGGCGCGGCCTTGTTGTACGGTGTAGATCGCATCAAGGCTCCAGGCGCTCTCTTTCAGGCGCTGGCTTTGATCGAACTGAGGGTTGCTGCTCGGCCTCGCATCCCAGGCATAGACCCATGATCCCCCGACGGCAAAGCCCGGCAGATCCCAGTTTTTCAGGTCATACATCACACCGGCATACACCGCTTTTTCACCATTGGCGTTGAAGTCCGAACGGTTATCCCACCAGATATCCAGCCGACCATTGGAAGAGGCGTATCCCGGCGTCATACGTTGCAGGAAATAGCCCTGATTGCCTTCGGCCTTCACCATGGTGCCTTCAAGACGCCAGCTAAACGGGCCGGTGGTATAACCTAACGTCACCGCTTGCAGCCACGCCAGGCCGTCGTACAGACTGTTGGGATCGTTTTTATTACCGATCCTGTCCTGCGCGCCATAAAACTGATAGCTGGTGGTCAGTGGATTCCCTGCCAGCTCGGTTTTCCAGCTGGCTTTGGTAAAGTACTGATCGAGGTAACTGGCCGCCTGGCCGTAAGCCGCTTCCACTACCAGATTGTTTTTGAAGTCGTATTTCGCCCCCAGCGAATGAAGGTAAGCAATGTGGGTCTGGCGATCATTACGGCGGAAATCATCCATTTCAGTGTGCCAGGGGGACTTGTATTTATCCGCCCACAAATACGCCAGGCTCAGCTCACCGCCCGCTCCAAAATCCGCCTGATATCCGGCTTCGGCACCGCGATAAGTCCCGGGCATAAAGCTCCAGTGCGGCGCAAGCAGCGTCTGGCCGGTTGGCTGGATGTAACCGGCATGCCCCCAGAAACCGTCATGGCGAAATTTTGCCGCGGCCTTATACACACTGGCGCCACTTTTATCACCGGAAAAATCCTCGCTATAGGTCCGGTTTTTCGCGGAAAAGGCGATTTCATTGGGATGGCCACTGGCACGGGATTCAGCCAGTTCAACGGCGGTAAATGCCGCCAGGTCGACGCCAAACAGGTCCCAGGCATAGCCGGAAGAGAAATCAAGATTCAGGTTGGCAGTGGCATGTGAGAGGTTGGTGGCGTAACGGTTGTAGTCCGGGTTGTCTACAATCACCGTGCTGCCGTCCGGGCGCTTTTCCTCGCGAGTTTTATTCAGGTCTTTACGATCGCGCTCACGCTGCCAGTAATAGAAGCCGCCGGTCAGGCTGGAGTCTTCAATAAATCCCTCCGCCTGAGCAGAGGCTGAATAACCTGTTCCCCCCGCCAGCAAGGTTCCGGCCAGGGCGAAAGCCACTGGGTTCAGGGTGGCAGAGGGTGATTTCAGGCAAGCCGTGTCCTTGCCCCGGTTAAGGTGCTGATGCATATAAAATCCTTTTTAACTGACAAAAGCGTTAGGGTACCGAGGCCGGATGCGCGCAGTGCGCAGCCGCCAGGAATGAGTAACAGAATATTTTTCGCGACGCGAATTATCAATCCCTGATAAGGCTGAATTTGTGGAATTTTGACCAGGCGCACATTACGCTGAGAACGGGTGCAAGTCGGGTAATTCAGGCAAGAAATTAAGCAAAACGCACTAATTATCATTAAAATCATAACAATAAAGGCAATAAGCTAACTGAGCCGTATCTGGCAGGTCAGCGCATTCTGGTGACGGAATCAGCATCCGGATATGATTAATTTTTAACGTTAAATATGTTCAGGGATGGGATGGCGTGATGGGATAACCCTGCCCGTGCGCAAGCAACGGGCAGGATGGTCAGACAGTTAGTTTACCGTTGAGCGCTGGCCCAGCCAGTATGCATGCAGCACCAGTGCTGCAGCGGGAATCGCCGCGATATCGCGTTCAAAATCTTCATAGGACAGGTTATCGAGTCTGACAAAGTTTTCTTCCAGACCGTGCAGAGCGATCAGATCCAGCGAAGGTTGCAGCTTTTCAGGCAGCGCCGACCAGTTATCCAGTGCCACACCGCGCATATAGCCGAAGCACCACTGTTCAAGGATGGTGAACTCTTTATCATCCACAAGGCTCTCGCCGAACAGCGGTTCAAACTGCTCCGGGTAGTCATTCAGCCGCTCAGCGATATCATTCATATGCTGGAAGCTGAGCGCCATAAAGCGCTGCAATTCCTCTTCTGATTCCCAGACCGGGGCATACTGTTCCCCCCCCCACAACGCTGGCAACCATTGACTCGGCTCGACCAGATTTGGCCCCGAAAGAATCGCGGTCAGCAAACCATCAAGCTCAGAAACATCAAGTATGGAATGTTCATTACTGTATTTCAGAAGAACATCATCCAGCCATTCCAGTTCTTCCAGCTCCAGTGGTCCTTGTTTCATACTGTTGTCTCCTTGGATAATTTTGCGAGTATCGCCGCAGGGCTAGCCTGAATGCGGAAATAATTGCACCATCATAACATCCTTCCCGCTGAGAGTTGATTGCGCCCGAGCTGATAGCTGCTGTCCAGCAGGGTAAAGTTAAACTGCCGCTGTGATGAGCAGATGACCTGCCGCTGTTTTGTAACAAAAACGGCCTCAATTTCCGGCGTTGTCGCCAGACAGGCCAGCCCTTTTTCCACGCCCATGCCATACAGCAACGTGGTAAAGATATCGCCATCAATAGATTGCGGAGAAATGACCGTGACGCTGAGCAGTTCGTTATCCAGCGGAAAACCGGTTTCGGGATTGAGAATATGGTGATAGCGCTGCCCTGCCAGTTCAAAATAGCGCTCGTAAATGCCGGAAGTGACCACCGATTTTCCGCTGATGCCGATCACGCCAATTAAATCATCCGGCCCGGCAAAGGGCTTTTTCAGGCCGATTCCCCAGTTTGCGCTGCCGGGCATACCGCCGAGCGTCTGCACATTACCGCCAAGGTTGATCAGCGCATCAGTAATCTGCTGCTGGCGGAGAAAATCCCGCACCCGATCGGCGATATCGCCTTTAGCAATCGCCCCGAGGTCGATCTCCATGCCTTTTACTGGCAGAAACACCGAGCGCGCCTGGCGGTCAAGAATCACCTGCCGGGGATCGGTCAGCGTCAGCAGCCGCGCGATTTCCGCAGCAGGCGGAACGCGGTTGCCGTGAAAGCCGATTTTCCAGCATTTAACCAGCGGACCTATCGTGAAATTAAAACAACTGCCTTCCAGTAAGCTGATCTCTCTGGCGCGGGCAATCAGTTCAAATACCGGCTGGCTGACCACCACCGGATGCTCGCCCGCTGCATGGTTAATCGCCATCACTTCGGAGTCTGGCCGGTTAACCGTCAGCAGATTTTCCTGCTGTTTAATCAGTCGGAAGACGCCAGCGGCTACCGGCTGATTATGCTCGAGCAGCTTGAGCAGGATCGGCGACCCCATCAATACCGCCGAGTAAGCATAAACGCGATCGTCTGGCGACATTGCTGATCCCTCACCGGTTATCGTCTGTTACTGCAAGGGCCGAAGCGTTTCGGCCCTTGTTTTCCACTTAATGACGCGCCAGTGCCGCCGCGTTACGACCGGCCAGAATGCCGAAAATAATAATATCGGCCACCGCATTTCCGCCGATGCGATTCGCGCCATGGATACCGCCAACCACTTCTCCGGCAGCCCAGGCACCTTTAATTACCTGTTTTTCCGCATCCAGCACCGCAGTATCGGTATTGATGGTCACACCGCCCATGGTGTGATGCACGCCAGGAGCGATGCGGATAGCATAAAACGGCCCCAGATTCAGCGGATGACGCAGCGCAGTTTTGCGGCCAAAATCTTCGTCATTCTGCTGCTCAACAAACTGGTTGTAACGCGCCAGCGTCGCCAGCAAAGCATCCTGATCCATATTCAGTTTCACCGCCAGATCCTGTGGTGAAGCGCCGCTGAGCACAAAACCTTTAGCGATATATTCATCGGCGGCTTTGTTGTTCAGTCGCACCTGTTCATCAAAGATCACCCAGGCGCTTTTCTCCGGCAGGGCAATAATCTCCGCTGACACTTTGTCGCGGGTTTCCATTTCGTTATAAAAACGCTGACCCGCCTGGCTGACCAGAATGGCACCGCCGCCGCGAATCGCCTCGGAAATCAGGTAGGACGTGGTTTGCTCGACAGTGGGGTGAATCTGAATTTCACCCATATCCACGGTTTCCGCGCCAATCTTTTGCAACATGGCAATACCGCTGCCGGTCGCGCCTTTGTGGTTAGTGGTCACAAAGCCATCCAGTTCCGGTCGATACTTCACCACCATCTCACGGTTGGCGCTGAAACCGCCGGTCGCCACAATCACACTTTTGGCGTTCAGAATGCGGCTGTCATTGTATTCATCAACCACTTTCACGCCGGTCACCGCGCCATTTTCCGTCAGAATTTCGGCGACGGAAGTTTCCAGCAGCACTTCGATATTGCGCTTGTTAATGTTTTTCACCAGCCCACTGATCAGAAAGCCGCCCACCGCAGAACGGTCAGCCGGACGGTGGGTACGATCGATGCTCATGCCGCCGGTAATGGTGATATCGTTCAGTTCAATACCGTGCGCCGCCAGCCATTCCACCGCCTCGGGAGCCAGTTCGACAAACTCGCGCAGCAATTGCGGATTGTTTTTAAACTTGCCGCCTTTCAGCGTCTCTTCATAAAACAGCTCTTTACTGTCCTGAATCCCTTTCAGTTGCTGGAAGCGGGTTTCTGCCGCGTTCATCCCGACCGAAGCCTTGATGGTATTACCGCCGATGGTCGGCATCTTTTCGATAATAACCACATGCGCGCCTTCATCGCAGGCCTGAATCGCCGCAGCCAGCCCGGCACCACCGCTGCCCACCACCACCACATCATAGTTTTGTGGCGCCTGAGGATTACCGCCCTCTTCAATCACATGTTCTTTACTGGACGTCGCCAGCGCGCGGGAAACGGCTTTCTTCAGCGCCTCACTCTGGGTGGTGGCACCGGTAATCGCATCGACATGGGGGCTGTTCGCCACCAGGATACGTGAACGGAGACTTTCAAAGGTGGTGGTAAAGTCAACGTCGAGGGTATCGTCCGGCACCAGCATGATATCGGTAATACGGTCGGTATCGAGGGTGACGTTAATTTTCAGCTTCAGCGCTTCGGCTTCCACTTTCTCCTGATATACCCCGGCTTTATATTTACGCCCGGAGACGCTCATATCGCGAATCATGGCGTCGACCAGCGAGAAACGCCACAGCGGTTCCGGAATATTCAGCGCTTCACGCTGCGTGCTGTCGATAAACAGTTCAAGCTGTTCATTATTGATGATGCGGTCAGCCCAGTCCGGATACGCGATGCAGGCTTTACCGACCGCCACCAGGTCAAAGCCGTGTTCCAGCCCGCTTTCGGCTTCGGCCTTATTCACCACGCCACCGACACCGATAACCGGGATTTTCGCCAGCGTTGGCGAGCGCATGGCACGATATTTATCAATCAGCGGCGTAGGATCGCTGGTGTCAACAATCGACGGCCGCAACAGTTGGCCGACCGAGAAATGCACGTAATCCAGCCCGCGTGCAGCGAGCTTTTCCAGCAGATACATCGTGTCGTCAAAGCGGATGCCGGGGACTTCCAGCTCTTCCGGCGAGAAGCGATAACCGATAATAAATGAGGCATCGGCGAAGCGCTCCGCCATTTTATGGGTAATCTCCAGCACTTCCAGCGGGAAACGGGCGCGATTATCGCGACTGCCGCCCCACTTATCGTCACGCTGGTTGGAGTTCGGTGAGTAAAACTGCTGAATCAGATAGGTGTTAGCACCATGAATTTCCACCCCATCAAATCCGGCCTTAATCGCACGGTTTACCGCATCACCAAATTTGGTGATCATCACCTCCACTTCTTCGCCGGTCAGGGCTTGCGGCGTAGTGGCCCCTTCACGCGGCGCAGCAATTGCGCTCGGGGCGACCGGGGTTCGGCCGCCAATCAGTTCCGGCTCCACCATCCTGCCGCCATGGTAGATTTGCAGAATGGCTTTTGAACCTTTGGACTTAATGGCGTCAGCAATTTTCGCCAAACCGGATATTTTATTGTCGCTGTCGATGGCAATCGCCCCGGGGAAGGCTGGCCCTTTCGGATCAATAAAACAGCACTCGACAATCACCGTACCGATGCTACCCGCACGATCGCGATAATACTCCACCAGCTCACTGGTCACGGTGCCATCATAGAAACCGGTACAGGTGGTCATCGGAGCCATCAGCAGGCGGTTTTTAAGTACCGCACCATTCGGCAGTGTAAGGGGATTCAGTAGCGGGGTGAGCGTATTCATTTATAATCGACTCCAGGATTTAAAAGTTTTGATTCTGGTCCGGGCGCGTTATTTCGATTGTGTTATTGGGTCCGGTATTATATGACTAATATACTCAATACGGGCTTTAGCAGGCTATAAATTTAATTATCAACTTTTAAATCAGCGGGAATGTGGTTGTTTTTACAAAAAACAGCGACAAGTGTCTTAATTGTTAACCAAAAACGAATAAAAATCAAACGGGTTACCAATATTAAATTTAATCCAATAAAATCATACAGATACAATCAAACATTGTCTTTTTTGCCAAAGGAATCTACATTCTTAGATGCTGCCGAATATTTGCGTAAAATCAATACTATTTTCAATCAGTAAGGTACTATACAGATTAAGCGCCTTGGGTATTAAACCCGGCCAAAAGGAGTCATAAGACATGTCTTATTCCATTTTCTTTTTGTCAACACAAAAATACCCAGGCCATTACATGCTCACTTTAATTAATAAGCAATCAAGCTGCAGATAAATTACCTGAACTTCGCGGAATGTTGAGTGGTTAACCCGCATTCTTAATAACGTGCAGACAAATACTATCTAACAGGTATCGATGATGAATGACGCTGCGAAGGCTGTTCCTGCCCCACAGGGAACAAAAAAACGCCTGATAATGCTGTTCCTGCCGGTGCTGGTGGCCGTGCTGTTGCTGCTGGTTCCGGTTCCTGGCGGGCTGGAACCCTATGCCTGGCACTTCTTTGCCATTTTTGTCGGTGTGATTATCGGCTTAATCTTTGAACCCCTGCCCGGTGCAGTCATTGGCCTGACCGGCGTGGTGGTGATTGCCCTGTTCAGCCAGTGGCTGTTATTCAGCCCGGCAGAGGTGGCCAATCCCAATTTCAAAATCGCTACCGAGTCTTTTAAATGGGCGGTAAGCGGATTTGGTAATTCCACCGTCTGGCTGATCTTCGGTGCCTTTATGTTCGCCGCCGGCTATGACAAAACCCAGTTCGGTCGCCGGCTGGCGCTGATTCTGGTGAAATATCTTGGACGCCGCAGTCTGACACTTGGCTATGCCATCACTTTTGCCGATCTGTTACTGGCACCGTTTACGCCTTCCAATACTGCCCGTAGCGGCGGCACCATCTACCCAATCATTGCCAACCTGCCGCCGCTGTATGGCTCGAAGCCTAACGATCCCAGCGCGCGCAGGATTGGTTCTTACCTGATGTGGGTGGCGATCACCGCCGCCTGTATCACCAGCTCGATGTTCTTATCGGCGCTGGCACCGAACCTGCTGGCTTTGGCGCTGGTGAAAAGTATTGTCGGCTTTGATATCTCATGGGGAATGTGGTTTCTCGCCTTCCTGCCGCTCGGCGTGCTGCTGATCCTTACAATGCCGTTACTGGCTTACTGGTTCTATCCGCCGGAAGTGAAGGTTAACGACGAGGTGCCGCGCTGGGCCAGCAGTGAGCTGGAAAAGCTGGGCAAGCTGTCACGCAATGAGATCTTGCTGCTGGTGTTTGTTGTCTGTGCTCTGCTGATGTGGATTTTTGCCACCGCATGGATTGAACCGGCGATGGCTGCCCTGCTGGTGGTGGTGCTGATGCTGTGGACCGGGGTGCTGAACTGGAATGATATTATCAGCAATAAACCGGCCTGGAACACCTTTGCCTGGTTTGCCACGCTGGTGGCGCTGGCGGACGGGCTGGCGCGCGTCGGCTTTATCGCCTGGCTGGGTAAAGAAGGCGGCCAGCTCCTCGACGGTATTCCACCGGAAGTGTCGGCGGTGATGCTGCTGATAGCCTTCTTCCTGCTGCACTACCTGTTTGCCAGCACCACGGCGCATACCACCGCATTGTTACCGGCCATGCTGACCATCGCCGCGTCTATTCCGGGCATTAATATGCCGGTGTTCTGTCTGATGATGGTGACTTCACTCGGCCTGATGGGGATTATCACCCCTTACGGCACCGGCCCCAGCCCGATTTACTACGGTAGCGGATACCTGCCGACGAAGGACTACTGGCGCCTGGGAACCATCTTCGGTGCCATCTTCCTATGCTCATTGATGCTGATTGCCTATCCGTGGATGGTGATGATGTTCTGATCGTGTTCTTGTCAGGCTGCCTGCCCGGCAGCCTGATTAACAGAAGTAGCGGTATTTTAATTGCCGATAACGTAGCCCTTCGATTTAAAGCTGTATCTGTTTAAGTTGGATAATACTCGCAAGGGATATTGTACAAATACAAATCGCGTTAATTCATCGATGCCGGATTTGCTGATGGAATGGTAATTGAATCATCTGTAAGGGGGGAAGTCATCACCGGCAAAAGTGGTTTTTACTTCCGATTCGGTGTCGTATTGGCAATAAAATTCATCAGACGACGGTGATCGACATCTACGGCTCCCTTAGGCGCGCGACCCGCACAGGCCAGGCTATACCAGAGATCCATAGCAGCGCGTGCCCTCTCCAGCCACAGTTGCGGATCAGGCTGCCTATCTCTCACCTGATCCATACAATCATGGATAAAATCTTCTGTCGTAAAGGTCATTGCCGCATAACTGAGATCAAAAGTGGTATTCCCTTTCATGATCCGCGTCCTCTGTATGTGAATCATTTTATGGCTGAAATGATGTCTGCACGGTGTGTTATCCGACAATCTGCTGTTAAACCGGTATGCCCGATGGGTTTATCATCCTCTTGTTGGGCCTGATTGCATACAAACTTAACCTGACGGTGAGATCTTTTTAGTTAATCCCGGAACAGCACCTTGCTACAGGAAGAGGAATTACGCTAACCAAAACAACCGCTTTACCTGTTTCGAGTCAAAATCTCACCACGTTAGCGCTAAACGTAACAGTTTGAGTTATATGGCGGTGGTCATTATCCTGAAGAAATAAATTAACAAATCAATTGCAGCCATACCAATTCACTCTGCTTCATCTGTTCATAAGCCCACCCATTCCACTCTTTCAATTTCAACCCTTTAAATTAAATCCATTAAGTTTATAACGTTACAGTTATTGATTGAATATTTTTTGCGCTACTGAATTAACAACAAAAATGGACAGTGACTTAACTCTATTTTTATGAGAGCCTGAATTTGACAGATCCTTAAGGTATCGGATTTTTAAGGAATTTGTCATCAGGAATAGTTTGTGATGCAAACATAGACTCCATAGTAATTATAATAAATAAGATATAATCTTTTATCTCTATAAGCATTTATTTGTATCTCCCAGGGAAAATAAGTAATGTTTATGTCAATAAACATTGTAATGAATCTCTTCATCTTAGTTTATTCCGGAGATGCTATGTTAAAAGTTAATGATTGCTATGGTTATACAATAGTATTACGGCATACCTCGATAGTGTCATTATATTCATATGGTAAAAAAACAAAAGTAATACTAAATCATCATCCATTTGAGTTGGTATTAAACAATAATATAGAAGTGATTTCATGCTTACTGGAAAAATGCCATGACGCAGAGATACAGACATTGAAAAGTTAAAAAATAACGAATAAATTTCAAGATACAGGGTAGAGTGAGGCTATCCTGTATTGTGTACCAAATTCAGGCATATAGTTTTAATTTGCACTTCATTATATTATAACCAATAATGTTAAGTGAGTTGAACTGTTCATCCAATATTCGTATCGCCTCTTCAAAGGAGATACTCCCGGATTTATATTCGCTTAATAGCCTTTAAAATTTGACTGACTAAAAAGTCATAGCGAGTTGTGACTTAATATCAACTCCATTACCTTTAATTAATTCGCCTTAATTAATTCTTTACCATAACCAATAAGTTTGGCTATTTTTGATTCTTCATAGCATTCCATCATTGCGCTCTCGCATACCGGGCATCAAAATGTTAAATCTTTTTTAAGGGCTAGCTTCATCGTAATTAATTCCCTATGGATAATCAGAACTACACTATCGGAATATTGTTCCAGTTTGATTTATTCTCTATTAAAAACAATCCATTAAAGCTATTTTCCCTTAACGAAATTTTGCTCAGGTATTACCACAAACGCTTACTTAAATTAGCACTTCTAATCCATGCTTTTGCACCACAGACAATAGTTTCAAAGACATCCCGCTGGGGCGCTTCATCCCTGTTTCCCATTTCTGAATTGTCGAAACGCTGGTATTCAGATAACGGGCGAAAACCGGCTGGCTCACATTGAGTTTTTCACGTAATTTTTTTATTTCAGATGGTTGTAGTTCTTTCACATCCTCAATACAGGTTGCATCAAAGTTACGCATCGTTTCCTGTGGGATCACTCCAGCTTTAAACATCCCGGCAGCTGCACTATGAATAGCTTCAAATGCGGGGCTTTTGAATTTAGTTTTTGCAGTCATGGCAAATCTCCACCCGTTCTTTAATCTTCATAAGTGCTGCAATGTTCTGATCTGAGAGAGCAGCGTAATGCTTTGCCAATTCACGGAATCCAGTTAGTTCTTAAGAATCAATGTTCGACATATCCTGTTTGGCATACAGAAATGCGTATATCCAGCGAGCCCCACCTTTAGCCAAAATGATTGAGCGGTCACGATTGTGGTTGAGGCGCTTTTTGTATACTCCACCACCGAGGTTATCGCCCTTACCTTCAATAACATCCATTATGGCCTGACATAACTCACTATCTCTGATGGCGTGCATTTTAGCCGCCCTGGTAAACCATTTTGTCTTGAACACACGCATGATGTAGACATCCTGTCAGCTTTTAGTGTAGCACCAAGTACTATATTTCTCTTCTTTTCCTTCAATGAAAAGCATCTTGATGTCGGATTTTTAACCACAAAAACCCACTATCAATGACAGCCAGCCAATGTTTCCAGTATCTGGATGATCCGCGTGACCGGTGAGAAACGTCTTCGGGCGGCCACAAAGAAAGTTGTCGCAGCCTTATAGACAAAGCAGATATGCGGTATACCGGCCTGACCTCCCCAGGCCGGTATCGTTAGTAAAACGCATTTATGGCATGGCAATGAAGGCCCGTTTAATTAGCGAGACTACTGATAAAAAGCGTTTTTCACCGGCCGAATTAGCTGAATAATGCTGCATTTAATCATTTATCCGCTAAATGACGTGCCGCTAACAGAGCAACGGCCTTCTAAGCTGTAGGTCTGCGAAAAGGGTAATGCCACCGCTTACCTCACTTAAGTTCATATCCGTACTTCGTTTACTGCTGTACACAAATTCTGTCTTCCTGAGCACCGCCAGCATTTTGGCGGGTTTAATCTCACAGAGGTGATTTGCGCGGGCATTAAACGTACGCGAAAACTTTGTGCGGGACTATTAATCACTCGCAAACACAAAGCAGAAGCCATATATGGCGTCTGTAGAATTTTCAATGAGTTATATTGACTGTGAGCAAAGCACGAATTCGGGCTTTGATTTTCAACCTCAGCATTACTAACTCGCAGATTCATGAGCTAACTCCCATCGCTGGCGATGATGTAATAAGGCTGACGAAGGCATCAATACGGCGGGCCACTTCACGCACAGCATCAGCCGGGCTCATGCCACTACGCACCGCTTCATCAATTACTATCTGTTCAATCTTCTGTATCACTACCAGCAAGCCCAACTGCTGCTCATCGGCAGTGCTGCGCTCACCATTAAAAAGACCCGCAACACGATTTTCAGCACGAGCCAAATTAATGTAATGGTGACGCTGCGCACCCAAGGCTTTTAGTCCGTCTCGGCTTTCATGATAGCCGGGAAGATATTCGCGGCGGATTGGTTCGACAGCACGGCGTTTAGAGAATGCTTTGGTAACATCCAGCCTGAACTGATTCATATGGACTGACCCCACGCCAGTAGACAAATTCTGTCCTCACGACGAGGCCTGTTCAAAGGCCTGCGGACTGACGCCGCCGAGATGA
>NZ_JRXE01000015.1:113729-134074 GCF_001267535.1 Winslowiella iniecta | reverse complement strand
TGCCGAACTCAGAAGTGAAACGCCGTAGCGCCGATGGTAGTGTGGGGTCTCCCCATGCGAGAGTAGGGAACTGCCAGGCATCAATTTAGTACCATTTCCCGTGACGCGGAAGTGAGAGAAACACCTGAAGTCAGACTGAAGGTCTGGAATCAGTACAGAATCGGTGGAGCGGTAGTTCAGTTGGTTAGAATACCTGCCTGTCACGCAGGGGGTCGCGGGTTCGAGCCCCGTCCGTTCCGCCACTTATTACGATAGCCCTGAGCATAAGCTCAGGGCTTTTTCGTGCGCATAAAACTCAATATTATTGCCGATTAGTCAAAAGTGTTATGCCCGTTACCGGCTTTTTAGGCAATAATATCACTGTCATACTCTCCTCACTGACTATTCAGAAATCAAGAAATGAGGAATTTATGACCATCCCCGCTTTTGGCTTAGGTACTTTCCGTTTACAAGATGACGTGGTTATCGCATCAGTAAAAAATGCGCTGGATCTCGGCTACCGCGCTATCGACACTGCACAGATTTATCAAAATGAAGCCGCTGTCGGTGAGGCGATTGAGCAGAGTAATGTGGCGCGCGAAGAGCTATTTATCACCACTAAAATCTGGATTGAAAACCTCTCCAGCGCAGCACTCATCCCCAGCCTGCAACAGAGCCTGGCTAAACTGCGCACCGATTACGTTGATCTTACCTTGATCCACTGGCCATCACCGGGTGCAGCGGTCTCAGTAGCCGAAACCATGCATGCACTGGTGGAAGCGAAGAGAGCCGGGCTGACGCGTCAGATTGGTATTTCAAACTTCACCACTGAGTTGATGCAGCAAGCTATTGATGCGGTTGGAGTTGATGAGATCGCCACCAATCAGATTGAATTGCATCCTTATCTGCAAAACCGCAAAGTGGTTGAATTTGCCCGACAAAAAGGGATCCCTGTCACTTCCTATATGACGCTGGCTTATGGCAAAGCGTTAAGTGATGAAGTGATTAAAAGCATTGCAAATAAACACCAGGCGACGCCAGCACAGGTGATTCTGGCGTGGGCAATGCAGTCAGGTTATGCAGTGATCCCTTCTTCGACTCAGCGCAAGAACCTGCAAAGTAATCTGCAAGCACAGTTGCTTAAGCTGGATGCGCAGGATATGGCGGAGATCGCCACACTGGACAGCCACGATCGTCTGGTCAGCCCGGAAGGACTGGCACCCGACTGGGATTAATCGTTAGCTGCCACTGTCGGACAGTCTTCACCCCCTCGAAGGCTGTCCATTGACCCACTCGCCAAGAAAATCAATAAAGGCGCGGATGCGCAAATTCACTGCCCCATCACTGTAATAGACCGCATTAAACGGCATCTCTACCGGTAACAGTTTGTCTGCCAGTACCTCAACTAATGTCCCCTCAGCAATTTCCTTATCGATCATATAATCCGACAAACAGGCAATACCATTAGCATTCAGGCAAAGTTGTTTAATGGTTTCACCGCTATTTGAACTGGTGTCCGGCGTGATATCGAACAACTGCCCATCCTGCTGTGGCACCGGCCAGCGATTAAGCCGTGGCGTTTCCACAAACCCGATGCAGGCATGATCTTGTAGATCATCAATGGTTTGCGGTGTACCGAACTGCGCTAAATAAGCCGGAGACGCGACAATTTTACGGTAACTGGTAAACAGCGGCCGTGCGCGCAGGCTCGAATCACTGAGATTGCCGGCGCGGATCGCCACATCCACTTTACGTTCAATCAGATTAATAAAAGTTTCCGACGAGACCAGCGAGAGCGTCATTTCCGGGTAGCGCTCACGAAATGGCTTAATCGCGGGCATCAACAAATGCAGTACCACCGGCGTGGCGGCGTCAATACGCAATAACCCGCTGGGGATGTTACGACTCTCAATCAGCTCATTCTCGGCGCTGGCCATCTCCTGCAGCAGCTTCTGTACCCGGCGGAAATAGCGTTCACCCTCCTGCGTGAGATTAACCTGTCGGGTGGTGCGCGTCAGTAATTCGACACCAAGTTTATTCTCCAGCTTCTTAACCGCACGGCTGACCGCAGAGTTAGCCATTGCAAGCTGTTCCGCGGCACGGCTGAAGCTGGCACTCTCAACCACTGCGACAAAGATTTTCAGTTCTTCGGATGTCGCTTTCATTATTGCTCCGTTCGCAAAATTAAATTGAGATTTTGAATATTTTTGTAATTTAAGCATGCACTGATAATCAGCGCTATCAGATACACATCATCTCTGGCGCGAAAAATACCGTTAGCGTTAATCTGCAACTCACCCTTGTTCCTCGCCGTATCGTCGAATGGTGTGTTAGTGAGGGGGGCGATGAGAATAGTGAGGTATAGCGGCCGCCTCGGTTAACTGTCAGGAACGGTCTGCTGAGGCAGGCCGTTTTAGCATTTGCTTACGCTAAGTTGCCATGAAATCGGCGGTACTCATTGAAACCGCGCCATAAAGCCCCTATAACTGAGAGATGAGATATAACACTCAGTCGTGATTAAGGGTACAGGCGATAAAGTGCGGAAGAAAACTTATGCCATGAGATACGTTGCAGGCCAGCCAGCGGAACGAATTTTTCCGCCAGGCGCGATGCTGCATGTAGGTCAGGCATTACCGCCCGGCGCGCCGTTACCGACCGACAACAAGCTGCGTGTTTTGGTGTGGAATATTTTCAAGCAGCAGCGTGCGGAGTGGTTATCGGTGCTGCAAAATTTTGGCAAAGATGCCCATCTGGTACTGTTGCAGGAAGCACAAACCACGCCTGAACTGGTGCAGTTTGCCACCACCAATTATCTTGCCGCCGATCAGGTTCCGGCTTTTGTTTTACCCCAGCATCCTTCAGGCGTGATGACGCTGGCTGCGGCACATCCGATTTATTGTTGTCCACTGCGTGAGCGCGAGCCGCTGCTGCGACTGGCTAAGTCTGCGCTGGTCACCGCCTATCCACTGCCCACCGGCGAAATGCTGATGGTAGTGAATATCCATGCGGTTAACTTTAGCTTTGGTGTTGATGTTTACAGTAAACAACTGGGGCCAATTGGTGAACAGATCCTGCACCATAAAGGCCCCGTCATTATGGCGGGCGATTTTAACGCCTGGAGCCGTCAGCGCATGAATGCGCTGTATCGTTTTGCGCGCGAAATGACGCTGCGTGAAGTGCGTTTTACCGATGATCATCGGCGCAAAGCCTTTGGTCGTCCACTCGATTTTGTTTTCTACCGTGGGATGAATGTTGCAGAGGCTTCCGTCCTTGTCACCCGCGCATCCGATCATAACCCGCTACTCGTTGAATTCCATCCCGGCAAGCCTGAGCTTCTCTAAGGATAATTCGGGCCTGCCTTCAGGGCAGGTCAGTCACGTCTGCCCCTCTTTATAAAAAACCAAAAAACAGAGGAAACAGAGATATGGCAACGCAAAGTCACCACCATAATGTCGAAAAACAGTTTGGCGATCAGGCCAGTGCTTATCTGAGCAGTGCGGTGCACGCCAGCGGGCGTGATTTGCAGCGGCTGGCTGAGCGACTGTCAGGCTCGCCACAGGCGCGGGTGCTCGATCTGGGATGTGGGGCAGGGCATGCCAGCTTTGTGGCAGCAGAGCAGGTACAGGCGGTGGTAGCTTATGATCTCTCGTCACAAATGCTGGATGTGGTCACCGAAGCGGCGCAGCAGCGCGGTTTACCACATTTAACCACCCAGCAGGGTTATGCCGAATCACTGCCTTTTGTCGACGGCGAGTTTGATATTGTGATCAGCCGTTATTCGGCGCATCACTGGCATGATGTTGGCCAGGCCTTACGTGAAGTGAAACGGGTGCTGAAACCGGGTGGCAAAGTGATATTTATGGACGTCAGCGCGCCGGGCAATAGTGTGCTGGATATCTGGCTGCAAACGGTGGAAGCACTGCGCGACACCTCACATGTGCATAATTATCATCCGGGTGAATGGCTGGCGATGTTTACCGAAGCCGGATTAGCGATTAACAGCGTAACGCAGGATCGTTTGCATTTGGAGTTCACCAGCTGGATTGCACGAATGCGCACTCCTGAGGTGCTGGTAAACGCAATTCGTGCTTATCAGCAGTCTGCATCCGACGAGGTGAAACGCTACTATGCTTTAGAAGGTGATGGCAGCTTCAGCTCCGATATTATTTTTATTGAAGCGTACAAGCCCTAGGGGCGGCGTTACCATCAGAACGGGAGTCGAAAACGGCTCCCCTGGAAATCAGATAAAAAAAGCCACTCCGCAGAGTGGCTTTTTATCGGGTATAGCTGAACAGCTTAGCTGTCTGGCGTGTCGTTATTATTTACAAACAGCGTCAGCTTATCGCCGGGCTGAATGTTTTTCGCGTCACTCAGTACGGTATTCCAGCGCATCACATCTTTGGCGTTAACGCCGTGACGCTTAGCAATACTGGCAAGGGAATCCCCTTTGCGTACCTGATAAGTGATGCTGCTGTTATTAGCCAGCTCGGTGCCTTTATCGCTGCCTACGCTTAACGTCTGACCCGGTTTAATATTTGCGCCGCGCAAATTGTTCGCGCGCTGCAAATCTTTTACCGAAACGCCCAGTCGCTTCGCGATGCCAGATAAGGTGTCGCCTGTGCGAACCTTATAGCCACCGACATTGCTACTGTTGTTCGCCACCAGCGTGGGTTGAACCGCAGCAATATCACCTGTCGCCAGGGAGTTACGCAACGTGGCAACATTCGACTTTGGCACCATAATATAATGGGGACCGTTAGGCGCTGTTGCTCCGCGTTTGTAACCCGTATTAAAGCTTTTTAGCTTGTTCAGTGACATGCCTGCCATTTCGGCAGCCTGTGTCAGTTCAATCTGCTGGCCCACTTCCACCCGCGCCAGAGCACGGCTTTCGTTAGGGGTCGGCAGTTTGATACCGTAACGTTTGCTGTTCTTCAGGATCTCACCCAAAGCCAGCATTTTCGGCACATACACCGTGGTTTCGCGTGGTAACGATAAATTCCAGAAGTCGGTCGGTTTCCCGCGCGCTTTATTCTGTTTTACCGCTTTCATGACGCGTCCTTCACCGCTGTTATAGGCTGCAACGGTCAGTAACCAGTCGCCGCCAAACATGCCGTTCAGGCGCTCCATCATATCCAGCGCAACCTTGGTAGATGCGACGATGTCACGTCGACCGTCATACCACTGGTTCTGTTTCAAACCATAATTACGCCCCGTAGCCGGGACAATCTGCCAAATGCCTGCGGCATTGGCGGATGATGTCGCGTGGGGGTCAAAAGCGCTCTCCACTATGGGTAGCAGTACCAGTTCCATCGGCATCTTACGTTTTTTAATCTGCTCGACAATCCAGTACATATACGGCTCTGCCCGTAATGTTACATCGTGGAGATAGCTCTTGTTCTTCAGGTACTTCTGTTTTTGGTCACGGATCCGGGAATTTTCCGGAACCTCCATCTTCAGCTCGTCACTAATGAAATTCCAAAGATCCTGGTCTTCTGCGAGGCTCGTTCCATCATCCTGCCAACGCGGAGACAACATCCGATCTGAGTACTTTCCGTTTTCACCTTGACCTGCCGAAGACAGACTCTGTGCATGCTGTTCTGGGATGTTGGCATCATGCCTTGACGCCTGACAACCCACCAGCAAGACCGAGGCGAGTAATATCGCTTTAGCCTTCATGTGTGTGTCAATAGTTTGCTTAAAAGACGAGCAATCATACGTGGTCGGTTTGCACAACACAACCACAATATCAAAAACTGTCTTTCAACTCGCGTAAACGCGCAAACACCTGCCACAGATGCTGTGGTGCACAATCGAATCCTAAAACTCGCTGTAAATCAGTATCTTCCGTTCTTAAAAATAAATTAATCTTTCGCTCAAGAGCCAGTTTTGTTGGCAGTGTAATGCGATTTTCAGCGCGTAACTCCTTAATTTGCAGGCAATAGCGTGCAATTTCATTATCTGTCGGCAGAGTGGCTTGCGCAAACTTCAAATTGGATAATGTATATTCATGGGCGCAGCAAACCAGAGTATCGTCGGGAAGTTCACTAAGCTTTTGAAAGGATTCAAACATCTGCTCCGGCGAACCTTCAAATAACCGTCCGCAACCGCCGGAAAACAACGTGTCGCCACAGAAAAGGTAAGGCGAGCTGTAATATGAGATATGTCCTAAAGTATGACCGGGCGTATAAATAACGCTAAATTCGCGGCCCAAAATAGTGAAGCGATCACCCTCACTGACAATCTCGGTGGCCCCTTTATCTTGTGTCTCTTGTGGGCCATACACCACTAATTGTGGCCAGGTTTCGAGGAGTTGTTTTACGCCGCCAACGTGATCGTGGTGGTGATGAGTGAGCAAAATCGCCACCGGTTGCCAGTGGTTTTTTTGTACTGCTGCGATGACCGGAGCCGCTTCGCCCGGGTCAACAATCAGGCAGTGACCGCTTTCATCATTTAGCGTCCAGATGTAGTTGTCCTGGAGTGCGGGAATGCTGGTAAGATTCATAGACACCTCTCGAAGGCCGTGAAGGAATGAAGATGGTAAAGCATGAAGCCCGCTAAAACACGCCAAATTCTCAATGCGCCAGACTCCTGGGCGGATATGCCCTGGGGCGACTATTTTCGTGACGCGCTTTCACAACATTTGCAGCCTTGTCTCGCCAAGCTGTATGGCTTTCATCTGCTTAAAATTGGCAATCTTAGCGCTGAAATTGATACTCAGGCCTGCGCGATTTCGCATCAGGTAAATGTCGGCAAGCAAGGGGAAAAGTTACAGGTAATCGCTGACCCCATGCGCCTGCCGTTTGAGTCAAAGTCGGTTGATGCCTGTTTACTGGCGCATACCCTGGCATGGAGTAGCGACCCTCACTGTATTTTACGCGAAGTTGATCGCGTCCTGATTGATGACGGCTGGATGATTATCAGCGGTTTCAATCCGTTCAGCCTGCTGGGGATCGGCAAAGGCATTCCGGGATTGCACCGCCGTGCGCCGTGGAGCGGGCGGATGTTCAGTCAGATGCGCCTGCTCGACTGGCTGAGCCTGCTGAACTATGAAGTGATACACCGCACCCGTTTTCAGGTGGTGCCGTGGAACCGGCAGGGAGGCAAAATGATTAGCGCGCACTTACCGGCTCTGGGCTGCCTGAATATTGTGGTGGCGCGTAAACGGACCTTCCCGTTAACCATGACGCCGGCGAAAAAGCAGACCAGCAAAGGTCATCTCCGACCGGCAGTCTCTGCCACCCGGCAGTTTCGTGACAACAACGATCACGACTCCTGCTGATAACCGACATCGTCAAATGCCGGGCTACCGGCCGCGCTGCGTGCCAGTTCGTCGCAGCGCTCGTTTTCCGGATGTCCGGCGTGGCCCTTAACCCATTCCCATTTGATATCATGGTGGCTTAAGGCGCTGTCGAGCCGTTTCCACAGATCGACATTTTTAACCGGTTTTTTATCGGCAGTTTTCCAGCCGCGCTTTTTCCAGTTATGAATCCAGCTGGTGATGCCCTGACGCACATACTGACTGTCGGTGCTCAGCGTGACGGTGCACGGCTGGGTTAATGCTTCCAGCGCAACGATGGCGGCCATCATTTCCATGCGGTTATTGGTGGTCAGGTGATAACCGGCACTAAAGGTTTTTTCGTGCTGTCCGTAGCGCAAAATGGCGCCGTAACCACCGGGACCCGGATTACCGAGGCAGGAACCATCGGTGAAAATTTCTACCTGTTTACGCATCTCTGGTAAACTTCCCTCTGACAAAACGCCAAGTCTGACATAAACGAGCCCTATGAGCACAGCAATTACACGCCAGATCGTACTCGATACGGAAACCACCGGTATGAACATGATCGGTGTCCACTATGAAGGCCACCGCATTATTGAAATCGGTGCCGTCGAGGTGGTTAACCGCCGCCTGACCGGTAACAATTTCCATATGTACTTAAAGCCGGATCGGCTGGTGGATCCGGAAGCCTTCGGGGTTCACGGTATTGCCGATGAATTTCTTGCCGACAAGCCCACTTTCAGTGAGATCGCCGACGAGTTTCTCGATTATATTCGCGGCGCGGAGCTGGTGATTCATAACGCCTCGTTTGATATCGGCTTTATGGATTATGAGTTCAGCAAGCTGAAGCGCAATATCCCGAAAACCGATACCTTCTGTCAGGTGACCGACAGTCTGTTGATGGCGCGTAAGATGTTCCCGGGTAAGCGTAACAGCCTTGATGCGCTCTGCTCGCGCTACGACATTGATAACAGTAAACGAACGCTGCACGGCGCACTGCTCGATGCCGAGATCCTCGCCGACGTATTCCTGATTATGACCGGCGGCCAGACCTCGCTCTCATTTTCGCAGGAAGGTGAGCGTCAGGAAGCCGATGGCAGCGAAAGTATTCAGCGTATTGCGCGCCCGGTTTCCGCGCTGCGTGTGCTGCAAGCCAGTGATGAAGAAGTGATGGCGCACGAACAGCGGCTGGATCTCGTAATGAAGAAGGGTGGCAGCTGTTTGTGGCGGGTATAAGTGACTCATAATGCGTTAAAAAAGCAGCGTAACGATGAAAAAAGCGCCAAACGAAAAGTTATCTGCTAAAAAGCATTGACGGAAATTTCCGGTGCCATTAATATTCGCCTCGTTCCCGACGGGGAACAAAGCGCGGAGCGGTAGTTCAGTTGGTTAGAATACCTGCCTGTCACGCAGGGGGTCGCGGGTTCGAGCCCCGTCCGTTCCGCCAACATTCAGAAAGCCTGATTCAGAAATGAATCAGGCTTTCGTCGTTTTAATCCTTCTGCATCACCACTTCCGCGCGAAAGCCTGGCGCAGGCGCAGCACGTTCATCACGCGCAATCCAGCGATAGACACTGCCGCTTAACAGTACGCCAATAAACCAGCTAAAGTTAGCGACCGCATGCAGCGACGGCGTAAAGCTTATCGCCAGACCTATTGCCACCGCCGGCAGCAGTGCCGCAATTGCTTTCGGGTTAAAACCGCCGCGATACCAATATTTACCCTTTGGCGTGGCATCAAACAGATCGTCTACCGAAACCTTCCCGCGCTTAATCAGATAGAAATCCACCAGCAAAATACCGAACAGTGGCCCGATAAATGCGCCCAGCACGTCCAGTGTATAGTGGATTAACTCGGGTGACTGGAACAGATTCCACGGGGTCAACAGCACCGAACCGACTGCCGCAATCATCCCGCCGGTGCGGAAGCTGATTTTTTGCGGCGAACAGTTAGAGAAATCGAAGGCCGGAGAGACGAAGTTCGCCACAATATTAATGCCGATGGTAGCGGTAATCATGGTCAACAGACCAATCGCCACCGCCAGATCGTTGCCGACCATACTGACGGTTTCGATAGGGTCGGTGATCATTTTGCCAAACAGTGACTGTGTACCGGAGACAATCACTACCGTTACCAGTGAAAACAGCAGGAAGTTAAACGGTAAACCCCAGCGGTTGCCGCGGCGAATGTCGCCCATGCTTTTGCCGTAGCGCGCGAAGTCACCAAAGTTAAGCAGCGGGCCGGAGAAGTAAGAGACCACTAATGCAGTCGCGGTAAGCATTTGCCAGCTCTGTTCACCCACGCTCAGTTGCTTACTTGCCAGCGTAAACGAGATGCCGTCAAAACCGGTCTGATAAACAATCCAGCCCGCCAGCGCCACCATCACTACATACACTGCCGGACCGGCAACATCGATAAAGCGTTTGATGGCGTTCATACCGTGCCAGAACACCATTGCCTGGAGCACCCACATCACCCCAAAACAGATCCAGCCGAGTTGCGACAGCCCCAGCCAGGCGCTTTGCGTCATCGGCGTCAGCGCCGGCCAGAATTTTAGCGTCACCAGCATCAGCGCATTGGCCGCCAGCCAGGTCTGAATGCCGTACCAGGCAAAAGCGATCAGGCCGCGAATCACCGCCGGAATATTGGCACCAAATACGCCAAATGCCTGACGACAAATCACGGCATAAGGTACACCGGCCATCTGGCTCGGTTTCGCCACCAGATTGGCACACAGCTGGACGATACAAATGCCCACCAGCAGACAAAGCAGCACCTGCCAGCTCGCCAGACCTAAGGTGAAGAAGCTGGCGGCGACCACATAGCCACCCATACTGTGTACATCCGACATCCAGAAGGAAAAGATGTTGTACCAACTCCAGCTCTGATTGCGCGTCGGGGCCAGATCCTCGTTACACAACCGTGGACTGTAGCTGGCGTGGGCTTCGTTTGCCGACCCCGGGTTAACACGTTGACTATTTGGCATGAAACCTGCTCCTCTCAATTCAACCAATAACAAACTGCGTTAACGAGGTATTGCAGGAATCAGGCCAGAAATTGATTTTTGTATACAATAGATAAATTTCATGTATACGATTCTTGTATGCAATGACATTTACCGGAGTAGGGAATGAAGAGTGAAAACGGCCTGAAAACGGCTTCGGACCTGAATGACAAAGATGAGCCGATCTATCAGGCACTGATGACAGCGATTGTTGAGCATCAGTTGCCACCCGGCAGCAAATTACCGGAAGAGGCGCTGTCGGAGGTATTTGGCGTCAGCCGCACCGGGATTCGCAAAGTATTACAACGCCTCGCGGCAGTGCAAATGATCACCCTGACGCCCAAACGTGGTGCACAAGTGGCGACGCCGACCGTCGAAGAGGCGCAGGATATCTTTCGCAGCCGTTCAATTATTGAGTGCGCCAATCTGCCGTTCGTGCTGGAGCATTGTCAGCCACCGCACCTGGCGGCGCTGGAAAAGCTGATCGGCGAAGAGCAGCAGGCACATGAGGATCATGATGGTGCCGCGGCTATCCGCCTCTCGGCGGCATTTCATATTCAGCTACAGGCGATTTCCGGCAATCAGGTGCTGACCGAAATGGTGACGCGACTGACGCAGCGCTCGTCCTTAGTGGTCGCCGCGTATGGCGCACCCTGGCAGCAAGGTTGTCGCTGTAACGATCACCAACGACTGATTACGCTGCTGCGTGAAAAAGCACTTAAACCGCTGACTGACGCGTTGCAGCAACATTTTTCCCATATCGTGGCAAGCCTGCACTTTGAACGCAGTGGTGAAACCTTACCGGATTTCGCCCGCCTGTTTACTGCGAAGGGGGCGCGTTAATCATGCAGAAGCAGATTATTCAGGTGATCAATCCTAATACCAGCTGGGGCATGACGGAAACTATTGCCACGGCGGCGCGGGCGGTGGCGTCGCCCATGACTGAAATTGTTGCCGTGTCGCCTTCGCAGGGGCTGCCTTCAATTGAGGGCCATTTTGATGAGGCGATTGCCACGGTTGGCGTGCTGGAGCAGATCAAGCTGGGGCGCGAACAGGGCGTCAGCGGCCATGTGATTGCCTGCTTCGGCGATCCGGGGCTGCTGGCGGCGCGTGAACTGGCAAACGGGCCGGTGGTGGGCATTGCGGAAGCCGCGATGCATATGGCGACGCTGGTCGCGACGCGTTTTTCGATTGTCACTACGCTGCCGCGCACGCTGGTGATTGCGCGTCATTTACTGCGTCAGTATGGCTTTGAACATCACTGTGCGGCGCTGCATGCCATCGATTTACCGGTGCTGGCGCTGGAAGATGGCAGCGGAATGGCCCAGGAAAAAGTGCGTGCGCGCTGTATCCAGGCGAAACGCGAGGACGGCAGCGGTGCCATTGTGCTGGGGTGCGGCGGTATGGCGACGCTGGCGCAAGAGTTAACGCATGAGCTGGGACTGCCGGTTATCGACGGCGTGGGCGCAGCGGTAAAAATGGTGGAATCGCTGGTAGCGCTGGGATTATCAACCAGCAAGCATGGCGATCTTGATTATCCGAGACGAAAAGCCGCGACCGGTGTTTTCCAGCATCTAAACTGAGTGGATGATTCGGCTCGACGACAGGAAACCTGACAATGAATGATGCCGTAGAAAAAAAAGAGTACAGCTTTAACAAAAACTATCCGCGTGACCTGCGCGGTTACGCCGGTAAGCCGCCGCATGCGGCATGGCCGGACGAGGCGCGTATCGCGGTGCAGTTTGTGCTTAACTATGAAGAGGGCGCGGAAAATAACGTACTGCACGGTGACGCCGGTTCTGAACAGTTTTTGTCGGACATTATTGGCGCGGCCAGCTATCCCGAACGTCATATGTCGATGGATTCGCTGTATGAATACGGTTCCCGCGCCGGTTTCTGGCGCATTCATCATGAGTTCCAGAAACGTGGCTTGCCGCTCACTGTTTTTGGCGTGGCGATGGCGCTGGCGCGTCATCCGGAAATCGTCGAGGCGATTAAGCAGGCCGATTACGATGTAGTCAGCCACGGCTGGCGCTGGATCCACTATCAGGCGATGGATGCCAAAACCGAACGTCAGCATATGCAGCAGGCGATTGATGTGCTGAGCGATCTGTTTGGTAAAGCGCCTACCGGCTGGTATACCGGCCGCGACAGCCCGAATACCCGGCGGCTGGTGGTTGAGCAGGGTGGATTCACTTATGACAGCGACTATTATGGCGACGACTTACCGTTCTGGACGCAGGTTACCTGTCAGGATGGTTCGGTGAAACCGCATCTGATTATTCCATATACTCTGGAAACCAACGATATGCGCTTCGCGACGCCGCAAGGCTTTAATACGGCGGAGCAGTTTTATACTTATCTGAAAGACAGCTTTGACGTGCTGTATGAAGAGGGCGAGAGCGCGCCGAAGATGATGTCGATTGGTATGCACTGCCGTTTGTTGGGGCGTCCGGGGCGCTTTAAAGCGCTGCAACGTTTCCTCGATTATATCCAGCAGCATGACAAGGTGTGGATCTGTACCCGCCAGCAGATTGCTGATCACTGGGTGAAAACGCATCCTGCCGAGCAGCCGTAACGCGTAGAGGCGGCGTTTTCGCCGCCCTGAGTTCAGCCTGTTCAGTTCATTAAACTTACCTGTGCCGCCACAATCCGCCAGCCAACGGGTAATTTCACCCAGCTCTGCTGCTGGCGACCAATCTTATCGCTGCCGACGCGGGTAAACTCGGTACTGCACACCGCATAGTCTTCGCCGAAGGTGGTAATCACCGTATTACGTAACTGACGATCCAGCCCGGCCGATGGACGCGCAGCGCGAAAAGCGCGGATCGCTTCAATTCCGTATAAATTTTCACCGGCACCGAGGCGCACCGTGCGCTCATCGTGCCAGAACAGTTCATCCAGCACCGCAGTATCATTACTGACCAGCGCTTGTTCGTAACGGTAAAATGCGGCCGTCACTTCGGCGACAATCGTCGGACGATTAATCTCTTCACTCTTCATTATTTGCTCACTGTAGCGGCTTGCGCCATAACCAGACCCTGCTGTTCCAGCGCACGCGCGGCACGCAGAGCCATCTCTTCTTTAAACGGTGCGGCAATCAGCTGCACGCCAATCGGTAAGCCGCTGGCAGTTTGCAGCGGCACGGTAGTGACCGGTAAGCCGAGGAATGAGATCGGCTGCGTCAGCATGCCCATACTGGCGCGGGTTGGCAGATCTACCCCGTTGATATGCATTGTCTCCTGACCAATCGTGGTGGCACTGCATGGCGTGGCGGGCGCGATCAGCACATCGAAATGTGCAAACAGCGGCAGTACCTGCTGCTGGAAATGACGGCGGAAACGCTGGGCCTGAATATACCAGGCGGCCGGAATCATCGCGCCAGCCAGCAGGCGTTCACGCGACAGCGGCTCGAAGCGCTCCGGGGTGGCGCGCAGTGCCGGTAAGTAGTGGTTGCCGCCTTCCGACGCGCTAATCAGAAAAGCGGAAGAGCGGGCAATTTCGGCGTCAGCAAATGTCACTTCGTCACTGGCGTTCAGTGCGCGTGCCGTCGTGGCAACTGCCGCGCGGGCATCCTCATTACACAACTGGTGAAAATAGCCGCCGAGCACGCCACAGCGTAACCCTTCCTGTCCTTTAGACAGCGCGGCCAGCGTCGGTTGCGGCGACTGGTCGGCCTGGAAAGCATCAGTGCTGTCGCGCCCCTGCAAGGCGTCATACACCAGCGCCAGGTCTTTCGTGCTGCGGGCAAACGGGCCAATATGATCGAGGCTGGCGACAAACGGATGGCTGCCGCTACGGGACAGGCGGCCAAAGGTCGGTTTTAAGCCTAAAATTCCGCACAGTGAGGCGGGAACCCTGATCGAGCCATTGGTATCGGTTCCGAGAGAGAAGTGCACCAGCCCGGCGGCCACCGCTGCTGCTGAACCGCCCGACGATCCACCGGCGATACGAGTTAGATCACGCGGATTGTGCGTCGCGCCATAGTGGCTGTTTTCGGTGGTAAAGCCGTAAGCGTAGGCGTCCATATTCAGCATGCCGGAAAGCAATGCGCCGGATTGTGCCAGTTTATTGACCGCCCAGGCATCCTCACGCGCCGCAGGGCGATCGCTGAACAGACTGGCACCGGCCAGCGTGCTGTATCCGGCAACATCAAACAGATTTTTTACTGCATAGGGCACCGCGGCCAGTGGCGGTAACGGCTGGCCATCACGACGCTGACGATCGATAATATCGGCTTCCTGCAACATGCGGTCGGCGGTGATTTCCGTCCAGGCGTTCAGCGCCGGATTATGCTGTTCAATGGCGCTCAGCGTCTGTTGCGCTATCTCACGGGCGCTGAGATCGCCGCATACCAGCGCATTTTGCAGTTGAGCAATGCTAAATTCTGCCAGCTTCATGCCTGATACACTCCTGCCACTTCCAGCCGATCGTCGAGGGGATAAGCCATTAGCGGCGCTGACATCGTGGCGATACGGCTAAACTGGGTCAGTAATTCGGCACGGCGCGCATCATCCAGTTCCAGCGCCAGCACCTGCTCCATTTGTGCCAGATAAGCAGCCCAGTCAGGGGTATTTTTCATCATTCTCTCCTGTTAAAAACCGGCAGCGCTGCCGTTGCTGCGTGGGTCAAATGCCCCTTCCAGCATGCCGTTGTTATGACGCACAATCGCGCCTGCATGGCCGACGGCCTCACTGAAATCCGGCAGGATTTCCACTTCGTGTCCCAGTGCGCGCAGGGTGGCGAGCGTTTCAGCCGAGAAACGGCCTTCCAGCTTCAGCGAGTCGGACGCCTGTCCCCAGGTGCGGCCCAGCAGCCAGCGCGGTGCGCTGATCGCCTGCTGCAGCGGTAATCCCTGCACCACGTGACGGGTAAAAATCGCCGCCTGAGTTTGCGGCTGACCGTCGCCGCCCATCGAGCCATACACCAGCGTGCGGCCATCATGCAGCCGTGCCGCCGCCGGATTCAGGGTATGGAATGGCTGTTTTCCTGGCGCCAGCGCCAGCAGATGGCCGGGTTGCAGGCTGAAGGCCGCGCCACGGTTTTGCCAGGTAATACCGGTATCCGGCAACACCACGCCGCTGCCAAATTCATGATAGATACTCTGGATAAACGACACCGCCAGCCCGCTGCTGTCCATCACGCCCATCCATACCGTATCGCCAGGCCCGCGCCCGGTTCCCCACGGCGCGGCTTTCGCATCGTCAATTTTTGCCGCCATTGCCGCCAGCCGGTCGGAGTCCAGCAGCGACTGCATCTCTTCAGTGATATGGTGCGGATCGGTGATGTATTGATCGCGCAGGCCGAATGCCAGTTTGGTGGCCTCAACAATACGGTGCACAGTCTGCGCATCGTCAGCATCGGCCATATTCAGCCGATCGGTGATGCCCAGGATCGCCAGCGACACCAGCCCCTGAGTCGGCGGCGTCATATTGTAGATTTCGCCCTGCTGATGCGAGACGCGCAGCGGTGTACGACGCTGCGCCTGATGGTTGTGCAGATCTTCCAGCGTAATCGGCATGCCGAGCCGCGACATCTCCAGTGCCAGCTTATTCGCCAGCGGGCCACGGTAGAAACTTTCCAGTCCGTCGAGCGTCAGTGCGGTAAGCGTATTTGCCAGATCCGGCTGGGTAAAACGGCTGCCGCTGCGCGGCGCTTCACCGTCGGGTAAAAAAATGCGGGCAAAACCGGGCTGATCGACCAGTTCGCTGAATTTACTCTGGGTGGCTGACGCCTGCGACTGGGTGACGGGAATGCCGTCAGCGGCATAGCGAATGGCATCAGCCAGCAGCCGGGCAACCGGTTGTTGCGCGCCACCCAACTCTGCCGAGACCTTCAGCGCTTCCGCCCAGCCGCTGACGGTTCCGGCTACCGTCAACGCCGCCTTCGGGCCGCGATGCGGAATGGTCTTTTCACCCTGGTAGAAATCGAAATGTGCCAGCGAGCCGGCTGCGCCACTGGCATCAATGGCAATCGGATCGCCGTTAGGCGGCATAATTAACCAGAAACCGTCACCGCCCAACCCGTTCATATGCGGATAAACCACGGCGATAGTCGCGGCAGCGGCCACCATCGCCTCAATTGCATTGCCGCCTTCACGCAGCACGGCAAGTGCACTTTCACTCGCCAGATGGTGAGGTGCCACCGCCATTCCCAGCGGGGCCATATTACTTTGAATCATCTGTGGCTCTTTTTTTTCGGATAACAGAGAGCAACAGTGAAGCAAGAGATGTTCCAGTTTTCCAAATTTTTCGTTAGCTGCACGGAGGCGGGTATGAAATGTGCTATGTTCTGTGAAACGAAAGTTACATGAGATCGCCATGAAACAGCTTGATGAACGCCTGAAAAGCCATTACCCGCAGTTGTCGCCGCAGGAGCAGCGCATTGCGGACTTTGTCTTTGACCATTTTGACGATCTTATCAGCTATAACAGCGCGGAACTGGCGCGCCTCAGCGGGGTGTCGAAAGCCACCGTCAGCCGGTTGTTTAAGCGTTTAGGCTATGAAAAATATAAGGATATGCGCGACGAGCTGCGTACGTTGCGTCAAAGCGGCATGCCGTTAACCGATAACCGCGATGCGGTTCAGGGCAATACACTGCTGGCGCGTCACTATAAGCAGGAGATGGCGAACCTGACGCAGTGGGTTAATCGTCTCGATACGGCACAGTTTGGCGAGATTATTCAGGCGCTGGCGCAGGGTAAGCGGGTGTTTGTTGTCGGAATGCGCAATGCTTATCCGGTCGCGCTGCATCTGCGTCAGCAGCTGGTACAGGCGCGATCGCAGGTGTATCTGTTACCGCAGCCCGGCCAGACGCTGGCGGAAGAGCTGGTGGATATCACGCCGCAGGACGTAGTCGTGGTGGTGGCGTTTCGCCGTCGCCCGCGCATTATCAAGCCGTTGTTACAGCAGTTGCAGCAGGACAATATTCCGGTCTTGCTGATTTGTGAACCGCAGGCGCAGGGCGTTATGGCGCTGTCGCGCTGGCAGCTGTGTGCCTCGCTGGACAGCGTGTCCGCCTTCGACAGCTACGGCTCGGCGATGAGCGTGGTCAACCTGCTGGCCAACGCCTTACTGCACGAATTATTGTCGCAGGGGCGTCAGCGCATCCATCAAATTGCCGACCTTTATCAGCATATGGACGAGCTGGAACAGCGTTAACGGGGCACCATTTTGGTGCCTTGCCTCTTTTTGGTTCAATCTTTTGCTCTCCTTTCTGTCTTCACTTCTCGCTCCCTTTCCATCCAAATCTGTTGGTTAGCTAAATTCTGCGTGCGCTGCGTGATTGGCACATTAGTTGCAGAATGCATTTACAAGAATCTTTTGTTTCATGATTAACTAACCGGGGTATGATGATGAAAAAAGTATTGATGGCGGCACTCGGCGCGGCGTTGATGTTAAGTCAGGTGACGCAGGCCATGGCCGATCAGTTGCAGGATATCCAGAAACGCGGCGTACTGCGGGTGGCGGTGCCGCAGGATTTCCCGCCGTTTGGTTCAGTCGGTACTGATTTGCAGCCACAGGGCTACGACATTGATATGGCGAAATACCTCGCAAAACAGATGAAACTAAAGTTACAGCTGGTGCCGGTCACCAGTGCTAACCGCGTGCCTTATTTACAGACTGACAAAGTCGATCTGGTGATCTCCAGCATGGGAAAAAACGCTGAGCGCGAAAGGGTGATCGATTTTACCCGCGCTTATGCGCCGTTCTTCCTTGGCGTGTTTGGCCCGAAAGACGCGGTGCTGAAAGATGCGGCTGAACTGAACGGCAAGTCGATTGGTGTTACCCGCGGCGCGGTGGAAGATATGGTGCTAAGCGACGTTGCGCCGAAGCAGGCACAGGTGAAACGTTACGAAGATAACAATACCACGCTGTCCGCTTATCTCTCCGGTCAGGTGCAGTATGTCGCGACCGGCAACCTGGTGGTGGCGGCGATTACGCGCCAGAACGCCGATAAAGCGCCGGTGGCGAAATTTATGCTGAAGGATTCCCCGTGCTTTATCGGCCTGCGCAAAAATGAACCGGCGCTGAAAGAGAAAATTAATGCGCTGATTGAGCAGGCGGTGGCGGATAACACGCTGAACGGCATGTCGGAACAGTGGCTGAAAGCCCCTCTGCCCGCGAACTTAGGCGCGTAAGGAAGGACGATGATCGGACAACTCGACTTTGCCGCGCTGTGGCCCCACTGGCCGGAACTGCTGTCCGGTCTGTGGGTGACCATCCAGCTCACCGTGCTGGCGACGGTCGGCGGCGTGGGGCTGGGTATTTTTGGCGCGGCGCTGCGCAGCGGCAAACCTTCATGGCTGAGCCGTCTCTGGGGGCTGTACGTTGAGCTGATTCGCAATACCCCGTTTGTGGTTCAGCTGTTTTTTATCGTTTTTGGCCTGCCGAATATGGGGCTGAAACTGACCGCTGGTGAAGCCGCGCTGCTGGCGATGCTGATTAACCTCGGCGCTTACAGCACCGAAATTATTCGCGCCGGTATTCAGGTGACGCCAAAAGGGCAGTGGGAAGCCGGGCGCGTGCTGGGACTGAGCCGTTCGCAGACCTTTTTTCGCGTGGTGCTGCCGCCGTCGCTGAAACGCATTTATCCGGCGCTGGTCAGTCAGTGCATTATCGTGATGCTAGGCTCCTCGGTGGTGTCGCAAGTGTCGTATGAAGAGCTGACCTTCGCCGCTAACCTGATTCAGTCACGGACTTTTTTAAGTTTTGAAGTCTATCTGGTCACCACGCTGATGTATCTGATGTTGTCGATTGCCATGCGTCAGTTACTGCTGGCCGCGGGACGTAAATGGTTTGGAGAGCAGCCATGATGACCACTTTTACCGACTGGGACATTCTGCGCAATCTGCTGCTGGCGGCGCGCTGGACCCTTCTGCTGTCACTGACAGCATTTCTTGGCGGCACGCTGGTCACCCTGCCGTTGCTGCTGTTGCGTCTGACCCGCCGTCGCTGGCCGTTGCGCATTATTCGCGGCTACGTCGAACTGTTTCAGGGCACGCCGCTGCTGATGCAGCTATTTCTGGCGTTTTTTGGTGTCGCCCTGTTTGGCATTGATGTTTCGCCGTGGACCGCCGCCTCGCTGGCGCTGACGCTCTATACCAGCGCTTTCCTGCTCGATATCTGGTACGGCAGCATCAATGCGTTGCCAAAAGGGCAGTGGGAAGCCTCGCGCTGTCTCGGGCTGAGTTTTGGTCAGACGCTGTTTCGGGTGATTGCGCCCCAGGCGGTGCGCATTGGCATCGCGCCGACCGTCGGTTTTGCGGTGCAGGTAATCAAAGGCACCGCGCTGGCATCGATTATCGGCTTTGTCGAGCTGACCAAAGCCGGAACCATACTGAATAACGTCACTTATCAGCCATTTAAAGTTTTTGGGTTGGTGGCGCTGGGCTACTTCCTGCTGTGTTATCCGCTGTCTCGCTACAGCCAGTATCTGGAGAAGAAATTCAATGCCGCTCATCACCATTAATCAGGTGCAGAAATATTACGGGCAGAATCACGTATTAAAAGGCGTAGATCTCGATATCGAAATGGGTGAGGTGATTTCGATTATTGGCCGTAGTGGTTCAGGTAAAAGCACACTGCTGCGCTGCATCAACGGGCTGGAAGGTTACCAGGAAGGCAGTATCAAACTGGGCGGCATCACCATCACTGACCGCGATTCACAGGCGCGCGAAATCAGCCGTTCGGTCGGGATGGTATTCCAGAGCTTTAATCTGTTTCCGCATATGACCGCACTGGAAAACGTGATGCTGGCTCCGCGCCGGGTATTGAAGAAACGCCCGGAAGAGTGTCGTCAGCTGGCGGTGCAGATGCTGGAAAAGGTCGGTCTCGGCGACCGCATCGATTTCTACCCGGCCAATTTATCCGGCGGTCAGCAGCAGCGTGTAGCGATTGCTCGTGCGCTGGCGATGACGCCAAAAGTACTGCTGTGTGATGAGATTACCTCCGCACTGGATCCCGAGCTGGTGGGTGAAGTGCTGAAAGTGCTGGAGCAGCTGGCGAAAGAGGGCATGACGTTGATTCTGGTGACCCACGAAATGAATTTCGCCCGTGAAGTTGGCGACCGCGTGGTGTTTAT
>NZ_JRXE01000015.1:77215-113662 GCF_001267535.1 Winslowiella iniecta | reverse complement strand
GCCGCAAGGTGTTCGCTGACCCACAAACAGCCGAATTAAAACAGTTTATCTCCTCGGTGCGCGGTCTGAGCTAACGCATCAGGAACATTCAATAAGGAACCTAATATGGACATCACTCACTGCCCACAAATCAATCCGCCACAGCGTCTGCTGATGGGGCCTGGCCCGATTAACGCCGATCCCCGCGTGCTGCGGGCGATGTCGAGCCAGTTGATTGGCCAGTACGACCCGGCAATGACGCACTATATGAATGAGGTGATGGCGCTGTATCGCGCGGTATTCCGCACCGAAAACCAGTGGACCCTGCTGATTGATGGCACGTCGCGCGCGGGTATTGAAGCGATCCTGCTGTCGGCGATCCGTCCTGGCGACAAAGTGCTGGTACCGGTATTTGGCCGTTTTGGTCATCTGTTATGTGAAATTGCCCGCCGCTGCCGCGCAGAAGTACACACCATCGAGGTCCCCTGGGGGGAAGTGTTTACCCCGGATCAGATTGAAGATGCGATTAAGCGCGTCCGTCCGCGCCTGCTGCTGACGGTGCAGGGCGATACCTCAACCACCATGCTACAGCCGCTGGAAAATCTCGGTGAGATTTGCCGCAAATATGGCGTGCTGTTCTATACCGATGCCACCGCCTCATTCGGCGGTAATCCGCTGGAAACCGATGCCTGGGGGCTGGATGCGGTATCGGCCGGTATGCAGAAGTGTCTCGGCGGCCCGTCCGGCACCTCGCCGATCACCCTTAGCCCGCAGATGGAAGCGGTGATCCGCAAACGTAAATGTGTTGAGGAGGGGATCCGCACCGCCGACCATCAGAATGGCGACGATGAGATGATCTGGTCCAACTATTTTGATCTCGGCATGATCATGGATTACTGGGGGCCGGAACGCCTGAATCACCACACCGAAGCGACGACTGCGCTGTTTGGTGCGCGCGAGTGCGCGCGTCTGATCCTCGAAGAAGGGCTGGATAACGGCATTGCCCGCCATAAATTGCACGGTGACGCGATGCTGGCCGGTATTCAGGGGATGGGGCTGGAAACCTTTGGCGATCTGTCGCACAAGATGAATAACGTGCTGGGCGTGGTGATCCCGCAAGGGGTGAATGGCGATCTGGCGCGTAAGCTGATGCTGGAAGATTTCGGCATTGAAATCGGCACCTCGTTTGGCCCGCTGGTCGGCAAGGTATGGCGTATCGGCACCATGGGCTATAACGCGCGTAAAGATTGCGTGTTGCAAACGCTGGCGGCGCTGGAAGCGGTGCTGAATCACCTCGGCTTTAAAACCACGCAGGGCGCGGCCATGCAGGCGGCATGGGATCGCTACAGCAACGGGAGCCGCTGATGAGTGACTGCCTGATGAGTGCAAGCGATGCCGGGCTGGCGGCCAGCCGGGTGATGGCGCGCTGCGATGCGCTGGCTGAAATCAGCGAGACCGCCGGTAAACTGACGCGCGTCTATCTGTCGCCGGAACATATGCGTGCCAACGCGCGGGTGGGCGAGTGGATGAAGGCGGCAGGCATGCAGGTCTGGCAGGACAGCGTCGGCAATATTTGCGGTCGTTACGAAGCGGCACAGCCTGGCGCACCTGCGTTGCTGCTGGGTTCGCATCTCGATACGGTGCGTAACGCTGGCCGCTATGACGGCATGCTTGGCGTGCTGACCGCCATCGAAACCGTACAGTATCTGCATCACCATCAGCTGCGTTTACCGCTGGCCATTGAGATTGTCGGGTTTGGTGATGAAGAGGGGACGCGTTTTGGCATTACCCTGCTGGGCAGCCGTGGCCTCACCGGCAGCTGGCCGCAAAGCTGGGTGTCGCATCCGGACGGTAACAGTATTACCGTGGCCGAAGCGATGGCCGATGTCGGGCTGGATGCCGCGACTATTTCGCAAGCGGCACGTGAAGTCAGCTCCATCGTCGCCTATCTGGAGCTGCATATTGAGCAGGGGCCGTGCCTGGAGCAGGCCGATCTGGCGCTCGGTGTGGTGACCGCGATTAACGGTGCGCGTCGGCTCAATTGCCGTTTTACCGGCGAAGCCGGTCATGCCGGTACCGTGCCGATGAATCACCGTAAAGATGCGCTGGCCGCTGCTGCCGAGTGGATGCTGTATATCGAAGCCAGCACGCCGGAGCATCATCCCCAGCTGGTCGCGACCGTTGGCACTCTGCAATGTTCGCCAGGCGCGGTGAATGTGATTCCCGGCGAGGTCGATCTGACGCTGGATGTGCGCGGGCCGGAAGACCAGCCGCTCGCCGGGTTGCTCTCTGCGTTGCTGACCCAGGCCGAAGCCATTGCGCTGCGTCGTGGCCTGACATTTCATGCTGAAGAGTACTACCGCATTGGCGCGACCCGCTGCGATGCACAGTTGCAGTCGGCGCTGACGCAGGCGGTAACCCAGGTGCAGGGCCGCAGCTTATCGCTGCCAAGCGGTGCCGGGCACGACGCGATTGCTATCGCCGAACGCTGGCCGGTCGGCATGCTGTTTGTACGTTGCGATCGCGGAATCAGTCATCATCCGGCAGAGTCGGTGACCAGCCGTGATGTCGCCAAAGCGATCCAGGCTTATCTGCAAGTGGTGCACGATGTGGCCTGTAAAGGCGACGTTCTCGCCGCTCATGCCGATGATTTGCACAAGGACGAACAATGAACCTCAACCACTTCAACCAACTCAGTGCCGCCGACGCCGAGGCGACCCTCGCTCACTGCGTGGCAATCCCTGACTGGCGTACAGCGCTGGTGGTGGCACGTCCTTATTCTTCTCTGGATGCGTTACTGGATTATGCCGATACGCTTGCCAGCCGCTGGGACAGCGCCGATCTGACTCAGGCGCTCTCAGCCCATCCGCGCATCGGCGAGCGTGCGGATGGCGAAGGCAAAGAGGCGACGCTGTCACGCAACGAGCAGTCAGCCGTCGATAATGATAATTCACAGCTGAAACAGGCGTTGCGCAGCGGCAACGCCGCGTATGAACAGCGCTTTGGCCAGGTGTTTCTGATTCGCGCCAAAGGGCGTAGCGGTGAACAGATGCTGGCGGAACTGCATCGCCGGCTGGCGAATGATCCCCAACAGGAGCAGCAGGAAGCCTTAATCCAGCTGCGAGAAATCACCCAGCTACGGCTTCGGGAGAGTTTTCAATGAGTACGATTACGACGCACGTTCTTGATACCGCGCTCGGCCAACCGGCCAGCGGCGTGGCGATTACGCTGGAGCAGCAGCATGCAGATCGCTGGCAACCGGTGGCGCAAGGCCAGACCGACAGTGACGGACGCATTAAAGATCTCACTCCGGAGCCACTGGCTACAGGTCACTACCGGCTGACGGCGGCAATTGGTGACTATTTTGCCGCCGGCGGGCGCGATGCGCTGTATATCACTGCGCAAATTGATTTCATTATTCCGGCTGGCGGCAGCCACTATCACCTGCCGTTTCTGATTTCGCCGTGGTCGTGGTCCACCTATCGCGGTTCGTAACGCCGACAATTCATCCCAGGGGCGGCGAGAGCGTCGCCCGCGCTAATCATCGCTACAGTTAAGCTGAGGTCATCCACCATGAGTCTCACTCGCGTCAGGCCAGAAGATACGCGTTACCCGGCAGGGAAAACCTTTGCCTGGGGACTGCAACATGTATTGACCATGTACGGTGGCATTATTGCACCACCACTGATTATTGGCTCGGCCGCTGGCCTGCCAGCCAGCGATATTGGCATGCTGGTGACCGCTGCGCTGTTTGTCAGTGGCTTTGCTACGATGTTGCAGGCGTTAGGTCTCCCCGGCTTTGGCTCGCGATTGCCGCTGGTGCAGGGCGTCTCTTTTGCCGGTGTGGCAACCATGGTCACGATTGTCAGTGCGGGCGGTGGGCTACCGGTGGTATTTGGCGCGATAATCGCGTCTTCGCTGATTGGGCTGCTGATTGCGCCGTTCTTCGCGCATATTATCCGGTTTTTTCCGCCGGTGGTGACCGGTACGGTGATCACCATTATTGGCCTGTCGTTAATGCCGGTGGCAGCACGCTGGGCGATGGGGGGCAATGCAAAAGCCGCCGACTGGGGGGCACCGTCAAATATTGGACTGGCGGCACTGACACTGGCGGTGATCCTGTTGCTGAATAAGCTCGGCAACGGTGGATTAAAACGGCTGGCGATATTGCTGGCGATGCTGGTGGGAACGCTGTTTGCGGTAGTTAGCGGCAAAACCGATTTCTCAGCGGTGATGCAGGGCGAATTTCTGGCGCTGCCGGGTGTGATGAGTTTTGGCCTGCCGGTATTTGATCTCGCCGCCATCCTGTCGATGCTGTTAATTGTGCTGGTGCTGTTAACCGAAACCACTGCCGGACTGATTGCCGTCAGTGAAATCGTTGAAACGGATATCGACGGCAAACGCATTGCCAGCGGGCTACGCGCCGATATGCTGACCAGCGCGCTGGCACCGCTGTTTAACTCTTTTCCGCAGAGTGCCTTTGCGCAGAATATCGGGCTGGTGGCGATGACCGGTATTAAAAGCCGTTTTGTGGTGGCGGCGGGCGGAATGATTTTAGTTATTCTCGGCTTGCTGCCGGTGCTGGGTCGGGTGGTGGCCTGTATTCCAATGCCAGTGCTCGGTGGGGCTGGCGTGGTGCTGTTTGGTACCGTGGCGGCCAGTGGTATTCGCACCCTGGCGAAAGTTGATTATAAGGACAATATGAATCTGGTGATTGTCGCGACGTCGATTGCCTTCGGTATGATCCCGATTGTGATGCCGGCTTTTTATGACCAATTCCCTGGCTGGGTACGCACACTGTTCCACTCCGGGATTAGCGCTGCTTGCCTGGTTTCTGTCAGCCTGAATATTCTGTTTAATTGCCTGAAGCGCGGCGAAGCCATCCGGGTGCGTTCTTAATTTACCCTTACCGGTGCGAATTTCCGCAATTTTCACCGGTAATTACTCGTCGTTGTTATATTAATGGCTAAATAAATTCCAATCAATTTTGCCACTGTGTGGCATTAATCGCTTTATTTCCTCCGATTCCTGTCCATTATTACTGACCTTTTCTGTCACTCTAAGGCTTTTCTGATTGAAATTTAAGGTGGATATTTTAGTTGGCGTTGCTTGCCTGTTCAGCTAACAGCTAAGGTTGGAAGGTTTGCAGTGGGGCGATTTATTGACATAATTGCCCGGTAGCAATAAATATACAGGCCAAAACCAGCGGAAGAAATAATGGAAAGCACGCGGCAATATAATATGGTAATAAACTATAAGCCTTGTTTTAGTGTGATTCATTATTATTTTCGGAAAATAGGCATCAGATGTCCTCACCCCTTTGGGCAACCGTTGTGCTATTTATTACCGTATAACCGGGGCAGATGCAGTAAGCAGGTCAATAATAACTAATGTGCAGGGAGCATGCTCCCTGCCAAATAATTTATTTATAAACGAAAGGCATCGGCATCGCGCCACGCTGGAAATTTTTCGCGGTATTCGCGTAAATTTTCCAGCGACAGCTCCGCGTCCAGTCGCGCAGGCTGATACGGCTCGGCCACGGCGAGCACTTCACCTTGTGGGCTGATAATACAGCTATCGCCGCTGTACTGATGATGATTACCGTCACTTCCCACCCGGTTACAGCCCGCTACATACGCCTGATTCTCAATGGCGCGCGCCAGCAGCAGCGACTGCCAGTGCAGCGCACGGGGGGCTGGCCAGTTGGCGACATATAACGCCAGGTCATAATCGTTCTGATTACGAGAGAACACCGGAAAACGCAGGTCGTAACAGATTTGTGGCAGAATGCGCCAGCCGCGCCATTCAACGATCTCGCGGCGTTCGCCGGCCAGATAGTGATCGTGTTCATCCGCCATACGGAACAGATGACGTTTATCATAGCTGTGCAGGGTGCCGTTCGGCTCCACCAGCAGGAAACGATTAACGGCCCCTTTCATGGTCTGAATGGCCGCGCTGCCGCCAATCATTGCGTTGGTCGCTTTAGCATGCGCCTGTAGCCATTCAAGCACCCGCGCCTGCGGCAGTGATTGTTGCGCGGCCTCCATGGCGAAACCGGTGGTGAACATCTCCGGCAGAATAATCAGATCGCGCTGTTTGATCCCGGCCAGCAGGGTATCGAAGTGGCGCAGATTCGCTTCGCCATCCATCCAGACCAGTGGCTGCTGTAGCAGCGTCAGTTTTAAAGTTGACACAGTCGCTCCGCAGCTGCGTCCAGCGTGGCTTCCTGTTTGGCGAAGCACAGGCGGATCAGTTTATGTGGGAAAGCATCGGCGCAGAATACCGACAGCGGGATCGCCGCCACGCCCACTTCTTTGGTCAGCCACTGGCAGAAACTGACGTCATCAAGATCGGAAATGGCGCTGTAATCGGCCAGTAAGAAGTAAGTACCTTCGCATGGCAGAATCTCCAGACGGCTGTTAGCCAGCGCCTGTATAAAGCGATCACGACGCGCACGGTAGAACTCAGGCAGCTCGCGATAGTGCTCCGGCTCGGCACGTAGCATATCGGCAATGGCCAGCTGAGCCGGGGTATTGACCGCAAAGGTCAGATACTGATGCACTTTGCGGATTTCCGCGCTGATTGCCGCGGGTGCGATGCAGTAACCCACTTTCCAGCCGGTCATATGAAAGGTTTTACCGAACGAGGAGACGGCAACCGCGCGCTGACGCAACTGCGGATGAGCCAGCACACTGGCATGACCCTCGGCGGCAAAGCAGATGTGCTCGTACACTTCATCGCTCAGCACGTAGATTTCCTGCTCAGCGATCGCTTCCCACAATGCGGCAAAATCATTTTTCAGCCAGACGCTGGCGGAAGGGTTATGCGGCGTGTTGAGGATCACCAGCCGGGTACGTTCCGACAGCAGCGAGGCAAACTGTTGCCAGTCAACCTTGAATCCGGGGGGTTGCAGCGCGATACGTTTCATCACGCCACCGGCCAGTGTGACCGCAGGCGCATAGCTGTCGTAACTTGGGTCGAAGCAGATCACTTCATCGCCGGACCTCACCAGCGCGGTAATGGCGGCATACAGTGCTTCAGTCGCCCCGGCGGTGACGGTGATATCGCCATTGGCATCGGGTTTGTGACCGTAAAGCTCCGCAGTTTTATCGGCAATCGCTTCGCGCAACGGCTGTACACCGGTCATTGGTGCATACTGGTTAGCGCCCTGGCTGACGTGGTGAGCCAGTCGCTCCTGCAAATAGCGTGGGCCGTCGAAATCAGGAAAACCCTGCGACAGGTTAATCGCCTGATACTGCTGCGCCAGCGCGCTCATTTGCGAGAAAATAGTGGTGCCGAGTGACGGAAGTTTGCTTTCGGGAATCAAGGGTGTCTGACTCATAAATGATTGACCTTTCGAACGGATGTCTTTGAGGTGTATTGCTGCCAATATAACACGGTGATAAGATTTGGCAATCAAGACGCTTAGACGTCTAAACATTAAAAAATGTACTACCGCAACTCCCTGACAAATAAGGAAAGGTATGACGGTTTTAGCGCAATTGGACCAACTGGTTGAAGCTTGTCACTGGATTGGTGCCAAAGGTTGGGCACCAGCAACCGGTGGCAATATGTCTGTTCGCCAGGATGAAAACACCTGTTTACTCAGTGAGTCAGGCAAGGATAAAGGCAGCCTGACAAGTGATGATTTTATCCAGGTGGAGATCGCCACTAACCAGGTGCCATCCGGGCGTAAGCCGTCGGCGGAAACCGGCCTGCATACCTTGATCTATCGCCTGTTCCCTGACGCGGGCGCGGTGTTGCATACGCATACCGTTAACTCTACCGTGCTGTCACGGGTAGAGAAGGACGCGGCGCTGGTACTACAGGGTTATGAAATGCAGAAAACGCTTGCCGGGCAGCAGTCGCATCTCGACAGCGTGTCGATTGCGCTGTTCGATAACGATCAGGATATTGACGGCCTGGCAAAACGTATTGAGCAGTTTGCTCAGCATACCCCGCTGCGCTACGGCTTCTTGCTGCGCGGCCACGGTCTGACCTGCTGGGGAAAAGACGTTAACGAGGCGAAGCGCCACCTTGAAGGACTGGAGTTTCTGTTCTTATGTGAGATGCAACGCCGTCTGCTGGAGGCCAAATGATTCGCGCGATTGTCACTGACATTGAAGGCACCACCAGCGATATTCGCTTTGTCCATAACGTCCTGTTTCCTTATGCCCGTCAGCATCTGCAACGTTATCTTGCAGAGAACCAGCATCAGCCCGCAGTCAGCCGCACGCTGGACGATCTACGACAGGAGATCGCTCAGCCCGAGGCCAACATTGATCAGCTGACGGAAACGCTGTTTACCTTTATGGATGAAGATCGTAAATCTACCGCACTGAAAGCCCTGCAAGGCATGATCTGGCGTGATGGCTACCTGAATGGCGATTTTAGTGGCCATCTTTATCCGGACGTGTTGCCGTCATTTAAGCAGTGGCAATCACAGGGCGTTTCGCTGTACGTTTATTCATCCGGTTCGGTTGCTGCGCAGAAATTGTTATTTGGCTACAGCGACGAAGGTGATATTACTGCGTTATTCAGCGGCTATTTCGATACGCATGTCGGCGCCAAGCGCGAAGTTGACTCCTATCGTAATATCGCCAGCCAGATCGATCTTCCTGCCAGTGAACTGCTGTTCTTATCCGATATCCATCAGGAACTGGATGCCGCACAGCAGGCAGGCTGGCACACCGTGCAATTAATTCGCGGCGAGGCAGATGCAGAAAGCATCCATCGTCAGGTAAACCGTTTTGATCAGATTAACCTGGAGCTGTTTTCCTTATGAGTGCACTGACTATATTTACCGATACCGAAGCCACGCAGCCGGTGTGGCACAGCACTGATGCCGAAGAAATTCGTCAGCAGCTGAACGCCAAAGAGGTACGCTTTGAGCGCTGGGAAGCCGATCGCGATCTGGGCGACAATCCGGATGCCGAAACGGTGATCAACGCTTATCAGCATGCGATCGATCGTCTGGTGGCGGAGAAAGGTTATCAGAGCTGGGATGTGATCAGCATGCGTGCCGATAACCCGCAGAAAGAGGTGCTGCGCAGCAAGTTTCTCTCCGAGCATACCCACGGCGAAGATGAAGTGCGTTTTTTTGTTGAGGGTGCCGGGCTGTTCTGCCTGCATCTCGACGGTAAGATCTACCAGATCCTGTGTGAGAAGAACGATCTGATCTCAGTGCCGGCCGGAACGCCACACTGGTTTGATATGGGCTCTTCACCGCACTTTACCGCGATTCGTATTTTCGATAATGCCGAAGGCTGGATCGCCAATTTCACCGGCGACGATATTGCCGACGCTTATCCGCGCCTGCCTTAATTTTGGGGCGGCGTTGTCGCCGCCCATGCTGCGTTTAAACGCGTGGCTGGAAAATCCCGCCAGCAACCTGCGCAGGGGTGACCACGCCGGTATCCAGCACCCAGCCGCTGATCAACGCAGCCGGGGTGACATCAAATGCCGGGTTATAGACGCGGGCATTGTCGGGTGCCCACTGTACATCACCAAAACGCCCGGCGACCCCGGTGACTTCACGCGCATCACGCTGCTCAATCGGAATCGCTGCGCCATTCGGACAATGGCGGTCGAGCGTAGTATGCGGTGCCGCGACATAAAACGGGATGCCGTGATAGTGCGCCAGCACTGCAAGGCTGTAAGTACCAATCTTATTCGCCACATCGCCGTTAGCGGCAATGCGGTCAGCTCCGACCCAAATTGCATCAACCTGCTGTTGCGCCATCAGGCTGGCGGCCATCGAATCACAAATCAGCTGGTAAGGCACACCCAGCTCACCTAGCTCCCAGGCGGTGAGACGGCCACCTTGCAACAGCGGACGGGTTTCATCGACCCAGATGTTCGCCACTTTACCCTGCTGATGGGCCAGCGCGATGACGCCTAACGCCGTGCCGACCCCGGCGGTAGCCAGACCGCCGGTATTGCAGTGGGTCAGCAGGCGGCTGCCGGGTTTAATCAGCGCGTTACCGGCTTCGGCAATACTGTTGCACAGCGCTTTATCCTCTTCCACCAGGCGTAGTGCTTCGAAAGTAAGGGCAGTAACGAAATTCTCCTGCGCCAGCGCCAGTTTCATGCGATCGAGGTTATTCATCAGATTCACCGCCGTCGGCCGCGAGGCACGCAACACCTCCAGCGCGTCAGCCAGCCGGGCTTGCGGCATCCCGTTTTCAGCCAGCAGTGCCAGCAGCAGGCTGGCAGACAGGCCGATTAACGGTGCGCCACGCACGCGCAGCGCCTTGATATGGCCGACCAGCGTGGCCACGTCGGGCGTCGGGCACCAGATTTTTTGTTGTGGCAGCGCCTGCTGATCAAGGATCCAAAGTTGATTATCACGGACTTGTAAGCTGGTAGTGCTGAGTGTCTGCATGTGGTTGAAATCCCTGTTGCGTTAGTGCGGTATATTGTGCCAACATGCAAAGCGGAAGTATAGACGTCTGAACGGCTTGTTCTGATTATAAAAGTATAAAAAGTTTCGAGAGGAAGAAGGCAATGTCGCAATACCGTACGTTCACTGCCACCGATGCTGTGGAATATGCCCGACAATTTGGCGGTCTGAGCGATCCCGCTTCGCTGGTGGACGCACAGGAAATTGGCGATGGTAACCTCAACCTGGTATTTAAGATTTTCGATAACGCCGGACAGAGCCGGATTATCGTTAAGCAGGCGCTGCCTTATGTGCGCTGCGTGGGGGAGTCCTGGCCGCTGACGCTGGACCGTGCGCGGCTGGAAGCGGAAACGCTGCAGGTGCACGGCAGTTTCTGCCCGCAGCACACCGTCAAAATTCTCCATTACGACACCGACTTAGCGGTGATGGTGATGGAAGATCTCTCGGACCACGCTATCTGGCGCGGCGAGCTGGTTAAAGGCAGCTACTTCTCACAGGCTTCCCGCCAGCTGGGTGAATATCTGGCACAGACGCTGTTCCATACCTCTGACTTTTTCCAGCATCCGCATGCGAAAAAAGCGGATGTGATCCGTTTTACCAATCCCGAGCTGTGCGAAATGACCGAGGATCTGTTCTTTAACGATCCTTACCAGGTGCATGAACGTAATGCGTATCCGCCGGAGCTGGAAGAGTTCGTTGCCACGCTGCGGGATGATGCCGAGCTGAAAATTGCCGTCGCCGGGCTGAAACACCGTTTTCTGTCGCAGGCGGAAGCGCTGCTGCACGGGGATATCCACAGCGGTTCGATTTTTGTAACGCAAGACAGCCTGAAAGCGATTGATGCCGAGTTTGGGTTCTATGGCCCAATTGGGTTTGACGTCGGTACTGCATTAGGCAATCTGCTGATTAACTACTGCGCATTGCCGGGTCTGCTGGCTGCACGTGAAGCCGCCGATGGCCGCGAGCAGCGCTTAACCGATGTACGTGAAGTGTGGCAAGCGTTTGCCGGACGTTTCCTGGCACTGGCGGCAGAGAAAACCCGCGACCAGGCGCTGGCGTATCCGGGATATGGCGAGGCGTTTTTACAGAAGGTATTGCAGGACACGATTGGTTTCTGTGGAACCGAGCTGATTCGTCGCACCGTCGGCATTTCTCAGGTCGCGGATATCAAAAAAATTGACCATCAGCCGATGCGTGAAGAGTGTTTACGTCATGCCATCAGCTTAGGTAAAACGCTGATCCTGGCGGCACCGCATGTGCAGGATATTGATGCGTTGATTGCGCGTATTCGTCAGAACGGTTAATCGCGATGCAAATCATTATGGGCGGCGACAACGCCGCCCAAAACGAATGATCTACGCCGCCTCAATCTTCCTTGCCGGTTTTTCTTCCTTTCGTGGTTGAGTGGCCAGCGCATCAGCCTCGAAGTCGTCGACGTTAATCGAACGCAGACGGCTCTCTTCAGCACGACTGAGTATTTGCGCTTCCTGTTCGCTGATCCAGCCTTCCTGCAAACCGCGGGTTGCCAGTTTATCCAGCCGGGTGAACGACAGGTTTTTCTTCAGCTGTTTGCACAGACGATCATGAATCACTTCCGCCGCCATCACATCCTGCAACGCTTCTTCCAGCTGGCCCGCCGGATTATGTTCGCCCGGCGTCAGATACTGTCCACGGCCTAAACGGCTGCGGGTGGCCGACGGCAGTTGCAGAATCCGCGCCAGTTGATGATCGAGGCGGTCAGACGGCGCACGACAGTGACGACCGGTCGGGAAAATCACCACGCGCAGCACACCCGCCACCAGACGATTCGGGAAGTTGCGCAGCAAGTCGTCGATAGCGATCTCAGCCTGATTCAGCGCATCCTGCACGCCCCAGTGCACCAGCGGCAGATCGGCTTCATTACGACCTTCATCTTCATAGCGTTTCAGCGCCGCCGAAGCCAGATACAGCTGGCTGAGAATATCGCCCAGTCGCGCAGAAATACGCTCACGACGTTTCAGGCTGCCGCCCAGCACCGACATCGAAATATCCGACAGCAACGCCAGGTTGGCACTGATACGGTTCAGATGCTGATAGTAGCGACGGGTCGCATCGCGGGTAGGGGATTGACTGGTGCGACCGCCGGTCAGCCCCAGCCACAGGCTGCGGACATTATTACTGCCAACATGACCAATATGGCTGAACAGTGCGTGATCAAAGGCATTAACGTCATTGTTCTGCGCCGCCGCCATCTCCTGCAATACATACGGATGGCAGCGAATCGCGCCCTGACCAAAGATAATCATGCTGCGGGTGAGAATATTGGCACCTTCAACGGTAATCGCAATCGGTGCGCCCTGATAAGCGCGGGCGAGGAAGTTGCTGTTACCGAGCATAATGCCTTTACCGCCCGCAATATCCATCGCATCGACGATGGCGCGCTGACCGCGATGGGTACAGTGATATTTGACAATAGCCGACAGCACCGCCGGTTTTTCTCCCAGCACAATGCCGTAAGTAATCAGCGAGGCCGCCGCGTCCATCACATAAGCATTCCCGGCGATACGCGCTAATGGCTCTTCAATCCCTTCCATTTTACCGATCGGCAGTTTGAACTGGCGACGAATATGCGCGTAAGCACCAATCGCCAGCGCGATGGTTTTTAAGCTGCCGGTAGAGTTGGACGGCAGGGTAATGCCGCGTCCGACAGAGAGACATTCCACCAGCATGCGCCAGCCCTGACCGGCCATCTTTGGCCCGCCAATGATGTAATCAATCGGCACAAAAATATCCCGGCCTTGCGTCGGGCCGTTCTGGAACGGTACGTTAAGCGGGAAGTGGCGACGGCCAATTTCCACACCTGGGGTGCTGGTTGGGATCAGCGCACAGGTAATGCCCAATTCTTCAATGTCACCCAGCAGATGTTCCGGGTCAGACAGTTTAAACGCCAGTCCGAGTACGGTCGCAATCGGAGCCAGCGTAATATAGCGCTTGTTCCAGGTCAGGCGCATACCTAACACCTGCTGACCTTGCCAGTCGCCCATACAGACCACGCCGCTATCGGGAATCGCACCGGCATCGGAGCCTGCTTCCGGGCTGGTCAGCGCAAAGCAAGGGATCTCCTCACCGCGCGCCAGACGCGGCAGATAATGATCTTTCTGCTCCTCGGTGCCGTAATGTTGCAGCAGTTCGCCCGGGCCGAGTGAGTTAGGTACGCCGACGGTAATCGCCAGAATTCCCGAGACCCCGGCCAGTTTTTGCAGCACTTGCGCCTGGGCGTAAGCGGAAAACGCCAGCCCGCCGTACTCTTTTTTGATAATCATGGCGAAGAAGCGATGCTCTTTCAAATACGCCCACAGTTCCGGCGGCAAATCGGCCATTTCATGGGTGATCCGGAAGTCATTGGCCATACGGCAGGCTTCGGATACCGGGCCATCGAGGAATGCCTGCTCGGCTTCGGTCAGGCGCGGCTGCGGATAGTTGTGCAGTTTTTCCCAGTCAGGATTGCCGCGAAACAGATCGCCTTCCCACCAGGTAGTCCCGGCATCAATCGCTTCTTTTTCAGTGCGCGACATCGGCGGCATCACTTTCTGGAAAGTTTGCAGCATCGGTTTAGAGAACATCGCCCGGCGTATCGACAGCACGTTGAAGGGCAGCAGAATAAGCGCCAGCGGCACCAGTAGCCAGGGTGTCCAGAGGGATAACAGCGCCATGGCAGCCGTCCACACCAGCAGAATCACGCTACTGAGCATCAGATTTACGCGGTGATAGAAGAGTGCGCCTGTCAGCACAATCGTCGCGATAATACTGAGAACCATCATAATGAACCGCTCCGTAAGTAGTAAGAGGTCTGACCTGTTGAAACCGTTACTACAGGTTTAGAGCAGATCATGATTGTTAGCAATGTGTTTACATAATAACTACAACCTGGCTCACACTCCGACCGCATTAAAAGTCAAAGCTATCGCTTGTGCTGCGCGATGCTTTTCGCTTACCCCCCATTCCGGTAAACTTGGCGCTGACTCTCTTTCCTCCAAAGGACATCCCTATGTACCAGGATATTATTCGTTCAGAGCTAAATGAAGCTGCCGATACCCTTAATAAATTTCTGAGCGACGATGCCAACATTCATGCCATTCAGCGCGCAGCGGTGCTGCTGGCGGACGCCTTTAAAGCTGGCGGCAAAGTGCTTTCCTGCGGTAATGGCGGTTCACATTGTGATGCCATGCACTTCGCGGAAGAGCTGACCGGCCGTTATCGCGACAACCGTCCGGGCTATCCGGCGATTGCCATTTCGGACGTCAGCCATATCTCCTGCGTCAGCAACGACTTTGGTTATGACTTCGTGTTCTCACGCTATATTGAAGCGGTAGGCCGCAGCGGCGATGTGCTGCTGGGTATCTCGACCTCTGGCAACTCAGCGAACGTGATGAAAGCGATTGAAGCGGCACGTGCGCAGGGGATGAAAGTGATCACCCTGACCGGCAAAGACGGCGGTAAAATGGATGGCTCGGCAGACGTGGAAATTCGCGTGCCGCATTTCGGCTATGCTGACCGTATTCAGGAAATTCACATTAAAGTGATTCATATCCTGATCCTGTTAATTGAAAAAGAGATGGTCAAGTAAGCCACGCTTTTCCCCCGTGAGCGGGGGAATTTACTGATTTTCGAGGTCATCACTATGTGCGAACTGCTCGGGATGAGCGCTAACGTCCCAACGGACATCTGCTTTAGCTTTACCGGTCTGGTGCAGCGTGGTGGTGGAACCGGGCCGCATAAAGACGGCTGGGGTATTACCTTTTACGAAGGTAAAGGCTGCCGCACATTTAAAGATCCGCAGCCGAGCTTTAATTCGCCGATTGCGCGGCTGGTGCAGGAATACCCGATAAAATCACACTCGGTGGTGGCGCATATTCGCCAGGCCAACCGGGGGGAAGTCTCGCTGGAAAATACCCATCCGTTTACCCGTGAGGTGTGGGGGCGCAACTGGACCTATGCCCATAATGGCCAGCTGAAAGGCTATCGCGGGCTGGAAACCGGCCAGTTTCGCCCGATTGGTGAGACCGACAGTGAGAAGGCATTTTGCTGGTTGCTGCATAAGTTGACCAGCCGTTATCCGCGTACGCCGGGTAACTGGCCAGCGGTATTTCGTTATATTGCTGAGCTGGCGGCGGAACTGCGTGAGAAGGGCGTATTTAATATGCTGCTGTCGGATGGCCGTTATCTGATGGCGTTCTGCTCGACCAATCTGTTCTGGATCACCCGTCGTGCGCCGTTTGGCAAAGCCAAACTGCTCGATCAGGATGTGGAAATTGATTTTCAGAAGCAGACCACGCCAAATGACGTGGTCACGGTGATAGCAACGCAGCCGCTAACCGGCAATGAGACCTGGAACAAAATTGAACCCGGAGAGTGGGTGCTATTTTGTCTTGGTGAGCGCGAAGAGTGATCCCGCAGGTGCTGACTGGTCGTTCATTACCGGGCTGCCATTCAGCACATATTTGCCGGAATTCACGCTGACATTTGGCGGCTGGCGATGCTCAACAAACCACGCATATCCCGGCTGCAACTGCTTCCAGAACGCCGCAAAATAAGAGTTACGATGGCGCTGCATATTACTTTCCGTCATGCGGAACGGATAAATACTGACGCTGATTTCTGACTGACCATTACGCAGTGCGGCGTTGACGTAAGTAAAAATCTCATCCATATAGGCGTTAGTCATCGCATAACAGCCGACCGACACGCAATCACCATGAATCATCAGATATTTACCGTCATAACCCTGCTGACGATCGTACTCATTAGGGAAGCCAATATTGATGGCGCGATAGAAACGGCTGTCAGGTTTTAACTGGCGCTGGGTAACGGTGTAGAAACCCTCCGGGCTTTTAAAGTCGCCCTGGCGCTGTTTCGGGCCAAGACCACCGGAAAAATTGCAGATGCGATAGCTGTCCAGCAGACGATATTCGTTGCCGATTTTTCCATACAGTTCCAGCGTCCGCTCTTCTTTGAAGATTTGCAGATAAACCGGCGTGCCGATTAATTGTTTCTTTAACTCTTTGCTTACCGGAGCCAGCGGCTGAACAGGTTCAGGTACGATGGCCATGCTGACGGCTGGCATAAAAATCATCGCAAACAGCAGTGCGATTTTGCCCATTCGGTTTCCCTTGAAATAGAGGGGTTGAAATGCGACGTCTGGCGACGCCTGATACATGCATTATCGGAAAAGTCCGCTATCGCAGCGCAACATTAACATTGTCTGTTTTTTTATCAAGATGCTGACCGAGATTAATCCTGATAACTGCGAGACGAATCCCCTTTGTGGCGGGCATTGTGGCCGATGACACGGTCATTTACCCCACTTGAATCCTGGTTTTTTAACTGTATACTTATCCAGTGATGCCGGAGGGGGATATGCGTAAAATCATTCACGTCGATATGGACTGCTTTTTCGCTGCGGTCGAAATGCGCGACAATCCTGCTTTGCGTGATATCCCGATTGCTATTGGCGGCAGCCAGAAACAGCGCGGCGTGATCAGCACAGCCAACTATCCGGCGCGTAAATATGGCGTGCACAGCGCGATGTCTACCGCCATGGCGCTGAAACTCTGCCCGCATCTGAAAGTCATTCCTGGCCGGTTTGACGCCTATAAAGCGGCTTCCAGCCATATTCGCGAAATCTTCTCGCGCTATACCACATTAATTGAACCGCTTTCGCTGGATGAGGCTTATCTGGATGTCACTGACAGTGAACATTGCCACGGCTCGGCGACATTAATGGCGCGAGAAATTCGGCAAACTATCAAGCGTGAGCTGAATCTTACCGCCTCAGCCGGTATCGCGCCGATTAAATTCCTCGCCAAAATTGCCTCGGATCTGAATAAGCCAGACGGCCAGTTTGTGATTACGCCGGAACAGATGCCGGGTTTTTTACACACCTTGCCGCTGGTGAAAATTCCGGGAGTGGGCAAAGTGACGGCAAAAAAGCTGGAAGAGCAGGGGTTGTACAGCTGCGCCGATGTACAAAAAAGCGATCTGGCAATGCTGTTAAAGCGCTTCGGTAAATTTGGTCGGGTGCTGTGGGAGCGCAGTAACGGTATTGACGATCGCGAAGTGATTACCGAGCGCGAACGTAAGTCGCTGGGCGTTGAGCGCACGCTTTCGGAAGATATTCATAGCTGGGAAGAGTGTCTGAAAATCCTCGATTATTTGTATGATGAGCTGGAGCGTCGGCTGACGGCGATTAAACCGGATCGGCATATTGCCCGGCAGGGCGTAAAGCTGAAGTTTAATGATTTCCAGTTGACGACTCAGGAGCATGTCTGGCCGGTGCTGAATAAAGACGATCTTATCGAGCTGGCAAAGAAGACCTGGGACGACCGGCGCGGTGGGCGTGGCGTGCGGCTGGTCGGTGTGCATGTGACGTTGCTTGACCCGCAGTTAGAGCGGCAATTGTTGTTGGGGCTTTAAAAACAACGGTATGCTCTTTTTGCCGCATCCGTTTCATAAATAGCAGTGATAGTTTTTGCCAGATTGCCAGAGATCAAGGTCCGAGCGGACAATAGAACTGATACTTAGCAATCCCATTAATTATCAGGATTACATAATGTAAACCTTTCTCCGTTTTATTCATAAGAGAGAAACCGCAATGAGCAAAAAAGGCCTCACCACCGCTGCTGGCGCGCCGGTCGCCCATAATAATAATTCGATGACCGCCGGACGACGCGGCCCAATGCTGTTACAGGACGTCTGGTTTCTGGAAAAGCTGGCACATTTTGACCGCGAAGTGATTCCCGAGCGTCGCATGCACGCGAAAGGTTCCGGCGCTTATGGCACCTTCACTGTCACCCATGATGTCACCCGCTTTACCCGCGCAAAGATCTTCTCTGAGATCGGCAAAAAAACCGACCTGTTTATTCGTTTCTCAACCGTCGCCGGTGAACGTGGCGGTGCCGATGCAGAACGAGATATTCGTGGCTTTTCACTGAAGTTTTACACCGAAGAGGGGAACTGGGATCTGGTCGGCAATAACACGCCGGTATTTTACCTGCGCGATCCGCTGAAGTTCCCCGATCTGAACCACGTGGTGAAACGCGACCCGCGCACCAATTTGCGTAATCCGACTTACAAATGGGATTTCTTCTCTCAACTACCGGAATCACTGCATCAGCTGACCATCGACTTTAGCGATCGCGGATTGCCTCACTCTTACCGACACATCCACGGTTTTGGTAGTCATACCTATAGCTTTATCAACGATCAGCAGGAACGATTCTGGGTTAAATTCCATATGAAGTGCCAGCAAGGCATTCAGAACCTGATGGACGAGGAAGCGGAGCAGTTAATCGGTAAAGATCGTGAGAGTTCACAACGCGATCTGTATGACGCTATCGAAGCCGGTGATTTCCCGCGCTGGAAGTTCTATATCCAGGTCATGCCGGAAGCCGAAGCATCACAAACCCTCTATAACCCTTTTGACCTGACGAAAGTGTGGCCACACGGTGATTATCCGCTGATTGAGGTGGGTGAGTTTGAACTGAACCGTAACCCGGATAATTACTTTGCCGAGGTTGAACAGGTGGCAATGAGTCCGGCAAATGTGGTACCGGGTATTGGCTTCTCGCCAGACCGCATGTTGCAAGGGCGTCTGTTCTCTTATGGTGATGCACATCGTTACCGTTTAGGGGTGAATCATCATCAGATTCCGGTAAATGCGCCGCGCTGCCCGTTCCATAATTATCACCGCGATGGTGCGATGCGCATTGACGGCAACAGCGGTAATGGTGCGACTTACGAGCCAAACAGTTTTAACGTCTTCCAGGAGCAGCCGGACTTTAGTGAACCGCCACTGTCGCTGGAAGGTGCAGCCGATCACTGGAATTATCGCGAAGATGAAGATGACTTCTCGCAACCACGCGCGCTGTTTAATCTGCTGAGTGACGACGAGCATCAGCGGATGTTCCAGCGTATCGCGGGTGAGCTGTGTCAGGTGCCGGAGTTTATTCAACAACGTCAGATTGCGCTATTTAAACAGGTCGATGAGGCCTACGGTGCAGGTGTCGAGCAGGCGTTAAGTCAGCTGAAATAATCGTTAAGGCGGCGTTTTCGCCGCCCCTGGTCGTGTTTATTTCGCCGGAATGACGCGCAGCAGTTCGGTCAGCAGTTTCCAGTACAGGCCAACGCTTTCGATATGCACTTGCTCATCTGGCGAATGTGGACCGGTAATGGTCGGCCCGATAGAAACCATATCCATTTCCGGATAAGGCTTCTTAAACAGACCACATTCCAGACCGGCGTGAATCACCTGAATGTTCGGCGTGCGGTTAAACAGCTTCTCATAGGTTTCACGCACCAGCGCCATCACTGGCGAGCTGGCATCAGGCTGCCAGCCCGGATAACCGCCTTTTGGTGCGGTTTTCGCACCGGCCAGTTCACCGAGGGAAGTCAGCATTTCCACCACGTAATCTTTACCGCTGTCGATCAGTGAGCGAATCAGGCAGATGATTTCAGCTTCGTTATCATTGATCGACACCACACCGACATTCAGTGAGGTTTCCACCACGCCTTTCATCACATCGGAGTGACGAATTACGCCATTTGGCGTGCTGTTCAGCAGCGCCAGGAAACGGTCACGGCTGCTGTTGGTCAGCGCCTGAGTTTCGCTGGCCAGCGGTTCAACCAGCACATTGACGTTCTTCTCTTTGGCGCTGAGCTCATTTTGCAGCGTGGCGAGGAAACCGGTCGCGGCGGCTTTCAGCGCATCGACGTGATCCGCAGCAACCGCCAGCGTGGCAACGGCTTCACGCGGAATCGCGTTACGCAGCGTACCACCGGTAAAGTCGATCAGACGCAGATCCAGCGCTTTCTGAGTGGCAAGGAAACGTGCCAGCAGTTTGTTGGCGTTACCAAGGCCGACATGAATGTCGCAACCGGAGTGGCCGCCCTTCAGGCCTTTGACCGTTAACTTCAGCGTTTCAAAACCTGCCGGAATTGCTTCGCGCTCAACGGACAGAGTCGTGATGAAATCGATGCCGCCTGCGCAGCCCATATAGATTTCACCTTCCTCTTCGGAATCGGTATTGATCAGGATATCGGCTTGCATCCAGCCAGCCTGCAGACCAAAAGCACCGTCCATTCCGGCTTCTTCGGTCATGGTCAGCAGCACTTCCAGCGGGCCGTGTTCAACGCTGTCGTCGGCCAGCACTGCCAGCGCAGAAGCCATGCCGATACCGTTATCCGCACCCAGCGTGGTGCCGCGCGCTTTTACCCACTCGCCGTCAACCCATGGCTGAATCGGATCTTTAGTAAAGTCGTGCACCGTGTCATTATTTTTCTGTGGCACCATATCCAGGTGCGCCTGTAACGCCACCGGCTTGCGGTTTTCCATCCCCGGCGTTGCCGGTTTACGGATCAGAATATTGCCCACGTTATCGCGGTCGACCCAGAAGCCTTTCTCTTTAGCCCACGACAGAATATGTTCGGCCAGCGCTTCTTCATGATAAGAGGGATGCGGGATAGAGCAGATTTTGGCAAAAATATCCCACAGTGGCTGTGGTGATAGTTGAGACAGTTCAGACACGATAAGTCTCCTGTTTCGGCAACCGGCTAACCCGGTGCGTCGCAAAGTTTCCAGTAAAAGATCGCCGTCAGCGAATCTGACGTGATAAGCCAGAGAATACCACCGTTTACCGGGGCTTGCGCAATCAGGCGCGGCAAAAAGCTCCAACCAGCAGCACAGGTGCTGGTTTTTAGTGCTTCATATCCTTATAATCTCGCGCAACCTTTTTCCCACTGCATACTTTTTAAGCCAAGATAGTTGGCCGGGATTCCTTTTATGAGCGAAAAATACGTCGTCACCTGGGACATGTTACAGATCCATGCCCGTAAACTGGCTCAGCGCCTGCTTCCTGTGGAACAATGGAAAGGCATCATCGCGGTCAGCCGCGGCGGTCTGGTTCCTGCCTCCTTGTTAGCCCGCGAACTGTGCATCCGTTACGTTGATACCGTGTGTATCTCCAGTTACGACCATGACAATCAGCGCGAAATGAAAGTGCTGAAACGCGCAGAAGGCGATGGCGAAGGCTTTATCGTGATTGACGACCTGGTCGATACCGGCGGCACCGCGCAGGCGATCCGTGATATGTATCCTAAAGCGCGCTTTGTCACCATCTTCGCGAAACCAGCGGGTCGCCCGCTGGTGGACGATTATGTCGTCGATATCCCGCAGGACACCTGGATCGAGCAGCCCTGGGATATGGGCGTGGTCTACATCCCGCCAATCGTTAAAGGTTAATCCCCCCCTTTAGTGATCGACATTAATACAACGCCCGGTTTTACCGGGCGTTGTTGTTTATGCCTGTCGCGTCGACTGTCACTGCGCTAAACTGTTCTTCCGTCACGCCGTGCAGGAAGGAAAGCGTCATAATGACTCCGAAAAATCTCAGTGAAGAACTGTTTAAACCACGCTTTAAGCATCCTGAAACTTCCTCGCTGGTAAAACGCCGCCATCACCCCACATCCGATGTGCATTCAACGCTGGACGGTGAAAGCCATGCTGGCTGGTATCGCATGATCAACCGCCTGATGTGGGCATGGCGCGGTTTACCGTTGCAGGAGATCAGCGAAGTGCTGGCGCGTATCGCCGTGAGCGAAGTTGAACACACCAACGAGAAGTATCTTGATACGGTGATTGGCTATCGTGGTGGCAACTGGATTTACGAGTGGTCAAAGCAGGCAGCGCTGTGGCAGCAAAAAGCCATGGAGGCCAGCGATGACGTCGAAGCCGGCGAGTGCTGGCTGCATGCCGCCAATCTGTACAGCATTGCCGGATATCCGCATATCAAAGGGGATGAGCTGGCTGAACAGGCGCAAACTCTGGCAAATCGCGCGTATGAAGAGGCGACGCCACGACTGGCTGGCGAACTGAAAGAGCTGGAGTTTGCCATTCCTGGTGGCAGCGCCGTTGCCGGATTTCTGCATATGCCGAAACAGGCGTCGGCACCGTATCCGACGGTGATTATGTGTGGCGGCCTCGACACCTTACAAACGGATTACTATCGTTTTTTCCACGATTATCTCGCGCCGCGCGGCATCGCGATGCTGACGCTGGATATGCCGTCGGTCGGTTTTTCGGCGAAATGCAAGCTGACGCAGGACACCAGTTTTCTGCATCAGCACGTGCTGCGTGGGCTGGAAAATATTCCGTGGATCGATCATACCCGCGTCGCCGTCTTTGGTTATCGCTTTGGCGCTAACGTGGCGGTGCGGCTGGCCTATCTGGAATCGTCTCGACTGCGCGCGGTGGCCTGTCTCGGGCCGGTGGTGCACAGTCTGTTGACCGATGCGCAGCGCCAGGACGCGGTGCCAGCTATGTATATGGATATGCTCGCCAGTCGCCTCGGCATGGCTAACGCCGATGATTCCTCGCTGCGCACTGAACTGAGCCGCTATTCATTAAAAACGCAAGGATTGCTGGGACGCCGCACGCCGACGCCAATGCTGTCGGGCTACTGGGAAAACGATCCGTTTAGCCCGGCAGAGGATTCGCGCTTAATTGCCAGCTCTTCCGCTGATGGAAAACTGCTGCCGATCACCTTCTCGCCGGTTCTGAAGAACTTCGACGCGGCGTTGCAGCAAATTTGTGACTGGCTCGCCAGGCGTTTAGCGAGATGAGTTGCTATTATTCAACAGTTTGCTAAAACTGTGGCTTCACCAATGGAGGTTTAAACCATGACGTTACCGAGTGGACACCCGAAAAGCCGACTCATGAAACGTTTCGCTGCTCTGGGTCCGTATATCCGCGAGAATAAATGCGATAACGATCGCTTTTTCTTCGACTGTCTGGCAGTTTGCGTCAATGTTAAACCCGCACCGGAAGAGCGTGAATTCTGGGGCTGGTGGATGGAGTTAGAGGCGCAATCCGATCGCTTTACCTATGAGTACCATTTTGGTCTGTTCGACAAAGAAGGCAACTGGAAGCCGACGGCAATCAAAGGTAAAGAAAATAATCAGAAGCTGGAAGAGACGCTGCGTAACTTCCATGAACGTCTGAAAGAGTTACTGGCGGGTATGGAACTGGGCTTAGTCCCGGCGGAGCATTTCACCGATCAGCCCGTTAAATTGACCGCCTGATTGCGCGAATGTCGCTGAATAAACAAGAAAGGCCGTTCACTGCGTGAGCGGCCTTTTTTTCAGGCTACAGAATCATCAGAACTGGTAGGTCATCCCCACCGCAACAATATCGTCGGTGTTTTGCGCCAGCTTATTGTCGTTATCCATCAGGTTGATTTTGTAATCAACGAACAGCGACATGTTTTTATTGAAGTAGTAAGTCGCGCCGACGTCAGCAAACTTATAAATATCCGCGTCGCCCACACCGTTTTCGATATCTTTTGCTTTGGTCTGCACATACGCCAGTGACGGGCGTAAACCAAAATCAAACTGGTACTGCGCGACTAACTCAATATTTTGCAGTTTATTGGCATAGCCGCTGACGCGCACATCGCTACCGGCAATCCGGGCGGTTCCGCTAATCGGCGACATATTACGCGTTTCTGCATACGTTGCCGCCAGGTAGACGTTGTTATTGTCATACTTCAGGCCGGTTGCCCAGGCTTCGGCTTTATCGCCTGTACCATACGCCGCCGCTTTCTGCGACTGAGTGCGGTTAGAGGAAGAGAGTGCACCATTCAGCGTCAGACCATCCAGCAACTGATAGCCGAGTGAGGCTGACATGCCGTCGCCATTAGAGCTGGCGTCCGCGCGGCTGCTGCTCTCGTTTTTGCCCTGATACTGTAAGGCGAATTTCAGCCCGTCGACCAGACCAAAGAAGTTGTTGTTACGGTAAGTCGCCACGCCATTGGTGCGGGTGAGCATATAGTTGTCGGCGCGGGTATAACCGGTCGCGCCGAATTCCGGCATCATATCGGTAAAGGCTTCGACATCGTAAATCAGACCATAGTTACGACCGTAATCAAACGAGCCGTAATCACCAAACTTCAGACCGGCGAAGCCAAGACGGGTTTTGGTACCGGCCGTGCCGTCGCTTTCCGCATTGCTGGCCGGCAGATGGTATTCCCACTGGCCGTAGCCGGTCATCAGCTCGTTAATCTGCGTCTGGCCTTTAAAACCGATACGCACGTATGACTTATCGCCGTCATTACTCGCGGTATCGCTCAGATAGTGCATGGCTTTCACTTTGCCGTAGAAGTCCAGTTTATTGCCGTCTTTATTATAAACTTCCGCTGCCTGTGCTGTGCTGGTCAGGGCCAGTGCTGCTGTGAAAATTGCCAAAGCGCTGTTGTTCATTTAATCCACTTCCCGAATAGGTAAAATAATTTTTTGCCACGTAGGCTGTTGTAAACGCAGGAACGTTTTACCTGTCGGTGATGAACGTTTGATGACAGTTCTGATGGTTTCTTGTTAATTGCGAACTTTTGGTCTAACGGATTGTCGGCGTTAAATCGTGCTTTTCCCGCGCTGGCTGTTGGCATCACGCGTCACACCTGTTAAAAATGTTTCTTTGCACTCTTTTTAGCAATGGCAGGAAATAATGAGCGGCAGCCAGACCCTGGTGGTAAAACTGGGTACCAGCGTCCTGACCGGCGGTTCACGCCGACTGAATCGGGCACATATTGTTGAGTTGGTTCGCCAATGCGCGCAACAGCACGCAGCGGGCCATCGTATTGTTATCGTTACTTCTGGCGCGATGGCGGCCGGACGTGAGCATCTCGGTTACCCCGAACTGCCGCCGACCATTGCTTCCAAGCAGCTGCTGGCGGCGGTCGGGCAGAGCCGTTTGATTCAGCTGTGGGAACAGCTGTTTTCAATTTATGGCATCCATATCGGGCAAATGCTGCTGACGCGCGCCGATATGGAAGATCGCGAGCGCTTTCTGAACGCGCGCGATACGTTGCGCGCGCTGCTGGATAACCATATCGTTCCGGTTATCAATGAAAACGATGCGGTGGCTACCGCTGAAATCAAAGTCGGTGATAACGACAACCTGTCGGCGCTGGCGGCGATGCTGGGCGGTGCCGATAAGCTGCTGCTGCTGACTGACCAGCCAGGGCTGTTTACCGCCGATCCGCGCAATAATCCGCAAGCCGAACTGATTAGCGATGTCCACGGCATTGATGACGCGTTGCGCACCATTGCCGGTGACAGCGTCTCCGGGCTGGGCACCGGCGGGATGGCGACCAAATTGCAGGCCGCCGATGTGGCGTGTCGTGCCGGTATTGATGTGATTATCGCCGCCGGTAGCCGTCCGGGCGTGATTGGCGATGTGATTGATGGCAAGCCGGTCGGCACCCGTTTCCATGCGCTGGAAACCCCGCTGGAAAACCGCAAACGCTGGATCTTTGGTGCTCCACCGGCCGGTGAAATCGTGATTGATGACGGTGCGCTGTCGGCGATGCTGGAGCGCGGCAGTTCATTGTTGCCGAAGGGCATCCGCCAGGTAGAGGGCAACTTCTCACGTGGTGAAGTGATCCGCATCCGCAATCTGCTGGGCCGTGATGTGGCTCACGGCGTCTCGCGCTACAACAGCGATGCGATGCGGATGATTGCCGGCCATCACAGCCAGCAAATCAGTGAAATTCTCGGTTACGAATATGGTCCGGTTGCTGTACATCGCGACGATATGATTGTCAGTTAAGGAGCTTTCGATGCTTGTGGAAATGGGTAAAGCCGCGAAAGCTGCTTCTTATCAACTTTCGGTATTATCTACCGCGCAGAAAAATCAGGTACTGCTGACTATCGCCGGGAGTCTTGAAGCGCAGAGCGCGGAAATTCTGGCGGCGAATGAGCAGGATCTGGCCGATGCGCGGCAGAATGGCATGAGTGAAGCGCTGCTTGATCGCCTGATGCTCAATGCGCCGCGTCTGAAAGGCATTGCTGATGATGTGCGTCAGGTGTGCAATCTGGCCGACCCGGTCGGCGAACTGATCGATGGCGGCCAGCTGGATAGCGGCCTGCGTATCGAACGTCGCCGCGTACCGCTGGGCGTGGTCGGCGTGATTTACGAAGCGCGTCCTAACGTTACGGTGGATGTGGCGTCACTGTGTCTGAAAACCGGCAACGCGGTGATTCTGCGCGGCGGTAAAGAGACTTATCGCACCAATGCTGCCACGGTGCGGGTGATTCAGCGTGCGCTGCAACAGCACGGCTTACCGGCTGGCGCGGTACAGGCGATTGAAAGCCCGGATCGTGAGCTGGTGAATCAGCTGCTGAAGCTCGACCGTTATGTCGATATGCTGATCCCGCGCGGTGGTGCCGGGCTGCATAAGCTGTGTCGCGAACAGTCGACGATTCCGGTGATCACCGGTGGCATCGGCGTCTGCCATATCTTTGTCGATCAATCGATTGAGCGGGATGCGGCGATGAAAGTGATTGTGAACGCCAAGAAACAGCGTCCAAGCGCCTGTAACTCGGTGGAAACGCTGTTAATCGACCAGGCGATTGCGCCGGCTTTCCTGCCAGCACTCAGCCGCCGGATGGCGGAAGAGGGCATTACACTGCACGCCGACCCGCAATCTCTCGCGACTTTGCAGGCTGGCCCGGCAGAAGTGGTGGCGGTAAAAGAGGCCGACTATAACGACGAATGGCTGTCGCTGGATCTTAACGTTAAAGTCGTGGCCGATATGGACGAAGCCATCGCGCATATTCGCGAGCATGGCACCCAGCACTCTGACGCTATCCTGACTCGCAGCATTCAGAACGCCGATCGCTTTGTGAAACAGGTCGATTCATCGGCGGTGTATGTGAATGCCAGCACCCGTTTCACTGACGGCGGTCAGTTTGGTTTAGGTGCGGAAGTGGCGGTCAGCACGCAGAAATTGCATGCGCGTGGCCCAATGGGACTGGAAGCTCTGACCACCTACAAGTGGATTGCTTACGGCGACGATACGATTCGCGGATAAATTTCAGCGCTGACAGGAGAAAAAAGATGACGCTGACGCAATGGTTGCCGTTTGCCGCTATCGCACTGGGTCTGGTGCTGACGCCCGGACCCAATATGATTTATCTGCTGTCGCGATCTGTCTGTCAGGGGCATAAAGCCGGACTGATCTCGCTGGCTGGCGTGGCGCTCGGCTTTGTGTTTTATATGCTGTGCGCTGCGCTCGGCATCACCGCGCTGGTGATGGCGGTGCCGCTGGCTTATGACGCATTACGCATCGCCGGTGCGCTCTATCTGTTGTGGCTGGCCTGGCAGTCGCTGCGCAGCGGAACCTCGCCTTTTCAGTTGCGCACTCTTAAGCCCGACAGCTCGCGTAAGCTATTTACCATGGGGCTGATTACCAATCTGCTGAATCCGAAAGCCGCCGTGCTCTATCTCTCTTTGCTGCCGCAGTTTATCGACCCGACGCAAGGCAGTGTGCTGGCGCAATCGCTGACGTTGGGCTTTAGTCAGATCGTTATCAGTATGTTGGTTAATGCCACGCTGATTTTTACCGCCGGTTTTATTGCCGCGTTCCTTGCCGGTCGCCCGTTATGGCAACGGGTGCAGCGCGGGTTAATGGCAACGGTATTGGCCGGGCTGGCGGTGAGAATGGTGATGGATGTGAGGAAGTAGCGGGTAAATACGGGTTTTAATCAATCATCTCATATTACAACTGATTAACTAAAACCCGCTTTATTTCGCTTACCGACTACCAGGCAAGCTGGTTGCCAGCATAGTCAATATAGTGATGACCCCCTTTGCCGCGCCATTTATCCAGTTGGTCCGCCAGGCCATTTACACTTTGACTGACGGTCAGAGTCGCATCGGAACCACCCATATCGGTCTGAACCCAACCCGGATGCACGCACAGCAGCGTCTGGCGCTGTGGATCCGTGCTTTCTCTCAGTTGGTGCGACAGCATATTCAGCGCAGCCTTACTGGCGGAGTACAGCGGATAAGCGCCCGAAGGATTTTCACTCAGGCTGCCCAGCTGCGATGACATCAATGCCAGAATACCGCTATCGGCTGCCAGCAGAGGCTGCAATTCCGCCGCGCAGCGTACCGGGGAAATCGTGTTGGTGATAAACAGCGAGAGCATTTCCTCGTCGCTGGTCTGTTTTAAATCCTGATGCGCTGGCCCGAACACGCCTGCATTAACAAAAATCACCTCAAACTGCTTGTCGTTAAGCGACTGCTTAACGGTGCTGCGCTGCGCCGCATCATTGATATCCAGCGTCAGCCAGTTGATGGCAGCGTGACATTCAGGGAGGGTATTACGGGTGGTGGCGGTGACCTGCCAGCCGCGCTCAGCCAGCGTATTCGCCAGGCCTAATCCAAGACCACGCGAAGCGCCGATGATAAGTGCATGTTTTGTGTTTTCCATACAGACTCCAGTTGATTAGTCAGGTTGGTAATGAGTTGGCTGAAGGCCACTATTCCATAACCGGGTACTCTGGCGCACCGGCTGGCTGCATCTGGCATGTATCGTCTTAAACAGGCCGCATCAGCGGCCATCACCCAGCACGATTATCGCCTGAGAGTCTTTTAAGTAAACAGAGTAGTTGGAATTAGTCGATACTCGGTTCTCTTTCATCCCTTCCAGAGCTTTCCTGGTTTCATTCCCTTTACCGTAGCCAAGACAGACATTTTTGAGACCCATTTCGTTAATCTGGAACGCCGCTATCCATTCTGATGCCCGGCTGATAAAAGGATCAAAAATCTTCCTTCCATTGACAATGCTATAGGTCATCGGGCTGTAGTTCGCTATTCCTGTAAATCTTACATCATGAATATCTGTTCGATTTATTAAATCTTTTGTAATCGCTGCAAATACATTTTTCTCATATTCTCGCTGCAAGCTCATCGCGTTGCCAAGTTGCGCGCTAAAAGACAGAGACGCAATAACCGGCAGTAGCAGTATCCAGTTAGCCTTGGATAAGGAAGATGAAATCATATAAGCTAAAATAACACCCGAAATACCAAATCCGACAAATGAGCGAGGCGCAATTGGCGGGGATTTTAATAAAATGAGCGGGCCGAGAAGTGATATGTAGAAAATAATGGCAGATAACACTAAAGATATCGCGGAAACGACGACGGCGTTCCGGTTTCTGGCCGCCACCATAAAGCACAGAGCGGAAAATAACACCGGCACAAGATAGTACCATAATGTCACGCCTTTAAAATAACTCCTGATAAATGAGTTCATCTCTGAAATATTTGCTAAAAACAATGCCACGTCACTGAGTGATATTAATTCCGAGCGTGCATTACTGCCACCAAAAAAGGGGGCCACAATAAGCATATATGCAACATATGATGCAACGTACTGCAAGGCTCTGAATAACAGCGTGTTGACTATTTCTTTGCGGTTATTCTGTTTTGCCAGGATCAAAACTTCTAATGCAACTAATGCGATAAAAATATTTGCACATGTCTGGTAGGTGCTGAGTGAGGCAACCAGTACCGCGACAGGAATGCCATAAGCGCTTATTTTCCTTTTTCCGCTAAACGCGAAAGCAAAAACCGCTAAAGCTAACGCTACCGACATCCCTAAACTGTCAAATCTGTAAGCTATATTTTGCAGGAAAAAAGGATTGAAAATCATCATTGCTGATATCAGCACGTGATGCTTTACATTATTTCTTGCCAGGTATTTTCCCAGTATCAGGCATGCCAGAGAAAGACAGAGCGAGGAGTAAATAATAGAATAAGGGAATATATCGACGGCGCGATTTGATGATGAGGTGATAAACTTTAAAATAAGGTCGGCAAGAGGCCTGCCTAAAACTCCCCAGCCAAACGCTCCCGTTGTGGCCCTGTCCAGATCATCCCGGTAATAAACACCAGCCATTAACAATGGCATAAAGAAAATTAATGCCAGGCCAAAGTAAATACCTGCTTCTTTCTTATCAATTCTAACCATGTTCATTTGCCTTAAAAATGTAACGCCTTCTTTGCCTAACCTCAGCACATAAACTGCCAATATATTCCCGCGGCACGACCGGAGAAATGCTCACTTCGCATTCCTGAAGACAATAAACTTTGAATAGATGAAACCGCATACCAGACTGATAGCGGAAAAAGTGACCAGAGTAACCAGTGGCGGCAATGCGCACTTATCGGCAGCCCAGCCTACAGCAGCACTTAATGCTCCCATAAACCCAATGTACATCATGTAACGCATCGCGGTGGTTGATGATTTAAATGTGAATCGGGCATTAGCGAAGAAGCTGAAACTGACAGCCACGATGAACCCGGCGAAATTTGCCAACGCCTGGTTTGTATGAAACCCATAAAAACATATTACAAAAATCAACCAATGTAACAGCGTGTTCAGAACGCCTATTGAAGTATATCTGGCAAACAGTTTTAACATTATCTGAATCAATGGCTTCTGGAAAACTGGAGTCTAACATCCTGGTGTTACTTTATCGACAGCCTGGATAGGGTCAGGGCGCCGGCCGCAAGCTCGCTTTGCCCTCACGACGCGCATAGCGAACCGTCATGCATGGCCTTTCCGCAGTGGTCAGCAAACTGGCCCAGATAAGGGCCAGTTTTTACCTCTACGCCATCACCCTGCCAATTTACTCGACAGAATGATTTTTCCCTTCTTCAATAAACTCATCATCAATTTCTTCCGCGTTACTTTTGTTATCACGACCGGATAACAGATTCCAGCACGCAATAAACAGTGCCGCGATTAGCGGGCCGATAACAAAGCCATTAATGCCATACACTTCCATACCGCCAAGGGTGGCAATCAGGATCATATAGTCTGGCATTTTGGTGTCTTTGCCGACCAGCAGCGGACGTAAGATGTTATCTACCAGACCGATCACCACCACAAAGAACAGCACGATAAATATGCCCTGCCACAGCATATCGGTGGCGAAGAAATAGATGGCCGCCGGTACCCAAATAATGGCTGAACCCACCGCCGGAATCAGTGACAGGAATGCCATCAGTGCGCCCCACAATACGCTACCGTCAATGCCGGTAATCCAGAAGGCAATCCCGCCAAGCGCACCCTGTACCACCGCGACAATGACCGTCCCCTTTACCGTCGCGCGGGAGACTGCCGCGAACTTCATAAACAGATGATGTTTAACGTGGGTAGAGAGCGGCAGTGCTTCCAGGATCAGGCCCACCAGATACGAACCGTCCTTCAGCAGGAAGAACAGCAGGTAAAGCATAATGCCGAAGCCAATTGTGAAACTGAACGTGCTTTTACCAATCAGAAAAACGCTGCCGGCAAGATATTGCCCGCCTTTCAGCGCGACGTCGGAAAGTTTTTGCTGAATTTCAGCTGCATTATCAAGATTATGCTCGGCAAGAAAGTTTCTGGCCCAGCCAGGCAGATGCTGCAATAGCTCCGCCAGTACCACCGGGAATTGCGTATTGTTACCCTGGAGTTTGCTGTAAACCATATTGACTTCAATCGCCAGAGAAGAGGCAATAATCGCCAGCGGGGTAAAAACAATCAGGCAAATCACCAGCAAGGTAAGAAATGCCGCCAGTCCGTTTTTATCACCCAGTTTCTGTCGGATCTTTGATTTTAATGGATGGAAAATCACTGCCAGGATAGCTGCCCATAAAATAGCGGAGTAATAAGGTGCAAGCACATCGAAGAAGGCGATGGTGACAATAAACAGTATAAGGATAAAGAAACCTTTAGTTAATCCTTTGAATCTCATGGGTGTTCCTCGTAAAAAATCACCCTCGAACTATAGAGCGTCTTTCTCACTTTGCAATGTGGCGGTGAAAAAAGCGCAAACGCGGGAGAGGGGGGCGAAAATCTGGCCGCTGCTGGCGGGGGAAAAAGGTTTTATCGCCGATGATGTTAACCGTTAACTTAACGGTTAAGGGGAAGCGGGTTAATATTTTTAATGATTTTTTTCAGGACGTTACAGGGGCCGGTTATCACCAGCGTATCTTCCTGCTGTGTCAGATAAATGCGCTGAGCTTTAAATTTTTTATAACCTGCAAGCTTCAGGTCGTAGTAACCGTCAGCGGTTTGCTGATAGTTAAAGCGTTCCAGTAAAGCGATTACCGCATAAGGAGGGTTAACTTGTTCGATGCGCAAACGCGCAATGCAGGTCAGCCAGAAGTTAACCGATAATCCACTGAGCATACCGATAAACGCAGCTTGCGTATTGCCGTGGCTGAACAGCGGTAATATCCAGACGATAATCGCCGACCAGAACACCATCATTGCCAGCATAAAGATGATGCGGAAAGGGTCACTGCGCCACTGCTCCGGCAGGCTCAGGCGGCGTAAGGCGTATTGAGTATTCACCAGCGGTTATTCCTTTACAATCAGGTTATGAACCTTAACGAAAACGGTATGTTAGTCAAGGGGTAAGCGGGAATGTAAGCTAACCCGGCACCGGCGTCCGGGAGCACTGCCGTGGAGGAAACGCGGCGTCGAAAGTACTTAACCGATCGGCCTAATCCACAGAAAGTTCTCGTTGACCTGCGATTAATCTAATCCTGGTTATAGTTAGCCTATTAATTAGTTAAGGCTTTGAACGTATGACACAAGGCACCAGCAGTAATCTGATTTTTCATCGAGTTTTGGCACTGGTGCTGACCGGAATCATCGCCGGAGTGGGAGCGATGCTGTTGGCATTATTACTCCATGCTATCCAGCATCTGGCGTTTGGCTACAGCATGGATGAAGTGGTTGGCACCGAATCTTTTCTGCAAGGGGTGACTGACGCCAGTGCGCAACGGCGTTTTGCGGTGATTGTCGGTGCCGGGCTGGTCGCCGGGTGTGGATGGTGGCTGCTGGCGCGCTTTGGCAAACCGCGGGTTTCAATTAGCGCGGTGGTGAAAGATCCGGGCAAGCCGATGCCTTTTTTCACCACGCTAATCCATGCGCTGCTGCAAATTATTACCGTGGCGCTGGGTTCTCCTTTAGGGCGTGAAGTTGCGCCGCGTGAAATCGGTGCGCTGACCGCCGGTGTGGTGGCTCGTCGTCTGGGGTTATCGCGGGAAGATTCCCGGACTTTGCTGGCCTGTGGTGCCGGAGCCGGTCTGGCTGCGGTCTATAATGTGCCGCTGGCGGGCGCGCTGTTTACCCTTGAAGTGTTACTGGTATCGTTTCGCTGGGAAAGCGTACTGGCCGCGATGATCACCTCGGCGATTGCTGCCTGGGTGGCGACCTTCGGCCTCGGCAACGAGTCGCAATATCACTTCGTTGCCGGAGAAGTCACTCATTCGCTGGTGTTATGGGCGCTGGTTGCGGGGCCGATGCTCGGCGGCGCGGCGTGGGGTTTTCGTAAGCTCACCACGGGCGTGCGGTGTAAGGTAAGAACTAACTGGCAAATGCCGGTTTACTCACTGCTGGCCTTTACGCTGCTGGCTGGATTAAGCCTGTTCTTCCCGCAACTTCCCGGTAATGGCAAAGGGCCGATGCAGTTAGCGCTAAATAATGGTCTCGGCCTGGCGCTGGCCGCCACCTTACTGGTACTGAAACTGATGGTTATCCTGGCGGTACTGCGCGCGGGGGCTGAAGGGGGATTACTGACGCCCGGACTGACCGTTGGCGCGCTACTGAGTATGTTGCTGTATATGGCATGGCAAACCGTACTGCCGGGCGGGGACAGCAGCAGCTTCGTGCTGGTGGGCGGCGCTTCCTTTCTTGCCGCATCAATGCAAATGCCGCTTACCGCAGTGGTGTTAATTATGGAGTTTACCCGGATGAACCACGACTATTTTGTTCCGGTGATGGTATGCGTATGCGGAGCTTATTTTACCTGTAAGGCGCTGGAGAGGAAGGATTAATTTATGCTGGTTTATTTTAATAATATTATTTAGAATTATTAAGGTGTTAAATTACGTTATTCTGCCACGTAGACATGCATATTTTTACTATAGACGAGGTGGTGACGTATCGGTATTATCTGGATAAGTTTACTGACAGGGAGTCAGACTACATGGATTCAGAAATTAAGGAAGGCACTCTGCGCCTTCTGACGCTCAGAGAGATTGAACTTGCCCGCCAGGTTTTTGCAGGGAGGATTATTTATCCTAAAGTATGGATTCACTGTGATAGCTATTTACCCGCAGGATTACAGCGAAAATATACGGCAATGGCACCCAATGGGGAGATTTACTTCAGGAAAGAGCTGTATCGGAGTGACTTTTCAGCAACTGAAGTGGGTCTTAACCTGAAGCATATATTTATTCACGAGATGGCACATGTTTGGCAGCATCAAAAAAAATGTGGGTCAGAACTCGTGGTTTTTTTAGTTGGGCTGCGAATTATACCTATGAACTCAATCACGATAAAATGCTGAGTGATTACTCCCTTGAGCAACAAGCACAAATCATCGCTGATTACTGGCTGTTAATTAAATATGGTTATGTGGAGTGGGATTTTCAGCGAAGTCCAGGAAAGGTCGTGACATACCGTGGCGATGCCGGAAGTAGAGAAATTCCATCCCTTTATCAAAAAACGTTATCCAATTTCCTGGAAAATAGGTGAGCGTATGATGAAATCTTCTATTTTACTTCTCCTGGTATTTATTCTGGCGGGTTGCGAATCGGCAGATCCCAGACCGAAAATTTTCCCAGCTAACGTTTTCACGCTGAATGATCATGTTTGCGTGCTGGTTCCGGCGGCAGAAGGGGAGTTTCTGCTCTCCGTGGAAATTAATGGAACCGGTAGTGAGGAACGATTAAGAAAGGTTTTTATCCATAACAAACCTATTTATCTTTCATCCCAACGCTGTGTGCCGCTATTTGGCTATCAATTTGAGTCGGGACGTGCTTATGGCGTTTCAGTTCAGGCGGTAACGCAAGAAAATCAGCAGAATAATACCGCGGGCCGTATCTATACGGTTTCATTTAGTTTATGGAAAGATCAGAGCAATAAACTGCAGGTAGCCATTCAATAATATCCTTGCTTAATACGGGCGGAAAAAAACGCCCGTAACAGGTTAAATAACCCTCAGGAAATATCTTTCAGCCGTTGAGTGGAGCTGGCAATCATCGCCAGCGCGGCCTGCTCGGCAGCCTGTGGATTCTGATGGCGAATGGCGTCATACAGCGTTTTATGTTCCTGTAGCGTTTTCGGCATATTTGCGGCATCCCCCATCCAGGTTCGCTCAAACACCACGCGCTGTAGCGAACGGATCGCGACATTCAGCTGCTGTAAAACCGAGTTATGCGCGGCTTGCAGCACGGCATCGTGATAGCGAATATCCGCCTCGTTAAACGCCTGACGATCCTGGTTATTGGCCACCATATCATTCAGCGCGGCTTCGATGAGCGTTAAATCGCTGGAGGTGGCGCGTTCGGCGGCCCAGCGGGCAATGGCCGGTTCGACCAGGTTACGCACTTCACTCATCGCTGCAATCAGCTCCGGGTCGTACTGATTATCCAGTACCCACTGCAACACGTCGGTGTCGAGAAAATTCCACTGCTTACGCGGTGCAACAAACGCGCCACGGTAGCGTTTTATCTCCACCAGTCGCTTTTCTGTCAGCGAGCGGAAAACTTCACGGATGATATTGCGTGAGGTGGCAAACTCCTCACAGAGCTCGGCCTCGGTCGGCAGCGAGGTGCCCGGCACATATTTGCCGCTGACAATCTGGCTGCCGAGGGTGGTAATAATACGGTCGGTTTTGGCGATGGTCATACGCTCTCCCTGGCAAAAAATCTGACAGCGTACTTTACCGCGATTGCCAGATTTTTCCTCATCTTTGTACTACAAAAATAGCGTACATTGCGCGGATAGCTAACAGAATGCAGTACAGTGGGAATCAGTGCGGCAGCGGTAAAATACAGTCCACCAGCTGTCGGGTGTAGGCATGTTGTGGCCGATGCAATACTGCGCCAGTTTCACCATATTCCATCAGTTCTCCGTGCTGTAGCACCGCGACTTTCTGGCATAACTGGCTGACCACCGCCAGATCGTGACTGATTAACAGGCAGCTAAATTTCAGTTCGCGCTGCAAGTTTTTCAGTAAATTCAGGATGGTGGCCTGTACCGACACATCCAGTGCTGAGGTGGGTTCATCGGCAATCAGCAGCGCCGGTTTGAGCGCCAGCGCCCGCGCGATAGCCACGCGCTGGCACTGTCCGCCTGAGATCTGATGCGGATAGCGCGCGGCTAATGCCACGTCCAGCCCGACCT
>NZ_JRXE01000015.1:40914-77177 GCF_001267535.1 Winslowiella iniecta | reverse complement strand
CAGGGTAAAGCGCGGGTTTATCGCACTGCGCGGGCTTTGAAAAACCATGCCGATTTTGCGGCGCAATATCAGCCACTGCGCTGGCGAGGCCTGCCGCAGAGGGATACCATCAAGGTAAATATCGCCCGCGGCAATCGGCACTAAACCGGCTAATGCCCGCCCCAGCGTCGATTTACCGGAGCCGGATTCGCCGACGATACCCAGCGTCGAGCCCGCCTCCAGCGTCAGGGAAATATCCTGTAGCGCGGTAAATTTCTTTCCACGGCGCAAATAGTTAACCTGCAACCGGTCGATAGTGATAGGCGGCGCTGATGCGCCATCCGGTTGCCGGTACTGAGGTGATTCCAGCCGCAGTACCGCGTCGAGCAACTGGCGGCTGTAAGCGGTCTGCGGCTGGCTGAACAGTGCGCTGACGGTTGCCTGTTCTGTCATCCGACCGTCACGTAGCACCAGTACCCGGTCGGCGCTGTCGGCAACCACCCCCATATCGTGAGTAATCAACAGGATGGCGATAGCGCGCTGCTGCCGTAGGCGACGCAGCAGCTGCAATATCTCTTTTTGCACCGTCACATCCAATGCCGTCGTGGGTTCGTCAGCAATCAACAACTGCGGCTGACCCGCCAGCGCGATGGCAATCATCACCCGCTGACACTGTCCGCCCGACAGCTGATGGGGATAAGCATGATACTGGCTGGCGGCATTGGCGATTTCCACCTCTTCCAGCAGGGTAATCGCCTGCTGCTGCGCCTGCTGGCGGCGCAGTCCGGGATCATGGCGGTGCAGGGTTTCAGTTAGCTGCTGGCCGATGGTAAACAGTGGATCGAGCGCCTGGCGTGCATCCTGAAAGATCATCGCGATATTTTTACCGCGCAGCGAGTGTAATGCCCGTGCATCAGCGGTTAACAGATCGCGTCCGGCGAAATGGATGCTGCCGCGGATTTGTGCTGCTGCGGGCAGCAACCCGATGATCGACAGCGCCGTCAGGCTTTTGCCGGAACCGGACTCGCCGACCAGCGCCAGCACCTCGCCGTAATCAAGATCGAAGCTGATATTATGCAGCAACGGTTGCTGCCGGAACCCAACGTTCAGCGCCGTCACACGCAGCAATGGCGACGATGCGGATGAATGCGACATAGCGCGCTCCCTAAGACTGGCTCTGTAACCAGCGATCAAGACGGATCAGTGCGATCACATACACCGGCAGCGCCGCCAGCAGCGAAGGAATGTGCACCACTTCATCCGCGCCATGCGGCAAACCGTGACCGGCGGGCAGGAAATCCGGCGAAGTCTCCGGCGTGCGGGCGTAACCCGGGCCGAAGGTAATCGCACGCGGCAGGACTTTTGAATGGGTCACGCCGCCCATCGCATACGGCTTATCATCCCGACCGCTGAGATCGTTCCACGTCTGTTGCAGCAACTGAATCCGCCGATCGTCGACGGGCAAATAGAAGGGCGGTACATCACGCCAGGAGGTCAGGGTAATACCCTGTGGCGCAACGGTTTCCTGCAACGCCGCCAGCACCTGTTCAGCACGAGTCAGTACCGGATAACGAATATCCAGCGTGATATTCAGCGTATTGTTTGCCGCATCACCCGACCAGATTCCCGCATTAAACGTGAGTTTGCCGGATTCCTCATCGGCAAAGGCGATCCCTGCCTGCTCACCAAACGGCGAACGCAGAAAACGCTCAAAGAAGGTAATCAGCGGACGGTCGTGGTCGTTGACCAGCTTCAGCTCCAGCAGCGCTGAGAACAGCACGCGCACTGCGCTCAGGGTGCCTTCCGGGAAGGCGGCATGTCCGGCGATGCCCTCCGCATTCAGGCGCAGGCCGGACGTCAGAGGTTCTGCCGTCAGGCGTCCGGCGGACAGTCCGGAGAGGGTGGCGATACGCTCATTCACCGCTGAAAAATCGCCGTCAGGAAGCTCAATGCTGGCGCGTTCAGGCACGCTATTGCTGGCGATACCGGCGCTAAAGTTTGCCAGCAGCGGGCTGACCGGCGCGGCAAGATGCAAAGTAATCTGGCCTTTCTGCGCATTATTTACCGGAAAACGGCCATCGGTCACGATGGACACTTCCGGCACCGGGCCATGCTGGCTGTACCACGCCAGATCTGCCATATTGGTCTCTTCCGCCAGCCCGTAGACGATGCGCAGGTTATGCGACAGCGGAATATTCAGATCGCGAATTAATTTCAGCAAATAGAGATCGGCAATCGCCGGTCCTTTGTTATCGGCCACGCCGCGACCAATGACAAACTCACCCTTGCGGGTCAGCGTAAACGGTGGATAGAGCCAGTTATCACCCGGCGGCACCACATCCAGATGGCCGATCAGGCCGATATCTTTGGCATGATTGCCATAAATCACCGAACCGGCGTAACCCTGATGGTTTTCGGTTGTAAAGCCCGCCTGCTGTGCCAGCGTCAATGCTCGCTCCAGTATCTGCTGGCACTCTGCGCCAAACGGCGCGCCCTCGACGCCGCGATCGGCACGGCTGATACTGGGAATTTCGATCCAGCTGGCCAGATCTTCAATCAGCTGCTCGCGATGTTGCTCAATCCACTGCTCAATGGCCGGAATCAGCGCTTGTTCTTGCGTGCTCAGGGACGATGTCATTGTACTCTCCAGTGTTGCGTCAGCGAGCCGCTCAGGACTGGCCGGACTGTGGGTCAAGGGCGTGGCGCAGGGCATCGCCGATAAAATTGATCGATAAAACCAGGGTGAAAACCAGTAAACCGGGGGGTAACCACAGCCACCACTCATTGCTCAGCACGCGCATATTCTGGGCCGCTGACAGCATATTGCCCCAGCTGGGCGCGGGCTGTTTCACGCCGAGACCGAGGAAACTCAGTGCGGCTTCGGCCAGAATGCCGGTAGCAACCGCCAGCGTGGCGTAGACGCTGATCGGTGGCAGCGCATTGGGCAGCAGATGTCGCAGGATAATTTGGCGATGACCGATCCCCATCACCCTTGCTGCATCAACGTAATCGAGCGAGCGCAGGGTGAGAAACTCGGCGCGCACCAGCCGGGCGACGCCGGTCCAGTTCAGTAAGCCGATAATAATAATCACGTTCCAGCTACTGGCACCGAGAATGGCCGCCGTGGTGATGGCGATGGCATAGAACGGGAAACACATCACGGTTTCCGTCAGACGCATAATCAGCATATCCGTCCATTTGCCGAAGTAACCGGCCAGACCGCCGAGAATACTGCCAATCACCAGCTGGAGCAGCATGGCGCTGAAAGCCACCAGCAGCGACACCTGCCCGCCTTGCCACAGCCGGATAAATACGTCACGCCCCAGTTCGTCAGTGCCGAGCCAGTGGCTGGCCGAAGGCGGCTGCTCGATGCGGGTTAAATCAATCTGATTCGGGTCGAGCGAACTTAAGCCGGGGAGCACGATTACCAGCGCCACAATCAGCAGCAGTAACACTGCGCCGATTACCCCGGTGCGGCTTCGGCAGAAGCGGCGCAGCAGCATGGCGGATGGCGGCGGGACGCTGACCGGAGGCGCGTTAGCGATCTGCGTCATGAGCCGATCCTTACGCGCGGATCGATCAGCGCATACAGCAGATCGGCGATCAAATTGGCGGCGAGGGTAATCAGCGCCAGCAGCATAATAATCCCCATTAACAGGCTGTAATCGCGGTTAAGCACCGCTTCGTAGTTAAGGCGACCAATACCCGGCCAGGAGAAAACCGTTTCGGTCATCAGCGCCCCGGAAAACAGCACCGGAATTTCCAGCGAGAGAATGGTAATAATTGGCCGGGCGGCATTTTTCAGTGCATGTCGCCAGATAATGGATGAGGTCTCTAACCCTCTGGCGCGCAGGGCGCGAATAAAATCCTGTTCGAGAATGCTGACCATACTGGTACGCAGATACTTGATAAATATCGCACTGTTCATCAGGCCGAGCACCAGCGCCGGTAACAGCAGATGGCGAGCCACATCAATCAGATAGCCGGTTTGCGTGAAACTTTTCCCCAACGTGACTTTGCCCGATACCGGTAGCCAGCGCAGATCGACGGCAAACACTTTAATCAACAGCAGCCCCATAAAGAATGCCGGAACTGAAATGCACACCACACTGAAGCCGGTTGCCAGGTAATCGATGGCCGACTGGCGCTTTAAGGCGGAAAACACCGCGGCCGGTAGCGCAATCAGCAGCGCGATCAGCAGAGCGGCACCGGCCAGTAACAGGGTATTACCGATGCGTGAGGCGATAACCGTGCTGACCTGGTCGCGATAATGCAGCGAATAGCCAAAATCCCCGTGCGCCATGCGCCACAGCCACTTCAGGTATTTCACATACCAGGGATCGTAATAGCCCACCTGTTGCAGCAGGGCTTCTTTCACCGCCGGCGGCGCACTGGGATCGATCATTAACGCATACGGGTCGCCGGGTTGCAGGTTGATCAAAGCAAACACCAGCACGGAAATTCCCAGCATCACCGGTAAGGCGATCAGCAGGCGGCGCAGAAAATAAGTGCTTAGCATAATATCTCCCGCTTTATTGCGGCTGGTTCGCCCACTGGTAAACGTTGCCAAAGGCTTCGTAAGGGTAGGGATGATAGCCCGTCACCTGCGGATTCACCGCGTAGCCGACGTTGGGTATATACAGCCAGCCAATCATCGCCAGTTCATTTTGCCGCTTTGCCCACTGTTTAAGCAGCACAATGCGCGGCTCATTGTCGACGGTGCTGTTGGCTTTATCACCAAGCTGCGTCAGCTGGGCATCGCTGAACCGCTCCCACCAGTAGTTGTTACTGTATTGACCGGGACGGAACATACCGCCCATCAGCAGCAGCTGGAAAGGTGTTTTGGGATTTTGTAAAATCGCCAGCGTTGAATTGAAATCGCCGACGTTAATAGTGATTTCGACACCAATCGCTTTAAGGTTCTGCTGAATAATACTGGCCGATTGTTCACGGGTGCGGTTACCGGTTGGCACCTGCAAGGTGAAGGCCAGTCTCTTGCCTGCTTTTATGCGAATACCATCGCTTGCCCGAGCCCGCCATCCGGCGGCATCAAGCAACGCATTCGCTTTTTCGACGGAGTGTGGGAAAGGATTGAGATCGTCAGGATAAGCCGGGTCCTGAGGATGAATTTTGGCATTGAAAATCTGACCATTGCCGTACAACAGATTATTGATGATCCCCTGGCGGTCGATGCCATACAGCAGGGCTTCACGCAGTCGCACATCGGCCAGCAGCGGATCCCGGTGGTTTATCGTCAGATACTGCCCGCTGACGCCGTTCTGTATCACCAGATTGACGCCCGCTTTTTTATACAGTGCTAAATCAGCAGGGTTAAACGACGAGAGCTCGGCGACATCCAGTTCGCCATTCAGCAGCTCAGACTGGGCGGTATCGCGATTCGCTACTTTAAAGATCAGTGATTCCAGCGCCGGTTTGCCTTTGAAGTAATCTTCATTACGCGTCAGTTCAACGTACTGATCCGGTACAAATTTTTTCACCTTAAACGGCCCGGTACCGACCGGATTATTCAGCAGCGCCGTTGCCTGGTTCCACTGAGCGACCGGCACTTTTTCCCAGATATGCTTTGCCAGCACCGGGCGATCGGCGAAATAAGAGAGTGCTGCGGCGTAAGGCTGGTTAAAGCTGAAGCTGACGGTGTGCGCATCAATCACCCTGATGCCGCTGAGATGATCGGCGCTGCCGTTATGATAAGCCTTAAAGCCTTGCAGCTCGCGGGTGAATTCCGGCGTATCGGCCGGCCATTGCCCACTTGCCGTTGCCTGATAGGTAAAGGCGACATCTTCAGCGGTGAAAGGCTGGCCATCATGCCATTTAATATTCGGATGCAGATGGAACGTGAGGGTTTTTCCGTCGGTGGAATAGTCATAACGTGTTGCCAGCGACGGTTTAAAGCCTTGCTTATCATCCAGCATCACCAGCCGGTCAAAAGTGACAAAGATCACCGCGCGGTCATAATCGGTGAAATAGAGTTCCGGATGAAAATTGCCGCTCGGTGATGACCACAGCGCATAGCGCAAAGTACCGGCCGAGTTTTTTTGAGCTGAATCGCTGCCGGCTGGTGTTTCGGCCTGCGGATCGCAACCGCTCAGGACGAAACAAGCCAGCATCAGCGCAGAGATATTTTTCATAAGCGAATACCTGCCGGAAACCAGCAGTGAAAATAGGGTCATATAACGTGTTATCCTTAATTCCCGGATGAAAACGGTGCGGTTATTTTTAAATAATGGCTATTTTTAAAATATGCATAACGTTATTTAATAAATAATCAAATCATCAAGATAAGACCGGGTCAGGATAAGGTATAAAGCGGATAACACCATATATTGATTTAAGCCATCGATATGCCAGATAGTGCATATCGCAGCACGACAGCAATAATACCCCCCCGCAGCAGATAAGATGCGGGTGATGATAAATGCTTATGGCTGGCTAAAGCCGGAATAAAACTTAATGCTGTTTTGAGCTGATGCCCGGCTGGTTCGCTGCGTTTTCCCGCGTTAAATTGATCCAGCGCAATATCGTCTCGTCGTCGCCCTGTCACTCTTCCCTTAACGCAATAATTCCTGAAATGATGAGTAAAACAGGGGGCAGGAAATGACAGGTAAATTCGCAACAGGTCTGATTATGCTGGTATGGATTGCCTATGTTGGCTGGATGGTAAATTACTATGCGGGCACTTTTACGCTGTTTACTCACTAACAGTTAAATCGTCTGCGGGCGGCGAGAACCCCGCCGCTACATCCAGATTTGCGCAGGGCGGCGTTCTCGCCGCCCGTGCCGCATCCAGACATAGCATACGACATTAACTAAACGCGGTAATCGCCTTAACCAGCCGATGTGCCTGATTTTTCATCCCTGCCGCCGCCTGCACGCTGGTTTCGGCCAGTGTGGCATTTTGTCGGGTATTTTGATCCAGCACGTCAATCGCTTTTCCTACCTCGCTCAGTCCGGTTCCTTGCTCATGGGTTGCCATACTGATCTGATTCAGTAGCGCTTTCACATTCTGCACTTTATCCACCATTTCGGTGATTGCTTCACCCGCCTCACGCACCTGGGCAGCACCGGCCTGCACATTCAGCGTACTGGTTTTGATCAGCTGACGGATCTCGCTGGCGGCGGTGGCGCTGCGGTTCGCCAGGCTGCGCACCTCGCCGGCCACCACGGCAAATCCTTTCCCCTGTTCGCCTGCGCGTGCAGCTTCCACTGCCGCATTCAGCGCCAGAATATTGGTCTGGAAAGCAATGCTGTCAATCAGGCCGATGGTCGTAGCAATCTGCGTTGAGCTGGCGGAGATTTTATCCATGGTGCTCACCACGCTGTGCACCGCTTCGCGTCCTTCCAGCGCCGCTTCATTAACGGTTAATGAGAAGCTGTTGGCTTTATCGGTGCTGTCGGTATTTTCCGCTACCGCGCGCGTCATCTGTTCCATGGCGGCGGCAGTTTGCTGTACGCTGACCGCGGTTTGTTCGGTGCGGATGGCGATTTTCTCGCTGCCAAGTGATAACGCATCACTGGCCTGATGGACACTCATCACCTGCTCACGTACATCGTTGATCAGCCAACGGAACATCAGACCCTGTTGCGCCACCGCACGCAGGGTGATGCCCACTTCATCGACACGATCCAGACCTTCCACCTGCGTGTCAGCGCCGGTAGCAACTTTCAGCGCCATCGCGCGGGCTTTCTCCATCGGCCGGGAGATTTGCCTCTCCAGCCAGCGGCAAACCATCAGGCTGGCGATCAGTGAAAGCCCGGCGGATATCGCCAGTGCGCGGCCTTCAACGCCCGCCGCCAGCGAACTTAACAGCGTCAGCAACCAGAGTGCGCCGCTGCCGCCACGAATACGCCAGCGCAGCGGCAGGGTTTTCAACGCAGATAAATGCTTCAGCAGCCCGGTACGCAGCAGAATGCCCTGATGCAAACGCCAGCGCCTGAGGGTGCCGCCGCGCATCTGCTGATAAAGCTGTTCGGCGGCTGTTACCTCTTCCTGCCGGGGCTTGACCCGCACCGACATATAACCGACGATTTTTTTTTCGCGAATCAGCGGCACCACATTGGCGCGCACCCAATAGAAGTCGCCGTTTTTACGACGGTTTTTCACCAGTCCGCTCCACGGCAAACCCTGTTTGAGGGTTGCCCACATATCGGCGAACGCCTGTTTTGGCATATCCGGATGGCGTACCAGGTTGTGCGGCTGGCCTTCAATTTCATCCTGCTGGTAGCCACTGACCTCCGCAAAACTGCTGTTGGCATAGGTGATGATGCCCCTGGCATCGGTGGTGGTCATCAGAGTGGTATTGTCGGCGAGAAGATATTCATTACCGCCAGCGGCAGTATCAGTAAGGGTACTCAAGGTCGCTCTCCTCCGTGATTTTTGCTGTTTTTCATTGTTAAATCGCAGGGTTTATCGGCAGCGGAGGGCGCTGACTTTAGCTAAAAATTGCGCGGGTGGCGGGAATTCGCGGCCAGCACTGATAAACGCCAGTGCTGGCGCGTGAGTTAACGCAGCAGCGTGGCTTGCTTAGGATTAAATTGCCAGCCATCAATCAGATACTGCATTGGCACCGTATCATCACGATCTTTCACTGGCAGGCTGTTATACAAGCGATTGGCCGCCTCGACTTTTTCCCAGTCAAGCTCAATGCCGAACCCCGGTTTATCCGGCAGGCTGATTTTTCCTTCGCGAATTTGCAGTGGCTCTTTAGTTAAGTACTGCCCGTCCTGCCAAATCCAGTGGGTATCAAACGAGGTGATATCGCCCGGTGCAGACGCCCCAAGATGCGCCAGCATCGCCAGTGAAATATCGAAGTGATTATTGGAGTGGCAACCCATGGTCAGACGCCATTCATGGCACAGCTGGCCGATGGTGGCAGCACTGCGCATCGTCCAGAAATGCGGATCGGCTAACGGAATATCAATCGCATTCAGTTGCAGCGCATGATTGAGCTGTCGCCAGTCATTGGCAATCATATTGGTCGCGACCGGTAAGCCGGTGGCACGCTTAAACTCGGCGAGGGTTTCGCGCCCGGAATAGCCATTCTCCGCGCCACAGGGATCTTCGACATACGACAGCACATCGCCCATGCCGCGACACAGCGTGATGGCCTGATCCAGCGACCAGCTGGCGTTCGGGTCAACGGTCACCCGCGCTTCAGGAAAGCGTTTTTTCAGCGCTATCGCGGTTTCGATTTCGGTTTCGCCGCGCTGCACGCCGCCTTTCAGCTTAAAGTCCTTAAAGCCATAGCGATCCTGCGCCGCTTCGGCCAGTCGCACCACCTCATCGATGCCCATTGCCTGCTGATGGCGCAGATGATACCAGGGATGTTGATCTTGTCGGCCGGGCTGATAAGGCATGTCCGCCCGCTGACGGTCGGCGATATAAAACAGATAACCCAGCACCGGAACTTCATCACGCTGTTTACCGGCACCCAGTAATTCTGCCACCGGTTCATTCAGAAACTGGCCCATTAAATCCAGCAGCGCGGCTTCCACCGCGGCGACCGCATTGTAATGCCGCTCCAGATCCCAGGCGCGCGCCTGCGGGAATGGCTGCATATCCGGGTGTTCATCGCGCAGATCGCGCTGGTGGAGTTCGGCGACCAGCGCATTCAGCCGGGTAATTTTTTGCCCGATTAAGTAAGGCGCGGCGTTTTGCAGAATTTTTTGTACCACCTGGGTGGCGGGAATTTCACCAACGCCGCTATGGCCAGCGCTGTCGGTGATCACCAGCAGCACGCGTGAGAAAAAGCAGCTGTGCGCACCGGCGATATTCAACAGCATGCTGTCGTAACCGGTGACCGGGATAACTTTAACGTCGGTGATAACGGGCGAATCAGACATTGGGTGATTTCTCCATCGCGACAGGTTTAGGGCGCGTTTTGACAAATAACAGAGTGATGGCGGCGAAAACCGAGAAGGCGCTCAGGCCCATCAGTCCACCCATGGTGCTGCCGGTTTTCAGTTCGAGATAACCAAATACCGTCGGGGCAAAAAAGCCGCCTAAATTGCCCAGCGAGTTGATCAGGGCGATACCCGGCGCCACAATGCTGGACGGCAGATTTGCCTGTGGAATCGGCCAGAACAGGACCGCACTGGATTTGCTGCCGACGCAGATAATGCACAGTGCCAGCAGGCCGAAAATCGGGCTGCCTGTCGCGCAGAGGAAGGTGCCGATGGCCGTCACCACCAGGGCGATCGACAGCATCAGCTCGCGCCGATGATGAAAGCGGTCAGCCAGTCGGCCAAGAATATTGATGGCGATAATCGCACACAGCCACGGCACTGAGGTCAGCAGCCCGACTTCAAATGGTGACAGCCCTTCAATGCGCGCGATGATCTGCGGTTGCCAGAAAACCAGCGTATAACCGGTCATACACATGGTAAAAAACAGGAAACAGAGATATGCCATCTGTCCTTCGAACAGCAGTTTCCACTTTGATACCTGATGGGATGCGCGGTCACGTGAGGTGGACTCTTCCGCCAGCGCGCTATTCAGGGCGATTTTTTCCTCGGACGTCAGCCACTTTGCGCTTTCCGGTGAGGACACCAGCCAGCCAATCGCAAAGAAACCGACTAACACTGAGATCGCACCTTCAATAAACAGCACCCATTTCCAGCCTGGGATGCCGAGAAAATCATGCATCTCCAGCAGTCCGCCGGTAATCGGCCCTGAGAGCAGATAAGCGGCCGCCGAACTGCTCAGAATCAGCGCTGTTGCCCGCCCGCGATAGACGTTAGGTACCCATTTGCGGAAGTAGAACAGCAAGCCGGGAAAGAAACCGGCTTCAGCGATGCCGAGCAAAAAACGGGCAATATAGAACTGGGTCGGTGTCTGAATAAACCCGGTGGCAAACACCACGACGCCCCAGGTAATCATAATGCGCGTCAGCCAGGTACGAGCGCCCAGCTTATCCAGCAGGATATTACTGGGAACTTCAAACAGCGCATAACCAATAAAAAATAGCCCGGCACCGAAGCCGAATGCTGCGGTACTGATACCGACGTCCAGTTCCAGTTGGTGTTTGATAAAGCCGATATTGGAACGGTCGATCTGATTAATTATCAGCATCAGCATTAACAACGGAATAATGCGGGCAAAGAACTTGCGGTTCGCACTCCGTACCGATGCGTTTTCATGACCTGTCATAACGCCCCCTTAATATCACCCGAATCAGGTGATTTACCGGAGTCATCATTGATGCAGTCGGCGGGAAAAGCCTGAGGCATTTGCACAAAGAAGCCGTCGGGAGGGGGCCGGTTTCAGCGCACGCCTGTGCCTGGCGCGAGTCAGAGGAAGTGATGGCAGCGATGTGAATGTGCACAAAGCGTGACGGATGATTCTGTAAACTTTTGTCTGGAAAAGTGAAGCAGTTCACTAAACTTTCCACTCAGGGTTTCCGCCAGTCCGAATCTGGCAGGTTGATTTGCCGGTTGTGCCAAATTAAGACTACGATTCCAGTAAGGTTTCAAATATCACCGGACTTAAGACTACAGGGAGACGTAATGAAGAAAGTCCTCAGAACATTTTTGCCGCTCTACACCACCACCTTACTGATGCTGTTAGGTTCCGGTTTACTGACAACCTATGTTTCGTTGCGGCTGGCTCACGAACAGGTGAGCGGAGCGCTGATCGGTGGCATTACGGCGGCCAACTATATTGGTCTGGTGATTGGCGGCAAGGTCGGGCATAACCTGATTGCCCGCGTCGGGCATATTCGTGCCTACGTTTCCTGCGCCGGAGTGATTACCGCCTCGGTGCTTGGGCACGGCCTGACCGATTTTCTGCCGTTGTGGATTTTCCTGCGACTGGTGATCGGGCTGTGCATGATGTGCCAGTATATGGTGCTGGAAAGCTGGCTGAACGACCAGGCGGAAGCCGGTCAGCGCGGGGTGATCTTTGGTCTGTATATGGTGGCGACCTATCTTGGCCTGTCTGCCGGCCAGTTTATTCTGGTGGTGCAGAGTGGATTTGGCCTGACCAGCCTGATTATCGTCGCGCTCTGTTTTGCGCTCTGCCTGGTGCCGATTGCGCTGACCACTCGCACCAATGCCCAGCCGATGTCGCCCGCGCCGATGGAGCTGGGATACTTTTTCAAAACCATTCCGCGCATTCTGGTGATGACGCTGGTGATCGGAATGGCGGTCGGCGGATTTTACGGCATGGCACCGGTGTATGTCAGTACGCTGGGATTCGGCACCCATCTGACCGGGATATTTATGGGTATCACCATTTTTGCCGGTTTAATCTCGCAATTTCCGCTGAGCTGGCTGTCGGATCGGGTTGACCGTAATCGCCTGTTGTTTATCACCGCGCTGCTGTTTGCGCTGGCGGCAATACCGCTGGCGCTGCCGGTCTCCTTCCCGTTTGCGCTTACCGTCGGGCTGGCCTTTGCCGCCAGTATGATGCAGTTTTCGCTCTATCCGCTGGCGGTGGCGATAGCCAATGACCAGGTGGTGCCCGAGCGGCGCGTATCGCTGACCGCCTGCCTGCTGATGGCGTTTGGCGTCGGTGCCTGTATCGGGCCGCTGCTGACCGGTGCGCTGATGCAGCCGCTGGGGGGCAATATGCTCTATTCATTCTTCTCGCTATGCGGCGTGGTGATCGCAGCACTGAGCTGGCAGAAAGTCTCCTCAGTCATGCCTGCTGATGAAACGCAGTTTCCACACGTGCTGGTGCCGGACAGCCTGGCCAGTTCGCCGCTGGCTGCCGCGTTAAACCCGACGATTGATGAAGAAGAGATTCAGTCAGTGATGGTGAACAGCGAAGAGGATGAGCTGGCGGAAGAGCCGGAGAGTGAGGTGGAGCGCGTCTGAGGGCGCGCGGCCCTCAGAATGACACCAGCCGTTTCGTCACCTGAAACTGCAACAGTAACAGCGTCAGCATCACCGACAGTAAGAAGGTCAGCAGGATCGTCAGCAGTTTTGTGGTCAGTGAGGTAATGTTGATCCACTGAATCAGCAGATTAAAAAACGAGTAATGCAGGATATAGACGCCGGTCATTGTCTTGCTGAGTGTGGCAGAGATCCGGTTCAGGTTTTCTGCAATATTCAGCCCGTTAATCGCAATAATGATCAGCACCACCAGAATATAGACCTGAGAACCGGTGAGGATATAGCCGTCGCGCTCCACCCGGAACAGGGTAAAGAAAAAGTGCTTCTCATACAGCCAGGTAAAAACATAGACAAACGGCACGGCGATCAGCGCGGCTTTCGCCACCTTTGGTCGGGAGTAAAACGCCGCGATAACCGGGTCATAGAGTAGCTGCCCGGTCAGATAATAGAGTACCCATGTCCAGAGGCGAAACTCGGCCGGAACCGACAACCAGCGGCTTTCCGGCGAGTACACCGCCTGCAGATCGTAACTGAGCGCGAATAACAGCAGCAGGCCAATCAGTGATAAAAACAGCCCCCGCCGCCTGACCAGCCGGTCAATCAGCGGATGAAAGCAGTAAATTATCATCAGCGCCAGCACAAACCACGGCTGAATCAGGTAACCCTTATAGTAGGGTTCAATAAAATAGTAGATTGAGTACCAGAACAGAAAAATCACCAGAATCCGGCGAATTTTTTTTAGCTGCCACTCCGGTGAATGCTGGGTACCGGCATCCAGATAACCCGCCACAACAAAAAACAGCGGTGTGGCAATGGTGGAAATAAAGGTCAGAAAAGCTAACGCCTGATTGTAGTTATACGAATAGTTGTCATAGGTGTTGTAGAGGGTGAAAAAGGTCACCGCCGTCAGGCAACCTAAGGTTTTAATCAGATTAAGTCCGGCACTGTTCATTATCGCGTTTTTCCGGCTCGCAGATGGAAACACTGATAAATCACTGGCAGTACCAGCAACGTCAGCACGGTGGCAAAGCCGAGGCCAAACATAATCACCACCGCCATGCTCTGGAAGAACACATCGCGCAGCAGCGGTGCCAGCCCCAGCACGGTGGTAAAGGCAGTCAGCAAAATGGGGCGTAAACGTGAAGTTGCGGCATCAATAATCGCCTCGTGCTGACTTTTGCTCACCCGCTGCTGATTAATTTCATCCACCAGTACAATGCCGTTTCGGATCAGCATTCCACTCAGGCTAAGCAGTCCGATCAGCGCCATAAAGCCGAACGGAATCCCCGTCAGCAGAAAACCGACGGTGACGCCAATCAGTGCCAGCGGTACGGTCAGCCAGATGGCAGCCGCATTTTTCAGTGAGCTGAACATCAGCACGGTAATAATAAACATCACCAGGAAGCCGATGGGCAGGGTGCTGAACAGTCCGGCCTGCGCTTCACGAGAGTTCTCCTCATCGCCGCCCCATTCGATACTGTAACCCGCCGGCAGCTTTAACGCCTCGATATGCGGACGAATACGCGCCAGCACGTCACCGGAGGTTTCGCCGCTTAACGGGTCGGGATCGGTCTGCACCGTCAGAATACGCATCCTGTCGCGCCGCATGATTAACGGATCTTCCCATTCAGTAGTGAATTCGCTTACCACATTACTCAGCGGAATAAACTGATTCTGCGTTTGGCTCCAGACCTGGATATTAGCGATATGGCTGGCATCCAGTCGCTCCGCGTCAGGGGTACGCAACAGCATTGGCATCAGGCGCGAACCCTCACGATAAATCCCGACCGGCGTCCCGCTGAAATTCATGCGTAAGGCGTTGTCGATTTCGCGTTTATCCACGCCCAGTTCGCGCCCCAGATAAGGGGAGAACTGCGGCCGGATGATTTTGCTGCGCTCCTGCCAGTCGTTACGCACGGTAAACACCCGGCCTTCGCGCTGGATAATTTCGCCAACCTGACTGGCGATATGACGCAGCTCATCCGGTTCACTTCCGCGGATGCGTACCTCAATGGCGCTGTCACCGGAAGGGCCAAACATAATATGTTTAATCCGCTCATTCACTTCCGGGTAGTTGGCCTGAATATCCTGTTCGATTTCCCGCGACAGGCTGGCAATGCGTTGCTGATCGTCAGTGCGCACCATAATTTGCGCATAGTTGGTGTACTGCCGTTGTCCGTTATAGGTCAGGGTGAAGCGCATCCCGCCCTGGCCAACGGTGGTGACGGTAGCCGCTACCCCTTGCTGCTGATTAATTCGCTGTTCGATTTCGCTGGCGATTTTGCTGGTGTAATGGATATCCGTGCCGTAGGGCATCCAGAGATCGACAAAGAAAATCGGCGTGTTCGAGGAGGGGAAGAAGTTCTGCCGCACCTGGCCAAAGCCGTACAGCGACAGCGCCAGTAGCGCCACCAGTGTCGTCAGGGTCAGAGTCTTGTGGCGTAACAGAGCGTTCAGCAGACGGCGATAGCCGCGGAACAGTTTACCGTCATACGGCGAGCCGGACTGCGGCGTACTTTGCGGCGTCTGCTCTGCTTTGCGGAAGGCCCATTTGATAAATACCGGAGTCAGCGTCAGTGCCGTCAGCCAGCTAAGCATCAGCGAAATCAGCAGTACCTGGAACAGAGATTTACAGTATTCACCGGTTGAGTCTTGCGACAGGCCAATTGGCGCAAAAGCGAGAATGGCGATGATCGTGGCACCCAGCAACGGCAGGGCGGAACGTTTAATCACGTGAGTGATCGACTTCATTAGCTTGTTGCCGCGCTGGCGATCGACCAGTACCCCTTCGACCACCACAATGGCATTATCCACCAGCATACTTAACGCAATAATTAACGCGCCTAACGATACCCGCTGTAGCTCGATGCCTGCCAGATACATAATCAGCAAGGTGCCGAGTACGTTAATCGCCAGCGAGGCAGCGATAATTACACCGCTTTTCAGTCCCATAAAAATCAACAGCGTGCCAATAACAATCGCCAGCGCCATCAGGAAGTTAAGGATAAAACCGTCGACCGACTGCTTCACTTCCTGCGCCTGGTCGTAGAACACCTTAAGCTGAATACCGGCCGGTTTTTGGCTCTCCATGCGGCTGAGTTGCTGGCTGAGCGCTTCGCCGACATTGATCACATTCACGCCAGGCACATAGGAGATACCCATTGCCAGCGCCGGGTGGCCGTTAGCGTGATAAATATTGTCCGGGCTGTCGCTGACGCCCGAGCTGAGGGTGGCGATATCGCGCAGATAGACGCTGCCGGTGCTGCCAGGCGCGCTGATCAGCAGATTACCCAGATCGTCAAGATTCTGGAATTCGCCGGTGGGATGCAGACGAATCGACTCGCTGCCAACGGTAATGCTGCCCGCATCGGAAACAATATTCTGGCGGCTTAAGATATCGGCCAGCCGTGCCGGGGTGATACCAAATGCTGCCATTTTGGCATGAGAAATATCCAGATGGATCTGCTGAGGGATCACTCCGCCAATCGCCACTTTGCCGACGCCAGGCACCAGGATCAGTTCACGCCGCAGCTGTTCGGCGTAATCGCGCAGTTCCTGATTGTTATAGTTGTCGCCATACAGCACAAAGTAATAGCCATAGACATCACCAAAGTCGTCGTTAACAAACGGCTCGGACACGCCCGGCGGGAACTGTCGCGCGGCATCCCCGACCCGACGGCGCAGCTCATCCCAGATTTGTGGCAGCTCTGACGCCTGGTAACGGGCGTCAATATTCACGGTAATTTGCGATAAGCCGACGCTGGAAATGGAGGTGACATTATCCAGATACGGCAAGCGTTGCAGCGCGTTTTCCAGCGGCAGCGTCACTTCCTCTTCCACCTGCTGCGCCGATGCGCCTGGATACTGGGTGACCACCACTGCGGTTTTAATGGTAAAGGCGGGATCTTCCAGCCGGCTGATATTTAACAGGGCAATAATACCGCCAACGCCGAGCAACAAAATAACCAGCCAGATACGGATATTGTTCTGAATAAAGCGCTCAATTATCCCCATTACAGACCTCGTTCCCGCGTCCAGATACGCACCGGTTGCTGGGCGCGTAATTCAGCGACGCCTGCCACGACAATCTGTTCACCATCCTGTAAACCTTGAGTTATTTCAATGCCCTGCGAAGTTACCTGGCCGACGCTGACTTTACGGTCTTCCAGATAAAGTCCCTGTCCGTTTTTGGCAATGACCCAGACATGCGCCTGGTTTAACTGGCTACTGTCCGGATTAAAGACTGCCGCCGATGGCACGATAATCGTGGTGGTGGGTGAGGCATTCGGTAAATTACCGAGGCTGACGGTTACCGTACCGCTTAAGCCGCCGACGGTGGGCAGATCATCCGGGCGCGGCATAACCAGCGTAACCTGATAGGTTAAGCTGCCGGCATCGGTGTTGGTAGTATGTTCTTTGTAGCGTGCGGTAAATTCGCGGCCCGGCAGGGAGTTGATGCGTACTCGCGGCTGATACTCTACGTTACTGGCATCCAGCGCGGTAAACAGGCGCTCGGGGATAGTGAACACCACATCCAGCATCTCGGTACGGCTGATGGTGGCAATCGTCTGTCCGGCAGCCACCACCTGATGATTACGGGCATTAACGCGTGCCATTACGCCATCAAACGGCGCGGTCAGCGTCAGATAATTCAGCTCTTCTTTGGCACTGTCTAATGCGGCGCGAGCCGAGTCGCGATTGGCGCGCTGGACATCCATTTCTGAGCGCGAAACCGCACCGTTGCCGGAAAGTGACTGAAAGCGCTGGAACTGGCGCTGAGCCAGATTAAAGGCGCTCTGCCGGTCATTAACCCGCAGTGTGGCATCGACGTTATTCAGCCGGGCAAGAACCTGACCGGCTTTAATCGCCATCCCTTCGCGGATTTCCAGCTCCTGCAACTGGCCAGCGCGTTTAAACGCCAGATCGGTATTGTCTCCGGCCAGAATACGCGCCGGAAAGACTCTGTCATTCAGCAGGTTATCGGATTTTACTACGATGCTTTTTACCGGGCGTGGGGAGTGGTCACTTTCTGGCTCCTTACGATCGCAGGCCGTCAGTATTACTGACAGGGCAATAATAAAAAGTATTCTTTTCAACAGGCTTCCCCTTATTATCTCTCAGGCTTTAGTCCACGCCCCAGAAAAAATCAATAATCACAGCAACATTATTATTCGCCAGCTTTCAGTGGCGACGGTATTACTGAAGTAAATGCATTTATTTTAAATTCAGTGAGTTAAGTCTCATCAGTATGCTTTTATTCGATTTCATCCTGTTTTCCGGGCCTGTCGCGTTGTACAAACGTTTTTCATTGTGCGAACGGCAGGGGCGGACTGCGCATTTCTGTCGGAGAGTCCTCACCCTTGCATACTGGAAACAATGAGATAAGTCATCAGTCCTGTGAGGGTGCAACTGGTAACGGCCAGCAACACATAGCTACCAATTCTGAATGCGCTATAGGTTTTCATGATCTCCCCATAATTAATATGATGATGAAAACTACGGATTTAATAGTTATAGCTGAAGCGGAATTTTTCGAAAGAAAACTTATAAATAGATTTTCGAATAATATCGATTATGCTTAGTTGCATATCATCTTAGCAGCAGGCTGTTTAATTTTTTTGACCTGAAACAGTTCTGATAGAGTTTTCTGTTCCTCGATGTTTTTAAGACCTTTTTTGCCGTGATTTGCTCAACCACAGCACCGGACTGGCTGACGTTATGGCAATTTTTTATCCCGTGGAGTGATGAGCGGCAGGCTCGTACTTAGCGTGGGACTATTGTGGGAAAACAGGAGTCAATAAGCTATGAGTGAGTTCAAATCGGTCAGCGGGGAGTCAGCTCCGTCGACACACCAGTGGTATCAGCGCAGTGTTGAAGAGAGTCTTGCCGCACTTAACAGCTCGCCGGCAGGATTAAAAGAGGCCGATGCGCAGACCCTGTTATTACAGCATGGCCCCAATGCTCTGCCGCAAAAGAAACCTAAATCCCTGTTTATTAAGTTTATCTCCCATTTTAAAGATGTATTGATCTATGTGTTGTTAGCGGCCGCTATTGTCACGGCGATTATGGGGCACTGGGTCGATACGTTGGTGATTTTAGGCGTAGCGGTGATTAATGCGCTGATCGGCTTTATTCAGGAAAGTAATGCGGAAAAGTCGCTAAAAAGTATCCAGAACATGCTCTCCAGCGAAGCGCTGGTGGTGCGTGGCGGTCAGCAGATTACGATTAATACCGAACATATCGTGCCCGGCGATATTGTGATGTTACGGCCCGGCGATCGCATTCCGGCGGATCTGCGCCTGATCGATATCCATAATCTGCGGGTGGAAGAGGCGATCCTGACTGGCGAATCGACCGTGGTGTCGAAAAAAGTCATTGCGCTGGAGGGCGAGAAATCGATCGGCGATCGTAAAAATCTGGCGTTTTCCGGCACCACCGTCAGCTCCGGTACCGCATCCGGGGTGGTGATTGCCACCGGTGGCGATACCGAGCTGGGGCATATCAACGAAATGCTCTCGTCAATCAGCGAGAATAAAACCCCGCTGCTGGTGCAAATGGATAAGCTCGGCAAAGCCATTTTTGCCATCATTCTGTTGATGATGGTGGCGCTGCTGATTTTCGGCTGGATGCTGCGTGATATCCCGTTTGCTGAACTGTTGCTCTCGGTGATCAGCCTGGCGGTGGCGGCGGTGCCGGAAGGGCTGCCGGCGATTATCTCGATTATCCTCTCGCTCGGCGTGCAGGCGATGGCGCGTAATCATGCGATTATTCGTAAGCTGCCGACGGTAGAAACGCTGGGCGCAATGTCGGTGATCTGCTCGGATAAAACCGGCACGCTGACGATGAATGAAATGACGGTTAAAGCGGTGATCCTCGCGGATAAGGTCTGGCGCGTGGAGGGCAGCAGTTACGAGCCGCGCGGTGATTTCTATCCGGCCGGTGCTACTGAAGCGGCCACGCCACAATCTTCCCCGCTGTTTAGCCAGTTTCTGCGCACCGTGGATATCTGTAATGAGAGCCAGTTGCGGCAGGATGAGCAGGGTCACTGGGTGATTACCGGCGGGCCAACCGAAGGGGCATTAAAGGTGCTGGCGGCGAAAGCCCGGCTTGATGATGCATCCTGTACCGTTGGCAGTAAAATCCCGTTTGATTCGCTGTATAAATATATGGCGGTCGCCTGCCAGATTGATGGCGAAGCGCAAGTGTTACTGACCGGCGCGCCGGATGTGTTATTGCGCCTGTGTCAGTCGCAGCAACAGGAAGACGGCGTGGTGCCGCTGGATCTGGCTTACTGGGAAAATGCCATCTCAACCTATGCCAGCGAAGGTCTGCGCATGGTGGCTGCCGCGCGTAAGCCGGTGGAGCAAAACCTGACCTCGCTGGATCATCCGGAACTGCAACAGGGGATGGTGCTGCTGGGCATTGCCGGCATGATGGATCCGCCGCGCCCTGAAGCGATTGCGGCGATCGAGCAGTGTCAGCAGGCGGGGATCCGGGTGAAAATGATCACCGGCGATCATCAGGAAACCGCAATGGCCATCGGCCAGATGCTGGGAATCGGCAACAGCGCCTCGTCAATTACCGGCTATCAGCTGGAACATATGGACGATCGGGAGCTGCAAACGGTGGCGCAGGAGTATGATATTTTCGCCCGCACCAGTCCGGAACATAAGCTGCGGCTGGTCAAGGCGTTGCAGGAGACCGGCGCGATTGTCGGCATGACCGGTGACGGGGTTAACGATGCACCTGCGCTGAAACAGGCTAACGTCGGTATCGCAATGGGCATTAAAGGGACTGAAGTCACCAAAGAGTCCGCGGATATGATCCTCGCGGATGATAACTTCGCCACCATTGCCAGCGCGGTGAAAGAGGGTCGTCGGGTTTACGATAACCTGAAAAAAACCATCCTGTTTATTATGCCGACCAACCTCGCGCAGGGGCTGTTAATTATTATCGCCATCCTGATGGGGAATATGCTGCCACTGACGCCAGTGCAGATTTTGTGGATGAATATGGCGACCTCGGCCACGCTGTCATTTGGTCTGGCGTTTGAACCGGCTGAAAGAAATGCCATGCGGCGACCCCCGCGCAATGTCAAAAGTCATGTGATGGATGGCTATGCGATCTGGCGCGTGGTGTTTGTTGGCCTGCTGATTTCCATTAGCGCCTTTATCCTTGAGGCGTGGTTAGAGCCACGTGGCTACAGCACGGAGTTTATCCGTACGGTGCTGTTACAAATGCTGGTGACGGCGCAGTGGGTTTATATGATCAACTGCCGTGATTCAGAACACTTCTCGCTTAATGCCGGCTTGCTGAAAAACAAAGGTATCTGGCTGGTCACGCTGGTGCTTATCGCCCTGCAGGCGCTGATTATCTATGTGCCGCTGATGAACACCCTGTTTGGTACGCGTCCATTACCGTTCAGCTACTGGATTATCTCGCTGATGATTGGTGCCATGCTGTTTGTGGTGGTGGAGATTGAGAAAAAGCTAACGCGTAACTGGCGTAAATAGTCCGCTCTGGTGGTTTCCTCGCCAGTATCGCGCGATGTGCGCGATACTGGCGGGCAAGTCCGCTTTTTTATCCCCTCAGACTAAAATCTCTTTGCCATCATCAGCTTTCCTTCTGCCCGACAAAAGCCACTTGATTGATCGTCATAATTAATAATACTGTTATTATATACAGTATTAATTGAGATCAGCCGTTATGCAATTCCTGAAACCCGTAGATGTTCGCGCAATCATGCAGTTACCTCTGTTTATCGATCGGGTGCCGTGCGGATTTCCCTCTCCGGCAGCGGATTATGTTGAGCAACGCATCGACCTTAACGACCTGCTGGTGCAGCATCCGGCCGCCACCTATTTTATTAAAGTCAGTGGCGACTCGATGATTGAGGGCGGTATCAGCGACGGCGATATGCTGGTGGTGGACAGTTCAATGCAGGCTGAACATGGCAGCATTGTGGTCGCTGCGCTGGAAGGGGAGTTTACCGTTAAAAAGTTGCAGCTGCGTCCCAGCGTTCAACTGGTGCCGATGAATGCCAGTTATTCGCCCATCGTGATTGGCAGCGAAGAGGCGCTGGAGATTTTCGGCGTGGTGACTTTTGTGATTAAAGCGACGAGCTAAGATGTTCGCGCTGGTGGATGTGAATAGCTTTTACGCCTCCTGTGAAACGGTGTTCCGGCCCGATTTACGTGGCGTTCCGGTGGTGGTGCTGTCGAATAATGACGGTTGTGTCATTGCGCGCAGCGCGGAAGCGAAAGCGGTCGGCATCAAAATGGGTGCGCCGTACTTCAAAATGAAAGAGGAAATTCAGCGGCATCAGGTAAAAGTTTTTAGTTCGAATTATGCGCTGTATGCCGATATGAGTAACCGCGTGATGACCACGCTGGAAGAGATGGCGCCTGCGGTGGAAATCTACTCCATTGATGAGGCCTTTATGAATCTGAGCGGCGTCAGTCACTGCATGTCGCTGGAGCAGTTTGGTCGTGATGTGCGCGCCCGGGTGATGAAAGAAACCCATCTGACCGTCGGGGTGGGTATTGCTCAGACTAAAACACTGGCCAAGCTGGCTAACCATGCCGCCAAAAAATGGAAAAAGACCGGTGGGGTGCTCGACCTGTCAGACCGGGAGCGGCAGCGAAAACTGATGAGTATAGTGCCGGTTGAGGATGTCTGGGGAGTGGGGCGGCGCATCAGTAAAACCTTGAACCTGATGGGCATTGAGACCGCGTTGCAGTTAGCGGAATGCACGCCGTGGTTTATCCGTAAAAATTTTAACGTGGTACTTGAGCGTACCGTGCGGGAACTCAATGGTGAGCCTTGTCTGGCGCTGGAAGAGGTGATGCCCACCAAACAACAGATAGTCTGTTCGCGCTCGTTTGGCAGCCGTATTACTGATTATCAGGAGATGCGTCAGGCAGTGTGTGCTTATGCCGAACGTGCGGCGGAGAAGTTGCGCGGTGAGAAGCAGTATTGTCGGCAGATTGCGGTGTTTTTGCGTACCAGTCCGCACACGCCTGGCGAGCAGTTTTACGGTAACCAGGCGGGCGGAACGTTGCTGACGCCGTCAAATGATACGCGGGACATCGTGCGTATCGCGATGGAGTCGCTGGAGCGGATATGGATTGACGGGCACCGTTACATGAAAGCAGGCGTGATGCTGGGAGACTTTTTCAGCCAGGGCGTGTCCCAGCTTAATCTGTTTGATGAATACCGTCCACGGGCGGACAGCGAGGCGCTGATGCAGGTGATCGATCACCTGAACAAGTCAGGTAAAAATAAAGTCTGGTTTGCCGGTCAGGGGATCAGTAAGTCGTGGGCGATGAAGCGAGAAATGCTGTCTCCGGCCTACACTACGCGTTTTGCAGATTTACCGGTGGCGAAGTGATTTTTCAGCGTAGCCGCCGTGGTTCAGCTTCCCGGCACTGCTGCGCCGCTGGCAATAAACCAGACGAAAAACACTATAGCAGCAATAAAGATAATGGCAGGGGCAATGGCTCTTTTGTTCATCAAGACTCTCCGGGGCGGTTTCGCGATTAAACAGCCGTTAATGATAACGCGATCCGGTGAGAGATGATACGAGAAAGCCCGGCTCCAGCCATTACCCGATTGATTACCTGCGCTTTTTATCCTCAGCGTGTTCGCCTGAAAGAGCGCTGCGATTAACCGGATTACCGGCACAATAGCAATAAGGGGGCAGTTTGGAATTCGGAAATTATCCTACGTTAAGCGTTTTGAGCTTTACAGGTGGTTTCGTTCCAATGAAGCAACCACGTAGCTGATAGCGGGTATGGCTTTGCAGGTTGAAGGCATAGATAGGCAATCCCTATTGGGGGTCGCTTGGAAAACGAAAATAAACCACGCTAAGATTGCTTTTTAACCAAAATGCTCTTGCCTGCTCCCCGAAGTGACCAATACCACTCCACAACACCACCTCGCTGAAAAAAATACTAAACCTATTAATTTTAATAAGAAAAAAAAGATATAATCATGATCCACAATCATCCAGCGTTGGTAATAAAATCAATGAATTACAGTTTCCTTACGGTTATGACCCTATGGTGGATAGCTTCATTCATCACACACTTGATGAAAGTAGGAAATGTTCGAGAGTACGGACCCACCAAAACCCATCTACTTTTGATGGTTACAACATTTCCGGCAGGCGTTGGTGTTTTTATCTATCCGGTAGTAGAGGCCATATGGGGAGAACTGTCGTTGCTGAAAGTTGTTGGTTATACCGTTTTATCCCTCATCGTCGGAGGGCTTGCTGGCAATATGATTTTTCGTGGGTTGTTTTCTACATCGATAGGGATTTTGTTCATAAATCCCTTGGCAATGCTATGCAGCCTCGCAGGAACAGCAATCTTAGTAATGCAATATTTGCCATAACATCCTGGCGGCGAACCGCTATCGCTTTTGCCTGCGACAGCGGGATTGCTTCTATAACTTACTAACCATATCCATACAACGCAGATCCGTCTGGGTAAGCGCTGATGGATAGAGACTTTCTTTGACGAGAGTAAATCCATGTTTTTCGTAGAAAGATTGTGCATTAGGCGTTGAGGATAAAGTTAATTTCTCAAACCCCTGTCTACGCGCTTCTTCTTTGATAGCATCAATAATCAGTCCGCCAAAACCTTTGCCGAGGTGTTCTGGCAAAGTGAAAATAGCCTCAACGCTTCCTGCAGAAAGATCCAAGAAACCTGTCGCCACCGGTCTGTTATCAGGACCATCAACGACGAAAAAAGGATTTGCTGCGATAACTCTCCTGTAACCTTCAGGCATTGCTGCTGGCGTCCACGCGTCAATAACCGCAGCATCGTAGCTGCACTTGCATCCATGGCGAATAGCCTGGTTCCTAATGTTCCAACACTCTTCGGCCTCAACAGGTGTTGCGAGTCTGACCTTCATAGCTTCTCCTTGTTTGTCCTGTAACTGCTAGCCACTCAGATTTACCATAACATCCCTTAGACGTGGTCAGCAGGGGCCGTAAGTATCGTGGCTGATACTTCCTGGTTTCTTTATCCCGATTATTTGGTGTAGGTTTATTGTTGGAAAACCGATAAAACCTCATGAAAATAAAGGGATGATGATGATTAAGCTGACTGGTCGTTTGGTGTGTAAAAGTGCAGAAGAAGCAGACATTGTTCGCCAGTACCTTCCTGAACACAAGGAACTGACCAGGGAAGAAACCGGATGCGTGTCATTTGAAGTCACGGAAACGGCAGATCCCATGATCTGGAAAGTCGAAGAGCTTTTTACAAACCAGGCTACCTTTGACGCTCACCAAAAAAGAACCAAGAATTCTGTCTGGGGAAGAGAAACCAGCATGATTGCCAGAGAATACGAAATCCCAGAGATTGAGTAGGAGTCAGTTTGGAGATCGGAAATTATTGTACGATCAGCCTGTTTTTTGAACAGGCTAAGTTATCGCAATAAGGTGTACTCCCGCGCTATACGCCTTTTGCCGTGGGTTTTGTTTAATCGGATAACCTAAATGCGATACTTGCTAAGGCGATCATTCAAAAGCGATAGCCATTGATACTAAATCAATCCCTTACGGGCTGATGTGGTTAAATAATGCGCTAAACGTACAATAATTCTCGATATCCAAACAGACCCCTTTATACACCGATTGGGTGAGATCAGAGATCGGGTGCTGGAGAATCAGAGCTACCGGGCCAGTGGTCTGACGTTGCTGACTGCGGCGATCTCCCTGTGGAATACGGTATATATAGAAAGAGCTATAGATTCCCTGAGACGAAAAGGGATCCCGATTAATGAGCAACTGATTTCTCATTTGTCTCCGCTGGGATGGGAGCACATCAATCTGAGTGGGGATTACGTCTGGCGGACAAACCTTAAGCTGGGACAGGGTAAATACCGTTCATTACGCTCAGTGGATAGTGGCATGTACAAAAAACAGGCTTGGCGTAGGATATTTTCCGTTTTCCAGGCGGGCCCCAATAAGGTTTATCCCGCCAGAAAGTCTTTAGCCGAAGCGCACAGGTTAAGTGGTGCCGGTGCGGTTAAAACTGTCATTTACCCCGACATTTACGGGGGACGTGGCGGATAAGGGGATTCTGAATTCAGTTAATTGCGCAGCAAGACAGACGGTTCTTAAATGGCGATTGCAGATAAACCACACCTCATCACGATCATTGGACAAGATATAGTATGCGTCAGAGGTTTCTGAAGGATTAAAACAACCGATCGCGCGATAGGCAAACTCGCTACTGAAACCACTTTGCAAAGGGAGCGGGCGCGGGCCGTTTTCCAGTTGTTTCACTCTCAGGTAAAGTCCTTGTTCAAGCCATAACATAAATCACCCCCAATTCCATTGTGAACACACTGATTATAGGCGCTGACCAATTTGCGCCGGAGGACTCAGTGAAATATGTCGGTACAGTCACAGAGATGAATTAAAGTGCTGAGATGGCCGCCAGGTTGTGGCAGCAGTCATAATCTAAGCTAACAAAAGTAGCAGTGTAATTTTAAATCAGTTTTTTTGACAAAGATAAGCAAATAGCTCCGCTATTAACATTGGCTTCGTATGGCTATTATTGTTCTATCGAAGGCGATGAGTCTTCTCCCGGTCAAAAAACTGAAGGAAATAAACCATGAAATCTATCAAAACTTTTGTTGCAGTAATTGCCCTTGCTACCGTTTCTTTTGGCAGCTTCGCACAATCCGTCACCGCATACGGTAGCCATCTGGATACTGCTGAAGCGCGCATTGCGGCGAAAGCTCAGGAAGCGGGTGCATCATCTTATAAAATCACCAGCGCCCGCGTCGGCAACCAGGTTTATATGACCGCTGACCTGATTAAATAATCATTTCAGTTATCCTGATATCTCCAGTGTTTAATGCCAGTCGCCTCAGGTGACTGGCATTTCGCGTTTAAAATGAATTGACCCGCACCGATAACCTTTTTCGCCGCAAAAATGTTATGTTCACAAAATATTAAATAACAACGCAAGGGGTACTATGATTGTCAGAACATGGCATGGCTGCGTGCCGGTTAAATTTGCTGAAGGTTTTGCCGCACATTTGCAGCTTACCGGTGTACAGCATTCACAAGGCGTGGCAGGTAATCTGGGCGCTTTTGTACGTCGTGAAACCCAGGGAGAGTGGGCGCATTTTTTTCTCGCCACTTACTGGTCGGATATTGACGCGGTAAAAGCGTTTGCCGGGGAGGATTACCATGTCGCGGTCACTTACGCTGACGATGAGCAATTTGAACTGCTGTCCGATCCCTATGTTTTTCAGCATCAGGTCAGTGAGGTTGTCGCCTTATAAGCAGGCGGGCAGAGTAGGTGATACACTCTGCCCGTCATTCAGATCAGTGTTTTCTGTTGCAGTTTTTCGAGAATAGCCAGAGGGGCATTTTGCGGATTTTTCATGCCGGAAACCGGCAGCAGAAAAGTTTGCTCCAGCATAAACTGACCGCTCATCGCCGCATGAGGCGTCTGATCGGAAAAACAGATCCAGCTGCTGCCCGCGGGCAGTTCCAGCGCCAACTGTGGCCCCTGCTGCTGATAAGATTGATCGGCTTTCATCGCATCATGCAGTTGCAGCATCAGATGATCATAATGGCTGCGATAGCGTTTAGTAATGCCGAGCCGATGCTGCAACCAGCTACTGAGCGGTGAATAGCGCTTCAGGCGTGGCATAAAGCGCTGCGCCAGTTGCGGGAACGGCTCGCCCACGCGCCACTGGCGACTTTCGCCGTTGGGGTTGATATTGGTAAAGATGCGCAGAATACGTTCACCGTGATTAGGACGTGACGGAAAAGCGTCAACATGCAAACGGCTGTCATCTTTGCGCCACGAGCTGGATGCACGCCACGCCGTGACCGGATGTAACCGCAGAGTATTATTGGGCGTATGCAGCTCAGCACGATACTCGGGTAGTAACGCATTAACCAGTTGCTGGCTGTGATGATAATGGCGTTCCAGCAGTGCTTTCACCTGCGGTGTTGTATCCTCAACCGCGACACCATTTACTTTCCCGGTCTGAGGATTAAAGCTGATATTTTTACGCTTCGCATCGACTAACTCGGGCTTCAGCAGCAATTGCTCTGCGGCGCTAAGATCAAATGCCAGATTCGGCAGGAACAGCACTTTTCCTTGCTCAAGAGCTTCTACCGCAGAGGCATTATTTACCGGCTCATCCCACTGGGTATTAGGCAGTGAATGAATAACGGATTGGGCAGGTAAGATGCTTCCGGACATGATAACTCCTTATTATTTTCGGAAAATCACCGAATATTATATTGAGCTGAATAATAATAAGTTAAACCAAAGCTAAACAAACAGCCGGAGTCAGAGAAACGCCAGCCTGCTAATCCGGCTTCGAAGAGGGATTATTGTCGTTCAGATCACGGGAAATTATCTTCAGGTATCTGAGGTAATCTCACGCGGAGGAATAAACGGGCAAGCAAAACACATCACGCTGTTGATAGTGTGAGTCAGACAGAACGGTAAGCCGCTCTTTGACGCAGACCGATGTCGTGATTTAGCTCAGTATTTAAAAATGATAGTTAACCCCGAGATTCATAAGATAACTGGTCGACTTCTCAACCATCGGGCTGTTGCGCACATTGCTGTCGAGGAAGTTGACCCGGGTGGAGATAAAACCTTCCCACCGGGTGTTGAAACGGTAATCCAGAGCCAGCTGTAACCATGGCGTCAGGCTGGCCGACGGACGATAGCGGGCGAGTCCGCTGCGTTGTGATTCATCCGCAGTAACACCATAGTAGTAGCGGGTCTGACGTGCATCCTCCCAGTCAATACCGGCAGCAGGAATAAACGCCAGTTTTCCGCTTTGCAGATAGCCGGTCCACGAGGCGGTGGCGATAACGCCATGACTCAGCCCCAGCGTATCAGCAGACAGCTCTCCGGATAATGCGCCATACGGCGTTATTCGCTGATAACTGATACCGGCCATCAGGGTGGTGCGTCGGTTATTTAGCTGCTGCATTTGCCAGCCTTTGCCGTCGCTGCGGTCATAGCTGCGATCAAACCATAATCCTTTGATCTTTAGCTCATTAACTTCATCTTTCCACGCCAGAATGCCCGCTTCATCACCGTCGATATAAAAATAGTTGCCGGTCCAGCTCAGCATCGGAAAGGGGGTGTAGTCGACACGTTTGGCACGATAAGGGTTAATTTGCCATTCATTATCCAGTGCCAGCGCCAAATCTTGTGCAGATACCGGCGCAGCAAACAGCAGAATAAAGCAACACAATCCGGGTTTTTTATTCATCATGATTACCTGTGTCAGACCAGCAAAAAGGGTGTCAGATTACCGATGCTGTTTCAGTGTAATTGTCTTTTAACAGGAAAGGCGCGGAAATAATGTGGTGGGTGTCGAGGATATCTGAGCGAGCCGCGTGATGGCTCGCAGTGTTATGCTCACAGCTCAAGGCCGGGCGCTGACCATTTTTTCTTACAACCTTCGGCGTGCGGTGTTTTACTGCAATCTGGTGCAAAAGGATTAAGTGTATCGCGATTACACCAGCCAAGCATCAGCACGATGGCGATGACCACAATCCAGCGTTTTTTCATTATGATTTCCTTCGGGTCTTGCTAAACAGCGTCTGACTCATCAATTCTTGCGCATAAGCGCGGGATGTCGTGTTCGGAGAATACCTCAATACCGTGACGGGTTAACAGCTCTGCGGTCACGCCGATGCCGGCTATTTTGCGGTTATTAAACTCACCACTGTAGATAAAGTGGGTACCGCACGACGGGCTTCCCTCGGTTAATATGGCAAACTGACAGTCATGCTGCTGAGCCATTTCCAGCGTCAACCATGCCGCTAAAATATAGCGTTCGGTCACATCGTCCCCACTTGATTCCCTCACTCTGGCACCCTGAGTAATGACGCTGTTTCCTGTCCGGGTCGGCTGAATTTCAGCCGGTGGGCGTGGTGTCTGAAATCCGGCAGCCAGTTCCGGGCAGAATATCACCAGTCGATTCTGCTGACGCCAGCGCGCAAGACGTTCGGAAACCACTACTTTTGTTGAGCCGTTATAACGCACCGGGAAGCCTGCTAAACAGGCACTGAGAAGGATTTTTTTCATTGATGCCTTACCTGAACTCTAAGGATTTTGCATCATGGCATTCATTGCGCAACAAGGCGAGAGGAGGGGAACTCAGTTAAGAACTATTCAATAAAACCCAGCCGAAGACTGGGTTTACGGCATACTTGTGATCAGGTTTTAATCAGCCGGATGGCGTGCTCCAGCACTTTCTGTTCATCCCTGTCACTGTCAGTACGTTTCAGGCGGGTCTTTTTTAGCAGATCGGCTATCACTGCGCGCTGCGTATCGAGGCCGTTTTCTGACAGAACGATAACTGCATCACCAATCACCCGACAGACTTCGTCATAGTACTCTTCACTTAAGACATCACGTTTCATAATATCTCCTCCTTATTAAAAACCTGGCACAAATTTATCGGGATGCCAGTTTCAGCGCCCCTCAGCCGGGGCCGCGCGTGGCAACTTTACGTCACGGTGGTTAATTAATTCGTGGGATATCACGTGATTTTGCAGCACTTTTACTTATCCGGTAGGCCTTAGCCGGATCGCCGGCGACAAACTCAAAGGTGGGAGAGAAGTAAAAGGGCAGCCAGCCGCCGTAACCCTGTTCCCATTCCCAGCGAACCGGGCAGGGCCACAAGATGCCTTCATAGAGTATGTAATAAATCCATCGACCATTAGGGCGACGCGGCTTCAGCGTTTTCATCAGGGCAACTATTGCAGAAGATATAATAAGAAAATAGACTATATTTTGACCTGTGCCGCAGCGGGTTTCAACCCGCAGTGACCCGTTGTGCGCTTCAGGTTCAAGTTTATCGCCTTCAGTGCTGGCAGTGTCAGGTTACCAACGGACAGCCTGGCAGTGGCAAAAATGACTGTAAAGATATGCTAATTAGTTTTTATGCTAAACTACCGATGTTTTCCCCAAGGAAGAGAATGAAAATGATCACAAAATATGGATTTCTGGCGCTCTCTCTCACCCTGATAATGCCAGTGGCACAGGCGGACGATAAGACGCAACTTTTTGCGCAAATCAACCAGCGTCTCTCTTTTATGAAGGATGTGGCTGGCTATAAAGCCGCTAATCATCAGCCGATAGAAGATTTACAACAGGAAGGCCGTGTTTCGGTCCTGACTCTCAGTAGCGCAGAAAAATTTGGCTTGCAGCCAGCGTCGGTAAAGCCGTTTGTTAAGGCGCAGATGGATGCTGCCAAAGCGATTCAGTATCGCTATCGCGCTGACTGGCTGTCGAAGCCTGAAGCGAAATGGACGCCGCTGTCGCTGCCGGTGGTGCGCGAAAAGGTTGGTCAGCTCAGTACCGATTCACTACAGCAGCTGGCGAAGGTGCTGAAGGCCGGTAATCCCATCAATGAAAATGACCGTTCAACTTTCAATGTGCTGATTTCACAGCATAATATCACCGAAAATGATAAAGCGCTGATTTTTGATGCGTTGAAAAACGTGACGCTAAAATAACGCAGAACTAATCACTGGCGGGAGAGGGAGCTTAACGATGCACTTCCCCGCACAGTAATACGGCGTTAGGGCGGCGCTGGTGAATGCGATCTGCCATCTGCTGACAAGCTTCCAGCGTCGGATAAATGCGTTCTGAGACCGGCAGCGCGTCACAGGCATCATGGCCGCAGGCGCTGACGAGCAGTACAAATCCAATTAACATATTTCCTCCTTATCCCCGGTCTTTGATGGCGAAAACTGCTGGACTCGACATCAGTATAGTAGAGCGAAGCGGCAACTGCGCAGAAGGCTGAATAAAAGCTTTAAAGTCAATTGGTTACATATCGATTAGACGGTGGTGTTGGCTGAGCAGCCGAAAGATTATGCCAGTAATGAATACCGGCATAATCCGGAAAGGTAAAAGAGAGTTAGCTTTGCGTAGCTTGCCGCAGTGAACCGCACTGCCGACAACCGGTAAATTAAAAAATATTCACCGAATAATGTACTGATAGCACATCTGTTTATAACTTAACTTGTTTTAATAACGTAAATTTCAGGTTTTTTCGGTTTCGACAATGATCTGCGGTGCGCATTGTTCGTTCTGTTTAACAACACGAAACTCCGCTTTACCTTGATGAACATAAATACAGGCACGACCCATCTCGCCGCCGTCCTGTTCCTGTGAAAGTGATACCGTGACCGTCTCTGCCAGAGTAAGTGGTGATAGCAATAGCGCTAACGCCGGAAGAGCAAGCCGGTCTGTGATATGCCGCACCTTTTGGCGTTTCATGTTAGACATCCTTTTAAGTACTTTTCAGGTCTCACCGGACGGTGAGTAACCTCTTAGGAGACTCATCATTATGAGTGTGCTAATAATTGAGACTATAATAACAAAAATATTGCGGATAACTGCGTGTCGTCAACTGAATAAATGAATGGTCGATCACGATTTTAATCCTGCACCGTGTTTCTTATGAGCAGGCCAGGCAAAAATCAGAATAACCGCAGGCTCTTTTCACCCCATGTTGCATTGAGTTTAGGTATTAAGGCGCAATGTTGCCGCAGGAAATTTCGGTTTTTAAGAACTTTTATGCTGTCAGCGTCGAAATAAACGAACGGTTTTTGCAGAGCAATGGTGCTATTTTGGGGTTCCACTAAACAGAAAGAGGGTGGATATCTCCAGTATTAGCCTGAGTTGCACCGACTGCGGTTGTTCGACGTTTCTCTTCACCGTCGTTGACAGCAGCAAAAATCATCCCCACGGGGCGGTATGTAGCCATTGCAGTAAACCCCTGACGCCAGCGTCGATACTGCAGAGTAGTCTGGAAAATCAAGATGTTTAACCCTTAAAGCCCGCCTTGTGCGGGCTTTGTCGTTCTGGCGGGCTGCCACAATTAGCCTCATAACTTGACCTTACCGTAAGGGGAAGGTCTACCCTGTTAATGTCTGAGGATATCTGACTGATGAGGGAAACCAATGAATAAAATGAAACCTTTACTATTTATCACACTACTGGCACCGCTCAGCGCATATGCTGCCGAGTCGGCGCATCAGGACCACGCGCAACAGAGCGGTGCCCGGCAGAGTTATCACAGCGGTATGACGAAGATGCACGACGATATGATGCAGGGGATAAAAACTGATGATCCTGATATTGCTTTTGCCCAGGGCATGACGGCGCATCATCAGGGGGCGATTGAGATGGCAAAAACCGAGCTTAAATACGGTAAAGATCCGGCAATGCGCAAACTGGCGCAGGAAATTATTGATGCTCAGCAGCCTGAAATCGATCGCATGCAGCAATGGCTGAAACAGCAGAATAAATAGTGTTTCCCTACCGCCGGGAACTGTTTGCCCGCTATGGCAATCATTTGCCAGCCCGTTCGCTGGTTCAGGTCAGTCAGTTGTTCTCGCCGGATTTGAAAATCGAGAATGAAGCCAGCTTTGCGCTTGATGGATGATTTGCCTGATTTTGCTGCGGACGCCAGCCTCCGGTACTGAAAAGGGTAACGGGGCCAGGCTAAACTTGCTAAAGTTAATGTTTTACACTTTGTCGGGAATCGTATGTCTAACGAAATAGCACATCCATCCAGCAGCCCTAAGCAGGCTGCACTGCAACTGGTTATTGAGCTGGTGCGCGCAGGTAAACTCAGCCCATTGCAGGGCGATGCCTCTAATATGATCTCTATCTACGAGCAGTTTAAAGATCACTTCGAAGCGGATAAGCATAAACATAACTCCGATTCGGCGATCTCCTGACAGAATGCGGTGCGGGCCCGCCTGATGTCGGTCAGTTAAGCATTTCTGGCACCCGTTTCCTATAGGGGCGGCGTTCTCGCCGCCCGTGCCGGGGGGCAACCTGCATACCTTCAGGACGGGAGCCGAAAACGGCTCCCCTACAACCGATCTATCCTGCCGTGGCGTGATAAATATGCCGCGCCTGAAAGTCGACGCGTTCGGTATCACCGGTAAGGCGTTTGGCAATCGCGAAGGCAAAGTCGAACGCCACGCCCAATCCCTGGCCGCTAAACAGATTACCGTCTTCCACAATAATTGCGTCGACATACACCCCATCATCATACTGCTGCCAGAGATCGCCGGAGCAGACGTATCGCCGTCCTTTTAACAACTGATTTCCCGCCAGCACTCTGGCGCCAGCCGAACAGAGCGGACAAATCAGTTTTTGCTGTTGATCATGCTGCTTAATCATCGCAATAACCTGCGGATTAGCGGCCAAATTAACCGTACCGTCCGGACCGCCGGGCAGGATAATCGCATCATACAGCGTATCGGCGCGCTCGCTTAACAACGCATCGGCCTGCATCACAATATGATGATAGCTGTTGACCTGGCGTGAAGGCTGGCAGGCGAGGGTTTCAATCGTAATATCCAGACGGCGTAGCACGTCGATAACGATCACCGCTTCCGCTTCTTCAAACCCTTCCGCTAATAAAATTGCTGCTTTGACAGACATAACAGACTCCGTTACCAGTAAGGTTTCCAGCTTTGACTGACACGAACCAGCGCTTCCAGATAAAAATAGTCACCCCAGCTACAGCACTCATCAACGCCTTTATCGCTGGCGAAATGATAGACCGAATGCTTAAGCAGGCCGTTACAGGCTTCATCTTCGCGCGCCAGATAATTTTTAGTCAGCGAAGCGATAATACGCAATGCGTACTCTTCGTAATATTGACGGTCGCCGTCAGTGGCGGGCAGATGTTTGATCAGCTCCAGCAGGCCGCAAGCTGCAATCGCCGCCGCTGAGCTGTCGCGCAGGGCATCAGTACCCAGCAGCGCCAGATCCCAGTGGCAGACATCGTCTGGCGGCAGGCGATTAAGGAAATAGTTAGCCAGCCGCGTCGACAGCTCAATCATTTCGTTATCGCCGGTATACAGATAGCTGAGCAGGAAACCGTAAATTCCCCATGCCTGGCCACGCGACCAGCAGGAGTCGTCGGCGTAACCCTGATGAGTATTGCCGTAACGCGCTGCGCCACTGGTGGTATCCATATAGTAGGTGTGCCAGCTGGAGGCATCCGGCCGCACCAGATAGCGTGCCGCCTGTTTAACATGAGCGCAGGCCGCCTCGGCGAAACGCAGATCGCCAGTCTGTTCACTGGCCCAATACAGCAGTGGCAGGTTCATATTGCAGTCAATGATCATGCGCCCAGCCTGTTGCGGATCGCTGAGGTCGCCCCACGCCTGAATGATCTTCGCCCGCGGATGGAAGCGCTCCAGCAGCGCTTCGGCGGCCAGCAGTGAGAAACCGCGTGCGTCACGATCGCCGGTCAGACGCCAGGCACTGACGCACGACAGCGTATAGAGAAAACCGAGATCGTGAGTATTGGTATCCTGGCGACCGGCGATGCGCAGGCCAAAAGATCGCACCTGCTTTTCCGCCGCCAGGCGGAATTTCTCATCACCACTCATCTCCCACGCCAGCCACAGCTGGCCAGTCCAGAAGCTGGTGGTCCACTCGACATTTTCTGTCAGCGGATAGTATCCCTTTACCGCGGCTTCGGCCGGAAAGCGATCGCCAAATTGCGTCAGATTACGGTCAATCATGCGCAGAACCTGGCTGCGTGCCGCCTGTAATTCGCGCTGTAATTGCTGGCGGTCAACAGGATTGCCCGTCAGTGGGCGCAACGGTTCTTTCACAACGTCGATGGACATAGAGGATTCCTTTTAGAGCCGAGTGTCTGTCGATCAGGCGTGCCTGACCTCTGTATTTTCTTTTCCAGGCTGACGTTTACGCACGCAGGCTGAAAGCGTGAAGGCGGAGATCAGCGTAAACAGCAGCGCGATAGCGCCCATCATCAGATAGGTGTGTTCAAAGCCGATACGCTCATAGAGATAACCCACCGGCGAGGCGATAAGGATTGACCCGACATAGAGCATCGCCTGATAGCCAAGCAGATACATGGTGGCGTTTACCCGTTTGTCGAAATGCTCAGCGAGATATTTAAATACCGAGATCAGCAGCAGCGACATCTCCACCCCGTACAGCGGCTTAATAATGGAAATAATCAGCGCATCACTGGTCAGGCCGGAGGCAATTAACCGTCCGCCAATCACCACGCCTGCCAGCAGCAGGCCATTTTTCGCGCCGACCGCATTCACCAAAAATGGAATGCCCATCATCATCAGAAATTCCATCGCTGACTGAACGGTGCTGAGATAACCAAATACGGCGTTACCCTGATGAACATCGCTGAAGAAGGAGACGAAATAACGTGAGAACTGCTGTTCAGCAATAAACATCATCCAGACGACTCCCGCGACATATAAGCAGAAGGCCCAGAATTTTCGGTCACGCATTAAATTTATCACGTCGCTGAAAACAATTTTTTCGTCAGCTACTACCGCTTTGCTGGCTACGGTTTGCGGTTCAACTTTCAACGTCAGTAATACCGCCAGCATA
>NZ_JRXE01000015.1:7149-40853 GCF_001267535.1 Winslowiella iniecta | reverse complement strand
CTCCAGCTGATTCATGCGGCTGAACCGGTCGGCATAGGATTCGGTTGCCGCCACACCGGCATACCAGGCGAAACTCAGATAAATAGCACCGACAATAATGCCGAGGGGGGTATGGCTTAATAACAGCGGCTGATAGACATAAATAAAGAACGGGGCCATCAGTGCCGACATGCCGACGACAAAATAGAGCAGTGATTTGCTCATGCCGATTTTATCCATAATATAGCCGTATATCGGTTTCATCATCACCGCAAACACGCCATTTACGGCAAAAACTGTGCCGATAGTGGCACCGCTTAATGCGGTTTTCTGCCCGAGCCAGATAGCCAGTAAACCGATACTGGCGGACCAGGTAAAAAAGTAGAGAAAGATAAACAGGCTAATTTTGTAATAACTGGATTTATTTGCTGCATTAACAAGTTTCATCTTCAGCCTCGCAAAGCTGTTTATTATTCGCCGGAAAGCGCAAGGATAATTTCCCGCTGCGGGCAGATGATCCGCAGCTGGTGAGACTCAATCCGGAGTTCCGGCAGAGGGCTATCATCATTTTCATGATTCGGTTGTACCCGCACCGCGCAGCTTAGCCAGTGCTCGCCGGGTGCCAGTTCGGCGCTTAACAGCGGAATGGCGGCGCTCTCGGCAAACATCAGGCTGCTGTTGGGTGGGGTAACAATATGCTGTGCCGCGCGTTGGCGACCGGCGGGAAGATTGACTAAAGAACTGATGCCATTGTCGGCGCGTAACGTACAGCCGCTGGCCGCTGACTCAATCTGCGTGTCAGGTGTAAAGCGCACGGCAAAACCGCCTTCGGCGCTGTGCAGCGTGCGGGCGCTGGTCAGGCGATGGACACGCAAATGCCACACGCCGCACGGGATCAGCCAGCTTTCCACCTGTACATCATGCCAGGGCCGCCAGCGCGACCAGATTGCGTCTTGCGTGGTTTTGACCGCCTCACACTCGCGGCGTCCGCGATAGTAGTTATCGCCTTCGCTCAGCAGCAGCATTGAATCGCAGGCGGCATGTTTCAGCCCATAACGCCCGCGCTCAACGGTAAAACCGTAGTGGCTGGAATAGGCAAATTTGGTATATTTCGCTTCGGTATTAACGTAGTTATTCAGCTCAATCTGACCGGATGTCAGCATATAAACGTGAGCAGAGTGCGGATGATGCACCACAATCTGATCGGCTTCGATAATCGCCTGCTGTGGGGCAACGGATGGCAGCGGCAGCTCTTCCGCCTGCCAGAAGGCATCCTGTTCCGGTAGTGCCATTACCAGAAACAGTTTCAGCGCCCAGTAAGGCGAGCCGGGCGAGTTATAATCCTCGGCCATCACCAGATTAGAATAGGCGTAACCAATGGTGAGAATGCCATCGCGGTCGAAAATCGGTTGCTGACTCCACCAGCGCAGATGGCGCAGAATCAGCCCTTTATAGACGCCAGGTGAAAACGCTTCCAGGCGGGCAAAGGCGGCTGCGCTCCAGAATGCCGCTTCTGCAAAGCGGTAAGTCAGGCTGCGACCAAAGGGCACGGCGGCGCCATCGGCGGCAAACAGGGTGATAAAGTCGTGGGCAAACCGGTTGGCGCGGGCGCGAAGCTCGCTGGCGCGCGGTGCATCTTCTTCGGCCATCAGGCTGGCGTATATCAGTCCGTAATAGTGAAACGCCATCGAGATATAATAATCTTTTGGCCTGCCGGGGCCGTCGGAATACCAGCCGTTACCGAGATAGTAAGCTTCCATGCGGTTAAAACGCTGTTCAATCACCTGGCGATCCCAGGGCAGCCCGGCCTGTTTGAAACCCAACTGCACCATAATGGCAAAGTAGTTCCAGTTATTTTCCGGCATCTCGGCATAACCACTCTGGTCCAGCCAGCGATGCAGATTATGCAAGGCTGCCGCAGGAAAAAGATCGGTAAACTGTTTTTTTAACAGTGACATACCTACGCCATACGCCGCCATCTCCACAATACGTTGATCGAACGGCCCCGCGTCGCCCCAGTAGTTCGCATGCTGTGGATTACAGCCGTCTGCTATGGCGCGAAAGTATTTTTCTGCGCCTGGCACCGTGTCACCCCCGGCCATCAGCGGGAAAATTCCCCACAGCATGCGCGACAGCGCCTCCATTTCGGCAATTTTTGCGCCGTAATGGGCGCAGGTTTCCCCGAGTCTGATACCGGTTTCACCGGCGTGAAATTGCCGATCAACATTGGCCAGCAGGGTTTGCAGAAAATCGGCAACCTGTTGGCGGGAGCGCAGGGGATTCGGATGATGCGACATTTCTCAACCTCAGTGGCGATGTTGTGGTGAGCAAGAGTAGTCGGCAGCGGGGCGGTAACAGTGTTAGCGCTATCACAAAAAATGAAGGGAATAAAAATTATGTTTATAAAAATTTAAAACGGTGGTTTAAGTTAACCTGAAGAGAATCAAAAATAGTAAATTGTTGACCTGGTGGAACAGCATGGCAATCGAAACCATTGAGCTTATTTCATTAACGGATCGCGCAATCTCCTTTACCCGACGTTTTGCCAATACGGTTCGCTATCACCACTGGCATCAGTGCCTGGAAATTCTGGTGATTGAGCAGGGTTACGGCATCATCATCGTGGACAATCAGCAATATACTTTAAGGCCGGGGCGGGTATTTATCTTTCCGCCGTTTAAGCTGCATAAAGTGATGGTTGATGAACGCTACAGTGATAACTATCGCCGTACCATTATTCACCTCGATAACGCGGCCTTAGTTAATTTTCTGCGCGACTTTCCCCATCAGCGCGCCAGTCTGCAACGGCTTTGCCATAAATCGAGTGTCGCGTCGGTGTATGATTTAAGTGAATATCAGACCGGGCTTGAGCAGCTGTTCACGGTTTATCAGCGCATTTTTGACAGCCAGCAGTTTAATTTATCTGACAGCGCCTGCCTGATGTTACAGCTGCTGAATTTCTTTCCGCAGCGGACAGAAAACAGTGAACAGATTGATGACAGCATTTCGACGCGGGTGATGCAGTGGATTGAAGAGCATTACAGGGAGAAATTCAGTCTGGCCGCGCTGGCTGCTTCGCTGTCGCTGTCGCGCAGTTATGTTTCGCGCACTTTTAAACAGGAAACCGGCGGATTAATTCACGAATATTTGTTGACGCGCCGCGTGCGGCAGGCCTGTGAATATTTGCGTGCGGATGAGCTGGCGGTAGACGTTATCGCGGAGAAAACCGGATTTGCCGATACCTCCTATTTTATTACCTGTTTTAAAAAGATGATTGGGGACACGCCGCTGAAATACCGCAAACGCCATCAAGACAATGGCGTTTAGCGGGGCTAACCTCAGTTATTTACTGACCTGATCGTAATAAAGCATACTGGTGCCAATCCCTTGCTTCGCGCCTTGCACATTATCGCGCAGCCCGACCAGCTTCTGCCCCTGTAACGTCACCACATACGGCGAATTCTGCTGGATCTCTTTCTGCAATTCGCCATACAGCGCCTGGCGTTTTTGCACATCACTCTCTGCCGCCGCCGCGCGGGTTTGCGCGCTCAGTTTCGGGATCTCCCAGCCGACGCGCCATGCGAGGGTTTTCGGCCCGTCCGGCACGTTATAAGCAAAGGTGCTGGCATTGGTATTCGGGTCAACATAGTCGGCACCCCAGTAGATAAAGATCGACTGGAAATTGCGACCGCGCATTTTGCCCCACAGCTCGGATTCCGCGACCGGCTGAATCTGGATATCGATATCGGCTTTGGCAAAGCTGGCCTGGAGCGCCTGCGCCACATCGGTATACGGCGGCTGATTCACGATGGTCAGGGAAAAACGCGTCCCGGGTTTGATGCCGCCTTGTTGCAGGATCTGCTTCGCTTTGGCGACATCCAGCTTAAACGGTTTATCGGTCAGTGCGCCGTCGAAGCCCCGTGGCAGAAACGACTGATGCACCTGAAACTGACCTTTCAGCAGCTGATTCGACAAGCTGTCGTAATCCACCAGCCAGCGTGCGGCCTGCCATAAAGCCGGATTACCCAGCGCCGGTTGTTGTTTGTCCTGGGTGTTAAAGCCGAGGTAATAAATCAGGCTGGACGGGAAGTTCGCGACCTTGATTCCGGGCTTATTTTTAATCGCATCAAACTGATCGGCACCGAGTTCGTACGCCACATCGACATCACCCTGTTCCAGCAGTAAGCGGCGCGAGCCGGCATCGGCGACGCCTTTCAGGATCACCCGTTTTAGTTTCGGTGCTGGCTGGGCTTGCGGGTTTTGCTCCAGCACCAGCGCCTGTTGCGGCACATAATTCTTGATGGTAAAGGCGGCGCTGCCGGCAGAATGGGTGCGCAGCCAGCCATTACCATAATCATTATTGCTGGCGTGCTGCTGCGCCACTTTGCTGTCGATAACCGAGGCGACCGGCGCGGAGAGCAGACGTAAAGCCAGGTCGCTGCCAATAGGCGATACCCAGCGCAGCTCCAGCTTATCATCGCTGATGCGGGTAAACTGGGCATCAATGTTGTCTGCGGTCCAGCCTAATTCGCCGAGGATAAACGACGGGGTCTTGTTCAGCTTCACGGCGCGGGTGAAGGAATAAATCACATCATCGGCGGTCAGCGCATTGCCGCTGGCGAATTTTGTGCCGGGTTTCAGGGTAAACACCAGGCTGTGCTCACTGCTACCGGGCTGCCAGGCGGTAGCCAGTTCCGGCACCAGTTTACGGGGATCGTCACGACCGGAAGCGACTAAGCCCTGATAAACATCGATCAGGCTGCTGGTACTGACGGTTTCGAAACTCTCAGCCGGATCGAAGCTGATAATGCCATCAAGCGGGATCGCCACCACTAAGGTATCGGCCGGCGTCGCGGCGTGGGCGGCTGCGGAAAATGTTAAGACACTGGCAATAGCAACGGATAAGAGTTTACGCATCTGGCGATCCTGAAAGGGGAGATATCTGGACTATATGCTGCAATATCTCCGTGGGAAATACGCCTTTATGCTATGGTTTTCTGAAATAATGATATAGAAATATCAACGGGTTAGCACGGTCGGCGAAAACGCCGCCCGTATTGATGATGGATGCCGGATATTGAGGCGGCGTTATCGATAATTCAGCCGGTCCCCATGCCAGCGCAGCGGATTATCTTTAATGTAATGACGAATCGTATTGAGTTCTGTTTCATCAAGAATAACGCGATCATAGAATCCGCGCTGCCAGATGGTCGCGGGAGGTCTGAATTCGCGTGTTACACCGGCTTTATAATTATTGATGATTTTCATCAGTTGATGGGAGTTATCGCCACTGAGCCAGAGGATGCCATGCAGATGATTAGGCATCATTACCATTTCATCCAGCGATAAGGTGCTGTGTCGTCGTGGGAGTTGGTGCCAGTGCTGAAAGGCCAGCTCGGCCAGTGGAGCGGGAATCAGTTCTCCGGCAAGAATCTCACCCAATAGCGGTTTGCGCTGGTGTGCGACAAGGGTGATGAAATAAGCACCAGCCTGCGCGTAGTTATAGTGTTTCAGTCGTGGGGATTGGCGTGTTTTCATGGTGTGTCCCTCCGGCGACGATATTATCGAGGTGTGGAGAGTTCAGAAACAGATGGTGACAAGCGTTTCGGGATGCCTCGAAGAAAATCGGTGAGACGGGCGGCGAGAACGCCGCCCCTACGATAAAAATCCTGTAGGGGCGGCGTTTTCGCCGCCCGTATTGATGATATACACCAGCCGTAGGGGCGGCGTTTTGCCGCCCGCGTTGATAACCTCTACCGGTTACCTGACGATACGCCCATTAGCCATATGGGCAGCGCGATCGCACATATGATCAATTACATCAGGATCGTGGCTGACCAGTACCATGGTCAGATTATCCTGGCGTTTCAGATCGTTCAGCAGATTAAGAATCTCGGCCTGTACCGACATATCCAGCGCCGAGGTCGGCTCATCCAGCAGTAATACCTTCGGTTCTAACAGCAGCGCACGCACAATGGCCACGCGCTGGCGCTGCCCGCCCGAGAGCTGATGCGGAAAGCGGTCGGCCATCGCCGGGTCAAGACCAACATGGCGAAAGCCCTGACTGATGCGATCGTCAATATCCTTCACCTTCAGCAACTTGAGCGGCTCGGCCAGCGTGCGGCGCAGGCGGTGACGCGGATGCAGAGAGGCATAAGGATCCTGAAACACCATTTGCACCTCGCGGCGTAAATCACCGGTAAAGGCTTTGCCCGCTTCGGCCTGATGCCCCGCCAGCTGCATGCTGCCGCTCCAGTGCGGATTCAGCCCGGCCATTACCCACAGCAGCGATGACTTACCGCAGCCGGAAGGGCCGACCAGACCAAAACACTCACCGGCGTTAATCGACAGTGACACATCATGCACCACGGTGCGCAGATCGTAGCCCTGACGATGCGCCACGCTGAGTTGTTGCAGATCAATCATGCTCACGATGTGCCTCCAGTGCCGCGCGATCCAGAACCGGCAGCGGCTGACCGTGGGTTGCTTTACTCGGGCGGCATGACCACAGCGTGCGGGTGTAAGGGTGAGTGGCGCGCGGCAACTCTGCGGCTGGCAGCGTATCCAGCACTTCTCCCTTATACATCACCATTACCCGGTCACAGTGTTCGGCCACCTGTTGCAGGTCGTGGCTGATTAACAGCAAGCCCATATTACGTTGCTCTACCAGCCGACGAATCAGCGCCAGCACCTGATCGCGCATGGCGTGATCGAGTGCCGAAGTCGGTTCATCGGCAATCAGAAATTGCGGATCGGCAATCAGTGCGATGGCCAGCATGACGCGCTGCCCCATCCCGCCGGAGAGCTGATGCGGATAGCGATCTATCAGCTGCGCTGGCTGCGGCAGACCAACGGCGTCCAACATGTCGCAGACCTTTTCACGGCGTTCGGCACGGCTGAAGGAGTGATGCAATTTAAGCGGCTCCTCGACCTGCCAGCCAATGGTGCGGGTGGGGTTCAACGCATATTTTGGATCCTGCATCACCATCGCCAGGTTATTGCCGCGTAGCTGGCTCCAGCGGCGCTCACTCAGGGTCAGCGCATTTTCACCGGCAACCGTTAGCGTGCGCGCCTGAATATGCAGCGAAGGGGAGAGCAGGCCCATCAGCGAACGGGCGGTCAGGGATTTACCCGAGCCGGACTCGCCGACCAGTGCCACGCGCTCGCGTCCAAGGGAAAATGACAGGTTATTCACCAGCGTCGTGCCATCATCCAGTGAAATGTTGAGCCGGTCGGCGACTATCAGTGGAGAAGTATCAGTTGGCATTGCGGGTATCCAGTCGGTCACGCAGGCCGTCGCCTGTCAGGTTAAAAGCCAGGCTGGCGAACAGAATCGCGCCACCGGGTGCGGCAGCGACCCACCACTGGTCGAAAATCACTTTACTGCCTTCGGCGACCATCGAACCCCATTCGGCGGTCGGCGGTTGCACACCCATGCCGAGGAAGCCGAGGCCAGCCGCCGCCAGAATAATCCCGCCCAGGCTCAGCGCGGCACGCACCACCGCACTTGGCATACACAGCGGCAGAATATGACCAAACATCAGGCGCAGGCCGGTAATGCCCTGCATCCGCGCAGCGGCCAGATAATCGCTGCGGCGCAGCGCCAGCGTTTCCGCCCGTGCCTGACGGGCAAACGGCGGCCAGCTGGTCAGCGCCAGTGCCAGTGCGCCATTCATCAGGCCAGGGCCAAGCATCGCGACTAACGCCAGTGCAATCACCAGGTTAGGCAGTGACAGGAAGATATCGGTAATGCGCATCAGCACGCGTTCAGTCCAGCCACCGAGATAACCGGCGGCAATGCCGACCAGCATCCCGACCGGAATTGTCAGCACCAGAATCAATGACACCAGTAACAGCGTCGGACGGGTGCCATAAATCACGCGCGACAGCAGATCGCGGCCAAAGCCATCAGTACCCAGCCAGTGGGCTGCCGACGGCGGCATCAGGCGTGCAGCCATCTGCTGGGCATTGGGATCAAAGGGTGCCAGTAACGGCGCAAACAGCGCGGCCAGCAGCAGGATGGCAACCAGCGTGCCACCAATTGCCAGCGTGGTCACCCGGCGGCGGCGATGGCGGCGCGGTGCCACAGTTTCAGCATCAGTTAAATTTTGCGTCATCGGGTTCTCGGATCGGTTAGCCAGGTCAGCGCATCGGCCAGCGTATTCAGTACAATAAAGCAGCTACCAATCAGCAGTGTTGAGCCAAGGATCGCCGGAGCATCGGAGGCGAACAGCGCGGTGGTCATATAGCGGCCAACGCCCGGCCAGGCAAAGACGGTCTCGGTCAGTACCGAGCCTTCCAGCAGTGAAGCGTAGGAGAGTGCCAGCACGGTAATCAGCGTGCCGGAGACATTCGGGAAGATATGCAGCAGCAGAATGCGTCCGCGTCCGGCGCCTTTTGCCCGCGCCAGCGTGACATACTCTTTGCTGCTCTCTTCCAGCAGTGCGGCGCGCAGCAGACGGGTAATGCCCGCCATCGCCAGCATGCCCAGTACCACCACCGGTAGCCACAGGTGAGCAATCGCATTGCGGAACATTTCCGGGTCGCCAGAAAGCCAGCTGTCAATCAGCACAAAGCCGGTGGTCGGCTCCAGCGTATAGACATAGATATCATCCAGCCGCCCCGGACCTGCTGACCAGTGCAACACCGCATAGAACAGCAGTAAGCCCAGTAAGCCAAGCCAGAAAATCGGTACCGAATAGCCGAGTAACGAGATCATGCGCGCGAGGTTATCGATGATACTGCCCGGTTTCCAGGCCGCCAGCAGCGCCAGCGAGATGCCAAAAAAGGCGCCAAAAATCATCGCACAGGTCGCCAGCTCAATGGTGGCAGGAAAGGTGCGCAGCAGATCGCTGGCAACCGGCTGATTAGTAATACGGGAGATCCCCATATCGCCGCGCGCCAGGTGCTCAATATAATGCCAGAACTGCATCAGCACCGGCTGGTCGAGCCCCAGATCGTGGCGCACCTGAGCGTAGGTCGATTCGCTGGCGTGATCGCCGGCAATCTGCAACACCGGATCGACCGGCGACAGATGAGACAACATAAAGGTAAACGCCAGCAGACCGAGCAGCGTCACCAGTAACGAAATCAGGCTGGTGGCAATACGTCCGCTACCGCGCCAGAAGCGCCGGGCGGACCCGGCTTCTGTTGAAGTCAATGCCATTACTTACTGACCTGGTTGTAGTAAACCATATCCGGGTTAATGCCCTGCACATAACCCTGAAGATTATCGCGAAGCGCAATCAGGTTACGCGCCTGCAACCCAATGACATACGGTGAATTTTTCTGTATTTCGCGCTGCATCTTCTGGTACAGCTCAATACGTTTGGCCGGATCGCTTTCGGCAGTGGCGGCCAGTGTCTGCTTGCTCAGCTCAGGAATCTGCCAGTTTGAGCGCCATGCCAGCGTGGTGCTGCCATTTTCCGGGTTATAAGCAAAGGCTGAAGCATTGGTGTTCGGATCGAAATAGTCCGCGCCCCAGGCGTTCAGCGTGGCTTCATATTTATGCGCTTTGACGCTGGTAGAGACTTCGGTGCTCAGGCCCGGAATCAGCTCAATCTTCACGCCGCCTTTGGCAAAGCTGGCCTGCAATGCCTGGGCAATATCCAGATACGGCGGCTGGTTACTGACGGAGAGCGTAAAGTGGACGTTGGTCAGACCGGCCTTTTGCAGAATCGCTTTGGCTTTTTCTGGATCGTAGCTGTACGGGTTGTCGTTCAGTGCGCCGAGGTAGCCTTCTGGCAGGAATGACTGATGCACTTTGAACTGGCCTTTCAGCAGTTCGTCGGCAATGCCTTTATAGTCGAACAGGTAGCGAGACGCTTCCCACAGCGCCGGGTTTTTCAGTGCCGGAGAGGCATCAATATTGAACTGCATGTAATAGAGCGAGGCAAACGGGATTGCCAGCGGCTTAACGCCCGCTTTGCCTTTTAACGCGGCGATCTGATCGGCACCCAGATTACGTGCAATATCCACATCACCCTGTTCCAGCAGCAGACGACGCGTCGCGGGTTCCGGAACGTTTTTAATCAGGATATTTTTCAGCTTGGGTGCGCCCGCCGGAGATGCTGGATTCGCCGTCAACAGCACCACTTCATGCGGGATATATTTGCGAATCTGGTACGGGCCGCTGCCTGCGGAATGGTTGCCCAGCCACTGGTTACCCAGATCGTTTTTCTGCTGATTGGCCATCACGGTTTTTTCATCAACCACTGAGGCAACCGGCGCGGAGAGCAGGCTCAGCACGAAAGTCGGGCTGACATCTGCCGTCCAGCTGACCTGCACATGCTGGTCATCAATCTTCTTCAGCTGAGCATCAACATTATCTTTGCTCCAGCCGAGCTGGGTCAGGATAAATGAAGGGTCGAGATTCAGTTTCACCACGCGCGACAGCGAGAAGATCACATCTTCCGGACGCACCGGATTGCCGGTGGAAAATTTAGCGCCATCGCGCAGTGCAAAGGTCAGGCTGCGGTTATCGCTACCGGCCTGCCATGAGGTCGCCAGCGTCGGTTTCAGATCGACCGGATTCTGTGGGTCTGACTGCACCAGGCGCTGATAAATATTAGTAAACGCCTGCATTGAGGTCAGTTCAAAGCCCTGCGCCGGGTCAAAGCTGCTGGCGTCATCAATCGATTGGGCAATCACCAGCGTATCTGGCGGGGTCGCCGCCTGAGCGGCAAATGAGGCGGCCAGCGCCACGGCGATCACTGACGGAACGATACTTTTCATGACGTTTCCTTACCTTAAAATTTGTCGCGAGTGTAAATTACCTGGAGGGTTATCAAATAGTAGATTATTGGCTATCGATATGTGTTTTAGTTCTAAGTAAATCAATACGGTTATAAATGTTAATCATTTATTGCTCCCGCCGGGTGTATAACCGTATGTTGTTGCTATCAGCATAGGTGTTATTAGTAAATTTTCTACCGACAAAACAAAGGGATTATTTATGTCATCTGGCGTTACGCCCCGACTTAATACACCCCATCTGGTGTTACGTGCTTTTACTGGCGATGACTTTTCCGCCTGTCAGCAATTATGGGCAGGCGAGCAGGTCAGTGAGGATAAGCGACTGAGTCGTGAGCAGGTGTGGAGCAAGCTGTTACGCCATATCGGGCACTGGCAGGTGCTGGGTTATGGCTATTGGGCAGTGGAAGAGCAGGCGACCGGACAGTTTGTTGGCAGCATTGGCCTTGCGTTTAATCGACGCGATTTGCCGGAACACTATGCTGACTGGGTGGAAACCGGCTGGACACTGCTGCCGCAAGCCCAGGGCAAAGGCTATGCGACTGAAGCGGGGCGGGCGATGTTGGCCTGGGCAGAGCAACATCTGCCGCCGAGGATCTTCTGCATTACCGACCCGGATAATCGTCGCTCACAATTGCTGGCGGAAAAACTCGGCTTTCAGTTTACCGAAGTGGCCGCTTATGGCGATAAGGCCATCTGGCTGTACACCCGGGCGATAAGTGTTTAGTTTTCAGCAACAATCGGCAGTGAAAAATAGCGTTAGTTAACTATTTCCCGCCAGCACGGTGGCGTACAGTGCCGGCAGTAGCGCCACCAGATTATTCAGCATATGCAGAAATATCGGCAGGATCAGGCTGCCGGACTTCAGCCGCGCATAGCACAACAGTAGCGAGAACAGCATAAGCATTATCATGGTTTGCAGATGGACATACTGCGTGTGCAGCAGCGCAAACAGGATAGAGGTGAGGATCATACAGGCCAGCGGGCTTTTCGGCAGCCAGAGTAACATTCCCTGCAATAAGAAGCCGCGAAACAAAATCTCTTCAAATATCGGTGCCAGAATCACTGCGGAAAACAGCAAAATCAGCACCATCGGTCGGCTTTGTTGCGACTGCTGCTCCAGCCAGGCTTCAGGCTGCAATACCCAGATTTGCACCAGCATCAACAGAATCAGCGCCGCGATAAAGCACAGGGTAAGATTGCGGCGAAGTTGGCCAAACGGAATATCATGGCGACGGGTGCAGTAAAAATGATACAGCGGCCAGAGCACGGCGGTTTCGAACAGGCAAATCACCGGCACCAGTAGTCCGCTGCTGCGCAGTTGACTGAAATTGGGAAGCAGGGTGATCACCAGGGTAATCAGATACCAGACCACAAACATGCCGCCGTAGAACAGCGTTAGCGTAACCCGCCCAGTGTTGGTGTTCATATTGTGCTCGGAAACGATGGGGTGCGTAATACTATCAATCAGTTAAAACGCTGTCGAGTAAGGGGCAGGAGAGAGAGAAGAGAGGGCTGACTGATGGGCCAGGTCGGTGCCCGGCCCGAATCGACTGACGGCTTAACGTACCTGGATGGCAATAAACGTCATCAACGCGGCGAAGCAGATAAAAATAGCCAGTTCCATCATTACCTCCTCAGATTAATCTTAGGTAATTATAACGCCTGGGCGCTTTAAAATTGAGCGATTAGTGCCGCTTTTAACGGATGAACCGTGCAAGGCACGAAAGGTCAAAAATTGGTCTCATTCGGCAACGCGATCTGCTAGTCTTGGTGGCGAACTGAGGTAAAAACACGTCGAAGAGGAGTGAACACGTGAAGTTTTATGCTAAATCCCTGATGCTGGCAGCTATGTTTGTACTGACTGCCTGTAATACTACACCTAAGCATGATAACGGCGTGAAGCCGGTCGATCCTGATAATAACCGCTGCGGTGCTTCGCAGTATCAGAACTATGTGGGCAAACCCCTTTCTTCAATTAACAGAGCGCAATTCACCGTGCCTGTTCGCGCTATTCCGTATAATTCTGCGGTCACCATGGATTTCAATCTGAATCGCCTGAACTTTATGGCCGACAGGCGCGGTAAAATCACCAGCGTCTACTGCGGCTAACTCTCTGAAAAGGGGCGAAATAGTTCGCCCTTTTTATTTATGCGTTTACCGAGCGTGGGCAGCGTGACCGTTTTATCATCGTCATATTGCTGCAACAGTGACGCGTTAACCTGGTGCTGTCACATAACGGTGATCACCTCGTCACTCTCAAAATATGCAATGCTCGCCTTTCAATTCTTCCCGCCTTGTGCGGGTTTTTTTGTCGACGCCTGAGCTTATCCGCTGCAAAAAATGCTGGAATATTCCCGTTAACAACACCGATTGTCTGCTGTTTTATCACCCTGGCAATCGGCTACGCTATAACAGATAAAACGGGAGGAGTTGTTATGCATTGCTCTAAATGGTTAGTGTTATTGGCGGCATTGGGCACATCGGCGCCGGTTCTGGCAGCATCCACTGAATCCTGGCATTCCGCCGACCAACGGATGAAACAGGCCTGCGTCAAAGCCAGTGGGTTAAAAAATGCCAGACCGGTAACCAGGGTTATGCTGTTCAGCGATCGCGTGGGGTATTCCGCGCTGGTGTTGCAGGGCACTTATCCGCAAAAACATATGAAAAATAAGCGTGGTCGCGAACTTTGTCTTTACCAGCGTGCCACCAGTCGTGCCTCGGTGACGGAAGCCGACGATCTGCTGCCGTAAAAATACATTGATACGGATGGTAAAAACGCCACCCCTGTGCAATTCAGATGCAGGGGCGGCGTTTTCGCCGCTCATTTACTGGTCGCGGGTTTTGCGTGACAGACTGGTGCTGGTTACCGCCAGAATTGACAGCATCATCAGTGCTACCGCCGGAGCAATCACCGCCCAAGGCGCGCGCTCGATATAGGGCATCCCTTCCGCCAGTACAATTCCCCAATCGGCTGCCGGTGGCTGCGGCCCGAGGCCGAGAAAGCCGAGTCCCGCCAGCGCTAAAGCGTTACCTGGCAGCCTTAGCATCGCGTGACGCAACAGCGGCGCAATCATCGGCGGCAGTATATATCGCCATGCCCGGCGCAGCGGGCCGACGCCCAGCACCGGTAACATCCGTACATGCGGCTGAGCGTTAATTTCTGCCACCAGCGCGGCGGTGTGCGCGGCCAGCGGTGCCCAGCTAACGATAATCACCGCGATCACCGCACCGGCGGCAGTCGGGCCATTGATAGCGGCAATCACCATCCCGGCAATCACCGGTGGTGTGGCATTGGCAACGTCAATCGGCCCGACCAGCGCGCGCGGGAACAGACCCACCACAATACCCATCAGTAAGCAGCAGAGCGTAACCAGCAGCGCCAGCAGGCAGGTGTGGAGAGCGCCTTGTGCCACACGCGCCAGAATATCGCGCCCCATGGCATCAGCGCCAAACGGCAGCGACCAGGAGGGCGGTTGCAGCCGCTGCCAGTCTGAACTGAAGGCGTCGCGCGGCAGTCCGGCGGCAATCAGTACCAGCAGCAATAACAAGCAGCAGATTGGTACCCAGCAGGCGAAGGATTTGGTCGAAGGTGTTTGCGGCGCGGCGGGCAACGCCCCATATTTCAGCGCCGGGCCTAATAATATGCGCTGTAGCAGGTTTGCTGTCAGACCGGCGGCACAGCCCAGCAGCAACAGAATCAGCATGCCGGTTTGCAGCGCGGGCAAGTCATTTGCCGCGGCCGCGCCAAGGGTGGCGCGTCCCATGCCAGGAATAGCAAACACTTTTTCTACTGCAATCGCTCCGCCGGTCAGGCCGATCAATACCATTGCCAGCTGCGGCAGCATGGCGGGCAGCGTGCGCGTTATCGCCGCCAGCGCCAGGCGATGCGCCGGAATGCCAGCGGCTTGCCAGCTCAGCACCCATTTTTCCTGAAAGCTGGCGCTCAGCGCATCAGAAAACAGCCGCCCCAGCAGGCCGCCCGCCGGAATACCCAGCGCCAGCGCCGGTAATACCGCTGAGTGCCAGCCCGTCCAGCCAAAGGGAGGAAACCAGCCGAGCCAGACGGCACCCACCAGCAATAACAGTGCCGCCAGTAAAAATTCTGGCAGTGCGGTCAGTGCCGCCGCGACGGCTCCGGACGGACGGCGTGCCACGCCAGCCAGCCCGGCACGCATTACCGGCAGGCAAATCAGCGTCAGCAGCAGCAATGCCACCAGTAGCGCACAGGCCATTAACGTCAGCGATACCGCCGTGGCCTGCAGCATACCCGGCAGCACCGGCGTGCCGGAAATCCATGAGTTGCCCGCGTCACCCTGTAGCAAATTCTGCAACCAGTGCCAGAGTAGTGCATCCGGCCCCTGATGCAGACCCAGCGAGTGGCGAATGGCTTCCAGCGTTTCCGGCGTTGCTTCCTGATCGCCGGAACGGGCGCGCAGCAGCGCCAGAGCCGGGTCGCCTCCCGCCAGCCACGGCAGAATGCCGACCAGCATCACCATGGCACTCAGGGTCGTCAGGCGCGAAACCAGCGGCAGCAGAGCAGAAAGAGAACGCATTATCGCTCCAGTCGGGTCTGGCCAGAAATCAGACGGCGTTCGCGCGGATCGCGTTCGGCATCGCGTATTGCCGGGCTTTCTCCCTGGATCACGCGCTCATGCAGCATCGGAATCGCCGCATTGCTGGCAAGAATCAGGTTTTCAGCGGCCATTATCGCCTTGCGTCGTGCTTCGCCAGCGGGGATCGCTGCGGCCTGTTGCAGTGCCTTGTCGATGGCTGGCTGGCACAGTTGGGCAATATTAAACGAGCCTTTGCAGGCAAAGTCGCTGTACATATAGGCTACCGGGTCACCCGAATCGAGCACCGTGGCGCGTGACAGAATAAAGGCGTCGAATTTGCCTGCCAGCGCATCGGACTCAATATGCGCATATTCGCGCACCACCTGTTTGACCTGGAAACCGGCGGCGGTTAACTGTTGTGCCAGATACACCGCCACTTCCGGCAGTTCTGCGCGGTCGCTGAAAGTCGCGAGGCTAATCACCTGACCATTGGGTTTCTCGGCGGTGAGCGGATGCGCAACCGGCTGACGCAGTTCTGCTGCCCACGGCAGTGCTGGCCCCAATAAGCCTTTCGCGATATCCGCGCGTTTTTCATAGACGTTATCCACCAGCTGCTGGCGGTTAATGGCGTCACGCACCGCAGCCCGCAGCGCCGCATCGCGAAATACGCCGTGCTGAGTATTCAGATACAGCGTATTGGTGCGAGGCATCGGCACTTCATGGATCTGTTCTGGCTTCAGCAGTGCCGCCTGCGATACCGGTACGGCTTCCACGATATCGGCACTGTTGGTTCGCAGCGCCGCCGCGCGTGCCGCGCCATCCGGCACAAAACTGACATCAATCCCGCTGGCGCGTGCCTTCTCGCCCCAGTAACCGTCGAAACGGTCTAAGCGCGCGCTGCTGGTGCCGTTCACCTGGCTCAAAACAAATGGCCCGCTGCCGCTGCCGAGCGGATTAACCACGCCGTTAGCGCCATAGGCTTTGGCAGCCAGGATCGCCAGTTGCGGACTGGAGAGGCGCTGGGGGATCAGCGGATCGGGATCGGCGCTGGTGATCACCACCGCGCGATCGCCGTCGGCGGCAATATCCAGCGTCACACCATCCAGAATGCGTGGCTTCGGTGCCGCGTGGGTGGCCGCTTGCAGCGATCGCACCACGTTTTCCGCGGTCATTACGCTGCCATCGTGAAAATAGACGTTGTCACGTAATTCAAAACGCCAGCGCCGCTCATCGAGCTGCTGCCAGCGGATGGCAAGAGCCGGTCTGGCTTCGCCCAGCGCATCGAGCGTGACCAGCGTTTCCGCCGTCTGCCAGCGCGACAGTTTGAAAGCGTCATCGCTGAGCGGCGTCAGGCCGGAGCGCGGCGGCTGTAGCATTGCCAGACGAATGCGTGACTCGTCCGGCTGAGTTTCCTGTTCGTTAAAGCAACCGCTGAGCAGCAAGCTGGTGCTCAGAAGCAACAAGACGCGAGCTTTCATTAACCAGATATCCTTTTTTATTGTTGATTAACCAGAGGAGGTAAACGGGGAATGGCATTCAGCAGCTGCTGTGATGCCGGATGCTGTGGATGGCGCAGCAATTGTTGCGTCGGGGCGTCCTCAACGATCTCGCCGTTGTGCATCACCAGTACGCGCTGACAAAGCGCAGCGACCGACGACAGATCGTGGGAGACCACCAGCAAGCCCATATCGTGCCGATCGGCAAGATCCGCCAGCAGCTGGCTGATCTGCTGACGTAATGGCAGGTCGAGTCCGCTGACCGGTTCGTCAGCCAGCAGAAAGCGCGGTTGCAGCGCAATGGCACGGGCAATCGCAACACGTTGTGCCTGACCGCCAGACAGACTGGCGCAGCGCTGACTCAGCAAGCGGCGGTCGAGCCGCACGTGTTCCAGCGCCTGCTCCAGCTGAAGGTTGTTGGGTTTGCTGCCGGTTAACTGGCGCAGCGGTTCGGCCAGCGTATCCGCCACGCTGCGGCGCGGATCGAGCGTATTCGCCGGATCCTGCGCGATGTACTGCACCTGCTGGCGATAGCCGCGTAACGCGCGCACCGAAGCGGGGCGAATCAACTCTCCCTGACACCACACTTCGCCTTCGCTGGCGGGTTGTAATGCCAGTATCAGTTTCAGCAGGGTGGATTTGCCACAGCCGGACGTCCCGATCAACGCCACGCGCTCGCCAGCATGCAGTTGCAGCGAGATACGTGAAACAATCGGATGCAGTTGGCCGGCAGGCTGATAGCTAAGCTGGCGGGTTTCAAGAAAAACGGCAGGCAACATCAGGCAATCCCCTGTAATGGCCGTTGATGTCGGGTAAGGCTCTGCTCGGCATGGCGCGCTGCCGTCACCAGCCGTTGGCTGGCCGGATGCTGTGGCCGGGTCAGTAACTGCTTCAGGCTGCTGTTCTCGACAATGCAGCCCTGTTCCATTACCAGTGCCTGACGGCAAAGCTGAGCGGCCAGCACAATATCGTGGGTAATAAACAGCAGCGCGGGCGCATCCGGCCGCTGCAACAGGCGCTGAAAGGCGGCCACTACGGTCTGCTGAGTGGCAACATCAAGCGCGCTGGTGGGTTCATCGGCGACAATCAGCGGACTTTGACTGGCGATAGCCAGCGCAATACAGACGCGCTGGCGCTGACCACCGGATAATTCAGCCGGGTAGCTGTTCATCACTTTCATGCTGTCGCTAAAGCCCATCTCTTCCAGCAAGGCTGCGGCGGCTTGTTGCGCGGCACGGCGTGACAATGACTGTCGCGCGCGCAACACCATTTGCAACTGTTTACCGGTGCTGACCAGTGGGTTAAGCGCGCTGGCAGAATCCTGAAAAATCATCGCGGCACGCGTGCTGACAGAACGCTGACCCACCGGGCAGTTCAGCACCGATTGTCCGGCAATTTGCAAGCCACCGGCTACGCTGGCCCCGGCGGGCAGGGCACCGACAATCGCGCTGGCGGTCAGTGACTTACCACAGCCCGACTCGCCCAGCAGGCAGGCGCATTCGCCCCGATGCAGGGTGAAACTGACGCCATGCAGTTTTTGGTATCGGGACAGCGTTAAATCGAGGTTGATCAGTTGCAGCACCGTGTCGGGTGCCTGAGAGACAGAAGTCAGCATAGCGTCGCGCATCAAGTTATTTGTTATGTGATAACATAACAAATTATGACGACATGATGCAAAATGAGATTAACTATTTACTCGCCAGCTGATTCGATTGTTGTTTCGCCAGTTGCTGTAAACGCGCGGTTAACGATTATTCCGCTTGTTCATTCATCAGTTGCGCCAACACATTACGATAGCCCTGCAGCATTGCCTCATCCACTTCGCATTCCAGTCGACCGATTACGCTGGCAATAATTATCTTGCTGGTCGCGGGCTTACCGGCCTGCATCAGTTCGGTCATGATGGCCGCCAGTAATTCCGCTTCTCGCGGCGCATGCCAGGCGGGGCTGTTAAAGTATTCGGTAATCTCACGGCCTGCGCCGGATGAAACAGTTCGCATGATAAACCTCCGAAACAGCGGCATCATTCACCCATCGGTTGCCCGATGTGGTCACAGAGAAAGCGTGTGGGTGCAATCCGGGCCACCAGAACAGTTGACCCGCCACTTGTCAGAAGCTAAACAGGTGGGGATTTTTTAACCATAGCTGGCGGCTGAATAAATGTCAGCCGCCGGCTGAAATATTTTTTCACATTAAGGGTGCGAGTAAGTGGTGATAACTTCTAATACGCCATTAATAATAAATTGCACCCCCATGCAGACCAGCAGGAAGCCCATCAGACGCGAAATGGCTTCAATGCCGCCTTTCCCCACCGCGCGCATAATCGCCCCGGAACTGCGCAGACAGAGCCATAAAATCACACTGACTGTCAGAAAGGTGAGCACCGGTGCCACCATCACCACCCACGGCGAGAAATCAGTGCCGTTACGGATGGTTGAAGCGGAGCTGATAATCATCGCGATGGTGCCGGGACCGGCGGTGCTGGGCATTGCCAGCGGCACAAAGGCAATATTGACTGCTTTGCGTTCGCTCAGTTCATCCTGTTTATGCGTGGCTTCTACCGACTGTCCGGCCGGTTTCTGCGGGAAAAGCATGCGAAAACCGATAAACGCTACAATCAGACCGCCAGCGATACGTAAGCCAGGAATCGAGATACCAAAGGTGTTCATCACCACGTTTCCGGCATAGTAAGCCACGGTCATAATGATAAAGACATAAATCGACGCATCACGCGATTGCTTGTTGCGCTCGCTAAAATTCATGTCACCGGCAAGGCCTAAAAACAGAGCGACTGTGGTTAACGGGTTGGCCAGCGGCAGAATCACCACTAAGCCGAGGCCAATCGCCTGAAACAGTTCCAGCATGCTGACATCCTTATAAAAAGTGCGGTTCCGCCGCCTGAAAAAGAGACGGTGTCCGCGGCATTATTATCACTGCACAGCTGAAAATCCAGCCTGAGCAGGGATTTAAGCTGCGATTACGCCGCCGCAGTAAAATAAACCTTGCATATAATTCTCTCGTATGAGTAAATGCATCGTCGGTTTGTAAAGCAGAGCCGAATATGCGAGCAGTTTTAGTAAAGCAGTCTTCAGTTCAAGCGTTATCTTAGATATCTCTTCTTCCTGACTCCTTCCTGAGTGCCTCATAAATTCTGTGGACAAACCATTTCGCCCTATGTGGCTTGTAATTGAATGAAGGATAGACAAATGTCTAACAAAATGACTGGTTTAGTAAAATGGTTCAACGCTGAGAAAGGTTTCGGTTTTATTTCTCCAACCGACGGCAGCAAAGACGTTTTCGTACACTTCTCTGCGATCCAGAACAACGGCTTTAAGACCCTCGAAGAAGGTCAGAAAGTTGAGTTCTCTATCGAGAATGGCCAGAAAGGCCCAGCAGCTGCTAACGTAACTGCTATCTAAGCGACTTTCTCGCGACGGAATGTTAAGGCTTAGCCTGAACCCTCGGTCACGAAACGCTAACAAAAACCCGCCTTGTGCGGGTTTTTGTGTTTCTGGCTTACGAGTAATCGTGGCGGTCACGCAGCTCAACCCAGCCTTGCAGCAGTATTCCGACAGGAAATTGTTAAGCGTCGTTACCCGAGATTAATAACCGCCTGATGCAGATTATTCCGCATTGTGGTAGGTGACCGCGCCGCATACACTCAGCCGAAATTGTCACACTGAGGTTCGGTTTATGAGTCGTGTTATTAAAGCAGTAACCATTGCTATGCTGGTCAGCGCGTTGAGCGGGTGTCTGTTCCCGCCTCCCGGTGGTGGCGGCGGCGGTGGTTGGGGTGGCGGTGGCCACGGTCATGGCGGCGGCCCGCGCGGTGGTTTTAGCGGTGGCCCACGTTAAGCCAGAAAATTCCCCTTTCTGCTAAGGAAAGGGGATACTGTTATGTTGACCATTCAATCAAAAATAACCATTAAGCGAGAAGTTGTGCCAGGGTTTTATTCGTCATAATTCATTCCCTCATTATCGTAATCGTAATCGAAACGTTTCTCTCTCTTCATTGACTATTACTATGGCTAAGTGGTGAAAAACCAACTAAAAACTGCTACCAATTTATTTATCTCAATGTTAACGTTCTGCTTTAACTCCCTGAGACGTTAGCATGAAAAATCTCATTGCTGAATTATTGATAAAGCTCGCTGCAAAAGAAGAAGAATCTAAAGAATTAACGGCACAGGTTGAAGCGCTGGAAATTGTGGTGACGGCAATGTTGCGCAAAATGGAGGAGTCCCAGCGGCAGGAGCTTAATGCCGGCATCAAAGTTGCGATGCATAATGCGGCACAGGATGCAGAAAGCAATCCTGAAGACGCGGCATTATTAGAGGGATTTATTCAACGATTGTTAACCCACCCTCGCTATTAAACCTGATAAAATTCGGTGTAAACGTTTACCCTCCAGCAAAATTCCCGATCGTTGTTGCCTGATTGTCAGCCAGTGATAAATTTACCTTAATGTTAACTCGCTGAATTCCAGACTCCTGCCAGACTGTGTATTAATGCTTTCAGGCATTTTTACCCGTCAGTTATTTAAATAACAAAAAGGATCGGATATGAAAGTTCAGGTAATGATGTTAACCATGGCCTGCCTTATGGCGTCAGGTTATGTGGGTGCAGCAGAGAAAACGCCGCAGCAGCAAAAAATGACGTTGTGTAATCAGCATGCCAGCAGTCAGGCGTTAAAGGGTGATGCCCGTAAATCTTTTATGAGCGAATGCCTGAGTAAAGACAGTAAGATAAGCGGGATGACGCCGCAGCAAATCAGGATGAAAAGCTGTAATGCACAGGCTGGCGAAAAGGCTTTGAAGGGCGATGAGCGAAAAATCTTTATGAGCGGTTGCCTGAAGAAAAGCTAAAATAAAAACGTGGGCCTGAAGGTCCACGCTTTTATCGGTTTCACAGGGTACGGGAGCCTGAGAATATCATCCTGGACTGCCGGTCTGATTGACGAGGTGGCGATGACCTTACCCGTTGCAACTTTATTAAAAGTTGACGCGCGACGTTCGGGACTGCGTTTTGCACGGCGTGTCTATTTACCCCGCATCGTCGGGATGGGTTTCAGTTTTATTTTTGTTGTCTGGTCGCTGGCGGATACCCCTTCCAACTGGCTGATCGGCCTGTTGTTTATCAACGGTTTTATCTGGCCACACCTGGCTTACTGGTCAGCCATTAATACCAAAGACCCGATGCGCAGTGAGCAGCGAAATTTGCTGCTGGACGCCGTATTTGGCGGTGTCTGGATTGCGTTAATGGGGCTGAATGCACTGCCCTCAACCTTACTTGCCGCCATGATGGGCATGAATAATATTGCAGCCAATGGCACGAAATTTTTCTTTCGCGGTTTAATGCTGCAACTTGCGGCAATCGCGCTGACAGTGCTGCTGCTGCAACCCACGATTAATTTTGCCACTTCGCCGCAGCAGGTTTATTTCTGCCTGCCGATGTTGTTTTTTTATCCCATTTTTCTCGGTCAGGTGATTTATCGGACGGCGATAAAACTGGCGCAGCACAAACATAAGCTGATAGAGATCAGCACCCACGATGGTATGACCGGCGTTTATAATCGCCGTCACTGGGAACATTTACTGCATAATGAATATGATAACTGTCAGCGTTATCAACATATTGCCACGCTGTTGCTGATTGATCTCGATCATTTTAAAACCATTAATGATACCTGGGGACACGACCTTGGTGATCAAGCACTACTGCGGGTAACGGAAGAGTTACGCCTCAGGCTGCGCACCAGCGATATTATCGGGCGCTTTGGCGGCGATGAGTTTGCCGTGATTATGCCCGGCACCTCTTCTGACAAAGCGATTCAGGCCATTAGTCGGGTTCGGGATAATCTGCATCTGCCTGGAAAGGGGCAGGCACCGACAATCACCATCCATATCAGCGTCGGCGTTGCCGAATTCTCTCCGAAAATGAACAACTACCGTGACTGGTTAAAGGCGGCGGATGTGGCACTGTATCGGGCGAAAAATGCCGGGCGCAGCCGCACAGAAGTAGCCAAATCGTAGTCAGTTTCGCCAGTTAATATTGCTTTAAACTTTTAAATCCATTCTGAACAATTAGTTAGGCCGAGATTTTCCTTTGCGCATTGTCATCCTCGCTCAGCCTGCCAGGCTTAATAATATTCATATTAATTGTGTGGATAAGTGACTGGCAGGTATTGCCGTTGCCTGTAGCCAATAAAAAAAGCCAAGGAGCCATGTCGTGAGTTATCAGAATGTATTGGTACTGCAAGACCTTCCTGAGATGAAACCGGTGAAAGCACCGGTGGGTGAAACCGATGTGGTGTTGATTCGTCGCGGTGAATCAGTGCGGGCGTATCAGGCGACATGCCCGCACGCCGGTGCACCGCTGGAACAAGGGGCAATTTGCGACGGTAAGCTGATTTGTCCGTGGCACAAGGCAGTGTTTAATCTTGATGATGGCACGTTGTCTGAACCGCTGGCGTTGAGTCATCTGCAGCAGTATCCGCTGCGTATTGAAAATGGCATGGTGCAGGTTAATCCGGCGCCATTACCGGAACGGCAACCTCTTCCAGAGGGCAATGACTCTGCGATTTTTGTCATTCTCGGTAGCGGGGCGGCAGGCAGTGCCGCAGCCTGGACGCTACGTGATGAAGGCTTTAGTGGCAAGCTGATTCTGGTCGAACGTGAGCGCGAAGCGCCCTACGATCGCACCGCGCTCAGCAAGTTTGTGCCAGCCGGTAAGATGAAAATCAGTGAAGTACCAGCGCCAGTCGATGACGAATTTTTGCAGCAGGTCGAACGCTACTATGGCGATGTTGAGCGGCTCGACAGTCGCGCGCAATGCCTGCACTTTGCCGATGGTGCAACACTGCATTTCGATAAACTGCTGATTGCCACTGGCGGTATACCGCAACGGCCAGATATTCCCGGAAAGGCACTGTCAGGCGTGCATCTGTTGCGCAGTATCGACCAGGCCGACAGCTTGCTAAAAGAAGTGGATGACAAACAAAAGCTGGTGATTATCGGCAACAGTTTTATTGGCATGGAGCTGGCATCGGCGCTGCGGGCGCGTGATATCGAGGTGCAGGTGATCGCCCGTGATGCGCTGCCGTTTAACAAGCAGTTTGGTTCGCAGATCGCCAGCCATTTCCTTCAGTTGCATCAAAAGCAGGGCGTGCGTTTTATTGAAGGTGAAGTGGCTTCATTACAGGGCGAGCGTCAGGTTTCCGGGGTGGAACTGAAAAGCGGTGAAGTGGTGCCTGCGGATGTGGTGCTGTTGGCTACTGGCGTCGCGCCCGCCACCGGGGTTATCCACGATATCGAATTGCTGGATGATGGCAGTCTGCCCACCAATCAACAGTTACAGCTGAGTAATACTATCTGGGCGGTGGGTGATATTGCCAGTTATCCGGCCGGGAAGGGGCGTCAGCGTATTGAGCATTATCGGGTGGCACAGCAGCAAGGGCGGGTTGCGGCGCAAAATATGCTGGGTGCAGCACAGACTTTTGATCGGGTACCCTTCTTCTGGACGGCACATTTCGGCACCCGTTATGAGTATCTGGGGCATGCCAGTGAATGGGATCAGATCGAGTTGATCGGATCGTTAGAGGATCAGGAGTTTATCGGTTTCTATGGTCAACAGGGGAAACTGGCGGCGGTGGTGTCTTGTGGTATGTACACGCTGACCGCCGAGCTGGTGATGCGCATGCAGCAACCGATGACGTTACAACAGGCCATTTCGCTGGCGAAACAGCGGCAGTAACATTTACGGGTCGGGCTTGCCCGACCCGGCAACTCAGGATTTCTGACTCAATGCTTCGGATTTCGCCATACACTGGCGCATCGCTTCCATCACTGCCGCACGAAAACCTTTCTCTTCCAGCACTTTTACTGCTTCGATGGTGGTGCCGCCAGGTGAGCAAACCATATCTTTCAGTTCACCGGGATGCTTGCCGGTTTCCAGCACCATCTGAGCTGAGCCCTTTACCGCCTGAGCAGCAAACTGATAAGCCTGCGCGCGCGGCATACCACCGAGCACGGCGGCGTCGGCCATCGCTTCGATAAACATAAACACATAGGCCGGTGCTGAACCGCTGACGCCAACTACCGAGTGGATCAGATATTCAGGAACCACCGCCGCCTTACCAAAACTGTTGAAAATCTCCACCACTTCATCTGTCTCTTGCTGAGAGACCAGCGCATTTGGCGTCACCGACGTCATTCCTTCATTAACCAGTGCCGGTGTGTTTGGCATCACGCGTACAATTTTGCGGTCGTGACCCAGCGCCGTCGCCAGCGCATCCAGCGTCACACCGGCGGCAATTGATACCACCAGCGTCTCTTTATTCAGATTACCGGCCAAATCCTTCAGCACTTTCAGAATTACATTGGGTTTTACGGCACCAAATAAAATGTCGGCCTGTTTTGCCACCTCTTCCGCGCTCCCGGCGGGGGTGATGCCGTACTGCTGCTGCATCGCCTGATTGGTTTCGGCTTTGCGATCGAAGACCCAGATGTTCTCCGGTTGAATCTGTCCACCGGCCACCAGACCGCCAATAATGGCTTTAGACATGTTGCCGCAGCCGATAAAACCTATCTTTTTATCCAACATCTGTTCCTCAGTACATTATGTTTACACCGTCAACTAGCTTACGACATTCTCCACCTTAATCCAGCTTCAGCTACGCTTAAAGCAACTCTGACCGCGCAAGATAATCATCATGCAAAAATCCGAAAATGAGAGCCGAAGCTATCCGGTGCAGGAGAATATGCGCTGGCAGCGTATTGAGTGGCGTTTTCAGTATGTCGGTTATGTGGTGTTGTTTAGCCTGGTGATCTTGGGCACGTTCGGGCTGTTTTCGAAGGGTTTTCTCAGCGAACGTCAGATGACTTCTGCCGACGGCAATTTGCGCGTCGAGTATGAGCGTTTTGGCTTACGCGACAGCAATATGAATCTGACGCTGCGAATGGACAAGCTGCGCGGCCCGCACTTCACCCTGAGCATCAGCGGTGAAGAGATGGATAATTTTCAGATTCAGAGTTTACAACCGCAGCCGCTGAGCGCCCGCAGCGAGAATAATCAGCTCATCCTGACTTATGCCGTTAATCGGCAGCAGGCAGCAGCCACGGTATGGCTGGCTGTCCAGCCGAAAACATACGGCCGTTATCCGGTCACCGTCACCCTGAATAACAGCAGTGACGTGCATTTTACCCAGTGGGTTTATCCTTAGGAGCGCATATGGAAACGGTACTGCGTGCGGCCAGTATGTATCTGGTGCTGATGGTGGTATTGAAAATTGCGGGTCGGCGAACGCTGCTGGAAATGACCTCGTTTGACCTGATTCTGCTGCTGATTATCAGTGAGGCCACGCAGCAGGCGCTACTGGGGGATGATTTTTCGGTGACGGGGGCTTCGCTGACCATTATCACCCTGATTGTGATTGATATTCTGTTTGGCATGCTGAAGGCGCACTTTCCACGGCTGGAATTATTGATTGATGGCGGATCGTTGATTCTGGTGGAGAACGGTAAGCTGCTGCCGATGCGCGCGCGCAAAGCCGGAATCAGTGAAGAAGATATTCTGTTATCGGCACGCAGTACGCAGGGACTGGAGCGCCTGGATCAGATAAAATTTGCCATTCTGGAAAAGAACGGCAAGATCTCTATCGTTCCCCAATCCTGACAGGAAATGTTATGCCAATCTGGGTGGATGCCGATGCGTGTCCAAAAGTGATTAAAGAAGTACTGTACCGCGCTGCCGAGCGTGCGCAGATTGAGATTACCTTTGTGGCTAATCAGCCGCTGACGGTGCCGCCATCACGTTTTTTAAAAACGTTACGCGTGCCCGCCGGTTTTGATGTGGCGGACAATGAAATTGTCCGGCGTTCGGAGAAGGGCGATCTGGTGATAACCGCCGATATTCCCCTGGCGGCGGAAGTGATGGAGAAAGGGGCGGTGGCGCTGAATCCGCGCGGCGAGCGCTACAGTAACGCCACCATACGTGAACGTCTGACGATGCGTGATTTTATGGATACCATGCGCTCCAGCGGGATTCAGACCGGCGGACCGAGCGCCTTAAGCCAGAAAGATCGGCAGCAGTTTGCCAATGAACTGGATAAATGGCTGCTGAAAGGCTGACCCAATAATCTTCAGGGCGGCGTAAAAGTCAGCACCCCGCATGCGGTCAGGGAGCTAAAACGGCTCCCCGACGGATGACAGAATCTCATGCACAAAACGTGCATCAGATTTCAGGGAAAAATCAATAAGTTAATAAAACCTCATGCGCTGACAGCTGTAAATCTGTGGTTACATCTGGCTCAGGGAAAAAATTGTCGGTATGATGCGACGCAAACTTGACCTGTTTTTAAGCAACACTGATGGCTCTCGTCGTCCCGGTGATGCGTCTGAGGATTTGCGTTTTATGTCGTTACCCATCTATTTGATCGGCGCCCGCGGATGCGGAAAAACTACCGTTGGAATGGCACTTTCACAGGCGCTGGGTTACGCGTTTAGTGATACCGATCACTTTCTTCAGCAGAGCACGCAGCGGACGGTTGCTGATATTGTTGCGACGGAAGGATGGGATGGATTTCGCCAGCGTGAAACGCAATCGCTGATGGCGGTGACCGCGTCCTCTACGGTGATTGCCACCGGTGGCGGTATGGTGCTGGCAGAAGGGAATTGCGACTTTATGCGTGAGCATGGCACAGTGATCTACCTCAATGCCGAGGCGAAGGTGCTGGCTGCCCGACTGGAAGCGTACCCTGAACAGGAGCAGCGTCCAACCTTAACCGGCCGCCCGATTGCTGACGAAATGGTGGAAGTGCTGTCACAGCGCGACCGGCTCTATCATCAGGCCGCACACCATGTTATCAATGCGATGCAAACCCCGGAGCAAGTTGTCCGCCAACTGCTGCAAACCTTATCGCTGGCACGCGCCAGTTAAGCGGTTTCCCGCAGGCGACGTCCTCGCCGCCTGCTTTTAACCCTCGCCTGAAAAATCCCTGAGATTGTCTATACTTATGCTTCGGGCAGTAAAATGTCCGCGACGGGAATCATTCCCATGGCTTAGCGGACAGTATTCATCGACAACAAGAGGGAAGACTTTATGGCGACAAGACCTCCATATCCACGTGAAGCGCGAATTGAAGCGGTAGAGAAAGGTGCGCCCGGTAAAACCGTCACCTGGTATCAGCTGCGCGCCGATCACCCTCATGCCAATACCTTGATCAGCGAACATGAAACTGAACAGGAAGCGCTGGACGCCAGAGAACGCTACGAAGACCAGGAAAAAGAGTAGTTCCAGCGGCAAGGATGCCGAGACTTTACCCCGCATTTCCCCCCACATTATCCCGACGCAGCTTCATGGCTGCCACTGCCTTTACCCGCCGGTTTACACTGCTTTTATTTGACAACCTGATTGAGATTGGAGTCTCACTCAGATGGACTATGATCTAACTGAAAGGCGAGATTAAGGGTTTTGCCGCATTAATTATTACAAGGTCAGGCAAAAGAGGTTGGACGTCAGTCTTACCGGTTTTATCATGGCGGATTACACAAAAAAATCTGGCGCGATAAAGCAGTCAGAAGCATTTTTCACCCGGACAGCTTTTTATGAAACAGACACTGGTTACGCTGACAATCAGCCATATGCCACGCAGCGATTTTTTTCCTCTGCTACTCGAATACTTACCGGAGCAGCAGATTGCCAGTGTCGCCCTGTTAGACGGCCTGACGATAAATGAGATAAATCAGCAGTTTGCGCCGGAACCTGGCGATAAAACTTTACCGATTAATTTGCAGGATGGCACCTCGCTGACACTTTCGGCGGCAAAAGTCGAAGCCGGGCTGCAAAAGTGTTTGCTGACGCTGGAAGATCAGGGGTATGACACCATTATATTGTGCTGCCCAGGCAAGTTTGCTTCGCTTTACACCAGCAGCGCGGTGCTGCTGGAGCCGGATCGTATTATTCCACCGCTGGTGGAAGCCATTGTCGCCGGACATCAGGTGGGGATTGTGGTACCGGTATTTGAGCAAATCAAAGAACAGGCGGGGAAATGGAAAAACCTCAGCAAGCAGCCCTGTTTCGCCGTCGCCAGCCCGTGGCAGCCTGATGATGAAACCCTGATAGATGCGGCGCTGTCATTACAGGAGCAGGGGGCCGATGTGCTGCTGCTGGACAGCATCGGTTATCACCAGCGTCATCGTGATTTCCTGCAAAAACTGCTGGGCATTCCGGTGCTGCTGTCGAATACGCTGGTGGCAAAACTGGCAGCGGAACTCTTGATCTAGCGCGTCAGTTGGCCGTAAGTGAATTTTGCGTGACAGAGCCTGAATCAAAGCTCTACACTGATTTTCCACCCATTTATAGGTTTCGAGGAAGTAGTATGCTCAATGTTAGCGAGTACTTTGACGGAAAAGTGAAATCCATTGGTTTCAGCAGTGCCAGCACCGGACGCGCCAGCGTTGGCGTGATGGCCGAAGGTGAATACAATTTTGGCACTGCCCAGGCAGAAGAGATGACAGTGGTCAGTGGTTCACTGAAGGTACTGTTGCCGGGGGAAACCGAGTGGAAACTGTATCAGGCGGGTGAGATTTTCAATGTACCGGCGCACAGCGAGTTTCATCTGCAGGTTGCAGAGCCGACCTCGTATCTGTGTCGTTATCTGTAAAACGACTGGCCGGGGAATCCCGGCCTTTCTCAGCGATTCTGCTGCTTCCCGCCACTCTCTTCCAGCGATAACATCAGCATCGACAGTGCATTATCCAGCTCTTGTAGCGTTTTCTCCGGGATCGCCGCGAGGATCTGCCTTTCGTTTTCCACATGCACCTCCACTACTTGATCGATCAACGCTAAACCTTTCTCACTGAGTTGCACCAGCATACTGCGCGCATCATCAGGGTTGGGCAGCCGCACAATCAGTTCGCTGGCTTCCAGCAGTTTCAGCCGATGAGTCATGGTACCGGACGTGATCATCAGTGCGGAAAACAGCGCGGTCGGGGACAGGCAAAACGGCGCGCCGGAGCGACGTAAGGTTGCCAGCATATCGAACTGCCAGCGTGCCAGTCCAAACGGCGTAAAAGCCGCTTCAATGCGCGGCTCCAGCAGCAGGGTACAGCGCTTGAGTCGGCCAATCGGCCCCATCGGGCTGGCATCTAAATCCGGTCGTTCACGACGCCATTGCTCAAGAATAACGTCAACCGCATCCGGTGGTCGTGTGGACATCTGTGCTCCATTGTCTTGACGTCAAGATAAAATCGCAACACACTCAGTTTTTATCTTGATGTCGAGGTAGTTTGTGAAAAGTTTAGCAGATTCTTCATTAAAGGATATCGCGCTGACCGCGCTGGCTCCAGTTATCTGGGGTTCCACCTATATTGTGACCTCGCAATTTTTACCGCCGGACCGACCGTTTACCGCCGCGCTGATTCGCACGTTACCGGCGGGATTGCTGCTGGTGTTATGGATGAGAAAAATGCCAGCCATGCAGTACTGCTGGCGCTTGCTGCTGCTGGCGGCACTGAATATCGGTTTTTTTCAGGCGCTGTTGTTTGTCGCGGCTTATCGTTTACCTGGTGGGATGGCCGCGGTAGTCGGTGCGATTCAGCCGTTAATGGTGATGTTTCTTGCCTGGGCGGTGGATAAATGTCAGCCGGTCGCGGTGGCGGTATGGGCCAGCGTCGCCGGAATTGTCGGGATGGCGGTGCTGCTGTTGTCGCCTAACAGCGTCTGGAATCTGCCCGGCATTGTGGCGGCGCTGCTCGGTGCGGGCTGTATGGCGGGAGGGGCCTGGCTGACGCGGCGCTGGAGTATTCCGTTGCCGGTGATAGCCTTAACCGGCTGGCAACTGCTGCTGGGCGGCCTGATGCTGGTGCCTGTCGCCTGGTTTGCTGATGCGCCACTGCCACATTTATCCCGGATTCAGTGGCTGGCTTATGCTTATTTATCGCTGGCGGGCGCTCTGCTGGCCTATAGCCTGTGGTTTCGCGGCATTGGACGTCTGTCGCCGGTGGCGGTGACATCGCTGGGGTTACTTAGTCCGTTGACGGCGGTGATCCTCGGTTGGGTGTTTCTTGGGCAGCAGATGACCGGACTGTCGATGGTGGGTCTGGTGATGGTGTTAGGCAGTGTGGTGTGGGTGCAGATAAGTTCGCGGCGGGTTAAGTCGTAAGAAGGGGGAACCGGGCGGTTCCCCCTGGCTGTTAGCGCTGCGCTTCGCCGCCCAGTGCTTCAACCATATTGCTGACCAGTGCTGCAAGTTCGCTGGTCATCAGAATAAAGTCGGCATCGAAACGCAGGGCAAAATCTTCCCGGTCGATATCGTCGTTCTGCTCGCGCAGGGTATCGGAGAACTTCAGGCGTTTCAGTGAACCGTCATCCGACAGCACCAGCTGGATGCGCTCCTGCCAGTCCAGCGCCAGTTTCGTCACCAGCTTGCCGGCTTCGATATGGTTGGCGATTTCGTCACACACCAGGTCCTGCTTCTTACAACGGATCACGCCGCCATCTTCCAGAATCGCTTTCAGCTCGGCTTCATCCATCAGTGCAAAACCGGCTGGCAGATCGCCGGAACGCACCCACTCGGTCAGCGTCAGCTCAATCGGGCTTTCCAGCGTCAGCGGCACTACCGGCAGCGAACCGAGGCTTTTACGCAGTAGCGCCAGTGTATCTTCCGCTTTTTTGGCGCTGGCACAGTCAACCATAATCAGGTTGTTTACCGTATCGATCCACAAGAAAGTCTGGCTGAAACGGCTGAAGGCGCGCGGCAGCAGGCTGTGCAACACTTCATCTTTCAGCGAGTCTTTCTCGGTTTTTTTCAGCTTACGCTGTTGCTCCGCTTCCAGCTTGTCAATCTTCGCTTCCAGCGCCTGTTTGATCACCGGCGAGGGCAGGATTTTCTCTTCTTTGCGCGCGCAAATCAGGATTTGACCGTTATTCACGTGGGTCAGCGCATCGCTGCGTGAGCCCATCGGCGAAACCCAACCGGTTTTGGCCATATCCTGGCTGCCGCACGGGCTAAAAGAAAACGCATCGAGTTGTTTTTCCATATCGTCAACGGACAACGGAATGTCACGATTCAGACGATAAACCATCAAATTTTTAAACCACAACATGGTGTGTTCCCTGGCTGGAGCGCGATCGGACGCGCATGTTTCAAAGTCAGCGGGCATGATAACGAAACATCGTCACGGTTTCATTGCCTTTCCTGCGCCAGCCTTTTAATGTAACTAGCATTGCGTCGAATAATGAGGAATAACAAGTGCGTATCGGTATCGATTTAGGCGGCACTAAAATTGAAGTGATTGCATTATCTGACCAGGGTGAAGAGCTGTTTCGCCATCGTGTTGCCACCCCGCGCGATGACTATCAACAAACGCTGGAGGCGATTGCAACGCTGGTCGCACTGGCGGAAGAGAAAACCGGCCAGCAGGGCAGCGTGGGTATCGGCATCCCCGGCACGTTGTCGCCGTATACCGGCAAAGTGAAAAACGCCAACTCCACCTGGCTGAATGGTCAGCCGATGGATAAAGATCTTAGCGCGTTGCTGAAGCGCGAAGTGCGCATCGCCAACGATGCGAATTGCCTGGCAGTATCGGAAGCGATTGATGGTGCGGCCGCAGGCAAGTCCACGGTGTTCGCGGTGATCATCGGTACCGGCTGCGGCGCGGGTGTGGCGTTAAATGGTCAGGCGCATATCGGCGGTAATGGCAATGCCGGCGAGTGGGGGCATAATCCGCTGCCGTGGATGGATGAAGACGAGTTACGCTACCGGCAGGAAGTGACCTGTTACTGCGGCAAAGCGGGCTGTATCGAAACCTTTATTTCCGGCACTGGTTTTGCCACCGATTATCATCGGTTAAGTGGGCAGCAGCGGAAAGGGGCAGAAATTATCGATCTGCTGGCACAGCAGGATCCGCTGGCTGAACTGGCGATGAATCGCTATGAGCTGCGGCTGGCGAAATCTCTCGGCCAGGTGATCAATATCCTCGATCCGGATGTGATCGTGCTGGGTGGTGGCATGAGTAATGTCGAGCGCCTGTATCAGACGGTGCCGCTGCTGATGAAAAACTGGGTATTTGGTGGTGAGTGTGAAACGCCGGTTCTCAGAGCGCAACATGGTGATTCCAGCGGCGTGCGCGGCGCGGCCTGGCTGTGGCCGCTGTAGCATAATTGTTCGGTCTGGCACTCCCCTTCGCGATAAAGCGGCAGGGGAGTGCGGTTAATATTTTACCCTTTGGCTGGGCGGAAACTCAGTACCACCCCTTTGCTGTAGTTTGTTGGCGGCGGCGGAAGATCTTCCGCCGTGCCGATCACCTGCCAGGTTTTCAGACACAGCGCTTCATTGCCCTGAGTACGAATCACGTTATAGCGCTGATAAACGCTGCTGTATTCAATGGTCACATCACACTGCTGGCCGAGATAATGGTCATAGTCAAAGAAGTTAGCCGTGACCCTGGTGTACATCTCCCTGGTATAGATGCACATCGTTTTATCCGCCGGCTGCGCGTTCGCACAGGCTTCTGCTGCTGCCGGCGGCCGCTTGTCCGGCATCTGACAGGCGCTCAGTAACAACAGGCTAAGCGCCATTCCCATTCCTGCAACAACTCGTGACATCTGTTACCTCTGAATTGGCCGGTGATGCGGCAAAGGCGTCACAGTAACCATTTCTCTGATCCGACGAAAGGCCGATTAAACTGAAAATGTCGGCTCCAGTTTGCTGTAGCCAAGACCGTTCACCTTGCGCACTTTAATCTGCACCGGAATACGCTCTTTCATCGCTTCGACGTGACTGATCACGCCAATGGTTTTGCCGCTGGCGTTCAGCGCATCCAGCGCATCCAGCGCGGTATCGAGCGTTTCGGCGTCGAGCGTGCCAAAGCCTTCATCAAGGAACAGTGATTCGATGCGGGTCTTATGACTGACCAGATCG
>NZ_JRXE01000015.1:0-7067 GCF_001267535.1 Winslowiella iniecta | reverse complement strand
GATTTCCGTTGCAGCAGATAGCGACCGTGCAGGCGGGTTAACTGGTTGTTCGCCAGCCACACCAGATGATCGAGCGTCAGTCCCTGGGCAAATTTACGGAATTTATCGCCGGTGCTGGAACCAATCAGCTGATTAAGATAACCCCAGTCTTCCACCTGCTGCTCGCCGTCGGCGATTTGCTGCAACAAACTCTGCTGTTGCTGACGCCGCTGCTGATCACTCTCTAACTGCTGGCGAGCCTGTCCCTGTTGCTGGGCATTGTCGCGCACCTGCAAGCGTAAGGCGTCGATCTGCTCGCCGAGGGTTTCCGGCCGATCGCTGAGATTCTCTGGTTGCAGCGCCTGATGTTCGCTTAGCGCTTTACTGGCTTGTTGTTGCAGCACTCTCGCCTGCTGACGCTGACTTTCCAGTTGCTGCTGCTGTTGGCGTAAGGCTTGCGCACTCTCTTCATCCAGCAGTGCGGCGGTAAACGCCTGTTCATCAGCGAAAGCACTGACTGATAACGCATGACTCAGCTGTTCCTGCGCCTGTTTCAGGCGCGATTGTAGTGACGCCAGCTGGTTATTTAGTGAGTTATGCTGTCCGGTCAGATTATTTAGCTGGTTCTGTGCGGACAGCCACCGTTGCTGAATGTCTGCACTGTGCGCCTCTGCCTGAGCGCTTTGCTGTTGCAGCTGCTGACGAACCTCGCCGATCTGGCGATCGCCAAACAGCTGCTGGCGTTGCTGCTGCAAAGCCAGACGCTGTTGATGCAGAGTGTCGCGCTCGGCTGCGCAACGGGTCAGGCGTTGTTCCAGCTCAGCCAGTTCGCCGGCAACGCTCTGTTGACGGCTTTCCAGCGCGGCCAGTTTTGGCCCCAGTTCGGCCAGCTGTTGCTCACTCTGCTGCCAGCGCTGCCACTGCTGCTGGCGCGCCTGTAACCAGCTGTCGACGCTGTCGGCGTCAGGTAAACTGAACTGATATGTCGCCAGCTCAGCCGCCAGCGCCGCGCGTTGTTGCTCTGCCTGCTGACGGTCGCGCTGCTGCTGCTGTTGCAGTTCAGCCAGTTGTTGTTGCGCATAGTTCAGCTGCTGTTGCGCCAGCTGCTGTGACTGCTGTAGCTTTTGCAGCGCCTGTTGCTGGACACTGCAAGTATCTTTGGCCTGCTGATACCGGCGCGCTGCCTGTTCATACTGCATCAGCGTCTGTTGCAGCTGGCTTTCCTGCTGATCCTGCTGTTGCAGCCAGTGAGTAACGGCTTCCGCTTCCGGCGCGACAAAATCGGTTGCCAGCTGATGAGCCAGTTGCTGCCACTGAATCTGTAAAGCGGCGATCTCATTTTCGGTTTGCTGGCTCTCCTGCTGCTGTTTTTCCCGTTGCAGCTTACTTAGCCGCACCTGCTCACCTTTGGCGCTGCCTTGCTCTGCCAGCTGCTGTACCTCTTTTTCCAGCCTGTCGCGGCGCTGTTGGTTTTCCGACAGTTCCAGTGACTGATAGTCGGCAATCGCCGGATGCTGGCAGGAGCCGCATAGCGGGCAGGGCTGTTCGGGTTGCAGCGCCGCGCGATAGTGCGCCAGGTCGGCGATCTGCTTTTCCAGCTCGCAACGCGTTTTCAGATCGAGATAGTGCTGCTGCTTCTCTTTCCATCCGCCGCGCAGCGCCTGAAGCTGCTGCTCATCCTGTTGCAGTTGCGTATCCAGCTGTTGCAAAGCGCTGTGCTGGCGCTGCTGTTGCTGATTAAGCTGAACCCATTGCGATGACAGCAGTGCCAGCTGTTGTCGTTGTGGCCGCTGTTGTTGCAGGCGGGACAACGCATCACGTATCGTCTGCTCCGGCTGTTGCTGCTGTAATGCTGCCAGCGCCTGTTCCGCCTGATTCCGCTGCTGGTGTGCCGTATCATATTGCGTCTGCAAGGGAGCCAGCTGTTTCGCCTGCTGTTCAAATGCCTGATTTTTTTGTGCAATATCTTGCAGCTGTTGCTGTTCGCGCTGTTGCAGCGAAGTCAGTACTTGCTCGCTTTTCTGCAACTGGCTGAATCGTTCCCGCCAGAGCAACAGCGATTCACCCCACTGAGCGACCTGCGCGTACTGCTCGCGCCACTGCTGATGTTGCTGACGTTGCTGTTGCAGGCTATTGATTTCCTGCGCAGTTTGCGTCTGGCTTTGCTGTTTCTGCTGCTGTAAAAGTTGGTACTCACTTAGCGTTTTGCCCAGCTGTTCTGCCTGCTGTTGCAGCGTAGCCAGCTGATGATCAAGCGGAATTACCTGATCATTAATCAGCGTTTCCTGCTGCTGGCGATGGGCTGACAGGTGTTTCAGCTCCGCTTCAGCCTGCTGCTGCTGTTCACTCAGACTTTGCAGCGCGCTGCTGGCCTGCTGTTGCTGCGCCGTCAGCGCGATAAGCTGTTGCCCGGCATCGGCAACATCCTGCTGAGTCTGGTTGCGCTGTTGCCACAGCGGACGTAATTTTTCTGCCGGCTCCGCCTGCGCCAGCCGTTCCAGCTGCGGCTGCGCCTGCTGCCATGCACCTTCGGCTTGTTGCAGCACGCGATCGGCTTGCTGACAGCCTTGTTGCAGCTTGTCGCGTTGCGTCAGCCACTGCTGTTGAAGCTGCTGCTGATTCAGTGCCTGGGTAAGTACTTGCTCCTGCGCAATCAGTTGATCCAGCTGCTGTTGCAGTGTCTGACGCGTCTCTTCATCCAGTAGCGCCATGCCGGACGCCTGCGCGCGCAAATTATCCAGCGCGATGCGGGTGGTTTTATGCCGTTCGAATACCTCCATCGAGATGCGGCCATAAATTTCGGTGCCGGTCAGCTCTTCCAGCAGCTCGGCGCGTTCACTGGCTTTAGCATTAAGAAAGGCGGCAAACTGCCCCTGAGAAAGCATCATCGATTTGGTAAAGCGATTAAAATCGAGACCGGTCAGGCTTTCGGTCATTTTAAGTTTGTCGTTAACTTTATCGGCGACAATGGTGTTATCGCGACAGCGCGCCAGTTCCACTCTTGGAGCCTGCAAATTGCCGTCCACTGCGCCACGCGCACGGTTTTGGCTCCAGAAGGCACGCCAGGCTTCGCCTTTGACTTCAAACTCCACTTCGGCGAGGCATTCGGCGGTATCCCGGGTGATCAGATCGTTTTGCGACTGAGTAATGCCGCCGAGGCGCGAGGTCTGATGATACAGCGCCAGGCAAATGGCATCGAGCAGGGTAGTTTTACCGGCACCGGTCGGCCCGGTGATAGCAAACAGACCATTGCTGGCGAACGGCTCAGCGGTGAAATCGATTTTCCATTCGCCCTTGAGTGAGTTGATATTTTTAAAACGCAGCGTCAAAATTTTCACGGCTGATCCTCATGGCGAAGGGTATCCAGGGTGGTGATAAACAGCTGCTGCGCGCGCTGCTGGCGGGGGTTCTCGTCTTCCTCTTCCTGCGCCAGCCGCCGGGCAAACACCTCTTCCACGCTCAGTTCACTCAGGGTTTCGTTATTCTGGCGCGCAATCACTTTGTCACGCTGCTCGCGGCTGCGGCGCAGTAACACCACTTCCACCGGCAGCGCAGCGGTCAGTTCCTGAATGCGGCGCTGAATATCATTGAGGTAATCGCCGGTGACAATCTCGATATCGAGCCAGACGTTGCTGTCAGCCCCGGTGAATTGTGCCAGCTGCTGCTCAATTTCCGCCAGCGAGCCTTTAATCATGCACATCGGCTGAAACAGCGGAACCGGCAGCGCCTCGACGCGGCTAAGCTGGTCGCCAGCAAATTCCACCAGAAATACGCTTTTCTCTTTGCCCAGTTCATCAAAGCTGAGCGGTATCGGCGAGCCGCTGTAACGAATATGCTCGCTGTTGGCGACGCGCTGCGCCCGGTGAATATGGCCCAGCGCAATATAATCGGCCGGAGGAAACGCCTGCGCCGGGAAAGCATCGAGGGTGCCGATATAGATGTCGCGCACCGAATCACTGGTAGTGACGCCCATCGTCGTCAGGTGGCCGGTGGCGATAATCGGTATCGCCAGCCCCAGCGCGGCACGCTGCGTCAGCGCTTGTTGATAACAGCGCTGATAATGCTCGCTGATCGCTTCCAGCAGACTTTGCTGTTTCTCACGACCGGATTGTCCCGCCTGGCTGCGCAGAATATCGCGCGGGCGTAAAAAGGGAATCGCGCACAGTAATGCCGCCGGATTGCCCTGACGGTCATTGAGCGGTAACACTTGCTGCTCAATCTCGTCGCTGGCGGCGGCGATCACCCGGGTATTCAGGCAGGCCAGCAGCTCACGTGATTCATTCAGGGTGGCCACCGAATCATGGTTACCACCGAGCACCACCAACTGGCAGCCGGTTTGCTGTAGTTGCACGACAAAACGGTTATACAATTCACGCGCATAGCTCGGAGGCGACCCGGTATCAAAGATATCACCGGCCACAATCACTGCATCAACCTGATGCAGCTCTACCGCCTGTATCAGCCAGTCAAGAAACGCCTGATGCTCTGGCGCCCGGCTTTTGGTGTAGAAAAACTGACCGAGATGCCAGTCCGAGGTGTGGATAATGCGCATAAAACTTCCCGAATGATTTAGGGTGCTTAACGTTAACGTAAGACGCCGATTATAAACAGAGAGCTGAACGGCGGGTGAGTAAATGCATAATCAGCCTGAAAAAAAGTATGACAAAGGCGATTTTGGTCCGTGCATTTTTCATAAATCTGTCATAAAACTGACGCATAATGGCGCCGCGAATCCCAGTGACAGACAGTCACATCAGCAGGAGCAATAATGGCTAAGCGCATTTTGGTAGTCGAAGATGAAGCCCCAATCCGTGAGATGTTGTGTTTCGTTCTTGAGCAAAATGACTATCAACCGATAGAAGCGGAAGATTATGACAGTGCGATAAATTTACTTATCGAACCTTGGCCCGATCTGATTCTGCTCGACTGGATGTTACCTGGCGGCAGCGGCATTCAATTTATTAAGCATCTGAAACGCGAAGCGATGACGCGTGATATTCCGGTGATGATGTTAACCGCCCGTGGCGAAGAGGAAGACCGGGTGCGTGGGCTGGAAGTGGGCGCTGATGACTACATCACTAAGCCGTTTTCACCGAAAGAGCTGGTGGCACGTATTAAAGCCGTGATGCGCCGTATTTCGCCGATGGCGGTGGAAGAGGTGATTGAAATGCAAGGACTGAGCCTCGACCCGTCGTCGCACCGTGTCATGTCAGAAAATACCCCGCTGGAAATGGGGCCAACCGAATATAAATTACTGCACTTTTTTATGACCCATCCGGAACGGGTTTACAGCCGTGAGCAGTTGCTGAACCACGTCTGGGGTACGAATGTTTATGTGGAAGATCGCACTGTTGATGTTCACATCCGCCGTTTGCGTAAGGCGCTGGAAGTCTCCGGTCACGATCGCATGGTGCAAACGGTGCGTGGAACGGGGTATCGTTTCTCCGCTCGTTTTTGATCGGAGTCTGAACCGTGCTGGAACGCCTCTCCTGGAAGAGATTATTACTGGAACTGCTGCTGGCCTGTGTGCCAGCACTGATACTGGGCCTGCTGGTGGGTTATCTGCCGTGGTGGCTGCTGCTGTCAGTGCTCGGCGTACTCGGCTGGCATTTTTATAATCTGCTATTGCTGTCGCACTGGCTGTGGGTCGACCGGACCATGACGCCGCCGTCCGGGCAGGCCAGCTGGGAGCCGCTGTTCTACGGTCTGTATCAGATGCAACTGCGTAACCGTCGGCGACGGCGCGAGCTGGGCAACCTGATCAAACGTTTTCGCAGTGGCGCAGAATCATTGCCGGATGCGGTGGTACTGACCACCGAAGAAGGCAATATTTTCTGGTGTAACGGCCTGGCACAACAGCATCTCGGGCTGCGCTGGCCAGAAGATAACGGACAAAATATCCTTAACCTGCTGCGCTATCCTGAGTTTTCCCGCTATCTGCGCCAGCGCGATTTTGCCCGGCCGCTCACCCTGATATTAAATAATCATCGTCATTTAGAGTTTCGCGTAATGCCTTACAGCGAAGGGCAGTGGCTGCTGGTGGCGCGTGATGTCACCCAGATGCATCAGCTGGAAGGCGCGCGGCGTAACTTTTTCGCCAATGTCAGTCATGAACTGCGCACGCCGTTAACGGTATTGCAGGGCTATCTGGAGATGATGAACGATGCGGTGCTGGAAGGGCCGGCGCGCAGTAAGGCGTTGCACACTATGCAGGAGCAGACGCGGCGCATGGACAGCCTGGTTAAACAGTTGCTGACTCTGTCGCGCATTGAGGCCGCACCGGCTATCGATCTGCAGGAGAAAGTAGACGTACCGATGATGTTGCGCCTGTTGCAGCGTGAAGCTGAAACCCTCAGTAACGGGCGGCATGAGATTCATTTTCATACCGATCCGCACCTGCGAGTGTTTGGCAATGACGAGCAGCTGCGCAGTGCGCTCTCGAACCTGGTGTATAACTCGGTTAACCATACGCCCGCCGGAACGCGGATTGATATCAGCTGGTTACGCAATAAATCCGGCGCGCATTTCGCGGTGAAAGATAATGGGCCGGGCATTGCCAAAGAGCATATTCCGCGTCTTACTGAGCGCTTCTATCGGGTGGATAAGGCACGTTCACGCGCCACCGGTGGCAGCGGCCTCGGGCTGGCCATCGTGAAACATGCCCTGAGCCACCATAATTCGCGGCTGGATATCACCAGTGTTGCTGATGTCGAGACCTGTTTTGCCTTTACGCTGGCACCGAGGTTGATTGTTCCGGCTGAATTACCGGAGAATGCTAAGCGTTAACCCTTCACAGGCGTAAAGCATGAAACGAGTGATTCTGGCGGCGGCGCTGATGCTGTCAACGGCAGTACAGGCGCAAGAGGGGATGCTGGCGGGCAATCTCACCAGCGTCGGTTCCGATACCCTTGGCAATCTGATGGCGCTTTGGGGCGAGAATTTTAATCGTCAGTATCCAGGCGTTAACGTACAGGTGCAGGCTGCCGGTTCGTCTACCGCGCCGACGGCGCTGGCTGCTGGTGCTGCCCAGTTGGGTGCCATGAGTCGTCCGATGCAGGCGGGAGAACGCCAGTTATTTGAGGCGAAAT
>NZ_JRXE01000014.1:128205-136468 GCF_001267535.1 Winslowiella iniecta | reverse complement strand
GATTGACCATATGCAGTATCGGCATGGCGACCGATTTTTCCATCCAATGCTGGATGCGGCGCTGGAGAAGCATAGTTCGATGGAAAGCTCTTTGCAGATTATTAAGCAAACATTTACCAAGCTTACTGACTGGCAGCATGGTTTTTATTCAGAAAGTAACCTCAAGGCGTTAACTACTGAGATCGCAGAATCTAAATTACCAAAATTTAATAACCTGATGGACAGGTTCAATGGATTAGCCATTAGTGTGCACGATACCTGGACTACACATATTACTCTTGAGAATTTCGAAGTTAGCGGTGATCGTTACAAAGCTAAAATTCACTATAGGATACAGGATCATTTCGGACTTGATGATAGCGATATTAACGATCTGTTATACCGGAAATTTCGTATCTTCCGCATCTGGTTTACATTACAACGTTGGCAAGGTTATGGCTATCAGCCTTTTATTACTGAAATGAATGTCACTAAAACTATTGAGGGCAGTAAATTTGACACGTTTTAAATCACTGTGCTTACTCCTGGTCATTTTAGCGGGAGGGATTTTTTGGTGGTTTTCTCAACCAACAAAGATTACTGACGTTTATTATTCAAAACAGCTCGATAACTATTACGTTATTGTTAAACATTTCCCTGTAACGAAAAAAAGTAAAATACGCTGGTGGGAAAAAAACAAATCTCTGTTCAAAGAAAAGTACCACGTACCCGTAGGAGAAAGTGACTATGGCATCAGTTTTTGGACAGGTAACTACAGAGTTGATAACAGAACCGGCCAGGACAGTGATTTACTCTGCTTTGACGAGATTGAAACGCGAGCAAAATGCATTGAAAAAGACCACCGGCCGATGAAAATCTGGTACCGAAAAGATAAAGACGAAACTATTTATCTTTTCGATAAATAGAGAACAGGATTAGTAGCGAAACAGTAACGTATTGTCTTTACTTACCATTTAATCAACCCCGGATTTCCCCGGGGCTGTTCACTGACTAATAACGCTCATCCCGACGCCCCGGCGTCGCACTCCAGATACGGCGTACATGAACGGTGACCTCTTCACGATCGTGGTACAGCTGGCGTGCATTAATCTGCGCATTGATACCGTTAGCTTTGAGCTTTTCCTGCATCATTGCCAGATTCTGCGATACTTCTTCGTAACGCTTTTTCATTGGCAACTTAAGGTTGAAAATCGCCTCACGACACCAGCCATTCACCAGCCATTCGGTCATCAGATTGGCAACGCGCACCGGTTTTTCCACCATATCGCATACCAGCCAGTAAATATTGGTACGGGTTGGACGATATTTAAATCCGTCTTCACGATGATGCGTCACCTGCCCGGTATCCATCAGGCTGGGTGCCATCGGGCCATTATCAATAGCGTCGACCATCATGCTGCGCTGCACCAGCTGATAAGTCCAGCCACCAGGACATGCGCCAAGATCGACGGCATACATGCCGCTGGCCAGGCGCTCATCCCACTCATCGGCAGGAATAAACACATGGAAAGCTTCTTCCAGCTTCAGCGTCGAACGGCTTGGCGCATCTGACGGAAACTTCAGGCGCGGAATCCCCATAAAGAACGTGGAGTTATTGTCCGGGTAAGAGTAACCCACATAGCAGCAGCCCGGGGCAATAAAGAAGACATGCACCACCGGCCGTTTGGCAGATTCGTAGTTAAGCAGAATATTGCTGCTGCGCAGACTGGCACGCAGCGGCACGGTAAACTTACGGCAGAACTTCAGCAGCTCTTTACTCGCATTGGTATCCGGTACTTCGACCCGCAGCTCGCCACCCTTCTCAACCACGCCGGTCAGCATGCCAACCACGGGTGATACGCGGTCTTCCGGCGGCAGATCGCGCAGCAACTCACCGACCACCACCATCTGGCGCGCAAAAATCAGTTCGCTGAACGGCAGTTCACGCACCAGTTTGTCAGCGTCTTCATGCTGATAGCACTCAAATAACACGTAGCCTGAGTCTTCTTTTACGCGCGCAAAACCAAAAACTTCGCGCTGCGTCGCTTTATCGGTAATCTCCGCCGCGCACTCTTTCTCAAAACCCTGGCGGCAATACAACAAAACTTTATTCATGGCGATCTGCCCTTTTCTTCAGACGCAGTGCGCCAATTAACATTAAAACCCAGCCGATAAGGAAACAGACGCCGCCAACCGGTGTGACAAAAACCCACATTTTCAGGTGCGACAGCGCCAGACAATAGAGGCTGCCACTAAACAGTACCGTACCCAACGCCAGAAACGCGCTGCTCCAGTAGAACCAGATATTGGCGCGACGCAGCATCGCGGCGGCCAGACCGAGGATCGCCAGCGTATGATACGCCTGATAATCCAGCCCGGTGTGAATCCACGCCATCTCTTGCGGGCCGAGAGACTGGCTTAATACATGGGCACCGAATGCCCCAAACATCACGAAGACAAATCCGCTGATAGCGGAAAAGATCATCATTGCACGACTGGACATCAACCTATCCTCAAAACAGAAGATGCGCCATGCCTGCCCCGGCGGGTTAAGCATCACGCATCGCATCGATTAGTGATCGTAGCGAAAGCGAAACTTTTCCTGTTCGCTTGCCGCTTTTGCCAGGATCCACTGGCGAAAGGCGGCTATTTTACCCAGTTCTGCCTGACTGTCATGACAAACCAGATAAAAAGCATTTTTACTGACCAAAACATCATTAAACGGGCAAACCAGCCGCCCCGCTTCCAGCTCGGTCTGTGCCATCACATTATTGGCCAGCGCGATGCCCTGACCATGGATCGCCGCCTGCAGAACCATCGCGCTATGGCTGAAGATCGGCCCCTGCTGCACATTAATGTGCTGCAAGCCTAGCTGGCGGGTATAGGATTGCCAGTCACGGCGTGAGGCGTCATGCAGCAGCGTGACCTTTTCCAGATCGGCCGGCACTTTTAACGGATTATTGCCGGTAAGCAGCAGGGGTGAACAGACCGGCAGCAGATATTCTGCATACAATTTTTCCACCCGCAGGCCTGGCCAGTTGCCACGACCGTAAAAAATCGCCACGTCGACATCGTCAGCTAATTTTTCCTCTTCACGGTCGACCGCCTGAATACGAACATCGATGCCCGGATAAGCTGAGTTAAAGCTGGAGAGTCGTGGAACCAGCCACTGAATCGCAAAACTCGGCAGCAAACTGACCGTCAGCGCCCCTTTTGCACTGCGCGCCTGTAGCTTACGCGTGGCATCATTCAGTGCGGAGAAAATTTCCTTAATATCCAGATAGTAACTTTGCCCTTCCTCGGTGAGCAACAACGAGCGATTGCGGCGGCGAAACAGCTTCAGGCCGAGAAAATCCTCTAAAGATTTGATTTGATGGCTAACCGCAGCCTGCGTCACAAACAGCTCTTCAGCCGCTTTGGTAAAGCTGAGATGCCGTGCCGCTGCATCAAAAACACGCAGCGCATTCAGGGGAGGAAGTCGTTTTGACATGGTTTCCGTAATGTTTTCTGTTACAACCAGACGTAACTCGACAACAGCATGTTACGTATTAGATTTTTTTATCCGAGACATTATAAATTGTCCGTTGAGGAAGCTCCAGCAAATACCTATAGTTGCCGCACTTCCAGAGCCGGAACGAAAAGTTGTTTGAAATTTGTGTGAGAGATCGCGGAATTTTCGAAAACTTTTGGCTAGTGGTCGTGATGTTGTGTTTGCAATTGATCTGACACTTTTCAGATCTGGTAGCTTAGCTGCCCTTTTAATTCCTGTAGATTTATCCTGTCTGTCCATAGTGATTTAGTAGCACCGCAAATTGCGGTGCTTTTTTTTGCCTGATTTTTACTGGCCCATCTCAACCATTTCTTTAACATCAGAGCGATTGATCTGCTGCTTGTTGCCATTCGCATCTTTGTAGCTGATCATACCGGTATCATTGTCGACCACCGGCTTGCCATCGGCAACAATGGTGCGGCCATCATTGGTATGCATCACATAGTTGCTGGAACAGGCAGCTAAAGTAAAGGTCATGGCACATGCGGCCAGTACTGCGGCGAATTTTTTCATTTTCTATCTCCTTGCAGATAAATTGCGATAAACCACCCGCAAATGACCAAATTCAGCCGCGACAGAAGAACGATCTTCGGTAAGCAGGAGAATCTATATGCGGGTAATGTTTAAACCTTGCAATAATTAGCATAACGCTCTTTCTCAGCTTTTCCAGTTGAAGGCCGTGAATTCAGCCAGCCTTTGAACGAATGAACCACGAGAACAGTATGAAGTCTTTTAATCCGGCGCAGTTTCGCCAGCAGTTTCCCGCGCTGGCCGATGCAGGCGTTTACCTCGATAGCGCCGCTACCGCACTTAAGCCGCAGGTGGTTATCGACGCGACCCGCCAGTTTTATAGTCTTAGCGCGGGTACCGTGCATCGCAGCCAGTTTGCCGAAGCGCGCCAGCTGACCGAGCGCTACGAAAATGCCCGTCATCAGGTGGCGCAACTGCTGAATGCCCCATCGCCACTGGCGATTGTCTGGACGCGCGGCACCACCGACGCGATTAATCTGGTCGCGCAAAGCTACCTGAGACCCCGGCTCCAGCCTGGCGATGAGATTGTGGTCAGTGAAGCGGAACACCATGCCAACCTGGTCCCGTGGCTGATGCTGGCGCAACAAACCGGTGCCCGGGTGATAAAATGGTCACTGGATCAGCATCGACTGCCGGATATGACCACTCTGCCCGGTCTGCTGAATAAGCGCACTCGCCTGCTGGCATTAGGTCAGATGTCGAATGTCACCGGCGGTTGTCCGGATATTGCCGCGGCCATTGCGCTCGCCCATCAAGCCGGTGTGCCGGTGATGATCGACGGTGCCCAGGGAGTGGTGCACAACCCGCCGGATGTGCAGGCGCTGGATATCGATTTTTATGCTTTCTCGGCACATAAACTTTATGGCCCGATGGGCATCGGCGCGTTATACGCCCGCCCTGAATTGCTGGCAGAGATGCAGCCGGTGCAGGGCGGTGGCAAAATGCTGACTGAGGTTTCATTTGACGGTTTTACCGCTCAGCCCGCCCCCTGGTGTTTCGAGGCTGGCACGCCGAATGTCGCCGGAGTCATTGGCCTGAGCGCAGCACTGGAGTGGCTGGCTGACGTCGATATCCGTGCAGCAGAAGAGTGGAGCTGTGGACTCGCCAGCCTTGCCGAACAGCGTCTGGCCGAGTTTAGCGGGTTTCGCAGTTATCGCAGCAGCCGTTCCAGCGTGCTGGCTTTTGATATTGCCGGCATTCACCACAGCGATCTGGTGACGCTACTGGCAGAGAGTGGCATTGCGCTGCGCGCCGGTCAGCACTGCGCTCAGCCACTGATGAACGCGCTGGGCGTCAGCGGCACGCTGCGCGCCTCGTTCGCTCCGTATAACACTTTGCAGGATGTCGATGCGCTGATCGTCGCTATGCATACCGCTATCACTTTACTGGCAGATTAATGATGAGTTCAGCACCACTGGCACCCCATCCGTTTGGCGACGTCATTACCGTCGCCAGCTTGCAGGAGACATTCTCCACTTTTCATCAATGGGAAGATCGCTATCGTCAGTTGATCTTACTCGGCAAACAGCTGCCCGCGTTACCGGCTGAATTAAAGAACGCTGATATTGAGCTAAGCGGCTGTGAAAACCGGGTCTGGCTGGGTCATCAGCTAAACGCCGATGGCACACTGCATTTCTATGGTGACAGTGAAGGCCGCATCGTACGGGGATTACTGGCGGTACTGCTGACTGCTGTTGAAGGGCAATCCGCCGCCACACTGCGTGACAGCGACCCGCTGGCGCTGTTTGACCAGCTTGGTCTGCGTCAGCAGTTAAGCAGTTCGCGCAGCAGCGGTTTGCAGGCATTAGCGGATGCAGTAAAACGCGCGGCAGCCTGACCGCGCGCTTTGAGCCTCACGCCTGACGTGCGGCCCTGGCCATCATCTTTTTCAGCACATGGGAAACGGCAACAAAACCAAAGGTTGCCGTGACCATGGTCGCCGCACCAAATCCGGCTGAGCAATCCATTCTTTTCGGTCCTTCGGCGGTGCTACGTGATGCGCATACGGTTCCGTCCGGCTGCGGATACACCAGCGCTTCGGTCGAAAACACACAGTCTATTCCCAGCTTACCTTTGCTGTTTTTAACGATGGCGAAATCCTGTTTCAGTCGCTCGCGCAGTTTGGCAGCCAGCGGATCCTGAATGGTTTTGGCCAGATCGGCCACCTGAATCTGGGTCGGATCGATCTGACCACCGGCACCACCGGTGGTCACCAGCGGCATTTTATTACGGCGACACCAGGCCAGCAGCGCGGCTTTTGGCCGCACACTGTCGATAGCATCAATCACATAGCTAAAGCCGCCGCTCATCAGCTCGGCGGTATTTTCGGCAGTAATAAAGTCATCGATGCAAATCACCCGGCACTCAGGGTTAATCGCCAGAATACGTTCCGCCATTACCTCCGTTTTCGCTTTGCCGACGTTATCACGCAGCGCATGCACCTGACGGTTAGTATTGGTGACGCAGACATCATCCATATCAATCAGGGTAATGGTGCCAATACCGGTACGCGCCAGCGCCTCTGCCGCCCAGGAACCAACGCCGCCAATACCAATCACACAGACATGCGCCTCGGCAAACAGCTGCAATGCATGCTGACCATATAAACGTGCGGTGCCGCCAAAGCGTTGCAGCCAGGCGTCGGAAAGAGAAGTCATGAATCTACCCTGGTTAAAATCGATAAATCGGGATATTAATTATTGCGGGCCAGAACTGACCCGCAATTAAAGGAGAGTGTAATGGTTCGTGCCAGTCAGCATTGCACCATTATTGCCGTTTTAGCTGCCGCTGAACAGACTCGTACCGGCACCGGGTGCTGCGCGCAGCACCCAGACGCGACCGTAATGGTTGAAAAAGCCCGCCATATGACCGGCATCCGGCCCAATACCCTGATAGATATCAAAGTGCTGGCCTTTGATCGCGCCGCCAACATCCAGCGCGACCATCACACGCATCTCATATTTGCCGGTAAACTTACCGTTATTGTCGAGCAGCGGCACTTCGGCCAGCAACACACTGCCTGGCGGAATCAGTGAGCGATCGGCAGCCACCGAAGCCTTCGCCACTAATGGCACCGCACTGGCACCACGCACCGGCGCAAAGTTTTCAGGTTTGAAGAACACAAATGACGGATTGGTTTCCAGCAATTCCCGCACTTCATAAGAACTGTGTTCATCAGCCCATTTGCGAATCGCCTGCATCGACATATCTTCACGCTTCACTTCGCCGCGATCGATCAATGTCTTACCAATACTGTAGTAACCGTGCCCGTTCTTTCCGCCGTAGCCAAAGAACATCAGCGGACGACCATCGCCAAAGTCGACGTAGCCGCTACCCTGCACATCCATCATAAAGTTATCAATCAGCGAATTGCTGTATCCGACGATATAGCGATCGTCGAGCGCACCGGCATAGATCTCCGCACGGCTCGGCAGCTTGCGACCTTTACTGCGTGGCGGCATACGGTACAGCGGATACTGGAATTCGCCCTGACGGGTATAACGCGCCTGGATCACCGGCGTGTAGTAACCGGTAAATTGCACGTTACCGTAGTTATCGACACCTTCCATCTGGAACGCATCAAGACCAAACTGGCGTAGCTGACGGGTATCGCCGCCCGACATTAACCAGCTTTCAATTGAACTGTAGGTACTGTTCTGGCGAGCGAACATGCGCGGCGAAGCCGATTTGATTTCACCAACCTGATCGACAAAGTCTTTACCATTCACCGGACGACCTTTGGCATTTGGCTGATTTACCAGCGCCAGCGGTTGATCCAGTTTTCCATCTATATACTGTTGTCCTCTGTCAGTGGGTTTTGACGAGCATCCCGCCAGTAGCGCGAATAATGCGCCGGTCACTGCATACTTTGCCCAACATCCTTTCATTGCGTTCTCTTATTTCGCCAGTTTGCAGGCCGAAGATAGCAAAGGCTAAATCATATTTAAATGCGTTGGCATAAAAAGAGCGGCGGATATTGTGCAACAATCCCTCAAATGGTGGAAAAATTCGACAACAGACGGTATTAAAACCATTTTTTTTCAAAAATGGGTTGCATCAAAACGCGCGGAGAGTATAGTGCGCATCCACGGACGCGGGATGGAGCAGCCTGGTAGCTCGTCGGGCTCATAACCCGAAGGTCGTCGGTTCAAATCCGGCTCCCGCAACCAATTCGTTGAAGTTGAAACGAAAGAAGCAGTAAAG
>NZ_JRXE01000014.1:125616-128084 GCF_001267535.1 Winslowiella iniecta | reverse complement strand
TGGAGCAGCCTGGTAGCTCGTCGGGCTCATAACCCGAAGGTCGTCGGTTCAAATCCGGCCCCCGCAACCACTATTAAAGCACCTGAAAGGGTGTTTTTTTGTATCTGGCGTTCGCCACTCCCCCATTGTTGCCAGCAGCACAGGCGACGAAAACGCCGCCCTTCTTTGCTATTTCCTTGCGACTGCCCCACCATTGGCAAAATACGCCTTAATTCCGGCCAGAATAGATTCTGCAACCTGCTGCTGAAATTTTGCCGTACGCAGCTTACGCTCCTCCTCCAGATTACTGATAAACGCCGTTTCGACCAGAATCGACGGGATATCCGGAGCCTTAAGTACCGCGAAGCCCGCCTGATCGACAGTGCGTTTATGCAGATGATTCACCTTACCCAGTCGCGACAGGACTTCTTTACCAAATTTCAGGCTGTCATTAATGGTCAGGCTTTGCACCATATCGAACATGGTGTGATCGAGGTAGCGATCGCCACTGCGGCTTACCCCACCAATTAAATCGGATTCGTTCTGCGTTTGCGCGAGGAAACGCGCTGCCGTTGAGGTCGCCCCTTTGGTCGACAGGGCAAATACCGATGAACCGCGCGCGGCACGGTTAGTAAAAGCATCGGCATGGATCGAGACAAACAGATCGGCGCGCTGCTTACGCGCTTTGGCGACACGCACTTTCAGCGGAATAAACACATCCTCATTGCGGGTCATATACGCCCGCATATTCGGTTGCTTGTCGATCAGCGCTTTCAGACGACGGGCGATCTTCAATACCACATCTTTTTCGCGCGTCTTATGCTTACCTATCGCCCCTGGATCTTCACCGCCATGCCCCGGATCGAGCATAATCACAATCGGTCGATCGCGTCCGGCTTTACCCGGTAACGGCGCGGCGGCAGGTTGAGTTCTCTCCAGGTTGCCCTGATTGTAATCTTCCAGCAATGCCAGCAGCGGATCATCTGCCACATTACCTTGCGACGGATAGAGATCGAGCACCAGACGATCTTTGATGCCGGCAACCGGCGGCAGGGTGAAAATACGCGGAGCCACGCTGCGCTTGAGTTCCAGCACCAGCCGCACGGTATTTTTATCGAACTGCCCTACTCGGGCGTTTTTAATCCAGGGATCGTTATTCAGTACCAGCTTCCCCACCCCTTTCATTACCTGATTGAGGTGCAGATTTTCGATATCGATGACCACGCGTTCCGGGTTGCTCAGGGCAAACTGCTTATATTTAAGTGGGACGTTAGATTCCAGTGTCAGGCGGGAGTAGGTTGACGAGGGCCAGATGCGCACCGCAACCACATGACTGCTGGCAGCCATGCCAACCTGACTAACGCTTAGCAGCCAAACCGCGCCGGCGCTTTGTAACAATCGGCGACGACTGAGGAATGAGTTTGATTGGGACATGCCGCTCCAGTTTACTGTGGTGTGTCTAAAAAACAGCCAAAAAAAACCAGGATGGCAAAAACTTTAGCGAATCCATTAAACGCTGTCACCCGGAAAAAGCGAATAAATGCAGAGAATTAGCGGGGGGAAAGTCGCGTAACTGGTGATAACTAAGGATAATTGCCTCTTGCATCGCGGGCAATAAAAGAATAAAAATACAGAAATTCCGAATAAAAATGCAAAGAGGGTTGGCCGTGAAGGAACGTAGTACTGAGCTGGTTCAGGGTTTTCGCCATACCGTTCCCTATATCAATGCGCACCGCGGCAAGACGTTTGTCATTATGCTGGGTGGCGAAGCGATCGAGCATGAAAACTTCTCCAGCATCGTCAATGATATCGGCCTGCTACACAGCCTCGGCATCCGGCTGGTGGTGGTGTATGGCGCCCGCCCGCAAATTGACACCAACCTGGCTGAGCATCAACTTGAACCGGTTTATCATAAGCACACCCGCGTTACCGATGCGCAGTCGTTAGAGCTGGTCAAACAGGCGGCAGGTCGTCTGCAACTGGATATCACCGCCCGGCTGTCGATGAGCCTGAACAACACGCCATTGCAGGGTGCGCATATTAATGTGGTCAGCGGTAACTTTATTATCGCGCAGCCGCTGGGCATCGACGACGGCGTCGACTATTGCCACAGTGGACGCATTCGTCGTATCGACGAAGAGGCGATCCATCGCCAGCTCGACAGCGGTGCCATTGTGCTGATGGGGCCAGTTGCGGTGTCCGTCACCGGCGAGAGTTTTAACCTGACGTCAGAAGAAGTGGCGACCCAGCTGGCGATCAAGTTAAAAGCAGAAAAGATGATTGGCTTCTGCTCAGAGCAAGGTGTCACCAATGATCAGGGCGAGATTATCTCTGAACTGTTCCCGAATGATGCTCAACAGCGAATTGAAGCGCAGGAAGTCCACGGCGATTACCTCTCCGGTACCGTGCGTTTTCTGCGTGGTGCGGTAAAAGCCTGCCGCAGCGGCGTGCGTCGCAGCCACTTAATCAGCTATCAGGAAGACGGGGCT
>NZ_JRXE01000014.1:45601-125560 GCF_001267535.1 Winslowiella iniecta | reverse complement strand
GCGAGCAACTGGAAATGGAGATCGATAAGTTCACCATTATTGAGCGCGATAATCTGACTATTGCCTGTGCCGCGCTCTATCCGTTCCCGGAAGAGCAGATTGGCGAAATGGCCTGCGTCGCGGTTCACCCCGACTATCGCAGTTCTTCACGCGGCGAAGCTTTATTACAGCGTGTGGCGTTACAGGCGCGTCAGATTGGGCTGAAAAAACTGTTTGTGCTGACCACCCGCAGTATTCACTGGTTCCAGGAGCGAGGTTTTACGCCAGTGGATATCGAAGTGCTGCCGGAAAGTAAGAAGCAGATGTATAACTATCAGCGCCGTTCAAAGGTGCTGATGGCAGATTTGCGCTAGCCTTCAGCGTAATGTTTCGTAGGGCGGCGTTTGCGCCGCCCCTGCCGAAAACGGTTCACCTACATCCCGCTAAGTCGCTGCTGCAAGCCGCTGCGCCGCTGCGTACGCGCTCTCACCGCCTTCCCCCAGACGCTTTTATCGGCATACAACGTCAAACGGTCGCGCGCACGAGTGATGGCGGTATACACCAGTTCCCGTGTCAGCACCGGCAGAAAATGATTCGGTAACACCAGCGCGGTATGTTCAAACTCCGACCCCTGAGATTTATGCACCGTCATGGCAAAAGCGGTATCGTGCGGCGGCAAACGGCTCGGCTGCACCGCTTTAATCGTGCCATCCGGCAGCGGGAAAAAGACTTTTAACTCGTTCTCATCATCGCGCATGGCGATGCCGATATCGCCGTTAAACAGCCCCAATGCACGATCGTTGCGGGCAATCATCACCGGTCGCCCGGCATACCATTTACCGCTGGCGGCTGGCGGCCGCTGAATCAGCCCTTTCTGATGCAGAGCCAGCTCGATACGCTCATTCAAGCCCACCACACCAAAGGGCCCCTCACGCAGCGCACACAGCAGCTGATAGCGGGAAAAAGCCTTCATAACCTGCTGTGGTGCGGCCTGTTGTGCCACCAGTTGCAGATAGGGCCGATAGCCTGCCACACAGTCATTCAGCAACTGCTGGTACTCATCGGGGGTCGCCAGTGGATAGCGTTCGATATCGCTAAATCCTGCGTTAAAAACAGATTCCGCTGCGGACAGATCACCGGCGTTAACCGCCAGCGCCAGCTGGCCGATACCGGAGCTGGCGTCAAAGCGATAGCTCTTACGCAGCAGGCAGATATTGTCACGCACAGGCGAAACCGTTTCGTCGTCGTTACCTTCCAGCGGGCAACCGGTCAGTTGCGTCAACTGCCGGGCGCGCGCAACGCTGTATCCGGCTTCGGCACAACGACAGATATCGCCGAGTACCGCACCCGCCTCGACCGACGCCAGCTGATCGCGGTCGCCAAGGAAGATCACCCGCGCCGGTTTTGGCAGCGCGGCAATCAGATTAGCCATCATCGGCAGATCGACCATCGACGCCTCATCCACCACCAGCACATCAAGATGCAGGGGGTTACCGGCGTGATAGCGCATACGCTGGCTGTTGGGCTGTGCGCCCAGCAAGCGGTGTAAAGTCGTCGCCTCAGCGGGGAACTTCTGCTTATCATCACTGCTCAGTTGCAGGCCATCCAGCGCCTTGCCCAGTGATTCCGTCAACCTGGCCGCCGCTTTACCGGTAGGCGCCGCTAACTGAATCCTTAATGCACCCGGCGTCAGACGGATCAACGCCGCCAGCAGTTTTGCCACCGTCGTGGTTTTACCGGTGCCGGGGCCACCCGAAATCACCGAAATCTTACGGGTAATCGCCACTGCCGCGGCGATTTTTTGCCAGTCATCCGGCTGCTCGCCAAATAGCTGATCCAGTATTTCACGTAACAGGCTGGTATCCGGAGGTTCAATCGCCGGATCGGCGGCAATAAACTCCGCCACCTTGCCTTCGCCCTGCCACATCCGGTTGAGATACAGTCGCTGCTGATGTAATACCAGCGGTGTGGCAAGTGAGCCATCACTCACCGCTTCACTCTCCAGTAACAATGATGACCACTCTTGCGGTGCGCCTGCGGCCTGCCAGATAGCCTCAGCCAGTTCAGGATGCCGCCCGCCAAACAGCGTAGCGGGCGTCAGTTGCGACAGCGGCAGACAAACATGCCCTTCTCCCGCCTCGGCACTGAGCCAGGCGGCAGCGAGCATCAGCGCCGGTTGTGATTCATCTGCCACCATCTGGGCAAACTGCACATCCAGCGCCCGCAGCAGGCGCTTTTCACTGGCCTGACGCAGCAGTTCGGTTAATCCTGACATGCCGCCTCCTGCGTGGTTCCGGCAAACAAGCCATCCAGTGCCGCGATAAACTCCGCCGACGGGCGGGTACGGAATACGCCGTTATCACTGGCACTGCCATCGACACCGCGTAGAAAAAGGTACAGCACGCCGCCAAAGTGGCGCTGATAATCATAATCAGCCAGCCGATGACGCAGATAGCGATGCAGCGCCAGAGTATACAGCTGGTATTGCAAATCGTAGCGATGGGAAATCATCGCCTGCTCCATCGCCTGCGGGGTATAGGCAGCGCTCTCCTCACCCAGCCAGTTAGATTTGTAATCCAGCAGATAGTATTTGCCCTGCCAGCAGAATACCAGGTCGATAAATCCTTTCAGCATGCCGCGCACTTGATGGAAGGCCAGCGGCGGTGCCTGTGCCGACAGCGGATCATGCTGGCGTATCAGTTGATCCAGCGCAGGCGCGGTCAGCATGGCGTTAATCGGCAGATAAAACTGCAACTCGACCTGCTTCTGTTGCGGCGTGAGCTGATTAAGACTGACGCCATTGTCTTCCAGTGGTGTCGCCAGAATGCGCGCCATCCACTGTTCCAGCACCGGCAGCCAGATCTCAGCGTAACCCGCCTGCTGCAACTGCTGCTGCAACCACTCGGTTTCAATCGGCTGAGTAAAATCGATATTCTCAAACAGCCCGTGCAGAAATGTCCCTGGTGAAGCGCCGCGCGGGAAGCTGTGCGGAGTCAGTGTTGGCTCACTGACTTCGCCCGCCTCGCCTGCGGCATCAACATCGAAGCGCGGCAGCAGATCCAGCGTCATCGCCGGGCCATGCTGTTGCAGACCCGAATAGCTGGTGACGCGCCACTCATCACGCAGCGAGCGGGTGATCACCTGACTGCTGAGCTGCTGAGTATCCGGCGTTTCAGGCAGCCACGGCGACTCATCGCTGACGGTTTCCGTGGTCAGCGCAATGGCCTGGCCGGTAGCCTGTTGCAGGATCGCCAGCAACTGCTCGCTGTCGGCTTCCTCACCGCGTTGCAGCAAAAAGCCGAGTGCGCTTTTATGCAGATCGCTGGTGCCCTCTTTCTTGCGATTTCCCTTTACCAGCGGCGCAATTCCGATGCTGCAATGCCACACCGAACGCGTCAGCGCCACGTATAACAGACGTAAATCCTCCGCCAGACGCTCCTGTTCCGCCAGTTGCTGACTCTCTTCGTCACCCTGTAAATCCAGCAGCGCCTGGAAGGTCTGACGATCGTGATAAATTCCCTGCTCCGCTTCGCGGAAATTGGCGACAAACGGCAGCCACACCAGCGAGTACTGCAATCCTTTGGATTTATGAATGGTGACAATCTGTACCAGGTGGCGGTCACTTTCGAGGCGTAACTGCTGATTCGCTGCCTGACTGTTCGGTTGCGCGATCTGCTGCGATAACCAACGCACCAGTGCATGTTCACTGTCGAGCTGCGAGGCCGCTTCCTGCAACAGTTCGCCGAGATGCAGCAAATCGGTCAGCCGACGTTCGCCACTCTCCGATACCAGCAGATTCTCGGCAATATGACGCTTTACCATCAGCTCGCGCAGCATCGGCAGTACGCCACGCTTCAGCCACAGCTGACGATAGCCATCAAACTCATCCACCAACTGGTTCCATGCACGCTCATTCTGACTCAGGCCATCCAGCGTCGGCGCGTCCAGCCCCATGATGCTGGTCGCCAGAGCACTGCGCAGCGCACGCTCCTGCTCCGGTGCCAGCACCGCCTGTAGCAGCCACAACAGCTCACGCGCTTCCGGCGTGGTAAACACGCTATCGCGGTTGGAGAGATAGACCGAAGGGATATTCAGCGCGTTCAGTGCCTCACGCATCACGGCCGCTTCGCCATAGCTGCGCACCAGAATAGTGATATCAGAGGCCTGCACCGGACGCATCTTGTCGCCTTTGCCAATCAGCGCTTTTTGCTGCTGACCGGACGCCAGCCAGTGGCGAATCTCAGCGGCACACTGGCGCGCCATAAATTGCTGATATTCACTGACGCCAACGCCGCTGCCTGGCTGTAGCCAGAAGCGCAGCGCCGGTTGTTCTGCGCCATCAAGCGTAAAACGCAGCTCGCTATTCGCAGCTGCCGCCTGTACCGGCAGAAACGGGATTTCCTGAAACAGAAACGGGTTATCAAGACGGCTAAACAGCTGGTTGACGCTGTCGACCATCGGCGGTGATGAACGCCAGTTAGTATCCAGCGTATAGTGCGCGCTCACTTCAGCTCGCGCTTTCATATAGGTAAAGATATCCGCGCCACGAAAGGCGTAGATCGCCTGTTTCGGGTCGCCAATCAGCAACAGCGCACTTTCCGGCTGGCCAACATACAGGGTACGGAAAATCCGGTACTGCTGCGGGTCGGTATCCTGGAATTCATCAATCAATGCCACCGGATAACGGCCACGAATCGCCTGCGCCAGCAACGGGCCAGCAGGCTGCTGTAACGCCTCATCAAAGCGGCTGAGCAGGTCATCAAAGCCAAGCTGCGCGCGCAGCCGTTTCTCTTTCCGGGTGGCAAAGCGAATCTCATGCAGTGCGCGGGCGATCACCAGATCGCGCAGCGACAGCGGTTCGGCCAGAAACAGCGCTATCGCCTCAAACAGACTGTGACGCGGCGCCACGCCTTTTTTGGTTTTCTCCTCCAGCGTGCTCTGGGCAAATCGCTCAAGATCTTTTGGCACGCTGTAGGTCTGCGTCTCTTCCTGCGCCCACTGACCAATTTTTTCCAGCCAGTTCGGCAGATGCTTACTGCTGTAACTCCGTTTATCCACCCCGGAATCGCTGATGATTGCATGCAGTTCACCCGCTGCCGCCAGCCATTGCGCTTTCAACTGTTCGATGCGGGCAATCAGTTTCTGATGACGCTCAGGCAAGGTTTCATCCGCCGCAGGCGGATATTTCAGCGTCGGAGACTCGCCCTGAAGCCAGGGAGAGAGCGTGGACAGCAATGCCTCCGGCCCACTCCACTGCTCAGCAACCACCTGCGCAATCGCCAGCGGCAGCGGATAGCAGTGGCGTCGCCAGAAATCAGCCGTCGCCTGCTTGCGCAGCGCATGTTCATCTTCGATCAGTTGCTGTTCAAACAGCATCCCGGACTCAAACGCATTGAGATTAAGCATGCGCTGGCAGAAACCGTGAATGGTAAAGATTGCCGCTTCATCCATTTGCCGCTCGGCAGCCAGCAACATTGAGGCGGCCTGCGGCAGATCGTCAATCTGGCTAAGCAGCTGCGTCAGCATCGGGTTCTGACTCCCCCCCCGCACGCACGCAATACGCAATTCATGAATGTTCTGGCGGATACGGCCACGCAGTTCGGCGGTAGCGGCTTCGGTAAAGGTCACCACCAGAATCTCTTCCACCGACAGCGGGCGCGGATACGCCGCGCTCTGCCCTAATCCCAGCAATAGCCGCAGATAGAGCAGACCAATGGTAAAGGTTTTACCGGTTCCCGCAGAAGCTTCAATCAGCCGTTCGCCAGTCAGTGGCAGGGTTAGCGGATCGAGCCGCTGCGGAATCGGGTCACTCATTTTTTCTCACTTTTTACCGGCAGAGTTTGTTGCAAACTGGAGACATTTTGCCAGGTTGTGAAACCTTTGGCTTGCGCATATTCCGCTTTACCATGCTGCGCACCGGAGATCTGCGACATCAGAACCATACCCTGCTGCTGCATCACGGCTTTATGGAAAAAGTCTGCCAGGCTCTCAGGCGTCAGCAGTTTGATCTGTTCGATCACTTTATCACGGGTATTAAAGTCGTCGTTTTCCCGACTGAAATCTTTGGTAAAGCGGCCAGCTTCTTCATCCAGCGTTTGCGGGCGCTGTTTCAGCTCGTTGATCATCGCCAGCTGATACTGGGCAAAATCCTCTTTGCTCATCGCACGCAGACGTTTTTCAGCGGTCGGATAGAACGCCTGATAACGCTGTAACAGATAAGCCGGTTGTTTGCTGTTGCTTTGCAGCAGGAAGCCGATGCCCCACTGACGCCCAACCGGCATCTGGAAGGCAAATACCGCATAGCCGAGTTGCTCTTCGGTGCGTAGCTGATTATAGAACCACGGCTGGACGATCTGGCTCAGCATCGCGCTGTTGGCTGCACTCTGATATTCCGCATAACCCAGCGGAATATAGACCGCCGCCAGTGCCGAGTCGCTGCTACTGCCCACTTTTTCAATATTGGCCAGCGTCTGCTTATCGATGGCAACATACTCGCTCTGCCAGCGGCTTTCACCGCTGCATTTCAGCTGGCTGCGGATATCACGCGCCAGTGAAGTAACAACATCTGGCGTCATATTGCCAACCACCAGCATTTCCGGCGTGGCATTTTCCAGCAGCTGTTTGCGATAGTCGAGCAACTCTTTGACGCTGATTGATTTCAGCAGCTCACGGCGTTCGCTGCGCTCGGTGTAAGGCAGTTGCGACAGCATCTGCACCGGCTGAATCGCCTGCTCAAAAGCTTTACCTTTATCTGCCGCATCGAGGCGCTCGGCATACCATGACTTCGCCTGCTCCAGTTGATCGTCGGTTGGGATAAAACTGCTGTAGCCTTCCAGCATAGTGGTCATCAGTTTCGGTAAACGCTGGGTAAAACCACTGGCGTTAAATATCACGCCATCATTTTCGCTGGTGGAGAAACTGATACCACCCACTGAGGCCTGTGAACTCAGCTCGTCCAGCGCCACACCGGCGAGATAATCATTCAGCGCAAACAGAACCTGATTACGTGCGCTGTTCATCGACTCTTTATTGCGCAACGCCAGCGTAATATTGGCCTTCGGTTCGTCGGCATAGTATTGGCTCGGCATATAGAATACGCGCAGTCCCGGCTCGCTCAGCAACTTCTGCGGATGAGTATAGGTCTTGTTGTCAGACGGAATCAGCGTGAAATCATCCGGAATATACGGATTCAGCACCGGCATCGACAGCTCGATAGCCGCGCCACGTTTTTGCCAGTCGGCAAAACGCTGCGGGGTAATTTTATCAACCTGATAAGGCGCATCGACAAAGTACGCGGTTTTGTTGTGCGGCTCTTTCGGGCTGATATACCAGATCCGCGCATTTTCCGGCGTCATTCCTTCCAGACGGTTTTTAATCGCCTGCGGATCATATTGATCGGCGATATAAGGTGCATCCAGCGTATGCTCTACCGGCACGCGCAGCATGGTATCGACCAGCCATTCGATATAGTCCATATCGCGGGTGATCGACGGGTAACGGAAATCGAGATCCAGTACATGCGACACTTCATCGAAGTAGCGTTTATCAATCCCGTCATTGCGTAACATATTGAGGTAGCTGAATACCGCCGCCACCACTTCATCGCGATTCGCCAGGCCTTTATCAGTCAGCGAGATCGAGATAGCAAACAGGCCGCCATTACGGTCAATCACCGAATCAGCACCGGCATTGATGGAATCTGCCAGGCCATTTTTCTGCAGCCAGTCTGACAGGGTATTTTTACTGCGATTGCCAATCAGATAACCGATTAAGGTATCGGTTTTACTGCGGAATTTATCGCTGTTGTTATCGATACGGAATTCGATTTTAAGCTGCTTACGCGGCTGCGCTGGCACGTAATGAATCACGATACCTTTCTGCTTTTCGGTCACCACCGGCACGGTGATATCCGGCACTTTAGCCTGGCGATCAGGGATGCGCCCAAAAGTTTCAGTGGCAATTTTCGCCATTTCCGGCAGGGATTTATTGCTGTAAATCACCGCTTTCATCAGGTTGGCAGAGTAGTAACGCTGGTAGAAATCGGTCAGCGCCTGATGCAGTTTGCTGTCAGGTTTGTCGCGCAGGGTTTCCAGATTCCCCCCCGAGAAGCGGGCGCTCGGGTGCTGCGGATTGAGGGTTTCCGCTCCAACCTGCGCCATCCGTAGCCCGTCACGTGAACGCGCCATGGTCAGCTCGGCGTTAACCGCGTTACGCTCGCGATCGGCATTTACCGGGTCCAGCAGCGGCTCGGCAATCGCATCCGCCAGACGGTCTGCGGCCGGCTGTAGCGCATCGTTTTCCACTTCCAGGTAAAACGCGGTGCGATAGGACGCGGTGCTGGCATTGTGGCTGCCGCCATGCTTTTTAAGGAATTCAGCCAGGTTATCAGGCTGTGGATAGCGTTCAGAACCCATCAGCACCATATGTTCGAGGTAGTGCGCCAGCCCGAGCTGATGGTCCGGATCGTCCAGCGACCCAATCGGTAACGCCACTGAGGTCAGTGATTTGGGTGCCAGTTTGTCCGATACCAGCAGCACCGTCATGCCATTATCCAGTTTAATTGCCTGGTACTGACGCGGATCTTTTTCGCTTTTACGGATAGTTTCAGCCATCGGCTGCCAGCCGTCCGCCGCCTGCGAAAAATGACTCCAGAAGGTAAAGCAAATAAACAGACTTGTAATCCAGACAACGTGCTTACGCATTCAAACCCCTCAACAATGGCACCTGCCAGCGCAGATGCTTACTCAAATTTTATCCACGTCCGATGTGAACGCCGCGAATGAAGTCCTGATAATCGTTATAAAGTAACACTACAGCATGCTAAGCCTGATGTCCGCACTGTTTACCGTTCAGCACCGGTTATGGCGTAACAATGGCAACAGCCATTGCTCAGCCTGATAACAGATCTGCCTGACTCGATCCTCGTCCAGCGTGCGGAACAGACGCTGTAAGTAAGGGTCGCTGCCCTCGCCTTCCAGCTGATAATTACCCTGCCACGCCTGCAACAGCTTGACGCGCGCTTTCGCCTGGCTGGCGTCATCCAGCAGTAAACTGTCACTCTTCTCGTCATAACTGGCGGTCAACCAGGCTCCGCCGGTTTTTGCCAGCAGCAGCAGCGGAACCGACATCCCCTGACGATAACCTTCGACAAAACGCGCCAGCCATTCCGCTGCCGCATCCGGGTCAAGGGCATCGAACGCCCACTGGCTCTCTTTGCGCCCGTACATTCGGCTGCGACCGGTGCCGCCCATCATGCAATAGACCAGGTGCTCCAGCCACAATGCCAGCCCGTCGTTAAAATTCAGGACTCCCGGACGCCAGCGCAGCAAGCCATCTTCCTGAACCTGCGGCAGCCAGCCACTAAGCAGTATCTCACCGATTTGCAGATTAATTTCCCAGCTCTCACCGCTGCCACGCTGCTCACGCACCTGTTCAGCCAGCAATGCCATTTCGTCGTACTGCCCCTGCCAGAACAGCTCACCAAAGGCACCATACGGCAGGTCGCCAGCCGCACGGTGATAAGCAAACAGCTTCGCGGTATCTTTGCCGTCGATTAACGCATTCAGTAACTGAGCGTTAATCTGGTAACGCCCGAGGCTGTCCAGCTCAAAAGGCTCGGCATCCGGCAACTCGGTCTCATCAAGGGTAAAACCCACGCCAAGGCGCATACTGAAGAAAGCGCGAACCGGATGACGCCAGAAGCGCACCAGTTGCTCGAAATTCAGCTCGCTCAGCGGGAGTAATTCCAGCGGCTGCATAAACGGCGGATGCGGCTCACCGCGTGCGGCAGCAGCAGGCAGCCATTCAGCGGCAAAACTGCGAAACTCAGCATCTGCACTGAAATTTTCCGCGGCAAACGGCATCCGGCTGTGCAGATGATGCAGATGCGCCAGCACGCGCCGGGCGCTGTTGTCCACATCCAGCGCTTCATCACCTGGCAGGCAAAAACTTTGCGCAATGTAATCCACTAATTCACTGACCAGCACCGACGGATAACGTTCCGTATTATCCTGAATTGAGCGGCCAATATAGCTAATGTAAAGCTGCTTTTGTGCCGAGAGTAACGCTTCCAGGAACAGGTAGCGATCGTCATCACGACGGCTACGGTCGCCCTTTTGCGGCTTTTGGCTCATCAAATCAAAGCCCAGCGGAGGCAACGTGCGCGGATAAACACCGTCATTCATGCCCAGCAGACAGACCACTTTAAACGGGATGGAACGCATTGGCATCAGGGTACAGAAGTTGACCGGCCCGGCGAGGAAACGCTGGCTGATGCGTTGCTGATCGAGCCGCGAGGATAAATCATCGCGCAGCAGCGTCAGCGGCACCACCTGCTGATACTGCGCCTGAATACCATAGCTAATCGCCTGCTGCCACTGCTCTTCAATCAGTACCAGCACCGCTTCGGTCAGGGCATCGGCAACAAAAAAGTCGTTTAGCAGCTCGCGACATAGCGGCAGCCAGTGTTCCAGCGCGCGCGGCTGTGATAAAAGGTGTCGCCACTGGTTAAGCTGCATCAGTAACTCGGCGAGATTCCCCGCCAGTTCGGCTATCAGGCCGCTGGATTCGTCATAGGGTAAAATCCCCTGCCAGTCGCCAGATTCACTCTCCATCGCATAACCCAGCAGCATGCGGGTAATACCGAAACGCCAGGTATGCTGGCCCGTGGCCGGGAGCGACAGTTCACGCACGTTATCGTCGTCCAGCCCCCAGCGAATACCGGATTCGCCGACCCACTGCCGCAAACGGCGTAAACCAGGTTCATCAATATTAAAGCGCGCCGCCAGCGCCGGCACTTCCAGCAATGCCAGTACTTCTTCACTGGCAAAACGGCTGTCCGGCAAACTGAGCAAGCTAAGAAACGCCTGTAGTGCCGGATGCGCCTGGCTGGCACGGCGGTCAGAAATCGCAAAAGGCAGATAGCGATCCGCTGGCGCATTGCCAAATACCGCCTGGATAAACGGCGTGTAGGCATCGATATCGGCCACCATCACGATAATATCGCGCGGCGAGAGTTCGGGATCATCGGCCATCATCGCCAATAATCGATCCTGCAACACTTCAACTTCCCGCTGCGGGCTGTGACAGACATGCAGCGCAATTGAGCGGTCATCCGGCGCCAGCAGCCGCTTCTGTACGCTGCTGGCCAGCTCATCGGCGGTCAAGCCAATCACCGCATTGTCTTCCAGCTCCAGCAAGTCGTATTGCATGCTGTGCAGCAGGCTGTCGGGCACGATATCCACAAAGGCATCAATTTCACGCGACTCCATTTGCGCCAGCAAAAACAGATTGTCACGCCCGAGTTTCCCCCAGGAAGCCAGCAATGGATTACTCAGCTGCTGCTCACCCGCAGCGTCAAACAGTGAGGCGGCGTTATCCGGGTCGCGAAACAGCGTGCTTTCATGCTGCTGCCGGAAATGGCGACGGCGACGGCTTTGCAGCTTCGCCAGAAAGGCGTAATCCTGAATATCACCCCAGTACTGGCGGCAGGGATTGGTGAACAGCAGATGGATATCAATATGTTTACCCAGCGCCTGCAAGGCTTGCAGATAAACCGGTGGCAGTGCGGAAATGCCGCAGATAAATACCCGGTCGGGTAAGCCAGCCGGACGCTCGCTGGCATTGTCCAGCGTAGTGATAAAACGCGAATAAAGGTTGGCACGATGCCATTCCGGATGACCCAGCTGGCGGGTGTATTCGACCAGCGCCGCCCACAGGGGGGCCTGCCATAGCTGTGCATCGCCAATGCCGTCTACCCGCTCGCCTTTTTCCCAGCGGTTCAACCAGTCGGAGCGATACACCAGATATTGGTCAAACAGATCGGCGACCCTGGCCGCCAGCTGAAACAGCTTACGCTTATCGTCGTCATCAGTGAGGTAGTGGCTGAGCGCGGTAAACTCCGGACGTGTCAGCATGTCCGGTAACAGCGTCATCAGTTTCCAGCTCATACTGGCTTTATTAAAGGCGCTCTCTTTCGGGATATCCGGCAATACGCGCACAAACATATCCCAGATAAAGCTGGCGGGCAGCGGGAATTCGATATTCGCGGCAATGCCAAACTGTTCGGCCAGCGACATTTGCAACCATTGCGCCATGCCCGGACTCTGCACCAGCACCACTTCAGACTGAAAAGGATCGCGTAACGGTTGATTCTCAATATGAAAAGCCGCCAGTGATTTCAGTAAATCTAGCTGGTTAGAGTGGTACACCGTAAACATTGTTGCTCCTGTTCAATCTTGCTGATGCGCAGCGGCCGCGCCGACACTGTAACCCGTATATAGCCTGATGCAAACGCAGCAACGCGCAATTTAAGCGCTCGATTCTGCAATTATTACGCCGTCATGGCTCACAACCTAGCGTGGTCAGCCGGGCTTCGCGTCCCAACGGTCCGCGCGCCTCTGCCGTCAGTAACAGACAACCCGCTGGCCCGCTCTGCTGTTGAAGCCCGGTCTGCCAGCCCTCAACCGCCTGCCCTTCAATGCGCTGAGCGGCAAAACGCCATGCCTGACGCTGTTGCCATTGCAGGGCGAACCCTTGTGTCAGCACCCGCTGATACTGTAACAAGGCGGTTAAACTGAGACTAAACAGCAACAGGGCGAACAGCACTTCTGCCAGACTAAACCCGCGCTGCCGCTCAGGACGCATCGGGTTCGCAACCTGACGCATTGCTTAGCGGGCAGAAATCAATCCAGCCGTGGGCTAAAAGCCGCACGCGCTGCCCATCAGCAGGCAGGTCTTCCACCCAATGCCAGTGCACAATCGCTTGATGGGCGCTGGTCAGCTGTTCGCCGCGCAGCAGCCCGCGCTGCGGATTAATGCGGTTGATACAGGCGCGCCACTGTTGCTGTAATTCACTCTGGCAGTGCCAGCCCGCGCTGGCTGGCCATGACAGCTGACTTCCCCACGCCAGCGCCGCCTGCGCGGCATAAAATTCAATAATATGCTGGCGTTCGTCGGCCACCAGCGACAGTGACGCCGAGAGCTGCTGTCGCGTGGCATTTAATAATGCCGTCCCTAACAGTAAGATCATCACCACCATGGTTATCGCCCCGCTTCCTTGTTGCTGACTCATAAATTGATTCCGTTTACCCACTGCTCCAGCGCCACGCTATGCGCAGGAAAAGCCTGGGCATAGCCGCTTAGTTTCAACTTGATAGTGCGGTTATCACGCAGTGCCTGAAACTGGCTGACGGTCACCAGGCGTGGATCGTTAAGGCGTTCCCAGCCGCTGCTGTCACAGCTGGTCACGCCACGCTGCATCTCGATACTGTCGTTACGCCAGCGATAGCCATAAAATTCGCTTTCAGCATGGGTGCTCTCTTCCCAGCGCCCGTTGCTGTTTTCATCCCATTTGATCAGTAAACACTGCCCGTTGGCGGCAATTTGCAGGCCGTCTCCGCTGCACTGTCCGTTGCAGTAACCGGCGCGTCGCACCGCTTTCTCCAGCGTCATCATCATCTGCTGTAACTCCTCCTCCAGACGTAGCTGCGCCAGCAACTGCAAATTCTGTCCCTGTAACTGCGGCAATAGCCGCACTGCGCCCAGCATTAATACGCCGCAGATCGCCATCGCGATCAGCATTTCCGTCAGACTAAACCCGGCGTTTTTCACTGGCAGTTCTCCTGCTCTTCCGGCTTGCAGAGGCGAATACGTGCGCGGGAAGAGACAATCACTCGCCACTGGCCGGCAGCATTGGCGAATTCGATATTGCCTGCCCGCGCCACATTGCGTCTGCCGTAAAACCCCATATCCTGGGTGATATTCACTACCCGGACATCGTCATGTGGCGCAATCAGTTGATTACGCCGACCCGGCTGGCAGTCGTCAGCTGGCATCACCCCACTCCCCAGACACCAGCGTGCGCCAGGTTTGAGCCACAGCACCTGATCGGCGTTGTGCCAGTTCGCCCAGGCGCGTAGCTGATGGAGAAAGTGCTGAATCTGCTGGGCGGTCTCAGCCAGCCGCTGCTGCTGTTGCCAGCGCAGCCAGCCAGAAAAAGCGCTGGCACCCAGCACGCCGACAATCACCAGCACAATCAGCAGTTCAGGCAAAGTGTATCCCTGCACATGTTGAGTTTTCATGGCGGCTACTATGGCGGAGGAGTAAACAGCTGGCGAGGGTCAGAGATGCAGTGATCGGCCTGTCTCGCAATAAACCGCTAAGCGTTGCAGTGAACGGCAGTTTTTTGCGTGCAGCCTTCAGGATTTTACGGGGCAATAAGGAGAAAAATAAGCTGCGGTGGTCAGCAGAGCGACCACCGCAGGCGGCCAGATTAAATCGCGACGGGCGCTTTAATTGGCGGATGGGGATCGTAACCTTCAATCTCGAAGTCTTCGAAACGGTAATCAAAAATCGACGCAGGTTTGCGCTTGATCACCAGTTTTGGCATCGGACGCGGTTCGCGCGTCAGTTGCAGGTTAGTCTGCTCCAGATGGTTGCTGTACAGATGGGTATCGCCACCGGTCCAGACAAAATCACCCACTTCCAGATCGCACTGCTGCGCCATCATATGCACCAGCAGCGCATAACTGGCGATATTAAAGGGCAGGCCAAGGAACACGTCGCAGGAGCGCTGGTAAAGCTGACAAGAAAGCTTCCCGTCCGCCACATAGAACTGAAAGAAGGCATGGCAAGGTGCCAGTGCCATCTGATCCAGCTCACCGACATTCCACGAAGAAACAATAATCCTGCGTGAATCCGGGTCCTGCTTCAGCTGTTCCAGCACTTTGCTGATCTGGTCAATCTGGCGACCATCAGCCGCGCCCCAGCTGCGCCACTGCTTACCGTAAACCGGCCCTAAATCACCGTTTTCATCCGCCCACTCATCCCAAATCGATACGTTGTTCTCTTTCAGATAAGCGGTATTGGTATCCCCCTGCAAAAACCATAACAGCTCATGAATAATCGAGCGTAAATGGCAACGCTTGGTGGTGACCAGCGGAAAGCCTGCTTGCAGGTTGAAACGCATCTGATGACCAAAAATCGACAGCGTGCCGGTCCCGGTGCGATCGTTTTTCGGTGTGCCCTCAGCGAGCACTTTCTGCATTAAATCCAGATACTGTTTCATTTTTCCTCACGAAATTTGTTGCTGCGGGCGACGACGGTACGCCCAAATCATCATAATCACACCGGCCAGAACCATCGGAATCGACAAAATCTGCCCCATGCTGATTACGTTATCAAACAGGCCAAGCTGCGCATCCGGCTGGCGGAAGAACTCGATAAAACTACGGAATGCGCCATAGCCGATCAGGAACAGACCTGATACCGCGCCCATCGGGCGTGATTTACGAATAAACAGGTTAAGAATGATAAACAGCACAACCCCTTCCAGCAGCAGTTCATACACCTGCGAGGGGTGGCGCGGCAGCACACCGTAGGTTGCCAGCAGTGACTGCCATTCAGGATGGCTGGCCACCAGCGCAACATCTTCACCACGAGAGCCAGGGAACAGCATCGCCCAGGGCAGATCCGGTGCCACACGGCCCCACAGTTCGCCATTAATAAAGTTGCCGAGACGACCGGCACCGAGACCAAATGGAATCAACGGGGCGATAAAATCAGCCACCTGGAAGAAATTACGTTTGGTGCGACGGGCAAACCAGATCATTACACAGATCACGCCAATCAGGCCGCCGTGGAATGACATACCGCCATCCCAGACTTTGAACAGATACAACGGGTTATCGAGGAACAGCGGCATATTGTAGAACAACACATAGCCGATGCGTCCGCCGAGGAACACGCCGAGGAAACCCGCATACAGCAGGTTTTCAACTTCCTCTTTTTTCCAGCCGCTGCCAGGTTTGTTGGCACGGCGTACCGCCAGCCACATAGCAAAAACAAAACCGACCAGGTACATCAGACCGTACCAGTGAAGGGAAACCGGCCCGATTGAGAAAATCACCGGATCGAATTGAGGGAAAGCCAGGTAGCCGTTATTCATTTTTCACCATAAAAATTTTCTGCCCTGAATGGCGGGTTGACGCTGATTTGAGGCTGCGAATCATAGCACAGCCCCAAATTGAAGCGGGCCCGATAACTGTAATTTAATACAACCGCCGTTAGCGGCCACCGCGAATTAAGCCACCTAATCCACGCTGTTCCATAAATGCGGATACCCGCTGGCGTACCTCTGCGGCGGTCTGCGCCAGCAGACTCTCTGCGGCCAGCTTTTCCGCCTCTTCACGATCGATATGCCGCAGCAAATATTTGACGCGCGCCACATTGCGACCGTTCATGCTGAGATGGTGATAACCCAGCCCGATTAGCAGTACCACGCACATCGGGTCACCGGCCATTTCACCGCACAAACAGAGTTCCACTCCGGCAACTTCAGCCTGCCGCGCAATGTTCTGCAACGCATGCAGCATCGCCGGATGCAGACTGTCGTACAGACTGGCGACGCGGGTGTTGTTGCGATCAACCGCCAGCAGATACTGGGTCAGATCGTTAGTCCCTACCGAGACAAAATCAACCCGTGACGCCAGATGCGGGATCATATACAGCATTGATGGCACTTCGATCATAATGCCAATGCGCGGTTGCGGGATTTCATATCCCAGCATCTCTTCGACTTCACGACCGGCACGCTCGATCAGCCGCCTGGCATCATCGATCTCGTCAATGCTGGTGATCATCGGCAGCAGAATGCTCAGATTACCGGTTGCCACATTGGCACGCAGCATCGCGCGCACCTGGATTAAAAAGATTTCCGGCTGATCGAGCGTCAGGCGAATACCGCGCCAGCCGAGACAGGGATTCTCTTCGCTGATAGGCATATACGGCAGCTGTTTGTCGGCACCGATATCCAGCGTGCGCAGCGTCACCGGCTTATTCAGAAACAGTTGCAGCATGCCCTGATACTGCGCCACCTGCTCCTCTTCCGACGGGAAACCACTGTGCAGCATAAACGGGATTTCGGTGCGATAGAGACCGACGCCATCCACCCAGCTCCCCAGCGCCTGCTCATGTTCGGCGCTGAGACCGGCATTCAGCATCACCTGCACCCGCTCGCCGCTTTTTAATTCGCCCTGCTGTTCAACCAGATCTTCCGCAGTCTTGCTAAGTTCATTCTCTTCGCTGATCAGGCGCTGGTACTCCTGCACCAGTACCGGTTCAGGGTCGATCAACAACTCACCGCGATAACCGTCAACGATTAATAAGCGCTTATTCAGCTGTTCTGGCTGAATATCTGCGCCCATCACCGTCGGGATGCCCATCGCCCGCACCAGAATCGCGGCGTGCGAGTTGGCTGCGCCATCGCGCACCACCACGCCCGCTAAGCGATCCGGCGGCAGCTCCGCCAGCGTGGTGGCGGTGAGTTCATCAGCCACCAGCACAAAGCGCTCCGGCCAGGCATTGGTGCCTTGCAGACTGTCGTCAAGGTGGAACAGCAGCCGTTGCCCCAGTACCCGCAAGTCGCCTGCTCGCTCGCGCAGATAGTTATCCTGCAAGCTGGCAAACTGCGCGGCAAACTTCTCAATCACGGTTTTCACCGCCCACTCAGCCACCGAGCCGTGATCAATTTCAGCAAACAGATCGTTTTTCAGCCGCGCGTCAGTCAACAGATGCGAGTAGAGATCGAAGATCGCCGCGCTCTCTTTCTGTGCGCTGGCGGTAAAGCGCTTACTGAAGCGCCGAAATTCGCTCGCCGCTTCGCTCATCGCCAGCAGCAGACGTTCGCGTTCGCGATGGGTATCCAGCGTCGAGGCGGCAGAAACCTGGTCGAGTGACGGCTGCGTGACATCCACCCATCCCGGTGCAACCGCCACGCCCGGTGCAGCGGCTAACGCCTTGATACGCGTCTGGCGGAACTGACCAAAGAGTTGATGAAGCTGCGATTGTGACAGGATGGCGGCCATCTGAGTGGCGAGGGTAACGAGGAAGGATTCTTCACTTTCGTCGAACTGACGATGCTCACGCTGCTGAACCACCAGCACGCCGAGCAGCTGACGCCGCGTGATAATCGGCACGCCGAGGAAGGAGCGAAAACGTTCCTCCTTGACCGCAGGCACATATTTAAAGCTGGGATGCTTTTGTGCATCGGCGAGGTTAATCGGCTCAGCCAGACGCCCGACTAAGCCGACGATACCTTCATCAAATGCCAGGGCGACGGTGCGCCCGCGCGGCTTTTTTAGCCCGCGCGTCGCCATCAGGTAATAGCAGCGTCGATCATGGTCAGCGAGATAAACCGAGCAGACCTCAGTGTCCATCGCAAAGCAAATCTCGTTAACCAGAATCTCAAGAGATTCACTTAATCGCGGTGCACCCGCCACTTTCTCAACAATATCGCGCAACTGAGTGAGCATAATCTGCGTGGCTTAACCTCTTTTCCGTCGATAAGCAGGCGCATTGCGCTGCACAGAACTCTCCTGCAACGGCATTACCACACCAGAAAACTCTTTCATCACACGGCGATAAACGTCGCGTTTAAAAGAGACCACCTGGCGCACCGGATACCAAAAACTCACCCAGCGCCAGCCATCGAACTCAGGCGTGCTACTGGTTTGCATATTGATATCCGCGTCATTACACATCAACTGCAGAAGAAACCACTTTTGTTTCTGGCCGATACAAACCGGCTTTGTGTCCCAACGCACCAAACGTTTTGGCAACTTATAACGTAACCAGTTACGGGTAGAAGCAAGAATACGGACGTCTTTCCGGTGTAAACCAACTTCTTCGAAAAGTTCGCGGTACATCGCCTGTTCCGCAGTTTCGCCAGGATTGATCCCTCCCTGAGGAAACTGCCAGGAGTGTTGTCCATAACGTCTGGCCCACAACACTTGTCCCTGCTTGTTACAGATTACGATACCAACATTCGGGCGGTAGCCATCATCATCGATCACCGGACTACCTCAAACTAAAACTCGGATGTTCTGATTGTTTCATACTCCTTACAGACGGTAAACCACTGGTTGCGGCGCAGAACAACGGATAACAATGGGATAACTCACAGATATCATCAAAGTTATAAACAGAAGCCAGCAGAAAAAGGCGATCTTATTCACGTTTTCTGTGGATAGCTTTGTGAAGAACTCGGTACACAACCGGGTAAAACTTTTAACGAGGGGAAAATGAGGAAATTTTATCTTAGGAATTAACCTATATTAATCAATCTGATGATAAGGTTTACCACAGGCAAAATAGCGGCATTAAGTGAGCCCAATTCGCCATTGAACGCCAGCTGGTGAAAGATCGAACAGTGAAGATTTTATCCACAGATTATGCCAATAAGTTACGCACAAAATGCACTTTTCGCGCAAAAAAGCGGGTCGTCAAGGCTGTAAATCAAAACAGTATTCTCTGAAAAAGCGACTTATCCCAGTTTTCTGTGGATAACCGGGGGTAAGATCCTGTTCATTGTTGATGACAACATGGGAAAACCGCGTTCGACCCCGCCGTTCCGCCGTCGACAATCGCGTAAAAAACCATGAGTTATCATGCTATTATTATTGTTTTGCACAATAAGCCCGGCGCAAAAATACACTTGCGCAACATCTGTATGTTTTTTAACCTTATCACAGGAACTGAGATGGCCGTTGATTTCCCCCGTATTTTTCCCCCTGATGATGAAGCCACGCTACTGGCGCGCGCGCAATCATTAGCGGGCTATACACTGGGTGAACTGGCGATCCAGGCGCAGTTACCGATTCCGGCAAATCTGAAACGCGATAAAGGCTGGGTCGGCACTCTGCTGGAGATTCATCTGGGTGCCAGTGCCGGCAGCAAACCCGAGCAGGACTTCGCGGAGATCGGCGTTGAACTGAAAACCATTCCGATTGACGGCCATGGTCGCCCGCTGGAAACCACCTTTGTCTGCGTCGCGCCACTGACCGGCAACACCGGCGTCACCTGGCAGAGCAGCCACGTGCGTCATAAGCTGTCGCGGGTGTTATGGATTCCGGTTGAAGGCGACCGCGCGATCCCGCTGGCCGAACGCCGGGTGGGCGCGCCGCTGCTGTGGAGCCCCAGCGCCGAGGAAGAGGAGCAGTTGCAGCGTGACTGGGAAGAGTTAATGGATCTGATCGTGCTGGGTCAGGTGGAGCGCATCACGGCACGTCACGGTGAAGTGCTACAAATCAGGCCGAAAGCCGCCAACAGCAAAGCATTGACTGAAGGGATTGGCGAGAATGGTCAGCCAATTATGACCCTGCCGCGCGGCTTTTACCTGAAAAAAACCTTTACCGGGCCGCTGCTGGCTCGCCATTTTTTATTGTAGTTGCGAGCTGTGCGGAATATCACAATTCAGAAAGTTACGATTAACGTCTCAGGAAAATAAGTTTATTACTACACTGACAAACTGAAGAAAAAACAGCGGGAGAACAGGGATGAAGTGGATGTTAAGTACAGCCGCAGTCGCGGCCGCATTGCTGCTTAGCGGTTGTAGCAGTGATTATGTTATGGCGACTAAAGACGGCAATATGATTATGACTGAAGGCAAGCCGGTTATTGATAAAGAAACCGGGCTGGTAAAATATGTTGATCAGTCAGGTCATGAAGTGCAGATCAACGGCGACGAAGTTTCCACTATCATCGAGCGTTAATCCTCCAGAATTTTACCTGCTGCGACATCATCGGTGATGCAGCAGGTTCTCCAGCTGCCTTACCGGCGAAATCCGCACTTCCCCCTCTCCGCTACCGCGGTTATAGTCGAAAAAGCTGTAACCCGTTATACCCTTTCCAAAATGAAAAAAGGAAGCCGGCAAATGCAATATCACCGTATCCCCCATAGCACACTGGAAGTCAGCACGCTGGGGTTAGGAACCATGACGTTTGGTGAGCAAAATAGCGAAGCCGACGCCCACGCTCAACTGGATTTGGCATTACGTTCCGGTATCAACCTGATCGATACCGCCGAGATGTATCCGGTGCCACCGCGCCCGGAAACCCAGGGACTGACGGAAAGCTATATTGGTAGCTGGATAAAATCACGCGGCAACCGCGACAAGATTGTGCTGGCGTCGAAAGTGGCCGGGCCATCACGCGGGAACGATGCATCAATCCGTCCTAATCAGGCGCTGGATCGTAAAAATATTCGCGAAGCGCTGGATGCTTCGCTGAAGCGCTTGAATACCGACTACCTCGATCTGTATCAGCTGCACTGGCCACAGCGCCCGGCCAACTACTTTGGCAAGCTGAACTATGAATACAATGACGCCAGCGTACCGGTGACGCTGCTGGAAACGCTGGAAGCGCTTAATGAGCAGGTGCGTGCCGGCAAGATTCGCTATATCGGCGTATCCAATGAGACCGCATGGGGCGTGATGCGCTATTTGCAGCTGGCGGAAAAGCACGAGCTGCCGCGTATCGTCACCATTCAAAATCCCTACAGTCTGCTTAACCGCAGCTTTGAAGTCGGTCTGGCAGAAATCAGCCAGCATGAAGGTGTCGAACTGCTGGCCTATTCCAGCCTGGCGTTTGGTACCCTGAGCGGCAAATATCTGAATGGGGCGAAACCGGTGGGTGCGCGTAATACGCTGTTCAGCCGCTTTACCCGTTACAGTGGCGAGCAGTCACAGCAGGCGATTGCGGAGTATGTGGCGTTAGCCAGCAAGCATAATCTGGACCCGTCGCAGATGGCGCTGGCCTTTGTTCGTCAGCAACCTTTTGTCGCCAGCACCCTGCTGGGCGCGACCACGCTTGAGCAGTTGCAGATTAATATCGACAGTTTTAACCTGACGCTGACGGAAGAAGTGGTACAGGAGCTGGAAGCGATTCACCGTCGCTATACTTATCCGGCACCTTGATGTTGTGGGCGGCGAGAACGCCGCCCCTACGAAAAAACGTATGCCGGAAATGCTTAAGTGACCAGCATTAGCCGTTTTCGGCTCCCGTACTGATGGCATGCGAGGTGCTAACCCTCGGCACGGGCGGCGAGAACGCCGCCCTCTACAAAATAACGTGGCTTACTGCCCGGTCTGACCTTCCTGTTGCTGCTCGTAAGCGGTCAAAAAGTGTTGCGGCTTGCCCTCTTCGGAAAGTGACTGATTATAACCAATCGGACGGCTGGCATTCTCGCCTGGCAGATACAGCTCGCCGTAGTTATAGTTGGTCATCACCAGCGCCACGTATTTTTTGCCATCGACCTTAACGCTATAGTCACGACGCTCACCTTTTTTCTCTACGTCCATCAGTTGGATCTTATTGTCCCAGGCGTGATCGGCATTAACAATCTGCACTAATGCTTTGTCCTCCGCCAGTTTACCGTAACGCAGAGTGATAACTTTAACCCCCTCGTTCCCGGTCCAGACCTTTATCGACTCACCGACCTCATGACGAACCTCTTCAGCAGCCACACTGGTGACGGAAACCACGGTTAACAGCGCAGAAATTAAGATTTTTTTCAGCATACCTTCATCCTTTTTTTAACAGCTCCATTAAGATATGCACCGGTGGTGGTGCATACCGCTCTTCTTTACTGTCAGCCGGCACGCCTTTGTTGCGCTAACTGCCAGCCCCACAGCACGGCAATGGCCAGCGCAAACAGTGCGCCAAAGCCGACGCCAGTAGCGACTGCCGGTGCGCCCAGCTTGATCGCCAGCGAATAGAGTCCCAACATCATCAGCATCGCGCTGTTCTCACCGAGATTCTGCACCGCAATGGCGTTACCGGCGCCGACCGTCGCTTTGCCGCGCTCCTGCAACAGGGCATTCAGCGGCACCACAAAGAAGCCGCCCAGCACACCAATAATCACCAGCAGCGCATAAGCATTCATCAGGCTGTGCTGAATGGCGAAAAAGATCACCGCCACGCCAATTAGTACCCCCGCAGGCATACAGCGCCCGACGGTTTTTAACGTCACCAGTTTTGCCGCTGCCGCCGCACCAATCACAATACCAATCGCCACCATCGCATTCAGCAGCGTCGGGGTTTTGTTATCGGTGATGCCCAGCGCCACCGGCACCCACAGCACCAGCAGGAAACGCAGCGTGACGCCAGCGCCCCAGAACAGACTGGTGCCCAACAGTGAAAAGCGGGTTTCGCCATTGCGCCACAGCACTTTGCAGGCGCTAAAGAAGCTGCGCGACATACTGAAAGGATGCCAGCTCTGCCCGGCTCGCGCTACAGACAGTTTCGGAATCAACAGGTTAGCAGCCACCGCCAGGCCATAGGCCAGCACACAGGCAATCAGCGCCGCCAGCAGACTCCAGTCGGCTAACACGCCGCCCGCGACCGACCCCAGCAGGATGGCGGCAATCGTAGAGGCTTCCATTAAACCGTTCGCCTTCACCAGTTTTTCACCACTGGTGATTTCGCCGAGAATGCCATATTTTGCCGGAGAGTATGCCGCCGCCCCGACGCCCACCAGGCTGTAACCGATAAACGGATTGAAGCCAAAGCAGATCACCAGCGCACCGAGCAATTTCAGGGCGTTGGCAAACATCATTACCCGGCCTTTGGCAAAGCTGTCGGCAACCTGCCCGACAAACGGTGCCAGAATGATATAGGTGGCGACAAACACCATCTGCAATACCGGCTGGCTCCAGTCGGGATAGAGCTGATTTTTAATCACTGCCAGAGTGGCAAACAACAGGGCGTTATCGCCAAATGCCGAGAAAAACTGGGCGGTGATAACCGCCATCATACCGCGTGACAGCAGCGGCTTATCGTCCGTCAGAGCCGAATTCATGCGGGTTTTGCCTCTTCTTCTGCCATTTTACGCAGGGTAACAAAGTCCGGTTTACCGCTACCCAACTGCGGCAGTTGCTTCATATAGCGAATATCACGCGGTACTGCCAGTTCCGGGTTGCCAAGGGCCCGTGCCGCACTCTGCAACTGGTCACGCGTCAGCGCTTTGTCGGTGGTAAACAGCACCAGCGCTTCACCACGATTACCATCTGGTTTAATCGATGCCGCATGTTGCTGCTCTGAAGAGGCTTTCAACGCTATCTGTTCCACCATTTCCAGCGAGACCATTTCACCGGCAATTTTCGCGAAGCGTTTTACTCGCCCCTGAATCTGGCAGAAACCGTGCTCGTCAAAACTGACAATATCACCGGTGTCGTACCAGCCCGCTTCCATCTGCCCTTCACCGTTGTCCGCCTGGGGTGCTTCAAGGAAGCCAGGACGTTCCACCCGCAGATAGCCTTTCATAATATTCGGACCACGCAGTTGCAGCAGGCCACCATTTTCAATGCCTGGCACCGAGATCAGCCGCGAATCCATGCCCGGTAAAATGCGCCCGACGCTGTGTGGGCGTGCCGCCATCGGCACATTAATCGCCACCACCGGCGCACACTCCGTCACGCCATAACCTTCGAGAATACGCACGCCAAAGCGCTCCTGCCATACCTGGCGGGTATTCTCCTGTAGCTTCTCCGCACCGGCGACCACATAGCGCAGCCGGGCAAAGTCGTAAGGATTCGCGAAACGCGCGTAGTTACCGAGGAAGGTCGAGGTGCCAAACAGCACGGTGCAGTTACGGTCATAGACCAGTTCCGGCACGATGCGGTAATGCAGTGGGCTTGGATAGAGGAACACTTCTGCGCCGGTCATCAGCGGGGTAAACATGCCGACCGTCAGACCGAAAGCGTGGAACAGCGGCAGCGCTGCCATAAAGCGGTCGCGCGGGGTGAAATCCGCCACGGTGCGAATCTGCTCGACGTTAGCCAGCAGGCTTTTATGTGAATGCACCACGCCTTTCGGATTGCCCTCTGAACCGGAAGTAAACAGTACCATCGCGGCATCTTCTGGCTGCTGCGGCACCATTGCACTGCGCGGCATCAACAGGCGGCTGAGGATCCATAATTTGTCCTGCAAGGTGACGGTATCTTTCAGATCTTCAAGGAAAATCCATTTCGCGCCGGTGACTTCCTCCGGCAGGTGCGTCAACTTGCCCTTTTCAAGGAACTGGCGTGAGGTAAAGACCGTTTTCACTTCGGCAGCCTTCAGCGCACTGGTTAATCCCTGCACCCCGGCGGTGTAATTCAGCATCGCCGGAACTCGACCGCGCATCGACGCACCAAAAATTGCCGCGGCGGTCACGGTAGCATTGGGCAGCATCAGACCGATGACCTCGCCCTGACGGGTGTAGCGTTCGAGGATACGTCCGACGCCCAGCGCTTTCTTTAACAGGCCGGTGTAACTGTCGGGTTTAAAGTTGATATCTTCGATGCAGTTTTTAAAGTAGCCATAACGGGTACGCGCACTGAGAAAGGCTTCATACAGCGTTTCTCGCGGACGCACCGCCATCCGCGCTTCCATCATCACATGATGCAGATGCTCACCTGCCAGCATGCGGCGATCGCGCGCACGTGGCGCATCCGGCATTGGAATGGTGGTGGCAGGCAGCACCGTCAGGGTGATGCGCGGAAACAGACGGCGTTTAAATACGCCGCCCAGACGACCAAATGGCGTGTACTCAGCGCCTTCAATTCGCAGTGGCACCACCGTCGCCTGTGATTTGGCGGCAACGAAACCGGCACCGCTATAAATTTTCATCAGTGAACTGGTCACCGTGATGCGCCCTTCCGGGAAGATCACCACCGGACGCCCCTGACCAATCATCCGTACCAGATGCTTAACCGCCAGCGGTTTGGAGGGATCGAGCGGCACAAAATCAATCACTGACTTCAGCCAGCGCATATACCATTTTTCACTGATGGAAGAGTAGACGGCAAACACCGGCTTAATCGGCAAAAACACCGCCAGCAGGACACCGTCGAGAAATGACATGTGGTTGGGCGTAATCAGCACCCGCTCTTTGTACAGCGCAGCAATATCCCCGCGCAACTCAGCGCGGTACATAAGACGGAACAAAAAGCGGAAAAACGTAAACAACATGCCGACTCCTTTAGCATTCAGAAACATTACGTATCACGATGCAGGATATGTCGACTTAACTCAATGCACGAAACAGCAAAACTGGATAATTTCCCCAAAAAAACCGCAGCCTTTTATCTGTTACGCCTGGCTGATGGCGCCTCCTGCACATCCCCATTTCTGCGGCAGTTATTTGTGATATGTCTCACAAATAAGCTGAATAATATGCAGACCTTAATTACCGAAATAAAAAAACAATATTTAATCAACCAGTTAACACAAGTTAAGCACCATTATTTCATAATAACAATTATTGAAATATTTATTTTAATCACTTACTCTTTTCCGCAGCTTATTCTCACGCTTTATCACCGGAGTTACCGTTATGAGCCATGCTTTAACCCTCGACGTATTACTCGCCCAGGAACAAGAGAACCGCTGTAAGGATTTTGATTTTAATGCTGCGTGGGAAATTGGTGAGGCAATCCGCACGCGTGCACTGGCAGACCATGCGCCGATTGCTATCGAAGTTTACGCCTTCGGACAGCAGCTGTTTTTCGCTGCCCTGCCCGGCTCCTGTGCCGATAATATTGAATGGCTGAAGCGCAAACGCAATACCGTATTGCGCCTCGCTCACTCATCGCTGTATGCCGGAATAAACTATGAAAAAACCGGGCAGCGTATGGAACATCATGCCTTTATTCATCAGGCAGATTACTGCGATCACGGTGGCAGCTTTCCAATACTGAACCAAAGCGGAGCCATTTTGGGCGCGGTCAGCGTCAGTGGTCTGCCTTCCGCAGAGGATCACGCGCTGGCCTGCTGGGGCATCAGCCAGTATCTGAATAAACTGTAACGCTTACAGACCGCAGATAACGGCTGGCAGGCCGTTATCTATCCCGGCCTGCCTGCTGTAAAATCCTGTCCGGCGTAACCCGTTGATTAAGCAATGATGAACTACACCATTTTGCTGAGCATAAAAGAGATTGTCGTTCTTGTTACCCGTATCACAGAAAATAAAAAACATAAAACCGTAAGTAAATCCCGCAATTGTCGCACTCCCCGCCGCTTTCTATAACTAACCTCCGAAGCAAAACGCAGGCATTCATGTCCATGAGCGACAGCAAAGACAGGTGGGAATAATCATGCAACACAGATTATCGGCTAAAGAAAAAATCAGTTACGGCCTCGGTGATATGGCAAGCCATATCGGGCTGGATAACGTCATCATTTTTCTGACTTTCTACTACACCGATGTGGTCGGTTTACCGGCAGTATTTGTCGGCACGCTGTTTCTGCTGGCACGCGTGGCCGATGCCATTATCGATCCGGCAATGGGAATGGTTGCCGACCGCACCCGCACGCGCTGGGGCAGATTTCGCCCGTGGCTGCTGTGGTTGTCGGTGCCTTTTGGCGTCAGTTGTTTATTGATCTATGCAGTACCCGAGAGCCTGTCGCTTTCTGGCAAGATGATCTATGCCAGCGTCACTTACAGCCTGATGATGCTGATGTACACCGCGATCAATATCCCCTACTGCTCAATGGGTGCGATTATCACGCCGGATAATACCCAGCGAATTTCATTGCAGTCCTGGCGCTTCTTCCTCGCCACGCTGGGCGGCGCGATGTCCACTTTCCTGATGATGCCGCTGGCGGAATGGCTTGGCGGTGGCAATAAGCTGGATGGCTATTTTGGTGCGATGTCGGTGATGGCCAGTCTGGCAGCGCTGATGTTTTTAATCTGCTTCTTCAATACCCGCGAACGCGTCAACGCACCGCCCAGCCATGGCAATTTTATCTCCGATCTGCGCGATCTGCTGCGCAATGATCAGTGGCGTGTCGTCGCGCTGCTGGTGTTTTTCAATATCTCTTTCGGCGTGGTACGCCTCGGCGCCATGATGTACTACGTCACCTATTTCCTCGGTGATGCCAGCCTGTTTATGTGGCTGCTGGCTGCCCATATTGTTGGCAAAAGTGTCGGCAGCGTGATGGCGAAATGGTTGACCCGTAAGTTAAGTAAACTCACGGTTTTCACCCTCTGTACGGTGATTACAGGCCTGCTTAGCATCAGCATTATGTTTATGCCCGCCACCCTGCCGCTGCTGGTTGCGATGACCTTTGTGGTCTCCAGTTTTTATCAGGTCACCACCACGCTGATGTGGGTGATGATGTCTGATGTGGTGGACTATGGCGAATATAAACAAGGCAAGCGGATGGATGGTACCGTGTTCTCTACCTTACTCGCCGTGCTGAAAATGGGGATGGCGGTCAGCGGTGCCATTGTCGGCTGGACCCTGGGTCTGAGCGGCTATGTCGCACAGGCTCCTGTTCAGCAATCCTCGGCCATGCTGGCGATCATTGCTCTGTTCTCTGTGGTGCCCGGCATACTTGCGCTGCTCAGTGCAGTGGCAATGCGCGGCTACAAGTTGAACGACGCCACCATGCACACCATTAATCTGCAAAAACTGTCGGCGGCACAGCCCGCGGCAGGCCCTAACGCTTTACAGCCACAGGAGTCGTTATGAGTGAATTACGCGCCGAGTCCCGGCGCATTATCTGGAAATTTGATCGTCAGACCCTGGTTATTGAGCCCTGGGGTGCCAACAGCCTGCGCGTGCGCGCCACTTGTCAGCCAGAGCTGAAGAACAGCGACTGGGCACTGTTACCGCCACCGTCTGCCGAGGTAGAAATCAGCCAGCAGCCAGAGTTGCTCAGCCTGCGCAACGGCAATATCACTGCCACGGTCAATATTCGTGGTCAACTGGCGTTTTACAACCAGCATGGAGAACTGCTGCTGGAAGAGTACTGGCGTCAGCGCAGTACGGTGGGCATTGGCGCTACCGAGAAAAGTCAGGATAAATATATCAGCGCCCTGAAGCTGGATGCCCGCGCATTTCGCCCGATCCCAGGCGGTAAATATCAGCTCAGCGTGCGTTTTGAAGCGCGTGCGGAAGAGAAAATTTACGGCATGGGGCAATACCAGCAGGAGTGTCTCGACCTGAAAGGCTGCACGCTGGAACTGGCGCAACGCAACTCGCAGGCCAGCGTACCGTTTATGGTTTCCAGCCTCGGCTATGGCTTGCTGTGGCATAACCCGGCGGTTGGCGAAGTCACTTTCGGCAAAAACGGCACCCGCTGGCAGACCGAGGTGACCGACCAAATGGACTACTGGATCACAGCCGCCGGGACACCCGCAGAGATTGTACGCCAGTATGGCCGTGCTACCGGCACCGCGCCGATGATGCCTGCTTTCGCGACCGGTTTCTGGCAGTGCAAACTGCGCTATCGCACACAGCAGGAAGTGCTGGAGGTGGCACGCGAATACCGCCGCCGGCAACTGCCGCTGTCGGTGATTGTGATCGACTTTTTCCACTGGCCGAATCAGGGCGACTGGTGTTTCGACACTCGTGACTGGCCCGATCCTGAGGCCATGGTGCAGGAACTGAAGGAGATGGGCATTGAAACCATGGTCTCAGTCTGGCCGACGGTAGACAGCCGCAGCGAGAATTATCGCCGGATGAAGTCAAAAGGCTTACTGGTGAACAGCGATCGCGGCGTTTCGGTCAATCTCGACTTCCTTGGAAATACCACCTTTTTTGATGCGACTCATCCTGCCGCCCGCGATTTTGTCTGGCAGGAGGTAAAACGTAACTATTATGACCTCGGCATCCGCACTTTCTGGCTGGATGAAGCCGAGCCAGAATATCGCGCCTATGATTTTGATAACTATCGCTACCACCTCGGCCCGGTGCAGGAAGTTGGCAATATCTATCCGCAACTGTTTGCCCGTGGATTTTATGAAGGGCTGCAACAGCAGGGCGAAAGCGAAATCGTCAATCTGGTGCGTTGCGCCTGGGCTGGCAGCCAGCGTTATGGCGTCCTGGCCTGGTCGGGGGATGTGCACTCGTCGTTTCACGCGCTGCGTAACCAGTTTGCTGCCGGGCTGAATATGGCGATGGCCGGTATACCGTGGTGGACCACCGATATCGGCGGTTTCCAGGGCGGCAATGTGAATGATCCGGCTTTTCACGAGCTGTTGATTCGCTGGTTCCAGTGGGCGGTCTTCTGCCCGGTGATGCGTTTGCATGGCTATCGTGAGCCGCAGATTGAGCCAGAAGAGAACTGGCGCGACGGCATTGCCCAATGCAACAGCGGATCGCCGAATGAAGTCTGGAGCTACGGTGAGCAGAATTATCAGCTGATGCAAACCTGCCTGCTTCAGCGCGAACGGCTGCGTCCTTATATTGACCAACTGATGCGGGAAGCCCATGAAATCGGCGATCCGGTCATGCGTCCGCTGTTTTATCATTACCCGCAGCAGCCTGAAAGCTGGCAGGTGGAGGATCAATATTTACTGGGTGGCGATGTGCTGGTTGCGCCAGTGCTGCACGCGGGTCAGCGTGAACGTGAAGTCTGGTTGCCGGCGGGTGAAAACTGGATTGCACGTAATGGCGAGCGCTATCCTGGCGGGCAGCGGCTTACCGTCGCGGCACCGCTTAGTGCAATTCCGGTCTTTCTGCGGGAAGGCGGCCAGGCCGATATCCTCGAGAACCACTAATGGGTGCCAAAGGGCTGTGCGTTTAACAGAACAGAGGGCGGCAATAAAAGCCGCCCTCACTCAAACAGCTCAGTTATCCCTGACCATACAGCGCATCCGGCGCAACATTCATATGCTTCAGCACCGGGCCGATAATATTGCCAAATACCGGCGCGGCGACCGAACCACCGAAGTGATCGCCAGCGGTAGGATGGTTAATCATAATCACCAGCGCCACCTGCGGATTGCTGGCCGGCGCAACGCCGGCGGTATAGTTGATATAACCGCCATCATATTTCCCTTCCGGCCCCATCTTCTCGGCGGTACCGGTTTTAATCGCCAGCCGGTAGCCCGGCACCGCCGCACGCACGCCGCTGCCGCCCGGCAGTGCATCACTTTCCATCATATGGATTACCGCTTTAACCGTGTCGGCATTCGCCACCCGGGTACCGATAACCGGCGGCGTCACTTTGGTAATCGACAGCGGACGATAGATGCCCAGGGAACCGAGCGTGGCATATTCGCGGGCAATCTGTAATGGCGTCACTCGCAGACCGTAGCCAAACGAGAAAGTCGCGCGCTCGATATCTGCCCAGCGCTGACGATGCAGCGGGAAATAGCCGACACTCTCGCCGGATAATCCCAGCCCGGTCGGTTTACCCAGGCCAAAGTTACTGAAGGTATTGACCAGCACCTGTGCAGGCATCGCCAGCGCGATATGCGACACGCCAATATCACTCGATTTCTGCAAAATACCGGTCATTGTCAGACGCGGCCAGTGACCGACATCACGGATTAAGTGACCATTGACGCGATACGGCGTGGTGTCGATCACCGAATCCGGGCGCACCAGCTTACGTTCCAGCCCTTCCATCACCACCAGCGGCTTGACGGTGGAACCGGGTTCAAAGCTGTCATTAATCGCCGCATTACGCATCTGCGCAGGGGATACATCAGCAAAATTATTCGGGTTAAAAGAGGGATACGACGCCATGCCCAACACTTCACCGGTATCGATTTTAATCAATACCGCCGCGCCGGAATCGGCTTTATTCAGCAACACACCGTCACGCAATTTGGTATACATGGTGTACTGATCAAACTTATCGATACTCAACTGCACCGTCGGCGGCTGCCGCGGCGGCTGATAATCGAGCATCGCGATAATATTGCCCTCGCCATCCTGGCGATACTGTTCGTGACCCGGCTCGCCCTGCAACACTTTATCGTAACCGTGCTCCAGTCCGTTAAGCCCTTTATTATCGGTGCCGACAATCCCCAGTAACGGCGCGGTGGCTTCACTCATCGGATAAAAGCGGCTGTCGTCATAGACCGTGCTGATGCCTTTCAGATGCAGCTGAGAGATATCTTTGGCAATGCCCAGCTCAATTTTTCGCCCAAGATAGAGAAAGCGGCGACCGGGATTAGCATTAATTTGCTGCGCAATTTGATCGACCGGTTGATTCAGCGCATTGGCGAGATATTGCCATTTTTCACTGGTGAAATCGGGATGGGCTTCCAGTACTCGTTTAGGATCGGCAATGATATCGCGCGACGGCACGCTTAATGCCAGCGCCTCACCGTTACGATCCAGCAGTGTGCCACGGTTAGTCGGCAGCGTTACAGTGCGCAATGAGCGCTGATCGGCCTGATGTTCCAGCATCGGATGGTTAATCAGTTGCAGATCGGCCACTCTTGCCAGCAGCACCGCCATACAGCCCAGCACGGCAAGGCAGATCAGGCGAAACCGGAACGGGTTGAACGGTGCTTTGACCTGATCTTTACCCAATATTTTTTTAAGTCGCGGCATAGGGATTCGGCAGATTTTCAGATGATAACTAACTGGAAGTTATAAAGAATAGTATGGGCAGATAACAGAAAAACTGTGTTTCATTTCATGATTGCGGTTTTCAGGGCAAAAAAAACCTGCGCATCTGCGCAGGTTGGTGTAATCAACTAAAAACAACAAATTTTTGATGTTCACCCATCAATACCTCTGGGACTTAAAATCTAGCAAGTCCGGTCGATGGGTCGCCATCACTGATTCGCAACAGTTAACCGCAAAGTGTAACCAGCCATTAGATTGTTAGGCAGTTATGCTACTAACGGCTTTTTCTACTTCAACCAGACAGCTCATGGCGTTCGGCCCCTGGGTTAATGACGACGTGCCAATATCGAGGGTTAACACATTCGGATTACCGGCGCGGTCATACGGCTGCCAGTTCGCTTTGCCAAAACCAGGGTCAAACCATGCACCGGTTGAAATCAGTACCACGCCCTGCGTAACGCCGTCCGTCAGCCTGACACCAGCCAGCATCACGCCGCGGCTATTGCTGACTTTAATCGCTTCGCCGTCATGAATACCACGCGCGGCCGCATCCTGTGGATGCATCCACAAGGTTTCATGACCGGCGGTTTTATTCGCCTGCACGCTGGCGGTAGCATCAAGCTGGCTGTGCAGACGGTCGCCCGGCTGAATTGAGATCATATGCAACGGATAATCCCGGCTAAGTGCCGACCCCAGCCACTCTTTCGGCGGCTGCCATTGCGGGTGTCCGGCGAAATCATCCAGCTGGTAATCCGCAATGGTTTGGCAGAACAGTTCAATCTTTCCGCTGCGGGTTTTAATCGGGCTGGCTTGCGGATCGTTGCGGAAATCTTCCATAAAGATAAACGGCTTGTCGCCCTGTGGGATCTCGACAAAACCCCGCTGCCAGAACTCGTCAAACTCCGGCCAGTGCACGCCTTTATTGGCATGTGCCAGCGCGCACTGCTGATAAAGATGCTCAATCCACTGCATTTCGTTGCGATTTTCCGTGAACTGTTCGCGATAGCCCAGACGATCGGCGATGTCGGCAAAAATATCAAAATCGTTACGTGCCTGGTGCTGCGGTTTAATCGCCTGATGCATGGCTAACACATAGCGGTCACGCGATGAACCGCCGATATCATTGCGCTCCAGCGTGGTGGTGACCGGCAGCACGATATCAGCCATCTGCGCGGCGGGCGTCCAGACAATATCCTGCACGATCACCGTATCCGGGCGCTGCCAGCCCTCTACCAGCCGGTTGAGCTGCTGATGATGATGGAACGGATTACCGCCCGCCCAGTGCACCAGATGGATATCAGGATAGTGATGGGTTTCCCCCTGGAAGCGGTACGGCTGACCAGGGTTAAGCAGCATATCGCTGATACGCGCCACCGGAATTGAGAGTCCTGACGGATTAGGCCCGGTCGACATTAACGGCGCTGGCGCTTCAATACGTGGATTGCCGACGCTGTTCATCGAGCCGTGACCAAAGGAGAAACCGCCGCCCGGCAAGCCCGGCTGACCGAGCATCGAGGATAAGGCAATCATCATCCAGTAAGGTTGTTCGCCGCGATGCGCACGCTGAACCGAATAGGAACAGGTGATAAAACTGCGCACGCCAATAAGCTGTTGCGCAAGTTGGGCAATACGTGCCGCCGGAACGCCGGTAATCGCGCTGGCCCACGCCGGCGTTTTGGCCATGCCATCGCTTTCACCGGTCAGATAAGCGCGCAGCTCGGCGTAACCCACACAGTGACTCTGCAAGAAAGCGTTATCCACTGCGCCCAGACGTTCAATCTCATAACCCAGCGCCAGCATCAGTGCCACATCGGTATTCGGTCGAATCGGAATCCATTCGGCATTAACGAACTCCGGGCAGTCGTCGCGCATCGGACTGATATTAATCACCCTTGTGCCCTTCGCGGCCAGTTGCTGAAGTGCTGGCTTAAGACTGTGTTGCCCGGCACCGCCCGAGGCAACCTGCGCATTTTTCAGCGCCAGCCCGCCAAAGGCGATAAACAGCTGGCAGTGTTCCACCACACTCGGCCAGTCGGTGACGCGCCCGGTCAGCGGCATGTAGGTGCCGATGACATACGGCAGGAAAAACTGCGCCGCGCCCCAGCTATAATTACCTTGCTGATCAACCCCCCCGCCACCGTTAAAGTAGAAACGGCGCACTAAGGTACGCGCATGGTTTACCCGACCGGCCGATGACCAACCGTAAGAACCGTTGAAAATGCCAGAGGCACCGTAGCGCTCACGTACCCGGCGATTTTCGTCCGCCACCAGATCCAGCGCAGTTTCCCAGCCCACTTCAACGAAATCTTCGCGGCCACGCAACGTGCGATCGCTGTTCTCACGCGATGTTAACCACGAGCGGCGCACCATCGGTTTTCGGATACGTTTATCGGAGTAGACCAGCTCCGGGATGGTGTTCAGCATTGGTGACGGATCCTGATCGGCAAAAAAAGGCTCACAGCCCGTCAGCTTGCCGTTTTGGGTTACGGCGGTAAACGCGCCCCAATGGGCGAGATGTGGCACTTTTTTAATCGTCATAGGGTGTCCGGCAGGCAGTTAAAAAATCGTTCGCCAGCATAGCATTTTTTACGCTGTCGTCCGCAGCAATCTGCCGACGCGGGAAAGCCCAATAGCCGCATCGCTGCCGGATATTTCCTCCTGCTTTGCGACACCGCTGGCATTCTCTCAGCTTGAACAAGGGCGCATTTTCCGCAACACTGAATGATGTGTAAACGCTTTCCCAGGATCAGGTAAACAGATGGCTACCATAAAGGATGTTGCAAAAATGGCTGGCGTTTCCGTCGCCACCGTATCACGTGTGATTAACAAATCACCGAAGGCCAGTGAAAGCTCCCGGCTGGCGGTAACCAGCGCCATGGAGCAGCTGCAATATCATCCAAACGCCAATGCACGCGCGCTGGCGCAGCAATCGACCGAAACCATTGGTTTGGTGGTTGGCGACGTTTCCGATCCTTTTTTTGGGGCGATGGTGAAAGCGGTTGATGAAGTGGCCTGGCAAACCGGCAACTTTTTGCTGATTGGTAACGGTTACCACAATGAGCAAAAAGAGCGTCAGGCGATTGAGCAACTGATGCGTCACCGCTGCGCGGCTCTGGTGGTGCATGCCAAGAAAGTGCCTGATGAAGAACTGATTGGCCTGATGAAGCAAATTCCCGGCATGGTGCTGGTCAATCGGCTACTGCCGGGCTTCGAAAATCGCTGTATTGCCCTCGACGATCGCTATGGTGCCTGGCTGGCGACCCGCCATTTAATTCAGCAGGGCCATAAAAATATCGCCTTTATCTGCTCAACCCACGCCATTTCCGATGCGGAAGATCGCCTGCAAGGCTATTACGATGCGCTGCGCGAGCATAACCTGGCGGAAAATGATCGCCTGGTGGCGTTCGGTGAGCCGGACGAGCTGGGTGGCGAGCAGGCCATGACCGAACTGCTCGGCCGTGGGAAAAACTTTACCGCCGTCGCCTGCTATAACGATTCTATGGCAGCAGGCGCGCTGGCGGTGTTAAGCGATAACAGTATTCGCATCCCGGAAGAGATTTCACTGATTGGTTTCGATGACGTGCTGGTGTCGCGTTATGTACGCCCGCGCCTCACCACGGTACGCTACCCGATTGTTACCATGGCGCAGCAGGCTGCTGAACTGGCGCTGGCGCTGGCCAGTAACGCACCGCTGCCGGAAGTGACCAATATGTTTAGCCCGACGCTGGTACGCCGACATTCAGTCGGCTCGCCGGGATAATTCTGCGGGCAGCGATTGCGTCCCGCAGCGGTGACTAGCCGTCAAACCTGTCAATGATCAATGGCTCACCCGGACGAACCCGAAATGAAACCGGATTACCCGCCACAATGCGGAAAAATGGCGCATTGTGGTCGAAAATATTTACGCCTGCGGCCATGGTTCTTTCCGGAAAGATATCGCCCAGCTGATTAAACGCGGGTATAGACAATTCCCGGCTCGAATATTCCCGGAAAGCACGAACCGCCTCACCTTGCAAAGTTACTACGCCACGAAAACCGCTGGTTGGCCACAGTGTCTGATAGGTAAATTCCCGGGCAAAGTGCGTCGAGTTACAACTAATAAACCTGAGTTCATGATACTCATCCAGCACAATACCATGCTCATTTAATAAGGTAGCCAGTTGGCGAGGGGCAATCATCCGATCCCCGAGCGAGATGCGGTTTCCATTAGTGAAAGCCCATATATTCAGCCTTTGTTGCGCCTGATGGCTGGCGTCCTGATAAGTGTCCTCAAAAATCACTGACATAAGCGAGTTGGCACCGCCAGCTGCACCACGCGGCGAGCTTCGTCCCAGTGTTGCCCGATAACGAAACTCGCTGTCCAGATCCATATCGATCGTATCCTCAGCCAGTCCCGCTCCCCGGCCTGCTAAAGAGGAGGCCGCGTTCGCCCCGATACGTGCGGCTGCCAGCATGCCGACAGCACCGACAATCCCTACCGCCAGTGATGCCCAGCCTAACGCCTGTGCCAGCTTTGGATGGTGTGGTTGCTCCAGTTGACCGATTAAACCCAGCGCCGAGCTGATGGCGGTGGTCGCCAGCGCGGCACCGATCGCCAGCGAGGTTCCGCCGCTAAATAGCGCGCCAAAAATGCCAACGCCCACTCCCACGCCAAAGCCGACCCAGTTCAGCCAGCTCATATGGCCGGAAGGATCGCTACGGTTAATCGGATCGCCTGCACACCAGGCATAGGGGTTAATCCCCCCGGCAGCAAAAGGGCTCCAGCTGTCCGGGCAGTGAAAGCGCATCAGCGCGGGGGGGTAAGCCCGATAGCCATTACCGGAATGAAAAGCGTGGCTAACCGCATCGGAACGTTCACCGTTAAATGCCAGTACTGAGTTATTCATAAACAAGCTCCTGTTGTTTAAATAACCCAGTAATACGGCATGAATCCATTTTTAGCCAGGGACAAAAACATCAATAGAATCATTGTTATTCGTGCATCAAATAATGATGCTGGCAGTTTTGCAGGGGAGCCATTTTTGGGCTCCCGTCTTGATGGCAGGCAGAGTACAAACCCTTGGCACCGGCGGCGATAACGGATTACGCCCCGGAATAACGTCCAGGTTTATGCCAGCGCAATAACATGGCATTCATGGCGACTGCGCTGGCGATTGACCAGAGTAATAAATCACCGGGAACTTTGATTAATGCAACCATGAACACGATCACATCCAGCACCATTTGTGTTTTACCGGCATTCACGCCATACACTTTCTGCCCCCACAGCGTAATCACGCCGGTGCCACCGACCGAGGCATTATGACGGGCTAAACATAAAATTCCCATACCGATCAGGGTTCCGCCAACCAGGGAAGAAAATACCGGATGGATATAGCTTATCGCCAGCAGCCCCGGCAGCGTGAGCGAAGCCACCATCAAGATAATATTGACCATCAGGGTTTTCAGGGTAAAAGCCGCGCCCATCTTCCACCAGGAGAAAAACATAAACGGGATATTGATTACAATAAACAGCGTGCCAATCGGCATCGCAACAAAGTAAGAAAGCAGCAGCGCGATCCCGGCCACGCCGCCGGTTACCATGCCGGATAAATGCAGCATATTCAGACCAATGGCGATAAACATCACGCCGAGCGTCAGCCCGTAGATATCGTCCGCCCTGGTGTGTGAAACTGAAGCGATCTTCACATCAGTTTCCCCTGAAAGACGGGAACCGATTCAAACAGATAACCGTCAAAATCTGGTGCATCGGCATCAGATAACTCCAGCAGGGTATTTTTGACGTTTTCCAGGTGTTGCCACATTGCCTGCCACGACCCCATGACATCGCGACGACGCAGTGCGGCAAGGATGGTCTGGTGATCGCCCAACCATTTCAGCCGATAGCTGCGGGTTTCGATATGGCTGCGTAGCTGCTGCCACAGCGGGCTACTGTCGTGGTGTCGCCAGACGCTGTTGACCGTATCCAGCAGCATTTGATTCTGCGTGGCACCCGCCAGCAGCAGATGGAACATTTTGTCGTTATCCTGGCTATAGTCATTCATCGCAATCGCCTTCTGCTCTTGCTCAAGCGTGCGTTTTAAATTCTCGATATCCGCTTTGGTGGCCATTTTTGCGGCAAAAGCGGCGATATTACTCTCCAGCAGCTGACGCGCTTGCAGCATCTCAAACGGGCCAACATCACTGCGGAAAAACGCCTCTTCTTCATCACTGCTTTCAGAGGGGATCCGCATCACGTAAACCCCGGAGCTTTGGCGGATATCCACCGTGCCTTCCAGCTCCAGCATCAGCAATGCTTCACGCACAATCGTGCGGCTGACGCCCCAGGTCTCGGCGATATGGCGTTCTGGTGGCAGGCGGGAACCCACCGGATAGTGGCCATCAATAATTTGCTGACGCAAATGCTGACCAATTTCCTGATACTGCTTCTTCTCTTGCGGAGGTGCGACCTTATCCACTTAATCACCCTTAATCCATTGACGATGTTAATGATATCGCCGACTCGCTTCCGCTTCGAGCTGTAACGCTTACGGGCCAGAGCGTCTCTGCTGGCCCGTTTACGACGATATTCGCTTAGTCTACCAAAGCCAGCGCCTGATCGAGTACTTTTGCACCGTTAAGTGTGCCGTAAGCCACCGTATCGATCACCGCAATCGGGATGTGATAACTGTCGGTAAGTTTTCGATTTTCATCAAGTTTAAATCGCACCTGCGGCCCCAACAGCACGGCGATCACTTCTGTACCATAGTTTTGCAGCTCATCACGCAGGTTCTGCTCCGGAATGGCGTAAATCTGAACCTCAAGACCCCGCGCCGCCGCCTCTTTTTCCATCCGTGTCACCACCATTGAGGTGGACATGCCTGCCGCGCAGGCCAGTACGATACGTTTCATTATCAGCTTCCTTATTTCCATTCATCATCAAGCGTTAGCGTCAGCCGCTGGCTGTCACGCAGGCCACGATACCAGTGAGCCGATTTTTTCATCCGACGCTGGCGCTGGTTTTCCAGATCGATCTCAATTAATCCGTAACGGTTTTTAAAGGCGTTCATCGGCGAAACGTTGTCGGTAAATGCCCACAGCATATAGCCCTGACAGTTGGCTCCCGCCTCGCGCGCTTTCAACGTCTGGTACAGATGCTCGGCGATAAACGCAATGCGATAGTCATCCTGAATTTCGCCGTCGGCATTTTTAAATTGCGCTTCGTTTTCAATGCCCATGCCGTTCTCTGCCACAAACCACGGGAAGTTGTCATACTCATCTTTTATCCGCATCGCCATATCAAAAATAATCTGTGGCATGATTTCCCAGCCGCGTGACTTGTTCATCCGACGGCCAGGCAGCTCAAAATGCTCGTAGTAATAAGCCGGATGAAACGGTGTTTCCGGGTGCCAGGCGCGCGAAGGGGCCTTCACGCGATGCGGATAGTAGAGATTGATACCGACTTCATCGACGCGGTAGTCGGCGATCAGTTGCAGTTCCGCCTCATCGTACTGCCACTGCACCCCATGCTTATGCAGCAGCGTAATCAGCTCTGCCGGGTATTCACCCTTAATCGCCGGGTCGAGAAACACCCGGTTATAAAACAGATCGTAGCGTTGCGCGGCTTGCACATCATGCGCGGCGCGGGATCGTGGATAAGTCACTTCCGGATTGAGAATCGTGCCGACCGTGCCGGGATAACCTTTCTCACGAAACAGCTTTACCACTTTGGCGGTGGCCAGATTTTTATGATGATTCCACTGCATCCATTTATCGGTATTTTGCTCGTAAGGCCAGCGCAACGCGTCAAGATAGACGCGGGTCTGTACCACAATCGGCTCATTAAAGGTGAACCAGCGGGTGACCTTATGCGCATAACGTGCAAATACCTGTTCGGCATAGCGGAGATACAGTTCCACCACTTTTTTCGACGCCCAGCCGCCATACTGCTCCAGCAGAATCGCCGGCAGCTCATAGTGTTCCAGGCAGAGCATCAGCTCAATTCCCTGGCGCTGCATCTCATCAATCAGATTGTCGTAATAGCGGGCGTACTCTTCATCCACAGTCACGTTTTCATAATCGGTGAGAAAACGTGACCAGTTAATGGAAGTGCGATAGTGCGTCAGTCCGGCCGCTTTCATCAACGCCACATCCTCTTTGTAGCGATTAATAAAGTCGGTGGCTCCCGCCGGACCGTAACCGTTATGCCAGACGTGGCGGTCGTGCTGATACCAGGCATCAAGATAAGAGTCCTGCCCTGATTTTTTGCCGCTCCAGCCTTCGGTTTGCCAGGCTGATGCGGCTGCGCCGAGAATAAAATCTTCCGGAATGGAGACACTCACCTTGCTCATGCCAGCTCCTGTTTTTCGGGTTGCAGCAATTTCTCTTCCGCAGCCTGTGCGCGGCGGGCAGCGATTTTGACAAACGGGAAGTAGATCACCACCGACACCAAAATACAGACAATTTGCGTCACTACCGCGCCCATTGAACCGGCGGTTGAGAGCCAGGCGTTAATAATCGGTGGCGTGGTCCATGGCACCATCACCACCGCTTTACCGGCAAAACCGGTTACGGTCGCGAAGTAGCCAATCGAGCCGGTAATTAACGGGGTAATAATGAACGGGATCGCCAGGATCGGGTTGAGCATAATCGGCATACCGAAGATCACCGGCTCATTGATATTAAACAGTCCGGGACCGAAAGAGAGCTTGGCAATTTCGCGCATCTCTTTGCGCTTCGTTGCCAGCATCACTGCGGTCAGCAGGCCAATCGTCAGGCCGGAGCCGCCAATACTCATATAGACATCCCAGAACGGCATGGTGATGATATTCGGCACTTCTTTGCCCTGCTCGAAGGCATTCATATTGACCAGAATCGCGCCGAGCAGTAGCGGTTCGCGGATCGGTTTAATCATCTGGTTGCCGTGAATACCAATCACCCAGAATAGCTGGGCGACAAACATCAGCAACAGAATGCCCCACAGGCTCTGCACTACCGATTCCAGCGGTTGCTGCACCACTTTGTACACCGCATCATACAAATACATTCCGGTGACACGGTGGAAGATAAAGCCAAAGGTGGCGATGGCGGAAACTGTGATAATTGCCGGGATCAGCGCGGAAAACGAGGCGGCAACATTCGGCGGCACGGTATCCGGCATTTTGATTTTCAGTCGGTTAACATTTTCCAGTCGACAGTAGACCTCCACCGACAGGATGGCGATAAACATGCCGAGGAACAGGCTTTTGGTATCGGAAAACTGTTTCGCCAGCACATCGGTTACCAGCTGCATCTCACCGCCGACCATCATTTGCAGCGTGGTCGGCGTCACCGCGATAAAGCAGATAATCGCCAGCAAACCGGGAAATAGCGTTTTAATGCCGTTGATTTTGCCCAGCTCAATACCAATCAGAAATACCGCGCCGATATTCAGGAAACTTAGCGTGGCGTAGTTAATACTGGTGGTGATCGGTTTTAGCTCGGCAAGAAAGGCCAGTGAGGCGAAGCTTGCCAGACCATTTTTCGGATCCAGCACCATATTGGAGATCAAGACGGAAAACGCCCCGACAATAATCACCGGCATCAGGGTAATAAATGACGCCTTGATCGCCATGATATAGCGGTAACTATTAAATTTAGTGGCGAAACTCCCCAGAGAGTCGATTAGACGATCCTGTAGAGACATGAGTGAACCCTCAAAGTAAAAGTGTCAGCATCCGGTTATTGCGTAACTGGCGAAATTCCGTTCACCTGGCATACCAAAATTAACCATATCGATTTATTTTTCTGTGATTAACGTCTCGGAACGCTGTTTTGGCATTCCATTAAGATAAATTTCACAAATTTGGCATACCAATAATTGAGGTGAGTATGGATTTTGAACAAACCATGATGGAGTTGCTGATCAATGCCGGCGAAGCACGATCCCATGCGATGAGCGCTATCCAGTTTGCCCGTAAACGCGAATGGCAGCGTGCTGATGAGGCGCTGGCGGCCTCGGTGGAAGCGGCAAAAGCGGCTCACCATATTCAGACCCGGTTAATTGGTGCTGACGAGGGGGTCGGGAAAGTGCCGGTGACGCTGATCCTGGTACATGCCCAGGATCATCTGATGAATGCTATGTTGTGCCGCGATTTGGCTGAGGAAATCGTGCTGCTGAGGAAGGAGATTTTTGCCGGGTAAAACACCGCCCTGATTAAATATCGGTGTTTCGTAGGGAGCCGTGTTCGGCTCCTGACCTGATCGCATGCAGGGTGCAAAAGTTTAGCACGGGCGGCAGGAACGCCGCCCGACAGAAAACAGGGTTTGATTTTTACTTTTCAGTAAGTTAAATCAATATTAAATTTCTAACGCCAGTAATTCAGTAATCGTCTGACGGCGACGGATTTCACGTGGCTGCCCGTTTTCAAACAGCACTTCCGGCAGTAACGGACGCGTGTTGTAGTTTGATGACATCGATGCACCATAGGCACCGGTATCATGGAACACCAGATAATCCCCCACCTGCACCGCAGGCAGTGCGCGGGTTTCCACTTTACCGCCCTCTTGTTGGGTAAACACATCACCGGATTCGCACAGCGGCCCGGCGATCACGCTTTCAACCGTCTGCTGTAAATCGATTTGACGCTCATCACCGGTCAGCGCCGAAATATGATGATAACTGCCGTACATCGCCGGACGCATCAGGTCGTTAAAGCCTGCATCGACCAGCACAAAGTGACGGCTGCCCATCGCTTTCACCGCTCTGACCTGGGAAACCAGTACGCCTGATTCCGCCACCAGGAAACGGCCCGGTTCAATTTCCAGTTTCACCGCATGCCCCAGATGGGCAGCAATACGCTGGCGCGCACCATTCCACAGGCCGAAGTAGTGCCCGGTATCTATCGCTTCTTCACCAACGTGATAAGGAATCGACAGACCACCACCCGCAGAGATCGCTTCCAGATCCTGGCCAAAACTCACCACCTGGTCGACCATCGCATCACACACCTGCTCAAGATGACCGTAATCAACGCCCGAACCGATATGCATATGAATGCCAACCAGTTTCAGGCCGTGCTGCCTGATTGCATTCAGCGCCAGCGATAAATCGGTGTGCCAGATACCGTGCTTGCTGTTTTCACCGCCAGTGTTGGTTTTCTGGCTGTGTCCATGGCCGAAACCAGGGTTAACTCGTAACCAGACGCGATGTCCAGGCGACACCTCACCCAACTGATGCAGCATATCCACCGAACCGACATTGACCGGAATTTGCAGCTCCGCTACGCGTGCCAGCGTCGGCGCATCAAACACATCGGCAGTAAACACAATCTCATCACCGCCCGGCTGAAAACCGGCCACCAGTGCGCGCTCAATCTCACCCAGTGAAACTGAATCGACTTTGACTCCCGCCTGCTGCATCAGACGTAAAATATGAATATTGGAACAGGCTTTTTGCGCGAAACGAATCACGTCAAATTGCTGTAACTGCTGGATGCGCTCGGCAATGATGCTGGCATCGTAAGCCCAGACCGGGCAGTCGTAGCGACGGGCCAGTTGCAGCAGATTTTCGCCGTTCAGGGCGGTTTCGGTGTTATTCAGCGGACGTGGCATAGCAATTCTCCTGATGTCATGGTGCTATTACGCCACAGACAGTTCTTGCTGAAAAATATCTGTTTAATTCATGTCTATGCAAATATGATATGGCTTTACCTGACGGATGCCGAAGATGGCTCATATCAACCTGCGTCATATCGAGATTTTCCATGCGGTAATGACCAGCGGTAACCTTACCGAAGCGGCGGCAATGCTGCATACCTCACAACCGACCGTCAGCCGTGAACTGGCACGCTTTGAGAAACTGATCGGCTTGCGATTGTTTGAACGGGTGCGCGGCCGCTTGCAGCCGACCGTACAGGGCTTACGGCTGTTCGAAGAAGTGCAGCGCTCGTGGTACGGGCTGGATCGGATTATTAATGCGGCAGAAGGCTTGCGCCAGTTCCGCCAGGGGGAGCTTTCCATCGCCTGTCTGCCGGTATTTTCTCAGTCACTGCTGCCGCTGGTCTGCCAGCCGTTTCTGCAACGCTATCCCGATCTCAGCCTGAATATCATTCCGCAAGAGTCGCCGCTGCTGGAAGAGTGGCTCTCCGCCCAACGTCACGATTTAGGCCTGACTGAAACCACACTGACGCCAGCGGGCACCGATCGCATCGAATTGCTGACGCGGAACGAAGTCTGCGTGCTGCCAAAAGGCCACCGACTGGCGGCGCGTGCGCAGCTGGAACCACAGGATTTCAATGGTGAGAACTATATCAGTCTGTCACGCAGCGACAGCTATCGTCAGCTGCTGGACCAACTGTTTGCGGAACGTGGCGTGCAGCGTCGAATGGTGATGGAGACGCATAGCGCGGCGTCGGTCTGTTCGATGGTTAAAGCAGGCGTGGGAGTGTCAGTGGTGAATCCGCTGACGGCGCTGGATTACGCCGACAGCGGAGTGGTGATTCGCCGCTTCAGTGTCGATGTGCCGTTTACCGTCAGTTTAATCCGGCCTCGTCATCGTCCGGCCTCGGCGCTGGTGGAGGCTTTCAGTCAGCATCTGCAACAGCAGATTGGCCTGTTCAGCCAGCGCCTCGACGCGTTACTGGCTTAAGCGCTGACCGTTTCCGGCTGGCTGCGTGAATTGCGGAAGGTGATCAGGCAAACAACCAGCCCGATCGCTGCCAGCACGGCAGCGGCAACCGGCACTGCCGTCAGGCCATAGCCACCGCCAATTACCGCACCGCCTACCCAGGCACCCAGCGCATTGCCGACGTTAAACGCCGAAATATTCAGGGTTGAGACCAGGTTTGGCGCATCCTTGCCGTGGCGAACCACGTTAATTTGCAGACCCGGAACGGTAGCAAAGGTCGCCATCGCCCACAGGAACAGCGTGATTTCCGCCAGCCACAGCGCATGGCTGGTCCAGCTGAACAGCAGCGACAATACCGCAATCAGTGAGAAGCTCAGGATCAGACTGAAAGAAACGCGCCAGTCCGCCAGCTTCCCGCCGAGGATATTACCGACCGTCAGACCACCACCAATCAGGAACAGCGTCCAGCTAACGCCACGGTCGCTGATACCGGTCACTTCCAGCAACAGCGGCGCGATATAGCTGAACAGCGCAAACATTGCCGCAGCGAAGAACATCGTCATCAGCAGCGACAGCCACAATTTACCGTTCGCCAGCGCGCTGATTTCACTCGCCAGATGCACCGGCTTCTCTTCTTTATTGACCGGCAGGCTGACGATCAAAGCGATAAACGCCAGCACACCGATGACCGATACCGCCCAGAAAGTGGCGCGCCAGCCAAACAACTGACCGAACCAGGTGCCTAATGGCACACCCAGCACGTTGGCCAGCGTCAGTCCGGTAAACATCAGCGCGACCGCCGATGCCTGCTTACCCGCCGGTACCAGACTGGCAGCCACTACCGCGCCAATACCGAAGAAGGCACCGTGACATAATGCAGTCACCACGCGAGCCAGCATCAGCAAGTTATAGCTGTACGCCAGTGCACAGAGAATATTGCCGACGATAAAGATCGACATCAGCAATATCAGCGTGCGCTTACGCGGCAGTCTGGCGGTCAGCAGCGCCATAATGGGTGCGCCGATGGCAACGCCCAGGGCATAGCCGCTAATCAGCCACCCGGCTGAGGGTATAGAGACTTGCAGATCGTTCGCCACTTCAGGCAACAGCCCCATAATGACGAACTCAGTCGTGCCGATTGCGAATGCACTCAGCGCCAACGCCAGTAATGAAACAGGCATATCACACTCTCCCAAAAAAAAATTTACATACTGCAGGCAGGAGGTTTTCCGAAAAAAACCCTTCTAAGTGACGTAATTTATGAATACTTGAATTTGATCCACGTCACAAAGCGCTATTAAAACATAGCCGGCAATCATCATACACCCCGCGTGCGGCAAGGGTATATTGCCCGGTGAGCAATAATCATGCTGAAATCAATCAAGAAAAGTATGTAAAAATGTAAATAACCAGTGGAAGAACCATTTATTTTTCTATCCGAATATTTGTTCTAAGATAGATTATAAACTTCAATCATACTTAACATTCCGCGTTAAGATTGATCCCGTTTTTGCCGTATTTAACAATCAAGCATTGCTATATCAACAAAGGTTGTTAGGATTTTTCACCATTTCACCTTAAAGAATAATGCTTTGCGGCCGATACCAGGTTAATGGAGTGACCTGGTGAAAGTTACGTTGCTTGATAATCAAGGTCGGGGAGACATGATGCGACTGGTTATATCCTTAATGTGTTTGTGCCTGAGTGGATGCTCAGTAGGCAAATATGAGTACAGTGGAGAAGCTCTGAAAAGGGTCGATATGACGGTTACGGGAATCCCAACGGTGATGGGGATCGGCACCCTGGGCACCACCATCCCTTTAACCGAGGAATACAGTCTCACCGCCGCACATGTGGCTAAATTTTCGACCTATAAAGTCAAGGCATATCATCCTGATTGCGATCTGGCGATAGTGTATCGCAAAAACAATGAACCCAACCTGCCACCGCACTTCCGTAATGGCAAGATGGGCGACCGCGTAAATCTGTATGGTTATAGCTTTATTTCGGCGATGCCGGTCGCTTCCAGCGGCACCAATCTGGCCAATACCGGACTGAAAAATAGCTGGAACAAGCTGAAATGTGTGGTGGTGGCGGCCAATGCCGGCGTGGTGAAAGGTATGTCAGGTGGGGCCGTGTATAACGCCACCGATGACAGTATCGCGGGTGTGATTGTTGGTTTTACCGATGAAATCAACGAAAGCAAAACCGGTAAGAATTTGTATAAAAACGTGGCGCTGTACGTCCCTTACGCCAGCTTTAAGGACTGGCTGGAGCAGACGATTAAATCTTAGCCAGTTAACCCTGAACGGCATCAGTGCCGCCCAGGGTTAACTATTGATCAGGCGCTATCGCGCAGTTCAAACATGCCAAACGGGTGAATCTGCAGATAGTAGTGATCGCCCGGAGCCGGTTGTAGCTGGATAGCATTGACCTGCAGCAATAGCTGCTGTCCGTGCCAGTCAACCAGTACCTCATACTGCGGCCCCATATAGGCCACCTTTTTAATCGTGCAACGCTGGCTGGCATCGCCGTGCGGGCTGAGGGTAATCGCCTCCGGGCGCACGCCAACCGCACATTGCTGCAACCCGGCGGCGAAACCTTCAGGCCGGGCAATCGGGTAACCAAAAATCTCAACGCTGCTGCCATTGATGCGTGCGTCAAAGATATTGGCATCGCCCATAAAACCGGCCATAAAGCGCGACGCCGGGTAGCGGTACAGCTTTTGCGGCTCACCAAGCTGCATGATTTTGCCTTTATTCATCACCAGCACGGAATCCGATACCGCAAACGCCTCGCTTTGATCGTGCGTGACATACAGTGAGGTGATATTAAATTGCTGCTGCAGTTCACGGATTTTTTCACGCATGCTACGGCGCAGGTTGGCATCAAGGTTACTCAGTGGCTCATCAAACAGCAGCACCTTGGGTTTCAGGATCAACGCACGCGCCAACGCCACACGCTGCTGCTGCCCGCCGGAAATCTGGTCAACAAAGCGATCTTCAAACCCTTCCAGATCCACCAGCTTCAGCGCTTCATGCACCCGATCGCGGATTTCTGCTTTCGGACGACCGAGCATCCGCAAACCGTAGCCAATGTTTTCTCCCAGTGACATATGCGGGAACAGCGCGTAAGACTGAAACACCATACAGATATCACGCTGCTGAATGGAGCGGTGGGTGACATCTTCACCATCAATCAGGATCTGCCCTTCGGTGGGTTTTTCCAGCCCGGCCACCAGCCGCAGCACCGTGGTTTTGCCGCAGCCCGACGGCCCCAGCAGCGTGACCATCTGCCCTTGCGGGATCGCCAGGCTAAGATCGTCAATCACCGCATTATTACCAAAGCGCTTACCAATATTTCTCAGTTCGACGAAATGTTTTTTATTTTCATTTGGTTGTGCAACGTTAGCGTTCATAAGCACCCTGTTAACTGTTTTTTGCCCGTGAACGGGCCACGCGCGCTTCACCGACCAGCGCATCAAAGATAAAAATGATTGCCAACATCACCACGATCAGTATCGAACCATAGGCAATCGCCATGCCGTATTCGCCATCCTCAACGCGGTTAAGGATGTACGAGGTCGCCACACGGGTATCTGGCGTAACGAGGAAAACAATGGCGCTGACGGTGGTAATGGCACGCACAAAGCTGTAGATCAGCGCCGAAAGGATCGCCGGTCGTAGCAGTGGCAGCACGATAAACAGCACGGTTCTTAACGAACCGGCACGCAGGCTGAGTGAGGCTTCATCCAGTGATTTATCCAGCTGTCCCAGCCCGGCAATCCCGGCGCGAATCCCGACCGGCACGTTACGCATCACCATCGAGATAATCACAATCGCTGCGGTGCCAGTGAGATAAACCGGTGCGCTGTTAAACGCCAGAATATAGGAGACGCCCGCCACGGTTCCCGGCACCGCAAAGCACAGCATGGTGGTGAACTCGATCACTTTTTTACCGGTGAAATGCTGGCGCACCACAATATAAGCAATCAACAAACCGAAAATAGCGGTAATCGGCGCGGCAATGCCGGCATACAGCAGCGTGTCGAGCAGCGAAGGCCAGGCACCATCACTGAATCCCTGTCCGAACAGCTTGCTGAAGTTATCCAGCGTCAGGGTGTAATCAACGCCCCAGTTAACGGTAAAGCTGCCGTAGAAAATGCTGCCATACAGCAACACATTAAAACCGATCCATACCCACAGCAGCAGCGTGACCGCCGTGACCAGCGAGCCAGGCAACGGTTGCACATCGCCACGCGAGGATTTACCGGAAATGGTGACGTATGAGCGCTTACCAATCCACATATACTGGATACAGAACACCAGCAGTGAGAACAGCAGCAGAATGACGCCGAGCGTACTGGCGGCAGAATAATCCAGCTGAGCGCCGGTAATATAGAAGTAGATTTGCGTGGCCAGCACGTCAAAGTTACCGCCGAGTACCAGCGGGTTACTGAAGTCAGCCAGCGACTGGACTATCACAATTAAAAATGAGTTCGCCAGCGCCGGTTTCAGCAGCGGTAAGAATACCCGCTGAAAGGTCTGATAACGGTTGGCACGCAGGGTATACGAGGCTTCTTCCAGCGACGGGTGAATGGTTTTAATCGCACCGTCGAGGATCATAAATGACATCGGGGTAAATGCCAGCACCTGCGCCAGCCAGATGCCGGTAAAACCGTACAGCCAGTTGCTGTTGGTCAGCCCAAGATACTGCACCATAAATTCAGTAACATAGCCGGAACGCCCCATCATCAGGGTCACGCCTAAGCCGACAACAAACGGCGGAGTGACAATCGGCAGAATCGAGAAGATACGGCCAATCAGCGCCGAACGTTTGGCAATACGCGTGGTATAAATCGCCAGCACCAGTCCGAAGAAGGTACAGCCGACTCCCACCGCTGCGCTCAGCAAAAATGAGTTCCAGATAACCTGAATAATATGCGCCTGACCGAGAATATTCATAAACTGCAACGGCGCAAAGGCTCCGCTGTCGTCGCTGAACATCGGTTTAAAAATCGCCAGGCTTGGATAGAGGATAAACAGGCTAATCAGCGCCACAATGGCGATCAGCGAGCCGAGCACAAAACGATCGCCGCCCAGCCACTCCAGCCGCGACAGTGCCAGCGTCATAATGGCACCGAGGCTGATCAGAATCAGAATCGAGCCATAACCCAGTCCGCGCCCGATCAGCGTGGCGCTGACCACCATAAACAGCGCGCAAAACAGCGCATAGCCGGCATCAAACAGATGACGGCCACGCTGCTCGCGACTGACGCTGTGCGCCGGACGCACCAGCAACAGCAGCGGCAACAGCAACCATGCCAGACCGATATGGATGCCGGACCAGCCGTAGGCCGCAACAATCTCATCGGCGGTCGATTCCAGCAGTCCGTAGTCGAGGCTGAATACCGGCAACAGCGCAAACGCCAGCACCAGAATTCCCAGCCAATAGAAAATAGCATCCCGTCTCTGCGCCGGGCGCAAAGCTATAGCATCACTCATGGTGTTCCCCGGTAATGGGTAAAAGAGAGCAGCAGCACGCCGCTAACGACGTGCCAGTGAGCGTGGGTTATTGACCCATCTTGACTTCATTGACCCACTTGGTGATCAGGTGCTTACGGGTATCGGAAGCGCCGTATTTATCCATGTCATAATCGATCAGTTTCAGGTCATCAAGCTTCAGCGAGTTCGGCGAGGTTTCGGCGGTGGTGTTGGTCAGGATCTGGTAGGACTGACCCTGTTTCCATGACAGCTCCTGTGCCTCTTTTGACAGTGACCAGTCAACGAACAGTTTGGCGTTCTCCATATTGCGCGCATTTTTCAGGATGCTGACGCCGCCTATTTCGTAGCCCGAACCTTCACACGGCGAAATCAGCTCCAGCGGTGCACCCTTCTCTTTCTCCAGCGAATAGTCGTGCAGGAAGCCAATACCGATTGCCGTTTCACCGCGTGCCGCGTTACGCGCCGGTGCAATCCCCGACTTGGTGTACTGCGAAACATTACCGTTAAGCTTTTTCAGATAATCAAAGGCTTGCTCTTCGCCCCACAGCTGAGTAAAGGTCGCCAGCGCGGTATACGCGGTACCGGAACTTTGCGGATCGGCAATCTGGATTTCGCCTTTGTAAACCGGATTGGTCAGATCCTTCCAGCATTTAGGCACCGGCAGATTTTTCTCTTTCAGGCGGTTGGTATTCACCCCCATGCCGAGAATGCCGATATAAATCGCTGATGAGTAGTTGCCTTTCACCTTTGCCGGATCGCGGAACTGCGGCATGATCTGCTCAAGGTTTGGCGATTTATAGGCCGCCAGCAAGCCCATCTCGCCTGCCTGCGACTGCGGATCGAGCGTGCCGCCATACCAGACATCCGCCTGCGGGTTATTTTTTTCCGCATCGACTTTCGCCAGCGTGCTGCCGGAACCGTTGCGAATAAAACTGGTTTTCACATCATACTTTTCGCCGAAGGCTTTGGCTTCGGTTTCACACATGGTGTTGGTGGCGCTGCAATAGATCACCAGCCGACCTTTGGCTTGCGTACTGCCAGCGAAGGCGGCCAGTGTCAGTCCGGCGGCAATCAGGGTAGCGAGAGGGACGAGTTTCATTTTTTATCCTTATCTTTTTGGGTACAGCCAGTGAGTAAGAGTACGATTACGACGCCTGTTTAAATCTCAGTCGGTTCAGCCCGGCTATCAGCAACGGCATCAGCAGCAAACCAATACAACTGGCCGCCAGCGTCAGCAGTGCAAAGAAACCCGACCAACCGTAATGCTCCAACACTTGCGCCAGTGGCCATCCCGCCAGGGCCGCCCCCAGATAGGCAAATAACCCCAGAAAACCGGTGACGGTTCCCGCTGCGTCTTTGTGACAATATTCAGCCGCCGCCAGACCAATCAGCATTTGCGGGCCGAAGATAAAAAATCCCAGACTAAAAAAGCACATCGACAGCAAACCATAGTGGTGCACCGGCGCCAGCCACAGCGCGGTCATGCTGAGAAACAGGCCAAAGGCAAACAGCAAAATCATTGGCGCACGCTGACCGCGAAACAGCAGATCCGATCCCCATCCGGCGAACAGTGCGCCTGTCAGTCCGCCAAGCTCGAACAGTGACAGCGTGGCATTCGCGCCTAACAGTGAAACGCCGTGGCTTTCCGCCAGCCAGATATTGCCCCAGTCATTCAGCGCGATACGAATCAGGTACACCAGCACGTAGGATGCCGCCAGCAGCCAGAGGGTACGGTTCGCCAGAATCGCCTGGCGCAGAATCGTCCGCATACTCATCGGCGGGCTGTGTTGCTCCTGCCATAACTCCAGCGGATCGCGCCGCCAGCTGCCGACGGTGGGCAATCCCTGTGCGGCGGGTTTGTCACACAGTTGCCAGCACAGCCAGATTCCCAGCAACATCCCCATCACGCCGGGCACCAGCAGCGCCGTCTGCCAGCCATATTCAGAGGCGAGAAAGCCCGACAGCAGCGGTACCAGCGCACCACCCATGGTGATCGAGGTATTCCAGCAGCCCCACCAGAAGCCGCGCTCGTTGCGCGAATACCAGCTGGTGAGCAATTTGGCGCACGGCGGCCAGCCCCATCCCTGAAAAAAGCCGTTCAGCGTCCAGACCACCAGCAGTGCGCTCCACGAGTGGCACAGCGTAAACACCACATTCAGTAACCCGGTGATAAACAGCCCGGTACCCATAAACCAGCGCGCCGAGGTTTTGTCACTGATGATGCCGGAGAAAAATTTTGATGCGCCGTACACCAGGTAAAACAGCGTGCCGAGCAGGCCGATATCGGCTTTATCCAGCCCCAGCTCCAGTTGCATCACCGGCATCGCGTAACTGACGCTTTTGCGCGTCAGATAAAAGGCGGCATAGCCGACTACCATCGAGAACAACAGTCGCGGACGCCAGTAGCGATAAACTGCGCCGATCTGTTGCTCGGTCAGAACCGTTGTCGACATGCGCGCCTCCAGGGTTGTGGCGAGTATAGGGAACCGGGTGAGGTTGGGGATGAGACAAAGTTGGAGGGCACTAAGAATTTTTCCTGGTTAAGGCGTTATTTGACTCAGTTTTGTGGGCAAGTTAACAATTATGCGCGTTCCCTGCTGCTGCGACATCTGCCAGTCGCCGCCCAATGCACGCACTCGTTCCTCAATACCGCGCAAACCGAAACCACTACCGGTATTCGCCGTGATGCCAATACCGTCGTCACTGACCACCAGAGTAATCAGCTGATTATCCTGCGTCAGGCTGACGCTGACCCGCTGCGCCTGCGCATGCTTGCTGATATTGTTCAGTAGCTCCTGCACCACCCGGTAAAGGGTAAAAGTCAGGGTTTCATCCTGCGGCGCATCGCGTAAGTGATAGTCGAACCGGAAATCCACGCCCTGTTCAGCAAACGAGAATTCCCCCGCCAGCTGCTGCAATGCTTTATCCAGCGCCATCTCCTCCAGCACCGGCGGACGTAACTGTCGCAGCAGCTGGCGCGTGGTGTGATGAATTCGTTGCGACAAATCGCCAATCTGTCCGGCCGCCTGCTTCGCCGCCAGCGTGTCGGCAGTGCGGTTGACCAGCATCGCCTGAATCTGGATAGCGGTAATATTCTGACCAATTTCATCGTGCAGCTCGCGCGCCAGCGCCTTGCGCACCGCTTCTTCGGTATCCACCAGCTGTGTCATCAGCTGACGACGCGCCTGCAACTCTTTTTCCAGCTGCTGGCGATAACGCTGTAGGTGTTGCGCCAGTTGCTGCTGACGGCTGACCGCAATCCCCAGCCCGGTGCCGAGCAGCGCCTGAGTCGAGAGAAACAGCTCCAGCTCGCGCAGATCGTGAAACGCCCCACTGGCCTGCCGCGTCAGCGTAATCAGTACGCTGCCGAGAATCGCCGACAGCACCCCACCCTGCCAGCCAAACTTATAGGCCATAAAGACGTTAGGCAGAAACACCAGAATCAGCAGCAGCCCTTCCATCTCCGGCGCAATGGCCACCTGAATACTGATGCCGATGGCAAAAAACACTGAGCACCAAATCAGCAGCGAGGTACGCAGCGGTGGATCGGGCATGCGCTGGGACAGCATATCGCTAAGGTGCTGTTGTCGCAGATATTCATAAATCAGGTAGCTAAACGGCGTCAGCAGGATACCGCCGGTAAACGAGGCCAGCAGCGTTTGCGTGATGCCTTCCAGCAGCCACGGGCCAATAATCACTCCCTGCAATAGCGCATTGGCGGTCACCGCCGCCAGCAGCACCGTCAGCCGCTGCCAGTAGAGGGTATGGCGATGCCAGACGCGCTGACTGAGCCAGGCGGGCAGCAGGCTAAGCAGGGGCGACAACAACACCCGCGAGTGCGTCAGTAGTTGCTCCCACAGCAAAGCACTCAGCATCACCCCTTCAACCAGCAGCAACGGCAACCAGTAGCGGCGCGGCAGCAGAATCATCAATGCCAGATGCAGCCCCTGCGGCAACAGCATTACCGCCTGTTGTCCGTTCTGGCTAAGATAGAAACTGATAATCCACAGCGCCAGCCAGCTTAGGGCAAAAAACAGCGCCAGAAACAGCGAGAGAATCAGCTGACGAGATGGCGGCATTAGCGGCTACTCAGTAACTGATGCTGCAACGCAAAATGAACCAGCTCAACGGTGGTGGCACACTGCAATTTCCCCAGCACATTAGCGCGATGCACATGCACCGTTTTATGGCTTAAGTCGAGCTGAGCGGCAATCGCTTTCACGCTTAGCCCATTGACCAGCAGGTCGAATATTTCTTTTTCACGCGGCGTCAGCTCCGCCAGTTCCTGCGGTATTTGCGACGTTTGCCGCAACGCACGCAGCGCATCGGCACAGAGATACAGACCACCGACGCTGACGGTGCGTACCGCCTGCACCAGCTCTTCCGGGCCACAGCGCTTGGTCAGATAGCCACTGGCACCGGCATCCACCGCGCTTTGCACAAAGGCGCTGGAGTCATAAATGCTGAGGATAATGGCGCGAAAGCCAGGACGCTGCTGACGCAGCCGCTGCAACAGGCTGAGACCACTCTCTTCCGGCATCGCAATATCAAGCACCACCACGTCGATAGCATCACGCAATAAATGCGGCCAGGCCTGCTGCGCTCCCGAAAACTGCCCCACCACCTGGATATCATTTTCCAGCGACAGCAACTGGGCAAAGCCGGAACGCACCACCACATGGTCATCGACCAACGCCACATTAATCATCATTTAGTCACACCACTGTCCTGTTTTTTGCATGATGCGTGGGAAATGACTGACAGGCAAACTAACGGCAGGAAATTGCTAAGGGGTTAACAGATTGCGACGAATAAAAGCTGGCAGCAAAAAAAACGGCCAGCATCAGCTGACCGTCAGTTTTGCGTCGTACTACCCGATTACTTATTGGTTGGACGCAGCGCCGGGAACAGGATCACATCACGAATAGTGTGGCTGTTAGTAAACAGCATCACCATACGGTCGATACCAATGCCCAGTCCGGCAGTCGGTGGCAAACCATGTTCCAGCGCGGTGACATAGTCTTCGTCATAGAACATCGCTTCGTCATCACCGGCATCTTTCGCATTAACCTGCTGGGAAAAACGCTCAGCCTGATCTTCTGCATCATTCAGCTCGGAGAAGCCGTTACCGATTTCACGGCCGCCAATAAAGAACTCAAAGCGGTCGGTGATTTCCGGGTTATCGTCATTACGACGCGCCAGCGGGGAGACTTCAGCCGGATACTCAGTGATAAAGGTCGGCTGAATCAGATGGCTTTCTGCGGTCTCTTCAAAGATCTCAGTAACGATGCGACCCAGACCCCAGCTCTTCTCGATTTTGATTCCCAAAGAAGCAGCAATAGCAGACGCTTTCTCCAAATCATCAAGATCGGCCAGATTGGTTTCCGGACGGTATTTCAGAATCGCTTCTTTCATCGTCAGTTTTTCAAACGGCTTACCGAAATCAAACTGCTGATCGCCATAAGGCACCACGGTGCTGCCCAGTACATCCTGCGCCAGAGTGCGGAACAGGCTTTCAGTCAGCTCGATCAGATCTTTATAATCAGCGTACGCCATATAGAGTTCCATCATGGTGAACTCTGGGTTATGACGTGGAGAAATACCTTCGTTACGGAAGTTGCGGTTGATCTCAAATACGCGATCAAATCCGCCGACCACCAGACGCTTCAGATACAGCTCCGGCGCAATACGCAGGTACATATCAATGTCCAGCGCATTGTGATGGGTGATAAACGGACGCGCAGACGCACCGCCTGGAATCACCTGCATCATTGGCGTTTCGACTTCCATAAAGTCACGGCCAACCATAAACTGGCGAATACCGGCCATGATCTGGGAACGCACTTTGAAAGTGTTACGTGATTCGTCGTTAGCAATCAGATCAAGGTAACGCTGACGATAGCGGGTTTCCTGATCGGCCAGGCCGTGGAATTTGTCCGGCAGCGGACGCAACGCTTTGGTCAGTAAACGCAGCTCGGTGCAGTGAATCGACAGCTCACCGGTTTTGGTTTTGAACAGCTTACCGCGTGCGCCAAGGATATCGCCTAAGTCCCACTTTTTGAACTGCTCGTTGTAGTGACCTTCCGGCAGATCGTCACGCGCCACATACAGCTGAATGCGGCCACCCACGTCCTGCAAGGTCACGAATGATGCTTTACCCATAATGCGGCGCGTCATCATACGACCAGCAACGCTGACTTCGATATTCAGCGCTTCCAGCTCTTCGTTCTCTTTGCCGCCAAATTCGGCGTGCAGCTGATCAGAAGTGCGGTCGCGGCGGAAATCGTTGGGAAACGCCACGCCGTTTTCACGCAGCGCACCCAGCTTTTCGCGACGCGCTTTCAGTTCGTTGTTAAGCTCAACTGCGGCATCAGCAGCGCCCTGCGGTTGTTGTTCAGACATGTCGGTTCCTTATAACCCTGCTTTCAAACTTGCTTCAATAAATCGATCCAGATCGCCGTCGAGTACCGCCTGGGTATTACGTGTTTCTACCCCGGTACGCAGATCTTTGATGCGTGAATCATCAAGAACGTAAGAACGAATCTGGCTGCCCCAACCGATATCGGACTTGTTGTCTTCAAGCGCCTGTTTATCAGCATTTTTCTTTTGCATCTCAAGCTCATACAGCTTCGCTTTCATCTGCTTCATGGCTTGATCTTTGTTCTTATGCTGAGAACGGTCGTTCTGACACTGGGTCACGGTGTTGGTTGGCAAGTGGGTAATACGTACCGCAGATTCGGTACGGTTAACGTGCTGACCACCCGCGCCAGATGCGCGATAAACGTCGATACGCAGATCGGCCGGGTTGATTTCGATATCAATATCGTCATCCACTTCCGGATAGATAAACGCAGAGCTGAACGAGGTATGACGACGGCCGCCGGAGTCAAACGGGCTTTTACGCACCAGGCGATGGACGCCAGTTTCGGTACGCAACCAGCCAAAGGCGTAGTCACCGCTGATACGCAGCGTGGCGGATTTGATACCGGCCACATCGCCATCGGACTCTTCGATCACTTCGGTTTTAAAGCCTTTGGCTTCGGCCCAGCGCAGGTACATACGCACCAGCATGCTGGCCCAGTCCTGAGCTTCGGTGCCGCCGGAACCGGCCTGTATATCGATATAGCAGTCAGCGCTGTCGTATTCGCCAGAGAACATGCGGCGGAATTCCAGTTCGCCCAGCTTTTTCTCCAGCTCGTCCAGTTCGCTGACGGCTTCATTAAAGGTGTCTTCATCGTCGGCTTCGACCGCCAGTTCCAGCAAGCCGGCAACATCTTCCAGCCCCTGCGACATCTGGTCCAGAGTGGCTACAATGGCTTCTAACGAGGAACGCTCTTTACCCAGCGCTTGTGCACGATCGGGTTCGTTCCAGACGTCAGGCTGCTCTAGTTCTGCGTTGACTTCTTCAAGACGTTCTTTCTTCGCATCATAGTCAAAGATACCCCCGAAGAACGCCACTGCGCTCGGTGAGATCCTGAATACGGTTTTTTACCGGATTAATTTCAAACATAGTTTAAGAATCTTTATTTAGGAATGTCTGTATTGTAACGGGGCAGTTTAACTGAATTGCTGCGCAGTTTGTAGCACAGATACGCGGTTTACCTCCGGGCATTCGCCTCTGTCGGGGAGCCGTTTTCGGCTCCTGTCCTGATGATATGCCGGGTGTTAACCTTCGAAACGGGCGACGAAGACATCGCCACGACGAAAATATCCGCGTTATAACGGCCAGAGATGTTCGATAATCAGCTGTACAGTGCGGTTGCCACGAAACTCATTCACATCGAGCTTATAGGCCAGTTCAACCTGCTTTACACTCGGGTCAGGCCACAGTGCCGTATCGATATTAAAGGCGATACCATCCAGCAACGGACCGCCGCCCAGCGGCTCGATCATCACTTTTAAATGGCGTTCACCCACCAGACGCTGCTGCAACAGCGTAAACTTGCCGTCAAAAATCGGCTCCGGGAAAGCCTGCCCCCACGGGCCAGCTTCACGCAGCAGTTCAGCCGTTGTCAACGTCAGTTCCTGCGCGGCTAATTCACCATCGGACCAAATCACACCCTGTAGCATCTCAGCATCCAGCCACTCACCGACCAGTTCGGCGAAACGCTGACTGAACTCCCCGAACCGCGCCTCTTCCAGCGACAAACCGGCCGCCATTGCATGACCGCCAAACTTCAGCACCAGACCCGGATACAGCGTATCAATACGCTCTAATGCATCGCGCATATGCAACCCGGACACCGAACGACCAGAGCCTTTCAGTGTGCCATCACCCGCTGGCGCAAAAGCAATGACCGGACGGTGAAAACGCTCTTTCAGCCGTGAAGCAAGAATGCCCACCACGCCCTGATGCCACTCGGGGTGATACATGGCGATGCCCAGCGGCAACGCATCACTGCTGCGCTCCAGTTTGTCACACAGCGCCAGCGCTTCCGACTGCATGCCCTGCTCGATCTCTTTACGCGTCTGATTCAGCGCATCCAGTTCATGCGCCAGCATGCGCGCCTGCGCCGGATCTTCACTTAATAGCAGCGCAACGCCCACTGACATATCATCAAGACGCCCTGCCGCATTCAGACGTGGGCCAAGCGCAAAGCCAAGATCGCTGGCGGCCAGCTGGCGCGCATCGCGATTCGAAATTTCCAGCAGCGCCCGAATGCCCGGGCGGCATTTACCGGCACGAATACGGCTTAAGCCTTGCCACACCAGAATACGGTTATTGGCATCAAGAGGCACCACATCGGCGACGGTTCCCAGCGCGACTAAATCCAGCAGTTCGGCAAGGTTAGGCATGGCTATCCCTTGCTCAAACCAGCCCAGTTCACGCAGGTGCGCACGCAGCGCCAGCATCAGATAGAACGCCACGCCGACACCGGCCAGCGAGCGTGACGGGAAGTGACAGTCAGTGAGATTCGGGTTAACGATCGCTTCAGCATCCGGCAAGACTTCACCCGGCAAATGGTGATCGGTAATCACCACCGGAATGCCTTTCTGATTGGCTAAGCTGACGCCACTCAGGGATGAAATGCCGTTATCAACCGTGACAATCAGTTCCGCACCGCGTGCTGCCGCCTGCTCCACCACTTCGGGGCTTAAACCGTAGCCATCCTCGAAACGGTTGGGCACCAGATACTGGATATTACGCCCGCCCATGCTGCGTAACGCCAGCACGGAAAGCGCGGTACTGGTCGCGCCATCGGCATCAAAATCGCCGACGATCATAATGCGTTTATTGTCGACCAGCGCCTGATGCAGAATTTCAACCGCGCGCTGAATTCCGCTGAGTGACTGATAAGGCAGCAAATTTTTAGCGCCGCGTTCCAGTTCACTGGCCTGCTGCACGCCGCGATGGGCATAAAGACGTTGTAGCAGCGGATGAAGATCCGCCGGTAACTGCGCCTCGCCCGTCGCCTCACGGCGACGGAGTTGAGTTGGTTTATTCACTGAAACTTAGCCACCACGCTTCTGGCTATCAAGCAACTGCTTCATCTCTTGCGGCCCCTGATAACCCGGTACCATCATGCCGTTTTCCAGCAGAATTGCCGGTGTACCCTGAATGCCGTACAGCACGCCAAGTTTGTAGTGCTCATCAAGGTTGATTTTACAGTCGACCGGTTGCACCTCATCACCTTTCATTGCAGCATCTAAGGCTTTCTTACGATCGGCGGTGCACCAGATTGACTTCATCTGTTTTTCCGTCGGGCTGTTCAGCCCCTGACGTGGGAAGGCCAGATAGCGCACGGTAATGCCCAGCGCATTATAATCGGCCATTTGCTCGTGCAGCTTGCGGCAGTAACCACAGGTGATATCCGTAAACACGGTAATCACATGCTGCTCTTTCGCCGCCTTATACACGATCATCTCTTTAGCCAGCGCGTCGACTTTTTTGCCCAGCAACTGGTTGGTCACATTCACCGGCTGTGCGCCGCTGACGTCATACAGTGGCCCCTGGATAAAATGCTTACCGTCGTCGCTGACATACAGCACGCCGCTTTCGGTCAGCACCGTTTTGGTGCCTGGCAGCGGAGAAGGCTGGATCTCAACCTGTTCTAAGCCCAGTTTTTTCAGTGACTGCTGAATCGCCGCATCGTCGGCGTGCACAGCACCCGACACTGACGCAATCAGAAGTGACAGCAGCATAAAACGCTTTTTCATAGTAATCCTTTATTATCACTCTCTATCCCGCACCTCAGGCGCGCGGATGGTGCTTTTGATGTAATTGACGCAGCCGCTCGGTGGCGACATGGGTGTAAATTTGCGTTGTCGATAAATCGCTGTGACCTAAAAGCATCTGTACGACACGCAAATCCGCACCGTGGTTCAGTAAATGGGTAGCAAAAGCGTGACGCAGAACGTGCGGCGACAGTTTTTCGCTGTCTATAGCGGCCAGCGTGGCATAGTACTTAATGCGGTGCCAAAAAGTTTGTCGCGTCATATGCTGGGCACGATTGCTGGGAAACAGCACATCGCCCGTCTGACCATTCATCAGCCACGGCCGCCCATACTCGACAAACTGCTCGATCCAGTGCACCGCCTCTTCGCCCAGTGGCACCAGTCGCTCTTTATTGCCTTTACCTATCACCCGCACTACGCCCTGGCGCAGACTGACATCGCTCAAGTTTAAGCCTACCAGTTCTGAAACGCGAAGTCCGGTCGCGTAAAGCAATTCCAGCATCGCCTTGTCACGCAGTTCAATCGGCTGCTCGGTGCCGGGCGCTTGCAACAGCCGCTCAATCTGGGCTTCCGACAAATCCTTTGGCAAGCGCTGTGGCAGTTTCGGCGAGGAGAGCAAGGCGCTGGGATCGTCGTCGCGCTGCTTTTCCCGGTAGAGAAACTGGAACAGGCGACGCATCGCGCTCAGCAAACGCGCCGAGCTGCTGGCTTTATAGCCCCCCTCAAGACGTTCCGCGAGAAAGGATTGTAAATCCATCGCCTGGGCATTGATCAGACTGCGATCGTGGAGCTTCAGCCACAGCGCTAATGCCTGTAGATCCAGACGGTAAGAAGCCAGCGTATTTTGCGCAAGGTTGCGCTCAATCCACAGCGCATCCAGAAATTGCTCGATTAAATCGGTATCTTGCACGGTTACCTCATCAGTGTGCATTCGTGCTCATTATGCCTGATCCGGCACCTCTTCTGATACAATCGGCGTAATTGTACTAAGAATGAGCTTTCCCGGCATGAAAATTGGTCTTTTCTATGGCTCCAGCACCTGCTATACCGAAATGGCAGCGGAAAAAATTCGTGACTTTATCGGTGAAGAACTGGTTACTCTGCATAATCTGAAAGATGATTCTCCCGCCCTGATGGAGCAGTATGATCTGCTAATTCTCGGTATCCCGACCTGGGATTTTGGCGAATTACAGGAAGACTGGGAAGCGGTCTGGACCGATATTGCCAGCCTGAATCTGCGCGGCAAAATCGTTGCGTTGTATGGTATGGGCGATCAGTTTGGCTACGGCGAGTGGTTCCTTGACGCGCTCGGTATGCTGCACGAATTACTGATGCCGATGGGCGTGAAATTTATTGGTTACTGGCCGCTGGAAGGTTACGAATTCACCAGCCCGAAACCGCTGACCGCCGATGGTAAGCAGTTTGTCGGCCTGGCGCTGGATGATGTTAATCAGTATGACGTCAGTGACGAGCGCATCGAACAGTGGTGCGAGCAGGTGCTGACAGAAATGGCGGAGCTGCTGTAACCGTCAGCACCGCCACCGGTTATTAGGGTTTGTCTGACGCGCGACTGAGTGAAATACCATACCAGTCAATTTTGCGCGTCAGTAACATGACTGCCGCCAGCGCAACCATCAGTACGCCGGTTCCCAGCAGCAAGGCGCTGTCTTCCGACTGCAACAGCAGCCAGAGCACGGCATCCAGCAGCAATAAGCCGAGCGCAAAGGCCAGTGCCGCCCGCCGCCCCTGCAACACCGCCCGCAAATAGACACCATTTAGCGTGGCGCAGCTCAGACTCGCCGTCAGCCAGGCATAATTGAAGCCAATATGTTCTGACAGTGCTAATAGCACGAGGAAAAACATCACCAGTGACAGACCAATCAGCAGATATTGCATCGGGTGCACCCGCAGTGAGGTCAGGGTTTCAAACAGGAAGAACGCCATAAACGTCAGGCAAATCAGCAATACCGCATATTTTACTGCACGTTCTGTTAACTGGTAATGATCGACCGGATTGATTACCGTGCTGCTGAATACCGGTAAATTGGCAAATTTCGGCGATGAATCATCGCTACGAAAACGTGAGTCAATATTGTTGGCAAACCAGCTGCTTTGCCAGCTGGCATTAAAGCCGCGGGCGCTCACCTCCCGGCTCTCCGGCAGGAAATTGCCAATAAAGCTCGGATGCGGCCAGTTGCTGTTCAGCGCGAAACTGCTGCTGCGACCCAGCGGCACCACGTCAAGATATTGCGTGCCAAGCAGAGTCAGTGAAAACGACAGGTTGAGGTTTTTCTGGCTGAGAATCTCTGCGGGTATTTCAAGATGCACGCCCTGGGGTAAGTCAGTAATGCCGCTACCAGGCTGAAAGTTGTAGCGTTCCTCATTCACCGCAAGACTGGATAACTCACTGATACCCCGCGAATCTCCCACCGCCATCACCACCTTTGGTGTGCCAATAGCAATATTGGGTTGCTGCAAATCTTTTAAGCTTTCAGTCGCAAAACGGGCTTGCAATTGTGTTTTCGCCCGCCAGATTTGCCCGTCATAAATTCCAATGGAACGCGTCGAGACCTGCTGGTCAGCGCTGACTTTCAGTTGTTCAGGTAACAACCAGCGCACTTTATGCTCCACCTGATCGACCGGCTTACCATCCTGCCAGACCTTAACGGTTTCGCCATAAGGAATGGCGATAAACGGCCCCACCAGCCGCTGCCCGTTGCTGGTACTCTGGCTAAGCTGTTGTTCAACGCTATCGCGATAGAGGCTACGTTCCGAAACCAGTGAACTCAGCATCGACAGCGGAACCAGTAACAGAACCATACATCCTGATAGTGTAATGACTTTCCAGAACAGGGGGGATTTCAACATGATGCTCTCCTCAGATAAGTGAGCGAGAGCCTAACTGCCTTATATGGGGACAAAATGAAGTTATGTGAAGCCAGTGTGAAGTCAGCGGATTATTTTGGCAGAGTTAAGCGGGCGGCCACGCCCTGCGGCTGTCGGTTATCCAGGCTGATGGCTCCCTGATGCAGGCGCGCCACTTCGCGCACAAACGCCAGCCCCAGCCCGCTACTTTTTTGTCCGTCGGCACGCGCCAGCGAATAGAATCGCTCGAAAATCCGCGCCAGCGCAAAGTCAGGAATACCACTGCCGTTATCCTCAACGATAAATGCAATTCCTTGCTCACATAGCTCAGCGCGCAGCACCACCTCACCACCCACGGCGGTAAAATCCAGCGCATTATCCAGCAGGTTGCCGAGCGCCTGTTCGAGCAGCAGCCGCTCGGCATAACAGTTTAACCCGCTGCGAACATCCAGTTTTAGCGCAATCTGTTTCCGTTGCGCCGGGACTTCACGGCTGACGATCAGCCCGCTTAGCATGGCCGCCACATCAATCTGCTGCGGTTCAACGGTGGCGCGACTTTCCAGCTTCGCCTGACGCAGCATAGTGTCAATTAACAGCTGCATACGCTGATTTTGCTGCAATATATTGGCGGAAAAGCGGCTGACAACCGGCGATGGCGGTGCTTGCTGCAAAATTTCCGCCGCGCCCGCTATCGCTGCCAGCGGGCTTTTCAGTTCGTGGGTCAGCGCATAAACATACTGTTCAATATAACTTTTCCCTTCCAGTTCCAGCCGCATGGTTTCCAGCGCCTGAGCCAGTTTACGCAGCTCGCTGCTGTCCATACGCGGTAAGGCGGTTGGCTCACCGGCTGTCACCGCGTCGGCGTAGCTGACCAGCCGCCCGACCGAACGATTGATCCACCACACAAAACCAATGCCAATCAGCAGCGCAATGCCCAGTAACACCGCGCCAGCCCAGAGAACCCGCTGCTCGCCACCGTGAATCACCGCCGCCATACTGCTATTCGGCTTACCGAGACTCACTACGCCGATAATCCTGTCGCCATCGCGCACCGGCGCGGCCACATACATGGTTGATGAGGCATCATCATCAGGATCGCTGCGGGTACTGCGCGCGCCATACTGGCCGCGTAGCGTTAACCAGACGTCGTTCCAGCGCGAGTAATCCGCGCCCAGCGCTTCGCCAGCCGAATCGAACAGGACTTTGCCCTGCGCATCAGTAAGATACAACCGGTAGTCATTATGCTGTTTTACCATGCCGCTGATATTGGCACTTATCGGCTGCTGATTCAGTCGCGAAAAAGCCTGCGCCAGCAGCCCCTGTTGCGCATTGCCGCTGAGTAAGTCCTGACGAGCAAACTCCGCCAGCAAACTGGCCGTATCCACCAGCGTGCTTTCGGTCGCCCGTCGCACGCCAGGTTTAATTTCTTGCAGAAAGATATTCAGCACAAACCACGCCGCGACGGCGACGATCAGAAAATAGCCCAGCAGCAGGCGCATACCGATTCTCATTTGCTGATGCTCAGGCTATAGCCCATGCCACGATGCGTAACGATCGGCGCATGCTGGTCATTAATCTCTTTAAGTTTGGCGCGCAGGGTTTTGATATGGGTATCGACAGTGCGATCGCTGCTCTCTTCAGCATCGTTCCAGATGAGTTCCATCAGTTGCTGGCGAGAGTAAATCCGCGTGGGTGCCAGCAGCAAGGTTTTCAGCAGCAAATATTCGTAGCGCGTCAGGTGCAGCGGCTGCTGATACCAGCGGATCGCCGCCGCCTGATCATCCAGCTCAAACTCCGCAATGCGCTGCAACGAACTGTGACGAATGCGCTGCTGTTTTTCCAGCCGGCGCAAAATAGTACGCACCCTGGCGCTGACTTCGCGCAGCGAAAAGGGCTTCGCGATATAGTCATCCGCACCGATTTCCAGACCAATCAGGCGGTCAATCTCTTCGCTGCGGGCGGTAAGAAACAGCACCGGCACATCCGGACAGCGCTGCTGAAGCTGGCGACAGAGTTCAAAGCCGCTGATATCCGGCAATCCCACATCGAGAATAAACAGGTCCGGTTGCTCAGCGGCAAGCGCTTCCAGCATCAGCAGGCCACGACCAAACCAGCGCGGCTCGAATCCGTCCTGCTGCAGGGTATATTGCAGCGTCTCGGCAATGGCGATTTCATCCTCAACCAGCCACAATACCGGCTTACTCATCGACGGATTCCTTGCTTAACAAGCATTGCCGCAGCTGACGCCACGATGCTTCATCCATACTGTCACGCAGCAGCCACAGGCGCTCTCGCTGCCCGTTATTGTCACGTAACATCAGTAACATCGCCGACCCGATTTGCCACGGGCGTCGGGTGATACGCCACTCCTTCTGACGCCAGCGTAAACGGCGCTCGGTTAACAGGGCGATCGCCCCTTCGCGGCGACGAATACGCCGCTGGCTGCGCACGCTTTCCAGTACCACCAGCGTTAACAGCACCATCCAGGCAACGGTATAATTGGGTGGCCACGGTGCCAGTAACAGCAGCAGAATAACCACCCCGTGCAGCATCAGTGAAACCCACTGCGCTTGCCATGAAACGTGCAGATCAGATTGCCACTGGACCACGTTGTTGGTTTCTCTGTTGAATCAGTTGCACCATGCGTTTCAGCTCGGGATCGGCAGGTTCGCCATGGTTCATCAGCCAGTTAAACAGATCGGGATCGTCACTTTCCAGCAGGTGAATAAACACTTGCTTGTCGGTGTCGCTCAACGAGTCATATTCATACTCAAAGAACGGCATAATTGAGATGTCCAGCTCACGCATACCGCGACGGCATGCCCAGTGAATTCGCGCTTTATTGTTAATATCCATTTTCAATCATCAGTTAGCTAAACATGGGCGCTAGTTTAGCGCTTTTTAAGCAAAGTGCGCGATACGCAAATTTCACTGTTCTGGCCTGACGCGCATATCTCAGCTACCAGATGCAGGCATAACACGCGTTTTGTGCGTCATCTTCAGAAAACAGGTTGCAAAGCACAGGTGCTCTTTTAACATGAGAAGCATATTGATGGCTTTTGGACACCCTTTTCAGGATATAACTATGCCAACCTTTACTTTACCGCCGCGTCAGCCGGTTGCCTCAGCGCGTTTGCCGCTGACGTTGATCTCGCTGGAAGATTGGGCGCTGACGACCGTGCAAGGTCAGGATCGCGTCAGTTATTTACAGGGCCAGGTGACACTTGACGTCGCCGCACTGGCCGCGACTCAACATCTTCTTTGCGCGCACTGCGATGCAAAAGGAAAAATGTGGAGCAATCTGCGCCTGTTTCATCGTGGCGAAGGCTTTGCCTATATTGAGCGACGCAGCGTGCGTGAAAATCAAATCACCGAGCTGAAAAAGTATGCGGTGTTCGCCAAAATCACCATTGCCGCCGATGATGAGTCGGTCTTGTCTGGCGTGGCGGGTTTTCAGGCGCGGGCGGCACTGGCTGGCCTGTTTGAACAGCTGCCGGATGCTGAAAATCAGGTCGTACAGCAGGGCGACAGCACGCTGCTGTGGTTTGCCCACCCTGCCGAGCGTTTCTTGCTGATCACCAGTACGGAAAAAGCGCAGGAAATTCAGCAAAAACTGGCCGGTGAAGCGCAGTTTAATGACAGTGCGCAATGGCTGGCGCTGGACATAGAAGCGGGTTTACCGATTCTCGACGAAAAGAACAGCGCGCAGTTTATTCCGCAGGCAACCAACCTGCAGTCGCTGGATGCTATCAGCTTTAAGAAAGGCTGCTATACCGGCCAGGAGATGGTGGCGCGCGCCAAGTTCCGCGGTGCCAATAAACGTGCGCTTTACTGGCTGGCCGGCAATGCCAGCCGGGTACCGGAAGCGGGCGATTCACTGGAAATGCAACTGGGTGAAAACTGGCGTCGTACCGGCACTATTCTGGCCGCTACCCAGCTGGATAACGGCGAAGTGTGGGTGCAGGTAGTCATGAATAACGACCTTGAAGCCGATACCGTGCTGCGCGTTCAGGGTGATGAAGGCGGTAAGCTGGCGATTCAGCCACTGCCTTATACCATCGATTAAGAACCCTCTCGGGCGAGGCTGGCTGCCTCGCCCGACGATCAAATCACGTAAAAATAGATCGCCAAAAAGTGGCACAGACTGCCACCGAGCACAAAGCCATGCCAGATGGCATGGTTATAGGGAATTCGCTCAATGGCGTAGAAAATCACCCCCAGCGAATAGATAATCCCGCCGGCCGCCAGCAACCACACGCCTCCCGCTGATAAGGTCATTGCCAGTTGATAAATCACTACCAGCGACAACCAGCCCATCAGCATATAAGTGATCAGCGACATTGCCTCAAAACGATGAGCAAACAACAGTTTAAACACCACGCCAATTAAGGCCAGGCTCCAGATCACCCCCATCAGTCCGTGTGCCAGCGGCGATTTCAAACCCACCAGCAGAAACGGCGTATAGGTTCCGGCGATCAACAGATAGATGGCGCAATGATCGAGTTTTTTCAGCCAGTATTTCGCCCGCTGATGGGGAATCGCGTGGTAAAGCGTTGACGCCAGAAACAGCAGAATCATACTGCCGCCATACACGCTGTAACTGGTAATCGCCAGCGCACTGGCGCGTGCATCAATGGCCTGGTCAAGCAGTAACACTAATCCAATAATCCCCAGCAGACAGCCGACACCATGACTGATGCTGTTGGCTACCTCTTCTGCCAGTGAATATCCCTTGGCTAAAAGCGTGTTATTCGTCATATATCCGGGCTCTCCCGCGTCAGAAACAGAGATAACGTTACCGAACCAGCCTAACTGAGAATAATTTCAGAGTACACCTGTAAGCTAAAATTAAACGGTGAAGCCGTGTAACAGCAGCGGAACAGGTTTGGCAGGCAATCCGAAAAATGAGATCTGCATCACAAATAAAAAACTTTATTGCAATTTTACAACTGACGTGAAGTCGGTGTTTTTTCGCAAAAACAACTTATGAGCTTAAATATTGACTGAACAAAAGGGATTTATTTATTGAATGCGTGTGGATATCACTTATCTTTTTCAATAGCGTTAATTTCCACCTTAATTTATAGCACCATAACCCAAGATATATAAAAGAGGAATGATTATTTCCTGTCTTTATTTTTTATTCAGTTTGATTTAATAATTTCATTGCCACCTCCAGAACAGGTGGTATAGATAAAAAGGAAATTTTATGAAAACGCTGAACGTTAAGGATAGTGCAGTTTCCGCCGCTTTAAGCAGTTGTAATAACAGTCCCTGTGGTGGTAATCATAAAGGAAAGTCAAACTCCGGCAGCTCAAATATTGGCGGGGAATGTCATTGGTAACAGGTGGTTCGAAATGATTAAATTGGGTCCCGGTAGTCGTTTGCGAAGGACAGTCATACATATTCTATGGGTGGCGACTGTATTTCCTGTCGTTCTTAATGACAATCCATGCCGGTTTGCTGTTACAAAAAATTCTTATGACCTGGCTACCATGTTATTTTCAATTATAGGCATTTATGCGTTTTATTCCGGCCTGTTCCGGTTTCATGACTGGTTTAATGGCAGAGATTAACGCTTTCTGTTTAAAGCCTCATCGTACGATGAGGCTTTATATTATCCAGGCTTAATCACGCCATTAAAGCTTTTACTCAATATTCGCTCATCGGTACACAAGAGCAGAACAGGTTACGGTCACCAAATACATCATCCAGACGCTTCACTGTCGGCCAGTATTTGTTGTCGCTGCCCGCCGGGAATACCGCCAGTTCACGGCTATAAGGGTGCGACCACTCGCCAACGATTTCCATTTGGGTATGCGGTGCGTTAACCAGCGGGTTATCCTCCGCAGGCCATTCCCCCTCAGCCACACGGTCGATCTCGATACGGATTGACAGCATCGCGTCGATAAAGCGATCCAGCTCGATTTTACTTTCCGATTCCGTCGGCTCGACCATCAGCGTACCCGCCACCGGGAATGACATGGTTGGCGCATGGAATCCGTAGTCGATCAGACGTTTGGCAATATCCAGTTCGCTGATGCCGGTTTGCTCTTTCAGCGGACGAATATCCAGAATACATTCGTGCGCCACACGACCATCGCGGCCAGCATAGAGAATCGGATACGCTGACTGTAAACGGCTGGCGATATAGTTAGCATTCAGGATTGCCACCGAGCTGGCCTGCTTCAGTCCCTCCGCACCCATCATGCGGATATACATCCAGCTGATTGGCAGAATCGATGCGCTGCCAAACGGTGCGGCAGAGACCGCGCCCTGTTGGGTCAGCATGTCATCAATCTGCACCACGCTGTGACCGGGTACAAATGGAGCCAGATGCGCCTTGACGCCAATCGGTCCCATACCCGGACCGCCGCCGCCATGCGGGATACAGAAGGTTTTATGCAGATTCAGGTGCGACACATCCGCGCCGATATAGCCTGGGGTAGTGATGCCCACCTGCGCATTCATATTGGCACCGTCGAGATACACCTGGCCGCCAAACTGATGCACAATCTGGCACACTTCACGGATAGTCTCTTCGTAAACGCCATGGGTCGACGGATAGGTCACCATAATACAGGAGAGCGCTTCACCCGCCTGCTCCGCCTTCTGGCGCAGATCGTGCAGGTCGATATTACCCTGCTTATCACAGGCGACCACCACCACTGACATGCCAGCCATCTGCGCCGACGCCGGATTTGTGCCGTGAGCCGAGCTGGGGATCAGGCAGATATGTCGACCGGCTTCATTACGGCTCTCGTGATAGCGACGAATCGCCAGCAGACCGGCGTATTCGCCCTGCGCGCCAGAGTTTGGCTGCATACAGAGCGCGTCATAACCGGTCAGTTGCACCAGCCATTGTGACAGCTGGCCGATCATCTGCAGATAGCCGCCAGCCTGATCCGCCGGACAGAACGGATGCAGGCCGGCAAACTCTGGCCAGGTAATCGGAATCATTTCGGCGGCCGCGTTCAGTTTCATGGTGCAGGATCCCAGCGGGATCATTGCCTGATTCAGCGCCAGATCTTTCCGTTCCAGGCTGTGCATATAGCGCATCATCTCAGTTTCACTGTGATGACGATTAAACACCGGATGCGTCAGAATCGCCTCTTTACGCAGCAGATCCGCCGGAACTGACTGGCTGTTGGCGGCGAGCTGTGCGTCGAGCGCCTCGATATCCACACCATGATCTTCACCCAGCAGAATCGCCAGCAAGGCCGCCACATCTTCGCGAGTGGTGGTTTCATCCAGCGTAATACCGACGGCATGATGGATATCGGTACGCAGGTTTGCGCCAAAGCTCAGTGCGCGATCCAGCACCGCAGCTTTGTCAGCCACGTCGACGGTGAGGGTATCGAACCAGCTATTATGGCGCAGTGTCAGGCCGCCCTGTTTCAGACCCGCAGCCAGAATATCGGTCAGACGGTGAATACGCCCGGCAATGCGCTGTAGTCCGACCGGTCCGTGGTACACCGCATACAGGCTGGCGATATTGGCCAGCAGTACCTGCGAAGTACAGATGTTGGAGTTCGCTTTCTCGCGACGGATATGCTGTTCGCGCGTCTGCATCGCCATACGCAGCGCGGTGTTACCTGCCGTATCACGCGATACGCCGATAATGCGCCCCGGCATTGAGCGCTTATGCTCATCACGCGCAGCAAAGAATGCCGCATGTGGCCCGCCGTAGCCCATCGGTACGCCGAAACGTTGCGCCGAACCAAAGACAATATCCGCGCCCTGCTTGCCGGGCGCTTCCAGCAGCACCAGCGACATAAATTCTGCGGCAACGCTGACGATCACTTTACGATCTTTCAGTTCCGCCATCAGCTGGCGATAGTCATGCGCCTCGCCGGTGGTGCCAACCTGCTGCAACAACACACCAAACAGATCCTGATGATCGAGTGCTTTATCAGCCCGATCCACCAGCACTTCAAAACCAAAGGTTTCCGCGCGGGTACGCACCACATCCAGCGTTTGTGGATGAATATCCTCAGCCACAAAGAATTTATTGGCATTTTTCAGCTTACTGACGCGTTTCGCCATCGCCATCGCTTCTGCCGCCGCAGTCGCTTCATCCAGCAACGATGCCGAGGCGATATCCAGCCCGGTCAGATCCAGCGTCACCTGCTGGAAGTTAAGCAGCGCTTCCAGTCGGCCCTGGGAAACTTCTGGCTGATAAGGGGTGTAAGCGGTGTACCAGCCCGGATTTTCCAGCATATTGCGCAGGATAACCGGCGGCGTTAATACCGGGGCATAACCCATGCCGATATAAGATTTATACAGCTGATTCTGACTGGCAATCGCTTTCAGCTCGGCCAGCGCCTGATGTTCTGTCAGCGCGTCACCAATCGCCGGAGGGCTGGGTAACTGGATATCGGCTGGCACAATCGAGCCGATTAAATCGGAAAGCGAGCGGGCGCCGACGGTCGCCAGCATCGCTTCCTGCTGCTGCTGCGAGGGGCCAATATGGCGTTCGATAAACGCGCCGGTGTGTTCAAGCTGGCTGAGAGTCTGAGTCATTAGCGGTGAATCCTGAATCGTGCATGTGAGTGTGTCATTCCCTCCTCCGGCAAGCGGAGGAGGCAGCCTTCCTCCATCTGCGGGAGGAAGGCGCAGTCTGTGTGTTACTCGTCGATAGACGACTTGTAAGCGTCCGCGTCTAACATCGCGTCCAGCTCTGATTCATCACTGGCTTTGATTTTAAACAGCCAGCCTTCGGTGTACGGCGCGCTGTTCACCAGCTCAGGCGCACCTTCCAGCTCGCTGTTTACCGCGATAATTTCGCCGCTAAGCGGAGCATAAATATCAGACGCAGCCTTTACCGACTCGGCCACTGCACAATCCTCGCCGGCAGCGAAAGTCGCGCCCACGTCAGGCAGATCGACAAACACCATATCACCCAGCAGTTCCTGCGCATGCTCGGTAATACCGACGGTGTAGCTACCGTCCGCTTCCTTACGCACCCACTCATGGCTATCACGATACTTCAGTTCATCAGGCACATTGCTCATCGACATACTCTCCAGAAAAAAAGAAACAGATTACTGAACGACCGGCTTACCGGAACGAACAAAAACGGGTTTAGTCACTTTCACCGGCATTTCGCGGTTACGAATCTGCACAATTGCCTGCTCGCCAATACCCGCCGGCACGCGCGCCAGCGCAATGCTGTAGCCTAACGTGGGAGAAAACGATCCGCTGGTGATCACGCCTTCATGCAGGTTACCGGCGTCATCGCTAAAACGGACCGGCAACTCATTACGCAGGACGCCTTTCTCGGTCATCATCAAGCCAACCAGCTTATCCGTGCCCTTCTCACGCTGGCTCTCCAGCGCTTCGCGACCAATAAAATCACGATCGGCAGGCTCCCAGCTCACCGTCCAGCCCATATTAGCGGCCAGCGGCGAAACACCTTCATCCATCTCCTGACCGTACAGGTTCATCCCGGCTTCCAGGCGCAACGTATCGCGCGCACCGAGTCCCGCCGGCTTAACCCCTGCAGCCAGCAGTTGCTGCCAGAAGTCCGCCGCTTGCTCAACTGGCAGCGCAATTTCATAACCGGCTTCACCGGTATAGCCAGTGGTGGCGATAAACAGCTCACCGGCCTGCACGCCAAAAAAGGGCTTCATCCCGGCTATCGCCTGACGCTGCGTATCATCCAGCAGGGTTTGCGCTTTTTGCTGCGCATTCGGCCCCTGCACTGCGATCAGCGCCAGATCGTCACGCTCCGTCAGCTGAACGCCAAACTCAGCGGCGTGTTCGCCAATCCATGCCAGGTCTTTTTCACGGGTAGCCGAATTCACCACCAGGCGGAAATAATCCTCGCTCATAAAGTAAACAATCAGATCGTCAATCACGCCACCCGACGCATTCAGCATCCCGCTGTACAGGGCTTTGCCCGGTGTGGTCAGTTTGGCGACATCGTTCGCCAGCAGATAACGCAGAAATTCGCGCGTCCGTGCGCCGTGCAGATCGACAATGGTCATATGTGAAACATCAAACATACCGGCGTCATTGCGCACCGCATGATGCTCATCCAGCTGTGAACCGTAATGCAGCGGCATCATCCAGCCGTGAAAATCCACCATGCGGGCACCGCAAGCCTGATGCTGTTCGAACAAGGGAGTCTGCTGAGTCATATCTGTCCTGTGCATAAACTGATGTTGGTAGAAATCGCAGTGAAAACCGGCAAAACGGCGCGACGCAAACGTTACCTTTACCCTGAAGTTACCACTGAACGTGTGGATTAACCATAAGCTAAACGAGGGTGAACCCGCTCTGCACTATTACAATGCGATGATGATTCTGCAGAGTTTTTCACTAAAAAACTGCGCCACAAGGCACATAATTAACAACAAAACGATCACAAAGCAGACTAATGATAAAGATTTAAAGGATCGGAGATAAAAAATGACTGCGGCGAAAAGCATTATGCATGAAAAAAAGTAATGCGAAATGGCAGGTAAAATTAGAATTTTTCAAATGCGCCCTAAAAAAGGGCAAAAAATTTCGGAGGGAGTGATGGAAATGGCGTAGAGGAGCCGTTTTCGGCTCCTGTTATGACGGTAGTAAGGGTGCTAACGCTCGGGACGAGCGGCGAGAACGCCACCCTGGGCTTAACCGCACGCGATCAGAAGTATTATTTCAGCCAGTCGGGCAGATCGTTCAGCCCCATCGCCTGTTTTAACAGTCGTGGCTTCACGCCTGGCAAGGTATCCGCCAGTTTAAGGCCGACGTCGCGCAGCAGTTTTTTCGCCGGATTCTCGCCCGCAAACAGCTCACGAAAGCCCTGCATGCCTGCCAGCATCATGGCTGCGCTGTGCTTTCTGCTGCGCTCGTAGCGGCGCAGATAGAGATGCTGGCCGATATCTTTGCCCTGCTGATGCAGACGCTTAATTTCGCCAATCAGTTCCGCGGCATCCATAAAACCGAGATTCACTCCCTGTCCGGCCAGCGGATGCACGGTATGCGCCGCATCCCCCACCAGAGCCAGACGGTGCGCCGCGAAATTACGCGCATAGCGACCCATCAGCGGGAAAGTCTCACGCTCACTCTCGACCTGACACAGCCCCATCTGCATATCGAATGCCACCGAAAGTTGCTGGTTAAACAGCTCGACCGGCATCGACTGTAAACGGCTGGCCTCCTGTGGCGACACTGACCAGACGATAGAGCAGAGGTGCGGATCGCTGAGCGGTAAAAATGCCAGAATACCGTCACCGTGAAACACCTGACGCGCTATCGCATCATGCGGCTGTTCGGTGCGGATATTCGCCACCAGCGCATGATGCTGATAATCCCAGAAGGTTAACGGGATATCAGCTTTATTCCGCAGCCAGGAATTCGCGCCATCGGCCGCCACCAGCAGCCGTGCACTCATCATATTGCCATCCTGGAGGGTGACAAAAGCCTCGTTGTCGCCAAAGGCCACCTGCTGCAACTGTGCCGGTGCAATCAGCGTGATATCGCTCAGCTGGCTGGCTTTTTGCCACAGCGCCTGGTGAATCACTTGATTTTCAATAATATGACCAAGATGCGACAGCCCTTGCTGCTCATCATCAAAGGCAATATGCCCAAAGCTGTCGCGATCCCACACCTGCATGCCGTGATACGGCGCGGCGCGCAGGGCAAGAATCGCAGACCAGACATCAAGATGCTGCAACAGACGCTCGCTGGCGGCATTGATTGCTGAGACCCGCAGACCCGGTGCCGCATCGGCAGCCATCTCCTGCGGCGGAGACTTCTCCAGTACCGCAACCCGCAATCCGCTGCCCTGCAAGCCGCAAGCCACCGCCAGGCCAACCATACCGCCGCCGGCGATCACTACGTCAAATGTTTGCATTAAAATCCTCTTATCAACGCTTTACCCAGCCGAGCGTGCGCTCGGCCAGCATATTGCGCATCAGCGGTAAATTGTCCATGGCCATCAAGCCGAGATTGCGTCCGACAACCAACGGCGCATAGCGGTTCGCGAACAGTCGCACCAGGCCGTCGGTAATGCCTACGGTCGCCTGCCGATCCGGCTGACGGCGCTGTTGATAGTGTTGCAGCACGGCAAAACTGCCGGGATCCTGCTGCTGACGGTGCGCGCCCGCCAGCGTTTCTGCCAGCGACATCACATCACGCAGGCCGAGGTTAAACCCCTGCCCGGCAATCGGATGCAGGGTTTGTGCCGCGTTGCCCACCAGCGCCAGACGATGACTGCTGGTCTGCGACGCGGTTTGCAGCGCCAGCGGATAACTGAGCCGTTGACCGACATGGGTAAATTTCCCCAGCCGCCAGCCAAAAGCCTGCTGCAACTGCCGTAAAAATTCCTCATCACTCCAGCTATCCACCTGCGCCTGTTGCGCCAGCGGGTGGCACCAGACTAATGAGCAGCGTCCCTGTGACATCGGCAACAGCGCCAGCGGCCCGTGGCGGGTAAAACGCTCAAAGGCGCGGCCATGATGCGCAAGCTGGGTGGAAACATTGGCGATGACCGCGACCTGTTGATAGTCCTCGGTTTGCCACTGAATGCCACAGGACGCTGCCAGCTTCGAGCGTGCGCCGTCGGCGGCGACCAGCAGCTGACCTTCTAGCTGTTCACCGCGATCCAGCGTGACCGTCACCTGCTGCTGACTGCGGCTTACCGCAGTGACCGCCGCCGGACAGCGTAGCGTCACACCAGGTGCCTGCTTCAGCAGGGAAAACAGCCGCTGGCCGACATCATGCAGCTCGACCACCTGGCCGAGCGCTGAAACCTGATAATCCTGCGCGTCCAGTGAGACAAAACCAGCATGACCGCGATCGCTGACATGCACATGGGTGATCGGCGTGGCGCACTCCTGCAATGATGGCCAGAGATTAATCGCCGCCAGCTGCTGACAGGTGCCAGCCGCCAGCGCAATTGCCCGCCCGTCATAACCAGGGTGATCGCGTTCTCCCGGTGCGCTGGCTTCTATCAGCGTCACCGGCAGACTGCCTTGCGAAAGATGTGAAATCGCCAGCGCCAGTGTGGCACCGGTCATTCCACCGCCTGCAATGATAATGCTCATAACGCTTTTGCTGCCGCCATTAACGCTTCAATTTCATCGGCATCTTTCACCACGCTGTCAGTAAGATTTTCGTTACCGTCAGCGGTGATCACAATGTCATCTTCAATACGGATGCCGATACCGCGATACTCGGCCGGTACATCAGCATCCGGTGCAATATACAGCCCCGGTTCGACGGTCAGTACCATGCCCGGTTCCAGCGTGCGACCACGATCGACCGTGCCGTAATGACCGACATCATGCACATCCAGCCCCAGCCAGTGGCTCAGGCCGTGCATAAAGAACTGACGGTGCGCCATATCGGCAATCAGCTGATCGACATCGCCGTGCATAACGCCCAGCTTGACCAGTCCGCTGACCATAATGCGCACCACTTCATTATTCACTTCACGAATGCTGATGCCAGGGGCAAACAGCTCCAGTGCGCGATGAAGCGACGCCAGTACGATGTCGTAAATAGCGCGTTGCGGCGCGCTAAATTTGCCGTTAACCGGGAAAGTACGAGTGATATCACCGGCATAGCCGTGGAATTCGCAGCCGGCGTCAATCAGTACCAGCTCGCCGTCACGCAGCGGAGATTCATTTTCGGTGTAGTGCAGGATGCAGCCGTTTTCGCCACCGCCGACAATGGTGTTGTAGGCCGGGAAGCGCGCGCCGTGGCGGCTAAATTCATGTTGAATTTCGCCTTCCAGCTGATATTCATACATGCCCGGACGGCATTTCTCCATCGCGCGGGTATGCGCCAGCGCGCTGATTTTTCCCGCCTCGCGCAGGATCTCAAGCTCTTCCGGCGCTTTAAACAGGCGCATTTCATGCACCCACGGACGCCAGTCAACCAGCGTACCCGGTGCCTGCAAGTTCTGACGGAAGCCGTGACGCAGCTTATCCAGCGCGCCGAACAGCATGCTGTCCGCTTGTGCGTATTCGCCCTGAGCGTGGTACACCACGTCCAGACCGTTCAGCAACAGGTGCAGCTGTTCACCAATATCGTCATACGGTAATGCACGATCTACGCCCAGCTTTTCCGGCGCAGCCTCCTGACCCAGACGACGACCAAACCAGATCTCCGCGTTCTTATCGCGCACGCGGTTAAATAACACGCTGTGATTGTGCGTCTCATCGCTTTTAATCAGCACCAGTACCGCTTCCGGCTCGTTAAAACCGGTGAAGTACCAGAAATCGCTATTCTGGCGATAAGGATACTCGCTGTCTGCGCTGCGGGTGGCTTCGGGTGCAGCAAAAATGACGGCCGCGCTGGCCGGAGCCATTTTGGCTAACAGTGTCTGGCGGCGCTGCAAAAACGCTGAAAGATTAACCACGTTACGGCTCCCTGTTAATACATTGGCACGGGCGGCCTGAATGCCGCACCTGAAAATAGTTTAGTGTAAAGTCGGTTTCTTCATTTCCACCGCGGTCGGCACCGGGCGGGTGAAGGTATCATGGCAAAGTAACGCCGCGACACGTACATATTCAATAATCTCTTCCAGAGACTGCTCCAGCTCTTCCTGATCTTCGTCTTCGTCATAGCCCAGCTGAGCAATGGTGCGCAGATCGTCGATAGCCTCACCAGTTTCGCCTTTTACCTTGTCGAGCTTAGGCTGCGTGACGCCCAGCCCCAGCAGGAAGTGGTTAACCCAGCCCGCCAGTGCGTCAGCGCGGTCGAACACCGTGATGTCGTCATCTTCCGGCAACCACAGCTGGAACATAAAGCCTTCGTCCTCCAGTGTGTCCGAGACGCTCTGATGCAACTGTTGCAGCGGTTGCGCCAGCGCCTGTGAGAACGCCATCCCTTCGTTGGTCAGATCGTGAACCAGCGTTTGCCAGCTGCGATCCTGGGTACCACCGCAGATGATTCCGCTGATTAAACCGTGCATTTCAGCAGGAGTCATACCGACTCCCTGCTGCGTAAGCGCTGAGGCCAGCGTGTTGTAAGCCGGCATTGTGTTCTGTATAGACATACGTATTCATCATCGTTGGCAGGATTAGTTCGTGTTATGCTACCACCAGGTGCCTCGACGATTCCAGAAAGGGCTTGTTTCTTCTCTTTGGGGTATATATAGTGGCGCCCCTCCCAAGCCATTGAGTGGCAAGGGCGATATTGCGGGCGCAGTAATCAGTCAGGAAGGTGGCATGTCTGCACAACCGGTAGATATTCAAATTTTTGGCCGTTCATTACGAGTGAATTGTCCGCCTGAACAGCAAGATGCGCTGAACATGGCTGCGGAAGACCTCAATCAACGGTTGCAAGATTTAAAAGTTCGCACTAGAGTCACTAATACCGAGCAACTGGTGTTTATTGCTGCGTTGAACATTTGTCATGAACTGGCACAGGAAAAAGTCAAAACACGCGACTATGCTGCCAACATGGAACAACGCATTCGGATGTTGCAAACGACCATTGAACAGGCATTACTTGAACAAGGTCGCATATCTGATCGCCAGGGTGCAAAGTTCGAATAACACTTCATGGTTGGCTGTGATACAGTGACGGTGAAGTAAAATTTTCTCTGAGATGTTTGCAAGCGGGCCAGTCCCCTGAGCCGATATTTCATACCAAACAGAGTGTGGCGCTCTGTAACCTGTGAGCATGCTCGGTCCGTCCGAGAAGCCTGATGGTTGCGACGGCACATTCACCTTGAACCAAGGGTTCAAGGGTTACAGCCTGCTGCGGCATCTCGGAGATTCCCCTTCCCTTTAACGGCCAGACCGTTTCAGCCTTCGGGCGCTATTTTCCAACGAGTCCTTATGACATCCATCTCTCTGTCAGATCGTCAGGATATTCGTAACCACATCCGCCATATGCGTCAGTCGCTCAGTGCTGATCAACATCAACGCGCTGCCGAACAGGTCGCGGAGCACGCGCTTAACTTCGTCCCCATTCAGCAAGCGCAAAATATTGCCCTGTTCCTTTCGGTGGATGGTGAACTGAACACCCGTCCTTTGATCGCGAAACTGTGGCAGCAGAAAAAACAGGTTTATCTGCCGGTCCTGCATCCATTTTGCCGCGGGCAGTTGCTGTTTGTGCGCTACGATGCCAGCACCCAGCTGCAACTCAACCGACTGCGCATTCCCGAGCCGCCGCTGACGGTGGGCAATCTGCTGCCGCTAAGCGAGCTGGATGTGGTGCTGATGCCATTAGTGGCCTTCGACCATCATGGACATCGTCTGGGCATGGGAGGCGGCTTCTATGACCGCACCTTGCAGAACTGGCGGCAGCGGCGCTTTGTACCGATAGGTCTGGCGCATGATTGTCAGCAGGTGGATGATTTACCGGTAGCGGAGTGGGATGTGCCGTTATCAGCGATGATTACACCATCGAAATTGTGGCAATGGTAATACCGGCCAGGGATTTTTAGGGGGCGGCGTTGTCGCCGCCCGAACGATCAGTACAGCAGACGTGCGCGAATGGTTCCCGGAATTGCTTTCATCAGTTGCAGCGCTTTATTCGCCACATCTTCTTCGGCATCAATATCAATCACCACATAACCCATCTGCGGCGTGGTTTGCAGATACTGCGCGGCAATGTTGATACCCTGCTCAGCGAAAATCTGGTTAATCGCGGTCAGCACGCCTGGACGGTTTTCATGGATATGCAGCAGACGGCTGACGGCAACGCCATGCATTGGCAATGACACTTCCGGAAAGTTCACCGCCGACAGCGTGGAACCGTTATCGGAATA
>NZ_JRXE01000014.1:21832-45586 GCF_001267535.1 Winslowiella iniecta | reverse complement strand
CTGCGTAGAACCGCCAATATGTGGCGTCAGAATCACATTATCAAACTCGCACAGCGGCGAAGTAAAGGGATCGCTATTGGTGGCTGGCTCTACCGGGAAGACGTCGATTGCCGCACCCGCCAGATGTTTGTTCGCCAGCACGTCGCACAATGCCGGGATATCCACCACGGTGCCGCGTGAGGCGTTAATCAGCAGCGCGCCAGGCTTCATCAGCGCCAGCTGTTCCGCACCCATCATATTCTGCGTGGAGAGGGTTTCCGGCACGTGCAGGCTGACCACATCGCTCATATTCAGCAGATCAGACAGATGACGCACCTGAGTGGCATTGCCCAGCGGCAATTTGTTCTCGATATCGTAGAAGAACACATGCATGCCGAGGCTTTCCGCCAGCACGCCAAGTTGCATACCGATATGACCGTAGCCGACGATACCCAGCTTTTTACCACGTGCTTCGTAAGAGCCGACCGCCAGTTTGTTCCAGATACCACGGTGCGCTTTGGCGTTGGCCTCCGGAATACCGCGCAGTAGCAGTAACAACTCACCAATCACCAGCTCAGCAACGGATCGGGTATTGGAGAAAGGCGCGTTAAATACCGGAATCCCGCGTTGCGCGGCGGCGTTCAGATCAACCTGGTTGGTGCCGATGCAGAAGCAACCCACCGCGACCAGTTTTTCTGCCGCAGCAAAAATCTCTTCGCTCAGTTGAGTACGCGAACGGATGCCAACGAAGTGCGCATCACGGATGGATTCCTTCAGAGACTCGCTGTCCAGCGCGCCTTTGTGAAATTCGATGTTGGTATAGCCTGACGCACGCAGATTTTCCAGCGCGCTCTGGTGAACACCTTCCACCAGCAGGAACTTAATCTTGTCTTTCTCCAGTGATACCTTTGCCATTTCCCGACCTTATTTTGCAGACTTCAGAAGTAACTGATATACCCTTCACCCTGCCGGGTGTTCGCGGATATAAGCCAGCCTTCTGTCAAAATATCAAAAAATACGCTGGCAGCAATACAAACGATTGCCTGACTACCAGCACGGCGGCACCGTTGGGCAGAACAATGCGACAGATTATAGCGATTCACACCATCAACTTAGTAGGATGGCGCGGCAGGTCGGATTTATGTGACATAAGTCACCAAATTTAACCTGTTGAAGAAAAGATGTTTTTTTACCAGAAATAACTGCTGGCGTGATCACGCCAGACAGATCATTTTTCAATGGTTTTCACGCCGGAAGCAGTACCAATCAGCGCCACATCGGCACCACGACGGGCAAACAGCCCTACCGTCACCACACCAGGCAGTGCGTTAATCGCGTTTTCCAGCGCCATCGGCTCAAGAATTTGCAGATTATGCACGTCGAGAATAATGTTGCCGTTATCGGTCAGCACATGCTGACGGTACTCTGGTAAGCCGCCGAGCTTGACCAGTTCGCGTGCCACATAAGCGCGCGCCATCGGAATCACTTCAACCGGCAGCGGGAATTTGCCCAGCACATCCACCTGCTTTGAGTCGTCAGCAATACAGATAAATTTTTCTGCTACCGCCGCAATAATTTTCTCACGGGTCAGCGCTGCGCCACCGCCTTTGATCATTTGCATCTGGCGGTTGATTTCGTCGGCTCCGTCAACATAAACAGAAAGTCCGTCGACGTCATTGAGATCGAACACCGGTATGCCTAAACTTTTTAGTCTGGCAGTGGAAGCGTCTGAGCTGGATACCGCACCGTCGATTTGATGTTTAATCGAACCCAGCGCATCAATAAAATGCGCGGCGGTTGATCCGGTCCCCACACCAACAATGGTGCCGGGCTTAACGTACTCCAGCGCGGCCCAGCCTACTGCTTTTTTCAGTTCATCCTGTGTCATGGTATGTTTAAAACCTGTGGCAACTGTGTGAGCCTAGTATAAAGCAAGCCTCGTGCAAAATGTCCTGTTCAATCGTCTTTGATGTGCAGGAGTGGAAGCCAGGCCACAAAGTGATTGATAAGTAAGGTCAGGGCAAACACCTGATTTTGTGGCATAGTGCAGATATCAGCCCTAAAGGATAAGACTACAACAATGAAACGCCCGGATTATCGAACGCTTCAGGCTCTGGATGCTGTGATTCGTGAGCGCGGCTTTGAACGCGCTGCGCAAAAGCTCTGTATTACGCAATCGGCAGTATCACAGCGCATTAAGCAACTGGAGAATATGTTTGGTCAGCCACTGCTGGTGCGCACCGTGCCGCCACGTCCGACCGAGCAAGGGCAGAAATTGCTGGCGCTGCTACATCAGGTGGAACTGCTGGAAGAAGAGTGGCTGGGCGATGAGAACAGCGGTACGACGCCGTTGCTGCTGTCACTGGCGGTTAACGCCGACAGTCTGGCAACCTGGCTGTTACCGGCGCTGAAAACCGTACTGACCGACTCGCCGGTGCGTCTGAATTTGCAGGTGGAAGATGAAACCCGCACACAGGAACGTCTGCGCCGTGGTGAGGTTGTTGGGGCGGTCAGTATTCAGCCGCAGCCACTGCCAAGCTGCCTGGTCGATCAACTGGGTGCGCTGGACTATCTGTTTGTCGGCTCGAAAGAGTTTGCCGCCCGCTACTTCCCGAACGGCGTGACCCGTTCAGCGCTGCTGAAAGCGCCAGCAGTAGCGTTTGACCATCTCGACGATATGCATCAGGCGTTTCTGCAACAGAACTTTGATTTATCGCCGGGCAGCGTGCCTTGCCATATCGTTAACTCGTCAGAAGCCTTTGTGCAGCTGGCACGTCAGGGTTCAACCTGCTGTATGATCCCGCATTTGCAGATCGAGAAAGAGCTGGCCAGTGGTGAGCTGATCGATCTGACGCCGGGCTTGCTGCAACGCCGCATGCTTTACTGGCACCGCTTCGCGCCGGAAAGTCGCCTGATGAGAAAAGTGACCGACGCACTGCTGGCGCATGGTCACCGGGTATTGCGTCAGGATACTGAATAATATCCGGTTATAAATCCCCGGCACGGGCGGCGAAAACGCCGCCCCTACAGGAAAATTACCGGGCACAACGCATTACTGTTGTTGATTACGCTGAATTTCAAACACCACATCGACCTGATCGTCAAAGTGGATGCTCTGCTGCTCGTAGGTCTGCGCTTCAGAGGTCATCGGTGCAGCATCAGCCGCTTTAAACATGCGCGCCACCGGCATTGGCTGGTAGTTCGCCACATGATAACGGATGCTGTAAACCGGGCCTAACTTAGCATTAAAGCCTGTAGCCAGTGCTTCTGCCTGCTGAGTCGCGTTATCAATCGCCGCTTTACGTGCCTTATTACGATACTTTTCCGGTTGCGCCACGCCCAGTTCGACTGAACGAATCTCATTCAGGCCGGATTTCAGTGCGCCATCCAGCAGGTCATTCAGTTTGTCCAGCTGACGCAAAGTTACCTGAACCTGGCGCACCGCGCGGTAGCCCTTCAGTACCGATTTCCCCTCTTTGGTATAATCGTATTCCGGCTGAGTACGCAGGTTGGCGGCATCAATATCTTTCTTCTCAATGCCGTTTTTCTGCAGCAGATCGAAGTATTGTGCGACGCGGGTGTCCGCTTGCTTTTTCGCTTCCGCTGCGTCTTTTGATGAAACATTCACTTCAATCGCCAGCGTGGCGATATCCGGCGTGGCATCGACACTCGCCTGCCCTGAAGTGACAACATGCGGTCCATTTGGCAGCTCGCCTGCCTGGGCAGCCAAAGGTAATGTTGCTGCACCCATCATTGCGGCCAGAGCCAGCGCTTTCAATTTCACCTGAAGTCCTCCTTGAAGACGTATGAGTATTGATACCAGCATATCTTATCGCGGTAACAGCTTAAATGCGTGATGCTCTTAGTTTTTACGGCATGGCTGCCATACCCTGATGCGGCAATCACGCTTTAATTAAATCCCATCATTCCCTGTTGTGCCAGTCTGAAAGCGATAAACCACATCACCAGGCCCACCAGCAGATTTATCACGCGCTGAGCGTTGCGGGTGCGCAGCAATGGCGAGAGCCAGGATGCCAGCAATGCCAGCCCGAAAAACCACACCACGGAGGCGCTGATGGTGCCGAGAGCGAACCAGTAGCGTGCCGCCGCCGGCAGTTGCCCGCCAAGGCTACCGAGCACCACAAAGGTATCCAGATAGACATGCGGATTAAGCCAGGTGACCGCCATCATGGTGGCGATAATCCGCCAGCGGCTCTGCTGCACCGCGCTGGCGGAATCGAGCGCAATATTGCCACTCAGGGCAGTCCGTAAAGCACCCCAGCCATACCACAGCAGAAACGCCACTCCACCCCAGGTCACCAGATTCAGCAGCAGCGGAGACTGATTCAGCAGCGCACTGCCGCCAAACACCCCGGCACATATCAGCAGAATATCGCTTAACGAGCACAGACCCGCCGTCATCAGATGATACTGACGGCGCACGCCCTGATTCATCACAAAAGCGTTTTGTGGCCCGAGCGGCAGTATCAATGCCATGCCTAATGCAATGCCCTGAAAATAAACGGAAAACACAAGATAACCCTCACGGTCAGATTTGTCTGCGGCAAGTTTATCCTGGGGTGATTATTAGTGGAAATTGAAAGAATTAATACGGTATCAGCGAAGCTAATAATGCTGAAGAGAGGGATAAGTGGCGAGGAACTCCCTCGCCACCCAGGTCGTGCTTATTCCACAGAAACCTGCTCCTGCGGCGCTTTAGTTTGATGCAGATGAACATCCATCTGTGGATAAGGAATACCGATTCCTTTGTTATCCAGCGCTTTCTTGAAGTTAGCCATCAGGTCCCAGTAAACATCCTGCAGATCGCTGCTGTTGCTCCAGCAGCGCACCACGAAGTTCAGGGAAGAAGCCGCCAGCTCATTCAGACCGATCTGGATACCGCGATCCTTCAGGACACGGCTGTCGGCTTCCACTACCTCACGCAGCAGCTGCTTAACTTCATCAACATCAGCATCATATGCGACGCCAATGGTAAACTCATTACGGCGCACCGGTTCGCGGGAATAGTTAATAATATTGCCGGCGATGATTTTACCGTTTGGCACGACCACGATTTTACCGTCTGCAGAACGCATGGTGGTTGAGAAAATCTGCACGTTAAGCACCGTCCCCATCACGCCACCGAGATCGACAAACTCGCCGGTACGGAACGGACGGAAGGTCACCAGCAGTACGCCGGCGGCAAGGTTAGCCAGCGAACCTTGCAGTGCCAGACCAATTGCCAGACCGGCGGCACCGAGCACCGCAATCACCGACGCAGTCTGTACCCCGACCCGACCTAAAGCCGCAATCAACGTAAAGGCGATCACGCCGTAACGCACCAGCGCCGACAGGAAGTCAGCCACTGTCGCATCAATGCCGCGCGTACGTAGCACCTTGTTGACGCCATTCGAAATAATACGCGCCACAATCATACCGATGATGATAATCGCAATGGCGGCAACGATATTTACCGCATAACTGAGCAGCAGCGCCTGGTTGCGAATCAACCAGCTACCGGCATTGTTAATGCCATCAACCACGTTTAAATCTTCCATTTATCCGCCCTGTTAAAAATCCCCAACGGGGAAATGACAAAATATTGCCAGCCAACGCCAGCAATCCATCTCAACAAGGGTAAACAATTATGACCGCCTCTGCCAAAAAACCGCGGAATTTCCTGATATTTTAAGCCTTTCACCCATAAAAAAAGGCCCCGCAGGGCCTTTTTTAATCAGTCACGTCATTACAGAACGTCAACCGCGTTCAGTTCTTTAAATGCCTGCTCCAGACGCACAATCATTGAAGATTGTGCAGAACGCAGCCATACGCGCGGATCGTAGTATTTTTTGTTCGGCTTATCGTCGCCTTCCGGGTTACCCAACTGAGCTTGCAGGTAGCCTTCGTTCTTTTTGTAGTACTGCAGGATGCCGTCCCAGGTTGCCCATTGGGTATCGGTATCAATGTTCATTTTCACTACGCCGTAGCTAATTGAATCTTTGATTTCCTGCGCAGAAGAGCCGGAACCACCGTGGAACACGAAATCCAGAGAGTTGTGCGGCAGACCGTGTTTCTGGCTGACGAACTCCTGAGAATCTTTCAGGATGGTTGGCGTCAGCTTAACGTTACCTGGCTTGTAAACGCCGTGGACGTTACCGAAAGAGGCGGCGATGGTGAAGCGTGGGCTGATTGCGTTCAGTTTTTCGTAAGCATAATCAACGTCCTGCGGCTGAGTGTACAGTGCAGAAGCGTCCATATGGCTGTTATCCACGCCATCTTCTTCACCGCCGGTGCAGCCCAGTTCGATTTCCAGCGTCATATTGATCTTAGCCATACGCGCCAGATACTTGCTGCAAATCTCGATATTCTCTTCCAGAGACTCTTCAGACAGGTCGATCATATGGGAAGAGAACAGTGGCTTACCGGTTTTGGCGAAGTGTGCTTCACCCGCATCCAGCAGACCGTCGATCCACGGCAGCAGTTTCTTCGCGCAGTGGTCGGTGTGCAGGATAACTGGCACGCCATAGTGCTCAGCCATCTGGTGGACGTGATGTGCGCCAGAGATCGCACCGAGGATAGCCGCAGCCTGTGGCTTATCAGATTTCAGCCCTTTGCCTGCGATGAACGCGGCGCCGCCGTTAGAGAACTGTACGATTACCGGAGCTTTTACTTTCGCTGCGGTTTCCAGCACGGCATTGATAGAGTCAGTACCGACGCAGTTAACTGCTGGCAGTGCGAATTTGTTCTCTTTCGCTACCTGGAAAACTTTCTGTACGTCGTCACCGGTGACAACGCCTGGTTTTACGAAATCAAAAATTTTAGACATGCTTTTTGTCCTGTTTCGTTGGCCGTATAAAAGAAATCAGTTCAGTCTCGCCCGTTCAGCAGGCAAAACGGAGTGGCAGGGACGCACTGCCCTGCCCGCAAAGATTACTGCTTAGCACGCTCTTCCAGCATCGCTACCGCTGGCAGTTTTTTGCCTTCCACAAACTCAAGGAATGCGCCGCCACCGGTGGAGATGTAGGAGATTTTATCTTCAATGCCGAACAGGTCGATGGCTGCCAGGGTGTCGCCACCGCCAGCAATGGAGAAGGCATCGCTTTCTGCGATAGCTTTCGCGACGATTTCGGTCCCTTTACGGAAGTTAGGGAACTCGAACACGCCGACCGGGCCGTTCCACAGAATGGTTTTTGCTTCTTTCAGCAGTTTCGCCATCGCTTCTGCGGTTTCGTCACCGAAGTCCATAATCTCTTCGTTATCCTGCACTTCGGAAACTTTTTTCACGGTAGAAGGCGCAGTTTCAGAGAATTCCGTACCCACACGTGAGTCGGTCGGTACCGGAATACCGTACTGATCGCGCAGACCTTTTGCCGCTTCGACGAAATCAGGTTCGTACAGTGACTTACCGACATTGTTGTCGATTGCCACGAAGGTGTTAGCGATGCCGCCGCCGACGATAACGGTGTCAGCGATGTTAACCAGCGAGTTCAGCACGTCGAATTTAGTGGAAACTTTAGACCCCCCGACCACAGCAACCATCGGGCGCGCAGGCTCTTTCAGCGCTTTACCCAACGCTTCCAGTTCAGCAGCCAGCAGCGGGCCAGCACAAGCAACCGGAGCGAATTTACCCACGCCATGAGTAGAAGCCTGAGCACGGTGTGCCGTACCGAACGCGTCCATCACAAAGATGTCGCACAGCGCCGCATACTTTTTCGACAGCGCTTCGTCATCTTTTTTCTCGCCTTTGTTAAAGCGCACGTTTTCCAGCACCACCAGCTTGCCAGCGGTCAGCTCTACGCCGTCGAGATAATCTTTTGCCAGGGACACGTTTTCCGCGCCCAGCTTGTCTTTCAGGTAGTTAACAACCGGCAGCAGAGAGAACTCTTCGTTGTATTCACCCTCAGTCGGACGACCCAGGTGAGATGTTACCATCACTTTTGCACCCTGTTTCAGCGCCTGTTCGATGGTCGGCAGAGAAGCACGGATACGTGCATCAGACGTCACTTTCCCTTCTTTGACTGGCACGTTTAAATCCGCACGGATCAGAACACGTTTACCAGCAAGATCCAGATCGGTCATCTTAATTACAGACATGGTGAACCCTCTCGTTGAATTCTCATAAGTTTTGCCAGACGCCATCCGCGTCTTACCTGAAGCCGCTTGCGGCCATCGCTAACGTGGTATCGAGCATCCGGTTAGCAAAGCCCCATTCGTTGTCGCACCAGACTAAGGTCTTAATCAGGTGCTGACCGCTGACCCGCGTCTGCGTACCGTCCACAATGGCACTGTGCGGATCGTGGTTAAAATCAATTGAGACTAACGGCAATTCCGTATAGTCAACTATACCATTAAATGCACCTTCTGATGCATTTTGCAGTAGGGCGTTGACCTGACAGGCCGTCACTGCATCACGCACGCTGACGCTCAAATCAATTGCCGTCACGTTGATGGTCGGCACGCGCACCGCGATCGCTTCAAAGCGGTCATTAAATTTCGGAAAAATACGGGTAATGCCAGCCGCAAGGCGCGTATCAACCGGAATAATGGACTGGCTGGCGGCACGGGTACGACGTAAATCCGGGTGATAGGCGTCGATAACCTGTTGATCGTGCATCGCTGAGTGAATGGTGGTGACGGTGCCCGATTCAATGTTAAAGGCGTCATCCAACAGCTTAATAACCGGAATAATGCAGTTGGTCGTGCAGGACGCGTTAGAGACGATGCGATCGCTGCTCAGAAGCGCTTTTTCATTCACGCCAAACACCACGGTGGCATCAAGATCGTTGCCGCCCGGATGCGAAAACAGCACTTTCTTCGCGCCCGCCTGCAAATGCGCTTCACCATCCGCGCGACTGCCGTACACGCCGGTGCAGTCGAGTACCACATCCACATTCAGTTCGCGCCACGGTAAGGCGTCGATATCCGCCAGGTGCAGCAGGCGAATGGTGTCATCGCCCACCGTTAACAGGTCGCGCTCCTGACGCACATCCCAGGCGAAACGCCCGTGGCTGGTATCGTATTTCAACAGATGCGCCATGCCAGTGGCATCAGCCAGCTCGTTAATGGCAACGACAGTTATCTCAGCGCGACGCCCGGTTTCGTACAAAGCACGTAACACATTGCGCCCGATGCGACCAAAGCCGTTGATAGCTACGCGAACGGTCATAACACTCCTGCGTCAGAATTCATCCAATCATCAACCGATAGCCTGGGGCAGTCGTTTCAATTTGTACAGGGAATTCTCACCACGCAAAATTTACTTGTTAATGTTGGTATCATCGCCAACTGAAACGGTTCAGCCAGAATAAAGGAAGTGAGGAATAGCGGGAATGATTGTGATCAATTACGCTGCTGAATATTAGATCCACATCACAAAAATGAACAAATGTGGTTATTACTGCAGGAATAAATCGGCGGATCAGATGGGATTTTGAATCGGACGGCGAAAACGCCGTCCGTATAGATGATGAGTTCCAGGGGTGGCGTTGTCGCCACCCGAGCAATCAGATCAGCTCTTTCGCTTTAGCGACCACGTTGTCGACGGTAAAGCCAAACAGATCAAACAGCTTCTCAGCCGGTGCCGACTCGCCGAAGCTGGTCATGCCAACGATAGCGCCGTTCAGACCGGTATACTTGAACCAGTAATCAGCGATACCCGCTTCAATGGCCACGCGCGCGCTCACGGCTTTTGGCAGCACGGATTCACGGTAAGCCGCATCCTGCTTGTCAAAGGCATCGGTAGACGGCATAGACACCACGCGAACTTTACGGCCTTCAGCAGTCAGACGGTCATAAGCGCCAACCGCCAGCTCCACTTCGGAACCGGTCGCGATCAGAATCAGCTCTGGCTGACCCGCGCAATCTTTCAGCACGTAAGCGCCACGCGCCACGTTTGCCAGTTGCTCAGCAGTACGGTCCTGCTGTGCCAGGTTCTGACGGGAGAAGATCAGCGCAGTCGGGCCATCCTGACGCTCAATCGCGTATTTCCACGCAACCGCAGACTCAACCTGGTCACACGGACGCCAGGTGCTCATATTTGGCGTGACGCGCAGGCTGGCCAGCTGCTCAACCGGCTGGTGCGTTGGGCCATCTTCACCCAGACCGATAGAGTCGTGGGTATAGACCATAACCTGACGAATTTTCATCAGTGCTGCCATACGAGCGGCGTTACGCGCGTATTCAACAAACATCAGGAAGGTCGCGGTGTACGGCAGGAAACCACCGTGCAGCGAGATACCGTTCGCGATCGCGGTCATACCGAATTCACGTACACCATAATGGATGTAGTTACCGGCCAGATCTTCGTTGATTGGCTTAGAGCCAGACCACATGGTCAGGTTGCTCGGTGCCAGGTCAGCGGAGCCGCCGAGGTATTCCGGCAGCAGCTTACCAAAGGCTTCGATAGCATTCTGAGACGCTTTACGGCTGGCGATTTTCGCCGGATTAGCCTGCAACTGCTCAATATATTTCTGTGATTCTGCCTGCCAGTTTTCCGGCAGCGCATTCACGCTACGGCGTGTAAACTCGGCAGCCAGCTCCGGGTACGCTTTAGCGTAAGCTGCAAACTTGTCGTTCCATGCTGCTTCTTTCGCCTGACCGGCTTCTTTCGCGTCCCACTGACCATAGATGTCCTGTGGAATCACAAATGGCGCGTGTTCCCAGCCCAGCTGTTTACGGGTCAGTGCGATTTCGTCGTCACCCAGCGGTGCGCCGTGCGAGTCGTGGGTACCTGCTTTGTTAGGTGAACCAAAACCGATAACGGTTTTGCACATCAGCAGTGAAGGCTTGTCGCTGACGCTTTTCGCTTCTTCAATCGCAGCTTTGATCGCCTCAGCGTCATGGCCATCAACGCCGCGCACCACATGCCAGCCGTAAGACTCGAAACGTTTTGCGGTGTCGTCGGTGAACCAGCCGTCAATGTGACCATCGATGGAGATGCCGTTGTCATCATAGAACGCAACCAGTTTGCCCAGCTTCAGCGTACCCGCCAGAGAGCAAACTTCGTGCGAGATGCCTTCCATCATGCAACCGTCACCCATAAATACATAAGTGTTGTGGTCAACGATATCGTGACCTTCACGGTTGAACTGCGCCGCTAACGTGCGCTCAGCGATGGCAAAACCCACGGCATTAGCAATGCCCTGACCCAGTGGGCCGGTAGTGGTTTCAACACCGACGGTGTAACCGAACTCAGGGTGACCTGGAGTTTTAGAGTGCAGCTGGCGGAAGTTCTCCAGCTCTTTCATCGGCAGATCATAACCGCTGAGGTGCAGCAGGCTATAAATCAGCATCGAGCCATGGCCGTTAGACAGGATGAAACGGTCGCGATCGGCCCACTGTGGGTTGGTTGGGTTGTGGTTCAGATAGTCGCGCCATAACACTTCGGCGATATCTGCCATACCCATTGGGGCACCCGGGTGACCAGATTTGGCTTTCTGCACCGCATCCATACTTAATGCGCGAATGGCGTTGGCAAGCTCTTTACGAGAAGGCATTTTCTACTCCAGTTCGGAAATAATTCGCTTCGCCGTCCCTAACTTATTGTAATTAATCAGTTATCAGGCAAAGTCAAAGGAAAGTCGACAATCAATGTACATGAAAAACAGGTGAAATGTACATGGCGCACTATGCAAAAAAAGCGGCACAAATCGCGCTTTGAGACGCTGCCGGCTATGCATTTACCAGCGAAACGGCTATAAAACTCAAGTTCAATGAAACCTGATTCGCCGGCGTTTTGTCAGGTGTTTGTTTTTATTACCTTGTTACGGGATGGACCAGAATGAAAATTCGTACCTCTGTTATGGCACTGAGCGTTGCCGCCCTGTTTTCCGGCTGTCAGAATTTTGACTCGAATTCATTAATGCAGTCTGGTGCACAGGCTTATCAGGCGGCGACGCTGAGTGATGCGCAGGTCAAAGAACTGAGCGTGGAATCCTGTCAAAAGATGGATAGCGAAGCGCAGATTGCGCCAGCCAGCAGCGAATACAGTAAGCGCCTCGATAAAATTGCCACCTCACTGGGGGACAATATCAACGGCACGCCAGCCAACTATAAAGTCTATCTGACCAAAGATGTCAACGCGTGGGCAATGGCCAATGGCTGTATCCGCGTGTACAGCGGCCTGATGGATATGATGACCGACAACGAAGTCGAAGGTGTGCTGGGCCACGAAATGGGCCATGTTGCGCTGGGCCACACGCGTAAAGCGATGCAGCTGGCCTATGCCACCACCGCAGCACGCACCGCAGCCAGCGCCGCAGGCGGTATCGCTGCATCACTGTCGCAATCGCAGCTGGGCGATCTCGGCGCGCAACTGGTTAACGCCCAGTTCTCGCAGACTCAGGAATCCCAGGCCGATGACTACTCGTTTGATCTGATGAAGCAGCGTAAGATTAACCCGAACGGTTTAGTGACCAGCTTCGAGAAGCTGGCAAAACTGGAGGGCAGCCACCAGAGCAGCATGTTTGATTCGCACCCCTCTTCCGAGTCGCGTGCAGAGCATATCAAAGCGCGGATCGCCGCAGAGAAATAACCGGCTAACGGGCGGGATGACTCCCGCCCTGACAGCTCAAGGGCTTATTCGCCTTTATTCACTGCCTGCACGTGCAGCATATCCAGCGCCAGCGTGGCCGCAGCCAGCGCGGTCAGGTCAGACTGGTCATAGCCTGGCGCGACCTCAACCAGATCCATACCGACAATATTCAGCCCCTGCAAACCGCGAACCAGTTTTAACGCCTTGTCGGAAGTCAGACCGCCGATCACCGGCGTCCCGGTGCCTGGCGCATGTGCCGGATCGAGACAGTCGATATCAAAGGTCAGATAAACCGGCATATCACCGACAATCTGTTTCACCTGCGCCAGAATGTCGTCAACGCTACGATCGTTGACCTGCGCCGCATCCAGCACGTGATAACCCAGATCTTTATCAAATTCGGTGCGAATACCGATCTGCACCGAGTGGTCCGGATCAATCAAACCTTCCGCTGGCGCATGGTGGAACATGGTGCCGTGGTCGAACTTCGCGCCGTTGGAGTAGGTATCGGTGTGCGCATCAAAATGCACCAGCGCCATTTTGCCGAAATATTTCGCATGCGCGCGTAACAGTGGCAGGGTGATGTAATGGTCACCACCAAAGGTCAGCATGCGCTTGCCGTTAGCCAGCAGCTTTTCAGCATGCGCCTGCAATTTGTCGGTCAGATCCTGAGAATCGCCAAACGCATAAACCAGGTCGCCGCAGTCGATCACTTTCAAACGTTTACGCAGATCGAAGTTCCACGGGTAACGGCAGCCTTCCCACGCCAGGTTCGTTGAGATCTGACGAATCGCGTTCGGTCCCAGACGGCTACCCGGACGCCCTGACGTTGCCGCATCAAACGGAATACCGGTGATAACCCACTCGGCATCAGCATCATAAGGCTGGAAGTTAACCGGAAAACGCATAAATCCGAAGGCGTTGGAAACCAGAGAGTTATCGTACTCATGGCCCAGGGTGTTATTAATCATGTTGTCCTCATTGGCACGGGCAGCGAGAACGCCGCCCCTACAGGGTTCACGTTCTTATCCAGGGGCGGCATGTTCGCCGCCCTCTGCAAATATCCTATTCGTCTTCCAGATAGGTGTAGCCATACAGACCGTTTTCAAACTCTTCGAGGAACTGCGCGCGCAGCTCTTCATCAAGATCGGTCTGTTTTACCTGGTTGCGGAAATGCGTCAGCAACTCTTTCGGGTCAAGCTGTACGTATTCCAGCATATCCGCGACGGTATCGCCCTCATCGGAAAGCTGCACTTCGACGCTGCCATCAGGGAAAGCAAATACATCCACCGCTTCGGTATCGCCGAACAGGTTATGCATATTGCCGAGAATCTCCTGATACGCCCCGACCATAAAGAAGCCGAGCATCGGTGGGTTTTCCACGTCGTAATGCGGCATCGGCATGGTGGTGGCGATGCCGTCACCATCAATATAATGGTCGATAGTACCGTCAGAATCGCAGGTAATGTCGAGCAGCACCGCACGACGCTCCGGCGATTTATCCAGCCCTTCCAGCGGCAGTACCGGGAACAGCTGATCAATACCCCACGCATCCGGCATTGACTGGAACAGCGAGAAGTTGACGTAAATCTTGTCCGCCATGCGCTCCTGCAACTCATCAATAATCGGACGATGCGCACGGTTGCTTGGATCCAGATGCTGCTGAATATAGTGGCAAATACTCAGATAGAGCTGCTCAGCCCATGAGCGCTGAATCAGATCGTAAGTGCCCTGCGAGTAACCGCTGTGAATATCGAACAGATCCATCTGGCTGTCGTGCAGCCATTCACGCAGTGAGCGACGGTTGTTTGGCTCGTGCATCTCCTGCCAGGTGTCCCACATGCTGACAATCGGGCGCGGAGAGTCGGCATTCGGAGCCTGCGGAACGCTGAATTCGTTGCGCTCTACGCCGATGATATTGGAAACCAGCACCGTATGGTGCGCGGTGACCGCACGGCCAGATTCGGTGATCACCGTCGGATGCGGCAGGTTATGCTCTTCGCAGGCATCGCCAATCGCCCAGATCACATTGTTGGCGTATTCGTTCAGACCATAGTTAACCGAGCAGTCGGACTGCGAACGGGTACCTTCGTAGTCCACGCCCAGGCCGCCGCCAACGTCGAAGCACTCAATATTGACGCCCAGCTTCGCCAGCTCAACATAGAAGCGGGCCGATTCGCGCACGCCGGTGGCGATATCACGGATATTCGCCATCTGCGAACCGAGGTGGAAGTGCAGCAATTGCAGGCTGTCGATACGGCCCGCTTCACGCATAATTTCCACCAGTTGCAGCACCTGGGTCGCAGACAGGCCGAATTTCGATTTCTCGCCGCCGCTGGACTGCCATTTGCCGGAGCCTTGTGACGCCAGACGCGCACGGATGCCGAGACGCGGCACCACGTTCAGGCGTTCGGCCTCTTCCAGCACCAGCTTCACTTCGGTCATTTTTTCCAGCACCAGGTACACTTTGTGACCCAGTTTCTCGCCGATCAGCGCCAGACGAATATATTCACGGTCTTTATAGCCGTTACAGACAATCACCGAACGCGTCATACCGGCATGCGCCAGCACCGCCATCAGCTCGGCTTTCGAGCCAGCTTCAAGGCCCAGTGGCTCACCGGAGTTGATCAGCGATTCAATCACACGTTTGTGCTGGTTGACTTTAATCGGATAAACGAGGAAGTAATCCCCTTTATAGCCGTAAGATTCGCGCGCACGCTTAAACGCTGCGTTGATAGAACGCAGACGGTGCTGAAGGATCTGCGGGAAGCAAAACAGAGCCGGTAAACGCTGACCATCGGCCTCACGCTCTTTCACCAGCTTCGCTAAATCAACCCGGGCTTCCGGCACATCAGGATCGGGACAGACGCTGATATGACCCAGCTCGTTGACGTCATAGTAGTTATTGCCCCACCAGGCAATATTGTAGGTGCGCAGCATTTTGCTGGCATCTTGATCGCTCATGGCCACCTCCTGCATAGAGCGGAGTACACCCTGTTCGCCTGCTGACGAACCCTTAATAGTCTTCATGTCGTCAGACATCGCGAACCTCAATTTTTAGTAATGATGCGAAACAGTTAACTACTATCGCAGGTCGATCCTGCCAGAACAACCCATAAGCTGTCGATAAACCCAGCATTAATGACTGAATTACCCTAAACGCGGGTTGAAGTAAGTTTTCAGTATGAAACACGTCGCCGAACTCCGTGAAACGGGTCAGAAAAAGCCATAGTCAGCTCTCAGTAAACTGAAAGTCCCCTGCCAAACTGTAGCAAAAGGTTAACCGGCGCAGGTGTCGTGATGATTACCGAAACGAATATAACTTCGGCGAGAGAGAAGAACGGATACCGAAACAGAAAGGGATTGAAGCACGCCAGAGTGGCGTAGCGAACCGTAAAAAGCGCAAACGTGGTTCATTACTCGTATCACCTCCACACATACCAGATTAGCATGTGGAAAAACGGGTCAGAGGATGAGAACCAGAGCAGACTCTGGCTATCTGGCGGCCCTTACGCCACGGCGGCGTAGTGCCTTTATTTGCTGCCCAACAGGCAGCGGCGTTTTATACAGCCGCCAGCACAAAAATGCAAAACTAAAATGGTCTGAGTGAGACCATTGTCAGGAAAAATTGCCAGCGTTAAATAAGCCAAAAATGCCTAATGGCAAAAATCGCTGGCATTTCGTTTACTGAGTAACCTAAAATAGCCATCCAGATGTTAATCCGTCTATACTGGCTAACTTCTGCACTGCTTGTGCCGCTCTTACGTCGTCAGACTGAATCTGACATGTTTGCCTGCACCAAATGAACTGCTCACGGCTTTGCCTGAGGGGGCGTGGAGTCAGGCTAACCTTTCTCTTCGCTATGCAGTTGTTATTTAACCCGTTTTAGTAAGGTAAAGAATAAAATGGCTAAACACCTTTTTACGTCCGAGTCTGTATCAGAAGGACATCCTGATAAAATCGCTGACCAGATTTCAGACGCCGTTCTGGATGCTATCCTGGAACAGGATCCCAAAGCGCGCGTTGCCTGTGAAACCTACGTGAAAACCGGTATGGTTCTGGTTGGCGGCGAAATCACCACCAGCGCCTGGGTTGATATCGAAGAGATCACCCGTAATACGGTGCGTGAAATCGGCTATGTCCATTCCGATATGGGCTTTGATGCCAACTCTTGTGCGGTGTTAAATGCCATTGGTAAACAGTCTCCGGATATCAACCAGGGTGTAGACCGTGCCGATCCGCTGGAGCAAGGTGCCGGTGACCAGGGCCTGATGTTCGGCTACGCCACCAATGAAACCGACGTACTGATGCCAGCACCGGTCACTTACGCGCACCGTCTGGTGCAGCGCCAGTCTGAAGTGCGTAAAAACGGCACCCTGCCGTGGCTGCGCCCGGATGCAAAAAGCCAGGTGACCTTCCAGTACGATGGCGGCAAAATTGTCGGTATCGATGCTGTAGTGCTGTCAACGCAGCACGCAGAAGAGATTGGTCAGAAAGATCTGCAAGAAGCGGTGATGGAAGAGATCATCAAGCCGGTTCTGCCGACCGAATGGCTGAATGACAGCACCAAATTCTTTATCAACCCAACTGGCCGTTTTGTTATCGGTGGCCCAATGGGTGACTGCGGTCTGACCGGTCGTAAAATCATCGTTGATACCTACGGCGGTATGGCTCGTCACGGCGGCGGGGCATTCTCCGGTAAAGATCCGTCTAAAGTTGACCGCTCAGCAGCCTATGCTGCACGTTACGTGGCGAAAAACATTGTTGCTGCGGGTCTGGCTGACCGTTGTGAAATCCAGGTCTCTTACGCAATCGGCGTAGCAGAGCCGACTTCCATCATGGTCGAAACCTTCGGTACTGAAAAAATCTCTACCGAACAGCTGACCCTGCTGGTACGCGAGTTCTTCGACCTGCGTCCATACGGCCTGATTCAGATGCTGGATCTGCTGCACCCAATCTACCGCGAGACAGCGGCCTACGGTCACTTTGGCCGTGAGCACTTCCCGTGGGAAAAAACCGACAAAGCCGCGCTGCTGCGCGAAGCTGCCGGTCTGTAATCGATTTTTGTAGGGTCGGCGTTCTCGCCGACCGTGCGGTTAGCACTCAGCATGCCATCAGGACGGGAGCCGAAAACGGCTCCCCTACAGTTTTAAATTGCCTTCAAACGCCCATCATCCGCCTCGACCGCGCAAGCACCGCTCCGACTAATTTCCTTTCGGCTATACTTTTTTGCCAACTGAAACGCCTTTAATGATAACGATTACATTTTGAAACGTTTTATTTATCTGTTATTTAGGCGTTTCACGGCGTAGTCATTAGCAAAAAAATGCGCTATTTTCAGCGTCGTCTGATGGGCAAGAATTGGAATAATGTCAGAAACTTATAAGCTGCCATTACATACTGGTTATTAAGTCTGAAACAGGTGAAAAATGCTGGTTTACAGGGAATCAGCGTGTGTAACCGATTACACTAGTGTGATCAGCCTCACTTTTTACCGGCAGCAGGTTTTCTAACATTGATAAAAACAACATAGTTACTACGTGGAGGCTACATGCCTGGCAATACACACAAAAGCAGAACCTCGAATAAGGCGATGACCTTATTTGTCTGCTTTCTTGCAGCACTTGCAGGGCTGCTGTTTGGTCTGGATATCGGCGTTATTGCCGGTGCACTGCCATTTATCGCAAAAGATTTTAATGTCACCAGTCATCAGCAGGAGTGGATCGTCAGCTCAATGATGTTTGGTGCTGCGGTCGGTGCTATCGCCAGCGGCTGGATGTCTTCCAGTCTTGGTCGTAAGAAAAGCCTGATGGCCGGTGCCATCCTGTTTGTTATCGGTTCGCTGTGGTCCGCCTTTGCCCCTAACCCGGAAATGCTGATCGTTGCACGCGTACTGCTGGGCCTGGCGGTCGGGGTCGCTTCTTACACCGCTCCACTTTATCTGTCTGAAATCGCGCCGGAAAAAATCCGTGGCAGTATGATTTCACTGTATCAGCTGATGATTACCATCGGTATTCTCGGTGCTTACCTGTCCGATACCGCCTTCAGCTATACCGGCAACTGGCGCTGGATGCTGGGCGTGATCACCATTCCGGCACTGTTGCTGCTGGTTGGCGTGTTCTTCCTGCCTAACAGCCCGCGCTGGCTGGCGGCCAAAGGCAACTTCCGCGACGCACAACGGGTACTGGATCGCCTGCGTGATACCAGCGAACAAGCCAAACGTGAACTGGATGAAATCCGCGAAAGCCTGAAAATCAAACAGTCTGGCTGGAGTTTGTTTAAAGACAACAGCAACTTCCGTCGTGCGGTTTTCCTTGGGGTGTTGCTCCAGGTGATGCAGCAGTTCACCGGTATGAACGTCATCATGTATTACGCACCGAAAATCTTTGAGATTGCGGGCTTTGCTAATACCACCCAACAAATGTGGGGCACGGTAATTGTTGGTCTGATTAACGTGCTGGCGACCTTTATCGCGATCGGACTGGTGGATCGCTGGGGTCGTAAACCGACACTGACGCTGGGCTTCCTGGTGATGGCGGCGGGTATGGGCATTCTCGGCACCATGCTGCACATCGGCATTCACAGCGAAGCTGCGCAATACTTCGCGGTTGCTATGCTGCTGATGTTTATCATTGGCTTTGCCATGAGTGCCGGTCCGCTGATTTGGGTACTGTGTTCTGAGATTCAGCCGCTGAAAGGGCGTGATTTTGGCATCACCGTCTCCACCACGACTAACTGGATTGCCAATATGATCGTGGGTGCCACCTTCCTGACCATGCTGAACACGCTGGGCAACGCCAATACCTTCTGGGTGTATGCGGGTCTGAACCTGTTCTTTATCCTGCTGACCCTGTGGTTAATTCCTGAAACCAAAGGTATTTCGCTGGAGCATATCGAACGTAACCTGCTGTCAGGTAAAAAATTGCGCGATATCGGTTCACGCGATTAATCAGCCTTGCTACGGGCGGCGAAACGTCGCCCGTATGTCATTTCTTGCATCCCCTGCCCCACAGAATTATTCTTCCTGCTATGAAATCTCCCCGACTCCCGATCGCTTTGCAGCAGTCCGTGATGCGCGCATTACGCAATAAGCTACAGCTGGCTAATCAGCGCCTTGAGCGCGACTATCCGGAACCGAAACTGGTCTATCAGCAGCGTGGTACGGCTGCCGGTACCGCATGGCTGCAAAACTGGGAAATCCGCCTTAATCCGGTGCTGCTGCTGGAAAATCAGCAGGCATTTATCGATGAGGTGGTTCCTCATGAACTGGCTCATCTGCTGGTATGGAAACACTTTGGCCGCGTCGCGCCACACGGTAAAGAGTGGAAATGGATGATGGAACAGATCCTCGATGTGCCCGCGCAGCGCACCCATCAGTTTGAAGTCAGCTCGGTACGCAGCCGCACGTTCCCTTACCGCTGTGGATGCCAGCAGCATCAGCTGTCGGTACGCCGTCATAACCGGGTGTTGCGCGGTGAGAGTGAGTATCGCTGCTTACACTGTGGCGATATTCTCAAAGCGGGTGATTTCCTCAATTCTTAAAAAAAACCAATAGCGGCTAAAAATTAGCCGTTAAGTTACTGATTATCATTAGTGTAATTCGTTATCTCTGCGGCTTCTGTTACCCTGCGCGCTGTTTCTGAATAGCAAAAAAATGGATTATGTCGCGCAAAATCATTAGCACCCTCGCACTCACGTTGCTGCTCTCCCCTTTTAGCGCCCAAAGCCTTAATCTGGACAACTATCATCAAAATAATTTCCAGCAGGCCAAAACCTATGCCGCGCAGATTAACGCCGACGCACCGGGTTCGTTTTACTGTGGCTGCAAGATTAACTGGCGAGGCAAAAAAGGCATCCCGGACCTCTCATCCTGCGGCTATCAGGTGCGTAAAAATGCCAACCGCGCCCAGCGCATCGAGTGGGAGCATGTGGTTCCCGCCTGGCAATTTGGCCATCAGCGACAGTGCTGGCAAAATGGCGGCCGCAAAAATTGCAGCAAAGATCCGCTTTATCGCCGCATAGAAACCGATCTGCATAACCTGCAACCGGCAATTGGTGAAGTGAACGGCGACCGTGGCAATCTGATGTACAGTCAGTGGAATGGCGGTGAGCAACAGTATGGCCGCTGCGAAATGAAGGTCGATTTTAAAAATAAACAGGCCGAGCCGCCGGCACGCGCCCGTGGTGCTATTGCGCGCACGTATTTCTATATGCGCGACCAGTATCAGCTACAGTTGTCGCGGCAGCAAACCCAGCTGATGACCGCCTGGAACAAGCAATACCCGGTAACAAAGTGGGAGTGTGAACGCGACAAACGTATCGCCCGGGTACAGGGCAATCACAACCCCTATGTACAGCAAGCTTGCCAGCGGTAAAATCACTACCCTAAACTAAGCTCTTCATGTTTTACGCCGTCCGGTGATGCCGTGCGGCTTATTATTATCAGGAACCCCATGCGCATACCTCGCATTTACCATCCCGACGCTTTGCAGGTCGGAAATGAAATTGCTCTGTTCGAAGATGCTGCTAATCATGTTGGACGCGTATTGCGTATGAACAGTGGTCAGGCGCTGGAATTATTCGATGGCAGTAATCTGACTTTTGCTGCCGAGATTATTCAGGCCGATAAAAAAAACGTCCGGGTAAAAATTGTCTCAAGCCGTGCTGACAGCCGTGAATCTCCGCTTCATCTGCATTTAGGCCAGGTGATGTCGCGCGGTGAAAAAATGGAATTTACCATCCAGAAGTCGATTGAACTGGGGGTAAATGTGATTACCCCCTTGTTTTCTGAGCGCTGTGGCGTAAAGCTGGATGCAGAACGTTTAGCAAAAAAAATCCAGCAGTGGCAGAAGATTGCCATTGCCGCCTGTGAACAGTGTGGACGCAATACGGTGCCGGAAGTGCGCGCAGCGATGACGCTGGAAGCCTGGTGTGCAGAAGCCGACAGCGGTCTGAAACTCAACCTGCATCCGCGTGCGCAGCACAGTATTAACACGCTGCCACAGCCGGTCGAGCGGGTACGTCTGCTGATTGGCCCGGAAGGCGGCCTGTCGGCCAGTGAAATCGCCATGACTGCTGAACAAGGCTTCACCGATATTTTGTTGGGGCCACGGGTATTACGCACCGAAACCACTGCGCTGACGGCAATGACCGCTTTGCAGGTACGCTTTGGTGATCTCGGCTAGCACCATGGGTAAAATATTCGTCCGGGCTATCTGAAACACTGTAGGAAAACTTTGGCAAGCGCAACATTGACTGCCGACACGACACGCGCAAATCACGTAGCGGTGAATTCAGGAGAACAAATGATCAAGCTTGGTATTGTGATGGACCCAATTACCTCCATCAACATCAAAAAAGACAGCAGCTTCGCAATGCTACTGGAAGCACAGCGCCGCGGTTACGAAATTCATTATATGGAGATGAACGATCTCTATCTGCGTGCGGGCGAAGGCCGGGCGCGTACCCGCATCCTGAGCGTCGAACAGAACTACGACAAATGGTTCGAGTTTGGCAGCGAGCAGGATATTGCGCTGTCGGATCTTAACGTCATTCTGATGCGTAAGGATCCGCCATTTGATACCGAATTTATCTATGCCACTTACATTCTTGAGCGCGCAGAAGATAAAGGCACGCTGATTGTTAACAAGCCGCAAAGCCTGCGCGACTGTAATGAAAAGCTGTTTACCGCATGGTTTGCCGAGCTGACGCCAGACACGCTGGTGACGCGTAATGCTCATCAGATCCGCGAATTCTGGCAGCAGCACGGCGATATTATCCTGAAGCCGCTGGACGGCATGGGCGGCGCATCGATTTTCCGCGTTAAGCAGGAAGATCCTAACCTGTCGGTGATTATCGAAACGCTGACCGAGCACGGTAATTTCTACTGCATGGCGCAGAACTATCTGCCAGCGATTAAAGACGGCGACAAGCGCGTACTGGTGGTGGACGGCGAGCCGGTGCCATACTGCCTGGCGCGTATTCCGAAATCGGGTGAAACCCGTGGCAACCTGGCGGCCGGTGGTCGCGGTGAAGCGCGTCCGCTGTCTGAAAGCGACTGGGAAATTGCCCGCCGCGTCGCGCCAACGCTGAAAGCCAAAGGTCTGATTTTCGTCGGTCTGGATATTATTGGTGATAAGCTGACTGAGATTAACGTCACCAGTCCAACCTGCATCCGTGAAATCGAAGCGGCCTTCCCGATCTCGATTACCGGCATGCTGATGGATGCGATTGAACAACGTCTGGCCTGATTATTTACACGGGGCGCAAGCCCCGTTGCAAACCCGTTAACGGCAACTGCGGTATAACCGATTAGCTCTTAACCAGAACACAGAACGAGTGACAATGAATTTACAGCATCATTTTTTGATCGCCATGCCAGCATTACAGGACCCTTTATTCAAGCGCTCGGTAGTGTATATCTGCGAGCATAATGATGAAGGAGCCATGGGTTTAATCGTGAATAAGCCGATGGAAAACCTGACGGTTGACGGCATTCTGACTAAGCTTAAAATCTCGCCAACGCCGCGCGACCCTGCGGCCAGGCTTGATAAACCAGTATTTGCTGGCGGGCCACTGGCGGAAGATCGCGGCTTTATTCTGCATTCGGCGCAGCGCACCTTTTCCTCCAGCATTCGGGTTTCTGATAACACGGTGATCACCACCTCACGTGATGTGCTTGAATCGCTTGGCACGCCCGAACAGCCTGAACAGGTTATGGTGGCGCTGGGTTATTGCGCGTGGGAAAAAGATCAGCTGGAGGGCGAACTGCTGGAGAATGCCTGGCTGACGACGCCGGCAAACAGCAATATTCTGTTCCATACCCCGATAGCCGAGCGCTGGCGTGAAGCGGCGAAAAGCATGGGTATTGATATTCATAATATCACCAGTGAAGCAGGTCACGCCTGATGTCGGCGATGACGATGCTGTCGTTTGATTTCGGCACCAAAAGTATTGGCGTCGCGGTAGGCCAGCAACTTACCGGCACCGCACGTCCGTTAACGGCGATAAAAGCGCAGGACGGCATTCCCGACTGGAACCTGATCGAGCGACTGTTAAAAGAGTGGCAGCCGGATTTAGTGGTCGTCGGCCTGCCGCTGAATATGGACGGCACCGAACAGCCGCTGACCGCACGCGCACGTAAGTTTGCCAACCGCCTGCATGGGCGCTTTGGCGTGCCGGTTGAATTACATGATGAACGTCTGAGCACCGTGGAAGCACGAGCCGATCTGTTTGCTCGTGGC
>NZ_JRXE01000014.1:17173-21800 GCF_001267535.1 Winslowiella iniecta | reverse complement strand
GTTTCCGTGCGCTCACCAAAGGAAGCGTCGATTCCCTGTCGGCGGTGATTATCCTGGAAAGCTGGTTCGAGAATCATTAACCGCCGTTGGGCCTTCACCTTCAGCGGCCACCAGACCTGCTGCAATACGCTGGCGCAGGCTCTGCTCAAACGTACACATCCCGGATTGCATACCGGTTTGCAGCAATCCGGGTAACTGATGGGTTTTGCCCTCACGGATCATATTCGCCACCGCTGGCGTGCTGACCAGCAGCTCAAACAGTGCCACGCGCCCGGCGTTATTCGCCGCCACCAGCCGCTGCGCAATCACCGCTTTCAGGCTACCTGCCAGCTGACAGCGCACCAGATTTTTCTCCTCCGCCGGAAAGACGTCAACTAGCCGATCGACCGCCTGGGTGGCGCTGCGGGTATGCAATGTGGCCAGCACCAGATGGCCGGTTTCTGCCGCAGTCAGCGCCAGACGTATGGTTTCGCTGTCGCGAAGCTCGCCAAGCAGGATAACATCCGGATCCTCACGCAGCGCGGCGCGTAAGCCTTCGTGAAACGAACTGCAATGCTGACCAATTTCCCGCTGCTGGATCAACGATTGCTGACTGTTATGGATAAACTCAATCGGATCTTCGAGGGTGATAATATGCAGATCGCGCTGGCGGTTAAGCGCATCAATCATCGCCGCCAGCGTGGTGGATTTGCCACTGCCGGTTGCGCCGGTAATCAATATCAGACCGTCCTGCTGCTGTAATAAGCTCGGGATGATATCGGGCAGCCCCAGTTGCTCCAGCGGCGGACACTGACTGGCGATCAGCCGTAAAGCCAGCGATAACCCGTGACGTTGCTGAAACAAATTGGCGCGCAGGCGGGTGCCACTGGCTAAGGTCAGCGCAAAGTCGACATGGCCGGTAGATTCAAGAAAGGCGCGCTGGCTGGTATCGAGCCAGCCCATCACCAGCGATTCCAGCGCGGCGGCAGAGATTTTTTTCTGACCCGGCACCGCGCCCAGCCGCCCCTGACAGCGCCACTGCGGTGAATGACCACTGCACAGGTGCAGATCGGCGGCGTTATGCTTTACACTAAGGGCCACAATTTCTTCCATATCCATTAAGTTCTCCTGACTATGATCTCAATCCAGCAAAACCTACAGGAAGTTCGCCAGCGAATCTCAGCAGCGGCAGAACGTTGCGGCCGCGATCCAGCAGAAGTTACGCTGCTTGCAGTCAGTAAAACCAAACCTGCGAGCGCGGTCGAAGAAGCGGTTGCCGCCGGGCAGATAGCATTTGGTGAGAATTACGTGCAGGAAGGGGTAGATAAAATCCAGGCGCTGGCGGCTTATCCGCAACTGGTCTGGCACTTTATCGGCCCGCTGCAATCCAATAAGAGTCGACTGGTGGCAGAGAATTTTGCCTGGTGTCATACCGTTGATCGCCTGCGTATCGCCACGCGTCTTAATGAGCAGCGCCCTGCCGGTCTCGCGCCGCTAAATGTGCTGATTCAAATAAACATCAGTGACGAACAGAGTAAATCTGGCATCATGCTGGATGCCTTGCCGGAGCTGGCGCGGCAAATCGCGCAATTGCCACGTTTGCAGCTGCGGGGATTAATGGCGATCCCGGCGCCGGAAAGCGATTACGCACGCCAGCTGGCGGTGTGCCAGCAGATGGCTGACGCGCTGGCGCAATTAAAACAGCATTACCCATCCGTCGATACGCTTTCTCTGGGAATGAGCGACGATATGGACGCCGCCATCGCGGCAGGCAGCACTATGGTGCGGATTGGCACCGCAATTTTTGGCGCGCGTGATTACGCTAACGCTACTCACAACAATAACTGAGGAACCTCATGCTGACGTTGACTTTTCTGGTCAAGACCCTGATCGATCTCTATGTCATGGTACTGCTGCTGCGCATCTGGATGCAGTGGTCACGCTGTGATTTCTACAATCCGCTGGCGCAGTTTATCGTCAAAATCACCCAGCCGGTGGTGAAGCCTTTACGCCGGATTATTCCTGCTATCGGGCCGGTTGATACCGCCTCATTGCTGCTGGCCTTTGTGCTGACCACGCTGAAATACCCGATTTTACTGCTGATTCAGGTCGGGGCATTCTCGGTTGATCCGATGAACCTGCTGGTGGGTCTGCTTTCGCTGGTGAAGTCCGCCGGATACCTGGTGTTCTGGGTGATCATTATTCGTTCACTGATGAGCTGGATCAGTCAGGGACGCGGCGCGGTTGATTACGTGCTGATTCAGCTGACCGAACCGTTAATGGCACCGATTCGTCGTATTCTGCCCGCCATGGGCGGTATCGATTTCTCCGCGATGGTGGTGATTTTGATCCTCTATATGTTCAACTACCTCGGCATGGATCTGTTCCCTGGCCTGTGGTATCTGCTGTAACGCATTAATTATGAATTGTGGATCTGTTATGCAAAAAGTTGTTCTCGCGACCGGTAATCCGGGCAAAGTCCGCGAACTGGCCGACCTGTTGGCGGCCTTTGGTCTTGATATTGTGGCGCAAACCGATCTCGGCGTGGAATCTGCCGAAGAGACCGGTTTAACCTTTATTGAAAACGCCATTCTTAAAGCACGCCATGCGGCGCACATCACCGGCTTACCGGCGATTGCCGATGACTCAGGTCTGGCGGTAGACGCGCTGGGCGGCGCGCCGGGCATCTACTCCGCGCGCTACGCCGGAGAAGACGCCAGCGATCGGCAGAATCTGGAAAAACTGCTGACGGCATTGCAGGACGTGCCGGATGAGCAGCGTCAGGCGCAGTTTCACTGCGTACTGGTCTATTTGCGTCATGCTGAAGACCCGACGCCGCTGGTGTTCCACGGCAGCTGGGAAGGGGTAATCACCCGCGCCGCCGCCGGTGAGGGCGGCTTTGGCTACGACCCGATTTTCTCTGTGCCAGCGCTGGGTAAAACCGCGGCTGAGCTGACAAAAGAGGAGAAACGCGCCCTGTCTCATCGTGGTAAAGCATTGACGCTGTTGCTGGAAGCGATGCGTAATGGCTAATCGTCCGCCACTGAGTCTGTACATCCATATCCCGTGGTGCGTGCAAAAATGCCCGTACTGCGATTTCAACTCGCATGCGTTAAAAGGCGAAGTGCCGCACGAAGAGTATGTGCGTCACCTGCTGGCCGATCTTGATAACGACCTGCCGTTAACCGGCGGTCGCGAGGTCGGCACCATTTTTATTGGTGGCGGCACACCGAGCCTGCTGAGCAGTGAAGCGATGATGATGCTGATGGATGGCGTACGTGCGCGTTTGCCACTGTCGCCAACCGCTGAAATCACCATGGAGGCGAATCCGGGTACGGTGGAAGCCGATCGCTTCAGCGGTTATCAGCGCGCCGGAATTAACCGTATTTCTATTGGCGTGCAGAGTTTCAGCCCGGAGAAGTTACAGCGGCTGGGGCGTATTCACGGGCCGGAAGAGGCAAAGCGTGCGGCACATCTCGCCGCCGACCTTGGCCTGCGCAGCTTTAACCTTGATTTGATGCACGGTTTGCCCGATCAGTCGCTGGAAGAGGCACTGGATGATTTGCGTCAGGCGATTGCACTTAATCCACCACATCTTTCCTGGTATCAGCTGACCATTGAACCCAATACCCTGTTCAGCTCGCGTCCACCGGTATTACCGGATGATGATGCGCTGTGGGACATTTTCGAGCAGGGAGACAAACTGCTGACCGCCGCCGGTTATCAGCAATATGAAACGTCCGCTTATGCCAAACCGGGCTATCGCTGCGAACATAATCTTAACTACTGGCGCTTTGGTGATTATCTCGGCATTGGCTGCGGTGCACACGGTAAGCTGACGCAAGAAGATGGCCGAATTATTCGTACCACTAAAACCCGTCATCCGCGTGGTTTTATGGCGGGAAAATACCTTGATCGTCAGCACGAAGTGGCCGACAGCGAGAAGCCGTTTGAGTTCTTTATGAATCGTTTTCGCCTGCTGGAAGCTGCACCGCGCGAAGAATTCAGCCGCTTCACCGGTCTTGACGAGTCAGTGATTCGTCCGCAGATCGATGAAGCGCTGGCGAAGGGTTATCTGACTGAGACACCAGATAACTGGCAAATTACCGAGAAAGGAAAGCTGTTCCTGAATTCATTGCTGGAGCTGTTTCTGGCAGAGTGACGCGCAGCCACTCTGCTGCTTCTGATGCCAAATGCCGTCGACATTCACCATTCGTCGCGGCATTTAACCGGTTTCGGGTATCCTCCGACGACGCCATTCACTGGCGATGATCTTGAAAGATGATAAACATAACTAATCATCATAACGATCAAAACCGATCTGTTAACTATTCTGATTCGCAAAACGCTGACCAGCTTGCTGGTGGTAATTCTGCAAAACTTCATCCGGGAGGATCAGTTCGGTGCCTGCTTTAATTTCAGATGAAAATAAGAGGAACGGATAGCTATTAAACATCGTCGATCTCAGATTCATTCGGAGAAACACTTGGTTACGCTCAAGATCCCCATCAAGGCCAAGATTCAGAATGTTAATAAGCTCATCTTTATTAACTGATTTCAGAACGTTATATTTATTACCTGTCAGCTGACCAATCTCACTACTGGACTGTAGCGGCTGTCGTTGCGGTTCTGCTTGTGGTTCAACCTG
>NZ_JRXE01000014.1:12158-17117 GCF_001267535.1 Winslowiella iniecta | reverse complement strand
TGGCTGTGGCTGTGGCTGTGGCTGTGGCTGTGGCTGCGTATTTATATTCTCAGCAACAAACGGCCCTATATTCTGCTGAGCCGCAGTATCTGCATTGCCAGCTGCGTTTTGACCCGTTTTCTGCAGGTAATACTGTAGAACAGTATCCGGGAGAGTTAGTTTTGTCCCTACTGTAAACGTCCATGTCGCTTTAAAATTTGGATTGGCCGCACGTAACTCTTTAAGCAGACGATGCCTTTCAATCCTCTCAGAAGGAGAGAGATCACTGTCAAGTGACAGTTTCAGATCGTTACTGATCATATAGTTACTGGCAGATTTCAGGATTATCAATTCATTACCTTTTATCTGACCAAACTGGGTTTTAAACTCTTTCAGCGGCGGCGCAGTATCCGGAATACTGGCGGTGCTTTCAGAAATTTGCAGTGGGTATTGCTGCATAATAATATCCGGAATGATCAGTTTTGAATCTGAAGGGATATTATTGGGATCGACAATACCATTTAACAGGCAGATAAGATAAACCTGTTGTGGCTCTATATTCAGACTTCTGCTGATGGCATTCAGATTCGTATTGGTACTCACCACATATTCATTACCCTTTATCTTACCTGGTGAGCTTTCCCCTTTCCGGGAGCTGAATCGACTTTCCTCCAGTACCGAGTCCGGGATAACAAGGACTGTATTTGCCTTGATGTTCATCGAATCAGTAATTCGATCCTCATTAGCGAGTTCCAGACCTACAAATTTTTCGACACTGATGCCTAAATCACGGCAGATATCAAATATGCCAACAGGTTTGCTGACAATATACACGTTGCCGATAACGACGCCTTTTGAACTGGTATCCAGCGTATCGCTTTTCGGCAGTTTTGCCAGTGGTATGATTTTCAGCTCCGATTGCGTATTAACGCTCCCGGAATCAGAGTTCGAGCTCATCGCATTGGCTATTTCATTGCTCGCTGCAGCGCCACCATAAGTAACCGCAAAATCCCGGAGACCTTCCCGGGCTGGAGACTCAAACATCATTGTTAATTTTGCCGACTTTGCCACTTTGGCGGCAAGACCAGCACCTAATGTAATCCCGGTATCTGTTATCATGCCCGCCAGTACCCCCTCTGGCAGAGACCGTAAGATATTCTCCACCTCTGCCCGGTTATCTTTCAGCGCGGCCTTAAGCAGTTCTTTAGCGACTGTCGTTCCGGCAGATGCGGCTAGCTGTACCAAAAACAGCACTGCGGGCGATAAACCTACCGATGCCAGCCCCGCGCTAATTGCCATACCTGCAAACAGGGAAGAAAAGTCAATAAACGAATCAACCAGATACTCTGCGTAAGTCTTAATCATCGCATTCATATCTTCAGTTGAGCGCTGGCATACAACCGAAAACGTTTCCTTTCCGGTATCGGTTAACTCACGAGTCGTTAAGGGTGAATACGGACGACTATATTTTTTGGCCATGCTTGAGGTAGCCACCAGGTTATCCAGCGGCGCCGTACTGCGTTCACGATATTGAAATGCCCCCGCTCTTCTCGCATCATCTCTGTACTGATACTGTTTACTGCCATTCAGATGAGAAACAATCCATTTCTGATTCTCAACATTCTTAAGCCCTTGCTGGGTGTTTTCAATGACGATATGGCTACCATTAATATCCATTGCCAGGATTTTATCCGTACCGGATTCACTCTTAATGGAAAAACAGATTACTTCACTCAGCGTGCTGCCGTCCAAAACCAGATGCTGCGCCTCTCTCTTTCCATAACGAAAATCTTCCAGCAGCGCCCTGAACGCTTTAAGTTCGGGAGCTTTCTCTAATTCTGCCGCAGTAATTTTGAAATTGGATTCGTAGAAGTTATCCATAGCATTGACGGATGCCGCATCACTACGCAGAGCATTGATCTCCAGCTCATATCGTTTCAGCATATCATCCCCAAGACTCCTGATCATAAATCCAGGGCCAGGGCCGAAAACGATTTTTATTCCTGGCGCATTCTTGTTGTAAACCGTATACAATTCTGAGCCAGGTGTAATAGTGATAAGCTTAAGCTTTACGAGTAATGAAACGCTAGTGGGATGCTTCTCAACAAAATTGCGGGGAAACCGATACTTTCCTGTATCGATCTTGCCGGTTGCAATATCCAACAGTGTGAATTTATGTTCCGAAAGATCACGCTCACTGATTAGCATTATTTCGGTGTCAGGAGAATCAATTCCTCCCCGATCTTCTTTCTTAAATCCGTTAATAATATTAGAAAGATAATTACGAGCATACTTTAGCGGGCTGAGATTATCCCCTGATCTTATGTTATATCCTTTTTGTATGGATTTAAAATAATCGCCGGCCTGGCTGGTAAGTTGTTCTTCAGGAAGGCTGGCACGGATCTTTTCCCGCTCTTCAAGATTATTTCTGATGATTTCAAGCGTATCTGCCGCCTTAAATAAATTCCTCTTTGCGGCATCAAGCTCATGCACAGGGGCTGATTTTTTGTTCAGCTCACGATATTTACTGACCGCTGACTTATAATCAACTATCGCTGACTCAACCTGCAAAGGTGTCAGGTTTTTATCTTGCTGAAGAATACGCCTTCTTTCTGAATTGAAAAATAGCTCACTTTCCTGGCTATCAGGTAAGAGATAACCAATAGAACGTTTAGTTTTTTTTGCCCTTTTTGGTTCATTTTCCTCCTGAACCTCTTCATTTCTCTCTTGCAGGTGCTGTGCTAAATCAGATTGCAGTTGCGCCGATAATCTGTCAGGCGCGGCCTTCCGGGCCTGATTTTTTCCGGCTGTATCGTGATTTTCTGCCGCATTCAGGGCGGCCGCAGCGGTGTTTATCGCCGTACGCGCGCTCTCATAAATGCTGGTAAACGCAACCTCCATCGGCAGGACGCCTGCCACAGTATCCAGAAATTTCTTTGGATTTTTTAAAGCATTGATAACCGTCGGAATAAGGGTGACCGGCAGCGCGATCGGTCCGGGAAGCGCCAGGCTCAGGAGCGATAATCCGAAGCCCGCCGCAGCCCGATCAGCCATCTTGCCATGCAGATAATCCTGGGGACGCTGACTGGGCTGGGTGGCTTTCCTTACTCCGTCCAGTCCCTTATAGCCGTCATACAGCTGTGTGCTTCGCAGGAGATTGCCCGGACGCACCAGGCGACTGCCGGTAATCGTGCGTGCCGCGTTTCGGGTAATATCGGCAATCAGGTCTGCGCCCACCATCGCTGACATCGCCGTACTGACCACGCCTGACACGGTCTTTTCCGTCGCCTTTTTAAGTAGCTGGTCTTTGATCGGGATGGTCTGGGCGACGAGATCTTTTGCCGTCGGGGGTCTGCGCTGAACCTCGTTAAGAATATTAAACAGCTCCTGCCGCATCCCGGCCAACAATACGCTATTGCCCGGATCGTTCTCTCTGCGCAGCACCGTCCTGTCCCCGGCACTCAACGTCGACACCAGGTACTTCAGCGTCTCCTTCTCTTTTTCAGGGTCATCGTTGCTGAGCTCGTCGACGAGATCAATCAGGTTTCGCACCATATTTTTTTCATAATGGTTGTACCCGTACTCCGCCCCCAGCTCCTTCGCCGTGATCAGCCGAATATTCTGTGACAGCACTTCGGCTTCTCCGGCCATCTCCTTCGCCACGGCCGCCATACGGCTGGCGGCTTGCTCGAGGTCTTTGCTGCCAGTTTTTTCCGCCTCGTCGATCTTCTTCTCCAGCTTATCCAGCCTGATGCTGAACGCCTGCGCCATCCCCTCCGTCAGCTGAATATATTCTGTCGCGCGCGGATGGCCGGAAAAGCTGCGCCGCATCTCCTCGATCGCCAGGCCAAGCTCCACGGCAAACTGCTCCTTCAGGTACGGCAGGGTCTTTCTGACTTCGGCCGTCAGCGCGGAAAACTCATCCTGTGTTTTCTGCACTTTCTCTTCCAGCCGGACGAGGTTGCTCTCATTCCCCAGTGCGATATCAAGCGCCACGCCGAGCACCGTACCGGCTTTTTTCTCCGTATCACTCACCGGCTGGCGGGCTTTTATCGCGGCGAGCTGAATCAGCCGGTCGCTGTCCATGGCGGTATTGTTGTCCCTCTTCAGCACCCGCTGCAATCGCTCCGCCGCATCCTGCAGCGGCCTGGCGACAGATCTGATCTGATCCGCTGCGTTATCCAGCGAGATCATCAGCGTGCTGAGCTCGGTTTTCTGAGCCGGGGTGATATCGCCGGATACGGGGAAATGCTTGTCTATTTTCCGGTACAGGATGGCGTCCAGCTTTTTCCTCATGCCGTTCACCGCCGTGCCAGTGGATGACGCCGCATTTTTCAACCCCTGCAATTTCTTGCTGAAGTAATTACCCATGCTGCTGTCGTTGATCATTCGCTGCGCCAGTGTGCCGAGGGTGTTCAGATTTTCCAGCATGCCGGGGCGGAAGTGTTCAATCTCGGCGAAGGCTTTTTTCAGTGTTCTTTCGCTGCCTTCCAGCGTCGCCATAAGATTTACGGAGTCCGCTCTTAACTGCTGATTCATCGCCGTCTTCAGCGAGCTGCGCAGCCGCGCGGACTTGTCAATGGCGTGTTGCAGGTTGCAGGCCGCCAGCGCCAGCGATGACCGGTTCTTTTTTTGGTATTCTTTAACCGACTTTTCGGTAATGACCTTCAGGCCTTTCGCCAGCTGCGGATTTTTTTCTGCTGCCGCCTTTAACTGCCCGGCCAGCATTTCCGTCATTTTTTCCCGCAGCTTATGCTCCGTCTCCGGCTTCTCCTCCGCCCCCGGATCATTTTCATCCAGGGAGGATAAAAATGTCTCCATCTCTTTGATCGCCGGCTTATCCAGCAGCTTCATCACCGCCCCCGGCCCGAGCAGGTTCATTACGTCCCGTGCCATCATCTTCAGTACGCCGCTTTCCTGCTGCGCGTACCGCGCGGCTTCCGCCATCTCCGGACGGGCGGCGGCGCGCAGGGCGGTCAT
>NZ_JRXE01000014.1:0-12125 GCF_001267535.1 Winslowiella iniecta | reverse complement strand
CCCGTCCACTCCCGGCGAAAGCCCTCTTCAAGCACGCGGATGCCCTGCTGAGCCTCCTCCACCAGGTAAAGGATGGCGGGCGGTACCGCCATCACATGGTTTTCCACCGCCGCTTCCGGCAACGGACCGGCGTGCCCGATCAGAACAACGTCCTTCATTTTCAGCCACTCATCAGCCAGAGTGTGGCGGGTATACAGCGTCGGGTTGGACTTCTCGCGATCATACTCATCCAGCACCGCCAGCCGGTCGGTGATGAGCTGTTTTTCCAGCGGTTTCAGCCCGCCTGACATGCCTTGCCCGGCGTGATCCAGGGGTTCGTCGACGGCAGGCTGTTCCAGTCCGAAAAGAAAGCACTCTTCCAGTTTCCCGGCCAGCATTCCGGCCTCATGCTCTGTCAGATCCGCTTTCCCGGTCATCGCGGTCAGGGTTACAGGGCTTCCGGCCTGAGGAGTACTCAGCGCCAGGCCGATCTCCCGATTAAGCCAGTTCATCAGCGGCGGGCTGAGCCTGAAGCAACGCGCAGCCAGCTCGCCAATGGACTCATCCTGCGTCCATTCCTGCCCACCAACTCTGGCAGCAGCAACGGCGTTAACCAGATTAGCGAAGGCAACCGGCGGAACGGAAGGATATCCGCTGTCCTGGCGCGATGCTTCAGTCTGCATCTGATAGCGGGAGGTTGAGGTATTAGCGGCCGCTTGCTGGATGGTCATCGGACATTACTCTTGTTTAATTCAATTAATTAATAAGAGTGACCGGTAACCCAAAATGAATCTTTCGGGTTCTGAGACGTTTTTCTGATTCTAAGAGCGTTACTCGCATCGCCACGGTTAATCGCGGCCTACTGCACAGTAACTGCCTGTTAAATGGGAGGTTGGTTAATATGAAAAAATCTTATTTGTGAGGGACCTGGCGCTGACAGCGGCGCCAGGTTAAATATTCTGTTCGCAACGGCGTCTTTAACTGGATTTCACTGCCGCCAGCACACCTTTGCGCTGTGTTTCCAGCGTGGTGACACGATTACAGACTTCATGACCGAAGTTCTGGAAATCCTGCTCCTGGTTGCGCCACTCGGCCTGGATTGCCTGCTGTAACCCCCCCAGATTGCCCATAATCGCCTGTAGCGGATTATCGCTGCCACCCGATGGCTTCTTACCCATCTCGTTCAGGCTGTCCTGAACCACGCCGCCCATCGCATTCTGCACCAGACGCTCACCATCCTGACGCACCTGATCGATGGCCTGATGATGGAAGGTCAAACCGTCGTTACGATGCTCGATAATACGGTTCATCTGCTGTTTCAGCTGACTATTCAACGAGGTCAGACGCGAACGGACATTACTGTCGCTGCCAAGCTTCTCGACAATCACTTTATCCAGCGCCACCCGGCCTTTTTCCAGACGCTGCGTTGCCCCTTGATCAACCCATGGCAAATCACGGCGCAGTGCATTCTGATAATCGATCGCTTTCTGACGCGTCGCGGCGTCAATATCGACCTGCTTACCGTTAAACTGCACGTTACCTTCAGGAGAGATCACCATATTGCCGTTAGCGCCAACCACCTGCACGCTTTGCGGTTTAATCACCACATCATCCTGCGGCTTAACACTGCACTCATAAGCGGCCTGAGCCTGACCTGCGGCCATCAGTAATGCGACAATCAGCGCTTTACGAATCATGAAATCTCCTGAATAAAAAATTAATCGGGCGGCAATAAGCCGCCCCGGTAATAATTAGTCCCACCAAACATCAAACAGTTCAGAAACTCGCACATCTTTCAACTGACGCTCGTTCAGCCATTTACGCACTTGCTCCTGATGCTCTTCAGTGCACTTGCCAATCTTCTCCAGACAGATCAGCCCTTCCCACTGCAGATAGCCGCTACCATCAAACGCCAGACCATTCGGCTCGATAACCTCGTTAATCAGCGCATCGACGGTGCTGTCGATCTCCGCTTCACTGGTGCCTTCCTCGAAGGTAAAGTTGACGGAAAAACCGAGTTCCTGGAACTCGTCAAGGTGCATTTTCTTACGAAGACGACGACTGCGTTGTGTAGCCATTATTTAACCCTCTCAAACATCAGATCCCATACACCGTGGCCTAAACGCTGGCCGCGCTGCTCGAATTTAGTTAACGGACGTGATTCCGGACGCGGCACATAAGTGTTGTCTGCTGACTGATTCTGATAGCCCTCGATGCTGCTCATCACGTCCAGCATATGCTCAGCATAAGATTCCCAGTCGGTAGCCATATGGAAAGTCCCACCCAGCTTCAGCTTACGCATCACCAGTTCGGCAAACGGCACCTGCACAATACGGCGTTTATTATGGCGCGCTTTATGCCATGGATCCGGGAAGAACAGCTGCACCATACGCAGCGAGTTATCCGGGATCATATTCTCCAGCACTTCAACCGCGTCGTGACACATCACGCGCAGGTTATCGACGCCAGCTTCATGCGCCGAACCGAGGCAAGCACCAACGCCCGGAGAATGTACTTCAATACCGAGGAAGTTTTGTTGCGGATTATTACCCGCCATGGTGACCAGCGACGCCCCCATACCAAAACCAATTTCCAGCACCACTGGCCCTTCGCGGCCAAAAAGATCGACCAGATCGACCGGCAGTGCCTGATACTCAACGCCCATCACCGGCCAGTAATTATCCAGTGCGTGTTGCTGGCCCTTGGTTAACCGGCCCTGACGGCGGACAAAACTGCGGATACGGCGCATCGCGCGGCCGTTTTCATCAAATTCTGGTGAGATGACGTCATTTATCATGTGGCTGCCTGTTGATCTGCATATTCTGGAAATGCGGGCATTATGCAAAGTTACTGCTGAGAAGCAAGTCCCGTAAAGTTCCGGTTTACAGCATCCAGCGTCTGTGCTGGAATTCCTGCCTGATTGTAGAGTAATAACGGAAAAATTCCTCCCAATGATGCAAGCGCAACAGTTCGCGCAACAAGTGCTGGACTGGTATCAGCGCTTCGGACGCAAAACCCTGCCGTGGCAGCAGGAAAAAACGCCTTATAAAGTCTGGCTCTCGGAAGTGATGCTGCAACAAACTCAGGTTGCGACCGTCATCCCCTACTTCGAGCGCTTTATGGCACGCTTCCCCACCGTTACCGATCTGGCCGCTGCGCCACTGGATGAGGTGCTGCACCTGTGGACCGGGCTTGGCTACTATGCACGTGCGCGTAATCTGCATAAGGCGGCGCAACAGGTGGTCGGGCTGCACGGCGGTAAATTCCCTGAGACCTTTGAAGCGGTGGCCGATCTGCCCGGCGTTGGCCGCTCGACGGCGGGCGCGATTCTTTCGCTGTCACTCGGACAACATTACCCGATCCTTGATGGCAATGTTAAACGCGTGCTGGCCCGTTGTTACGCCGTTGACGGCTGGCCGGGCAAGAAAGATGTCGAGAAAAAACTGTGGAATATCAGTGAGCTGGTAACACCGACTGTCGGTGTCAGCCAGTTTAATCAGGCGATGATGGATCTCGGTGCGATGGTCTGCACCCGTTCGAAACCCAAATGTGAGATCTGCCCGGTTAATCTTAGTTGCGTGGCTTACGCCAACGGTAGCTGGGCGAAATATCCCGGTAAGAAGCCAAAACAGACGCTGCCAGAGCGCACCAGCTGGTTTTTACTGCTGCAACGCGGTAACGGCGTCTGGCTGGAACAGCGCCCGCCGGTTGGCTTGTGGGGCGGCCTGTTCTGCTTTCCGCAATTCACCAGCGAGGAAGAGCTGCAACAGTGGCTGAAAGCGCGCGGCATCAAGGGCAGCAAGCCAGAGCAGCGGATTGCCTTCCGCCATACTTTCAGCCATTTTCATCTGGATATTGTACCAATGTGGCTGGAACTGCCTTCTGCGAGTGGAGCCATGGATGAAGGCGCGGGTCTCTGGTATAACTTAGCGCAGCCGCCGTCTGTGGGACTGGCCGCTCCGGTTGAGCGCCTGCTACAAGAGTTACGGCAACCACAGCAAATGACGCTGAACACACGCGCGATACAAGAGGAAGAGTAATGAGCCGCACAATTTTCTGTACGTTCCTGCAACGTGATGCTGAGGGACAGGACTTCCAGCTCTATCCGGGCGATATCGGTAAACGTATTTATAACGAAATCTCGAAAGAAGCCTGGTCACAGTGGATGGCAAAACAGACGATGCTGATCAATGAGAAAAAACTCAGCATGATGAATCCGGAAGACCGTAAACAGCTGGAACAGGAGATGGTGAAGTTCCTGTTTGAAGGCAAAGAAGTCCATATCGAAGGCTACACCCCGCCAGAAGAATAACGCTTTGGGCCTCCCTGAGGCCCCATTTTTTGGGTTAAGCATTGAGAAAATGAAAAAAATTATCGCCTTGCTCGTCATTGCACCGCTGTTGATCTCCTGCTCAGGCAACAAAAAAACGACGTCTCATGAAGAGTGGGTCAAAGACACCAACGGGTTTGACATTTTAATGGGCCAGTTTGCCCACAACATCGAGAATATTTGGGGCATCAATGAAGTCCTGATCGCCGGTCCGAAGGACTATGTTAAGTACAGCGATCAATACTATACCCGCAGCCATATCAACTTTGACGCCGGTAGCATCACCATTGAAACCATCGCCGGGACTAACCCAACGGCCAGCCTGCGTCAGGCAATTATTACCACCTTGCTGATCGGTGACGATCCGGGCAATGTCGATCTCTATTCCGACGCTAACGATATTCAGATCAGTAAAGAGCCGTTGCTGTATGGCCAGGTACTGGATAATACCGGTCAGCCGATTCGCTGGCAGGGGCGCGCCGGCAACTTTGCTGACTATCTGATCCAGAATAAATTGCAGCGCCGCACGTCCGGCATGCATGTGATCTGGTCGGTGACCATTCCAATGGTGCCAAACCATCTGGATAAGCGTGCGCACAAATATCTGCCGATGGTGCGTAAATCGGCCGAGAAGTATGGCGTTGACCAGTCACTGATTCTGGCGATTATGCAGATTGAATCGAGCTTCAACCCCTACGCCGTCAGCCATGCTGATGCGCTGGGTCTGATGCAGGTGGTGCAACATACTGCCGGGGTAGACGTGTTCCGCATGAAAGGTAAATGGGGCAAACCAAGCCGCAGCTATCTGTTTGATCCGGAAAACAACATTGATACCGGTACCGCTTATCTGGCGATTCTGCAAAACAGCTATCTGTCAGGTATTTCTAATCCGACATCGCGGCGTTACGCGGTAATTACCGCCTACAACGGCGGTGCGGGTAGCGTGTTGCGCATGTTCTCCAGTGATAAAAACACCGCGTTCAGTAAAATTAACGCCTTATCGCCAGGCGATTTTTATCAGACGCTGAGCACCAATCACCCGGCGGCAGAATCACGCCGTTATCTGGTGAAAGTCAGCAAAGCGCAGAATGGCTATCGTCGTTACTGACAGGTTATCAGCAAAAAAACGGCGAGCAGATGCTCGCCGTTTTGCTATTCCCCTGGTGAGGGCTCAAAGTATTAACGCTTTATATTTTTAAACTGCTTAGTCGTATCCGTTAACGCCACTTCGGTCGGCAGACGCTCCATTGAGCTGGCGCCGTAGAAACCGTCGCATAACGGACAGTTATCGAGAATAAATTGCGCATCTTCTGGCGTCGAAATCGGCCCGCCGTGACAGAGTACAATCACATCTTCGCGCACTGCCCTGGCGGCTTGCGCCCACTGATTGATCAGCGGTACGCAATCTTCCAGCTTCAGCGCGGTTTCCGCACCGATATTTCCACCGATGGTCAGGCCCATATGCGGCACAATAATATCCGCACCGGCTTGGGTCATCGCTACGGCATCCTGCTGATTAAACACATAAGGCGTGGTCAGTAAGTTCTTCTGATGCGCCAGACGAATCATCTCCACTTCCAGCCCGTAGCCCATGCCGGTCTCTTCCAGATTGGCGCGGAAGTTACCGTCAATCAGCCCGACGGTCGGGAAGTTCTGCACGCCGGAAAAACCCAGTGCTTTTAAATCGTCGAGGAACTTATCGAACTGGCAAAAAGGATCGGTGCCGTTAACTCCGGCCAGTACCGGCGTGTTTTTCACCACCGGCAGCACCTCTTTCGCCATATCGACCACAATTTCATTAGCATTACCGTAAGCCAGCAGACCGGCCAGTGAACCGCGTCCTGCCATGCGATAGCGGCCCGAGTTATAGATAACGATCAGATCGATACCGCCAGCTTCTTCACACTTTGCTGAAAGCCCGGTTCCGGCTCCGCCACCGATAATCGGTTCGCGGCGGGCAATCATTGCCCTGAATCTGGCTAACAGTTCCTGTCGGTTAAACCCCGGCATCACTACTTCTCCTTCGCTATCAGGCCGCGAAATGCCGCCACCGCCGCCTCGGCGAACAGTGGATGGTTAATGTTATAAGGCAAACGCTGGATTTTGCGCTGCTCAGTTTGTAACAGCTCAGCTTCCAGCGTGGTGATAAATGCCTGATTGGCTTCGGGTGACCAGAAAGGTTGCCCGACAGCATCCAGCGCGGAAAAACCGCCTTCCGGAATTAAAAATCTGACTTCGCCTGCACAACGATTAAGTTTGGCGGCAATCCATTTGGCGATCGCTACGTTCTCTTCCGGCGTGGTGCGCATCAGAGTGACCTGTGCGTTATGATGGTAAAACAGACGGTCAGCATACTTCGCCGGTATGGTCGACGGATGACCGAAATTAACCATATCCAGCGCACCACAGGAGACCACATACGGCACCCGGGAGTTGGCGATAGCATCGAAACGATCCTCACCACAAGCCAGCGCCCCGCCCGCCAGTAAATCGCACACTTCTGTGGTGGTCAGATCGAGTACGCCAGACAGCATACCGCTGTCGGCCAGCTTCTCCATGGCTTTACCGCCGCTGCCGGTAGCGTGAAACACCAGGCAATTATAATCCTCAGCCAGCGACTGACTCACCGCCTGAATACAGGGGGTGGTGACACCAAACATGGTTAGGCCCAGCGCTGGCTTGTCCGATTCGTCCGCCGGAACCTCAAACAGCACCGCACCGGCAATCTGATGGGCGGCATTGCCCAGCACCTGACGAGAAATACGGTTCAGGCCGGCCACATCGGTCACCGAATAGAGCATATTAATATCGCTGGCACCGACGTAGCCGGAAACATCGCCGGAAGCCATCGTCGAGACCATCAGCTTGGGCACGCCCACCGGCAGAGCCTGCATCGCCGGGGTTATCAGCGCGGTTCCGCCCGATCCACCAAGGCCAATCACCCCGGCAACATCGTCGCGCTGACTAAGGAAAATCTCAAATGCAGTGGCCATGGCATCAATCGCTCGTCCGCGGTCACCGCAGAATACTGCCGCCGTTCCCTGAGGGTGAAAAGCGGCGATGCTTTCGGCACTGAAATCAGCGAATGAAGCTGTGCTAAGTGTCTGAGTGGACAGATCAACTGTGACCACTTTCGCTCCACTATTGGCAATCAAATCGCGGACGAAATACAGTTCCATTCCTTTAGTATCTGCCGTCGCTACGGCATAGATAAAACCATTCTTTTTCTTCATTTCTTTGGCTCAATCCTGTTATTTAACTGAATAAAGAGTTGATAAACCTGAAATAAAAACCACAATATCCTTTGTGATAGGAACTGTCACTTTACGCTGAGATAACAGTATCATCCATTAAATTGATAAATCAATAGAATGAAACTGATATCTCAATATCGTCAATTAGCCTGGAATGAAGCCTGAAAGTTAACTCAGTGACGGGAAAATGTGCGTTTATTATGCTGTTTTTGCTCGCTAACCCACCCATCTTCAGGCAGATTTATACTGATACAGAGGTCATTGTGGTTCAAATGGAAAACCAAGAAGGTATGTCGCTGACATCAACTCGCGCACGAACGCGCCGCCTGCTAATCGATACTGCCATGCAAATGTTTGATGGTGGAGCCTTTCCATCGATAAGTGAAGTGGCGCAGGCGGCACAATTGTCGCGTGCCACCGCTTATCGCTATTTCCCGACGCAAAGCGCGCTGGTTGCCGCTATCGTCAGTGAAACCCTGAGTCCAATCAACAGCTGGCAGCCAACCAAACAGGAAGCCACAGCGCGCATCGATGAGCTGCTGACGTTCGCCTTTCCGCGCATGCTGCAACATGAAGGCACACTGCGGGCGGCGCTGCACCTGTCACTGACGCAGTGGGCGCAGTCGCAATCCCAGGATGCGGTGCCCATCAAAGAGCGACTGGTGCGTGGTAATCGTAAGCTGCTATTGCAGAAGGTGGTCGAGCCGCTATCTGCCGAGCTGCCCCCCGAACTGATGCAACGCGTGCTGCACTCACTGTCGCTGGTTTACGGCTCAGAGATTTTTCTGGTGATGAAGGATATCTGGGGTTGTGATAATCAGGAGCTACAGGATGTGGCGAAGTGGATGGCGAAAGCCATAGTCCGTCAGGCACGGGAAGATGCGCAGTCGGCAGCGGCTTCAGCATAAAATCACGGGCGGCATGTAAATGCCGCCCCAGTTATTACATCATGACATAACCGCACAGCCGCTTAACACCGCTGGCGTCGGCTTCAGCGTAGACGCCCTGCAACTCCGGCGAGAAGCCCGGCAGCAGGTTAATGCCCTCTTCCAGCGCAAGGAAATAGCGCTGCACCGCACCGCCCCACACTTCACCCGGCACCACGCACAGCACGCCTGGTGGATACGGCAGTGCGCCTTCGGCAGCGATACGCCCTTCCGCCTGCGCGATCGGCACCAGCTCCACATTGCCACGAATAAATTCGATATTGGCATCCTGCGGATTCATCGCCACTTTCGGCAGACTCTCCTGACGAAACATCGCTTTCTGCAGATCTTTGACACCATAGCTGACATACAGATCGTGCATCTCCTGACACAGGCGGCGCAGGGTATAGCCCTGATAACGCGCGGCATTCTTGCGATAAACTGTCGGCAGCACATCGCACAGCAGCGCATCCTGTTTCACATGCTGCTCGAACTGCGCCAGCATCGCCACCAGGTGCGCCATTTTCTCTGCGCTCTCAGCTGGCGTCAGCAGGAACAGGATCGAGTTAAGGTCGCATTTCTCCGGCACCACGCCATTTTCACGCAGATAGTTCGCCAGAATCGTCGCCGGAATGCCGAACGCGGCATATTCGCCGGTGGCGGCATCAATGCCCGGCGTGGTCAGCAGCAACTTGCACGGGTCGATAAGATATTGATCGCGCGCATAACCGTCGAAACCGTGCCACTGCGCGCCCGGCGCAAAGCTGAAGTAGCGTGTATCCGCGGCGATAGTTTCGGTCGGCGCCTCCTGCCACGGCTTACCGTCGACACTGTCCGGCAGGAACGGTTTAATCATCTCGCACGTCGCCAGAATCGCCTTACGCGCATCAATCCCCAGCGTAACGCACTCATGCCACAGGCGACGGCCTGCTGCGCCCTGATGCATTTTGGCATTCACGTCCAGCGCGGCAAACAGCGGATAAAACGGGCTGGTTGAAGCATGCAGCATAAAAGCATTATTCAACCGCTTATGGCTGCAAAAACGCTGCTGACCGCGAATATGATTATCTTTTTTGTGGATCTGCGAAGTCTGCGAGAAACCAGCCTGCTGTTTATGCACCGACTGGGTAACAAAAATGCCCGGATCGTTTTCATTCAGATCGAGCAACAGCGGCGAACAGGCTTCCATCACCGGAATAAACTGCTCATAGCCGACCCAGGCTGAATCAAACAGGATGTAATCGCAGAGATGGCCGATTCGATCCACCACCTGACGCGCATTGTACACGGTGCCGTCATAAGTACCGAGCTGGATCACCGCCAGGCGGAACGGACGGGCTTCGCCAGCACGCTCCGGCGCAATCTGTTTAATCTGCTTACGCAAATAGCGCTCGTCGAAACAGTGGGCATCAATGCCGCCGATAAAGCCAAACGGATTGCGCGCGGTTTCCAGATAAACCGGCGTTGCACCCGCCTGAATCAGTGCGCCGTGATGATTAGATTTATGGTTATTGCGGTCAAACAGCACCAGGTCGCCACGCGTCAGCAGCGCGTTGGTGACCACTTTATTGGCGCTGGAAGTCCCATTCAGCACAAAATAGGTTTTATCGGCGTTAAACACTTTTGCCGCGAATTTTTGCGCATGCTTCGCCGATCCTTCGTGGATCAGCAAATCACCGAGCTTAACGTCGGCGTTACACATATCGGCGCGAAACACATTTTCGCCAAAGAAATCGAAGAACTGACGTCCGGCCGGATGCTTTTTAAAGAAGGCTCCGCCCTGATGTCCCGGACAGGCAAAAGTGCTGTTACCCATCGCCACATATTTGGTCAGGGTGTCAAAGAAAGGCGGCAGCAAAGCCGCTTCATACTGCGCGGCGGCGGCTTCTAACTGAGCATACGACTCGGCATCGCCGTTCAGCAAACCGGTTACTTCAGGCAAAGCCTGCGCCTGCTCATTACCTTCCAGCGCGATAAATACCGGCAGATTGAAACCGGTATGGCGTAATAACGCCAGCACGCCACTGCGTGAATCAGCCACCGAGACGACAACCGCCGCCACATCGGTAAAATCAGTACTGTCCAGCGTCACAACGTCGCGCTGGGTATGGAGGTTTGCCGCAACGGCGGCGCTGGCAGCAATTTTTAGTGTTGTCATAGCACAAATCCCAGGTCAAACAGGATGAGTGGGTGCCAAAGGCACGGCAATGGGAAGTCACTTCCCGGCGAAAGGTGTCTGATCGACAAAGCATGGAGTTCAGCTTCAACCGCCAGACATCAGTAAAACCAGAGCGCGTCTGTTTTTTACTCATGCCTGATAGCAAGCGACAGAAAGCCTCACCGCATGGTGAGAGCGTGTATCGATGGGTTCTGACAGAGGGTCGTTCGCGCACGCTGCGACATCAGAAGATGACGGGAACAAGTGCTTTGATTCAGCATTGAACCGTTCATGGCGGCGACCTCAAATGAATGGAATGACGGGGCGTCAAAATTTGCGCAATAATCGCATTTTTTATTTTTCGGCACAACCCGCAAAACTGAATTAATTGCAACTAAGGAGAGAAAGATAAGGTGATGATAATTAACGAATTAATAAAAAACAGATAACTAAAATCGTTTTATTATCCGCAAGTTATGCAAATTTATGCAGTATGGTGAATTTTTGCGACAAGATATTTAGCGGCTCGCCGACTCTGCCATTGAGGGTGGAGAATAACCGTTGCAGTCGGCGAATCATTGACCCATAGCTGGCTTTTTTCGCGGCAAACTGATGGAAAAGAGTGCAATCAGTCCGCATTCGCGAGAAAAGCATTTGACGCTTTTCTTCCTTTACGGTTTAATGCGCCCCGTTGCCCGAATAGCTCAGTCGGTAGAGCAGGGGATTGAAAATCCCCGTGTCCCTGGTTCGATTCCGGGTTCGGGCACCATCATTCTGCATCAAAGCACGCTGGTTAGAGGTTCATTCCTCATAACGGGCGAAAAAATGGAATCGGCAAGTTGATGTCGCAGTGTTTTCGAATTTGTACACTCGATGTTGATTGTCAGGTTCCTCTTAAAAGGATGCCTGTGTTAGAGCACAGGCGTCCTTTTCTCGATCACTGGTGATTTTTACAGCTAGTTAAAGTTATGTCAAGATATGACTTGCCTCCTCTTCCCGTACCGTTAAAACATCCATATACAAAGAAAGCTCATTTTCTAAAGCCTGTCCGGTCACCTCTAAATCCATTTCAATGTATTCCATCGTGGTACTGACACTCCGATGCCCGAGTAACCCTTTCACCATCGCCAGATTCCGATCCGGAGATTTCATCATCTCAGTCGCTAAAGTGTGTCGGAATCGATGAGGGGTGACTTTGAAACCGCATTCTTTCGTTAGCCTGCTGAAGAACGAGCGAACGGGCTGTATGGCTGGCTCAGCTTCCCTTTTACCTGAGGGATGAATAAAGCGATCTACGTCAAACAAATAATTTTCGGGCTCTGCCCCCTGTTCTATGGCGCGATTAATCAACATGCTGGACTGACCCCACCCCGGTAGACGATCCTGCCCTACAGTTGGACTGACCCCACCCCGGTAGACGATCCTGCCCTACAGTTTGAGCATAGGGGGAGCATATGGGCACACCACGATTTACACCT
>NZ_JRXE01000013.1:38397-139128 GCF_001267535.1 Winslowiella iniecta | reverse complement strand
CCTATGCTCAAACTGTAGGGCAGGATCGTCTACCGGGGTGGGGTCAGTCCAAACTGTAGGGCAGGATCGTCTACCGGGGTGGGGTCAGTCCAATACGCTCAGAATTACGCCCACGAACTAAGCGGCATATGTAATCAAACTGGTCACTGTTTAAAGGAACATATTTGGTGATCGTTGAACCTGTGGCCTGCGAGCACGTCTCCATTTGAAACGGAAGCGTACCCAACTGGCGTAACTCTGAATTATGCTTTTGAATCAGCGCATATAGGTTTTTGTGCTTAACCCCAATACGCTTCGCGAATACTCGTGAATCGATTCGAGACTCCTGCTTGTACTGGATACAAATTTCTTTCTGGCTGGCTTCAGGGTGAATCTGGCCGCTGCCAGCTAAGGCAGTAATTTTTTTCTGAGTCATTTCTATTGCTCCGAATTAGTCTTTAATTAGAGCCGCCGCGACAGCGTTTAAGATGCTGCAATACTTTGTGCGCAAATCCACGCAAATTAATTTCTTTTCGTTGATAAGGCGATTTTGCGTGTAATTGCACAGTGAGACTGCCAGGCCGATTTGCGGCTGTAAGGGTTGTTGACGTCCTTAGCAGTAGGTGGATTACGTCCCCACCACAGCACATCGGAAAGCAGCCAGGCGCAACTGCTGCGGGCAAAGTGATAACGGGCAGGAAAGCTCTACAGGATTGAATATTAAATTTTAATCTATTGATTTTTAATCAAAATCTCTATTTTAATTTCGATCCATGCCCCCAAATGTGCCCCCATTTCTTTTGGTAGGCTGTGATCGTAAATAAAACAGACACCCCACTACACGGTAACAAAAGTTATGACCTCAATAATGGGTGGCGAGAACATTTTCTGAACAATTTATCAGCTTGTAGTGTTGCTTGTCGGGAAACATATGATATTCTGTTTCCCGTCAGGAAACAGGGAGAAGGACTCGTGATAAAAAGCTGGAAGCACAAGGGACTACAAAAGCTTTATGAGAGAGATGACACCAGCGGGGTACAGGCTAAAGATGCTGAACGCATCAAGCTGCGGTTATTGGTACTCGATGAAGCGACAACAACGGATGATTTCAAACATTATCCTGGCTTCAAATTTCATCCGTTGAAAGGTGACAAACAGAATCTTTATTCAATAACCGTGCGTGCAAACTGGCGGATCACTTTTGAGTTCAGAGACGGTGACGCCTATATATTGAATCTGGAGGATTATCACTGATGACTATGTTCACCCCCCCACACCCAGGTGGCCTGATTACGGAGTATCTTGAAGACTACGACGTTAGCCTCCGCTCGCTGGCAAAAGATTTAGGCGTTTCGCCTTCTGCACTTAGCAAGGTCGCCGCAGGTAAAACAGCGATTAGCCCGGAAATGGCATTGCGGCTTGAAGTAGGTCTAGGTATCGCCGCCAGCCTTTGGTTATCAATGCAGGCAACATATGATTTGAGCAAAGCGCGTGAGACGGTCGATATTTCGCATGTGAAACCGTCACCCTATACTCAGAATGTCCGGCCACGCTAAAATTTTTCCTTTGCAGAAAAGCTGCCATAGATAATAAGTTCGCATGGATTATGCCCTGCGAGCTTTAATGTCTTCTGCTGATAACGCTGGCATCCCGGTAGCTGAACTTTGGATAGCTTCAGATGCGACACTTCAGACGTCAGCGAACCAGATAATCAGTGTTCACGGGTGTTGCTGGGGATTTGTAGACTTGAGGAGACAACAACAGAAGAAAAGATGGTACGCCCTACAGGATTCGAACCTGTGACCTACGGCTTAGAAGTGCGAAGGTAATAGGCTTCCAAGCCTCTAAATAATCGCATTGTATTTATAATATTTTAATTAAAACAACAGTATAAACAAAAAATCTCATTGACGGAAATTGATGGGCGTTGATCTTTATACCCTCAATTTACTTACACCAGCCGTTACATTAGCATCTGGTGTAAGTATTCAATAAGGAGCTACAAATGGCGTCTTCGAGACAAAAACTCACCTTTGAACGATTGCGTAGATTTGAACTATCTGAAGGTAAATCGCAAGAGTTTCTTTGGGATTCAGACGTAACAATGCTGGCCTGCCGTGCAACTAAAGGAACAAAAGCATTTATCTTCCAGAGTGTATTTCTGGGGAAAACTCTGCGCATGACGATTGGCAAGATTAGCGACTGGAAAATTGATGATGCACGTACTGAAGCACGAAGACTTCAGATGCTTATTGATACAGGGATCGATCCCCGCATTGCTAAGGCAGAGAAAATTGCTGCCGTAGAATCACAACAGGCCGAATCACGCAGAGGGAAAGTTATCTTCTCTGCTGCCAGGGAAGAATATCTCAAAGAACTAAAAACGGGCATCAGCGCCAAAACTAAACGCCCTTACTCACCACGCTACCTTGCGGACCATATCAGGCTATCGGATCGTGGGGGAAAGGCTAGAAAGATAGGTGATGGTGTAACTATTGCCGCACCATTAGCATGTTTCCTTGATTTACCTTTATCAGAAATCTCCACAGTGCTCATTACTGAGTGGCTAACAAGAGAGAGACAAACCCGCCCGACGGTCACAGCCAACTCATACCGTATCCTTCGAACATTTTTGAAGTGGGTCGAGGACCACAAGCAGTTTCAGGGGATTATACCTGTTGACCTCACCCAAGACCGTAATGTCAAAAAAATGGTGCCAGTATCTGCCAGTAAAGCAGATGACTGCCTTCAGAAAGAGCAGTTGAAGAGTTGGTTCACTGAAGTAAGACGGTTAAGCAATCCTGTGATTTCAATCTATCTCCAGGTTCTTTTGCTCACAGGGGCACGGCGAGAGGAAATAGCATCTCTACGTTGGACCGATATTGATTTCAAATGGTCCAGCATGCGGATCAAGGATAAGGTTGAGGGCGAACGTATTATCCCACTGACACCTTATGTCTCAACTATTCTGTCTGAACTTGCTAGAACGTCAAAAAGTGATGTTAGTGAAGATCGCTGGGTCTTCACCAGTAAAAGTAAGACTGGGAAAATTGTCGAGCCCCGAAAGGCACATAACCAGGCATTAGAGCAGGCAAATTTACCCCATATCAGTTTACACGGCTTACGTCGAAGCTTTGGAACACTATCAGAATGGGTGGAAGTACCAACAGGTGTTGTAGCTCAAATCATGGGGCACAAACCGAGCGCCCTTGCGGAAAAGCATTACCGCCGACGCCCGCTAGACCTTTTGAGAAAATGGCATGAAAAGATTGAGACATGGATCTTAAAACAAGCAGCAATTCGCGAAAAAAACAGTGTCGATCTGCGTTGATTTAATTAAAAATCAAATGGTTACATTTTGCATGAGTGAATTGACAGAAATGGATTTTCAGGTAAGAATTCCAACCGTATCCTTCATAACCACTTTTTAAACAGGAGATAAACATGATGATAGATTCAAGTATTGAATCCACTGTAATCAGCCAGGAGGCGATCAGAACTCGATGGGATTTGCATTCAACAGAACCTTATCAGGCTGATAAAATCTCAGTATCTTGGGAACAAGTCATCAAGCATTTGAAAGACGTGAAGTGTGGTTTTGATAAATCAGTGGCGCACGCCAAAGCAAAATGTTCATTGCTCAGGAAAAGAATGCGCAACATTACGCTGCATAATGTTGTTGCACGTCTTATGCCTTGCAAAGCCCAGGCATCAAGATCTCATCGATGTGGGACAAAATCAGCAAAAAACTCTTCATCGTCAGATTCAAGTGATGGTAGTGACCCCGATCCTGAAACTGTTTCCCCCTCGCTCAAAGTAGCTTCTTTCAAAAAACCCCTTCAAAAATTAATACAACCCAATGCTTTCTTTGCCCATATCTTAAACAATGAGGTGGCAAAATGAACGCATTCGAACTCTCAGACACCACCCAGCCACAACTCATTTCAACAACTGAGTTAGCTAAAATCATTAGCTATAAATCCCAAACCATTCGCAAATGGCTTTGCCAGGATAGATTACCTGAAGGATTGCCTCGACCAAAAAAAATCAATGGTCGCCATTATTGGTTACGTAATGAAGTCGCAGAATTTATTGCTACATTTTCTGTGCGAGGAAATCTGTAAACACATGAATCAGGCGGCTATTCTGCATCAACAGATGCAGAATAGCTCTCCTTTTATCGAACCCTGACAACTCTGGAATTCACATGGCAAAGAAAATAACATCCCTGAATATCAGCGATGTATCAATAGAAACGGCTGACATGATTGGAACCGCTTTAAATATATCGCGCTCCGCTGCTTTTGATTACGTAATGTATGCGTATCGCCCCTTTGCGAGTCGAGTTAGCCATCACAATAATGAAGTGAAAAAACTCAGAGAGCTTTTATTAAATCAAACGATGGATGCACATTTATCCTCCATACGAGGCATACCAGAAATCACTCGTGAGGAATTTTTTTTGGCGGGCTGGAAAAGCCATATCAAAAGCCAACTTAACATACCCAGCTTTGAACATTATCGGCATAACACCAGTAATGGGACAATGAGCAAAGGCGAGAAAAAAATCATAGAGGAACAGCTTGAAGGCTTTGTCGATACTTACCGAATGAGAGGAGCCATTCACATTAAAACCGATCGTATCGTTGATAAAAATGGTCCTAACGTCAAAGGGTATTCCAACACAATACTCATTAAAAAGACTTCGTGGAATGGTTATTTTTTTGACTTTAATAATATAGTGCTCCTACCTATTTCCGACCTTATCATTCATGGTGTCAGAGATGTTTTAAAACGCAAAGAAATTTATTCAAATTCTCCTTATGTTTGCTGGATAAACATTTATCACACCAATGAACTGGCAGTCATGGTTCCAATCATTCAAGAAGATGAGGTATCAGATCACCGTAGAAATGAAAAAGTGATTATTGTCATCAATCCTTTTACAGAGGTGTGAAAAAATAATTAATGACACCCAACTTATTAAAAATCGACATTACTATTAGTGGGTTTAGGCTAGCCACTATGAAAATGATAATTATTTGCAATAAGAAAAGTGAGGAGCATATGCTCTGCATGCACTCACCTTTGTCACGGAGATCATAGATGTGAACTTTTTCCACTATCAGTTATGCAAAAACTCACAAGAAGCAAGAGAAATAAAGAAACACCCTTCCTACCTAGAGATCAATAAGGAGTTTGCAATTTCAGAGGGAAATGTGGCAATTGAGATTGCTGGGTATGAGCGGCGAATATTAAAAGAACTCATAAACAAAATAGGCAAAGGAGACACACTCGTTCTGACAGATTTAAACAGTCTGGGAGATACTATTGATGATGTGTTGGATACGCTATTTTCTTGCTTCAAGAAAGATATCAACGTTTACTGTTATCATCCCTATAGCAGAATTGAACCATCTGCTGAAAGCTGTATGTCTTTTCTAATATCGGTACAAACAGGGATAGATATTCAGAATCTTAAATCAAGCAGAAGTAAGCATAGGAGAATCAAGAAACCGCTTGGACGAAAAGAAGGCAGTCAGCATAAACTCAGTATCTACACACTCAAGTTGAAAGGGTATAAACAATCAGAGGTAGCAAGAGAATTAGGAGTCAGCTTATCCACAGTTAAACGAAATTGGAGAAACGGAATTATCGGTTAATTCAGCAAGCTAATTGCAGAGTAACTTTTAAACAGTCATCACAGGCTGGGGCTTACTTCATCTCAAATTTAGATGTAGGAAATGGTATTATAATGGCTGCATACCCTTGCAACTAATTAATGGATAACTAAGGGTACTATTAATAATCAGTGTCCATACTAAGATCTGATGCCAGTATATACTCCTAATCTTGAGTAAGTATAGCCCTGCCTGTCTGGTGATAACGAATACGGTCCCTTATAGACCGTAGGATCAATTACACAGGTATATATATTATGAAAACGTACAGAGGGACACACGGATTACACAACGAAGATAATCTTGATCAAATGATCGAAGTAATTGAAAACGCGAACAATGAATTTAGCAGCATCATGGCTTTGCGTGTTGATCTTCATTATCCCCCTAACCTTGAAGATACAGTTTGCTGCTTCCACAATTGCGAACCAGGAGCAATATCCCGGTTCATTAACTCATCGAATGAGATACTGGAAGCCAGCGAGCGGCGCAGGGAGCGTAACGGAGTCAGGGTTCATCCTAATACCTTACGTAGTATGTGGGCCAAAGAATTCAGTAAGTCCGGGAAATGCCACTTCCATACCTGCCTGGTGTTTAACAAGCAGGCGTATTATTATTTAGGAGACGACAAGAGTGAAGACTCGTTGAAAGGGATGATCACCAAAGCCTGGTACAGTGCATTAGGACTGGAACTGGATGACTACCCAGGGCTGGTTCATTTTCCTGAGAACTGCAAATATATTCTGGACAAAAATTCACCTGACTATCTCTATAACTATGGCATGCTGTTTGTACGCTTGGATTACCTGACCAAGCTTGATAGTAAAATTTACGAAAAGGGTGAAAGGAACTTCGGCTGTAGCCGGAAATAGCAGTCTTAAAAGGCCTTCTCTGCGTGGGAAGGCCTTTTTACGTCAGCACACCAGCGATTAAGTAACCCTTTGACCGATTGTTATTGTCGAACTCAGCAACACTTCCATGAGTGAGCCTCGTGTTTCGTGGGCAGCCAGATAACGGTCTTCATCCATTCGTAACCCTTTCCAGTAGCGGAGATAGTAGTAGCCGAACTGTTGATAATCTCGTGGGAATTGCTGATCCAGCCATGTCATATCGAATTTAGCTCCTGGCTCCTGCGAGTGAACTTCAAAGATTGGTAAATCTTTCCCCAGATTGCTACGAGTGATATACCTGTGGGCATCTTCGATGGACTCAACAACAAAAAAAGAATTGAGGCGAGAGGGCAATTCCAGACATTTCAATTCAGGGTTACCTATTCTGAAAAATTCCAGCCAGAATTCTCTGTAGGCTTCGTTTCCCAGCAAGTTAGTTTGAGGGGGGACTATTTGCTGTGAAGGGAATTGTTTAATACCAACGTGGCGAAATTGTTTCCAGTACACGTGACCAAATACAGAAGTAGTTTGCTCTGATAGCTCAATTGTCATGCCCTGCCGTAATCGAGCGCCCATATCTACATGATAGAATTTATACAATGTCTGAAACTCCTTAATTATTTAATGACCATATTGCACGATAGCTGACCTCTGGCCTTCTCTGCATTAGTAGCCCTTTTTTATATCGGGGGCGGGCCCCTATCGCATGTTTGTAAGGCACAAGATTGAATGCAATTTACATGAAAAAAACGATGCCCATAAGCCAATGAATTATTCACAAGCGATATGAGATTATGATATATACCTGAAGTGCATCGGGTAATTATTCATCCTGCAATTGCTGATTGTTGAGAAGACCAACTCTGTACCGCTCAATTGAACGGGCAAAGCGTTCCTCCTGAGTCCACGTCGTGGCATCGCGTTCTGTCAACTTTGTGATTCCATTCACATAACTTTCTGATAACGGGATGATGAGGGGAAAACTGCTCTTTTTCTTACCACCGGTTATCTGAGTTCCGCCCTTCAGCCAACATGCGATCAGGTGCACATTCGCAGGATCCCAACTAGCTTGTTGAGTCCGGTTTATCCTTTTGATCCGATAGTAAAACTGGTGCTGCCCGTTGCGAGTTTCGTGATTTGCCATCAGCATTAGCATAAGGGGTATGCTCCACTCTGGTAGCCAGGTATGTCGCCACATCCCGATGCTGTCAGCCACTTCGACCATACGGGTAAATTCCTTAAGCGTGAGCTGGCCTTGCCCACCACGAAGGTGCCGACAAATCAGATAAGAGCCCAGAAAGGTTGCAGGCTCCATGAATCGCTCACGCCTTAAATGTGCTTCTACCAACGATAGCGATTTTTCATTGCGATCCAGTGCGTAAAATCTCTTCGACTCTGACCCTAAAGGGCAAAACTCCTCACTAGGTTCTTTTTTTGCGTGGCTAAAGCGTGGTGTAAAATCCTCACTTGCAACAAGAAGCCCCTTTTGGTGAACCGATTTGTCACAAACAATACAGCAAAGCTCCGGCCAGGATTTCTTCTCTTTACCCGATATCAAATTGGCGTATTGATCGAGCGTGATGATTCTCCTGATCCCGTTCTCAACTAAAATAGCTGTTTCCATAAGCCCTCTAATGATTTATCGCATCACTCTTCGTCAAAATCCCTTCCCCGCAATTTCCCCACCTTCATCCGCATTGTGTGCGACATTTGATCTTCATTATCATTTCGAAGCCCTAGCATGACGTTATAGCCTGCAAGCAGATCCCGGTCGCCAAGCCTCAGAGGTTCGTCCCGCAGCCGTGTTTTATCAGCTGGCACAATGTTATTAGGCTATCTGCATCTCCGATGCCTTAACCCCCTCAGGAGTTGGAATGAGCGACCACAGCCGTGCATCAATTCCGTCATTTTGCAGTTTGCGCATGAAATATCGGGCCTGAAGAGCATCATGCGTTGCAATTACAACCTGGAAACCATGATCAACTATGTAATCACGCAATAAATCGAATACGGATGCTGCGTGGACCAGGTCGTGATGCTGTGTCGGGTCATCCAGAAGTAGGCAGCGCCATGAGGACCACTGGTGTTCCAGTGCCATGGAGAGCAAGAAGGTAAGCTGTAAATCAGTAAGCTGAGCTTCGCTCGCTATCGCCGGAACCGGTACTGACTCCCCATGTAACGGAACAGATACTTCAGCATGTTCCTTTCTGTAGATACTACGAAAACCCAAACTGGTGCCAGTAAAGCGCGGTTCTCTGACTACGCGTTTGAGCAAAGCCTGCCACCTTGGAACGACAGAGAGCACATGTTTTTGTACATTCGATATCTCAGCAGATAGGCAACGATTGAGCGTCTCCATCGCTTCAGATAATTGCAGCAACTGCATCTGATTTGTTCTTTCGTTATCAATTCGCTGGTTAAGACTCGTAGCAAATTCCCCCTCCGATGATGTTCCTCGGCGACGATCTATAAGCCCTTGTGCCAAACGAGTCTGTTCAAGCTTGCTCCAGGTACCAATCTCAATTTTTAGTGTTTGCAATTGTTCTGAATGTCGGGATAGGTCAGCAACGGATGACTGCAGTTGAATCTCTTTACTGCTCGCCACTTCGAGTGCGGGATCGCCAGGGAAGGACAGTTGTCTCCATGAATATCGGATTGAGGATAACTGAGCCTGTGCGTCAGTGATCTGCTTTTCGAGGCCAGTTATCTTATTATTAGCCTCAGTTAAGGGGATATTCTGTCTATACAGTGCAGACTGCTCAGCTTCAATTTGCGATTTTAATTCAGAGAGTTGAATCGTATTTTTGTTTTGCTCAGTGGATAAATCAGCCAGCGTTTTTGAAGGGAGTGCACCTGCTGTTATTGCAGCTAGCGCAGCGGTTGTTTGTTCAAGACTAGCCAAGGCTCCGGCCCGATTCTGCCGCGCAGTATCCAGTTCGCGAGTTGCCCTTTGGTACGCGTTTTTAGACGCTTCCAATATTTCAGGTGTTGGTAAGGGGGAAAGGTTATGCTGTTTTTCGTCAAGCTGCTGTTTCGCTGAAGCATTTGATTCTTCACGATGTTGGATAGATGCTTTCGCTAGTTGTACACTATCTCCGTCAAGAAGAATGTTTGTTTTGAGTTGATTAATATCCGCTACTGAGCGAACTATATCGCCTCGCAGTTCAACAATTTTACTCTGGCACATTTTTAATTCTGTTTCGGCATGCGTCACTGTTTCTGTGCATTTACGCAAGTGATCGGATGCTGTTTTGACCCGCTGTTCTGCTTCGATAACTTTGGGATCTATAGCCTCTAATGATTTGGTAATGCGTTCATGAAGAACGACAGCGCCGTGTTCCACTCCGCATAAAGGGCAGTCCCCGCGATCCTCTGGTAAATGTGCTGCAATGGAGGCTACGGATTGCCTTATCGAGTCAGCAGTAGACGTGAGCATTTCATGAAACTGCTTCACTGAAAGCTCATCTGTTTCAGCTGATGCCTTTAACGAGTTCGCGGTATGAAGACGCTCCTGAAGTACACGCTCCTGAATTTCCTCATCGCTAACCGAGTCGGTGATGGTCGCAATATGTTGAAGAATGTCTTCCCAGCGCTTGATAAGTTGATGAGCGGCAAGTAGTTCACTATCTACAAGTTGCAGAGACTTACGCTGTTTACTTATAAGTTCGTGTTCAATACGGAGCTGTTCGCTCCCCTCATATGCGTGTCGCAAGGTTGATGCCACAGATTGGGCGTCGTCCAACGCTTTGTCAGCTGACGCCAAGTCAAGCTTACGTTGTTCGAAGGCCTCTTTGGTTCGCGCCTCACTATTGAGCCGGTTAAGCTGCTGTATAATCAAATCACGTTCAGCTTCAGCTGTGACGAGTTTCTCCTGGAATTTATCTTTTTTATCAACTAGCTGAGATCGCTCCTGTTGTTTTTGTGTCAGCTCCTCTTTAGCAGTTATAAGTGCATTGCCAAGCTGCTCAGAACGCGCTTGCTCAGAAACGAACCGGCCAATTAGTCCATCCACTTCCGTAAGTGCTGCAATCTGTTCGCGAAGACGGCTCAACTTTGCTTGTACTGTTTGCTCTAATGCATCGTGCATTGTTTCCAGATTGCTGATACCCACTGGCGGAACCAGTAAACCTACTGGCAATTGTTCTGCGCTCTGAGTATTGCGAGCGATGTCTGAGATTGATTCTGCAATGTTTTCTTTGCTGCGCAAGGCACCCTGAGATTGTGATGCGGCTTGGTCACGATCAAGAATCAGGCTTTGCCATTCCGCAAACTCAGCTTCCAGCGCCTCAAGGGCTCCCTTTGCTTGCTTTAGCTTCTCAGTGAGAACGCGGCGAATGCCGCCAAGAGCATTACTAACTAGGGTTCCATCTTTACCGATTGGCAAGCGAGCCAGCTGAGCGCCCGCAACTTTTGCATCCGCTTTTACCAGCCATTGTGCCTCGCGCTGATCCAGTAAGTGGGTAAGTCTTAGTAAAAAGGGGATGTCCTCCGGGTTTGTATCCGGAAAAAGAGAGCTTAAATCACCAGTCCTTTCGACGTCACCCTCGTTGCTTACCTGTGCAGAAGCTTGTACATCCCCAAAATCTAGGATCACCTTAGCGACTGTCTGGCTGTCCCGGATAATGGGTGAGAGATTCTCACCTAGACGAGAAATATTACCCGTGAGACTGAATTCGATCGCTTCGAAGAAGGCCGTTTTCCCTGTGCCGTTAGGGGCCAGTAGAATGGTTGCACCGCCACTGAGCTCAATTTTGGTGTCAGCACCGTATCGGCGGATGTTTGAGAGAGTAATAGATTTAAGTTGTTTCATTGGAAGTCCTTCTCTCCAAACGCCATATCCTTCAGGGAGTTAACAATTTCATCGCCAGATTTCTCAGAGAGCAGCAATTCTCGCCATGTTTCAAGGTGAGGCTCTACCCAAGTGTGCGCCAGACACATCGAGTTCAGAGACGCTAGCAGAGGATCGCTGATATCATTCCCGCCTTTCGCAGGTGTTAACGACGCCAGAAAACTCCGATCAAGGAAGGAGTCGATATCTTCCCGCTCTCTGAGCACCACCTTTCTGCAGAAACGGTCGTCCGTTTCTAAGCGGGCAGCATCTTCTGACTCAATTCCGTCGATGAGCATGAACATGTAAAGGTCTGCCGTCTGAGGCTCTGCAAGGATGTCCCGGATATCAGCGGCCCACCTGAAAGCACTCTGAATATTATCCCGATCACTAGGGAATGCAGTGATCAACACTGTCCGCCATCCGGCATTTTCCCGATTACTACGTTTGAGCTGTATTGTAGTAATGCCTAAATCAATTGAGGGTGAAACCATTCTATCCACATCTTGCAAATGAACGTCATAGCGACCTTCAGCACGCTTCGTTATAGCGGTAACGAGTTCTTGGATTGTCGGCATTTCAGGATCCTTTCGTATTCTTCTCAATGGCCGATTCACGAGCGAATTTCCGATCTTGCCATTGCTTAGCGAAATGTTGGCGAACGGAGTTAAGCGTCCCGTTTTGTAGATGACGAAACATACCAGACCGGGTGACGAGCAGGTGCGGTTGACGCTCCGCTGCCATACTGGTCACAGTCTCGGCGTCGTCAGCCATTCCTATATTTAATAACTCTGTTGGTGATGTACTCACACCAGACAAGATAACAATGGGGTCTGGATCAGGGCCGATAACGGCTATTAAAGGATCGTCAGAAAGCTCACGCACTCCCGAAAAACCACCGACAGGGCCAGACCAGTACTTAAGAGCAATGTTCAACACTGGGCCACCTTCCTGAAAATATTCCCAGTTATTGCTGCCCTCTGGGAAACCCACTGCAACCAGCAATAAGGTTTCAACAGCAGTAACGAGGAGATTTAAAGTACGAAGACCCAAGCGAAGCGCATGTTTTTCATTTTTTCTCTCAGTTTTCGGATACAGAAGCTGATCCATGAATTTTCGGCGGCTTTCAGGTGCAGCTGTGAACCCTATCAACCATGACTGCCAGACTGTCTCCATTGCATCCGCTAGCGCCGAATCTGAGATTGAGCCTAGCTTTGCTGAAACCCCTTGAAGGAGGCGTTGCCACAGCACATCGTCCATGGCTTCAGCCAGCGCTTCTGCTTCTCCTCGGGCTGCACTTAACGTCTTAAACTCATGATCCTGCGCACACACTAGACGTTCGGCATTTTCAAGCCAAGGTAGGTCGCTGAAGTCGTGTTCTGCACAGCCAAGTGTGTGGCCGATTTCATGACCAACGCTACTGCGCCAAGCTGGTTCACCTAACATTAGTCCATGACTGCCTTGGGGTAAGTGCAAAGCCATACGCACGATGGCAGTAAGAAGAGTCAGATTATCTCCTGTTGGGGACGAGTAATTGGCATAAACTCTGAGCTTGCGGTTGCCTGGCTCACTACTCCACATGTGCTCAACGACTCCTTTTGCGGACCTTGCTGTTGGACCGGCAAGATCAAGCGTTCCGGCTAATGACCAAGATTTGCTGGCCATTGTAGAACCGTCGCTTAACTGATACTGCGCCCAAGTTTCAACATCAGGGCGGAGTTCACTTCGCAGCTCCTGAACGACGTCATGGCATCCCAAGGCTGCTACGTCAGATGTCTCTGCCGCGATATAGGTAATTAAGCGGTCCAGTGTACGTTTCGGATCGCTGAAGTAACGGCCAAGCGAGTGAATTGTCCGATCTTTTAATGTCGCATCGTTACCGATACAACTGATTTGAACCCGGCGAAGGACATTGCGTATTTGGCTCCAGTCTTCAAATCCACACCAAGTTGTTAGCCATTGATAAGCCCTCGTGGTTGGGCCATCCTGACGCTTAGCTAATTCCTCTATACTGAGTCCTTTTTGGCGACAAAGATCACAGACTTCTTCTAAATTATTGACTGAAAAATTATCTTTTATCTGCAGATGCAGACCCACGAGGGTGAGTCTGAACTCACGGTTGGGAGATTCATCAAGTTTTCCCGCTTTCGCGATTCTGGCAAGACTGGAAAACGCCGAGTCTAAAACGGAATTAGTCGGGGAGGTGGGCGAGGAACCTTTTCTGGGTTTTTTAGCGAGTTGTACAGCTTTATCAGGATCTTTGGTACAAAAGTCAGTCGACTGGCGCTTAATCTGTAAATGCTCATAGTGGTCTGTGGTGTGCATGATTACCACATCGTCCCACTCGTCAATGTCACCTTGTTCAGCACCAATCGACAGAGGCGCCAGCCTACCACTTAAGAATTTCTCAAGCATGTCCGCCAGACGCTGAGCAATCACCAGCTTTTCATAATCAGACTTCCGCTCTAACCGGAACCTTCTGAGCATTCAGATTTTCCTTATTGCATTTTCTTTTATGAAAAAATATCAGTTATGCTAACTGAATTGGCAGGGATTTTACAGTGAGTTTGACTCTCATATTGCAGAAAAAACAAACGTTTTCTTCGTGATTCTTTATGGTCTACAGCGCTGATAATTTACTTATGATATATAAATTGAGTAGCGCACCAGTTGCCAGTGCTACCTTTCTGTAAGGTGTGATGGAAGTTATGCGGGTATCGTCTGAGCGGCCTGAGTGTAAAACGCAGACCGTATCGTAATGGTCTGACCAATGAAGTGTATTCGCTTCGGCGTCCGGATGCGCCGAACCTTACCTAATCGATGCATTTTGTTATGGATGCACTCGCCAGCAGCAGCCGTGTTAAATGCCTAACCTGTGTGAGTGATTTCACCATGTAGTGCCTGACGCTCACCGCCGCTTTCGGGATTTCGGGTGTTCAGCTCTCGCGTATTCTGGACAACATTGAGCTGTTTCGTGGCTATTCGGCTGCGAGACGAATCGATCTGGCTGGAGGCAAAGCGCTTGACCAGTGGGCTTATGAGCATGGCGTGGAGCTGCGTCTTATCCAGCCGGGCAAGCCTACTCAGAACGGATTCATAGAGGGTTTTAATGGCCTCTTTCACGATGATTCTTTGAATGAGTACTAGTTCAGCGATACTGTTCACGCCAAGAAAATCATTAATGGCTGGCGGCAGGATTATAACGAATGCCGTCCACACTCAGCGCTGAATTATCAGACGCCATCAGAGTTTGCAGCACGGTGGCGCAACGAGCAATTAAACAGTAAACAAATGACCCTGACCCGAAATCCTGCTCCATTCAGAAACAGAATTTCGGCATGATAAACACTCCCCTGAACGGAGATGGTGCCGATGAAAACATCTCGATGAACTGTGGCATTCAGTCGGCGTTACTAATTTTTATACACATCATTCGTTTTACGTTCTATCCGCACACGTAGCGCATGTCCATAACGACTCATTCCATCCCAATCCACAACCTCTTTACCGTCAGCATCCGTCATAACAGGGACCATGATACGGGTCTTTGCTAGGCGCCCTAACGTAGCACCGTTTCCTCCCCAACTGAACTTACCCATTTGCTGATTTATCAACGCTAATAAAATTAAGCCATTGTCGGCATTCATACATTCATGCCGGAGCACTTGTATATTCTGGCTCGTATAGAATGCCACCGGCTGATAAGCAACTGTTTGTGTGTCAAGACCAATCGTTATGGCATTTCCAGGCTCTGGTTCCTTCGCCTGACGAACACATATACCATCAATTCCATTATTTTCGCGGGTTCGAGATACAAACGGGTACCTTCCTTTACCGGCATGAACTAACTTCGACTTGTCGTAACTAGCCGATGATGCTTTCATCGTTCCAAAAACGTCGGTAATAAGTTTTGCTTTAAATTCAAGATGCTGTAACGTGTCACCATCGTTAGGGGAGGAAATCATAACCTCTCCCATTCGTTTCTCCGCAACCCGGAGCAAATTCTCACCCAACCGTGTCATCCCTTCCCAATCAACTGCTTGCTCTCCATCAGTACTGACTATTACTGGAACCATAATTTTCTGACGGCCGAGACGATGCAACGTCAATTTATATCCAAATCCAAACTTTGGAACGCATTGATGCGTAAGCATACTCACAATCAATAGTAAAGCGGCTTTAGTAGCTTTGTCAGAAAGTGGTTCAAGTGCAATTACATCATCAGACGCACTAAATGCAGTTGGTTGGTACTTAGCGTGGCCAGTCCCACCATCACCATTGTAAATTAAAGTCAACCAGCCTCCCGGAAAAAGCACAGGGGTGTTTGCGAAATCGGTAATACTATTATTTACTCTGGAAGCAGCAACAAATGGGATATTGCCGGGTTTTCGATGTGCAGCAATTAACCGCTTTCCTTTATGAGCACGGAATAAGCCAGGCTGCCGCCCTTCAATGTCAACCACATACACCGGGGCAAACACCAAGTCATCAAACGTACTCACGCTCCATTTCCCCCATTGCAAGGTGTGATGAGTTCACCATTCCCATGGACATGCATGTCTACTTGCCAGGCAACGTAATCCGCAACTGTCTTCATGAAGTCTTCAACAGCAGGAGGTTGATCATTAAAGTAGAAATAAGAATGTTGCCACTCGTCCTGAGCTGTAATCTCCGAACGCACTATAAATTTAGTGTCATCAACAGCATCTCCTCTCAGTACTTCAAGCAAATGTTTACGTCGCGAAGCCGCAGTTCCATCGTCCGTTAGCCCGCGATGCATCTGAACTTTATACCCGTCATTCTGGAAATTGATAAACTTCACCTTCGCATCTGATGGATGCGGTCGCCATGCTGTGAATAACACAATTACCGCATGCACACCGACACCAGAATCGGCGAAAGTTTCACCGTTCATTGTTATCACTGAGTCAAGAGTATGCTTTTTAAGGAGCGAGACTTTTCGGTCCTTGTCTTCCTTAGTCTTTCCGACCATAGCCGACTGCGGAACGATTGCTGCGAGACGCCCCCCAGGGTTTAAAAATTCCAATGCTCTTTCGATGAAAGCTAGCTCAGATAAATGGCGCGTGGTCTTGTCTTTTGCTTGTGAGTAGGGTGGGTTCAGCAATACTTTTGTGAAACCATGACCTGGTATCCAGCAATCCCCTTTGCCTCGCTTATCCCCACGCATTTCATGAATCGGAGCCTCAAAAATCGAGTCGCGGCGAAAATTCGCTTTGCCGTCACCACGGAGTATCATGTTTGTAGCTCCGATCGCGAACAGCTTGTCCTGGAGCTCGACACCATGAAGCCGATTCTTTCGAATATCCTCTTTCACATCCTCATCGCCACGAGCATCTTTAAACATGCGATGCATTGCCGCGATAAGGAACGACGCAGTGCCGGCTGTTGGGTCAATTACCCAATCACCAGCACCGACGTCAATAAGCTCTGTCATCAATGCTGTTACATGCTCAGGAGTAAGCACAATACCAAGCGTGTTACCATCACCACCGCCATAAGAGATGAACTCATGGTAGAAATTACCAAGTACGTCGAACGAACTCATCGAAGGATCTGTCACAACCTTTTGGACATCTGTTTTGAGAATCTGGGCGAACCATTTGAGGGGAGTCATCCCTAATTCTTTATGTACACGGTTAAGCGCTGGTGATTTCTCAATAAATGCAAATTGGTCGAGCAGCGTGCCTATCTTCTGCTGCGGTCCAAATCCCTTCGAAACCATATAGGCATGCGCAGCTTTATAGATCTTTACACCATCCCAATCGTCCGGCAAAACTTGGTCGTATGACCCCTTTAGCTCATCGAGATCGAAACCAGGCTTTTCAAGTGCGAGTAAGATTGCCGACACAAGAGGTGCCTTACGGTCATTCTCGACTGAACCAAAATTACGCATTCCTTCATGCAATTTTGAAGCCGCAATCTTCACTGTGTCGAGCTGAATTTCTGCCTGTGGTTTGTTTCCAAGTACTGCAACCGAATGATATTCACCGATCGAATCCATTCTGAAAACATCAAGGTTATCAAGGTCGTCGAGCAATTTAATCTGGCCGGGGCCCACGAACGCTACGGCGATCTCATGGTGGTACTCATTTCCTCCGATGCCAATAGCAAAGATGCCTTTTTTATGAGGGACACCGTTATGCAACATGACACTTGCATAGTGGACAGCCCCGTTGAGTGCATAATCCTGCTTGAATGGAAACTCAGTGGTGATTAAGCCATCTTCAATAAATCGTGAAAATCGAGCCTCTTTTTTATCTTCAACAATCACAATATAGTCATCAACAACGAAAACAAACTCAGGTTTACCTTCCCCCTTTCCTGCTTTTGATTTAGAGGCGCGGGCAAGGGCATCACGTTTCCATTTAGGACCACCATCTTGCTCCCATGGTTTGGTTACTCCAATGTCACGCAAAAGATCACGCACAAACTGATCTGTGGCTTTTTCATTATCCATCTAATAAGTACTCATTCTCCGCTCAAGACTACGATGATGATACCATAAATGTCATATTCTCTGAGTTCCTCCCGATGATTGCCCTTTATGATTTGATTTCTGCTTCTTACTGGCATACAGCAGCCTGTAAGGCTCGACGCTCTAAAATCACTACAATCGAAGCCATTGGTATTTGAATAGCATTCAAAAAAATTTCAGACAGATATTATCTCCGTGAATCCCTCCTCCGAAGCCTTCTTGGGTCGGGGGTTTTGTTTTTCTGTCTGAGGTCGTTTCATGAAAAAATCACAAGGTCTGCAGGCCATCGAAAAGCCGCTGGCATCGCTCCCCCATGCCATTGGTAAACACATTCTTGAGCATATTCAAAAGCTCACACACTACGAACCGGTAATCGGCATTATGGGCAAAACCGGAGCGGGCAAGAGCAGCCTGTGCAATGCGCTTTTCCAAAGTGAGGTCACGCCCGTAAGTGATGTCCACGCCTGCACCAGTGAAGTGCTGCGATTACGACTGAACAGCGGTGAACACAGCCTGATACTGGTAGACCTACCCGGTGTGGGCGAGAGTGAGCAACGGGATAGCGAATATGAATCTCTGTATCGCAAAGTCCTTCCTGACTTGGATCTCATTCTGTGGGTTATTAAAGCTGATGACCGTGCGTTTTCCGTGGATGAACGTTTCTACCGTCGGGTGATGTCTGACCACCAGCATCGGGTGCTTTTTGTCGTTAACCAGGCTGACAAAATCGAGCCATGCCATGAATGGTATGTCACCGGCAATGCACCATCCCTGCCTCAGTTGGTAAATATTGAGGCCAGGCTGGAGTCCATTCGCCAGCTGTTTTCACCGCATTATCCGGTATGTGTCGTTTCAGCGAGAACAGAATGGAATCTGCCTGCAATGGTAGAAACGATGATGCGCAGCCTGCCTGACCGTACCATCAGCCCATTGGCGACGCAATTGCACGGGAGGTTATGCAGTGAACCGGTAAAAAAGCAGGCGCGTGAGGGCTTTGGCGATGCGGTGGGAGAGGTGTTTGATTCTGCGGAAGCGGCATCGTTTATCCCCGCGCCACTAAAAGCGGTCATTCGTACCGTCCGCGAGGTCGTGGTTTCCGTTGCCCGTGCCGTTTGGGACTGGATTTTCTTCTGACCTGGTTTACCTGCCATTATCACCGGGACATACCCTGTCCGTTTTGACGTTTTATACGCTATCGAATTTGGTCTGTTTTCTCTCTACACCCCATCACGGTTGATTACGGTAACCGTAAAAAATACGTCTTCGAGTGTCCATTCCCTGTCCCACCCCCTCATTACAATAATCGTTTTATTTTCAGCCAATTATCCTGCTGGAGTAACAATCTCATGACTCAAGCTGAACGTCGCCATGACCGGCTTGCCATCCGGCTGTCGTTAATTATCAGCCGCCTGGTGGCGGGTGAAACGCTGGATTTGCGAACGCTGGCAACTGAATTTGGTGTGTCGGTTCGTACCCTGCGTCGGGACTTTCGTGAACGGCTGATGTACCTGGACCTGGAGTATCGCAAAGGCCAGTGCCGTCTGTTATCCGGCAGCCGACAGCGGGAACTGGCGGTAATGACATTTGCCCGTCAGTCAGGCGTTGAAGCTCTGTTTCCTGATATGGATAACCATCTGGTCAGTTCACTGCTGAGCGGTCCCGGTGAGTCCCCCTGTCTTATCTGGCAGGGGGCGGCCCTGGTGCCATCCCCGGACTCGGGCGTGTTCACCCGGCTGGTAAGCGCTATATCGGAACACCGGAAGGTGACGCTACTGGGAAGTTGTTGCCGCTGTACAGGCCTCGCGCCTTATCGTCTGGTGTTGCGTGAAGGCGAGTGGTATCTGACAGGCGAGCATCAGGCCCGAGTTGCCGCATTTCCACTTGCCGATATCAGGGCTGTCACGCTCCACAACGACAGCTTTACCCCGGATACCGCCGTGCGCGACATCCTGTCCCGCACAGATTTTCTTCAGGCGTTACCTCACTTTCGCTTTTTCCACTCATTGCTTGTCGCGACTGACGACGGGCTTATACCTCAGAAGGAATAACCACATGAAATTTCTGACCACGACGGTGTTGGCTGCCTGCCTTTGCCTGGGTACTGTTTTTCCGGCTGACGCTGGAAACACCGTCGGCACTGTTAAAGCCTGGCAATACATGCAGGCCGACGGCTGGAAATCAGCCGATGGTATGGATGACAACACGCTGCACAACATGCTCTATCAGGCCAGCGTGATTGATAACTACCCATGGACAAAACAGTTCCTGTTACGCACTCGTGGCGGTGGTGCAATTTTCCTGGCCGATAAGAAAACCCACACCATTCGTCAACTAAAGCTGAATCCGCTTAGCGGTAATTACAACGATATTGAAACAGTCTACCAGGGAGAGAACAACGGGAATGGATGCTATTTCGCCATTATTGATAACAAATTCTGGGCAAGAGACGAGGCCGAGCGGAGTGTTCTCTATGGTTATCCTCGCGCCGATAATGTGGATAACGAGTTGGCTAAAGTCAGGCAGCAATTCAGCCCTGAGGTTGTTATGGTCATGCCGGATAACTGTGTGAATAAACAACAGCAAGCGGCGCTGGCGGCTAAACGCTCGGAAGAAGACCAAAAACTCCAGCAATGGGTGGCAAAGCAGAGCCTGGCAGAATTATGTCGCCGCACCGGTAACTGTTGAGACAACGTTTTTTGGAATGAAGGAATACAATATGACCAAGGATTATCAGAAGGTTACAGCAGCATTGATTCTGGGGCTGTCTGCGCTGCTCTCAGGCTGCGACAACAAAGATGATGCCGAAGTAAAAGCCATCAGCGGGTTTAAAGACCTGACGGTTCCCCGCTTTAGCGACGTGATGTCAACCCAAAAAGATATTGCTAATCAGTGGGTGAAGAAAGACGCTTTCGGGGCGGAACAATACAAGGTTATTAAAACCCGCAAATCGCCGGAAGGATGCAAAGCAGGGAATTATTACTATCTGGTCGATATGCGGGAAAAGACGGTTCAGCCGCTGATGGCATCCCTGTGTCTTGCGAGCAATATCACCCTGAGCTTTCGCGAAAAAACCGATAGTTATACCGGTGAAAAGTACGTTGTTTATTCTCACGATGGCAAGGAAATGGGCAAAGTTTACTTACCTCAAAATCAGGAGCAACATCAGTGAGCCAATTTGCTAAAGCCTTATCTGTCATTGCCGGTTTAATGCTGTGCCATCCGTCATCCGCTTACGCAGATGAACAACGCTATATCAGCATCCGCAACACCGATACGGTGTGGACGCCCGGTAACATCTGTGCTTATCAGTTTCGCCTGGATAACGGCGGTAGTGGTGTGGGTTTTGGCCCATTGGCTGTTTCGCTGCGACTGAAAGACAAAGCGGGTAACACGCTGGCGACAGGTACTATGGACGTTGCCCCGTTCGGCAACAGCGATGCAACCCGTACTCAGGAGGCTTTTCTGGAGCATGAATGCGTTGAAAGCGTCAGTGCTGTTGAAATCATAAAAGCGACTGAAGAACGCAACGGCTATCAGTCTGACCTGCCGCTGTCTGTTTTTGACTCTCAATATTACCAGCCACTACCGGTTTCAGTTGCCGGGAATAAAGCATCGTAACACGGTCGGACTTACATCCGCTTTAACACCATTATTCTGCCATACACCAGGCCATGCCTCCTTCGGGAAGCAAGGCCTTTTTGTTTTTAATCGTCCAATAAGGAATCACCTATGACTCGTTTAGCCAGCCGCTTTGGGGCGGTCAATCTCGTTCGCCGTGACCGGCCACTCACCCGTGAGGAACTGGCGCATTACGTGCCAAGTGTCTTCAACGAAGATAACCGCTATATCTCCAGTTACGGTATCCGTAAGCCATAACCGGTTTCACTCAGACATTCACTTTCCCGCCAGCCCTTACCGGCTGGCTTTTTATTATTCGGAGATAACCATTATGAACACCGAAACCAACCACTCATCCGATGTTTTCACCCTGGCGGCTGATAACAACCCTGTAGCGCTGGCTGCCACTGTTGTACCCGATGAACAACGCCTCCGTTTCTGGCCGCAGTACTTTGGTGCTATCCCACAGTGGATTTTGCTGGAACCGCGTATCTTTGCCTGGCTTGACCGCCTGTGTGTCGATTACCGCGGCGGCATCTGGCAGTTTTATACCCTCAGCAACGGCGGCGCATTTATGGCACCTGAAGATGGTGAAAAATGGGCGCTGTTTAACCAGATGAACGGTAACGGCGCTGAACTAAGTGCGCAAGCTGCCGGTATCGCCGCCTGTCTGATGGCGTACAGCCACCATGCCTGTCGTACGGAGTGTGATGCGATGACGGAGCACTATTACCGTCTGCGGGATTATGCACTGACACACGCTGAGTGCCGCGCCATTATGGCGATAATCGACTGAGGAGTATGTATGTCTGAGCTCGCCTTATCTCCGTGCTTTCCGCTTAACGAACAACGTATCATCCGCCGTGCCCTGCGTTTGCTGGAGAAATACCAGCGCCAGCCGAGGGAATCATTTACCTCCACCGTCTTTACCAAAACCTGGTTGCAGCTGCAGATGGCTAACCTTGAACGGGAGGTGTTTATCGTGATGTATCTTGATAACCAGCACTGCCTGATTGAACGGGAAACGTTGTTTACCGGTACGCTGAGCCATACCGAAGTCCATGCCCGCGAGGTGGTGAAGTCGGCTCTGCGTCACAACGCGGCGGCAGTCATCATTGCCCATAATCATCCGTCCGGTACGACCGATATCAGCCAGGCCGACCGGGTTGTAACAAAGCGAATAGCGGATGCACTCGGCCTGGTAGACGTCCGTCTGCTGGACCACCTTGTGGTGGGTGGCAGCGATATCGTGTCGTTTGCTGAATGCGGCTGGCTGTAAGGAAACACCATGAAAATCATCAGTAAGCGCCAGGCGATGACACTCTACCGTCAGCATTCTGGTTCCCGCCTGTTTCGCTTTTGCACCGGTAAGTACAAATGGAGCGGAAGCATCTGTCATTACGCTGGTCGCGAAGTACAGGATATTACTGGCGTGCTGGCGGTATTTGCTGAACGCCGCCAGGACCGCAACGGCCCGTATGTCATTCTGCGTAGCGTCACGCTCAATTAACACCCCCTCTTCGTTATAAAGGAATACATAAATGAAATCTGTCGCCCTGGCCGGTACACCACCGGAGGCCAGACCCTGCCTGCAATGGGGATTGAATCGCGAAGTTACCCCCGTCTTTGGTGCGCGTCTGGTGCAGGAAGGCAATCGTCTGCATTTTCTGGCTGACCGTGCTGGCTCTAATGGTGCATTCAGTGAGGATGACGCGCTGCGACTCGACCAGGCATTTCCGCTGATGCTTAAACAGCTTGAACTCAGGCTGCTCTCGGGAGATCTCAATCCTCGTCGTCAACATTGCGTTACGTTGAACCACAATGGCCTGACCTGCGAAGCCGACACCCTCGGTTCTTACGGGTATGTTTATATTGCCATTTACCCGACCAGCCTGTGCTCACCTGTGTGACCTTCTTCGCCGTACTTACTGCACAACATCGTTAATCTGAAGAGAACCCAACTCATGCAAACTTTACCTTTACCCCCGCAACGGACGGCTTCGTCCTGCCCGTCACCTGTTGAAATATGGCAAAAACTGCTGACGCATCTGCTCGAACAACACTATGGTCTGACGCTCAGTGATACTCCATTCAGCAATGAAATCACCATTCGCGAGCATATCGACGCTGGGATCTCCCTCAGTGATGCGGTGAACTTTCTGGTGGAGAAGTATGAACTGGTGCGCACTGATCAGCCTGGTTTCACCACTATGGAGCAGTCACCGTTTATCACCCCAATCGATATTCTACGCGCCAGGCAAGCCACCGGTCTGATGAAGCGTTGTGGTTATAAAGTAGTCAGTGACATTACCCGTGGCAAAATGAGCCGGCTGGATCAACACCATTGAAAATCTCAATGAATGTTGAAGCTGATGGAATTAACGTCCTAGCGCTCAACATGGGCAAAATCGCCGTAGATGTGGACGGTGTTGAAATTGATGAGCTTATAAATGTGGTCAACGACAATGGTTACACACTTCGCATTGCCAGTACACCTGGTGAAATCATTTTTGAAGATCCTCTGCCAGTGACCGCCAGAACTAACGGTATTCGGTGCAGTACCGCTCATATCACCGACGCAGACAATGCGTTGCTGCACACACTTTCCCAGCAATATCAGAATTATGGTGATGCAGAATGGGTCCACTACACGGGCTCGGGTTATCTGATACGCCTCGATGCCTGGGCATTCCCGGTTCTGCGCCTGAAACGCTGTGGGCTGTCGAAAGCCTGCCGTAAATTGCTTGTGACGCTGATACGTCGCTATGCCATCAGCACCATTCACTTTGACTCCTTTGGCGACATTCTCCCCGGCTTTACCACCTTCGACTGGTAGTTCGCGCTCATTCTTAACCTGACGGAAAAACCAGATTCGTCCAGATACGGCTGTCTTCTTGCAGGCGAAAATCGACAACGCGAGCAACGATATCTCCACTCAAAACACATAACCTGCAAAGCGCCAGCCCTCATTCGGCTGGCGCTTTGCATTGATATAAAGGAAATAATCCATGTCTGAGATACAAGTCAATAACGACCCCGACGTAATAACTGGTCATACCGAAATCATCAACTCCACCAGCATTGAACGTATCGTGACAGGCCGCAATGCGGCACTGTTACAGATCGAAGAACTCATCCAGCAACTTGCCGACATCTCGACGCTGACCAGTAGTATCGGTGGCAAAACTGCCCGTGACTGGGCGATGCGTCAGGACTTTCGTTGTGGCTGCTGGCTCATGGAAAACGTGAAAACTGCAATGAGTACCATTACCTGTAATCTTGATCGCAGCATCTGGCGTGATCTGATGCAAAAATCAGGGATGATCTCGTTGATGGACGCTCAGGGGCGTAAGCAATGGGATAATAATCTCGACGGTGACGATATTCCTGAGATCAGCGAAGCCAACATTCTTAGCACTTTTGAGCAATTGCATCACAGTAAAGCGGATGTGTTTGAGCGGGGGATTATCAACGTGTTTAAGGGATTGTCATGGGATTACAAAACGAACTCGCCTTGCCAGTTCGGCAAAAAGATTATTATAAATAACCTGGTGGATCACAACCGCTGGGGATTTAAGCTCAACTGGGGATGGCGTAGGGATCAACTGGCTGACCTGGAACGCATGTTGTTTCTGCTGGATGGAAAACCCATTCCGGAAAATCGTAACGATGTGACGGTCAGACTAAGTGAGCACATTAACCATAAAAGCGCATCGGAGATCTTCGACGATGAGTATTTTTCGATACGCTACTTTCAGAAAGGAACCGCGCACATCACTTTTAAACGGATCGACCTGACAGAAAAGATGAATGATATTGTGGCAAAGCACTATCCAGGGATGCTGGCTAGTTCAAGATAACGTTGATTTGCGTTGAGAAATTTTACTTACACCAGCCGTTACATAAATTTCTGATGAGTAAGACTCAGGAGAGGGGGTTTAGTGTAACCGATTGATTTTAAATGGTACGCCCTACAGGATTCGAACCTGTGACCTACGGCTTAGAAGGCCGGTGCTCTATCCAACTGAGCTAAGGGCGCATAGTGATTGCGTCGAATTATACGGTGCGCACGTGGTGAGTCAACGTTTTTACTTATCGCAGCGTACTGTTGCTGCACTTATGAACAGTCACAGCCTTATCTGTGCCCGAAAGCGGTATAACTTACAGATTACCGAAGCTGAAATCGGGTCTGCGTATTGACTCAGTGCCGGTTCAGCCGTGAATTAATCGAATAGATATTATCATGTTGCGTCCCGCTCCCCTCTTCCGCCGGAGCAAAACGCGCATTGTAGCGCAGGCGGAAAGCGTGCATCTCCTGAGCGTCTGGCTCGATTTCCCGCAGAAAGCTCAGCGCCAGACGGACATGCTCACTGCTTAACGTCGTCGGCAGATAGGCCTTGCGCAGTACGCCGCGCCAGAACTGCATGCTTTCGTCGGATTCATCAACGATAAATACCTGATAAATAAACAGTACGCTGGCAGCATTGGCAAAGTGGGATTCATTATCGCGTGACAAATAATCGATAAATTCATCCGCTGCCGGTTTACCCATCAGGCTTATCAGCGATTCAACATATACCGGATCGAGATTCAACCTTTTGCTCAGCGCTTTTGACGCACGGCGGGTTTGCGAGTTCAGCACGCGAAAACCAATAATAAACACCAACACCAGAGTCACAAGCATCAGCCAGATCATGCACTATCCTGCCAAAAGGCGTTTTAATCGGGTAAACAAGGGCGTCAGAGTAGCAGTCAGTCCCGAAGCAGGCAACCGGCGGAAGGGGCTGGCAGGTGCTGATGCCGCTTAAGTAAAAAGATCTCATTATGGCGTTATCAATAAACAGAGACGATTCTGTGCCTGACAGCGGCGCTTGCTTCTGCCAGAATAGGCATATTCCCCCGTTTCAACTCAACACAGATGGATTTCCTCTCTGATGGTAGCAAAAATTATTGACGGTAAAACGATTGCGCAGCAGGTGCGCCTTGAGGTTGCGGAAAAAGTGAAGCAACGTCTGGCAGACGGTAAACGTGCGCCTGGTCTGGCAGTGGTGTTAGTCGGTGAGAACCCGGCATCACAGATTTATGTCGGCAGCAAACGCCGTGCTTGTGAAGAAGTCGGTTTTCTTTCTCGCTCTTACGATTTGCCCGCCACCACCAGCGAAGCCGAGTTACTGGCGCTGATTGATAAGCTGAATAACGATGCGGAAATCGACGGTATTCTGGTTCAGCTGCCGCTGCCTGCCGGCATCGATAATGTCAAAGTGCTGGAGCGTATTTCGCCGGATAAAGATGTGGATGGTTTTCATCCGTATAACGTCGGTCGTCTGTGCCAGCGCGCGCCCAGACTGCGCCCTTGCACTCCACGCGGCATCGTGACGCTGCTTGAGCGTTACAATATTGATACCCATGGCCTGAATGCGGTAGTAGTTGGCGCATCCAATATCGTCGGTCGCCCGATGAGTATGGAGCTGCTGCTGGCGGGTTGCACCACGACGGTTACCCACCGCTTTACTAAAGATCTGCGTCACCACGTTGAACATGCCGATTTGCTGGTGGTTGCGGTCGGTAAACCCGGTTTTATTCCGGGTGACTGGATTAAGCCAGGCGCGATTGTTATCGATGTCGGGATCAACCGTCTGGAAAGTGGCAAAGTGGTCGGTGATGTGGATTTTGACGCCGCATCTGAACGCGCAGCCTATATTACCCCCGTGCCAGGCGGTGTTGGCCCGATGACCGTGGCAACGCTGATTCAGAACACCCTACAGGCATGCGAAGAGTATCACGACGGAGCAGCAAAATAATGGCAACCTTTTCTCTGGGTAAGCACCCACACGTTGATTTATGCGATTTACTGAAGCTGGAAGGCTGGGCAGAGAGCGGCGCGATGGCCAAGACGCTGATTGCCGATGGTTATGTGACGGTAAACGGCGCGGTTGAAACCCGCAAACGCTGCAAGATTGTCGCCGGACAAGTGGTAGAGTTTGAGGGGAATCAGGTCACGGTAACCGCCTGAGACCCATGATTAACGGCAGCTAAAGCTGCCGTTTTATTACTTACCCTGCAAGGCACTTCCAGCGTAGCTTTTTTCGGGATGAGGAACATACTTTTCAACAAGTTCTTGCAGTTGCACGCTGTGATACATATCCAGACATTTCATCAGATTGAGCCTGGTGCCATGTCCATGCTTTGACTGATAGTCACGAGATAAATATTCCTTTACCAGCTCGGGTACTTTTCCACTACTGTTCTCCAGATCGTACTCGCCCCAATTATCAATGCCATTGGCACTTGCAGATGCATCAGCGTGAGCGTTTCCATCTGCAGCATATGCCTGTGAAACACAGTACGCCAGAGCAGCGTCTTTGTAATTTTGCGCATAGGTGCGATAAGCTGTTTCGGGTAGCTGAGCCGACCATGCAGAGGTGGCAATCAAACTCACACCCGCCAAATAAACACGGCAGCAGCGGGCAACGGCAATCATGGCATGCTCCAGAAGCTGGCTCGCTCTGTGCGATAAGTTACGCCTGGGTCATCGAAATAGCAGTTATCACAACATTTCGCGCAGAAGGATTCACAGGATGGTAAATCACTCTGGAAGCTGCCCAGGCTTTTGAAAAAAAGAGGTCTTGTCATTTCCAAACTCCATGTTGGTTAGAAATCCTTTTACTGACACTATTTTCTCGTTAACCAAAATCTGATTTACTTACGACGCCAGCTGGTTCCCTGCGGACCATCTTCCAGAATAATCCCCAGCTCGTTCAGCTTATCGCGGGCGATATCGGCTTGCGCCCACTCTTTCGCCTGACGCGCATCAAAGCGCATTTTGATTAACGCTTCGATCTCCGCCACTTCTTCGTCGTTACTCTGCGCGCCGCTTTGCAGGAACTGCTCCGGGTCTTGCGCCAGCAGGCCCAGCACGCCAGCTAACTGACGCAGTTTCGCTGCCAGGCCGTTGGCTGCATCAATATCTTCGCTTTTCAGGCGGTTAACTTCGCGCGCCATATCAAACAGTACCGAGTAGGCTTCTGGCGTGTTGAAATCATCATCCATCGCTTCGCGGAAACGGGCTTCAAAAGCCTCGCCACCCGCAATCGCGGCGGAGGCATCAGTATTACGCAAGGCGGTATACAGACGCTCCAGCGCGGCACGCGCCTGCTTAAGGTTGTCTTCACCATAGTTAAGCTGGCTGCGATAGTGGCCGGACATCAGGAAGTAACGCACGGTTTCGGCGTCGTAATGCGCCAGCACGTCACGCACGGTAAAGAAGTTATCCAGCGATTTTGACATCTTCTCGCGGTCAACCATTACCATGCCGGAGTGCATCCAGTAGTTAACGTACGGGCCATCATGCGCGCAGGTTGACTGGGCGATTTCGTTTTCATGATGCGGGAACATCAGGTCAGAACCGCCGCCGTGAATATCAAAATGCTCACCCAGCTGTTTGCAGTTCATCGCCGAACATTCAATGTGCCAGCCCGGACGCCCTTCGCCCCATGGCGACGACCAGCTCGGTTCACCGGCTTTCGACATTTTCCACAGCACAAAGTCCATCGGGTTGCGTTTCACATCCGCAGCCACTTCAACACGAGCACCGGCCTGCAACTGCTCAAGATCCTGACGCGACAGCTTGCCGTAATCAGCATCGCTTTCCACCGAGAACATCACATCGCCGTTGCTGGCAACATAGGCATGTTCACGCGTAATCAGTTTTTCCACCAGCTCGATAATTTCACCGATATGGCGGGTCGCACGCGGCTCCAGATCCGGCGGCAGAATATTTAACGCGGCGAAATCGGCATGCATCTCGGCGATCATGCGGTTGGTCAGCGTTTCCACGCTTTCACCCTTCTCATTGGCGCGTTTGATAATTTTATCGTCAATATCGGTGATATTGCGCACATAATTCAGCTGATAGCCGCAATAACGCAGATAACGTGAGACGACATCAAACGCCACAAAGGTCCGACCGTGGCCGATGTGACAGAGGTCATAAACGGTAATGCCGCACACGTACATGCCAATCTGACCAGCATGGATAGGTTTAAATTCCTCTTTTTGACGACTCAGGGTGTTGTAAATCTTTAGCATTGAGACATTCCGTATGACGTGTGCGGGTTAACGAAACTGATGATCCCCTCAGTAGTTAGCGTGGCCACAGCAACACCAATTACCAGGGTATATAAAGGCTTAATTTGACGTATTGTTAACGTAAGCGCGCTGCAATGCAAGAACATGGCAGTAACTCGGCTGATGTCGCCATGCTGACGCGTCATCACAATTTGTGATATAAGAAGCGTCTGTCAAAACTGGCCCGGCAATTTAACCTAGCTGCCGTGAGCACAGTCGTTTAAAACTCCCACCTTAACAGGACGAGATTATGGTTACTTTCCAGACCAATCATGGCGACATCGTTATCAAAACTTTCGACGATAAAGCCCCAGCCACCGTGAAAAACTTCCTGGATTACTGTCGTGAAGGTTTTTACGACAACACCATTTTCCACCGTGTCATCAACGGCTTTATGATTCAGGGCGGCGGCTTTGAACCTGGCATGAAGCAGAAAGCGACCAAAGAAGAGATCCGTAACGAAGCGAACAACGGCCTGAAAAACACCAAAGGCACGCTGGCGATGGCACGTACTTCTGCCCCGCATTCCGCAACGGCTCAGTTCTTTATCAACGTAGCAGATAACGACTTCCTGAACTTCAGCGGTGAAAACCTGCAAGGTTGGGGTTATTGCGTATTTGCTGAAGTGGTTGAAGGTATGGACGTGGTTGAGAAAATCAAAGGCGTTTCTACCGGTCGTAGCGGTATGCATCAGGACGTGCCAAAAGAAGACGTCGTGATCCAGAAAGTGACTGTTAGCGAGTAATGTCACGCACGCTGTTTATCGCAGATTTGCATCTGTGTGAAGAAGAACCGGCAATTACTGCCGGTTTTCTGCGTTTTTTACAGCGCGAGGCACTGAATGCCGACGCGCTGTATATTCTTGGCGATCTGTTTGAAGCCTGGATTGGCGATGACGACCCTGACCCGCTGCATGGCGAGGTGGCTGCCGCGCTGCTGGCGCTGAAGCAGCATGGCGTGCGTTGCTACTTTATCCATGGTAATCGTGACTTCCTGCTCGGCTACCGCTTTGCCCACGCCAGCGGCATGACCCTGCTGCCGGAAGAGCAATTGCTGGAACTGTATGGCAAACGCATTCTGATCCTGCATGGCGACACGCTCTGCACTGATGATGAAGGCTATCAGCGTTTTCGCCACAAGGTGCATCAACGCTGGCTGCAAAAGCTGTTCCTTGCCCTGCCGCTGTTTATCCGTCAACGTATCGCCGAAAAAATGCGCGCAAACAGTAAAAATGCTAACGCCAGCAAATCGGTAGCGATCATGGATGTTAATCCCCACGCAGTGACTGACGCCTTTCAGCGCCACCGGGCGCAGTGGATGATTCACGGCCATACCCACCGACCTGCGGTACATCCATTACAGATTAACGGTCAGCCAGCAGAACGCGTGGTGCTGGGTGCCTGGCACCAGCAAGGCTCGATGATTGAGGTGACAGCTGACGCCGTCACACTGAGCGCTTTTCCATTCTGACATCGCGAAATAAGCATGATTTTGCCGCCTGAAGCGGCTACGCAACCGTTTTCCTTGCTGCTGAGTCATGCTATTCTCTCTGCCCTTCCCACCCTGCTGCTTAAAGTTGCACGGGTGAAGTTTGTACAATCACAGGAGTCAGACTCGCATGTCATCCAACGCCGCCCCAGCCCGCATTGCCATAGTTATGGGTTCAAAAAGTGACTGGGCAACCATGGAGTTTACCGCAGAGATCCTTACCAGCCTTGCGGTTCCTTTCGACGTTGAAGTGGTCTCAGCCCACCGTACCCCGGATAAACTGTTTAGCTTTGCTGAAAACGCAGCGGAAAAGGGCTATCAGGTGATTATTGCCGGTGCCGGTGGCGCGGCCCATTTGCCCGGCATGCTGGCAGCGAAAACGCTGGTTCCGGTACTGGGTGTGCCGGTACAGAGCGCGGCCCTGAGCGGCGTTGACAGCCTCTACTCCATCGTGCAGATGCCGCGTGGTATTCCGGTCGGCACGCTGGCGATTGGTAAAGCCGGTGCGGCCAATGCCGCGCTGCTGGCGGCGCAGATTCTGGCGATCCACGATCGCGAGCTGGCGGCACGTCTGGCCGACTGGCGTCAAAGTCAGACGGATGAAGTGCTGAATAATCCTGATCCACGGGGTAATGCATGAAACCGGTTTGCGTATTAGGTAATGGTCAGCTTGGGCGCATGTTGCGTCAGGCTGGCGAGCCACTGGGCATTGCAGTCTATCCGGTGGGGCTGGATGCCGAACCGCAAGCGCTCCCCATTCAGCAAAGCGTGATTACTGCTGAGATTGAACGCTGGCCGGAAACCGCGCTGACCCGCGAACTGGCGAAGCACCCGGCGTTTGTTAACCGTGATATTTTTCCGATTCTGGCCGATCGCCTGACGCAAAAACAGCTGCTCGACCAGCTTGGACTGGCGACCGCCCCGTGGCAACTGCTGGCGTCTGACGATCAATGGCCGCAGGTGTTCTCAACGCTGGGTGAGCTGGCGATCGTTAAACGTCGCACCGGCGGCTACGACGGCCGTGGTCAGTGGCGTTTACGTGTCGATCAAATCCAGGAGTTGCCGCAAGAGTGTTACGGTGAGTGCATCGTCGAACAGGGCATTAACTTCAGCGGTGAAGTCTCTCTGGTCGGCGCGCGTAGCCATAACGGCGAGACGGTGTTTTATCCGCTGACGCACAACCTGCATCAGGATGGCATTCTGCGCACCAGCGTCGCGCTGCCTGAGCCGGATGCCGCACGGCAACAGCAGGCGGAGCAGATGCTATCTGCCATTATGAATAAGCTGAACTACGTCGGCGTGATGGCGATGGAGTGCTTTGTAGTGCCGGAAGGCCTGTTGATCAACGAGCTGGCACCGCGCGTGCACAACAGTGGTCACTGGACGCAAAACGGCGCATCGATCAGCCAGTTTGAACTGCATCTGCGGGCGATTCTTGATCTGCCGCTGCCGAAGCCGGTGGTCAGTTCGCCGTCGGTGATGGTCAATCTGATTGGTACCGATCTCAATTTGCAGTGGTTACAGCAGCCGTTAGTGAATCTGCACTGGTATGAGAAAGAGGTTCGTGCGGGGCGTAAAGTCGGTCATCTCAATCTGAATGATGTCGACAGTACAGCGCTTATCAACGCGTTAGACGCGCTGGTAACGATGTTACCGCCGGACTATGCCAGCGGCATTGAGTGGGCGAAAGAGCAACTGTAATGACTCCCCGCATGCTATCAGGACGGGAGCCGAAAACGGCTCCCTTATAGCTATGCTGACTCATAACCTCTGAACAACGCCTTACCTTTCAGCAAACGCACCCCCAGCCAGCCGCCACACACTGACAATAACAGCGCACCGGTCAGCGGCAACACGCCCCACAACAGGAAATCCGGCTGCCACGGGAAATCAAACACCTTACGTTGTAAGCCCCACAGCGCCGCTTCGGCACCTGTCGCGGCGGCAAGCCCGGACACCGCACCCAGCACCGCAAATTCACGCCATAATGTGCCGCGCAGCAGTTTCTTGCTGGCACCCAGCGTGCGATACACCACCAGCTCCTGACGCCGCTGGCGCATACCAACCTGAATCTGCGCCAGTAACAGCAGCACCCCGCAGGCGGTCACCAGCACCACCATAATCTCCAGCGCGCGACTGACCTGCGTCAGCACCTGCCCGACCTGCCGCAGAATGCTGTCAATATCCAGCAGGCTCAGGGTCGGGAACTGGCGATTCAGCTGCGCCAGCAGTGCCGGGTCGTTATCCATATGGAAACTGGTCAGCCAGGTTTGTGGCTGCTGATCAAGCGCCCCCGGCGGGAAGATAAAGAAGAAAAATGGCCGCAGACTTTCGCGGTCAATCGAGCGCAGGCTGGTAATTTTTGCGCTGAACGACTGCGTGTCGCCGGTAAAAGTTAGCGTATCGCCCAGTTTCAGACCCAGGCGTTCGGTCAGTTCCTCCGCCATCGACACCTCGCCTTGTTTCGGCGGCCAGCTTCCGGCCACTACCGGGCTGTTCTCCGGCAGTTGCTCCAGCCATGTCAGGTTAATCTCACGGTTGTAAGTGTTGTCCTCAGCCGGGTCAACCGGCGTATTATTGGTTTCAGTCAGACGCACGCGGGCGATGGGATAGAAGTCTTCCGTCTTAATCTGATGCTGTTGCAGGAAGGTTTTAACCTGCGGCACCTGCTCCGTGGCGATATTCAGCAGATAGTAATTCGGGCTATCCGGCGGCAGTTGTTGCTGCCAGCGATCGAGCAAATCTCCGCGCATCACCAGCAGTAGCGCCAGCAGCATAAACGACAGTGAAAATGCCGCCAGCTGACTCAGCGTGGTCAGCGGTTGCCGCAGCAAACGGTTAATTGCCAGACGGAACGCCAGATTACGCACCGACAGTTTACGCAACAGCAATAAACCGCCCCAGCCTGTCGCGCCGAGCAGCACAGCCAGCAACACAATACCGGCGACCAGCGCCCATAGCAGAATGCTGCCGCCCACCAGCAGCGCCAGCAAACCCGTCACCACCAGCGCCATCACCGGCAGATAAAACTTTAGCGGCCAGACGTCGGCAATGGCATCACGCCGCAGCACCCGCAGCGGCTGAGTTGCCAGCAGCAGGCGATACGGTCGCAGACCGACCAGCAGCGAGATAACAAACAGTGAGCCGATGGCCCATAACCATGGCCAGACGCCGGACGGCGGTAATGCCGCAGGCAGCACCGGCTTCAACATCTGTAGCAGGAGCGCTTCAAACCCCAGCCCCAGCGCGCTACCCACCACCGCGGCCAGCAGCAATACCGCCAGCCACTGGCCGATAATCAGTTTACGCAGCGCCGCACGATTGGCTCCCAGCGTTTTCAGCACTGCCACTAAATCATAGCGGCTGCGACAATAGTGGCTCATTGCCACCGCCACCGCCGAAATCGCCAGTATCAGCGTCAGTAACGCCGACAACAGCAAAAATTGCTGCGCGCGTTGCAGCGAACGGCCAAGTGCATCGTCGGAATTCTCCACGCTCAACCAGCGCTGATCGGCTTTCAGCTGCGGCTCAATCCAGCGGTCATAGCGGCTCAGCTGCTCCGGCGTGCCGGCAAACTTATAGCGCCAGGTCAGCCGGCTGCCCGGCTGCACCGCACCGGTTTTTTCCACATCCGCCAGATTCATCATCAGTCGTGGCGCGGTCTGAAAAGGATTAAAACCGGAATCCGGTTCCTGAATGACTTCCCCCGCGATACGCAGTGAGGTATCGCCAACATCCAGCCTGTCGCCGGTTTTGAGATTCAGCAGCGCCAGCAGACGCGGTGCCGCCAGTACGCTACCCGGTTGGGGTTTGAGATTGGCCGGTTCAGTCCTGAGCTCACCAAACATCGGATAGGCATCATCGACCGCTTTCACCGACGCCAGCTGCGGCGTATTTTCGGCAAAGGTCATGGTCATAAAACTGAGCTGACTGCTGACCTGCAAGCCGTCACTGCGCGCCTGCTGCAACCACGCTGGCGACACCGGATGCGAGCTGCTTAACGTGCGATCGCCCGCCATAAAGTCGCGACTTTGCTGGCTCAGTCCCTTCTCCATCCGGTCGCTTAGCGAGCCAAGCGCCAGCACACAGGCGACCGCCAGCGTCAGCGCCAGCCAGACAATCAGCAGCGACGGCGAGCGCCATTCGCGCCAGAACCAGCGCCAGATCATACTTCCTCCCACAATTTACCGTCGCGCAGCCGCAGCCGTCGGTCACAACGCGCCGCCAGTTGCTCATCATGCGTCACCAGTATCAGGGTGGTGGCAAAATCACGGTTAAGGGAAAACAGCAGGTCAGCGATGCGGTCACCGGTTTTACGATCGAGATTACCGGTCGGTTCATCGGCGAACAGCAAATCCGGACGACCATTAAAAGCGCGCGCCAGCGCCACGCGCTGCTGCTCGCCGCCTGAAAGCTGTGCGGGCAGATGCGTTAAGCGTTCCGCCAATCCCAGTTGTGCCAGCAACGCGCTGGCCTGCTGACGACTCTGACCATCGCTGTCGCCGCGCAGCAGCGCCGGGAGCTGGACGTTTTCCAGCGCATTCAGCGTCGGCACCAGCATAAACGACTGAAAAACAAAGCCCACATGCTTTGCGCGCAGCGCTGCACGCTGCTCTTCATTGTGCTGATGCAGCGGCTCGCCGCAGAGAAACACCTCCCCTTCACTGCCGTCATCCAGTCCGGCGAGAATGCCTAACAGCGTCGATTTACCCGATCCTGACTCGCCAATCAGGGCGATGGTCTCAGCCGGTTTGACAACCAGCTCAACTCCGGTAAGGATGGTTAACTGATGCTCACCCTGACCGACGGACTTACTAAGACGATGAACTTCAAGAATGTTTTCCGCTGGCATTACCCGTTCCTGTTATTATTGTTACTGATCTCGCGCGTGGCGTCGGCAGAGTCGCTGCTGATTCTCGGCGACAGTTTAAGCGCCGGATATCGCATGTCTGCCAGCGCGGCATGGCCTGCGCTACTCAATGATAAATGGCAAAAAAAACCTACCGTGATTAACGGCAGTATCAGTGGTGATACCGCAACGCAGGGTTTGAGCCGTTTGCCGGCACTGCTGAAACAACATCAACCCAAGTGGGTGTTGATTGAACTGGGCGGTAACGACGGTTTACGCGGTTTCCCGCCGCAAAATATCGAGCAGGATTTGCGTCAAATCATCACCGATATCAAGGCGGCGAATGCCCAGCCGTTGTTAATGCAGATCCGTTTGCCAGCGAACTATGGTCGCCGTTACAACGAGGCGTTCAGCGGGATTTATCCCAGACTGGCGCAGGAGTACAACATTCCATTGATCCCCTTCTTCATGGAGCAGGTTTATCTGAAACCTGAATGGATGCAGCAGGATGGCATACATCCCAATCCCGATGCGCAATCCTTTATCGCCGACCTGATGGCCAGACAACTGTCTCCTTTAGTTAAGCACGAGTGAAGGAAAACTGTGATCGCTAACAGGTAAAGTTATGAAAAAAAGCATATTAATCACCGGTTGCTCCAGCGGTATTGGCCTGGTCGCCGCGCAAGATTTACAGCGTCGTGGCTATCAGGTGTTTGCCGCCTGCCGCAAAGCGGACGACGTGGCACGGATGAATCAGCTGGGATTTACCGGTATTGAGCTGGATCTCGACGATGCGCACAGCGTGGAGCATGCGGCGCAGCAGGTGACCGAACTAAGCGGAAATCAACTGTATGCGCTGTTTAATAACGGCGGCTATGGCGTGTATGGGGCGCTGCATACGCTGTCGCGCCAGCAACTGGAACAGCAGTTTTCCACCAACTTCTTCGGCCTGCATCAGCTGACGATTTTACTGCTGCCGGCGCTGCTGGCGAATGGCGGCGGGCGGATTATCAATACCAGCTCGGTACTGGGATTACTCTCGACGCCACGCCGCGGTGCCTATGCCGCCAGTAAATATGCGCTGGAGGCCTGGTCTGATGCGCTGCGTATGGAATTGCACGGCACAGGCGTGCGTGTCAGCCTGATTGAGCCGGGGCCAATTCACACCCGCTTTACTGACAATGTTAATCAGACACAGCAGGATCGCCCGGTAAAAAATCCGTCGATTGCGGCACGTTTTACCCTGCCGCCAGAGGCCATTCTACCGAAATTGCACCATGCATTAGAGAGTAAACACCCGAAATTACGCTATCCGGTCACCCTGGTGGCGCATGCAATGACGATTATCCGCCGTTTGCTGCCAGGTTGGATGCTGGATCGCATTTTGCGCAGTAACTAGCACTGCAACAACAATTTCACTTGAAGCGAGGCGTAACGCCCCAATATTGTTACAAAGTCATCAGCCAAAGAGACGAATTCATGTCACCACAAGCTTCGATTATTAACATCAATGAATCTAACCTGCACCAGACGCTGGAGCAGTCGGTTGCCATTCCGGTGCTGTTCTACTTCTGGTCTGAACGCAGTCAGCACTGCCTGGAACTGACCCCGCTGCTGGAGCGGCTGGCGCAGGAGTATGCCGGTCAGTTTATTCTGGCGAAGCTGGATTGTGATGCTGAACAGGCGGTTGCCGCACAGTTTGGCCTGCGCTCAATTCCGACCGTCTACCTGTTCCAGAATGGTCAGCCGGTCGACGGTTTCCAGGGGCCGCAGCCGGAAGAAGCGGTACGCGCGTTGCTGGAAAAAGTGCTGCCGCGTGAAGAAGAGCTGAAAGCGCAGGAAGCGATGGCGCTGATGCAGGAAGGCAAAATGATCGATGCGCTGCCGCTGCTGAAAGATGCCTGGCAGCTGAGCAACCAGTCAAGTGAGATCGGCTTTCTGCTGGCCGAGGTGCTGATCGCCCTGAGCCGCAGCGATGAAGCCGAAGCGGTACTGAAAGTGGTGCCATTACAGGATCAGGATACCCGTTATCAGGGGCTGGTGGCACAAATCGATCTGCTGAAGCAGGCCGCTGATACTCCGGAAATCCAGCAATTACAGCAACAGCTGGAAGCTGAGCCGGATAACGCCGAACTGGCGTCAAAGCTCGCCCTGCAACTGCATCAGGTCGGCCGCAATGAAGAGGCGCTGGAAATTCTGTTTGTGCATCTGAAAAAAGATATGAATGCCGCAGATGGACAAGTGCGTAAAATGTTGCAGGAGATTCTGGCCGCGCTCGGTACCGGTGACGCACTGGCGGCAAAATACCGTCGTCAGCTCTATTCGCTGCTCTACTAAGCGCGAATCAAACGGGCCGGAATGAGTCGGCCCGTACATAAAACAACAGGAGGTTTTCTATGCTGGCCGTTATCCCGGTGCTGATTATTCTGGCACTGATCGTCGTCTGGTCCGGCGTTAAAATCGTGCCACAGGGCTTCCAGTGGACGGTTGAACGCTTTGGCCGTTATACCAAAACGCTCTCTCCCGGACTTAACATCATCGTGCCGTTTATGGATCGCATTGGCCGTAAGATCAATATGATGGAACAGGTGCTGGATATTCCGTCGCAGGAAATCATCTCCAAAGACAACGCCAATGTCACTATAGACGCCGTCTGCTTTATTCAGGTTATCGATGCCTCACGGGCAGCCTATGAAGTCAGTAATCTGGAGCTGTCGATTCTCAACCTCACCATGACCAATATCCGTACCGTACTGGGTTCGATGGAACTGGATGAGATGCTGTCGCAACGTGACAATATTAATACCCGCCTGCTGCATATTGTTGATGAAGCGACCAACCCGTGGGGCATTAAAGTCACGCGTATTGAAATCCGCGATGTGCGCCCGCCAGCGGAACTGATCGCTTCAATGAATGCGCAGATGAAAGCCGAACGCACCAAACGCGCTGATATTCTGGAAGCTGAAGGGGTCAGGCAGGCGGCGATTCTGCGCGCCGAGGGTGATAAACAGTCACAGATTCTGAAAGCCGAAGGCGAGCGTCAGTCGGCCTTTTTACAAGCTGAAGCGCGTGAACGTGCTGCCGAAGCCGAAGCGCGAGCAACCCAAATGGTTTCCGAAGCGATCGCCGCCGGTGATTTGCAGGCGATAAACTACTTTGTGGCACAAAAATATACCGATGCGCTGCAAAAGATTGGCTCCGCCAATAACAGTAAAGTGGTGCTGATGCCGCTCGATGCCACCAGTCTGATGGGTTCAATTGCCGGTATCAGCGAACTGCTGGCGGAAAGTAAGCAGGATCGGAGAAAAAGCTGATGCTGGCCGACGTCATTGCCCATCCTCACTGGTTCTGGCTGACCCTCGGCGGCCTGCTGCTGGTCGCGGAAATGCTCGGCACCAATGGTTATCTGCTGTGGAGCGGCATTTCCGCGGTGCTGATCGGTTTGCTAAGTTGGCTGGTTCCGCTGCCGTGGGCCTGGCAGGGGGGACTGTTTGCGCTGGTTACTCTGGTTACCGCCTGGCTGTGGTATTGCTGGATGCAACGACGCGAAAAAAAGCAGTTGCCAAATACCCTGAATCAACGAGGCAACCAGATGATTGGCAGGCAGCTAACCCTGCAAACGGCACTGGTTAATGGTATCGGTCATATTCAAACTGGCGACAGCAGCTGGCGGGTGCAGGCTGACAGCGATCTGCCGGCAGGCTGTGAGGTCACGGTGGTGGCGATTGAAGGCATTACCTTACGCATCAGACCACGAAGTTAAACCGACTTGGTTGTGTGACAGCAGCCAGCAAGATTATTGATAATCGGGCAATCAGCACTGTCATCGCCAGGGCAAGCGGCAGCCAGTTCCAGCAGCCGCTGGCGCATCAGGCTTAACTGATGAATATGCGCTTCGATCTCGGCGACCTTATTGAGGGTGCGCGCTTTTACATCCGCGCTGTGGCGCTCAGGATCGTTGAATAATGCCACCATTTCCCGGCACTCATCGAGATTAAATCCCACCTGCCGTGCCTGTCGCAGCAGCATCAGCTCATCCAGATGTTTGCTGGTGTAGCTGCGATAACCATTTTCGCTGCGCAGTGGCGGCGTTACCAGCCCCTTCTCTTCATAAAAGCGGATTGCTTTGCTGGTCAGTCCGGTTTTTTTCGCCACATCACTGATATTCATCGTTTTCCCCCTGACCTTACCTCTGGTGGCGATATTTTAGCAGATGCTGGCTCTGGCGGTACTGCGTCATCTCCCGATTTTACCGACCGGGTTCGGCGCGTTTTTTTGGCATGAATTGACCTGATGTTAACCTCACCTGCGATGGCTTATCACAATTTTCTATGACGCCCGGCGATAATTTTCTTTAATAATCAGCCTCTGATGGTTATGGTGTGAAATAATTCAGACCGTCCAGTCCACTTAAAATAACCAGATGAAAGGGAAGACCATGCGTAAAATCACTTATGCCCTCAGTGCTGCCTGCCTGCTTATTGGCCTCAGCCACAACGTAATGGCGAAAGAATCGGGACCGGCTCCACTCTGGCCAGGGGTGACAGTGGCGCAGCTTGCTCAGCAGGCACCGATACACTGGGTTTCTGTCGCGCAGATTGAAAACAGCCTGCAAGGTCGCCCACCCATTGCGGTTGGTTTTGATATTGATGATACCGTGCTGTTCTCCAGCCCTGGTTTTTATCGCGGTCAGAAAGAATTTTCCCCAAAAGGTCAGAGCTACTTAAAAAATCCGGAATTCTGGGAAAAAATGAATAATGGCTGGGATGAATTCAGCATGCCAAAAGAAGTGGGCAGCAGCCTGATCGCTATGCACCTGAAACGAGGTGACAGCATTTATTTCGTTACCGGCCGTAGCCAGACGAAAACCGAAACGGTGACCAAAACCCTACAGCAAGATTTCGGCATTCCTGATGCCAGCGTTAACCCGGTTATTTTTGCCGGTGACAAAGAAGGTCAGAACACTAAAACTCAGTGGCTGAAGGATAAAGAGATTAAAATATTCTACGGCGACTCTGATAATGATATTACTGCCGCACAGGAAGCAGGTGCACGGGGCATTCGCGTACTGCGGGCGTCAAACTCCAGCTATCAGCCATTGCCAAAAGCCGGTTCGTATGGCGAAGAAGTTATTGTAAACTCAGAATATTAAAGATAAAAAAAGGCGTATTCGTTTATCGGATACGCCTTTTTTATTTTCAGGACTGACTTTATTTAGCTATCAGGCGGCAAGAGCTGCGCTAATGATGCCCAGCGTCGCAGCGGATACCAGCACTACCAGAATCACCGTGGTAGCGGCAAACCCGCCGCCCACCAGCGAAGCCGTTTTACCTTTAGAAAAATCTTTTCTTTCCAGCGAAGCAATATCGGATATAGCGACAACTTTACCTGAATCACTGACAATAGTATTTGGTTCGACCTTACCTACAGTTAATTCACCTTCCCGGCCATCTTTTAATTTATATTTTATTTTATCACCGACATACAAAGGCGGATCCATTTTATAATAACTATAGTCACTACCAATTTTATCCTGATTAAGCCGCACAGAATTATATGAGGAACAGCCGCTCATAGTCAGCGCTGCCAGTAACATTACAGCGGAGATGCTTTTTTTGAATTTCATATTTCTTTACCCTACCCAAAGGCAATAAATCAGTACCGGAGTCGGTCACTACGGTTACAGTCCGCATTGCTGGAAATATCGTTGAATTTTTTTATCGGCTCATTACCACTTTATAATGACATAGCCAACCTGACTAAAGGTTAAACAAAACGAATCTGGTAGATGTCAGACCATTGGAATAGTGAAGGTGAACATCCCCCTGCTTAAACAGATGGAAGATAAAGGCTTGACCTTCACCTTGATGGAAGGTTTAACCTTATATTCAATCCAGACTGGCATTAACGTCAATCGGGAAAATCAGGAGCGATAACTATGTCACAGATTATTTTACTGGCGCTGGACGGGCTCTCCTGCCAGCACTGCGTTAAACGAGTAAAAGAGGTTCTGGAACAACGTACTGATGTTGAACAGGCTGACGTTTCACTTAACCAGGCGCGGGTGACCGGTACCGCCTGTGGATACAAGTTAATTGAAACTATCGAACAGGCTGGCTATCAGGCCACGCTGGAACAGGATAACGCACACCCAAAGGCTGAGCCGCTGACAGATTCAGAACACCAGCCGGAAGCGCTGACAGCGGACACTTCACAGCTTCCGGCATCCGCTGCCGTCGACAGCTATCAATTGCTGATCGACGGCATGAGCTGTGCCAGTTGCGTCAGCCGGGTACAGAATGCTTTACAACAGGTCGACGGCGTCGAGCAGGCGCGCGTCAATCTTGCCGAACGCAGCGCGCTGGTGCTGGGTTCGGCCTCACCGCAGGCGTTAGTGCAGGCGGTAGAAAAAGCCGGTTACGCTGCGGAAGTGATTGAAGATGAAACTGAGCGCCGCGAGAAACAGCAAAAAAACGCCCGTCTGGCCATGCGCCGGTTTAGCTGGCAGTCGGCGTTAGCGCTGGCACTCGGCATCCCGCTGATGATCTGGGGGATGATCGGCGACAATATGATGCTGAGCGAAACCAACCGCAGCGGCTGGCTGGTGGTTGGCGTACTGACGCTGCTGGTCATGGTGATTGCAGGCGGGCATTTCTACCGCAGCGCATGGCGTAGCCTGCTAAAAGGCACCGCGACCATGGATACGCTGGTGGCGCTGGGTACTGCGGCGGCCTGGCTCTATTCGATTAGCGTCAATATCTGGCCCGATTTCTTCCCGATGGCCGCACGCCACCTCTATTACGAAGCCAGCGCGATGATTATTGGCCTGATTAACCTTGGCCATGCGCTGGAGCAACGCGCGCGTCAACGCTCGTCGAAAGCGCTGGAGCGCTTGCTCGATCTTACCCCCGCTTCGGCGCGGGTGGTCACCGATGATGGCGAAAAAATTGTGCCGCTGAGTGAGGTGACGCAGGGAATGACCTTACGTCTGACCACCGGCGATCGCGTGCCGGTCGACGGCGAGATCGTTTCAGGAGAAGCCTGGCTGGATGAAGCCATGCTGACCGGCGAACCGATACCGCAGCAGAAAACCACCGGCGATACGCTGCATGCCGGTACGCTGTTGCAGGACGGCAGCGTGCTGTTTACCGCCGAGGCTATCGGTAAAAATACCACCCTGGCACGGATTATTCAGATGGTGCGTCAGGCGCAAAGCAGTAAGCCGGAAATTGGCAAGCTGGCCGACCGTATCTCTGCGGTATTTGTCCCGACCGTGGTGGCGATAGCGATCATCAGCGCGGCAATCTGGTATTTCGTCGGGCCGCAACCGCAACGGGTTTATACGCTGGTGATCGCCACCACCGTGCTGATTATTGCCTGCCCTTGCGCGCTGGGTCTGGCAACACCGATGTCGATTATTTCCGGCGTTGGTCGCGCCGCCGAGTTCGGCGTACTGGTGCGTGATGCCGATGCGCTGCAACGCGCCAGCAGCGTCGATACGCTGGTATTTGATAAAACCGGCACCCTGACCGAAGGCGCACCGCGGGTAACCGATATCATCACCTTTAATCAGACGAAACAATCACAGGCTCTGCGCTGGGCGGCGGCGCTGGAACAGGGTTCTAATCATCCACTGGCCCGCGCCATTACAGAGCGTGCCGGAGAAGCGTCACTGCCGACAACTGAGCAATTTCGTACAATACCCGGCCAGGGCGTCAGCGGTATGATTGACGGCATCAACGTGTTACTGGGCAACCGCGCCCTGATGCAACAGCAGCATATTGCCACCGGCGAGGCTGATAACGTCTTCGCCACCCAGGCAGAAAGTGGCGCGACGCCGGTGATGCTGGCGGCCGATGGCAAACTGGTGGCGCTCTTCGCAATTCGCGATCCGCTGCGCGCCACCAGCGCCGATGCGCTGAAACGACTGCACCAGCTTGGCTATCGGCTGATTATGCTGACCGGCGATAATCCGGCGACAGCACATGCGATTGCGCGTCAGGCGGGCATTGATGAAGTGATTGCCGGCGTGTTGCCGGACGGAAAAGCGCAGGCAATTATCCGTTTGCAGCAGCAAGGTCGTCAGGTGGCGATGATTGGTGACGGCATTAATGACGCTCCGGCGCTGGCACAGGCGGATGTCGGGATTGCGATGGGAGGCGGCAGCGATGTGGCGATTGAAACGGCATCGGTCACCCTGATGCGACATGATTTAAACAGCGTCGCTGATGCGCTGGCGATTGCCAAAGCCACGTTACGCAATATGAAGCAGAATCTGCTGGGTGCCTTTATTTATAACTCACTGGGTATTCCGATTGCGGCGGGCGTGCTCTATCCGCTGACCGGCACGCTACTCAGCCCGGTAGTGGCGGGAGCCGCGATGGCCTTGTCTTCGATTACCGTGGTCAGCAACGCCAATCGCCTGCTGCGTTACCAGCCACCAAAAGTGTGACGCTTACAGATTTGCTCTGTTCATCAGTCAGTTAACGCGCTAGCATAAATTGTTTGATGGCAAAGGGCGGAAAAATGGGCAAATTGCTGCGCAAAGTGACCTCACTGTTCAGAGCGCTTTCACCGGTGAAATACGCTTATCCGGCGCTGGATATTATTCTGCCCGGCGAGCGGCAACTGCATCTGGTCGGCAGCATCCATATGGGCACCCGCGATATGATGCCGCTGCCCGCGACGCTGCTGCATCGGCTGAATAAGGCGGATACACTGATTGTCGAGGCGGATATTACCGGCGGCGCTTCGCCTTTCGCCCACAGCGAATCGCACCCGCCGCTGGCGCATCGTCTGTCAGCCGACAATCTGAACACGCTGACGCGGCTGTGCGACGAGTTGTCGATTGATGCGGAGATCATCGCCTCACTGCCCGGCTGGCAGGTGGCGCTGATGTTGCAGGCGCAACAGGCGCAGCGACTGGGTCTGCGGCCGGATTATGGCATTGATTATCAGCTGTTGCAGGCGGCAAAGCAGCGCCAGCTGTCAGTGACAGAGCTGGAAGGCCCGGACGAACAGCTTGAGTTACTGAAAACTCTGCCGGACAACGGCATGTCGCTGCTGACCGATACCCTGCAACACTGGCACACCAATGCCCGCCTGTTGCAGACCATGGTGAGCTGGTGGCTGGAAACGCCACCGGGGCAGAATCAGGTCGCGCTGCCCACCACCTTCAGCAGTGAACTGAATGATGTATTAATGCATCAGCGCAATCGTCGCTGGTGCGAAACACTACGCGGTTTACCGGCGGGTCGCTATGTGGTGGCGGTCGGCGCCTTACACCTCTATGGCGAAGGCAATTTGCCGGATCTGCTGAAAGGCAGATAAAAAAAAGGCCAATATCGCTATCGGCCCGTCAAAGAGGAATTTTTTTATGATTTTGGTTATCCATCAGCAATCGAGTTGCTGATGGGACGGCGATTGTCGCTCAAAGCCTGGATTTTCGCCAGTACTTTTCTTCATCAGGCACGATGAGCCTTCTCTATTCAGGAGCGGAAAATGACCCCGGCGGTTAACCTGTTGGAAAAACAGAAAGTTGCCTTTACTCTGCATTCTTATCAGCATGACAGTGATGAAACCCACTTTGGCGATGAAGCGGTACGTAAGCTCAATCTGAATGCCGAACAGGTGTATAAAACCCTGTTAGTGGCAATGAATGGCGACGCGAAAAATCTGGCGGTGGCGGTCACACCGGTTTCCGGCCAGCTGGATCTGAAAAAGGTCGCTAAAGCGCTGGGGGCAAAAAAGGTAGAGATGGCCGACCCGCAGATAGCGCAACGCATTACCGGTTATCTGGTTGGCGGCATCAGCCCGTTAGGTCAGAAAAAACGGCTGCCGACGGTAATTGATCATCTGGCGACCGGCTGGCCGACCATCTTTATCTCCGGCGGCAAGCGCGGGCTGGATATCGAGCTGGCCGCCAGCGATCTGGCCGCACTGCTGAATGCCCGGCTGGCGGATATCGCGCGGCGCGATTAGTCCTGCCGCTGGGCGCAGAGCTGATCGATCATCCAGCGCCCGGCCGGGCCTGGCGGCGAGCGTTTCGACCATACCGCATCGACCGCGATACTTTGTGGCCAGCCATTAACCGGCAGCTCGGTCAGTACCTGATGCCCAAATTGCTCGACCAGCCAGCGCGGCAAAATGCTCCAGCCAAAACCTTGTTCCGCCATCTCCAGCAATAAAAGATAGGAAGGCGCAAACCATACCGCCCCCTCAGCCCGCTGATGCAGACTCGGTGCCCAGGTATTCAGCCGCAGCTGGCGTTCGCCGTTAAGCTGACTCTGCGTCACCTGACTCTGCTGCGCCAGCGGATGCTGCTGATGAATATAGATCGCCATCTGCGCCTGAACCTGTAGCCGCGAAGTGGCAATTTCCAGCGGCAGCTTCGGCTGCACCCGCACCACGCCGACATGTACGCGACCCAGCAACAGCAGATCGATCAGATCCGCATCTTCAGCAATCATGCATTCAAATTCAATCGCCGGATAGCGTGCCGCAAAGCGCTTCAGCAGCGATTCATGATGGTCTGCCTGCCAGAAGTCGGAAATCGCCAGACTGAGGCGCGGTTCGACATCGCCAGCCAGTCGCACCGCCAGCTCATCGAGTCGTGAACTGGCCGCCAGAATTTCCTGTACCTGTGCCAGCGCCCGCCTGCCCTCCTCCGTCAGCACTGGCTGGCGCGCCTCGCGATTAAACAGGGCAAAGCCAAGATCGGTTTCCAGGTTTGCCACGGCGGTACTGATGGTCGACTGACTTTTGCGCAAAGCGCGCGCCGCCGCCGAAAAAGAACCGCTTTCTACCGTTTGTACAAAAGCTTCGAGTGATTCAGGAGAGTAGCGCATGGTGAACTATCGCTTTTATCGATGGATACTCATTTTATCTTACCAGTAAAAACGATGAAAATGTTTAGCTGAACTTATAAAGGAGTGGATATGCCTACCAGAACACTGAAAGAACGTTTTTTACATGCTACAGGCTTTGAGGCGCTGGCCATTTTGATCGTCTCGCCACTGGCCGCCTGGATTATGGATAAACCGCTGTTTCAGATGGGCGCGCTGGCGATCATGCTGTCGACCGTTGCCATGCTATGGAACATGATTTACAACGCCGGTTTTGACCGATTGTATCCGCCGGGAGTGGCAAAACGCGGCATTGGCGTTCGTATCATGCATGCGCTGGGCTTTGAAGGCGGGTTTATCGCCATTGGTTTGCCGATCGCCGCGTGGATGCTGAATGCCACTCTGTGGCAGGCGTTTCTGGTCGAAGTAGGCTTTTTCCTGTTCTTTCTGCCGTACACCGTGGTTTATAACTGGGTGTATGACACGCTGCGCCAGAAGCTGATGGCGCGGCGCGCGTGCCAGGCCTGAGAAACAACATCATGAGGGATGTTAACCCTCGGCACGGGCGGCGAGAACGCCGCCCCTACGGTTTCGATCGGTTATTGGGGAACCGGAACGCCTGACGCTGATCGTTAAGGAAAAACGACCGGAATTTCTGGAATCTCCCAGGGGAGCCGTTTTCGGCTCCCGTTCTGATGGTATGCAGGGTGCTAACCCTCGGCAGGGGCGTCAGTTGGCTGTTTTATAAATAATCTCGCCATGCGGTGCATATTTTGCAGCATCGAGTGGAGAATGTTGCTCGATATACTGTTTCAGCACTTCCGCATCAACAAAACCGGTATTAACGTAACTTGCCCTGTCACTGACCTTCGGATAACCATCACCACCGGTCGCATTAAAGCTGAGTAACGCCATGCGGTAGGTTTTATCGCGCTGCAACGGCTCACCTTTGATTTTGACCTCGCTGACGCCTTTCCCGTCGGCAATCAGACTGACGTTGGCAAACTGAGCATAAGCACCAGAGTCGACCTGCATATTGGCCACTACCGCCAGATATTTTTCGACGTCGCTACCTTTCATATCGACGTAAGTCAGCGTATTGCCAAACGGCTGTACTTTCAGCACATCCTTATAAGTGATATCGCCCTTTTCAATCGAGTCACGCACGCCGCCACCGCTCATCACGGCAAAATCGGCCTTGGTGCGATCGATCTGCCCGGCAAGAATTACGCGCGACAGGTTGGTCTGAACAAAGCGCACTTTACTGCGGTCACCTTCCAGATGCTGGTTGACGCTGCCAATCTTCACGCCGAGCTGCGCCTCGCCCTTCTTCTGAAAGGGAGTCAGTAACTTCATCATGCCCGGATGCTTTTCGATTTGCTGGGTGTAGTTAACCCAGGTTTCAGTGCCGTCGCTGTTTTTAACTTTATGCTTCAGGTTAACCGGAATCAGCTCGTAGTGATCCATCGTCAGCTTGCCGTTACGGAAGGTGAAATCGGCACGACCAACATATTTTCCCCACTCATGGGCCTGCACAATCCAGGTGCCGTTTTGTTGGTCCGGCACGCATGGTGTACCCGGTACGTAGTCGGCCTGTTTAACATTATCTTTGGCCATGCAGACCGGGTCCTGCGAATGTCCGCCGACAATCATATTGAGGTAACCCGCTGGCAGCTCGCGTGCCATTTCAACATCGCCCGGCGCGTTGGAACCGTGATGACCATTGTCGTAATGGCCCATATGGGTCGCCGCAATAATCACATCCGGTTTTTCACTGGCACGCAGCTCCTCAACCACCGCCTTCGCTTCAGCAGCAGGTTTACGGAACTCCATATCGGTAAAGTACTCCGGGTTGCCGATTTTGGCGGTGTCGTCGGTAGTCAAACCGATAACCGCAATTTTCAGGCCAGAGCGATTAAACAGGGCGTAAGGCTGAAACAGACGCTTACCGCTGCTTTTCTGATAGATATTGGCCGACAACAGCGGGAATTTGGCCCACTTTTGCTGCTGACGTAACACCGACAACGGGTTGTCAAATTCATGATTACCAATCGCCATCGCATCGTAACCAATCAGGTTCATGCCTCGGAAATCAGGTTCAGCATCCTGCAAATCGGATTCAGGCACGCCGGTATTAATATCCCCACCTGAGAGAAGCAGTACCGAACCGCCATGCGCCTGCACATCGTAACGAATGCTGTCTACCAGGGTTTTCTGTGCCGCCAGGCCATACTCATCATGATCGTTATTCCAGAAACGCCCGTGGTGATCGTTGGTATGCAATACCGTGAATTTATAGCTGCGGTCTTTTTCCCACGCCTGCGCCAGCAATGGCGTCGCCATTAATGACAACAATAAAACCCCGGGTAAAACTTTTGTCGTTAAACGCAAAATCGATCTCCTTGTCAGCAACGCCATCGCATTATCACGCCAGTGTAAATCGCCGTGCGCAATAACATCAATGCATTCAATTTTTTATAATTACTTACCCATTATCCCGCAGTTTTATGACAGTACCCAGTCAGGATTGTTATAGATAAGTCAGCGATCACGTTTTCAGCGATGGCACATTGCCGACTAACCGCGGAATACAGCGTGGGATAAGGTGGTGCTGGCGTGGCAAATCTGTGCTTATCTGCCACTTATCGGCATTCTGGCGACTTTCCTGCCGAGTAATCGGTGAAAATAGCCCGCACGGAGGATGGATATCTGTGAATTGCCCCGCATCTTAACGTGATAATATATAGCCTGAATTATGATGAGTGTGAGAAATCTCACTCATTCACGGTTTTTCTCTCATTTTTCATCTTTTTTGCAATTATCACCATTATTGACAAGCGCGCGCCAGAAATATGCAATAAACTCAATACTTACAACCGGACACATTTGCATACACCCGCAATAACTGGATTTGCAGCTTCAGCTAAACCGGGAGACACAAGGAGACAGGCATGCATCACACCACACCGCTTATCACGACAATTGTCGGAGGCCTGGTTCTTGCCTTCCTCCTGGGCATGCTGGCTAACCGCCTGCGCATCTCCCCTTTAGTCGGCTATTTGTTAGCGGGGGTACTGGCTGGCCCTTTTACGCCAGGCTTCGTCGCTGACACCGACCTCGCCCCGGAGCTGGCTGAACTTGGCGTTATTCTGTTGATGTTTGGTGTTGGTCTGCATTTCTCCCTCAAAGATTTAATGTCCGTCAAATCCATCGCTATTCCCGGTGCCATTGCGCAGATTGCGGTTGCTACCCTGTTGGGTATGGCGCTGTCATGGAGTATGGGTTGGTCGCTGATTACCGGTTTAGTGTTTGGCCTCTGTCTCTCCACCGCCAGTACCGTGGTGTTACTGCGCGCGCTGGAGGAACGTCAGTTGATTGACAGCCAGCGTGGTCAAATCGCCATTGGCTGGCTGATTGTTGAAGACCTGGTGATGGTCTTAACCCTGGTTCTGCTGCCTGCGATTGCCGGTATGCTGGAACAAGGCAACGCCAGTGTCTCAATGCTGGCGTGGGATCTGGTGCTGACCATCGGTAAAGTAGTGGCATTTATGGTGCTGATGATGGTGGTCGGTCGCCGCGTGGTGCCGTGGATTCTGGCAAAAAGCGCCGCAACCGGCTCACGTGAACTGTTTACCCTTGCGGTACTGGCATTAGCGCTGGGCATCGCTTTCGGTGCCGTTGAGTTCTTCGACGTCTCCTTTGCGCTGGGTGCCTTCTTCGCCGGTATGGTGCTGAATGAGTCAGAACTGAGCCATCGTGCCGCTCACGATACACTGCCGTTACGCGATGCGTTTGCCGTGCTGTTCTTTGTCTCGGTGGGCATGCTGTTTGACCCGATGATTCTGGTGCAGGAGCCGCTGGCGGTTCTCGGAGCGCTGGCCATTATCGTGCTGGGCAAATCCATCGCTGCCTATTTCCTGGTGACGCTGTTTGGCCATTCACGCCGAACCGCGCTGACCATTTCAGCCAGTCTGGCACAAATCGGCGAGTTCGCCTTTATTCTGGCCGGACTGGGTATTTCTCTTAATCTTCTCTCCGCAGAGGGGCGCAACCTGGTGCTGGCGGCAGCGATTCTGTCGATTATGCTGAACCCGATTCTGTTTACCCTGCTGGAGCGTTTTCTGGAGAAAACCGAAACGCTCGACGAGCAGACCATGGAAGAAGCCATCGAAGAAGAGAAGCAGATCCCGGTCGACCTGTGTAATCACGCGCTGGTGGTCGGCTATGGCCGCGTTGGCAGCCTGCTTGGCTCACGCCTGATAGAAGCAGGCGTACCGATTGTGGTAGTGGAGAATTCCCGACCACGCGTCGAAGCGTTACGCGAGCAGGGTATTAAAGCGGTGCTGGGCAATGCGGCGCGCGCCGATACCATGGAACTGGCGCGGCTGGATTGTGCCCGCTGGCTGTTACTGACGATTCCGAATGGTTATGAAGCCGGTGAGATTGTCACTGCCGCCCGCGAAAAACGTCCGAATATCGAGATTATTGCCCGTGCGCATTATGACGATGAAGTGGAATATATTATGGAGCGCGGAGCTGACCGCGTGGTGATGGGGGAGCGCGAAATCGCTAACAGTATGCTGAATATGCTTAAGCTGGAGCTGGAAACCGAGCCACAGCCCGAGCAGTGCCCGATTTAACCGATATGAAATCCCAGGGGAGTCGTTTTCGACTCCCCCCAAACCGCCGTTACCTTTCCCAGTAAGACTCTTCCAGACTGTCCTCACGCTCCGGCAATCCCCGCGTCAGACGTGGCGAGTGCTGATTTAGCACCTGATAGCTGACGCGATTCGCGTACTTACATACCTGTGCCAGCGAGGAGTAGGTCAGATAACTGCGCACATGCTTGCTGGAGTTTGGCACATTGGCGCGGTGATAGTTGTTGGCGGTAATATCATGCAGCACCGCCGCCAGCGCCCCGTCCCCTGCCCCATTGGTATTCATAATCTTCTCTGGGCCGCCCATATAAGGGGCAATATGCGAGAAAATACGCAGCGGCTGCTGACAATCCTGATGACGCATCGCGCGGCTGAACTCATACTGGTTAAATTCGGCAATCGCTCCTGGCAGCAGCGGATGGTTGGTCTTACGCTTGCCTTCATCTTCGGTATAACCGGCCATATACAGCCCGTTTGGCCCGGCAGTACACAGCACCAGGTCAACCCAGTCCAGTGCTTTATCGGAAGCCAGCAATGGATCGCTGAGGCCAGTCAGTTCCTGCGCTTCATCTTCATTCATCGCGACAATAGACACGTGGTCGCGCAGGAAGTCGCGCCAGAACTGCGGATTATCGGCAATCACATACTTAGTACCGAGCGTCAGCACCACCGGCACATTATGCTTTTTCGCATACCCGATGGCTTTCATGGTGGCGGCAGGCATCGGCTCGCCCGGCTTACAGCGCACCAGATAAGAAGTCAGCACCAGCGCCGAAGCACCGGCAATCACCTGCTCCGGAATATTCTCTTCGTGCAGCTGATTCATCATGCCCGGGCTGATGGCAAAGGTACGCTCGCCATGCTCACCAATCAGGGTGAAGCAGCGGCCAATTGCGCCATCTACGCCCTGTAAGTAGTTAAGATCGGTACGGCTGGAGGTATTACACAAATAGCGATAGGCGTAACCGCCAATCTGTACATTGCTGCACATCACGCCGAGCAATACCGAACGGTCATCGGCCAGTACCGAGTAATTATGCAGGGTGTTACCAATGGTGCCACCGGCGAACTGATGACTGATTAACTGTTCGCGCATCAGTTCGTTGTACAGCGCTTCGGCGACGTCATCCTCAATAACCAGCGAGTGACCGGCACTCAGGCCATAACGCGCGACAAAGGCATCATCCACTTTGGCTTCAATATCCACCAGTGTCTGATCGATACCCACCACCCAGCTGCTGCCGTTTTCACTTTCTGGCTGGAGTTGAGGTTGCAGTAATGGATCGCGGGCACTGACGGGGAAGTAGTGTTTGGATTTACGTTTGCCGGGAAATTTCATGATTAATAGCTTCGGAAGAATTCAGGCCGTGAATGATAACATATTCACGGCCTGGCTTTAGCCAAACTCATCAGCGTTGACGGGTAACTAAATCCACCATCATATCGATATGTTCAGCGTCATCATTCAGTGCCGGAATATATTCAAACTGCGTACCACCGGCGTGCATAAAGAATTCGCGGTTCTGTTCGCTAATCTCTTCCAGCGTTTCCAGGCAGTCAGCGGAGAAACCCGGACTCATAATCTGAATATGCTTCACGCCTTTTGCCGGCAAGCCTTTCAGTGTTTCGTCGGTATACGGTGTTAACCACGGCTCGCGACCAAAGCGCGACTGGAAAGTCATCATCACTTCGGTCGGCCCCAGCCCCAGTGCCTCTGCCAGCGCATCCGCAGTATCGCGGCAACGCTGCGGGTAATCATCGCCTTCGTCGGCAAAACGCTGTGGAATGCCGTGGAAAGACATGACCAGCAGATCGGGTTTACCGTGGGCGGCAAAAGAGCGCTCCACCGATGCCTTCAGTGCGTCAATGTAGCCGGGATGCGTGGCGTAATCACGGATAAACTGCACGTCCGGCAGCGAACGGTAACTGGCGAACACTTTGGTTAAGCCATCCCATACCGCAGCCACGGTCGAGCAGGAGAACTGTGGATAGAGCGGCAGGACGATCAGGCGCGTCACGCCCTGCGCCATCAGACTGTCCACGGCGCTTTTCAGGCTGGGATTGCCGTAACTCATGCCCAGTGCCACCGGCATATCCAGCCGGGCAGCCAGCGCTTCACGCTGACGCTTGCTGTACACCAGCAGCGGAGAGCCGTCATCCATCCATACTGATGCATACAGTTTTGCCACACGCGGTGAGCGGATCGGCAGGATCGCGCCATTGAGGATCGGCCACCACAACCAGCGCGGGGTGTCGACAACACGCGGATCGCTGAGAAACTGTTTCAGATAGCGCTTTACCGCAGCAGGGGTTGGCGCATCAGGCGTGCCGAGATTAACCAGCAATACGCCGGGTTTATCGTGCCTCATTTTTATTCCTTTTATTGGCATAAAGGTGGGTATAAATGAAAACGAGAATGATTGTAGCTAAAAATTGCGGGGGATAAACCGATTGCTGCAAAAGGGCCAGGTGAAACCCGGCCCCAGAACGATTAACCGAGGATTTTTGCCAGCTCGGCGCTGACTTCAGACACTTTACGCGTGCCGTCAATTTTGTGGTAAGCGGTGTTACCGGCTGCCGCTTCTTTGCTGTAATAAGCAATCAGCGGAGCAGTCATCTGATGGTATTCCACCAGGCGTTTACGCACGGTCTCTTCCTGGTCATCTTTACGCGTGGTCAGCTCTTCGCCGGTTACGTCGTCTTTACCTTCTTCTTTCGGTGGATTGAAAGTAACGTGGTAAACGCGGCCTGATGGCGCGTGCACACGGCGGCCAACAATACGCTCAACGATCAGTTCGTCAGGTACGGCGAATTCCAGCACGTTATCCACTTTGATACCGGCGTCTTTCATGGCATCCGCTTGTGGAATGGTACGTGGGAAGCCATCGAGCAGAAAACCGTTACGGCAATCTTCCTGCGCAATTCGCTCTTTAACCAGCGCAATTACCAGCTCATCGGTCACCAGCTTGCCAGCATCCATAATCTCTTTGGCTTGTTTACCCAGCTCACTTTCAGCTTTTACAGCTGCACGTAACATATCACCGGTGGAGATTTGCGGAATACCGTATTTCTCCATAATGAACTGAGCCTGAGTACCTTTTCCTGCGCCCGGAGCGCCGAGCAGAATAATACGCATTGCGTAAATCCCCTTGCGAATCGCATTGATCTAACTAATAAGGCCAAGAACATACCACTAAGCCCCGGTATCCACAAGAAAACGGGCGGTTAAACGGCAGTAACAATAATGATCTTAATATGTAAAATGTATAATAATTTAAGTTTAATTACAGAAAGTTAGGCAAATTGTTCTCGGTAACATCTTGACGCTTTATCACGTTTACCGCCACTGCTTTTGTCCGTTTTATTAACCGGCGCATTCAGCTAAGCCAGATTATAGGGTTGCCAGTGGCTACTGTGGATTTTTCCCAATGCATCGGCCAGCGGCTTAGCGGGAACCGTTGAGGCTTCGAACAACCGCAATTCGCTGCGCATCAGGGTGCTGAATTCAGACGTGCGCAGCGCAATCATTGCCAACCCTGTCGACAACGAGGCGTGCAGATGCAACGGGGTGATAAAAATCGCGCTGTCGCGCACCAGCTCATCGTGCAGGGTGGTGGCAAAACTGTCGGAAGCATCAACTACCCCCTTCCCTTCACAGTCACGCAGGCTGTTGACCTGGCCGGTACGGGGATTTACATGCCTGATAACCGGTACCGTTCCCGGATCGCCAAGGCGGGCAGCATGGCGGTCCAGCAGTTCACTGGCTGGCAGCTGGCTGGCTTGTCGGGCCACACAGCGCGCCACTTCCTGCTTGTGAAACAGATGAGATAAAATCACCAGCCCGACAGCGACCGATTTCACAAAAAAGATATCGTGATTTTCCAGCTTATACAGCCGCGAAAGGCTCTGGCGCAGCTGATTGTGCAGCGTGTCAGCACGCTGCTCAGCCGGTTGGTCTGCAATTTTTTGCCGCAATGGAGAGAGCGAGGATGTATCCATTATTGATTAACTCTTGCCGGTAAAAAGCTGCTTCGCGACTGATTGCTGTGTGCAGTCGCGGAGAGAGTGTCTGGTTGTTATTTTTTTGCTGTAAGCCGTGCCTGAGAGCAGGCTACAGATTCCCTGGTGCTGGCGGACAAATTAACCGCCACGGCTTATTAGCGCGGTTTCTCGTTAACTTCCGTTGCCAAGAGTATGAAAATGCGGCTGGACTTTGAAATGATTTAAACAGACACTTCCTGTTAGTTTTTCTCACAGGTAGTGATTTATGGCGGACCTCCCCTCATTACGTGCGCTGCGTTATTTCCAGCAGGCAGCACTGCATAACAGCTTTAGCCTGGCGGCTCAGTCACTGAATGTGACTCACAGCGCGATCAGCCATCAGATCAAACAGCTGGAGGAGTGGCTGGGTAAACCATTGTTTGTTCGGGCTAATGGCCGGGTTTATCTGACGGCTGACGGTGAACGCCTGAAAGTTACCTGCACGCGCGCTTTTAGTGAAATTGAAACCACCTGTGAGAAAATATCCCAGCGCACCAGCAGCAGTCTGACGGTCTCCAGCGCCCCCAGTTTTCTTTCGCAGTGGCTGATCCCGCGCATCAGTCATTTCAGTCAGCAGCATCCCGATATCTCTCTGAACTTTCAGACGCATATGGATATCGATAAAGTGCGTAGCGATCAGACTGATGTGCTGATCCTCAGCCACGAGCAGACCTCGCACCATGATATCGCCGCCACGCTGATTACCGTCGATTATATTGGCCCGGTATGCTCAGCCGATTTTGACCGGCAGGTGAGTCACGATACCGATTTCACCACCCTGCCGCTGCTGCATGCCGAAACGAAACGGCATGCCTGGGCTGAGTGGGCGGAAAAAAGCGGCGCACGCGGTGATTTCTGGGCGGGCAGGTATTTCGACAATCTGACACTCGGCATTCAGGCGGCGCGCAATGGTTTAGGCCTGATGATCACGCCGCGGATTCTGGTAAAAAAAGAGCTGGAAGATGGCACACTGATTGCGCCAGTAGGATTTACGGCAATGGCGCGCGCCACCTGGATGATGGTGAAGCAGAGTCGGAAAGATGAACAGGAAATTGCTATTTTTCGCCGCTGGTTACTGGCTGAAGCGGCTGGCGGGGAGTAAAAAAGGCGGCCTTAGCCGCCCCTACAACAAACGGATGCCAGAAATAGTACAGGGGAGCTAACCTCGCCGCCCCTGTGACACCCGTATCAGGCAATCAGCAGCTGATTCATGCGGCGGATAAACTGGTTAGGATCGTCCAGCGTACCGCGTTCAGCGAACAACGCCTGATCCAACAGCAGCTCGATCCACTCGGCAAAATGTGTCTCGTCCTGCGTATCGGCAGCACGTTTTACCAGCGCGTGATCCGGGTTGATCTCAAACAGATACTTCACTTCCGGTACCGCCTGACCCGCCGCGGCAAACAGTTTCGCCATCTGGGTACTCATGTCGTTGGCTTCGGTGGTGACGATAGCCGGGGTATCGGTTAAGCGATGAGTTAAGCGCACTTCTTTCACGCGCTCGCCCAGCAGGGTTTTCACGCGCTCGATAAACGGTTCCAGCGCTTTTTCCGCTTCTTTCTGCTCGTCGCTCTCTTCATCAGCCAGCTTGCTTAATGAATCGTCCGCCTTGCTGACCGACTGGAAGGATTTACCATCAAATTCAGTCAGGTAGCTCATCATCCATTCGTCAATGCGGTCTGAAAGCAGCAGGACCTCAATACCTTTCTTACGGAACAGCTCAAGGTGCGGGCTGCTCTTCGCCGCCGCATAGCTGTCGGCAGTGATATAGTAAATTTTGTCCTGTCCTTCAACCATGCGGCTGACGTAATCTTCCAGCGCCACGGTCTGCGCAGAACCTTCACTACTGGTAGACGCAAAGCGCAGCAGTTTGGCGATAGTTTCGCCGTTACTGGTATCTTCTGCCGGGCCTTCTTTCAGTACCAGACCGAACTGCTGCCAGAACTGCTGATATTTTTCCGCATCGTCTTTCGCCATTTTCTCCAGCATCTGCAATGCACGCTTACTCAGTGCACTGCGCAGACTCTGGGTGATACGGCTGTCCTGCAGGATTTCACGGGATACGTTCAGCGGCAGATCATTGGAGTCGATCAGCCCGCGAACAAAGCGCAGGTAGTTCGGCATAAACTGCTCGGCGTCATCCATGATAAACACGCGCTGCACATACAGTTTCAGGCCGTGTTTATGATCGCGGTTCCACATATCCCATGGCGCCTGCGCCGGGATATACAGCAGGCTGGTGTACTCCTGCTTGCCCTCGACGCGGTTGTGGCTCCAGGCCGCCGGATCGGTAAAGTCATGGGCAATATGTTTGTAGAACTCTTTGTATTCGTCGTCGCTGACGTCGGACTTGTTGCGCGTCCATAACGCCTGCGCTTTGTTGATTTTTTCCCAGTGGGTGGTGTCGTCTTCTTCGTTATGCGACTCAATCTCGACCGGCAGAGCAATGTGGTCAGAGTATTTGCTGATAATGCCGCGCACGCGCCACGCATCGAGGAACTCATCTTCGCCTTCGCGCAGATGCAGGGTGATTTCGGTGCCGCGATCGGCTTTTTCGATATCGGCGATGGTGTAATCGCCTTCACCTTCTGACTCCCAGAAGACGCCTTCATCGGCAGCAGCACCGGCCGCGCGGGTGCGCACCGACACTTTATCCGCCACGATAAACGCCGAGTAGAAACCGACACCGAACTGACCAATCAGCTGGCTGTCTTTCGCCTGGTCGGAACCGAGCGATTCAAGGAAGGATTTGGTGCCAGACTTGGCAATCGTTCCCAGGTTTTCAATGACTTCATCACGACGCATCCCGATGCCGTTATCGCGCAGCGTAAGAGTGCGTTGTTCCTTGTCAACCGAAACCCGGACCCGCAGATCGCCATCACCTTCATACAGCTCAGAAGCAGAGAGCGCGCGGAAACGCAGCTTATCCGCCGCATCTGAGGCGTTGGAGATCAGCTCGCGCAGGAAGATTTCTTTGTTTGAATAGAGGGAGTGGATCATCAGGTGCAGAAGCTGTTTTACCTCTGACTGGAAGCCACGTGTCTCTTGTCCTTTCATGGTCATTGATACCTCAACAAATCAGGTTTATTGAATGTTGAAGAGGAGATGGGGATGAAATAAAACTTTTCAAGCAGGTACGAACGCGCCGTACCTGCAAATATTCAGAATTTAATCTTTTGACGTCCTGCCAGCGAGTGCGACAGGGTAGTACCATCGACCATTTCCAGTTCGCCGCCCATCGGTACACCGTGTGCGATACGGCTGGCATCCACACCATACTGCCCGCAAAGCTCAGCAATATAGTTGGCGGTCGCCTCACCTTCCACCGTCGGGTTGGTGGCGAGAATCACTTCCTGGATGGTTTCACGTTCCAGACGATGTTCAAGGCGATCCAGCCCGATATCATTGGGGCCGATACCGTCCAGCGGCGAAAGATGGCCCATCAGCACAAAGTAGCGACCGCCAAACTGGCCGGTTTGCTCAATGGCGTGAATATCGGCCGGGCTTTCCACCACGCAGATCTGGCCGTTCTGCTGACGTCGCGGATTGGCGCAAATGGTGCAAATGTCCTGCTCGGTAAATGTATGGCAATCCTTACAGTGACCGATTTCAGACATGGCACGGGTCAGCGCCTGCGCCAGCCGCATTCCGCCGCTGCGATCGCGCTGCAACAGCTGGAATGCCATGCGCTGCGCTGATTTAGGCCCGACACCGGGTAAACAGCGCAGCGACTCCATCAGTGATTCGAGGAGCGGGCTGGTTTGCATCAGAATGGCATCTTAAAGCCCGGCGGCAACTGCATTCCGCTGGAAACTGCTGCCATTTTCTCTTTCTGCGTTTCACCAATACGGCGCGCCGCGTCGTTGAATGCCGCAGCCACCAGATCTTCCAGCATGTCTTTGTCATCTTCCAGCAAGCTTGGATCGATTTCAACACGACGGCAGTTGTGCGCACCGTTAATGGTCACTTTGACCAGACCCGCACCGGATTCACCGGTCACTTCCATTGCAGCAATCTCTTCCTGCACCTGGGCCATTTTGTCCTGCATTTGCTGGGCCTGCTTCATCAGGTTGCCCAAACCGGCTTTACCAAACATAGTCTTCTCTCTCAGCTCAGGCCGCGTAATCGTCGGATACGCTTAGGCGGCGGTTCAAACGGGGCGAATACTCTCTTCATCCAGATCGGCATCAAAGAACCGACGCAGGGTCTGAATATGAGTATCCGCGATTATCGACTGGCGCGCCTGCGCCAGCTTTTCTTCATAAATCGCCTGTCGCCACTCCAGCGGCGTTAACACCGACGGATTATCATCTTCGACAATCGTCAGTTCAACCGTCTGGCCTGCCGCCAGGCTTAATGCTTCCGCCAGCACTTTTTGTGCCGATGGCGAATTCAGATGACGCTGTCCGGCACGTAAGTGTAAACAGATCCCCTGCTCAGTCTGTTCTTTCCATGCGTTTAATGCCAGCTGCTGCACTAATTTAGGTATCGCCATCGCCGCGATTTCTGCCGCCCAGGCATCACGCTGCTGCGACTCTTCCATCAGCCGGTTTGCCAGCTCCGGCGTTTTCTCGTGCTCTAACGCCGAGCGCAACGCTTTTGGTGTCGCAACCGGCTCCGGCTTCGCTTCAACCGGATTCAGTGCTTTCCAGCGGTACGCCTCTTTTTTTACCGTTGCGCCAGCCTCAGCGGCAGCAGCTTGCTGGCGCTTCTGACCTCGCTCGGTAACTGAAGCCAGCCGCTCCAGTGCCGAACTCGCCGGCCGCGCTCCAGGCGCCGCCGGCTCACTCTTTTTTACTTTGGTCGCTCCCTGCTGACGCATCAGTTGGGTGCGCGCCTGCAATAGCTGACTGGTGGCATCGGGTAAATTGCCCGGCGGCGCGCTGTCCGGCACGGTATGCGGGGCTGCCGGTTGTGACGGTGCGCTGGCCGGTACAGTTGGCTGTGGCTGAGCCTGCGGCGTCATCACCGGGCGGGATGCCGGTTCGGCAATCACCTGGCGTGGGTGAAACGCCAGGGCGCGCAGTAGCGTCATTTCGACGCCCATCCGGCGATCCGGTGCCAGCGCCAGCTCTTTACGCCCCATCAGCAAAGTCTGATAGTAAAGCTGCACGTCAGCAGGCGGCAGCACACGCGCCAGCTCGCGCAACCGCTGTTCAATTGCCGCCTGATCGTCGCCGATAGCCGACGGTAACAGCTGCACCATCGCAATGCGATGCAGCAGGCGCAGTATTTCTACCAGCAGCGCCTCCCACTCCACGCCGCGTGATGCCGCCTGGTTCAGCAGCGCCATCACTTGCTGACCATCGGCATCCACCAGCGCTTCAATCAGCGCCAGCGGCTGTTCATCATCCAGCGTGCCGAGCATCGTGTTAACTGTGTCGGTAATCACCTGCCCTTGCCCCATGGCGATGGCCTGGTCAGCGAGGCTGAGCGCATCTCGCATACTACCATCGGCGGCACGCGCCAGCAGCTGCAAGGCACGGTTTTCCGACGGAATCGCTTCCTGTTTCAGCACATGCTCCAGCTGGCCCCGAATTTGCTCAACATCTAACGCTTTCAGATGGAACTGCAAGCAGCGTGACAGGATGGTGACCGGCAGCTTCTGCGGATCGGTGGTGGCAAGCAGGAATTTGACGTGTGATGGCGGCTCTTCCAGCGTTTTCAGCAAGGCGTTGAAGCTGTGGCGCGACAGCATATGTACTTCGTCAATCAGGTAAACTTTAAAACGACCGCGCGCCGGCGCGTACTGGACGTTATCCAGCAGGTCGCGGGTGTCTTCGACTTTGGTACGTGAAGCCGCATCGATCTCGATCAGATCGACAAAGCGCCCCTGCTCAATTTCACGGCAGTTATCGCACTGGCCGCAGGGGGTGGCAGTAATGCCGGTTTCGCAGTTCAGTCCTTTCGCCAGCAGGCGCGCAATGGTGGTCTTTCCCACACCGCGGGTGCCGGAAAAAAGGTAAGCGTGATGAATGCGGCCAAGCGACAGGCCATTTGCCAGCGCTGTCAGGACATGCTCCTGACCGACAACATCAGTAAACGCTTGTGGACGCCACTTGCGGGCAAGTACCTGATAGCTCATTAATTCGCAGAATTTGTCAGTGAAACAGGGGTTAATGCTAACACAGCCGCACTTTTACAGCGAGGCTGAAGATAGTGGGTAGCGAATAGCCAAAATAATTCGAGCGGCAGCCAACGCATCTGCCGCTTGAAGTATGAAGAGTATTAATGACCGGGGAAGTTGACCAGACTATAGCAATCAACGCCCATCGCTTTCAGGCGTGCTTCACCGCTCAGGTCAAACAGATTGATTACAAAGGCGGCGTTTTTCACTTCACCACCGGCACGGCGGATCAGTTTCACCGTCGCTTCCAGGGTACCGCCGGTGGCCAACAGGTCATCCACCACCAATACCACATCACCTTCGCCAATCGCGTCGCAATGCAATTCGAGGCAGTCGGTGCCGTATTCCAGCTCATAGGTTTCGCTGAAGGTTTTGCGTGGCAGTTTGCCCGGTTTACGCACCGGTACGAAACCAACGCCCAGCCCCAGCGCGACAGGCGCACCGAACAGGAAACCACGCGCTTCGGTGCCAACCACTTTGGTGATGCCGGTATTGCGATAGCGATCAACTAACAGTTCAATGCAGGTGGCATACGCTTTCGGATCTTCCAGCAGGCTGGTTACGTCACGAAAGAGGATGCCCGGCTTTGGATAATCCGGGATGCTTTTGATACTGTCTTTAAGGAATTCAAGCTGCTGCGCAGTCGCGGTCATAATGTTATGCCTGGTAAAAACGAATCTGACTCGCGCAGCTCCGAACCTCTCTGGCAGTCTTATGCCGCAGAGAGAGATGTGGTCAAACAGGGGAGCCGCGCACGAAAACGTTCAAATCTAAGCAAAGTGCCGGATAATTGCAACCATCAACCGCTGAATCAGCGATTTTCTTGCTCTGAGGCAACAACTGGCAGGCGCAGCATGAAGATGATCAGTACGCAGAGCATCGTTGCCAGCAGAATGCGTAGCCACCACACTTTTACCAGCCACAATGAAACAGCAAAGGTGATGACAATAAACAGTATCGCCCGGACTTTCGCCTTCGGTGGCAAGGCGCGATGCTGCTGCCAGTGACGAATATAGCCGCCAAACCATGAACGATACAATAACCAGTGGTGAAAGCGCGGTGAAGAGCGCGCAAAGCACCAGGCCGCCAGTAAAATAAACGGCGTGGTCGGTAACAATGGTAAAATAATGCCAAGCGTGCCGAGCACAATTGCCAGCCAGCCAATAACCAGGAGTAAGATGCGCTGCATAGTGTGACCTGAATACGTCGAACTGCGACTACTTTACCACAGTGACCGGAATCTATAATGAAAAGCACCCTTTTACTGCAACAGCTGGATGCGCGCGTCGATCAGCTGGCCAGCAGCGTCTCGCCGCTGGCGGAACGCCGCACTCGCCGGGCGCGCTTTGACAATCAGCTGTTTCATTGTCAGAGCACCCGACTGGGCGACTATTTGCAGGAGGTGCGGGAGACTCTGGCACAATTAAAACAGTGCGTGGCCGGAGCCAATCCTGAGCGCCTCAGCTGGCTGGCGGAACGGGTGGTGCTGCAAATTGGCGCACTACAGCGTGAAGTTGCCACCCAGACGCTGCGCCGTCAGGAGGGCATGAAGCAAAGCCCGGCGGAAAAATTGCAGCAGAAACTCGCCGATCATCATGAGTTTGAGCGGCGTCTGCTGGCAATGCTGATGGAGCGCGAGCGCCAGCTGGGACAGCAGGAAACGCTGCTGCAACAGCAGAAAATGCAGCAAGAAATGGTGGCGCTGGAAGCGCGTTTACAACGCTGTCGCGCGGCGCTGAAAGAGATTGAGCGCGAGGTTGCTCAACGCGAACAGGGTTTTTAACTATAATCACAGCCTGGTGACATCGGGGGGATCGAAATGGGCATTGTCAGCTGGATTATTATCGGCCTGCTGGTCGGTTTTGTGGCACGTAAATTTTTTCCGGGCCGACCAGGAGGTTTAATTCCAACGCTGGTGCTGGCGATGATTGGTGGGTTAATTGGCGGCTATATCAGCAGCTACTTCAACTGGGGTTCGCTGACGCTGCTGCATCCGCGGGCGCTGTTATTCGCGCTGCTCGGTTCGCTGCTGATGTTACTGGTGGTCAAAAAGTTACGTCTATAACGGAGCCAAAGATGTCTTTAGAAAACGCCCCCGATGAAGTCAAACTGGCGGTCGATCTGATTATGCTACTGGAAGAGAATCAGGTGGCTCCACAGACGGTGCTGGCCGCGCTGGAAATTATCAGACGCGATTTCGAAAATAAGCTGACGCAGGCATAAATTATTCGCGGCTGACAGACTGGCGAAGCGAAGGGCTGCTGGTCAGCATTTCGATCAGGGTTTCCACTAACAATGGGGCGTCCGCCGCCAGATCGAAGCTTTCCGGCATAAACAGCCAGTTTTCCATAATTCCGCTGACGTAACCGCGAATAATCACCGCCGCACGTCGGGTATCCAGTTCCGCCGGCAGCTGTTGATGTTCAATGCAATCTTGCAGCGCTTCTTCAATTTTTTCGTAGCATTCCAGATATAAATTTTGCTGCACCATTTGCAGAGTTGTCATTTCACCGACAAACTCACATTTGTGGAAAATGATTTCCATAAGTGACCTTCTGCGCTGGTCACGTGCTGTGGCTTCAAACACATAGTTAAGCATTGCGCGCATAACGGAGAGTGGATCGCCTGGGTATTTTATTTGATACTCATGTTCTAAGTCCTCCATTCCGGACTCAGACTGCGCCCAAATCTCATTCAACAAGTCGGCTTTGTTTTTGAAATGCCAGTAAATTGCACCACGCGTCACCCCGGCAGCCTGAGCGATATGCGCCAGTGACGTTGCAGAGACACCATGTTCAGAGAACCGGGCAATTGCCGCATCAATGATTTGGCCCCGCGTTTCAAGGGCTTGTTCTTTGGTTTTTCGTGCCATAAGTGGGGTATTTACAAAAGGTTAGATTTACATACATTTGCGAATGTATGTAACATAGCACGACCATAATTTAAACGCAGCAATGGGTTTAACGGTTTGTGATCCATTGAACAATCGATATCGGACACTCGAGGTTTATTTATGAACAAATACAGAGGGTTAACGCCTCTGGCGGCCGTCCTGATGCTCTCAGGCAGCTTAGTGCTAACAGGATGTGATGAAAATAAATCCCAGGGAGCCGGCCAGCAACAAGCACCAGAAGTCGGCATTATCACCCTGAAAAGTGCGCCGTTGAAAATGACCACCGACCTGCCGGGAAGAACCTCTTCTTACCGCGTTGCGGAAGTGCGCCCACAGGTTTCGGGCATTATTTTGAAACGAAATTTCGTTGAGGGAAGTGATATTAAAGCAGGGGAATCCCTGTATCAGATCGATCCGGCGACCTATCAGGCGGCGTATGACAGCGCCAAAGGCGATCTCGCGCAGGCACAGGCGAACGCGCAAATCGCCGCTGTCACGGTGAAACGCTATAAGCCTCTGCTGGGCACCCAATATATCAGTCAGCAAGATTACGACCAGGCGATTGCAACCCAGAGCCAGACTGCTGCGGCCGTTCAGGCAGCTAAAGCCAATGTTGAAAGCGCGCGTATTAACCTCGCTTATACCAAAGTGACCTCACCGATTAGCGGACGAATTGGCAAATCTTCCGTCACCGAAGGTGCGCTGGTGCAGAGCGGTCAAACCACCGCGCTGGCAACCGTGCAGCAACTTGACCCGATCTATGTCGATGTGACGCAATCCAGCGAAGATTTCTTGCGCCTGCGTCAGGAGCTGGAATCCGGCAAACTGAAACAGAATGACGGCAAAGCCAGCGTCAAGCTGTTAACGCAAGATGGTAATACTTACGCTCAGGCGGGAACATTAGAATTCTCTGATGTGACGGTAGATGAGACCACCGGTTCAATTACCCTGCGTGCCGTGTTCCCTAACCCTGATCAAAAGCTGCTGCCAGGTATGTTTGTCCGTGCTCGTCTGGATGAAGGCACCAACCCGAACGCCCTGCTGGTTCCACAGCAAGGTGTGACGCGCACGCCAACCGGTGATGCCACCGCAATGGTTGTCGGTCAGGACAATAAAGTGGAAGTGCGCAAGCTGACCGCTGACCAGGCGATTGGTGATAAGTGGTTGGTTTCAGCGGGTCTGAAAGATGGCGATCGCGTGATTGTTACCGGTATTCAGCGTGCTAAACCTGGCGCTCAGGTGACTCCGCAGGAAGTGAGTGCAGACGACGCGAAGAAACAAGATTCTCAGCAGCAGTCTGAACCAACGAAGTCTTAAACAGGAGCCGCTGATACATGGCTAAGTTCTTTATCGATCGCCCCATATTCGCATGGGTCATCGCCATCATCATCATGCTGGCGGGTGCGCTGTCGATTCTCAAACTGCCGATTGAGCAATATCCTAATGTTGCTCCACCTGCCATTGAGATCACAGCAACCTACCCAGGTGCGGATGCAAAAACCTTGCAGGACTCCGTCACGCAGGTCATCGAACAGAATATGAATGGCCTTGATGGCCAGATGTATATGAGTTCCAGCAGTGACTCCTCAGGTACAGTTACGCTGACGATTACCTTCGAATCGGGTACCGATCCGGATATCGCCCAGGTTCAGGTGCAGAACAAACTGCAACTGGCAACGCCGCTGCTGCCGCAGGAAGTCCAGCAACAGGGGATCAGGGTTCAGAAATCCTCCAGCAGCTTCTTGATGGTGGCGGGTTTTATCAACACTGACGGCAGCATGACGCAGAACGATATTTCGGACTACGTTGGCTCCAACATTAAAGACCCCATCAGTCGCGTTAACGGCGTTGGTGATACTCAGCTATTTGGTGCGCAGTATGCGATGCGTATCTGGATGGATCCGCACAAGCTGAACAACTACGCATTGACTCCGGTTGATGTGATTAGCGCCATTAATAACCAGAACTCGCAGGTTGCAGCCGGTCAGCTGGGTGGTACGCCACCGGTGAAAGGCCAGCAGCTGAACGCCTCGATCATTGCGCAAACCCGTCTGACCTCTACCGATGAGTTCGGCAAAATTTTGCTGAAAGTCAACGAAGATGGTTCGCAGGTGCGCCTGCGTGATGTCGCGAGAATCGAGCTGGGCGGCGAGAACTACGAGATCATTGCCCGTTATAATGGCCAGCCGGCTTCCGGTCTGGGGATTAAACTGGCTACCGGTGCCAACGCGCTGGATACCGCCGCCGCGGTAAAAGCGCAACTGGCTGAACTGGAACCGTTCTTCCCGTCAGGCTTGCAGGTGGTTTACCCGTACGACACCACGCCATTCGTTAAGATCTCTATCAATGAAGTGGTGAAAACCCTGGTTGAAGCGATCGTGCTGGTGTTCCTGGTAATGTACCTGTTCCTGCAAAACTTCCGCGCAACGCTGATCCCAACGATTGCGGTTCCGGTGGTTCTGCTCGGTACCTTTGCGATTATCAACGCCTTTGGCTATTCGATAAACACCCTGACGATGTTTGGTCTGGTGCTGGCGATCGGGCTATTGGTCGATGATGCCATCGTGGTGGTGGAGAACGTCGAGCGTGTGATGGTGGAAGAAGGGTTGCCACCGAAAGAAGCCACGCGTAAATCAATGGGCCAGATTCAGGGTGCATTGGTGGGTATTGCGCTGGTGCTGTCGGCGGTATTTATCCCGATGGCTTTCTTCGGCGGCTCAACCGGTGTTATCTATCGTCAGTTCTCGATTACTATCGTTTCGGCGATGGTGCTGTCGGTGATTGTTGCACTGATCCTGACCCCGGCACTCTGTGCCACCATGCTGAAGCCGGTTAAAAAAGGCGACCATGGTAAAACCACCGGTTTCTTCGGCTGGTTTAACCGCATGTTTGATAAGAGCACCAATCACTATACCGATAGTGTGGGCCATATCATTCGCAGCACCGGTCGTTATCTGGTGATCTACCTGCTGATCGTGGTGGGCATGGCGTTTCTGTTCCTGCGTCTGCCAAGCTCGTTCCTGCCGGAAGAGGACCAGGGTGTATTCCTGACCATGGCTCAGCTGCCAGCGGGTGCCACTCAGGAGCGTACTCAGAAGGTGCTTGACCAGGTCACGGATTACTACCTGAATAAAGAAAAAGCCAACGTCAGCTCAGTGTTTACCGTTAACGGCTTTGGCTTTGCAGGTCGTGGTCAGAACACCGGTATCGCCTTCGTCAGTCTGAAGCCGTGGGATGAGCGCTCTGGTACGGAAAATAAAGTCCCGGCGATTGCCGGACGTGCAATGGGTGCCCTCTCGACTATCAAAGATGCGATGGTGATTCCATTTAACCTGCCGGCGATTGTCGAGCTGGGTACTGCTACCGGTTTTGACTTCCAGCTGATCGATCAGGCTAACCTCGGTCATGAAAAACTGACTCAGGCGCGTAACCAGTTACTCGGCATGATCGCGCAACACAGCGATACGCTGGTCGGTGTGCGTCCGAACGGTCTGGAAGATACGCCGCAGTTCAAGCTGGATATCGATCAGGAAAAAGCGCAGGCATTGGGTGTGTCTATCTCTGACATCAACACCACGCTGGGGGCTTCCTGGGGCGGCAGTTACGTCAACGACTTTATCGACCGCGGTCGCGTGAAGAAAGTGTACGTCATGGGTGACGCGCCGTACCGTATGTTGCCAGGCGACATCGGCAACTGGTATGTGCGTAACAGCAGTGGTGGCATGGTTTCGTTTAATGCCTTTGCCAGTGCGCGTTGGGAGTACGGTTCTCCACGTCTGGAACGCTATAACGGCTTACCATCGATGGAGATCCTCGGCCAGGCGGCCACAGGCAAAAGCTCCGGCGACGCGATGAACCTGATGGAAGAGCTGGCGTCTAAACTGCCAAGCGGCATCGGCTATGACTGGACCGGTATGTCCTATCAGGAACGTCTGTCCGGTAACCAGGCCCCTGCCCTGTATGCCATCTCGCTGATTGTGGTGTTCCTCTGTCTGGCGGCACTGTATGAAAGCTGGTCAATTCCGTTTGCGGTTATGCTGGTTGTACCGCTCGGGGTTATCGGTGCGCTGCTGTTTACCACCCTGCGTGGTCTCAGTAACGACGTTTACTTTGTGGTGGGCCTGCTGACAACCATTGGCTTGTCGGCGAAGAATGCGATATTGATCGTTGAATTCGCCAAAGACCTGATGGAGAAAGAAGGCAAAGGCCTGGTAGAGTCGACGCTGGAAGCGGTTCGTATGCGTTTACGTCCGATTCTGATGACCTCACTGGCGTTTATCCTCGGGGTACTGCCACTGACCATCAGTACCGGTGCAGGTTCCGGTTCTCAAAACGCCGTAGGTACTGGCGTAATGGGCGGCATGGTCACCGCAACGGTACTGGCAATCTTCTTCGTACCGGTGTTCTTCGTGGTGGTTCGTCGCCGCTTCAGTAAACACAAAGAAGAACTTGAACACGGGCATCCCGTCGAGCATAAACAGCAAGATCACTAAGTTTCAACCGTGATGAACAGAGGCCGCAAATGCGGCCTCTTTTTTTTGCCCGCAGATCGGGTTGCATTTCATCTCAGAGGTGCGCATAATAATTGTTATGTTATAACATATCTTTTGGAGCCACCATGAAAGCTGATATTCATCCCCACTATCGCCCGGTAATTTTTCATGACACCAGCGCCGATCACTATTTCAAAGTCGGGTCGACCATCAAAACCGACCGTACCGTTGAATTTGAAGGGGCCACTTACCCCTACGTCACCCTTGATGTCTCTTCTGCTTCCCATGCGTATTACACCGGCAAGCAGAAAGAGTTCAACAAGGAAGGGAGTGCGGCTCGCTTTAATAAGCGCTTTGGCAGTTTCCTCGGTAACAGCAACAAGTAAGGGGCCATCATGCAGGTACTGAGTTCATTACGTTCAGCCAAAAAGCGTCATAAAGATTGCAAGGTAGTGCGTCGCCACGGTCGCATCTATGTGATTTGCAAGACTAACCCACGCTTTAAAGCGGTTCAGGGTAGAAAGAAAAAACGATAGTGTTGTTGTGTCATATTGTCCTTTTGGGCCGGACTTCCCATCCGGCCCTTTTTTATTACTTCATACTGCCGGCAATCGCTGTTACGTTATGTTTAAATGCCGCAATATAGCTGGCGGCTGGCCCATCCTTCTCCGATAACGCTTCGGGATACAGCTCTCCGCCCTGCTGCGCACCGGTTGCCGCCGCAATCTGTTTTACCAGTCGTGGATCGGTTTGATTCTCAATAAACCAGGCGTGAATCTTCTCGGCTTTTAGCTGCTTAATTAATGCCGCGACATCACTGGCACTGGCTTCCGACTCGGTAGAAAACCCGACCGGTGCGAGAAAACGCACGCCATAACGCTGGCCGAAATAGCCAAATGCATCGTGGCTGGTCAGCACCTTACGCTTCGTTTCAGGAATGGCGGCAAAGGTCTGCTGCGCCCAGCTATCCAGTTGATTAAGCTGGCTGATGTACGCTGCGCCGTGCTGACGGAAATAGTCGGCATCATCCGGGTCGGCCGCGATCAGCGCATTCATGACGTTGGTGGCATACACCACACCGTTATGCATACTGTTCCAGCCGTGCGGATCGGTAATGGTTTCACCGTCCTCTGCCATTTGGCGCGTGTCGATACCCTTTGAAGCCACCACCACCTTGCCCTGATAGCCCGAGGCGGTGACCAGTCGATCCATCCAGCCTTCCAGCCCCAGACCGCTGACAAAGACGACCTGCGCTTTTGACAGCGCCAGGCTGTCCTGTGGCGTGGGTTCAAAGCTGTGCGGATCGCCGTTTGGCCCGACCAGGCTTCTCACTCTGACGTGTTCGCCCCCCACCTGCTGCACGATATCCGCTAGTACGCTAAAGCTGGCCACGGTTTCGACCGTTTTTGCCAGCGCCAGTGGGCTGCTGAGCAGCGCGGCTAAAGCCAGCGCCATCGGTAACTTCTTCATACTTTCTCCTTACCTGTCGATAAAAAACGGCGGCTGCTAATTAAGCCACCGCGAGGCCCCATCAAAATCGAAATAAAAAACAGTATTGCTGCACTCAGCACCACCGCCGGACCGGCAGGCAGTGAGAGATAAAATGAGGCGAACAGACCGCTGAAGCTGGCGATCAGCGCCAGAATAATCGCGGCGGCCAGCATGCCTGGCAGGCGGATGCTCCAGAAACGAGCACTGGTGGCGGGCAACATCATCAGCCCGACTGACATTAAGGTGCCAAGCACCTGAAACCCGGCCACCAGATTCATCACCACCAGCACCAGAAAAATGCCGTTAACCAGCGGTGAGCTCCAGCGGCTTTGCGCCCGCAGAAAGCTGGCATCGAAGGCATCGATAACCAGTGGCCGATAAATCAACGCCAGCGCCATCAGGGTGATTGCGGCGATAGCGCCCACCAGCAGGATCGACTGATTGTCGACCGCCAGTAGCGATCCAAACAGCACGTGCAGCAGATCGACGCTCGAGCCACGCAGCGACACCAGCGTGACGCCTAACGCCAGCGATCCGAGATAGAATCCGGCAAAGCTGGCGTCTTCACGCAGCGGCGTGAAGCGACTGACTGCCCCCGAAAGCAGCGCGACCGATAAACCGGCGATAAAGCCACCAACGCCCATCGCCACCAGCGACAAGCCGGAAATCAGATAGCCAATCGCCGCGCCCGGTAACACCGCATGGGATAACGCATCGCCCACCAGACTCATGCGGCGCAGCAGTAAAAACACCCCTAACGGAGTGGCGCTAATCGATAACGCAATACAGGCCACCAGCGCACGGCGCATAAAGCCAAATTCGATAAAAGGTTGCAGCAGCGGGATAACCATTACCGACCTCCCACCTGTTGCAGTGGCGCGGCCTGCACGCGACGTGAACGCCACTCGGCCTCATCCGGCTGTAAGCGCAAAACCTGCGGGAAACAGGCATCCACCATACTCATATCGTGCAGTACCACGATTAAGGTGCAGCCCTGACGGTGGCGCTCGGCAAGTAAATCCAGCAGCAGCGCAACGGTCTGGCTGTCAATGCCGGTAAACGGCTCATCCAGCAACAGCAGCGAGGCCTGCTGCATCAGCAAACGGGCAAACAGCACGCGCTGCAACTGGCCACCAGACAACATCCCCGGTTGCGCATCGGCAAAGTCGTCCATTTTCACCGTGCGCAGGGCTTGCATAATCTCCTGACGCAGCTGGCGGCCGATGCAGCCAAACCAGCCGGTGCGCTGCCAGCACCCCATCGCCACCAGATCAAACACGGTGATCGGGAACTGGCGCTCAATTTCCGACTGCTGCGGTAGCCAGCCGACCGCGGACGCCGGCAGCGATAACTGGTATGCACCGCTAACCGGCGGCAACAAACCGGCGAGGGTTTTTAATAAGGTTGATTTACCGCAGCCGTTGGCACCGACCAGTGCGGTCATCGAGCCGGGTGCAAAGCGTCCACTGATCGGCGGTGTTACCGCCTGATGACGATATCCCGCCTGTAATTTTTCCAGGCTAATCATGATGAAATTGCCCAGCAAAGCGCCGCACACAGCAAGGCAATCGGAATCAGACTTAACAGCAGCCTTGCCGATGCAGAACGGGTCAACAGAGTGGGTTTAGCAGTAAAAGAGTGAGGCACAGCAGTGATCCAGTGGAAATTAATATGTTATAACATAACACTTAATCCACTGACGGTTGTTCAACCAAAGCGGGAAAACTGTTTCGAGGTGTTACATCCACGACTTTCCACGCAGGCAACGCCTCTGGTAAAAAAAATTAATCAGCATTCTGCTCGCTATCACAGTAAAAGGCGCGGCCTTTTAAGATAAAGTTCATATAAATCATAATGATATAAAATGAGCTTTTTTTGCCTCTTGCTTTATTCTCAACTGAACGCAATGATCAATATAAGGTGTAATTAACTCTGTGAAGGAAAAATGCGCAAATTAATCCCGTTTAATTATTTGCAGGATGAAGTTGACCCACTATTATTGAATCAAACACTTCTACAGAATATTCCCAAAATAGAACCACAGTTGATCGGGGATTTAGCCTGGTACTCACAAGATGCGCGTTTTGTTCCCGATAGCCTAAAAATTATTTCAATCGATCCACTGGAGAGTTTGCGTTATAAGATGTGTTATCAGTTTGCATGGAACATATTCAATGCATGCTTAGATATTGATGCCAACCAGACCGTAACTGAAAGCGTCAACTTCCAGATTATTCCCGGCTTTCTGGCTTTCGATCTGATTGACAACCCCTACCCTTCAACCGCAGATGAATTGTAATTTTTGGTAATATCCTCAGGCAATATTAATTAATCTGCGTTATATTCAAGATGTCCGTTTATAAAGTATTTTTTTATAATCGCTTCCAGGCCGCATACCTTTAGCTCAGCCCAAGTAACGGCTTTTGTCATTCGCTATGGAGGGGAAAGAGATGGACGAATACACACCGAAAAGGCATGATATCGCTCAGTTGAAATTCTTGTGTGAAAATCTGTACGACGAGAGTATGGCAACCCTGGGCGACAGTCACCATGGTTGGGTCAATGACCCGACGTCAGCGGTCAATTTGCAGCTTAACGAATTGATTGAGCATATCGCCTCTTTCACCATGAATTACAAAATAAAACACGTTGAAGATACGGATCTGATTGCACAGATTGATGAATATCTTGATGACACATTTATGCTTTTTAGTAACTACGGTATTAATGTTCAGGATCTTCAGCGCTGGCAGAAATCAGCAAAACGACTTTTTAACATTTTCGTCGAAGAGTGTGCTCAGCGGCCTTTATCTGCAAGCCATTCATTTTAGCAACCCATTATTTTTACTACGGTTTAACAATGACAGACAAAATCCTGACCAAAACTGATTATCTGATGCGTTTAAGACGTTGTCGTTCTATTGATACGCTTGAACGCGTAATTGAAAAAAATAAGTACGAATTATCTGACGATGAATTGGAAGTGTTTAATTCTGCGGCGGATCATCGCCTGGCTGAATTGACGATGAATAAGCTGTACGACAAAATTCCGGTTTCGGTCTGGAAATATGTACGTTAAGGCAAGTTTTAATACTGTGACGGGAAAAAGTAATGCGAAGGGCTGAAATTGGTGGAGGCCCTGCCAGCGACATCCCGGCACACGCGTCACCTGCTGCGGCTGCTTCCTTCCGGATCTGACCGAGTTCACAAGTTAGCGTTGCGGGAGAACCAACAGGGCCTCCATTGACGGCTCCAACGTTCAGAGCGCAGGCATTATCAATGATGCCTTCTTCAATTGCAAGCGAACCCCAGGCGACCGTTGCTTTCTTGAACAACTGACGCCTTTTAGCCCAAACTGACGGCGTTGCACGCCGGTTATTGGCTGAAATAGACGCAGTCAGTTCTGACGGTTAATTGATCATACTGGCGATCATCTCAGCGACGTCGCGGTACGTGGCCCGGCTCGCTGATTAAATTTGCTTTAGTATCCAAAAGTTATCGATTAAGGTTTCATTATTATTTTCCCCCGGAACCTTCACATGACTGACAACGACAGCTTTCAACAACGCGTCTGGCAGATTGTGGCATCGATCCCGCCTGGCTGCGTCACCACCTATGGCGAGATCGCACGGCTGGCCGGTTCACCGCGTGCCGCCAGACAGGTGGGCGGCGTGCTGCGTCGTCTGCCGCAGGGTAGCAAGCTCCCGTGGCATCGGGTGATTAATCGTAAGGGTGAGATTTCTCTGGTGGGTGACGATCTCAGTCGCCAACGTGATGCGCTGGAAGCCGAAGGGATTGAAGTCAGTAATGACGGTAAAGTGTCTCTGACACGCTATCGCTGGCAGCTTTAAGCCAATGAGCGGAACCCAGCGGCGGCAAGGATTTCCATCCTGCCAGCCATCAGGACGGGAGCCGAAAACGGCTCCCCTACAGTATTCCAGAAATTCCGGTGATTTTTCCTTAAACGCCCAGCATTAGCTGAAAACGGCTAATGCTGGTTACTTAACCACCTTTACCCCGGATTATCCCGTAGGGGCGGCGTTCTCGCCGCCCGCCAGGACGATCAGTAACGGGTCGGCGCCGGGACTGAAGAAGAAGGCGTCACCTGCGTTGGTGAGGTTGACGGAATCGTCCGGGTCGCGCCGCTATGCGTTGGCATCGCAACTGACGGAACCGGCACCAGAATCAGCTCCGCTTTGGTTCCACCGCCATTAATCACAGGTTTAACCGTATCGGTAATAAATGCCAGTTTGCCATCAATGGTTATGGCGGCACTTAACAGGATACGCGCACCAGGCTGAATATCGGCCGGATTAAACGGCAACACAAACTGGAACGGTGACTGCTTGCCCTCGGTACGCACCGCACGCTGAGCCAACACCTTCGACGGCGCATCCGCCAGCGAAGCATCTGACAGTGTTACCGTCAGCACTGCGTCAGGTGGCAAAGCAATGCGCTGACGAATAAAAACTGAGCCGCTGACATTCGGTTGCGCAATTACCGCCTGCTGCCCTGCCGTCGGCGAACCCAGAGTTGGAGTCGGAATATCACTGCTTTTATCCGCGCAACCAGCCAGTGCCACAGCCAGCGCAGCGCCACTCATTACATGCCAAAGTTTCATTGATTTCTTCTCCTTACGATCAATGTTTGCCGGTAAACCTGCCGGAAACTACGCTATTAACAGCGTCACAGATTTAATTCTGGCACAACTTACTGATTTTTGCCTGGGACCGGGGTTTCATCAACGCGAAATGGAAAAAACAGAGCATTAGCCTTTATCGCGGTTGACGGTAACTGGTCGGATCTCGCAAACTAACTGCTGAACCATTTTCGAGGATGTTGCTATGAGCCAGGCACTGCAAAACCTGTTAGATCTGCTCAATTTAGAAAAATTAGAAGAGGGCCTGTTTCGCGGTCAGAGCGAGGACTTAGGTTTACGCCAGGTCTTTGGTGGGCAGGTTGTTGGCCAGGCGTTGTACGCCGCCAAACAGATGGTCCCCGCTGACCGGTTGATCCACTCGTTTCACAGCTATTTCTTGCGCCCCGGTGATAGCCAGAAACCAATCATTTACGATGTCGAAACCCTGCGTGACGGTAACAGCTTCAGCGCACGTCGCGTCAGCGCCATCCAGAACGGTCAGCCGATTTTCTATATGACCGCGTCCTTCCAGTCGCCAGAAACCGGCTATGAGCATCAGAACAGCATGCCGCAGGTGACGGGGCCGGAAAATCTGCCTTCGGAAACCGATATCGCGCGACAACTGGCGGAATTTATTCCGGAAAAAGCGCGTGAAAAGTTTCTTGCCGAAAAGCCGCTGGAAATCCGTCCGGTGAAATTTCATAACCCGCTACAGGGACATGTTGATCAACCTGAGCGTCAGGTCTGGTTTCGCGCCAATGGTCAGATGCCCGAAGATATTCGCGTTCATCAGTATCTGCTGGGTTATGCCTCAGATTTCAACTTTTTACCGGTGGCGTTGCAGCCCCATGGCAAGGGATTCCTCGAATCCGGCATGCAGGTGGCCACTATCGACCATTCCATGTGGTTCCACCGCCCTTTCGATCTGAACCAGTGGCTGCTGTATAACGTGGTCAGCACCTCAGCCTCAGGCGCGCGCGGTTTTGTGCGCGGTGAGTTCTATACTCAGGATGGCACGCTGGTGGCCACAGCGGTGCAGGAAGGGGTGATGCGTCTGCGCAGTTAACTCTGCCCGCCGCAAAAAAAGGGGCGATGTCACCGACATCGCCCCTGCTGTTTTATTCTATTTTTTTATGCACTGCTTTTCTCAGTCAGACCCGATGCTTAGTGGTTGTAAGCATTTTCGCCATGGCTGTTTACGTCCAGACCTTCGCGTTCCTGCTCTTCCGATACACGCAGGCCAACAATCATGTCCGCAACCTTGAAGCCGATAAAGGCAACCACAGCAGTCCAGACGATAGTCACTACTACGCTCAGCAGCTGAATCAGCACCTGATGACCCATGGTAACGCCTTCTGCGTAACCCACGCCACCCAGTGAGGAAGAGGTGAACACACCGGTCAGGATACACCCAACGATACCACAAACACCGTGTACACCGAACACATCGCAAGGGTCATCAACGCGCAGCCATTTCTTCAGGATAGTCACACCCCACAGGCCAGCAATACCCCCGGCGATACCGATAATCAGTGCACCACCGACGCCTACGTAACCACAGGCCGGAGTAATCGCCACCAGACCGGCAATGACGCCTGAGCACGCTCCCAGCAGTGAAGGCTTACCGCGGAACATCCACTCGCCGAAGGTCCACGCCAGTACCGCACCTGCTGTCGCCATAACGGTGTTGAGGAACGCCAGCGCCGCGATTTCGTTAGCGGAACTTGCCGAACCGGCGTTGAAACCGAACCAGCCAACATACAGAATCGCCGTGCCGATAAAGACCATTGGCAGGTTATGCGGTTTAAACGCTTCTTTGCCGAAGCCTGCGCGTTTGCCCAGCAGATAAGCCCCCACCAGACCCGCTACCGCGGCGTTAATGTGCACTACCGTGCCGCCAGCGAAGTCCAGCGCGCCATCCTGTGCGAGGAATCCCCCCCCCCACACCATATGTGCCACCGGCAAATATGCCAGCGTCAGCCAGATGACCACGAAAATCAGTACCGCCGAGAAGCGAATGCGTTCCGCGATGGCACCCACAATCAGTCCAACGGTAATACACGCGAAAGAGCACTGGAACGCCACGTGGATATACTGATAGAAGGAGCCGGATAAGGCGGTCAGCTCGATATTTTTCAGCATTGCCATGCCGAAGCCACCGAAGAAAGCGTTGCCTTCGCTGAAGGCCAGTGAATAGCCGTACAGCATCCACAGCACGCACACCAGCGAGAATGTCACCGCCACCTGCGTCAGCATAGAGAGAACGTTTTTACCGCGAATCAGACCGCCGTAAAACAGTGCGATACCTGGTATAGTCATAAACAGCACCAGCGCGGTGCAAATCATCATAAAGGCGTTATCAGCTTTATCTGCAACGGCAGGTGCCGCCATCGCGAGCGAGGGTAACAGTGCCAGGCTTGTCAGACCCAACGTCGTCAGTAATTTTTTCATTTTATTCCATCCCATCACAGTTCAGACCCCGAAATTACAGCGCGGCTTCGTCAGTTTCACCGGTACGAATACGGATGACACGCTGCAGTTCTGCAACGAAGATCTTACCGTCGCCAATTTTGCCGGTGTAAGCGGCTTTGCTAATCACGTCGATCACTTCATCGATCTGATCGTCGGCGATCGCAATATCAATTTTTACTTTTGGCAGGAAGTTCACGCTGTACTCAGCACCGCGATAGAGTTCTGCATGACCTTTCTGGCGACCAAACCCTTTCACCTCGGTGACGGTCAGCCCCTGAATGCCGATTGAAGACAGCGCTTCACGCACGTCTTCCAGTTTGAACGGTTTGATTACCACGGTAACCAGCTTCATACGATCCCCTCCAGGTATTGAAAAATGTCAGTCACACCCGACCCGGATTGAATAAAGCAAAGGCTGTGCCATAAATTAAAAACAGGGTAATTTCAGGAGATAAGGCCGTCCGCAACCGGGTTAAAACGGGCAACAGCCAGAGAAGCGCGGTGGCCCGCTTACGGGCCGAAAAGAAAAACGCACCATTTGGGTGCGTTGACGGTTCAGGGAAGTGCATCAAGGTTATGCAATCCGAAAAAACTGCTCAAAAAAGGTGCAATCGCCTCTCAGGCTTCGGCCGGAATGCCCGAGCTGAGTTCATCACCGGCCAGCTGTAATTGATACATCTGCCAGTAACGCCCCTGCTGCGCCAGCAGTTCGCGATGATTGCCCTGCTCGACCGCCTGACCACGATGCAGAACCAGAATGGTATCGGCTTCGGTAATGGTGGACAGGCGATGGGCAATTACCACCAGCGTGGTGTGCTGACGAATCGCCCGCAGCGCGCGCTGAATCGCCTGCTCAGTACCTGAGTCAATGTTAGCGGTCGCTTCATCAAGAATCAGAATCTGCGGTGCCGCCACCAGCACGCGTGCCATTGCCAGCAGTTGCTTCTGACCAACCGATAAATTATTTCCCTGCTCGCCCAACCGGGTATGGATGCCCTCGGTCAGACCGCGCGCCAGCTCGGCCAGCTGCACGGTTTCCAGCGCCTGCCATACCTGCTGTTCACTGATATCGCGCCCCAGCGTGACGTTGGCAAAAAAGGTATCCGCCAGCACCACCGGGTCCTGCTGCACCATCGCCACGCCCTGACGTAATGTCTGGTGACTCAGGCTGCTTAACGGGCGACCATCGAGGCGAATCTCGCCCTGCTTCAGCGGGTAATAGCCCATCAGCAGGTTAGCCAGCGTACTTTTACCGCTGCCGGTATGCCCGACCAGCGCAACAAAATCGCGCGAAGGCACCTGCAAATTGATATCACTCAGCACATTACGATCGCCGCGGTAGGCAAAACTGAGCTGATCGACGTCGATGCGGCCACTGCTCAGCGGGCGCCGATCGTTACCGTATTGCTGACGCGGAGCATCCATCAGCTCAAAAATGCGTTCGCCCGCCACCACCGCCTGCTGCAACATCGATTGCTGCGTCGTCAGCTCAATCAGCGGCTCGTTAAGTCGGCCGAGATAGTTAATAAAAGCATACAGTACACCGACCTCAATACTGCCGATCGACGAAAAGCCAAACAGCATCATCAGGCCGCACAGTATCAGTGCAGAGAACAGGCTGAGTAACGGGCGCAGCAAAAAGCCATCAAGCCGCAGCGTTTGCATACGCGCCAGATAGTGTGAACGGCTGGCTTCGCCCATGCGCTCGCCGAAGCGTGCCTGCTGGCGAAACTGCTGAATCACGCTCATGCCGTTAATCACTTCATTAAAGCCGTTATTGATATCCGCCAGATAGCTGCGCACCCGGCGCACAATCGGCGTGCTGTAGCGCTGATAAATCAACATCACGGTGATCACCGCCGGAAAAATGGTGATTGCCACCAGCGCCATGCGCCAGTCGAGGCTGAACATCGCCACCAGCATCGCACCCACCAGCGCCGCGCTGCGCAGTACCGTCGCCACCACCGTGACATACAGGTCGCGCACCACTTCGGTATCATTGGTTACCCGCGAAATAATCTGCCCGACCGGCTGGGTATCGAACGCACTCAGCGGCTGACGCAGTGCCGCGTCCATCACCTCGCTGCGCAGACGTTGCACCACGCCGACCGCTGCCTGACTGAACAGCAGTGACTGCGCGTAGTGCAACGATGCCGCCAGCAGTTGCAGCAAAATATAGCCAGCCACCAGTCCAAGGGCGATCCCCAGCGGCATATGATGTTTCGCCACCATATTATCGATAAAGTAGCTGATCAGGATTGGCCCAAGCACTTCCGCCGCCGCCGCGATCCATAACAGCACCACCGCGATACCCAGCGATTTGCGCCAGGGTTTGCCGTAAGAGAGCAGGCGCTTTAAGGTTGGCCAAATCTGCGGCAAACTATTCATGTGGCACTCCCTTTTCGTTCTCATCTTCATCGAGCGCCGCTTCCAGCTGCTGATAGCGATACATATCGCTGTACCAGCCAGGCTGTTCTGTTAATTGCTCATGGCTGCCGCGCTGCGCCACTACGCCGTGCTTCATCACCAGAATTTCACTGGCTTCGGTCAGAGCCGACAGGCGATGGGCACTGATAATTACCGTGCGCCCTTCACCCCAGCTGCGCAGGTTATGCAGGATCTGATGCTCGGTGCGCCCATCTACTGCCGACAGCGCGTCATCCAGCAGCAAAATTTCGGCGTTAAGCAGCAGCGCCCGCGCAATAGAAATACGCTGCTTTTGCCCGCCGGACAGCATTACCCCACGCTCGCCGACTTCGGTTTCATAGCCCTGCGGCAGACGCAGAATATCGTCATGCACGCTGGCAAGGCGCGCAGCTTCTTCGATTTCACTTTGCGTCGCACCCGGACGACCCAGCGCAATATTGTTGGCGACGCTATCGGAAAACAGGAATGGCGTCTGATTGACCACTGCCAGTCGGCCACGCCAGCTGTCAATGCGCAACTGGGTCAACGGCATGCCGTGATAGCGAATATCACCCTGTGCGATGTCGAAGTGGCGCTGAATCAGACTCAGCAAGGTGCTTTTACCAGATCCGGTCGGGCCGCACAGCCCTAACATCTGTCCCGGTTTCAGGTTAAAATTAACATTGCGCAGCGAGGCTTGCTCACTGCCCGGCCAGCTAAATGCCCGGATCGCCACCTGCAACATGCCGCGCCCTTCCGGCAGCGTTTTATCCCCGTCGGCCACCGCCGGTGCTTCCGACAGCAAGGCGCGAATGCGGCTCCACGCCGCACTGCCGCGCTCGACAATATTAAACATCCATGCCAGCGCCAGCATGGGCCAGATCATCAGGCCGAGATACATCACAAAACTGGTCAGCTGGCCCAGCGTCATCTGCCCATGCCATACCAGCCAGCTGCCGCCGCCGATCGCCAGCAGGTTAGACATACCGATGGCGATATAAATGGTGGGATCGAAACGTGCATCGACGCGCGCCACACGCATATTTTTCTCGCCGGTATCACGGGCAATATCAGCAAACTGGGCAGACTGATGATCTTCGAGACCAAAAGCTTTAATCATACGGATACTGGTCAGGCTCTCCTGGGTCTGGTTGTTCAGCGAGGAGAACGCCGCCTGCGCCAGTTTGAAGCGGTTATGCAGCTGGTCGCCGTAGCGTTTAATCACCAGCGCCATTACCGGCATCGGTAACAACGCCAGTAACGTCAGTTGCCAGCTAATTTGGGTACTCATCACGATCAGTACCGCCAGCCCCATCACCAGCGAGTCCACCAGCGTCAACACCCCTTCTCCGGCGGCAAACACCACGCGGTCGACATCATTGGTAGCGCGGGCAATCAAATCACCGGTGCGATGACGCAGGTAAAATTCAGGATGTTGTCGGCTCAGCTGACGATAAAAGTCTTCACGCAGCTCTACCGCCAGTTGGTAGGAGGCACCGAACAGCAGCACGCGCCAGACGTAACGCAGCAGATAGACCACCACCGCGGTTATCAACATCAACCCAATCCACATCAGGATCTGCCCGCTGCTCATCTGCTGTTGAGTAACGCCGTCGACAATCTCTCCCACCACTTTTGGTGGCAGTAGTTGCAAAATCGCGATCACAATCAGCAATGAAACCGCGCCGAGATAACGACGCCATTCCCGGGCAAAATACCAACTCAATTGGCTAAACAGTCGCACGCAATAGTCCCTGGGGTCGGAGAAGGCGGTGATACCGCATCAGATTATGGATTTACCGGCAAAGCCGTAGTGTATTTTATCTCTTCCATGGCGAAACTCGAAGTGACATCGATTAAGCCTGGAACGCCGTTCACTAAACGTTTGTAAAACGCATCATAGCGTTTCATATCCGCCACCTGGATTCGCAGCAGATAGTCATACTCACCGGCCATACGATAGAACGCCATCACTTCCGGCATGCTCTGCACCACATCAACAAATTGCTGATACCAGTCGCTGCTGTGCTGCTGAGTTTTAATTAGCATAAAGGCGGTGAGTGACAGTCCCAGTTTCTCACCGTCCAGCAGCGCCACCCGGCCACGAATAATGCCGTCATCTTCCAGCTTTTTCAGCCGTTTCCAGCACGGGGTGGTGGTGAGATTTACCGCATCGGCCAGCGCCTGCAACGACAACGTGCAATCGTGCTGCAATAACGCCAGCAGTTTTCGGTCAGTTTTATCTAGCATGCGGCCATCCTGGAGAAAATATTTCTCTAATCTGGTCATTATACAGGAGAGAAGGCAAACCTTTTTTCCCGGAAATGCCTTAATCTCTGTGTACAATTTTCAGGAGCCAGACCATGAACAGCCAGTGGACCAAACACGCCATTAAAGAAATTAACGCTGACTTCCAGCGTTCTGCCGATACTCACCTGATCCGCCTGGCGCTGGCTGATTTTCCGGGCATCTGGCTCTACCTGAAAGATGAAAGCACACATCCAACCGGCAGTCTTAAGCATCGGCTGGCGCGGTCACTGTTTTTATATGGACTCAGTAATGGCTGGATCAAACAGGACCGGCCGATTATCGAGGCGTCATCGGGCAGTACTGCGGTGTCGGAAGCCTATTTCGCCCGGCTGCTGGGATTACCGTTTATTGCGGTGATGCCTGCCAGTACCGCCCGACGCAAGGTGGAGCAAATCGCCTTTTATGGTGGTCAGTGTCATTTTGTCAGCGACCCTTGTCAGCTGTATGCCGAGTCGGAACGGCTGGCACGCGATCTCGATGGCCACTTTATGGATCAGTTTACCTACGCCGAGCGCGCCACCGACTGGCGTGGCAATAACAATATTGCTGAAAGTATCTTCCGCCAGATGTCCAGCGAGCCTTTCCCGGTTCCTGATACGATTGTGATGAGCGCCGGAACCGGTGGCACGTCGGCAACCATTGGCCGCTATCTGCGTTATCAGGGCCATGATACCCAGTTGATGGTGGTCGATCCGGAAAACTCGGTGTTTTATGACTACTGGCAGCAGCGCGATGTGACTCTGCGTAGCGCGGTAGGCAGCAAAATTGAAGGCATCGGCCGCCCACGCGTCGAGCCGTCGTTTATTCCCGACGTAATTGATAGCATGCTGAAAGTGCCGGACGGTGCCAGCATCGCCACCCTGCTGTGGCTGGAAAAAATGCTCGGTCGCAAAGTCGGCGCATCTACCGGCACCAATGTCTGGGGAGCACTGCAGGTGGCCCGGCAGATGCGTGACCAAGGGCGTCAGGGTGCGATTGTCACGCTACTGTGCGACAGCGGCGAGCGCTATCTCGACAGCTACTACAACACTAAATGGGTGACTGAAAATATTGGTGATATCAGCCAGTGGCAGGCAGAACTGTAAGCCCGCAGCCGGTGAAGATTACCTGCGCATAAAGGGGATAGTCACCGGATTATAACCGCCGCGCTGCCCCCGATTTTCTTTGATCACATGGAATAGATTATCTCGGGTACTGAGGTTCATCAGTTCCTCGTTTAACTGCTCCTCCGCTGCAGTCAAATCACCGTTAAACAGCCTTTCAAGATTGTCGGGTAAGGCATGCGCATTTACCATTGATTGCAGCTCCCCCTCAGTGGTTACTGGCCCGCTGTAGGCTTTCACCGTTAAACCCGCCTGTCGGGAAAACTGGGCAGCAAAACTGTCTGCACCGTCGGCGGAGAAGCAAACGATCATTCTGACACCGGCGTCAGTGTACTCCGAGAAGTCGATGCCCATGTCGTTCAGATAAACAGCAAAGTTTTGACCGTTGTAGCGGGTTGATACCTGATTTAGGCCAATGGTGGTGTAGTTCAAATATCGTTCAAATCGTCCGTGCGCGACCACATTCAGACGCCGGGAGCCATTCTTTAAATCATCAAAACTGTAATAGATGTCAGTTGCTCTTGTGGTGCTGGCTGAGGCTCCGGCTCCCAACATCTGAACATTTTCAATATCGTCCACATCTCCCCAAGTGGTTCGTGAGGAGCTGATTTTGCGCATCTCACCGGTAGCTAAGCTCATCCGTCGATATGCGGTGAATGCCAGTCCCACCCCGAGAGAAAGCATCCCACAAGCAAACGAGACCCAGCTCAGCACGCCTGACGCTTTACGATCACTGTGTGCCAGCGCCAGGCTGGCAATGCCACTAATATCAGCGATCAGGCCGGATGTGCCGGTGAGTAAGGTTAGCGACGAGGCGCAGTCGATAGCCGCACTGAGGCTACCGGCTGCGGCAATGGAGGCTCCGCCAGTAATCAGCGCCGCGCTGATGCCCAGAATTCCCAGCCCAATTCCCAGCCAGCCGGGCCAGTTAACATGCCCTGACGGGTCAGCACGATTTATCGGATCGCCGTCACAGTAGCGATAAGGGTTGATACCGCCAGCCCCAAAGGGTGACCAGCTGTCCGGGCCACTGAATCTCATTAACAGGGGATTATAATCCCGATAGCCGTTACCTAAATGTGTGTTACCGCTAATTAGGTCTGGACGTTCGCCATTGAATCCCATCAGACAATTATTCATATTCCACTCCGTGGAAAGTAACCTGAGAAGTCTGAAGTTATTCCACCCATCGGAAAATAAAACCACCTGAATCGCATCATATTTATCATCATGCGGCGTGGGTTAAAAGATGAGTATTGGCCGGTAAAAAACCGGTCAAGCTAAATGACCGGCAAAGATAGCTTCAAACTGGCGTGATCCCGTCAGGAATGCGGGGTATAACTGAGGTGTGGTGTCGTCAGCCAGTGATTCAGATAGTGAGATACTCCCTGTGTCGCGCAATGCCCAATCACCGGTAAATGTGGCAGCGCATTTTTCAGTTGATGCATCGCATTGCCCATAATAAAGCCGCGTCCGACGCTCTCCAGCATTTCACGATCGTTCATCGCATCGCCAAAGGCCATACAGTCAGCCATCGTCAACCCCAGATGATTGCTGAGAAAGTTAAGCGCAGTGCCTTTATTACAGTTAAGCGGCAGCACTTCCAGACACTCCCAGGCGGAAAAACAGAGATGCGCGCGACAGCCCAGCGCTTCGCGCAGCTGGATCTCCAGCCGCAGCAACTCACCGTGCTCGGCGATAAAACAGATTTTTGTCACCTTATCGGCAGGCATATGCCGCACATCGGTCAGCTGATAGCTGAAACCGCTGAGCAGATGCGCCTGTAAGATTTCCGGCAGCTCAGTGGCGGTAAACCAGCCGTCGTCGTTGAACAGATGCAGGGTGGCGGTCGTGTCCCACCGCGTGTGGGTAAGCTGATGCGCAATTTCCGCAGGCAGATCGCAGCCAAACAGTCGTTCGCCGTTAACCCCGCTAATACGCGTGCCATTACTGGTTATAAGCCAGGCGTCGAGAGCCAGTTCGGCGGCAAGAATTTCCATCTCCAGCAAATGCCTGCCGGTCGCGAAAGCCAGTACCACCTGTTTTTTCTGTAACGCCCGCAGTGCCGCCAGCGTCTCTTTCCCAAACTGGTGGTTGGGTAACAATAAGGTGCCATCCATATCAAAAGCAGCTAAACGCGACATCTCGCCTCCGGCGAATGATTAAATAATAGGCATAGAGTATCACCTGGTATTTACGGAACTAATAGTGAATACTTTGTAAAATCACTTCCGGGTTTTCTATGCGCCAGCTCAATCGCCTGAACCAGTTCGCCAGGCTGTGGCAACACAGTCGTGGCGCTGCACAGCAGACCAGCGTTGCCGAGATGGCTGAACGCTGCTTTTGCAGTGAACGCCATGTTCGTACCCTGCTGCGCCAGTGGCAGCAGTCACAGTGGCTCGACTGGCAGGCGCAATCCGGCCGGGGTAAGCGCGGCACATTACGTTTTCTGCAAACTCCGGAGCAGCTGCGCAGTGCATTACTTCAGCAGCAGCTGGACGGCGGACATCCGCAGCAGGCATTGCAATTAGTACAGCTGGCACCCGAGCAGCTCGCGCATCTGCTGCAACCGTTTATGGGTGGACAGTGGCAAAATAACGCGCCAACGCTGCGTATCCCTTACTACCGGCCGCTGGATGATATTCAGCCACTCAGCCTTGACGGACGAGCCGAGCAGCATCTGGCACGGCATATTTTTGCCGGACTCACCCGCTTTGCGGACGATCGGTTGGTCGCCGATCTGGCGCATCACTGGGTGCGCAGTGACAATCAGAGAGAGTGGTATTTCTTTCTGCGTCCGCAACTGCACTGGCACAGTGGCGAAGCCATTGATGCCCGCCAACTACAGCAGCAGCTGCAACGTGTTCTGCAAAGCGAAGACGGCAGTAAACTGCTGGTCAGTGTCAAAAGCATCACGCTGGCGCACGCGCTCTGCCTGCGCTTTGAGCTGCATTGCCCCGATAACTGGCTGCCGCATCGTCTGGCCAGCGTCAGCTGTCTGTTGCCCCATCCGCAGGATGAAACACTGGGTGCCGGGCCGTATCGTCTCAGCCATTTTTCGCCGACGCTGGTGCGAATTGAAAGCCATGGCTGGTATCACCTGCAACATCCGCTGATGCAGACGATTGAGTACTGGATTACTCCACAGCTGTTTGACAGTCAGCTGGGCACCAGCTGTCGTCATCCGGTACAGATTGCCATTGGCGCGCAGCATGAGCTGTCGCTGCTGCGCCCGGTCAGTAACAGTATCAGCCTCGGTTTCTGTTATCTGGCGATTCAGCAAAGCGCCAGGCTCAGTGCTGCCCAGGCCGCAAAACTGATGCATTTGATCCAGCAGGCGGAAATCGTCGCCCAGCTGCCGCTGGAAGAAGGTCTGATTACACCAGGCCGCGAGATGCTGCCGGGTTGGTCGCTGCCGTGCTGGCCGGAGAACCGGCATATTGCACTGCCCGCCGAGCTGCAACTGCACTATCATCTACCCGTTGAGCTGGATGCGATGGCGCATAAGTTGCAGGAACTGTTGGCCGCACATCAGTGCCAGTTGCAGCTGCATTTTCATCCGGGTAAAAGCTGGAAAAATTACCCGCATCTTGCCAGCGCCGATCTGATCATGGGCGATCGGCTGATCGGCGATACGCCGGAATTTACGCTGGAAAGCTGGTTACGCCTGGATCCGCTCTGGCCAGCGATTCTGCCCGCTGAACGTTATCGCCAGTTGATGACCAACCTGAGCGAGATTCAGACGCTGGAGCAGGAACCCGCTCGCTTTGACGGCCTGCAACATACTTTTCAGCAGCTGATGAGCGATGCGGTGATTATGCCGCTGTTTAATTACCGCTATCAGGTAAGCGCGCCGCCCGGCGTGGAAGGAATTCATCTTAACAGCTGGGGCTGGTTTGACTTCACCCGTGCCTGGGTGCCGCCACCGGTGATGATTGAGTGAGAGAGCCACAGGCAGTACCATAGGCGATTAACCCGATAAGGACAGTTATGAAACGTGCAGTAGTGGTTTTTAGCGGCGGTCAGGACTCAACAACCTGCCTGATTCAGGCTCTTCAGCAATATGATGAAGTGCATTGCGTCACTTTTGATTATGGTCAGCGTCATCGCGAAGAGATCGAGGTTGCGCAGACATTATCGCTGCAACTTGGCGCGCGGGCGCATAAAGTGCTGGATGTCACCCTGCTGAATGAACTGGCAGTCAGCAGCCTGACGCGCGATAACATTCCGGTTCCGGCCTTTGATCCGAATGCCAGCGGTTTACCGAGTACCTTTGTGCCGGGCCGCAATATTCTGTTTCTGACGCTGGCATCAATTTATGCTTATCAGGTAGAAGCCGAAGCGGTGATCACCGGGGTGTGTGAAACCGATTTTTCCGGTTACCCCGACTGCCGCGATGAGTTTGTTAAAGCGCTGAATCATGCCATTGAGCTGGGTATGGCACGCAGCGTGCGCTTTGAAACGCCGCTGATGTGGCTGAATAAAGCCGAAACCTGGGCGTTGGCCGATTACTGGCAGCAGCTGCCGCTGGTGCGGCAACAAACGCTGACCTGTTATAACGGTATCAAAGGCGATGGTTGTGGAGAATGTGCCGCCTGCCATCTGCGCGCCAATGGTCTGAACCAGTATCAGGCTGATGCCGCTGCGGTAATGGCCAGCATGCAGCAAAAAACCGGTCTGATTTAATATCGTGGTATGCGGGGTGACAGGCCTCGGTATGGGCGGCGACAACGCCGCCCTACGAAAGGGAGCTGGCCGCATCATCCACCAGCAGCGACTGCAGGCGCGATTTCATTTCGCCTTCCAGCGGCTGCGCTTTTTGCGTGCGCAGATCGATACAGACAAATGTCAGCGTGGCATCCGCCACCTGAGTACCGTCTGCCAGTGATACATGCTGGCTCAGCACGCCGCTTTTCCCCTTTAACTCAATCAGCTGGCTGTCGATGGTCAGTACGTCACCCAGTACCGCCGGTCGACGATAATTAATATTGATATTCACCACCACAAACGCCAGATGGTTGTCGCTCAGCCAGTGAAAAGCCTCTTTGCGTTCCAGCCACTCCCAGCGCGCTTCTTCAAGAAACTCCAGGTAGCGCGCATTATTGACATGTTGGTAAACATCCAGGTGGTAGCCGCGCACTTTAATGGTTATCTGCATAAGTTATTTCCCGCCCGAAGAAAAGGCCACACCGACTGGTATGACCTCTTACAGGTTAGCAGCCTGTTCAGGCGCTTTCGACTACAACATGCCTTGCTGAGAGCACGATCACAATTTCAGTCTGGCGAGATTACGCTCAACCAGCGCATTACCGATACCCGGCACCTCTTTCAGCTGTTCCACTGCGCTGAACGGTCCATATTTCTCACGATAGCTGACAATGGATTCTGCTTTCTTGATGCCCACGCCATTCATTGCCGCAGCCAGTTGTTCTGCGCTGGCATTATTAATACTGATTGCCTCCCCGGCACTGACTGAAGCAACCTCGCCTTCTGCCTGCGATACAGGTTCGCTCAGTGAACTGGCCGACTGCATACTGGCCACTGATATTCCGGTACTACACAGTAGCACCAGCGAAAGACAGAATGCATTAACTCGGTTTTTGTTCATGCTGTAATTCCTCCGTGTGTTTGACAGCACGGCTAACTTACGGGTTTTTATCAGCAGGAAACAATTAGCAAACGGCAAAAATGGAAAAGGCCGCATAAGCGGCCTTTTCCGTTGCAACGAGTTGCATTTTAATTGCGAGGATTACTGTGCCTGTGCGGCAGCGCCATACTTAATTTTGGCGTCTTTGCGCAGGTTACTCAGCAGCGCTTCGAAAGCAATTTGCGCATTGTTCTGGGTGATCCCCTGAATCATGGCTTTCTTCTGCTCTTCCGGCATGCTGCCAGCCTGGACTTTATCCAGTGACAACAGCACAACATTGCCCTGCATATCTTCGCTGACACCGTAAGAGGCTTTGTCTTTCGCCGGTTCCGGCAGCGCAAATACCGCCTGGGTAATCGCATCCTGACCGTTTCGCGTCAACGTTTTGCTTTCACCAAAGCTCAGACCTGCCGCTTTCAACGCATCCTGCTTACCGGCTTTCAGCTCGGCAAGGATTTTGTCGGCGTCAGCTTTCGCCTGTTTACGCGCTTTGTCATGCTTAACGGTATCAACAATCTGTGCCTGAACCTCAGCAAACGGTTTTACCGCTTCGGCTTTATGCTCACTGACGCGCAAAATAAACGCGCGATCGCCATCAACGGTAATGATATCGGAGTTACTGCCTGGCGCACCGCCCTCACCGACTAAGCCGCCGTTGAAGATCGCCTGCTCTACCGGTTTGAAGTTCAGCTCAGCTGGCAGGTTGTCCTTGCCAAACCAGTTGGTCTCAACCGCTTTCACACCGGCCGCCTGCTCAGCGCTGGCCAGGGACTCGTTGTCATTACTCGCTGCATCGCTCACTTTCTGCTGCAGTTTGTAATAAGCATCGATGGCTTTTTCCTGCTTCACTTTGTCGGCGATAGCAGTACGCACTTCAGACAGTGGTTTAATCTGCTCTGGCTGAATATCGTCCAGACGCGCCACCAGGAAACCAACGGAAGACTTGATAACGCCAGAGAGCTGACCTTTGGTGGTCAGGTTCGCGTCTTTCAGTTCATCAGGCGTGGTGTCCGGCTCCAGCCAGCCCATATCGCCGCCCTTACGCGCAGAGATCGGATCGGCTGACTTTTCTTTCGCCAGAGCAGCAAAGTCACCGCCCTGCTTCAGCTGATCGACCACGGCCTGCGCTTCAGCTTCGGTTTTGGTCTGAATGATGCTGTAGCGATTGCGCTGCGGCTGGCCGTAATCGGCTTTATGTTCGTCATACCAGCTCTGAATTTCGCTGTCGCTGACCGACTCTTGCATGCTCGCCGCATCCAGCTTGATATAGCTGACACGGAACTGCTCTGGAGCCATAAAGCTGTTTTGATTCTGCTGGTAGTAGTTTTTGCTCTCTTCGTCACTGACCGTCTGTTTCGCCGCCAGCTGATTAACGTCGAGGGTCGCGCTGCGCACCAGGCGCTCCTGCGAGACCAGCGCTGCCAGCGCGTCTGACTCACTGCCCAGCATAAAATCGGTACCGGCCACGGCCTTCACCAGCTGCTGAGTGGTCAGCTGCTTGCGCAGTGCTTCTGCGTACTGATCGGCGCTAAAGCCCATATTGCCGATCAGCGCCTGATATTTGGCATTGTCGAATTTACCATCGGTCTGGAATGCCGGTTGTTCGAAAATTGCCTGTTTGATTTGGTCATCACTGATGCCCAGCTTCAGTTCTTTGGCGTATTGATCCAGCAACACTTCGTCTACCAGTTGAGACAGCGCCTGCTGACGCATCTGCTGCATGTAGCCTTCATTACTGGCCAGCTGAGAGAACTGCTCGCCCAGCATCTGCTGCTGACGGCTACGTTCGCTGGAAAAAGCGCGTTCTAATTGCGATCGGCTGATTTCCTGACCGTTAACTTTAGCGGCGTAATCGCCGTTACCGCCAATCAAAAAGTCGCCGACTCCGGTCAGCACGAATGACAGGATAATCAGACCCAAAATAATTTTGAGCACGACATGGTTCGACGCCGCGCGTAAATTGTCCATCATGGTATGCCAACACTCCGCTGTAGTGTGAATGTAAACCCTACGTTTTCATCCCGCATCCTCGCGGGGGTTCCACGCTGCTGCACTTCAGGCCTGCAGCATTCGGCCAGGTTTTGACACGCGCAAACAGCGTTTGTCACAGATAACGATAAAAAAAGGCACATCAATCACCTGATGTGCCCTTATGTTACATGAGAACGCTTTGTCAGTCCTCAATCCACCGAAGAAATTGCTTCAATGGAGGGTTAACCGCCATTAGTTAACCGCGTCTTTCAGCGCTTTACCGGCACGGAAGCCTGGTACTTTACCCGCTGGAATGGTGATCTCTTTACCCGTCTGTGGGTTGCGGCCAGTACGCTCTGAACGCTCACGAACAGAGAAAGTACCAAAACCAACCAGCGCGACTTCTTCACCGGCTTTCAGAGTATCGGAAACGGAACCCATAAAAGCATCTAATACACGTCCAGCTGCAGCTTTAGAAATGTCAGCATCCGCAGCAATTTTGTCGATCAACTGTGACTTATTCACTCTATTCATCCCCTCTTTTATTATTCACATCGTACCCGAGCATCCCGCCCTGCACGATCGCGCAGCAAGTTATATCAAGCCTTAAGTGCTGAAACAATGTTTAATCTTTAACGTTGTTAGCTCAGCAGCTCTCTAAATTAGCGAGTCAAAAAAAAGCTGGCAAGCCCGATTTGACTCGCCAGCGACACTTTCAGACGCTTTTTGCCTTAAATCACTATTTTGCAGTGGCAACCTGCATGCCGTATGGGGCATTTTGTAACGCCAGCGCCAGCACTTCCTCGATGCGCTTCACCGGATGAATGTCCAGATCGGCAATAACGTTATCCGGAATCTCTTCCAGATCGCGCTTGTTTTCATCCGGAATCAGCACGGTTTTGATACCGCCACGGTGTGCTGCCAGCAGTTTCTCTTTCAGGCCACCAATCGGCAGCACCTGACCACGCAGGGTGATCTCGCCGGTCATCGCCACATCGGCACGTACCGGATTACCAGTCAGGCAAGAAACCAGCGCGGTACACATCGCAATACCGGCGCTCGGGCCATCTTTCGGCGTTGCGCCTTCCGGCACGTGTACGTGAATATCGCGTTTTTCGTAGAAGTCACCGTTAATGCCCAGTTTCTCCGCACGTGCGCGTACCACCGTTAATGCCGCCTGAATCGACTCCTGCATCACTTCACCGAGTGAACCCGTATAGGTCAGTTTGCCTTTACCCGGCACACAGGCGGTTTCGATAGTCAGCAGATCGCCGCCCACTTCCGTCCATGCCAGGCCAGTCACCTGACCCACGCGGTTTTCACTGTCTGCGCGGCCATAATCAAAGCGCTGAACGCCAAGGAAATCCTTCAGGTTGTCGCCATTAATTTCAATGTGCTTAACGGCTTTATCCATCAGCAGCGCTTTTACTGCTTTGCGGCACAGTTTCGACAGTTCACGTTCCAGGCTACGCACCCCGGCTTCGCGGGTGTAGTAGCGGATAATGCCGACGATAGCGCTGTCATCCACCGAAATTTCATTTTTCTTCAGCGCATTACGCTCAATCTGCTTCGGCAGCAGATGCTGTTTGGCAATATTCAGTTTTTCATCTTCGGTATAACCCGACAGACGAATCACTTCCATACGGTCCAGCAGCGGAGCCGGAATGTTCATCGAGTTTGACGTCGCGACAAACATCACATCGGAGAGATCGTAATCCACTTCCAGATAGTGATCGTTAAACGCGATGTTCTGCTCAGGATCCAACACTTCCAGCAGAGCGGAAGCCGGATCGCCGCGCATATCAGATGACATTTTGTCGATCTCATCCAGCAGGAAAAGTGGGTTTTTCACGCCGACTTTCGCCATTTTCTGGATTAGTTTGCCTGGCATAGAACCGATATAGGTCCGGCGGTGACCACGGATTTCCGCTTCATCACGCACACCACCCAGCGCCATTCGCACATATTTACGCCCGGTCGCTTTGGCAATCGACTGCCCCAGTGAGGTTTTACCGACACCCGGCGGCCCCACCAGACACAGAATCGGCCCTTTAATTTTGCTGACGCGGCTCTGTACGGCTAAATATTCGAGAATACGGTCTTTAACGCGCTCCAGACCAAAGTGGTCGGTATCCAGCGTCTCCTGCGCTTTACGCAGGTCTTTCTTCACCTTGCTGCGCGCATTCCACGGAACCTGAACCATCCAGTCAATATAGCCGCGCACCACGGTGGCTTCTGCTGACATCGGCGACATCATTTTCAGCTTCTGCAGCTCAGCTTCGGTTTTATCCCGCGCTTCTTTCGGCATTTTTGCCGCATCGATTTTGCGCTTCAATGCTTCGTTTTCGTCAGGCGCGTCATCCATTTCGCCCAGTTCTTTCTGAATCGCCTTCATCTGCTCATTCAGATAGTACTCACGCTGACTTTTTTCCATCTGTTTTTTGACGCGGTTGCGGATGCGTTTTTCTACCTGCAACAGGTCAATTTCAGATTCCATCATCGCCATCAGATATTCCAGACGTTCGTTAACGTCTGACATCTCCAGCACCGACTGCTTATCCGCCAGCTTCAGTGGCATATGCGCGGCAACGGTATCGGCCAGACGTGCTGCGTCGTCGATGCTGTTCAGCGACGTCAGGACTTCTGGTGGAATCTTTTTGTTCAGTTTGATGTAGCCTTCAAACTGATTAATCGCCGTGCGTACCAGTACTTCCTGCTCACGCTCTTCGATTTCTGGTGAAACCAGATATTCCGCCTGAGCAGTAAAGTGGTCACCGTTATCGGCCAGAGTCGTGATATGCGCACGCTGCAAGCCTTCCACCAGCACTTTTACCGTGCCATCTGGCAGCTTCAGCATTTGCAAAATGGAGGCAACGGTCCCTACCGAGAAGAGATCGTTAATGCCAGGTTCATCCGTTGAAGCCTCTTTCTGTGCAACCAGCATGATCTTTTTATCGTGATCCATGGCGGCTTCGAGGCACCGAATCGATTTTTCCCGACCTACAAACAACGGAATTACCATGTGCGGATAAACCACTACGTCGCGCAGAGGCAACACAGGGATTTCAATGCGTTCAGAACGCTCAGGATTCATAGAGCTCTCTCTTAGTTTAATGTCCGCCAGGGTGATGGGAACCGCATAATGCAGTGAAAGTGCAGTCAACCCACAGGTATTTGAGTATATGGGGATGAATGTCAGACATTCAATGTAAAGCTGGAGAGAAAAACAAAAGGGGAAAGAATTTTCCCCTTTTTAGATAACTGACTGGATTGATTTGGTTATTTATTCGCCAGAAGCTTGTTGCGCTTCCGGCTTGCCGTAAATCAGCATCGGATCGGTTTGCTCATCGATCACTGATTCATCAATCACCACTTTCTCCACGTCATCCATTGAAGGCAGATCGTACATGGTATTCAGCAACGCACCTTCGACGATAGAACGCAGACCACGCGCACCGGTTTTACGTGACATGGCTTTTTTGGCAATAGCCGTTAACGCCTCGTCACGGAACTCCAGTTCCACGCCTTCCAGGTTAAACAGCGCCTGGTACTGTTTGGTCAGCGCGTTCTTCGGCTCACGCAGAATCTGGATCAGTGCTTCTTCACTCAGTTCATTCAGCGTTGCCACGACTGGCAGACGACCAATAAACTCAGGAATCAGACCAAACTTGATCAGATCTTCCGGTTCCACCTGCTCAAGCAGCTGGCCTTCGGTGGCTTTCTGCGATTTACCTTTTACCGTAGCGCCAAAACCAATACCGGAGCCGGTTTCAACACGCTGAGCGATCACTTTATCGAGGCCGGCAAACGCGCCGCCACAGATAAACAGGATCTTCGAGGTGTCGACCTGCAGGAACTCTTGCTGCGGATGTTTACGTCCACCCTGCGGTGGTACCGCGGCAACCGTCCCTTCGATCAGCTTCAGTAACGCCTGCTGCACGCCTTCACCGGAAACATCACGTGTAATTGACGGGTTATCCGACTTACGTGAGATTTTATCAATCTCATCGATGTAAACGATACCGCGCTGAGCTTTCTGCACGTCGTAGTCGCACTTCTGCAACAGTTTCTGAATGATATTTTCGACGTCCTCACCCACATAACCGGCTTCGGTCAGGGTGGTGGCATCGGCCATGGTAAATGGCACATCTAACAGACGCGCTAAGGTTTCTGCCAACAGCGTTTTACCGCTACCAGTAGGACCGATCAGCAGAATGTTACTTTTGCCCAATTCGATACCATTGCTGGTATCGCCATTGCGCAGGCGCTTGTAGTGGTTGTAGACCGCAACGGCCAGCACCTTTTTCGCCTTCTCCTGACCGATAACATAATCATCGAGGTGATGGCGGATTTCGTGCGGCGTTGGCAGCGCACTGCGCTCACGATGCGGGGCCACTTCTTTAATCTCTTCGCGAATGATGTCATTACACAGATCGACACACTCATCGCAGATATACACTGACGGCCCGGCAATCAGCTTGCGCACTTCATGCTGGCTTTTGCCGCAAAAAGAGCAGTACAGCAGCTTTCCTGAACCGTCTTTGCGCTTATCTGTCATCAGTTAACCTCTTCTTTTATTCGTCCGCATGCTTGGCGGCGATGACAACGCCTCGCGCTGCCCTCGATATTGCAACTCCTGCCGCTGGTTTCACTAACTATAGCTCGACCAGCGGATTTGAGCCTTATTCGCGATGCGTCAGGATGGAATCGACTAAACCATACTCTACAGCTTCACTCGCGGAGAGGAAACGATCGCGTTCGGTGTCTCTCTCGATTTCTTCGAGAGTTTTGCCCGTATGTTCGGCCATCAACTGGTTCATACGCTGTTTCACTTTCAGAATTTCACGCGCATGAATCTCAATGTCGGTCGCCTGGCCCTGATAACCGCCTAACGGCTGGTGAATCATCACGCGCGAATTTGGCAGGCAGTAACGCTTACCTTTTGCGCCAGCGGTCAGCAGGAACGCGCCCATGGAGCAGGCCTGGCCCATACAGATGGTGCTGACGTCCGGCTTAATAAATTTCATGGTGTCGTAAATCGACATACCTGCGGTAATGACGCCACCAGGAGAGTTAATATAGAGATGGATGTCTTTTTCCGGGTTTTCCGCTTCAAGAAACAGCATCTGCGCGACAATCAAGTTCGCCATATGATCCTCAACCTGACCGGTAAGGAAAATAATGCGCTCTTTCAGCAGGCGCGAAAAGATGTCGTAAGAACGCTCTCCGCGCGAAGTTTGTTCGACCACCATTGGCACTAAAGCCATATGAGGTGCAGTTTGTTCACGTTCGCCACTGTATGACATTACCGTCTCCTGGATAAATTTCATTTGGCAACACTCTGTACCGATTCTACTAGAGTGAGTCGGGGAATACGAAGATTCCCGAGAGTCACTCGCCGACGCCATCCGGACGGTCAATCAGCCAGCGCTACAATTACGGGTTATGCATAAACTATCTGGGGATGCTGCCCTGGTATTTCAAGCATAACAACGTTTTCATCAATCGCTAACCAGGAAAAACAGCATAGACGATAATTCGTCGCTTAATTAAGCAAATAACCGTTAAAAGGTGACGTTTGCCAGAAAAGAGTAAAGAAAAAGCCCGCAACCTTGCGGCTGCGGGCTTAACTTATTGACGGAAATTCGAATCAGGCAGAAGCAGTCTGATTCATCAGATCCTGGAAGCCAGTCTCTTTTTCAGTCACTTTTGCTTTAGCCAGAACCGCTTCAACCGCTTGTTCTTCCAGAGCAACGTTACGCATGTTGTTCATCAGCTCATTGTTTTTGCTGTAGAACTCGATTACTTCCTGCGGATCTTCATACGCAGAAGCCATCTCTTCGATCAGCGCATTAACGCGGTCTTCGTCAGCTTTCAGCTCATGGGTACGAATCACTTCGCCCAGCAACAAACCAACCACTACGCGACGTTTTGCCTGCTCTTCAAACAGTTCACGTGGTAATTCAAACGCTTGTTTCTCGTTGCCACCGAAACGCTGTGCAGCCTGACGACGCAGAACGTCGATTTCGCTGTCAATCAGTGCTGCCGGAACGTCGATTTCATTGGCGTTAACCAGGCCGTCGATTGCCTGCGTTTTCACACGGTTACGCACTGCGCCTTTCAGCTCGCGATCCATGTTTTTACGTACTTCGGCACGCAGACCTTCCACAGAGCCATCTTCAACGCCGAAACGCTTGATGAACTCTTCGGTGAATTCTGGCAGTTCGCGCTCTTCAACTTTCTTCAGCACGATCTCGAACTTCGCTGCTTTACCTTTCAGATTTTCAGCGTGGTAATCGTCCGGGAAGTTAACGTCGATGGTGAACGTTTCGCCAGCTTTATGGCCAACAACAACTTCTTCGAAACCTGGGATCATACGACCCTGGCCCATTGCCAGTACGAAGTCAGACGCTTTGCCGCCTTCGAACTCTTCACCGTCGACAGAACCGGTGAAATCGATAGTTGCGCGATCTTCAGCAGTCGCAGCAGCATCGGTCTCTTTCCAGGTCGCCTGCTGCTTACGCAGGGTGTCCAGCATGGTATCGACGTCAGCGTCGGTCACTTCAACAACCGGCTTCTCAACTTCGATAGCTTCCAGACCTTTCAGCTCAACTTCCGGGTACACTTCGAATTCTGCAGCGAAAGTGAAGTCTTCACCCACTTTGTACTCGCCTGGCACGTAGTTAGGTGCGCCAGCCGGGTTAATTTTTTCTTTGATGATCGCGTCAACGAAGTTGCGCTGCATCAGTTCGCCCAGCACATCCTGGCGAACAGAAGCACCGTAACGCTGTGCAACAACGGTCATCGGCACTTTGCCTTTACGGAAGCCATCGATACGTACTTTTTTAGCCACGTCGACCAGCTCTTTTTTAACAGCGCTCTCGATGCTGTCAGCAGCGACAGTAATCGTAACGCGACGGCCCAGGCCCTGAGTGGTTTCTACTGAAACTTGCATCTTGTTACCTCAAAAAAAATCACGTGCTCGGTCAACTTCAGACAGCACACAAAACCGCAGCAGGCGATACTGTGCGCTCTCTAACAACCGGGACGGCCTCTGTTGCTCAGAACCGAATTCCCTGTTACCAGAAGCGTCCCGAAGACATTCCGGAAAAATAGACGCAGCATTATAGCGACATCGCCGGACTGAGTCGAGAACGCAAAACCGCCTCAAAGGCGCCGTTTTTTACAAATTCCGCTACAAATCGCAAATTATTGTTCAATCGCCGCGGGTAATCGCCAAAACGACAAAACGGCCCGCAGGCCGTTTTTTTACTCATCATCCCTGAAATCAGGCCAGGGTACCGGCACCACGACAATTAGGTGATGCCGGAACAGTATCCTGCAACCCTTCCCACTCTTTTACGGTATATGTATGTAACGCCAGCGCATGCACACTGCCCGCTAACTCATCGGCTAACACACCATAAATGGCGCGATGCCGCATCAGGAAGCGTTGGTTGGTAAAGCTGTCACTGACAATAATCACTTTGAAGTGACTTTCCGAACCGGCTGGCACGTTATGACGGTAACTTTCGTCGTTGACCTCCAGATGAACTGGATTAAACGCCGTGCGTAACTTTTCTTCTATTTGTCCGCGAATCATAACTACACTCCTCTACGGCAGCGAGCTGCGCCCCATCTCTTTAAATAATAGTCGGTTTTTTACCCAACCCGCGGTTTCGCGATGAATATTTCCTAAGCTGTTATTTTCTCAGCCAGCGAACAAGGCAGGTTCCGGCGCTTCGCTGCACCATCAGGTGGCACCGCTTCGCTGAACCCCTTGCCCTTCGCGAAGTCTTAAAATACCGCAAGCTGATGAATTTACGCCCTCTCAGGGCTTCCCTCCGCGCCTGCCAGTGATATGATGGCCGACGTTTTGTCAGCAATACAACTTACGCGAACGAGAAAATAAGCATGTTAAAAAAATTATTATTTCCGCTGCTGGCCGTCTTTATTCTGGCTGGCTGTGCCAACAACAGCAACACTTTAAACGTTTCACCGAAGATCGATCTGCCACAACAGGACCCCAGTCTGATGGGCATCACGGTCAGCATTAACGGTGCCGATCAACGTAGCGACCAGGCACTGGCAAAAGTGAATCGTGATGGTCAGCTGGTGACGCTGACCCCATCCCGCGACCTTCGCTTCCTGTTACAGGAAGTGCTTGAGAAACAGATGGGCGCTCGTGGCTATATGATTGGCCCTAACGGCGCGGTGGATCTACAAATCATCGTTAATAACCTGTATGCCGACGTTACCCAGGGTAACGTGCGTTACAGCATCACCACGAAAGCCGACATCTCCATTATCGCTACGGCGAAAAACGGCAACAAACAGGTGAAAAACTATCGCCAGACCTACAGTGTTGAAGGTGCCTTTAACGCTAACAATGAAAAAATCACCAAGGCGGTTAACGCAACGCTTGGCGACGTGATTTCAGATATGGCGCAAGACACCAGTATCCATACCTTTATTAAACAAAACGCTCGCTAATCAAAAACGGGTGGCAATCACGCTACCCATTTTGATATTTTCACTGGGGCGGCAATTTTGTCGCCCTGATGATGATTTCCTGCGGCGTTGCCGCCAGCCCAACCGGCATATGGCACAGAGATTCTATGGGCAATAACTACCTTCGCATTTTCACTCAACGTAACGCCGCACTCCTGCTGCTGCTGGGTTTCGCCTCCGGTTTACCCCTTGCATTAACCTCAGGCACCCTGCAGGCATGGATGACGGTTGAAAATGTCGATCTGAAAACCATCGGTTTCTTTTCTCTCGTCGGCCAGGCCTATGTGTTTAAGTTTCTCTGGTCGCCAATGATGGACCGCTACACGCCGCCATTCCTCGGCCGTCGTCGCGGCTGGTTATTGATTTCGCAGCTGTTGTTAATCGTCGGGATTGTGGCGATGGGCTTTATGGATCCGTCGCGTAACCTGACGCTGCTGGCTGCGCTGGCGGTACTGGTGGCTTTCTGCTCCGCCTCGCAAGATATTGTTTTCGATGCGTGGAAAACCGATGTGCTGCCGCCGGAAGAGCGCGGCAGCGGCGCGGCGATTACGGTATTAGGTTATCGGCTGGCCATGCTGGTATCTGGCGGGCTGGCACTGTGGCTGGCCGATCGCTATCTCGGCTGGCAGGCCACTTACTGGCTGATGGCGCTGATGATGATACCAGGGGTAATTGCCACCCTGTGCGCCAAAGAGCCGACCGATGCCATTCCCAAGCCACGCACTCTTGAGCAGGCAGTCATGGCACCGCTGCGCGACTTCTTTAACCGCAATAATGCCTGGCTGATTCTTTCCTTAATCGTGTTGTACAAGCTCGGCGATGCATTTGCCGCCAGTCTGACCACCACCTTCCTGATTCGCGGCGTCGGCTTTGATGCCGGTGAGGTCGGGCTGGTGAATAAAACTCTCGGCCTGCTGGCAACAATTATCGGTGCGCTGTACGGCGGCGTGCTGATGCAGCGCCTGACGCTGTTTCGCGCCTTGATGTGGTTTGGCATGTTGCAGGCGGTGTCAAATCTCGGTTACTGGATACTGTCTGTCACCGATAAACAGATGCTCAGCATGGCCAGCGCGGTATTTGTTGAGAATCTCTGTGGCGGTATGGGAACCGCAGCTTTCGTTGCGCTGCTGATGACCCTGTGCAACAAATCCTTTTCGGCTACCCAGTTC